>NZ_JAGGPN010000050.1 GCF_018613795.1 Arthrobacter sp. ISL-65
GTGGCCACCGTGATGCCCGTGCCCGGGTTGTCGGCGAGGAACGCCCCGATGGCCTGTTCGCTGCGGCCGTCCCCGTAGACGTCCGCCGTGTCGAAGAAGGTCACGCCGGCCACAGCAGACGCCGCGAGGATGGCCTGTGCCTGTGCCGGGTCAACGTTGCCCCAGTCCGCGCCGAGCTGCCAGGTTCCCAGTCCAACGACTGAAACGTTCCGTCCGGTCTTGCCTAAGATGCGCTGTTCCATCCCCCGACTATATGTTGCCAACGCCGCGCGGGCTCACTTCGCGCGCCCGTCGCGGTTCATGGGGCGCAAAGTGACTCCGCGTTGCCCGGACCAGCGGAAATGCTCTCACCAGCGGGAACACCGTCAGCCGCAGGAACTAGCCCCGCCTCCTTCAGCCCGAGGTAGATCCTGTCCCGGGCTATCGGCAGCTCTGCGAACCGCACGCCGGTGGCATTCCGGATGGCATTGGCCAGCGCCGGCGCCACGGGGTTGAAGGGGCTTTCGCTCATGGACTTGGCTCCCAGCGGTCCCAGCGCATCGTTGGTGTCGGCGAAGTACACCTCGCTGCGCGGCACGTCGGCGAAGGACGGGATGTGGTACTGCCGGAGGATGTCCGTGGTGACCCGGCCGGCGTCGTCCACGCGGACCTCCTCGTAGAGTGCGGCACCCAGCGCCTGGGCGATGCCGCCCTCGATCTGGCCCCGGCACTGCCGCGGGTTCACCACGACGCCGGCATCGGCCGCCTGCACGCTCTGCAGGATCCGCAGCTCACCGGTCCCAGTGTTCACGGCCACGCGGAAGCCGTGGACGTTGAAGGCCACCGAGCGCGGCGTTCCGCCCCAGCGCCCCTCGGCCTCGAGTTCGACGCCGGCCTGCCGGGCGGCGTCGAACAGTTCACTAAGCGGCACCCTGGTTCCTTCGCAGACGACGGCATCGCCGTCGAGCACGCATCCGGACGACTGGATTTGCCGGACGCCGGCGGCGAACGCCCGGATCCGGACGGCCAGTTCTTCGGCCGCGGCGAGCGTGGCTTTGCCGGCCACCACGGTGCCGGCCGAGCCAAAGGCGCCGGTGTCGTGCTCGATCAGGTCCGTGTCGGACTGCCGGACCGCGACCCGCGCGGCCACGGTGGACAGCGCCGTCGCCGCCAGCTGCGCGTGCACCGTGGTGGTGCCGTTGCCGAATTCGGCGGTTCCGACGTCGGCGGCGTACGTTCCGTCGGCCAGGAGCCGGATCTTCGAATGGGCGAAGTGGCCCCGCGGCGGCACGGTGTCGATCATGGACAGCGCCGTGCCCTCCCCCGTAACCCAGTCCGGCCCCAGGTCATCGAGGCCGGCAGCCCGGTAGCGTTCGCGGCCGCGTTCCAATGCGTCCTGCACCAGGCGCGTGCATTGGTCCAGCCCGTAGCTTCCGTAGTGGACGTCCTCCTCCGGTTCGGAATGGGTGGACAGCATGTCGTCGCCCTCGCGGACCATGTTGCGGCGGCGGAACTCCAGCGGGTCCATGCCGATGCCGGCGGCCAGTTCGTCGATGGCCGATTCGATGGCGAAGATCATCTGGCTGAGCCCGTAGCCGCGGAACGCTCCGGAGGGCACGGTGTTGGTGTAAACGGCGAGCGCGTCGACCTTCTTGTTGGCGCACTTGTACACGGCAAGGGATTCGCCGCAGCCGTGGAACATGACGCCGGGGGCGTGGTTGCCGTAGGCGCCCGTGTTGGTGAGGACGTCCAGCTGCAGCGCCGTGAGCCTGCCGTCACTGCTGGCGCCCGCCTTGAGCTTGATGGTGAACGGGTGCCGCGTGGTGCTGGCGGTGAACTGCTCGGTCCGGGTGAACTCCAGCTGCACGGGGCGCCGCAGCTTCAAGGCTGCGAGGGCGGCGATGTCCTCAGTCAGGACTTCCTGCTTTCCGCCGAAACCGCCGCCCACCCGGCCCGCCACCACGTGGACCTGCTCCTCGGGCAGCCCGAACACGCGGCAGAGCGTGCGGCGCACCAGGAACGGAACCTGGCTGGACGTGCGCACCTGCAGCCGGCCGTCGTCGTCCACCGAAGCGATCGCAGCGTGTGTTTCCAGCGCCACGTGCTGGACGCGCTGGGTCCGGTAGGTCTGCTCGTGGATGAAGTCCGCCGCCGCGAAGCCGTCGCTGACGCTGCCAAGTTCGGTGTGCAGCCCCGCCACAATGTTCCGCTCGGGCTGGGCGATCCGCGCCATGCCGGCGTCCTTGTCCCCGTGCACGGCGGGGGCACCGGGCCGGATGGCATCCTGCGGGGTGAACACCGCGGGCAGTTCCTCGTACTCAACGCGGACCGCGCGCACGCCCGCTTCCGCCGCGCCCACCGATTCGGCGACGACGGCGGCCACCCGCTGGCCGCGGAACCTCACCACGGTGTCCAACAGCCGGGTGTCGTCGGGGTCGTCGGTGTAGAGCTCGTGCTGGGCGCTGGAATACAGCTGGGCGGGGGCGTCCTCGGCGGTGAGGACGGCCACCACTCCAGGCACCTCCATGGCACCCGCGGTGTCGATGGACAGGACCCGGGCGTGCGCATGCGGCGAGCGCACGAGCTTCAGGTGCAGCAGGCCGGGCAGCGCCTCGGCCGGGACGTCCAGCGTGTAGCGCGCCTGCCCCGTGACCACTGCGCGGCTGGCCGGGGCCGGAACGTTGTCGCCCAACCGGCCGGGCTCCGGGGCGGGCTGCCCCTCGCCGGCGATCCCCGAACCGGGGCCCTCCGGGGCCGGGTGGCCTTCGTGGCCGCAGACGGCGTCCGCGATGGCCCGGTACCCGGTGCAGCGGCACAGGTTTCCCTTCAGGTTGCGCGGCAGGTTTCCCTTCTGCGCGTCGTCGAACGTGGCCGCCGTCATCACCATGCCCGCCGTGCAAAAGCCGCACTGGAAGCCCTGGCGGTCCAGGAACTGCTGCTGCACCGGGTGCAGGTCAGCTCCCTCGCTCGTGGCTGGGAGGCCTTCGATGGTGGTGACGGCATGGCCTTCGGCGCGCACGGCCGGGTAGATGCAGCTGTGCACCGGAGTGCCGTCCACGTGCACAGTGCAGGCACCGCAGTCGCCGCCGTCGCAGCCCTTCTTCACGCCGAGGTTGCCCTGCTCCCGGAGGAACGTGCGCAGGCACTGGCCGGGCCACGGCTGTGCCTCTACCGGCGCACCGTTAATTTCCATGGCCATGCTCAGGCCTCTCTCTTCGTCTGCCGGGTTGGCTGCGTCTGCCGGGCCGGCTGCTGTGTCATTTCCGGTGGCCAGAAGTCGCCGGACACTGCTGCCGGCGCCCCTGCCGGCATGCCCAGTTCTGCCCGGATTTCCTCCGCGAGCCGGCCCGTCATGTCGTGGCGCCACGCTGGCAGCCCGTGGATATCGTCGTGATAGAGGCCCGCCGGGATGGCGGCCTCGAGTTCGCCCGCCAGTTCCGGCGCGTCCGGCAGGGATCCGAACCGGAGCTGCACGGGCCGCTTCGTGGCGGCGGTGACGGTGAGCGCAAACCGGCCGTCGCCGTCGAGCCTTCCGATCAGCAGCACCCCCGACCTGCCGAGGTTGCTCAGCGAGAGCCGGCGGAACGCCACCCGGGAGGACAGGGCCGACGCCGGCAGGTTGACGCTGCGGAGCAGCTCGCCGGGCGCCAGTGCGTTTTGCCCGTCCCCGGTGATGAAGTCGGCCACCGGGAGTTCCCGGCGGGATCCTCCCGGGCCGAGGACCGTGGCCGTGCCGTCCAACCCGGCGCACAGCGAGATCATGGGCCCGGCGGGCAGGGATGTGCACAGGTTGCCGCCCACGGTGGACATGTTCCAGACCTTGAAGGACGCCACGAAGGAGTCGCAGCAGGGCCGGACCAGGTCCAGGCCGGGCCAGTCCCTCGTGCCCTGTTCTGCCAGCTTCTCCGGGAGCGCGTACAGTTCGGCGACGGTGCAGGTGGCGGCCAGCTCGATGCCGTTCGCGGTCACGGTGACGGCTTGCCAGCCGGCCGAGCCGAGATCCAGCAGGCGCCGCAGCGGCTCCGGACCGAAAGCCGTGCTGCCATAGGAAAAGAGGACGGTGCCGCCCGCGAGCCAGGCGTCGCCGTCGCGCCAGTCGGCGGGGTCGGTGGTGCGGACCACCGCCTCGATGGTGTTCATGTCCATGCGATCTCCTGAGGTGCCTGTTCTGTATTTGATGCCGGTGCCCTGCTGGCTGCCGGTTCTGCCTGGGGTGCTTGTTCCGGGCCGGCGCTCCCGCCGGCGGGCATCGAATGGATAGGGCCGGTGCCGTCCCGCAGCGGGGCGCAGGCGGCGGCACCGGTGCGGGACGCGATCAGCTCGGCCGTAATGGAGACCGCCACTTCCGCCGGTGTGACGGCACCAAGATCCAGTCCGATCGGCGAATGCAGCCGTGCCAGCCGCTCCGGTGCCACGCCGGCCTCGAGCAGCCCGTCGATGCGGTGCCGGTGGCTGCGGCGCGAGCCCATGGCGCCGACGAAGGCAACGTCCAGCCCCAGTGCTTCCTGCAGCAGCGGGATGTCGAACTTGGGGTCGTGGGTGAGGACGCAGATGACAGTGCGGGAGTCGATGCGCCCCGCCACGGCTTCCGCGGCGAGATACCGGTGCGGCCAGTCGGTGGCCACCTCGTCTGCCGCGGCGAAACGCTCCTGCGCAGAGAACGCCGGCCGGGCATCGCACAGCGTGACGCGGTAGCCGAGCAGCTTGGCGGCCGGCACCAGGGCGGCGCCAAAGTCGTTGGCACCGAACACCAGCAGCCGGGCCTGTGGCAGGCGGCTCTCCACCAGCAGGGTCACTGGCTCGGGCGATGTCGCCCCACCCTCCATACCGTGACCCTCCGTACTGCGGGCACCCCGGACAGAAACGCCACAGCCCTGCGGCGGCGCCAGCCGGACCAGTCCCGTCCGGCCCCCGCGCAGCAGCGGTTCGAGCTGGGCCGCGGCCGCCAGGAGTGCTTCCTGTCTGGCCCCAGCGTCCAGGTTCAGAGCGTCCAGGCCCAGCAGTGCCGCGAGCTCCGCCGATTCCGCCGCCCGGAAGCTCCCCGGATCAGGAATCACGACGACGGCGGGCGGCTGGGCGGCCGCAACACCCATTTTCCCGGCAGCCCCCAGTGCACTGCCGGACAGGGTTCCGCCGGTCCCGCTGTCGATGCGCCGGATCAGTGCCAGCGGCCGTTCGGGGTCCCCGCCCGCGAACTTCCAGAGGACCCCGAGCCCGGCGGCACTGCCGTCCAGGGGCTGAATGTGGACCTCCAGCTCACCGCCGCAGGTGAGCCCGACGGCGAATGCGTCCTCGCTGCTGAAGCCGAACGCCTCAAGGCGGGTGCCGCCGTCGGCCATCACTTCCAGCGCCGAGGCAACCACGGCACCCTCAACACAGCCGCCGGAGAGGCTGCCGAGGATCTCGCCCGACTCGGACACCAGCATGGAGGTCCCGGGCGGGCGCGGCACGGAGCCGCTGGCGGTGATGATGGTGGCGACGGCGCACCGTTCCCCGGAGGCCGCCGGGCGCCAGCCGGCCAGAGAAGGCATCAGATCCAGCATGGCAGCACTCCCTCTTCCCGTGCGATGGTGCCCATATTCTCGTTCCTATCCTTGGTTGTGGAAAGCGTACGACGCCGGTCCAGCCCGGCGACGCGCAAACGGTCCGGGGATGCGCGGATTCCCGTATCGTCCGGCCGTTTGCGCGTCGCCGGCATTTTCCGCGTCCCTAAGCCCCGGTGCCTACGCCCCGAGCAGGGCGCTGACCGGACCCCGCGCGAAGTAGACCACGAAGCCCACGGTCACCACCCACATCAGCGGGTGGATCTTCTTCGCCTTGCCGGAGGCCGCGCCGATGACGGCCCAGCTCACGAAGCCCACGCCGATCCCGTTGGCGATCGAGTAGCTCAGCGGCATGGTGACGATCGTCAGAAAGGCAGGCAGTGCCACCGCGAACTTGGTGAACTTGATCTCGCGGATTTGCGCCATCATCATCGCGCCCACAACCACCAGGGCGGCGGCCGCCACCTCTAGCGGCACCACGCTGGTCAGCGGGGTGAGGAACATGGAGCCCAGGAACAGCGCGCCGGTGACCACCGAGGCGAGCCCGGTGCGCGCCCCCTCGCCGATCCCCGCAGCGGAGTCGATGTACACGGTGTTGGAGGAACCTGACGTGGCGCCGCCAACCACTGCGCCGACGCCTTCGACGATGAAGGCGGACTTGAGCCGGGGGAACGTGCCGTTCTTGTGCGCCACGCCTGCGCTCTTCGCGAGCCCGGTCATGGTGCCCATGGCGTCGAAGAAGTTGGTGAAGACGAGCGTGAACACCAGCATGGTGGCCGCGAGTCCGCCGATTCGGCCGAAGGCGCCGAACAGGTCGAACTGCCCCACGAGGCCGAGGTCCGGCGCGGAGACCAGGTGGCCCGACAGCACCGGTGTGTTCAGGTGCCAGCCGCCGGGGTTGGTTTCGCTGGCGGGGCCGATGTGCAGGATTGCCTCGACGACGGCGGCGAGCGCCGTGGTGGCCACGATGCCGATGAGCAGGCCGCCCTGGACCTTCCGTGCCACCAGGATGCCCATGACCAGCAGGCCCACGATGAACACCATGGTGGGGATGGAGGTGATGGAGCCGTTGTCGCCGAGCTGGACCGGCGGGCCGCCGGTGGTGGCCTTGACGAAGCCGGAGTCCACGAAGCCGATGAAGGCGATGAACAGCCCGATGCCCACCGTGATGGCGGCCTTCAGCTCCTTGGGCACGGCCCTGAAAATCGCGGTCCGTGCGCCGGTGACGCCAAACAGGACGATCAGGATGCCGTTGATGACCACCAGGCCCATGGCCTCGGCCCAGGTGACTTCCTGGATCACGGCCACCGCGAGGAAGGAGTTGATGCCAAGTCCCGCGGCCAGGCCGAACGGGAGGTTGGCGATCAGGCCGAACGCGATGGTCATGACCCCGGCTGTCAGCCCGGTGACCGCGCCCACCTGTGCCGCCGAAAGCCAGCCGCCGGCGACGTCCGTCGGGGCGTTGTCCGCGCTGAAGCCGCCGAGGATCAGCGGATTCAGGATGACGATGTAGGCCATCGTGAAGAAAGTGACCAGCCCGCCCCGCACCTCGCGGGCCACGGTGGAACCGCGCCGGGTGATGTGGAAGAAGCGGTCAAGGAACGAGTTCGACGCCGGGGGCCTGGGGCTGTTGCTCCGCTGGGCTTTGCCGGGTGCCGGGTTCTGCCCTGTCTGCCCTGCGCCCGGAAGCGCAGCCTGCTGTTCAGCGGTATTGTCCAGGATTGTCATGTCAGCCACCGGGCCCTAGTAGTCAATCCTGGAGTCGAGCGTGTTCCAGGTGTTGAACGGTTCCAGGATGGCCGGCGCTTCGGGGTGGCCCAGCTCGAGCTTGGAGACCGGCATCAGGGCGTGCCGGTCCTCGTTGTCGAAGTACTCGTAGAAGACGGCGTCGTCGAAGCCCACGGAGGCGGCGTCGTGCCGGTCCGCGGCGAAGACCACGCGGTCGATGCGGGCCCACAGCGCCGAAGCGAGGCACATGGGGCATGGCTCGCAGCTGCTGTAGAGGGTGGCTCCGCGGAGGTCGAAGGTGTCAAGCCCGCTGCACGCGCGGCGGATGGCCGTGACCTCGGCGTGGGCGGTGGGATCGTTGTCGGCGGTGACCCGGTTGACGCCGTCGAACGCCTGACCGTCGGCGGTGACGATCACTGCTCCGAACGGTCCGCCGCTGTTTAGGACGTTGGCGGTTGCCAACCGGATGGACCTGGCCAGGAATGCCTCGGCCGTGACGGTGGTACTCATGATGCGACTCCCTTTGCTGTGGAAGCCGGTACCCCGCGGGCGGAACGGAAAGGACCAGATGCGACGGTTACCAGGCTTCAGCATGTGCTTTTGAAGGTTAAGTTGCGCCTGGTAGATAGCTTCCCCGGAGTCCGGGTGCCCGCCTTTGGCAACTTGAGATTAGCACCGGAATGTGGTTCACGCCATAGTTTTCTGGAAACTTAATTTCGCAATGTGAAATGCGTGTTTCTGGCGGCTCACGACTGGCTGCTTCCGGGGGGCCACTTCCCGTTGTCACAAAGCGCGCCCATTGACCGCGCTCCCGCGCCCGCCTACGCTGGTGCCGACTCGCTGCCGTCGGGCAGCATATCCCCTGGATCAGCAGACAGGACTACTGAGCTGGAAAATCAGCACGCTCAGACAAGGACCCTCATGACCCAGATCTTTGACCTTCCATCGACGCACCCGGCCGCCGAATCCCGGCTCTGGATCCGGAACCCGCTGGCGGCCTTCACCGCCAACAGCCTCGACGCATCGGGCGGACTGGTGGTGAGCGGCGGCAGGATTGTGGAGGTACTTGGCGCCGGACAGACGCCGTCGGATCCCTGCCAGCAGACCTTCGACGCCGGCAACCACGTCCTGCTGCCCGGCCTGATCAACACCCATCACCACTTCTACCAAACGCTTACCCGCGCCTGGGGCCCGGTGGCCAACGCTCCCCTGTTCCCCTGGCTGCAGAACCTCTACCCGGTCTGGGCCAGGCTGACTCCTCGGGATCTTGAACTCGCAGCCACCGTGGCCCTCGCCGAACTGCTGCTCTCCGGCTGCACCACCGCTGCCGACCACCACTATCTCTTCCCCGCAGGCATGGAGGACGCGATTGACGTCGAAATCAGCGCCGTCCGGCGCCTCGGCATGCGGGCCACGCTGACCCGGGGTTCCATGACACTGGGAGAGGACGACGGCGGGCTGCCGCCGCAGTCGACGGTGCAGGCACCGGAGGCGGTGCTGGCGGACAGCGAACGGCTGGTCCGCGAGTACCACGAGCGCGGGGAGGGTGCCGTGATCCAGATTGCGCTGGCGCCCTGCTCGCCGTTTTCCGTCACCAAGGAGATCATGGCCGAGAGCGCCGCGCTGGCAGAGCGGCATGACGTCCGGCTCCACACCCATCTCGCGGAAACCCTCGATGAGGAGCAGTTCTGCATCGAGACGTTCGGGCTGCGCACAGTGGACTACCTGGACAGCGTGGGCTGGCTGACGGACAGGACATGGCTGGGCCACGGCATCCATTTCAGCGATGCTGAAATCGCCCGGCTGGGAGCGGCGGGAACCGCCGTCGCCCACTGCCCGACGTCGAACATGCGACTCGCGTCCGGCACAGCACGGGTGCTCGAACTGGAGGAAGCGGGAGTGCCCGTGGGGCTGGGAGTGGACGGATCGGCGTCGAACGATGCCTCCAACATGATTCTCGAGGCGCGGCAGGCGCTGTACCTGCAGCGGCTGCGCTACGGCGCGCACGTGCCGGTGGAGCGGGCACTGGGCTGGGCGACGCGCGGATCCGCGGCGGTGCTGGGCCGGCCGGACCTGGGCCAGCTGGCACCCGGGATGCAGGCGGACCTGGCCCTGTTCCGGCTGGACGACCTGCGGTTCTCCGGCAGCCACGATCCCCTCGCCGCCCTGCTGCTGTGCGCCGCCGACCGCGCCGATCGCGTGATGGTGGGCGGCGAGTGGCGGGTGATCGACGGGCAGATTCCCGGACTGGACGTGGCCGGCCTGATCGCGGAGCATTCGGCGGCGGCGCGGCGGCTCGTGAACGGCTGACGCCCCGCCGTTCCGGTGAGGTTTGCCAACTGCTAGCGTGGCGCCATGACTCCGTCGAAGACGCCGGCCGAAATCCTCGACATTGCCGGCACCGAGGTCCGCATCTCAAGCCCGGACAAGGTGGTGTTCCCGGAGCCCGGACTGACGAAGCTCGACCTCGTGCGCTACTACCTGGCCGTCGCGGATGGTGCGCTGCGCGGGGCATGCGGCCGGCCAATGGTGCTCAAGCGCTTCCCGAAGGGGATCGACGGGGAGGCGTTCTTCCAGAAGCGCGTGCCCGACAACCATCCCGATTTCATCGACACCACGACGCTGCACTACGCGTCGGGGACGTCCGCGGAGGAGGCGGTCATCCGGGATGCCGCGGGCCTGGCCTGGGTGGTGAATCTTGGCTGTCTCGACCTCAACCCGCATCCGGTGCGCGCCGAGGACCTCGAACATCCGGACGAGCTGCGGGTGGACCTGGATCCGATGCCGGGGGTCGACTGGTCCCAGATCGTTGACGTCGCGTATGTGGCGCGGGAGGTGCTCGACGACGCCGGGCTCGTGGGGTGGCCGAAGACGAGCGGGTCGCGGGGTCTTCACATTCTGGTGCGCATCGCGCCGGAGTGGTCTTACCGCGATGTGCGGCTCGCTGCCGAGACCCTCGCCCGGGAGGTCGAAAACCGCGCCCCCGGCCTCGCCACCGCGCGGTGGTGGAAGGAGGAGCGCGGTGAGAGTGTGTTCGTCGACTTCAACCAGAACGCGAAGGACCGCACCGTGGCATCGGCGTACTCAATCCGGCCGCTGCCTGACGCCCGGGTCTCGACGCCGCTCACCTGGGACGAGGTCCGCTCCGCCAGGCCGGAACAGTTCACGGTGCTCACAGTGCCGGAGCGCTTCGCCGGGGCGGGCGACCCACACACCGGCATCGACGACGCCGTCGGTAGGCTCGATGGGCTTCTCGCCTTGGCCGCCGAGCTCGGCCCCGCCGAGAAGGCGCCACGCGCGGGCAACGGCTCCGGCCGCCGGCAGTCCATAATGCCGCTCATTGAGGTGGCCCGCACTAAAACCAAACCGGAAGCACTCGCCGCGCTCGGCGAATGGAAGTCCCGGCACACGGACGTGGTGCCGTCGTTGCATCCGGCCGATGTGCTGGTCGACGGAATGCGCGGGTCAAGCTCGCTCTGGTACAGGGTGCGGGTGAACCTCCAGCATGTCCCCGAGGCGGAGCGTCCCCCGCAGGAGGAGCTCATCGCCGACTACGACCCGTGGGCCGGCAAGGAGTGGCCGGGCCGTCCCGGATCCTGACAGCCCTGGCAACGCGGACGTTACCGGAAAACGCGGAAATGGTCTGGCGACACAGAAATGGTCCGGCGACACCTGTATTCGGGTGTCGCCGGACCATTTGCGCATCGCGCGGCGGATACTGCGTCTTTGGCTGCGGCTATGGCCGCCTGCCGAAGACGGGAAGCGCCCGGAGCCACCGCGACAGGCCGCCGGAGCGCCGGTCGCAGTCGGCCGGGATGTAGAAGTCGGGATCCGTGGCGCCGAACGGCAGGTACAGCTCCTGGCCGGGTGCCGGAAATTCCGCGACGTTGTTCTGATCCTGCGAGTCCATCTGTTCCTCCTCGTTTCTTGCCTTGCCCGCTTTATATTTTCATAGAACGGAAATTAGTTTTTGATATGTGAAATCTTAGGGACACGCTCGAGGGTGCGTCAAGACCCCCAGCCGTAGCGTTCCGCACCAGCCCGGTCACAATCCGTTTTTTGAATTTGTGATGTACACCACCGGCATGCTGCGCTACGCTTTAGGTTAATTCGTGGCGCACGTCACGTAACCTGGGAGCAGCAGGCAGGGTCGTAATGAGCTGGCATCAACTACTGATGTCGGCTCATTTTTTGTTTGGGTCGACGCCACACGAAATGCGTGGGAAACACGCACTTAATTTCTATGTGGGACTTTCGTTCCACATACGGGAAGTTGGGAACAGACCATGAGCAACAAGATCGTCCTCGGCCACAACCAGTACGGCAAGGCCGAAGTCCGCGTCGTCAAGATCACCCGCGACACCGACCGCCATGAGATCGAGGATCTGAACGTCACCTCGCAGCTCCGCGGTGACTTCGAAGCTGCCCACCTTGAGGGCGACAACGCCCACGTGGTGGCCACCGACACCCAGAAGAACACCATCTACGCCTTCGCCCGCGAAGGGGTCGGCTCCCCCGAGGCGTTCCTGCTGCGCCTCGGCGAGCACTTCACCTCCAGCTTCGACTGGGTCACCGGCGGCCGCTGGGAAGCCGAGTCCTACGCCTGGGAACGCATCCAGGCGCACGGCAGCGCACACGACCACTCCTTCGTCCGCAAGGGCCAGGAAGTCCGCACCGCCGTCCTGGTCAGGGAGGGGGCAGCCACCCACCTGATCTCCGGGCTCAAGGACCTGACCGTCCTGAAGTCCACGCAGTCCGGCTTCGTCGGCTACCCGAAGGACAAGTACACCACCCTGCCCGAGACCACTGACCGCATTCTGGCCACCGACGTCTCGGCCCGCTGGCGCTTCAAGGCCGGCACCGATTTCAGCTCTCTGGACTTCAACAAGAGCTACGAGGACGTCAAGAGCCTCCTGCTTGAGGGCTTCACCGAGAACTACTCCCACGCCCTCCAGCAGACCCTGTTCGACATGGGCGCCAAGGTCCTGGAAGCCCACAGCGAGATCGAGGAAATCAAGTTCTCGATGCCCAACAAGCACCACTTCCTCGTGGACCTCTCGCCGTTCGGCCTGGACAACCCCAACGAGGTCTTTTTCGCAGCCGACCGCCCGTACGGACTCATCGAGGCCACCGTCCTGCGTGACGACGCCGAAGCAGCCGACGCCGCCTGGTCAGGCATCGCCGGCTTCTGCTAAACCGCAGCCAGCGGGCCCGCGGACACCACGCTCCGCGGGCCGGCCGGCCGGCACCAGCATTACCCCAAGGGTCCCGGGTTTTTGTACAGATATCGCGATTTAGACACCCCTTAGCCCCCGATAAGTGGACAAAGACTCCGGCCCCGGCCCGCACCACAAAACTCAAATTGTTAGCCAGACATTGTTAGCCAGACGAAGGCGTCTGCCATGAACCAAGAAAGTCTGCCATGAACATCACCAAGAAAAGCCGCCCAGCGGCAACCCGCCCGGAAGATCAGCGCCTCTCCATCGGCAGCACTTTCGCCTACGGATTCCAGCACGTCCTCACCATGTACGGCGGCATCATTGCCCCGCCCCTCATCATCGGCGCCGCGGCCGGCATGTCGTCCCAGGACATCGGCCTGCTGATCGCAGCCTGCCTCTTCGTCGGCGGCCTGGCCACCATCCTCCAGACGGTCGGCATCCGGTTCTTCGGCTCCCAGCTCCCGCTCGTCCAGGGCGTCTCCTTCGCCGGCGTCTCCACGATGGTGGCGATTGTCCACGGCGGCGGCGGAATCCAGGCGGTCTTCGGTTCGGTGATCGCGGCATCGCTGATCGGGCTGCTCATTACTCCGCTGTTCTCCAAGATCATCAAGTTCTTCCCGCCGGTCGTCACAGGCACGGTCATCACCACCATCGGCCTCACCCTGATGCCGGTGGCCGCCAACTGGGCCATGGGCGGCAACAAGGCCGCCCCCAACTACGGCAGCATGGCCAACATCGGCCTGGCCGCCGCCACCATGGCGATCGTCCTGCTGCTGAGCAAGGTGGGCAACGCCGCCATCTCCCGGCTGTCCATCCTGCTCGCCATGGTTCTCGGGACCCTCATCGCCTTCGCCTTTGGCATGGCTGACTTCTCCAAGGTGGGCACGGGCGAGATCGTCGCGTTTCCCACCCCGTTCGCCTTTGGACCGCCAACGTTCGAGATCGCGGCCATCATCTCCATGCTGATCGTCATCCTGGTGACGCTCACCGAGACCTCCGCGGACATCATCGCCGTGGGCGAGATCGTGGGCACCAAAGTCGATTCCAAGCGGATCGGCGACGGACTGCGGGCCGACATGCTCTCCAGCGCCATCTCCCCGCTGTTCAACTCCTTCACCCAGAGCGCCTTTGCGCAGAACGTGGGCCTCGTGGCCATCACCGGCGTCAAGAGCCGGTTCGTCGTCAGCGCCGGCGGCCTGATCCTGGTCATTCTCGGCCTCCTTCCGGTCCTTGGCCGGGTGGTCGCGGCGGTGCCGACGCCCGTCCTGGGCGGGGCCGGCGTCGTTCTCTTTGGAACTGTTGCCGCCAGCGGCATCCGGACGCTCTCCAAGGTGGAGTACCGCAACAACATGAACCTGATCATCGTGGCAGCGTCCATCGGCTTCGGCATGATCCCGATCGCGGCGCCGGCCTTCTACGACCAGTTCCCGTCCTGGTTCAGCACCATCTTCCACTCCGGCATCAGCTCCGCAGCGATCATGGCCATCCTGCTGAACCTGCTCTTCAACCACTTCAAGGCAGGCAACTCGGACAACCAGTCCGTCTTTGTGGCCGGCACCGGGCGGGTCGTCAAGGAGGAGGACCTGCACTGCCTGTCCAACGGGGACCGCTTCGAAGGCGGGAAACTGATCGACTGCGACGGCAAGGAAGTCCCCATCCAGACGTCATCCAGCTCCGAGCACTAGAAATCGATTAAGCGCGAACGGACAGTTGAGCCCCTCGAGATCGTGGGGCCTCAACTGTCCGTTCGCGCTGCACAGAAGGACGACGGAGGGGGTCAGTTTTGGTTGAGCTCGTCCGAGATGGCCTGGGCTGCTTCGCGGAGGAGCGGCACGGCGCGGTCGGCGAAGGACTGGTCCACTCGGGAGACCGGCCCGGAGACGGAGATGGCGGTGGGCGTGGGAGCGTTCGGCACGGCCATGGCGAAGCAGCGCACGCCGAGCTCCTGCTCCTCCTCGTCGATCGAGTAGCCGCGTTCCCGGATACGGTTCAGGTCCGCGATCAGGGAATCGAAGTCGCCGATGCTCTTGGCCGTCGGCGTAGGCATGCCGGTGCGGGTCACGATGCCGCGCACCACCTCATCGTCCAGCTGCGCCAGGATCGCCTTGCCGACGCCAGTGTCGTGGGTGTGGGCGCGGCGGCCCACCTCGGTGAACATGCGCATCGAGTGCAGCGACGGCACCTGGGCCACGTAAATCACCATGTCCGAGTCCAGCACGGCCATGTTGGACGTCTCCCCCAGCCGGTCCACGAGGGACTTCAGCTGCGGCCGCGCCAGGGCACCGAGCTGCTTGTTGGCGCCTTCGCCGAGCCGGATCAGCCGCGGGCCAAGGGCGTAGCGGCGGTTGGGCAGCTGACGGATGTACCCCAGTGCTACGAGCGTACGCAGCAGCCGGTGGATCGTGGGCAGGGGCAGGTCCGTGGAGGAAGAGAGCTCGCTGAGCGTGACGTCGCCGCCGGCGTCGGTGATCAGTTCCAAAAGTTCAAAGACGCGCTCTACGGACTGCACGCCTCCGGTGGCCTTTTCAGCCATGTAGCACTCTCCTGTTGCCTCGAATACGACAACTCTTATCCGTATCGTGAAAAAAGTTGCTTAGACAGCCAAAGATACAGCAAGACGCCGAGCGGCGTCGAGGAAGCAAGAAGGGCTTGTATTTCCATAAAGTAGATAATAATATCCATAATACGAAAACATTCAGGAGAACCGTCCGCCGCAGCGGCGGGCCCTATCAGGAGGACATTCAATGGCGAACCCGAGCCCCGGAAACTCAATCACCCTGCGCGTGGAGGCACCCTCGAGCTTCACGGCCACCAGCGAGCTCGCGGCAGCCGTCGGTGCGGCCGGAGCGGCCATCACCGCACTGGACGTCACCGAGTCCCACCACGAGACGCTGGTTGTCGACGTCACCTGCAACACCACTGACCAGGACCACGCGGACCGCGTAAAGGACGCGCTCAACGCGCTCGACGGCGTCACCGTGCGCAACGTCTCCGACCGCACCTTCCTGATGCACCTCGGCGGCAAGCTCGAGGTGGTGCCGAAGGTGGCGCTGCGCAACCGCGACGACCTCTCCCGCGCCTACACCCCCGGCGTCGCCCGCGTCTGCCTTGCCATCGCGGAAAACCCCGACGCCGCCCGGAACCTGACGGTCAAGCGGAACACGATCGCCGTGGTCACCGACGGCTCGGCCGTCCTGGGCCTCGGCAACATCGGACCGGCAGCCGCGCTTCCGGTCATGGAGGGCAAGGCCGCGCTCTTCAAGCAGTTCGCCAACGTTGACGCCTGGCCCGTCTGCCTGGACACCCAGGACACCGAGGAGATCATCAAAATCGTCAAGGCCCTCGCTCCCGTCTACGGCGGCGTGAACCTCGAGGACATCGCGGCCCCGCGCTGCTTCGAGATCGAAAACCGGCTCCGCGATGAACTGGACATCCCCGTCTTCCACGACGACCAGCACGGCACCGCCATCGTCACGCTCGCTGCCCTGGTTAACGCCCTCCGGGTCGTGGGCAAGAAGCTCGCGGACGTCCGCATCGTGGTCTCCGGCGTCGGCGCCGCCGGCTCGGCGATCATCCAGCTCCTCAAGGCCCAGGGCGCGCAGCACATCATCGCCGCCGGCCGCTCCGGCGCCATCCACGCGGGTGAGAAGTACGACGACGAGCACCGCGCCTGGATTGCCGCCAACACCAACGAAGAGGGTTACTCCGGCACGCTGCACGAGGCCCTCAAGGGTGCCGACGTCTTCATCGGCGTGAGCGCCCCGCACGTGATCGGCGAGGAGCAGGTTGCCTCGATGGCGGACAAAGCCATCGTTTTCGCCATGGCCAACCCGACGCCGGAAATCGACCCGACAGTGGCCTCCAAGCACGCCGCCGTCGTCGCCACCGGCCGCAGCGACTTCCCGAACCAGATCAACAACGTCCTGGCCTTCCCGGGCTTCTTCCGCGGGCTGCTGGACGCCGGGGCATCGGACATCACGCCGGAGATGCTGGTGGCCGCCGCCGAGGCGATCGCCAACCGGGTTGCTGACGACGAGCTCAACGCCAGCTACATCATCCCCAGCGTCTTCGACCCCCACGTGGCCGCCGACGTCGCGGCCGCAGTCGCCGCCGCGGCCCACGCCGCAGCGGGTACTGGCATCGCGACGGCAACAGCGGAAGACTCAACAGAAGCAGCAGCGCCCGCGGACGCAGCTCTTGCCAACGCCTGAATCAGCCCTGGAAAGGACCCACAATGGCTATCACAGTCACAGACACCCGGCCGATCGAGCGTGCGGAGGAGATTCTCACCCCGAAGGCCCTCGCGTTCGTTGAGGAGCTCCACAAGCGCTTCGCCGGCCGGCGCGGCGAGCTGCTCACGGCCCGCAAAGCCAAGCGTGAGCACGTGGCCCGGTCCGGCAGCCTGGATTTTCTGCCGGAGACCAAGGACGTGCGCGACGGCGACTGGAAGGTTGCGCCGGCACCGGCGGCCCTGCAGGACCGCCGGGTCGAGATGACCGGCCCGGCTTCGCCGGCCAAGATGGCCATCAACGCGCTGAACTCCGGCGCGAAGGTGTGGCTCGCAGACCTTGAGGACGCCAGCACCCCCACATGGGGGAACGTCATTGACGCCATCCTCAACCTTCGCGATGCCGCCACGGGATCGCTGAGCTACACCTCCCCCGAGGGCAAGGAGTACCGGCTCCGCACCGACGCCCCGCTGGCCGTCGTGGTGGCACGCCCCCGTGGCTGGCACATGGAGGAGCGGCACCTGCTGCTCGAGGGCGAACCCGCTGTCGGCGCGCTGGTGGACTTCGGCCTGCACTTCTTCCACATCGCCAAGCAGCTGGTGCTCAACGGCCAGGGCCCGTACTACTACCTGCCGAAGATGGAGAGCCACCTCGAGGCCCGGCTGTGGAACGACGTGTTCGTCTTCGCCCAGGACTTCCTCGGCCTCGGCCAAGGCACCATCCGCGCCACCGTCCTGATCGAAACCATCCCGGCTGCGTTCGAGATGGACGAGATCCTCTACGAGCTGCGGGACCACGCCTCGGGTCTGAACGCCGGCCGCTGGGACTACCTGTTCAGCATCATCAAGTACTTCCGCGACGCCGGTGCCAGCTTCGTGCTGCCGGACCGCGCCACCGTGGCCATGACGGCGCCGTTCATGCGGGCCTACACGGAGCTGCTGGTGAAGACCTGCCACCACCGCGGCGCCTTCGCGATGGGCGGCATGGCTGCGGTCATCCCCAACCGGCGCGAACCCGAGGTCACCGCGCAGGCCTTTGAGAAGGTCCGCGCGGACAAGACCCGCGAGGCGAACGACGGCTTCGACGGCTCGTGGGTGGCCCACCCGGACCTCGTGCCCGTCTGCCAGGAGGTGTTCGACTCCGTGCTCGGGGACCGGCCCAACCAGCTTGACAAGCAGCGCCCGGAGGTCTCGGTCACGGCCGGCCAGCTGCTGGACATTGCCTCCGCCGAGGGCCAGGTCACCGAAGCCGGCCTCCGCCTGAACCTTTACGTCGCCGTGGCCTACACCGCCGTCTGGATCTCCGGCAACGGCGCGGTGGCCATCCACAACCTGATGGAGGACGCCGCGACGGCGGAAATTTCCCGTTCGCAGGTCTGGCAGCAGATCCGCAACGAGGTGGTCCTCGCGGACACGGGCAACAAGGTCACCCGCGAGCTGGTCACCCGGATCCTCGCCGAGGAAACCGAAAAGCTGCGCGGCGAGGTGGGCGAGGAAGCGTTCGCCCGCTACTACCAGCCCGCGAGCGCCCTGATCGGCGACATCTGCCTCTCCGAGGACTACACGGACTTCCTCACCACCCCCGCCTACGAACTGGTGGGCTGAGCAATGGCGGTACCCGAAACATCGCTGACCGCAGCGGACCTCGCCCGGATCGACGGGCAGCTGGCGGACACCGACCGGCTGCTGGAGCAGAACTACCCGGGCGACGACGGCTCCCGGCAGCCGGTCCACACCGTGTACGTCCCCGCTGACCGGTTCACGCCGTCGCTCGCCGCCGACTGGGGAACCCAGGCGCTGGCGACGGCGGCCGCCCACGGCGGGCTGGCCCGGCTCGGTTCGCTTCTGGGCCAGGACGCCGACCTCGCTGAGTCAGTGGCGTCCCGGGTCCAGACGAAGCTGGAAAGCGAGCCGATCGAGGACCTCCGGCTCGACTTCGAGGACGGGTTCGGGGACCGGGGCGACGACGCCGAGGACGCCGCCGCCGTTGCCGCGGCGTCCGCCGTGGCCGCCGCAGTTTCGGCCGGCTCCGCGCCGCCGTTCATCGGAATCCGGTTCAAGTGCTTCGAGGCCCCCACCCGCGCCCGCGGGCTGCGCACCCTCGACCTGTTCGTCTCCCGCCTGGCCGCGGCGGGAGAACTTTCCAAGGGCCTTGTCCTGACGCTGCCCAAGGTCACCACCGTGGCGCAGGTGCAGGCGATGGATTACGCGGTTTCCCGGCTCGAGGAGATCCATTCCCTCCCCGCCGGCCGGCTCCGGTTCGAGGTGCAGGTGGAAACGCCGCAGCTCATCCTCGGCCCGGAGGGAACGTCCCCGGTGGCACAGCTGCCGCATGCCGTTCCCGGCCGGATCAGCGGCCTGCACTACGGCACTTACGACTACTCCGCTTCCCTGCAGATCTCCGCCGAGTACCAGTCGATGGAACACCCGGTGGCCGACTTCGCCAAGGAGGTCATGCAGCTGGCCGTGGCCGGCACCGGCATTCGGCTGTCCGACGGATCCACCAACATCATTCCCGTGGGCGACAACGTGGAAAACGCCTGGCAGCTGCACGGCCGCCTGGTGCGCCGTTCCCTGGAGCGCGGCTTCTACCAGGGCTGGGACCTGCACCCGGCCCAGCTGCCCAGCCGCTTCGCGGCAACGTACGCCTTCTACCGCCAGGGCCTGCCGGCCGCGGCCGGCAGGCTGCGGAACTACGTGGAGCAGACGGAAGGCGGCGTCATGGACGAGCCGGCCACGGCGCGCGCCCTCGCCGCGTTCGTGCTGCGCGGCGTCCAGTGCGGCGCGGTCGGTGCCGACGAGGTGCTGGCGCTGGCCGCCGTCGGAATCCCCCAACTCACCGGGCTGGCCCACCCACGGCTGGCCCAGACCACTTCAAAGTAAGGATCCAATGATGGGCAAGTACTACTCCCCTGAAGGCGGACTGCCGCCCCAAACGCACCT
Organism: Arthrobacter sp. ISL-65; assembly: GCF_018613795.1. Classification (GTDB taxonomy): domain Bacteria; phylum Actinomycetota; class Actinomycetes; order Actinomycetales; family Micrococcaceae; genus Arthrobacter. Next base: position 19,641 of record NZ_JAGGPN010000050.1, read on the forward strand.
CACCACCGAGCGCGCGATTGTCAAAGAGGCCTACACCGTCATCCCCAAGGGCGTGCTGACCGATATTGTCACCAGCAACCTGCCGGGCTTCACCAACACGCGTTCCTGGATCATCGCCCGCCCGATCTCGGGGTTCGCCACCACGTTCTCGCAGCTAATCGTTGAGATCGGTCCCGGCGGAGGCGCCCCGAAGGCCGAATTCGAGGCCGGCGTCGAAGGCGTCGTCTTCGTCACCAAGGGACGGGTCAATCTGACGCTCGACGGCGAGCTGCACCAGCTTGAGGAGGGTGGCTACGCCTACCTCGCAGCAGGTTCAACCTGGGGCCTGGAGAACGTCTCAGATGACATTGTGTCCTTCCACTGGATCCGCAAGGCCTACGAGCGGCTTGAGGGTTACGAGGCCAAGTCCTTCGTGACGAGTGATGCTGAAGTTGAACCGAGCGAAATGCCGGACGTCGACGGCGTCTGGAAGACCACCCGCTTCGCGGACCCCAACGACCTGGCCCACGACATGCACGTGAACATCGTGACCTTCCAGCCGGGCGGCGTGATCCCGTTCCCGGAGACCCATGTCATGGAGCATGGCCTTTATGTCCTCCAAGGCAAGGCCATGTACCTGCTCAACAACGACTGGGTGGAGGTGGAAGCCGGCGACTTCATGTGGCTGCGCGCCTTCTGCCCGCAGGCCTGTTACGCCGGCGGCCCGGGCGAATTCCGCTACCTGCTCTACAAGGACGTCAACCGCCAGATCCGCCTGACGTAGTCTTCACCCACCGCGGACCTCCTGCCGCCGAAATCGCCGGAAGCCACCAGGCTTCCGGCGATTTCGCGCGTTTCCGGGGACTTCGGCGACTCGGTTTTCCGCCCACCCTTGCATCACAACTGCACGCACGGAAGCATGAAGGCATGCTGACGATAGGAACGACTGTCCTTGGCGTCGACGACGTCGCCCGCGCCACCGCCTTCTGGTGCGACGCCCTCGGCTATATCCCCCGGGAGGACGGCGACGAAACGTGGGTGGTGCTCGTCCCGCAAGAAGGCGACGGCGCCCGGCTCGCCCTCATGCTCAGCGAGACTCCAGTGCAATCCCATCCGCGCCTTCACCTGGACCTCTACGCCGATGACCAGGCAGCCGAGGTGGAACGACTCGTCGAGCTCGGGGCGGCACGGGTGGACTGGGACTCTTATCCGGATGACCCGGACTTCATCGTGCTGGAGGACCCCGACGGAAACCGCTTCTGCGTCGTGGATGCGGCAGCCTGACCCTAAATAGGGACGCACGGAAGGACGCACCATGGAATTCTCGCCCCGCACCGCCATCGTCACCGGTAGCGACTCCGGGATCGGCCGCGCCACTGCGGTAGCACTGGCCCAGGCCGGACTGGACATAGGCGTCACCTGGCACTCGGACAGGGACGGCGCCGAGCGAACGGCAGAAGAGGTCCGGGCCGCGGGCCGGACCGCGGTGGTCCGGCAACTCGACACCACCCACCTTCTGACGTGCGCCGGTGTCATCGACGGCCTCGCGGAGGACCTGGGCGGCGTGGACGTGTTCGTCAACAACTCCGGCATGGGCGACGGCACCAAGTTCCTCGAGCTTAACTATGAGACCTGGGCGAAGACCCTGGACACCAACCTCAACGGCGCCTTCCTCTGCATCCAGGCGGCAGCCCGCCGGATGGTCGACGCCGGGCAGGGCGGCCGCATCATCGCCGTCACGAGCGTCCATGAGACGCAGCCGCGGGTGGGCTCGTCGGCCTACGACGCGTCCAAGCACGGGCTGGGCGGACTGATCAAGACCATTGCGCTGGAGCTGGCCAGCCACGGCATCACAGCCAACTCCGTAGCCCCCGGCGAAATCGCGACGCCGATGACGGGCCAGACCGATGAAGACCCCCGCACCAAGGACCGGCCCGGCGTTCCCCTCGGGCGGCCCGGCGATGCGCGGGAGGTGGCCGCGGTCATCGCGTTCCTTGCCTCTCCGGCGTCGAGCTATGTCACCGGGGCGTCGTGGGCGGTCGACGGCGGGATGCTCCAGATGGGCCCGCAGGCCGGCTCACACATCACCGGCCACGAGTGGCGTGAGGGCTGAGCGGGTGCGCTCGGCTAGGAGCTCAAACGGAAAGCGGCTGGCGGGTGAGTCGCCCGCCAGCCGCCGTCCCGGACCTCGCTGCTAAAGCCCGGTGTCTATGAATCCCGTCAGGGCTTAAGGACTACCTTGATGCAGCCGTCCTCTTTCTTTTGGAACTTTTCGTAGAGCTCCGGCGCGTCGGCCAGCCCCGCGGTGTGGGTGACCAGATCCATCACACCCAGCGGATCGGCGTCGTCCTCCACCAGCGGAAGCAGCTCATCCGTCCACCGGCGGACGTTGCACTGTCCCATCCGTACCTGGATCTGTTTGTCGAACATTGTGAGCAGCGGCATGGGACTGGCCGTGCCGCCGTAGACACCGCTCAGGGATAGCGTGCCCCCGCGGCGGACCGTGTCAACGGCCATGTGGAGGGCGGCGAGCCTGTCCACCCCGGCCGTTTCCATAGCCTTCTGCGCCACCTTGTCCGGGAGGAGGCCGAGCGCCTGGTGGGCGAAGCCCGCCACCGGAGAGCCGTGCGCCTCCATGCCGACGGCGTCCACCACGGCGTCCGGTCCCCTCCCACCGGTCATCTCGCGCAGCTCGTCCGCGATGCCCTTGGAATAGTCCAGCACCTCGACGCCGTGGCGCGCGGCCATCTCGCGGCGTTCCGGAACCGGATCAATGCCGATCACCCGCTGGCCGAAGTAGGTGCCGATCCGGGAGGAAAACTGCCCCACCGGTCCGAGCCCGAAGACCGCCAGCGTCCCGCCGGCCGGAGCATCGGCGTATTTCACGGCCTGCCAGGCAGTGGGAAGAATGTCCGAAAGGAACAGGTAACGCTCGTCCGGCAGCTCCTGTCCCACTTTGACGGGGCCATAGTCGGCGAACGGCACCCGCAGGTACTCCGCCTGGGCGCCGGGAACGGAGCCGTACAGCTCCGAGTATCCGAATATCGCACATCCCGAATTCTTTGCCCGGACCTGGCTGGTTTCGCACTGCGACTGCAGGCCCTGCGAGCACATGTAACAGTGGCCGCAGGAAATGTTGAACGGAATGACCACGCGGTCGCCCTTGGCCAGGTTGGTGACGGCGCTCCCCACCTCTTCCACGATGCCCATGGGTTCGTGACCCAGCACATCGTCCTTGTGCATGTAGGGGCCCAGCACCTCGTACAGGTGAAGGTCCGAGCCGCAGATCGCCGACGACGTGATCCTTACGATCGCATCCGTGGGCTCCTGGATGACGGGATCCGGTACTTCCTTCACGCTCACCGAGCGCTTGCCCTGCCAAGTCAGTGCCTTCAATGGAGTGCCTTCCTGTAGCCGCACGTCGCGTTCTTTCGACCGTAGCCGGATCCGGCTCCGATGTGAAGGTCAGTATGCTTATCAATTTTTGGGGATTCAAAGGCAGAAGGTAAGCGTCCTTGCTTTTCTCTTGTTTCGGCCAAGGATCGCTCCTAGCGTAGGAACTGTTCCCGCCCCCAAGGAAAGGCGCCCGTCATGTCGCTCTACCAGCCCGAACCCGTGGAAATCTCCACGCGAATGCGCCCCGGTGAGTGGACGGAGGCCAGCCTCGAGGAGCTGGTCACCACCTACCAGGCGAAGATCCTTGCCATGGGGGCGGCGGTGTCGGAGGTGGTCACCGAGGTGGTCCGGAACGACGACGGTTCCGTCGCCGTTGCGGTGTCGTGGAACAGGGGATCCTACGCCGACGAACCCGAAGGTGGCGGGTTCACGAACACCGAGTCCGGGGTGGACACGGCCGGGACCTGACTGCGCACGGACGCTTTAAGCCGGGAAACCTAGCCGGCCAGCAGCTTTCCGATCGCACTGCGGCCGAGGTTGTCCAGGAGATCCCGGGGACCCTCATAGACCTCCACGGCCCCCGCTTCGCGCAACTCCGCCTCGCTGGTGCCGCCGCACGTGAGGGCGATGGTGGGGATGCCGAGCCTGCTGGCCGCCATGACATCCCACACAGCGTCCCCGACATAGACCGCGCCGGAGGCCTGAATCCCCACAGCCTCCAGCGCCGCCACCAGGATGTCCGGCTCCGGTTTGCTGTTTTCGGCGTCGTTGGAGCTCGTCGCTGCGTGGATGAAGTCATCCGCCGACAGGGCCGCCCGCAGCGCCCCGAGATCCTGCTCCCGCGCAGACGAGGCCAGGGCCACCGCCAGTCCGTTCTCACTACACCTGGCCAGCAGGTCCCGGGCCCCGTCGAAGGCTCGCAGCGAGGACCAGTACGTGCCGAAGATCCCCGAATGCGCAGACAGAACATCCTCGTCCACGTCCGTGTTCCGGGAGTCCGGCAGCAGGTGGTCCACCAGTCGGGCGCCACCCATCCCCACGCAGCGGTGGATACGGGCCATGGGCACATCGAAACCTGACTGGCGGAACGCCTGCCACCAGGCGAGCGTGTGGATATAGGCGGAGTCGATCAGCGTGCCGTCGACATCGAACAGGACGCCCTTCTCCCTCCGCTGCCCTGGTGACAACTGATTCTCCGGCCCTTTCCCCTCTGACACTCCAGTGGACCTCAGCGCTCGGCCAGCAAGGGGGATGGCACCCGGTGCGGCGCAGTCCTCGGGGACCCGTAACCGACAGCAACCGTGGACTTCAGCGCCTGCCTTGCGGGTTTGCCATGACGCTTCTGGACGGGGCGCTTCACAGCATCCTTGCAGCAGTCGCGGATTAGGCCCGTACCGGCAATCTCCCTGGCCTGGGCAACCCCGGCAACTGCTGCGCGCTTCGTCGGGAAGGTGACGGACACCGCCATCAGCGCCCCTGTTCCGTCAAGCAGCCGGATCCTGTAACCGCCGTCGGGAGCGTCCACCAACTCGAAATATCCAGCCATTTGGCCCTCCTCCTTCTTCACCCTCCGGTGAGGTGTTAGTAAGTATACTTACTTAGGCGCCGAAGGTGAGAGGTGTCACCCAATTTTGAGCGGAACCGCGTTGCCCGTCACCCGGTCCCGGCCTTCGACGGCAGCGGCTTGTCGCTGCGGTGGGGCTGGCGCTGATTCAGTTCCAGGGCACTGGTCACCAGTGCGAAATGGCTGAATGCCTGCGGGGTGTTCCCCAGGTGCCGAGCACTTTGGACGCCCCATTCCTCACTCAGCAGGCCGACGTCGTTGCGCAGGGACAGCAGCCGCTCGAACAATTCCGTGGCCTCCCTGCGCCGGCCGGCTCCGAGCAGCGCCTCCACGAGCCAGAAGGAACAGGCGAGGAACACCCCCTCGCCCCCCGGCAGTCCGTCGTCGCTCTCCTGGGGCCGGTACCGGAGCACGAACCCGTCCTCCGTCAGTTCGCGCTGGATGGCGTCGATGGTGCCGAGCACCCGGGGATCATCGGGCGGGAGGAAACCCACGCGGGGAATGAGGAGCAGGCTGGCATCGAGTTCGGGCCGGCCATAGCTCTGCGTAAAGGTGTTCCGGCCGGGGTCGAAACCGTTCGCCATGACCTCGGCGTGGATGGTGTCGCGGAGCGCCTCCCAGCGGTCCGCCGGACCGGGAAGCCCAGAATCCCTGACCCCTTTGACCATCCGGTCCGCCGCCACCCATGCCATCACCTTGGAATGGGTGAAATGGCGGCGCGGACCGCGCATCTCCCACAGCCCGTTGTCCGGCTGGTCCCAGGCGCCTTCGAGGTATTCCATCAACGCCACCTGGACGTCCCAGGCTTCGTCCGTGTGCTTCAGCAGCGAGTTGCGGGTCAGGGCAAGGCAGTCCAGCACTTCACCCCACACATCAAGCTGCAGCTGGCCGGCGGCAGCGTTGCCTATTCTGACCGGCGCCGAATTCTCATAGCCGGACAGCCAGGGCAGTTCCAGCTCCGGCAACCTGCGTTCGCCGTGGATTCCGTACATGATCTGCAGGTCGGCCGGGTCGCCTGCCACGGCCCGCAGCAGCCAGTCGCGCCAGGCCGCCGCCTCGGAGGTGTAGCCAGCGGCCAGCAGTGCCTGCAGCGTCAGGGTGGCATCGCGGAGCCAGCAGAAGCGGTAGTCCCAGTTCCGCGGCCCGCCCAACTGTTCCGGCAGCGACGTGGTCACGGCCGCAACGATCCCTCCGGTGGGCGCGTAGGTAAGGGCCTTGAGGGTAATCAGCGAGCGCTGCACGGCGTCCTTGTACGGCCCGGCTACCTTGCACTTATCCGCCCATTCCCGCCAGAACCGTTCGGTGGAGTCCAGGACTTCGTCGGCGTCCACGGACCGGGGCCGGTGGACATGGCTCGGCGCCCATGTCAGCACGAACGGCACCCGTTCGCCGGCCTTCACGGTGAAGTCGCTGACGGTGCGCATGCGTTCGCCGCGCAGCGGGGCAGTGGTCACCAGGTAGGTAGAATCAGGACCGGCGATGGCGTGGAGACCGTGGCTGTCCCGGCGCACCCACGGCATGATGTGGCCGTAGTCGAAGCGCAGGGCCAGTTCGCTTCTCATCCGGACATGTCCGTGCAGCCCCACCACAATCCGCACGATGTCCGCCACCTCGTCACGGGGCGGCATGAAGTCGATAACCCGGACGGCGCCGTCGTCGGTTTCCCACTCGGTTTCCAGGATGAGGGTGTGCCGGCGGTAGCGGCGCCGCGTGCAGCCGCCCCCGGCTGCCGGGGCGAGGAGCCAGCGGCCGGCTTCGGGGGTGTCCAGGAGCGCATTGAAGCAGGCCGGCGAATCGAACCGCGGCAGGCACAGCCAGTCAATCGAACCTTCGGTGCTGACCAGGGCCGCGGTGTGCAGATCCCCGACCACCGCATAATCCTCGATGCGTACCATGCCCTTACAGTGCCACAGCAGGCCCCGCGGCACGAGGGGCGGCCGGGTGTAGCCTGAAGTTAGGCGGAGCGGCCGCCGGAGCCTTGCCTCGTTACCCCGGCGCTGCCGGGTTAAAGGGCGGAAGTGGAGCCTTGCGTGGATAGTCGCCTGAAAGAAGCTGACGTGGTGGGGCATGTCCAGGACATGTTGCTGGACACGCAGGATGTCCAGGATTTCCTTGACGAGTTGGCACGGTTCTCTGCGGAGAGCATGTCGGGGCCGCGCGGCCAGATCTATTGCGGCATCACCCTCCTGCGGCACCGTTCGGCGGCCACCGTGGCCAGCAGCAGCGAGCACGCCCAGGCGGTTGACGAGATCCAGTACCAGTTTGGCGACGGCCCCTGCCTCCGCTCCTGCCGGGAGGGTGTCCTGGTCCACGTTCCGGACTTCGAGCTCGATACGGAGTTTCCGGATTACAACGACACCGTGCTGAAGAACGGCATGCGTTCCGTTTTGGCGGTCCCCTTCGAGCTGCCCGGCGCCGACGCGCGGGCGGGACTCAACCTGTACTCCGAGAAGCCGAATGTCTTTGACGCAGCTGCCGTGGAGAGCGCCGTCAGCTACGTACGGCAGGCCTCCAAAGGCCTCCGTCTCGCGGTCCTTCTGGCCCAGCGCACGGACAACGCCGCCAACCTGAAGAATGCGATGGCGTCGCGGACCATCATTGACATGGCCGTCGGAATCATCATCGCGCAGAACCGCTGCAGCCAGGAGGACGCCATCAACCTCATCAAGTCGGCGTCCAGCACGCGCAACCTGAAGCTGCGCGACGTTGCTGCTGCCATCGTGGAGTCTGCCGGCGGCGGCCCCGTAGCCACCCACTTCGACTGACGTCAGACGGGTGAACATCCACATCGGAACGTCCGGCTGGAGCTACGACCACTGGGAAAATGTGCTGTACCCGCCGGGGCTTCCCACCCGTGACCGGCTGCAGCACTACGTTGCACGGTTCAGCACAGTGGAGCTTAACGCCAGCTTCTACCGTTGGCCGCGGGACACGACGTTCGCCGGCTGGCGGACCAGGCTGCCGGCCGGTTTTGCCCTGTCCGTCAAAGCCCCGCGCGGCCTCACGCACGGCAAGAAGCTGTACGGTCCCGAAGTCTGGATCGAACGGATCTCGCGGTGCTGGCACGAACTCGGCGACAAGCGCGCCGTGCTGCTGGTCCAACTGCCTCCCGGCATGGCGAGGGATGACGCCCGCTTGGATTATTTCCTCGGCGCCATGCCCGAGTGGATCCGGGTGGCCGTGGAATTCCGCCATCCGAGCTGGGAGCAGCCGGAGGTGTACAGGCTGCTGGAATGGCACGGGGCCGCGTACACCGTCATGAGCGGCGCCAACCTGCCCTGCAACCTGCAGGCGACCGCCCCGTTCGTCTACGTCAGGCTGCACGGGCCCGACCACCAGCACCTGTACGGCGGCTCCTACTCGGACGAGGAACTGGGCTGGTGGGCGGACAGGATCCGGGAGTGGCGCAGCTCCGGACGGGAAGTCTTCGCGTATTTCAACAACGACGGCGGTGGCAACGCCGTGCGTAACGCCGCCACCCTGCGCGGCATGTTGGGAGACGGCGGCGAGTAACAGAGAGCAGGACGGCAGCCCATGGGCCCCTGCCCTGTGGCAGAGTGAAGGCATGGACATGGCGTCACAGGAATCACTGTTGTCAGGGACGCGCGTCTTCCGCCTGGCCCACCGGCTCTCGGATGCGATCAATACGTCGCGCCTGAAGGTCGCCCGGCGCTGGAAGTTCGAGCCCAAGACCATCGCCTACCAGGGCTACGGCTCCACGGAATGGGTCCGGGTCCTGGGCAGGGTGGTGCTGGCCAGCAAGCCCGTGCCCGGCAGCCGCGCCGACCATGCCGCCCGGAACGGCACCGAGAATGTTCGCGGCTGGCGTGCCTTCACCAGCGTTCCCATTCCCGGCTCCGACGTGGAGATCGAGATCGGCGGAACAGTCACGAAGGTCAAGGCAGACCGCGGCGGGCTGGTGGACATCGATATTCCCGTGTCCCTGGCCCCGGGCTGGCATACCGCCATACTTCGCTCCGCGGGCACCGAACCGACGGAAGCCAGCATCTTCGTGATTGGCCCTGACACCAAGTTCGGCATTGTCTCCGACATTGACGACACCGTCATGGTGACGGCACTGCCCCGGCCGTTCCTGGCGCTCTGGAACACCTTTGTGCTGAGCGAGCGGGCCAGGATGGCCACCCCGGGCATGGCGGTGCTGCTGGACCGGCTCACAGTTGAGCATCCGGACGCGCCGGTCATCTACCTCTCAACGGGCCCTTGGAACGCAGCGCCCACGCTCGCACGGTTCCTGACCCGGAACATGTATCCGGCCGGCCCGCTGCTGCTGACGGACTGGGGACTGACCCAGGACCGCTGGTTCCGCAGCGGCCAGGAGCACAAGCGCCGCAACCTTGAGCGGCTGGCGGCGGAATTCCCGCACATGCGTTGGTTGCTGATTGGCGACAACGGCCAGCATGACGAGCAGATCTACTCGCAGTTCACGCAGCACAACGCGGACAAGGTGGCGGCCATCGCCATCCGGCAGCTGTCCGTGAGTGAGGCAGTCTTCGCCGGCGGCCACTCCGAAGACGGGGACCACAGCGCCTCGACGGTGCCGTGGATCTACTCCCCCGACGGGGCGGGCATAGCCCGCAAGCTCAGGGAGCTCGAACTGCTGTAGGTGCCCGACCTCTAGGCGACGGGTCCGCCGTCGGACGTGGCGCCGTCGGACATCCCGACGTCTGTCAGCATTCCATCAGTAACGGCGCCGTCCGGCCCTGCCGCGGCAGCTGCGACGGCGGCATCCGCGGACGCTGCCAGCCTCCGTTCCTCCTGGAGTTCCTGGAACCAGTAGAAGGAGGCCTTCGGCGTGCGCACCTGCGTCTCGAAATCCACGTGCACCAGGCCGAACGGCTGCTTGTACCCGCCCGACCACTCGAAGTTGTCCATGAAGGACCAGACGTAATAGCCGCGCAGGTCGATTGCCTCAGCCTCGCCGCCCGGGGCCGTGGCACGGAGGGCGGTGCCAAGGTGGTCCGAGAGGTAGCGGACCCGCCGCTCGTCGGGGATGAAGGTCCGGTTGGTGGACTTGTCGAGGACCCTGATGTCCTCGAAGCTCGCCCCGCCCTCCGTGATGATCACGGGCGGAAGGTTCGGGTACCGTTCGGCCATTTCCTTGAGCGCCACGGCCATGTATTCCGGCTTCACGGGCCAGCCGTAGGCAGTGGTTTCGGTGTCCGGCCACGGTTCGATGTGCAGCGGGGCACCGGGCGTGGCGTCCTTGAGGTCATCCCCCATCGCCTCCGCCATCGCCGCCGGAACGGGGCTGTCTCCCCCGCCTGCCGCCACCCGGGTAGGCATGTAGTAGTTCAAGCCGTAGAAATCCAGCGGCTGGGAGATGACGGCCATGTCCTCTTCCGGATGGTCGAAGGACGAGAAGAACTTCGCCGCCCGGATCAGGTCCGGATATTTTCCGGTGAGCACCGGATCCGCGTAAAGCCGGTTCTGTGCCACGTCCATGGCTCCGGCACTGATCCAGTCGAGCGGGTGGCCGGAGTTGGGCACCACGGGCGAGTATACGTTGGTCATGCCGATTTCGCCGGGCACCTTGGCGGCCCGCAGGGCCTGAAGGGCGAGGCCGTGGCCCAGCAACTGGTGGTGCACGGTGGGCAGGCCGTTGGCGAGGTCGGCCTTTCCCGGGGAATGCAGGCCCAGGGCATAGCCGTTGGTGGTCACAGTGGCGGGTTCGTTGATGGTCACCCAGCGGGCCACCCTGTCCCCGTACGCCGCCGCGGCGATGGCGGCGAACTCGCCCAGCCGGTAGGCGGTGTCCCGATTGAGCCAGCCGCCGTCCTCATCAAGAGCCAGTGGCGTGTCCCAGTGGTAGAGCGTCACCATCGGCGAAATTCCGTTGGCGAGCAGTTCGTCCAGCAGCCGGTCGTAGAAGTCCAGGCCGGCCCGGTTCACCGCTCCGCGGCCGTCCGGCTGGATCCGCGGCCATGCCAGTGAGAACCGGTAGGAATCGATGCCCAGTTCCTTCATCAGGGCCACGTCCTGCGGCATGCGGTGGTAGTGGTCGCATGCCACGGCGGGGCTGTGGCCGTCCACGATCGTCCCGGGCCTGGCTGCGAAGACGTCCCAGCCGGCGGGGCCGCGGCCGTCCTCATCGAGGGCCCCTTCAATCTGGAACGCGGCTGTAGCCACCCCCAGGGTGAATCCCGTCGGAACCATGGCGGCCAATTCTTTGGCGGAAGGATGCATCTCTGGACCTCTGTGACATTGTGAAAGGCCGGTGGGCCAAAACTTCAGATTGCCGGAGTCTACCGCTCAGGGCGCCGCGCTGCCCGGATTTATCACGGAAATCACGTTGCCGGCCGGGTCCTTGAACCATGCGATATCCGGGCCCATCCCCCGGGCTATTCCTTTTTCGTCCGTGGGCAGGCCGGGATCGTCGTAGATCTTGGTCTGGACGCCAGCCGCGTTGAGCTCGTCAACGGCCGCTTCGACGTCGTCAACCACCAGGTTCAGGACGGTGAAGGTGGCTGGCTCATGGTTGTCCTTGGGGTAGACAAAAATCCTGTGGCCCTCGGGCATGGAAAGCTCCAGCGTGCCCATCGCGCCGTCGGACAGGGCCAGGCCCAGCGTCTGCCCGTAGAACTCCCGGGCGCGCGCCACGTCGTCAACGCTGAAGCTGGAAAACGAACCCTTGGGCGCAAACATGGCCTTCTCCTTCGACGGCTCCAGTCCTTCCACAGCTCGAGGCGACTGCGGTACCGCTGGACTGCGGTACGTCCCAGAATGGCACAGGCCGGGACCGCTGACGAGGGACCCGGAACGGGTTCCTGGCGACGCCCCGCCTCCGGCCGCGGCATGGCCTTGACCGCCGCTGGTAGGGTCTGCGGCATGGATGAAAAACTGGGGAAGTTCATCGATGATTTCGCGCAGCTGATGCAGATCGCCCAGTCCGGGCAGCACCGCGTAAAGGCCGGACGGCAGCTGCTGACAACAATCACCGAACATCTGGCAGTGCCGGCCGAATCACTCGCTGTGGTGGTGGAGGAGGTGCCGGCGCACCGGTTCGTGGACGCAGACATCCTGATGGCCGAGCTCGCCGCCGAGGACGCGGAGTTCCGGCTGGTGGGCATCGGCGGCGGTGACCAGCGCCACCATCAGACCCTGAGCGACATGTTGCAGCAGTCGCAGTTTTTCCCACAGTTTCCGTTGTCGCAGCCCGATTACATCAACCTGGCTGTGGGGCCGGAGGAACAGCGGCAGGCCGTGGCCCTGGGCCTGTGGCTGTTCCGGCATGCCGGCAGCCCTGTTGCTGTCCTGCAGCGGGACGCGGCGCCGCGGTACGGGCGGCAGACGGCGTGCCTCGAGGTTCTGGCTGCCGACGCCAAGAACGCCGCGGACTTCCTGGCCGAGTTCCGCCGGCGCATGCAGCGCGGCAGCGTCCTGAAAGGCCAGGTCATTTCCCTGGTCATGGGAGAGTACGGGCCCAGCACCGGAGGCGTGACGTTCCACGCCCGGCCGGAGCTCACCGCCTCCGACGTCATCCTGCCCCAGGGGCTGCTCCAGAAAGTGACCGATCATGCCCTCGGCATCGCCGCGCACCGGGAGTCGCTGAAAGAGTACGGCCAGCACCTGAAGCGGGGCATCCTGCTGTACGGCCGGCCGGGGACCGGCAAGACCCACACGGTGCGGTACCTGCTGAGCCAGAGTGCCGGCATCACCGCGATCCTGCTGTCCGGAGGATCCCTGGCCAGGATTTCCGAGGCGGCCGCCATGGCCCGGGCCCTCCAGCCTTCGATCGTTGTGCTTGAGGACTGCGACCTGATCGCCGAGGACCGGAGCTTCGGGCACGGGCCCCAGCCGCTGCTGTTCGAGGTGCTGGACGCCATGGACGGCCTGGACCACGACGCCGACGTCGCGTTCGTCCTCACCACCAACCGCGTGGACATGCTCGAACGCGCCCTTGCCCAGCGCCCCGGCCGCGTGGACCTCGCGGTGGATATTCCGCTGCCGGCCGCGGACGAGCGCGTCGGGGCTGGTGACGCTGTATGCGCGCGGCATTCCGTTCAGCCCGGATGCTGTCCGGGACGCCGCCGCCCGCACCGAAGGAACAACGGCCTCGTTCGCGCGCGAACTCGTCCGCCGTGCCGTCGTACGTGCCGCACTGGACGCCGCACCCGTGTCGGACAGTCACCTGCTCGGGGCGGTGGAAGAACTGATGGCCGACGGCGAGACCCTCACCAGGAGCCTGCTGGGCAGCGGCCCCGCCGGCGGCGGCGGGGCCGGCCAGGGCGGCTTCGGCGGTCTCGGCTTCCCCGGTCCCGTAGTTGGCAGGCCGGGTTTTCCCCGGCCGGGCTTCTTTCCCGGGCCTGACTTTGGCAGCATTGGTTTCGCCGGGCCGGGTTAGTCCGCCAGCGGGTCAGTCCACCAGTGGGGTTAGTCCACTTACAGGTCAGTCCACCAGCGGTGGCGGGCCGAAGAGGAATTCGTTTGCGTGGGACACGGCCTTGCGGAAGGCATCATTCCGCAGGCCCACCAGGTTCGCGGAGCTGGCCTCGCCAGGCTCAAGGAACTGTGTGCGGCCAGGGCGAAGCACCCAAATGTCCCCGGCCGGCGGCAGGTAGAACACTCCGAAGGTACGGTGCTGGCGATCGTCGTCGGACCAGATGGGCACCACGGCCAGGGCGGCACCGGTTGTGGGATTGATCCACTGTGCGCGGGGAAGTGGCTCCTCATGGGCCTCGGGGTCCAGGAACGGCGCTGTGCCCTTCCCCCAGCGCTGCTCGAAGCGCTCATGGAAGGCCGGGATCAGGTGGGAGTCGTAGCGGCGCCAATCGCTCATGGCTATGGTTCTCCTCTGACGTTCAGGTTGGATTCAGGCCCACGGTCCGCTTTCCCACCGGACGGGGGTGACGCGCAGCGGCGGTTCACGGTGCCGGACTACGTGGACTGGAATGCTTTGTGGCTGGCTGGCGGATGGGTCTGGAGCCCCGGCACGAAGGACCTCGCGATCGTAGGCGGCGCGGCGCTTCGGGTCCCGAAGCACGGAGAAGGCCTGCATGACGAGTTGCAGTTCGGCTGGTACCGCTTCACCGTTGGCGAGATCCGGATGGTGGCGGCGCATCAGCGCACGGTAGGCGCGGGCGACTTCCTGCTGCGACGCGCGGTGCGGAATCTGCAGCACCGCATAGTAATCCGGTGCGGGTGTGGTCATCACTGAAGCCTGTTGAAGTAATTGTTCCTGTTGCCGTGGCTGGGGCGGCCTTCGGGCATGTGAAGGCCGCCCCAGCCAGAGCGGCGGCCAACTACGTCCCGATCTGATGCAGTTGGCCCTTGCTTTCGATCTCGATCTTCCGTGGCTTTGCCTGCTCGGCTACCGGGATCCGGAGTGTCAGCACGCCAACGTCGTAGCTGGCCTTGATGTTGTCCGTGTCCAGCGTGTCACCGAGAATGAGCTGCCGGCTGAAGACGCCGCGTGGCCGCTCGGAAACCACCAGCTCAACGTTTGGCTGGGTGGCCTCCCGGCGTTCCGCCCGGACAGTGAGGACGTTCCTTTCAACGTTCAGATCCACGGCGTCCGGCGAAATCCCGGGCAGGTCAAAGGCCACCACAAACTCCCCGTCTTCCTGCCACGCATCCATCGGCATGGCCGCCGGACGGGCTGCTGTTCCGAAGACCTGCTGGGTGAGCCGGTCCAGCTCACGGAACGGGTCAGTACGGATTAGCATCATTTCCCACTCCCTTCAGCATGTAGGTTCTATGGCTACCCATCCCCAGTTATCTATGGTGGTGGATATAGATTTTTTATAGCACCGGTGACAAACTGGGGCAAGAGGAAAATCAAGAAAAATCTGGACGGGGACTCACATGGCCAACCGGAACAGCACCGGGCGCGGGCTATACGCCATTTCGGTGGTGGCGGAGCTCGTGGGAACAGGCCAGCAAAACATCCGGCTGTATGAGCGCCGAGGCCTGCTGACCCCGGAAAGGACCGACGGCGGCACCCGGCAATACAGCGAATCTGACCTGGCGGTCCTGCGCCGCATCGCTGAACTCCTGGACGAAGGGCTCAACCTGGCGGGCGTGGCTAAGGTGCTGGAACTGGAACTGGACAACGCCCGTCTCCGACGGCAACTCAAGCTTGCCCGGGCCCGCGCCCGGAGCGCCCGCCCGGACGACGGCGATTGATCCCTGCCGGCTACAGCCGGCCGCCGGCGAGCAGGAAGGAGTCCTCGAGCAGTTCGGCGAGCTGGCCGCCGTCGACCCTTGAAAGCCGGACGAGGACCAACTGCGGCGAACGCTCATGATGCGGCGTCCAGAAATACGTCTCCGGATCCGTGCCCGCGAGAGCCTCGCGCTCCCCCGTCTTGACCGTGAGCACGTCCGTTTCCCAGATGCGGGCCATCAGGGTTTTAGCAAACCAGGCTGGCTGGTTCCAACTGGCGCGTTCGGTCACGCCCGGCAGTGCAAGGCAGATCCTGCGGACATCGGTTTCGGTGGCCATGCTTTCAGTCCGGGGCGTCGGCTTTGGATAGCTCGCCCGTGACTTCCTCGCCCGGCACCCGGGCGGTGCGCCAGGTGTCGATGGCTATCACGGCGCCGAGCACCACCAGCGAGAGCGCCACAGAAGCCACGGCGTCGCTCACCCAGTGATAGCCAAGGTACAGCCGGCTGACGGACGCCAGGATTACTCCGATGATGGCGCAGACGAAACCGACCACCGTCGTCTTTGGTTTCCGGTGGCGGGAAAAGACCAGGAACGCCGTTATCAGCAGGAAGTCCGAGGCCCCCAGAACGTGGCCCGAGGGAAAAGAAAAGGTGTGGTCTGCGCCGAACAGCATCTGGGCCACGGGAGGGCGGTCCCTGCCGACCGACCTGCCGATGAGCTGCGCCAGTCCCACGCCGGTGAGCATTGCCGCCGCCAGCAAAATCGGCCGCCACGCATGCTTTGCCAGGATGCCCCATGCCACTGTGACAACAAGGACGATAATGGGCAGCGCCACGGGCCCGAAGATGACAGCCAGGACAATCATCACCACGGTCAGCACCTGCGAGCGGGTCGTCAGGAGCCACCTCCATGCCTCGTCATCGGCGCTGGCCAACCCGTCACGATCCAGAACACCTGCGAGCGTTACGAAGAAGACGGCTGCCCCCACAACTGCTAGGACGATCGCCGTCACGTAGAGCGCTTTCCGCGCGCTGGGTTCCATGTAGCGTTCTTCGACCACAAACTTGTCGTGGAAGACGCGCCACCAGCCCTGTTTGCCCGTTGATTCTTCTGCCACCTGAAAGACCGCCTGTGCGCTCGGGAACGGATCCTGAATTGAAGGTTATCCCTGTTCCGCACCCGCCGGGCAGAAATCCGGAGCCCCCTTACGGATGTCCTTCGCCGCTGTTACGGTAAAACTTCCAGCCCACGAGGTCTCAGGAGACGACATGAGCACTGAAGGAACCGGCCAGGACGACCAGAACCGTGCAGCATCACAGAAGACCACAGGAGATGGCGTTCCGGACTCCGGCGACGGCGTCGCGGTGGGAGCAGGCGAGCCGAACACCTTCGAACCGGAGGAAGGTACGGACAGCACTCGGACCGGAACGCCAGGCAGCGACCAGATTGCCACGGCGGAGGACACCCCGGACGTCGAGGAGACACCGGTGGACACCACCGAACCCAGCTGACCTGGCTGCGGGCCGGCTTGCGCTGGTGCCGGCCCGGCTGAAGCCCGGACACGCTGCCCGGCAAAACCGATCGACCCCCGTTCCGGTAGCCCTGTCCTGAATGACAGGCGCGGTGGATAATTAGTCACACATTGAAGTGGCAACGGGGCTACGGAGGCTGCCGTGAGGATCATCGGATTGCTTGTGGTCATCTGGCTCATCATCGGCGTATTCGCTGCGTTTCAGCGGGGCTACTTCGGCGGCTCCCCGGACTCGTGCACGGAGGCCGGAACCGTGGCGATCACCATCGCCGCCGGACCGCTGAACTACATGGGCGCCAACCCCAAGCTGACCTGCGAAGTGCCCCAGCCTTCCAAGTAGCAACAGCCTTCCAGGGCGCGGTCCGCCGCTTGCCCGAAGGACGTGCCGGACCGCACCCCAAGAAAAGCGCGAACGGACAATTAAGCCCCCCGGCCACCCATGCTGCAGGGGCCGCAAGTGTCCGTTCGCGCTCAGTCCTCCCGTTCGCGCTAGTCCTCGGTGGGCGCTCAGTCCTCGGTGGGCGTCGTGCGGGTCGAGTGGTAGTTCCGCCAGCTGTGCTCGGGCGCGTAGCCGAGGAGCCTTGCGGCCTTGTCGATGGACAGCAGGGTCTCGTGCTCGCCCAGCTCCTTTGTCACCTGCACCCGCGGGAACACCTCCGCCGCCAGGCTGGCACTGGAGCGGTTCATGACGGTGTCCTCGTTGGCGATGATGAAGGCCTCGAACCCCGGTGTACGGTATTCCAGCGCGCGCGCCACCGCCTGCGCACCGTCGCGCGCGTCGATGTAACCCCAGAGGTTCCACTTGCGCAGGGCGGCGTCCGAGTCAAAGGACGGAAACTCCTCATAGTCCTCAGGATCCATGACGTTGGAGAACCGGAGGCCGACGATGCTCAGCTCCGGATCCCAGCGCGTCATCTGGATGGCCATCTGCTCCTCGAGGTGCTTCACCAGCGAGTAGGTGCTCTCCGGCCGGGCCGGATACTCCTCGTCCACCGGGATGTACGGAGGCTCGACGTCGAACGGCAGTCCCAGCACTGTCTCACTGGAGGCGTACACGATTTTCTTGATGCCGGCCCTGCGCGCCGCCTGGAACACGTTGTAGGTGGACAGCATGTTGTTTTCGAACGTGGCGGCGTCGGGCACCAGGCCCGGAGCCGGGATGGCACCCAGATGGACTATTGCGTCGAAGCCCTGGTGCCGGTCATCCAGGCCCATGATGACGTCAACAACCTGCCCGTAATTACGCAGGTCCACGGCGGCGAACTGTGGACTTCGGCTGCCCGTCCGGTCCAGGTTGAGGACCGAATGCCCGTCCGCCACAAGCCTGCGGACCACATTCTGTCCGAGCTTTCCGCTGCCTCCCGTTACGGCTATTCTCACTGCGGCCTCCTCCTGTTTGTTGCTGGCTCTGCCCTGGCCAGCCATGCTGCGTTAGCCGCAGCGGCTCCGCCGCCCGGCACCTTTCCCCCAGCCTAGGGCCCGCGGCTGTAACCGCTGTCATGGCTCGTGAAGAACTGGTGTATATTTTCTCGGTACGGTTTAGCAGAAGGCCGTTGGATTGTTGTTCGATCCGGCACCTTGCTCGCTGTTGTCCGCCCCGGCCATGGGGCTCCTGCGGTGCGCCCGCTGGTTCGTCATGACCCGAGCGAAACGGTACTGAAAGATCGTGGCCAGCGAGTCGACCGCAAAACCTGAAACCTCAATCACGGAGCATCTGAACGAGCTTGTGCTCACCAGCTCCGACGTGGGCGAATTCCTCCACGAGCTTGCCCGGGTCTCTGCCCGCAGCCTTTCCGAACCCGGCGACGAGGTCCTCTGCGGCGTGACCCTGCTGCGGCACCGCAAGGCGGCCACCGTGGCGAGCAGCAGCCCTGAGGCTCAGGCAATGGACGAGATCCAGTACGATTTCGGCGACGGTCCCTGCATGACGGCCTCGCGCGAACAGGTCACCATCCACATCACGGACCTCAAAGACCACGACCGCTGGAAAAGCTATGCAGAGACGGTGCTGGGGCAGGGCGTACGCTCCATCCTCGCCGTTCCGTTCGTGCTCGAGGGCGAGACCCGGGCCGCCCTGAACCTGTATTCACACCGGCCGGGCCGTTTCGAGGGGCGGGTCCTGGAACTGGCGCAGGACTTCGTCAGCCAGACCTCAATGGCCCTGCGGCTGGCCGTGCGCTTCGCCCACGTCAGCGACGCTGCGGCCAACCTCAAGGCCACGCTGGAAACCCGGACCGTCATTGACGTCGCCGTCGGCGTGATCATGGCGCAGAACCGGTGCAGCCAGGAGGAAGCCTTCGAACTGCTTAAGGCAGCGTCGAGTACCCGCAACATTAAGCTGCACAGCGTTGCGACATCGATCGTTGACTCGCTCGGCCAGGGCCCGGCGAAGACCCACTACGAGGGCTGAGCTGCCGGCCTAGGGGCCACCGAAACTCTGGCCCTCGGGCTCCTGCCCCATGTCCCGTGAAGAGCCGCCAGTTCCGGCGCCACCAGTTCCGGCACCGCGGGAGACGCGGACCTTCCGGCCTCCGGCAGCGGGCTCCTCGGGCAGCGGGACGCGCACTTCCAGAACGCCGTCGGTGTACGAGGCGCGGATGTCCTCCTGGTTCACCGGGGCGGGAAGGCTAACCGTTCGCGAAAACGTGCCGAAGCGGAATTCCGAGCGGTACCCTTCCTTGTCCTTGTGCTCCGATTTTTCTTCACGGCGGACTGTGATCTGCAGCTGGCTGCCGGCGAGGGTGATGTCGACATCATTGTCCGGATCGATGCCCGGCGCTTCGGCCTTCACCACCAGGGAGCCGGCCTCCCGGTATTCCTCCACCCGGAGCCACGCCTCCAGATCCCCCTCCAGGAGACGGCGGAAGGGTTCCGGGAAATCCACGCCAGCCCGCCTGAATATGTTGGTCATCGCTGCTACCTCCTGTCAGCTTCCGGCCCCACTGCAGGATGCGGAAGCGGGAACGGGTCCCAACACCACAAAACTACGCCCTTGCGGAGCGCTTGTTAAGGCGCCCGCCGGGGCGCTTGCCAAGGGCTGCCCATGCAGCCTCCGGCCCCGCCAGCAGGATCCTGAGAGTTTCCTTGTGAAAATCCGGGAAGTTTCCGGCGCAACCGCCGGCCCCCGCGCCAAAGCGGGCGTTTTCGCCACCCTTGCCCCCCAAATTCCGCGCGGAACCTTCTATCGAGGGGTGCGGGCACCGAGCTTTTCACAGGAGGCATGCTGCACATTGGCCTCATGCAAGGGATCAGGCAGCCAAGGGAGGAGCCCCAGTGAAGACGCTGTTACTGCTGTGTATTCCGGTGGTTACTTTCGCAGCACTCAACGTCTGGAACCAGGCGGTTGCGGAGCCCGCGCCTCTTCAGGGGCCCGGCATAGTGGTGGCGGAGTTCTCCCCATCAGCCAAAGCCGAATTCCTGGAGGGAAACGCGATCATTCACGGAGGTCCTGATGGACGGTAGCATTACCACCCCTGGTGAGCCCGGTCCGCTAAACGTCCCCTCTGAAGGTGGGAGATGCCCCGCGGATGCAGCGGACGAGCTGGATGACTTCTGCAGCGAATCGCTGAGGTCGATCGACAGGACGGTGATGCGCGCCCAGGTCATCGAACTCATCCTGGACATCCTCGCCACCACGGATGTGCAATCGGAAGCCAGGCACCGGCTGCTGCAGCACCTGGCCTCGCATCCGGGGGCCCCCGAGCAGGCGCTGCTCTGCCACCTGAGCGAGAACGCCTGCCTGCCGCCGGCTACGGGCGCCGACTCCCTGCCGGCGGGCGGCTTCCTCCCGGCGGGCGGAGACTACTTCGCAGCTGGGGCGGCGGACCGGCCGGCGCAAGGCAGCGGCGACTCGGGTGAAGGATCGAAGTCGAGGTGGCTCCCGGCCCCGCTGCGGAACCTGTTGCGGCGCGACTGATTTGGACCGGCAGCTGAAGAGGGCCGCCGGCGGCCGGCCGTCGGAAGTGTCAGCTCCGGTGGTGCTCGATCAGCCAGCCGGCCATCTGCTGCGCCCGCTTGGAAGCGAGGAAGTCGCCTTCAGTAGCAGAAATGATGGAGCCCTTCATCAGGATGTGCCAGGAGCGGGCGAATTCGTCAGGGCGTTCGAGTCCCGCCTCGTCGGCGAGCGCCTGGATGTGGCCGCGGATTCTGGCGAGGTAGCCGATGCTGGCCTCGCCAAGCGGATGCTCCGGGCCCATCTCCAGAAGGACGTTGATGAAGGTGCACGCCTCGAAATCGTCGCGCTGGAACCAGTCACCGAAGACGTCAAAGATGGCCAGCAGGCGCCCTTCGGGCGTGGTGCCCCGGCGCCTCGCCTCGGAGACAATCAGGTCCACGGTCCACACCTGGTCGCGGAGTGCCAGGAATGCCAGAACCAGCGCATCCTTGGAGGGGAAGTGGCGGTAGAACGTGGACTTGGCCACGCCGGAACGTTCGATCAGCTCATTGATTCCGACGTCGCGGACACCGCGGTGGGAGAAAAGCTCGTAGGCAGTGGCGAGGATCCGGTCCACTGGTTCACTATGGCCGGTACGCACCCCTGGAGGAAGCAAGGCATCCCCGGTTGCATCAGGAGCACTCATTAGAGAATCAGTGTACCTTGGTACTGGTAGAGACAGACCTGTCTGTCTTATTGTTTTAGGAACACGACACTTCGTCTTGGGAACGGCGTCCTGGCAACAGCGCCGGATCACGGGCCGTTTGGCGTCACTGCAATGGGGCAGAAACAGGAGGGTACCGATGGACGAAGATATCCGCGCGGTGGAAGAGGCCGCGGCTACGCTGGAATCCGCAATAGTGGAGCACGACCCTGCAGCTGCAACCCTGCAATATGCAGTCGCGGCGGCCGTAACCCACGGCAAGCCGATCCGCGAAGTAGCGGCGGCCGCGCACATGACAGCGCTGGAGGTCCTGGATGCAGCCGATGCCGTGACATACCCACGGCAACCTTTGCAGCCCTGGATGCTCACCCCGTAGGTGCGTGCAAAGACCTCGCGGAAACTTGATTGGATCCCGAGGTAAACCTGCGGCAAGCCTGATCGGCCCGCGCCACCCTTAAGCATCAGCCCCTGGAGGAGCGATCTTTCCGGGGAAAGCATGCAACTAGGACCGCTAGGAAGCGGAGGGCGCCATGAACCAGTCAGCAACTCTTGAGGAAGTCGTCGAAGTCGGCGGTGTCATCACCGACCGTCAGCCGCTGGACTTTTACCGGCTGGGGCTCGCTGGCTGCATCGACAGGCTAACAGTCCCCCTTCGCCGCCAGGGCACCTGCGTCCGCTGGGAGACTCCCCATCACGGCGTTGAGATCTCGTCCGGCTGCGCGTCCCTGCTGTACCAGTCCGCGCAGGAGGCGCTGAGCAACACGTTCAAGCATGCGCACGCCACCGATGTCACCGTCCGGCTTGCCGCCGTGTTCCACGGCATCCGCCTCATGGTCGCCGACAACGGCACCGGCTTCGAATCGGTCCCGCCAGCAGCGGAACAAGTCAACGGCCACGGACTCAGGACCATCTCACAGGCGGTCGAGGAAGCGGGCGGGACGGTGGACATCACCTCGGCTCCGGGCACCGGCACGGCCATCACCATCACCATTCCGCTCGACTGAACCTCAGCGCATCGCAACACACCTGTGTCCCGGGCCTCGCTTAGGATGCTGTGCATGACCCTTCCGAAAGTTGAGCCCTGCGCCGTCCGGGCTTTCGAATCCGTGGAAATCCAGCACGCCGTCGCCGGACTGCGCAGCCGGATGAGCGCCGGAAGGCGGATTCTCCTCGGCGTGGCTGGTTCCCCGGGGTCCGGCAAATCCACCTTCTCGGCCTGCCTGGCCGACGCCCTCGGCCCGGTTTCCGCCCTTGTGGTCCCCATGGACGGTTTTCACCTGGGCAACGCCATCATTGACGGCACTCCGCTGCGGCAGCGCAAGGGCGCACCGGACACGTTCGACGTCGGTGGTTACCTTTCGCTCCTGCAGCGGCTTTCGCGCCGGGACGAGGACGTCGTGTACGCACCCGACTTCCGGCGGACGATCGATGAGCCCGTGGCCGCTTCGCTGGCCATCCCGGCCGCCGTCCCCGTCATCATCACCGAGGGCAACTATCTGCTCAGCGACGATGCGCGCTGGCAGCAGGTGCGGGCGCAGCTGGACGAGGTGTGGTTTATCGACACACCGCGTGAACTGCGCCTTGGCCGCTTGGTTGAACGGCACATGCTCTATGGCATGGACCGCGCTGCGGCCGAGGCCTGGGCCAACGGGCCGGACGCGGCCAACGCGCGTCTGATCGAAGCCACGCGTTCCCGGGCGGACAGGATGATCCCCTGGCTTTAGCTACCTGTCCTCGGCGTCCCACATGCCGGATTCGTCCGCGGCCTCTTCCGGCTTGTGTTCGCTCTCCGGCGCTCCACTGCCCACGTAGCTCGCGGGTACTGTTCCGCCCGGCTGTGTCATCTGTTCCTCACGGATGTTGCGTGCCGTGCCCGCCTCGGGATGGGGCTGCTCCTGTTCGACGGCTTCCGGGTCGCCAGGGCCCCGAAGGTCGCTGGGCTCTTCCGCGTTGCGCTTGCTGTCGGTCATGCCACTGCCTCTCACTAGGAAATGCCGGTCGCGTCCCAGTCTAGGCACAGGCGCCGGCCCAGCTACCCAACGGCGCTGCCCAAGCCGAGGGTCCCGCACGCCGCCGGCCGCGGACCCCAGCACCAGCGGAACGTGATTAGTGTCCAAGGAAACCGCCCCTCCGGGAGGAAGCGTCCTTGATGCCAGTAGATTACGCCCGCACGGGTGCCCATCCCAGCGCCGGGGCCACATGGCGGGCTATGTTTCCCAGCAACTTGGCGTTGTACTCCACGCCAAGCTGGTTGGGGACGGTGAGCAAGAGCGTGTCCGCGGTCTGCACCGCGGCGTCGCCGGCCAGTTCCTGAGCAATGACGTCCGGCTCCCCGATATAGCTCTTGCCGAAGCGGGAAAGGGTGCCGTCGAGGGCGCCCACCTGGTCCCTGCCTTCGCGGAGGGCGCTCAAGCCGAAGTACTGCCGGTCCTCGTCATCGGCCAGCGGCAGGACGCTGCGGCTGACCGAAACACGCGGCTCATGGCCATGCCCGGCCGCCGCCCATGCCTCGCGGAACATTGCGATCTGCTCGGCCTGGAGCTCGTGGAACGGCACCCCGGTATCCTCGGTCAGCAGGGTGGAGCTCATGAGGTTCATCCCCTGCTCGGCCGCCCAGACCGCGGTCTTCCGGGTTCCGGCGCCCCACCAAATCCGCTCGGGCAGCCCCTCGGACCGGGGCTGGACCGGCAGCAGCCCGGTGGCTCCCCCGGCGTACCGC
This sequence comes from Arthrobacter sp. ISL-65, assembly GCF_018613795.1. Lineage (GTDB taxonomy): Bacteria > Actinomycetota > Actinomycetes > Actinomycetales > Micrococcaceae > Arthrobacter. The sequence goes on from NZ_JAGGPN010000050.1 coordinate 43,551, forward strand.
GGGTCGGCCTCCACCACGCCGGCGCCGGCGATGGCCCGCCGGAACTCCTCGGCATGCCGGCGCGCCATGTCGGCATCTGTCTCGCCCTTCCGCGGCACATGGCCGAACGCCCCCGCACAGTTCCGTGCGGGCTCGGGTGAACCGCGGCTGATGCCGAGCTGGAGCCGGCCGCCGCTGATGAGGTCCGTGGCCGCAGCCTCCTCCGCCATGTACAGCGGATTCTACTAAGAAAACGAAG
>NZ_JAGGPN010000051.1 GCF_018613795.1 Arthrobacter sp. ISL-65
CGGTGCCGTAGTCGGCACCGCCGCGAACCTCGTCCCGCAGGATGACCCGGCCACTCCCGGTTTTGACGGGATGGTGGAAGTCAACCATCCAGGCGGTGGGTGCTGGCAAGGCGTCACGCCCGACATCCGCCCCGGAGACGTGGTTCAGGTTCTAACCCCGGGTGTCGTGGACCAGACGACGGCCTCAAATGTCACGGTCACCCAGCCGGCCACGAAAATCAATTCCTCCACGGTGGTCATGAAGGGAACCGCGGTCGCGGCCGGCGGCGGCCAGATTCCCATCGATCAGCTGGAGGTCCGTGTCGTTGCCAACAAGCAGGCATTTGCCCTGAACGGGCGGCGGACGATCCGCGCCGGGGGCGCGGCCAAGGACGGCGGCACCCTTACCTACGACGGCCCGGGGCTGACTACCTGGACTGCCACGTGGCCCAACCTGGGCGGTGTCAGTCCGGTTGACGGGATCTCTGACGCCGACAGGGCCACATCACCTGCCAATGCCGAAAGCCGGGGCCTGTGGCTGGGAGTGAATCCCGGAACCTCAGCCGAAGGCACCATCTTCGAGTTCGGACAGATCGGCGGCCCCGCCGCGCCCTGCACCGCGCCTTTCGCTAAGGGACCGTCCACTCCGGATATGACAGCCGCGGCGGACACAGGTGTCTCGTCCACGGACAACATCACACGAATCACTACCCCCACGTTCACCGGAGCCGTTGCACTGCCGGATGCCACGACCGTTGACCTCTACGTGGACGGGGTGTCCAAAGGCACGGCGACGGTCGCCGCGAACGGGAGCTACTCGCTGACCCCGACGGCGGCGCTGACCGCCGGCCGGCACTCGATCACCGCCAGCGAGTTCACAGCCGGGGGGACGGAAACCATGTCCGCCGGCGCCCTCACCGTCACGATCGACACGGTCGGACCCGTGCTTACGGGAAAAGCGCCGGCACCTAACGCAATGGGAATCAGCCAGACCGGAAACGTCACGGCCAGCTTCAACGAGGCCATCTCCGGGCTGAGCAGCGCATCCTTCACACTGAAAAACAATCTTGGAGCCGCAGTTGCGGGTGCGGTCAGCTGGAACGCCGCGACGAGGGTTGCCACGATGAACCCCACAGCGACGCTCGCCGCGGACAAGCGGCACACCGCGGCCCTCGCATCAGGGATAAAGGACCTGGCCGGCAACCCCCTCGTTCCGGCATCCTGGGCGTTCACAACGGGCCCGCGACCGGTTGTAACAGCCAGGACGCCAGGGGTGTACGCCGCCGGTGTCAGCCGGGTCTCCAATCTCACGGCGACCATCAGTGAGGCCGTCAGCGGCGTCACCGGCGGAACCTTCGCTCTCAGGAACGCGGCGACCGGGGCACTCGTCGGCGCAGCAGTCAGCTACAACGCAACCACCCGGGTCGCAACGCTGAACCCGACCGCGACCCTGGCCGGACGCACAAAGTACACCACGGTGCTGTCCACCGGCATCCGGGACGCCGCGGGCAACCCACTCATTGGAACCTCGTGGAGCTTCACCACAGGCCCCTAGAGCCGGAAGAAAACTGAGAGGAAGTCCGGCCCCGCGCCAGCCCCAGGGTACCGGGCCGGACCCCGTCGTGGCCCAGCCCCCTTGCCCGCACGCCGCCAAGCACGGCACGCTGATCATTGGCACCGTCTCTCTCACCGACAGAAAACCACCACCGGACGCTCCACACGGGCCTGCGCTGAATCTTCCAATCCATGCCAGCAATACGCAGGGTCTGACGGCTCCGACGGGCGCAGCTTCGTTGTCAATGTGCCTTGACAGAGCGGCTTCGCACGGGCACGCTGACGTTATGGCGACATACAGCGGCGGGCCCACCGTCCATAGGGCAATGAAGGGGCCTCGATCGACGGGTGCGTCTATGTCGAGCCCGCAGAGTTGGAAGGCGGAGGTAGTCGCCACCCTGATGGCGATACAGCAGGTCCGCCAGACCTGCGACCACACTGAACTCGAGACCGTGAAGTACGCACGGAAGGCGGGCCTTTCCTGGGCAGAGATCGCCACCTCTCTCGGGGTAACGCGCCAAGCGGCATGGCATCGGTGGCACGGAATCGACGAGACCCTGCCGGAGGGCGACGCGTGGGGCCCCTTCTCACTGAATGACTCGGTGCCCGAGCGCTTTAGCGGCCCACGGTAGGCAAGCTTTTTCTCACGCCTCCATAATTGCATCCCAGCTCAATCTGCACTGCTCTCCGTACGGGTAAGACCATACTCGGATAAGGGCGCATACGTAGTGCACCAGGACCGCGGGTTAATTCCCCCAGTTGCCCCAGTAAGCACGGCAACGAACGCACCGACGCGTGGGTCATCAACCCCACCGACATCATCCCGTTGACGGACTACCCGCCCGGGACGAACATCTATCTGCGCGCTGAGCCCCTGCACCCCGGCGCGCAACCAACCCTGCTGGATCTGGGCGGGCACCGGATCACCGCGTTCCTGACCAACTCACCGCGCTGGCACGGCCCGTTCCTGGACGCCCGTCACCGGGCCCGCGGCCGGTGCGAGAGCCGCATCAAAACCCTGAAAAACACCGGCTTGGGCAAACTGCCGTTCTTCGACTTCGCAGCGAACCAGGCCTGGGCCAACATCGCCGTCCTGGCCAGCAACCTCGTCTCCTGGCTGCAGCTCACAGCACTCCCGGACGGGCACCACGCCAAGAATTGGGACATCAAAGCCTGGCGCTACCGGCTCTTCGCGACCGCCGGGAAAATCATCACCCGCGCCAGACGCAAGCACCTGCTGCTTCCCGAAAAAGCACCCGAGCGGGCACTCATCGCTCTGGTCCTGGACGCCGTCACACACCTGCGGGCCCCACTGCCCGTCCCCACCTGAGAACCAGCCACCAGAAACTGACTCGACGAACAGAACCATGCAGCATCACACCGGCCGTGGAACCGGCGCCCGCCCCGGGCGGCCCAATGAGTGATCCAGCACGCCCTCGACCCACCAGACCAAACCGCCAGCGAAAATCAGGCCCCGGGCGACGGCTCAGACAACCGACGAAAAATCGGGGCTAGGTGACAACGGCGGCACCTGTCGGCACATGATGCGCTGCCGGCCGTCTGACGTTGCGGCCCATGAACCTGTCCTTGAGCGTGGCCGCAGCCTGATTAAGGGTGCGGACACTTTAGGCCGCGGTTTTCAGCAGCCCTGTCGAATGACGGACACGTCCGAGTCTGAAATGCGAAGCAAAGCAGACGTCACGTTGTTTTCCCGGGTTGATTCTGTCAGAAAGTGGCCAGGGTCGGCCTCTGCCTGTACGCAAAAGTTACCTGGCAGTTCAAGGTCTTTGAGCTCAATGTACTGGCCTTCAAGATACCAGTCGTAGACGTCCACCCATCCCTCAGAAAGCCCCTGCCTTACCGTCAGCGCCGTGTCTTTCTCGTCCGTACCGCAGTCGAAGTCTGCGTCGTCGTATCTGCTGGGTTTGCCTTGGAGGTTTCCGTCGTCCCGCAGGCAAAAACCTTCTTTGCGGGATCCTGTCCACGTTGTGCCGTTTTCAGGCCGTATCTGGTAGCGCTCAAAATCCTGGACGTGAAAGTGGTCGTGTCCGTCAACCATTTCATACCGCATGATGGCTTTTGTCTTGACCGTTCGGGCGCTGCCATCAGATTTAAGGATGCTTTGCGAGACGGTGAGGTCAAGGTCCCCGACGCCGGCCCGGGACCCGGTCACGTCCAGCGGGGCATTGCCGCCGTTGAGCACGTTAGTTGTGAACCGGAGAACCTTCTGGTCCCCCTCATAGGCCACATGAAACGACTCCAGCGGCAACATGACCAAATCAGGGAGCAGGTCACCATTTGCCGCAGGGGACTCCTGCTGCACGGAAGCTGAACCCTGTGCCGTCGGAACGGACGCGGAGGGCCGCGCCGCCTCCGAGCCGGCGGGGGCCGTGCACGAGCTCATTGCTACCATCATTGCCGCGGCGAAGAAACAGCGCCCGCGGCTGGAAAAAGACATTCCAACCTCCAAATAGCACTAATGTCACGCTTGGTCCCCCGGCCGACTGACGCTACTGGTTCTGAGAGCATACTCCCACCACCCTGCGCCGTAAATAGGAGGACGACGCCACTGAGGAACAATCAAAATAGGGACATGGGTTTTCTCAACCGTCTGCTTACAAGAGAAGCTAGTAGCCAAAAAGTTCAATCACCCGTTTTTCACGTTGAAATTTAATCCCTTCACCAGGTTTCTCCTCATCATGCCGGGACACGCTTAGAGGACCAAGTTCAAGGATGTCGGGAGGCTCTGCCCCGGGACGGGAGCAGGTTATGGCGGCGGCGTGATTCGCGTACGCGGCGAGGGCGTGTAGGTCGCGCAGCCCAAGTGAGTACAACCTTGTCCTGGATCTCGCCCCGAGTGCTTTGAGTTGGGCAAGGCCGGAAATGAGGGCAGCCATGAAAGATTCGCCAGCGCCGGAAGGGTATGGGACAGCCAGGGATTCACCGGGCATCGCGGCGCATCCCTTACGCGAGAGGATTACCGGGCCGTCGGCGCCCCTGGTGAGAACGACCAGCGCTGGTCCGTGATGCAACCAGCTTTGCAGGCTCTTTAGCGGGATGCTGTCGGGGTAGAGCCAGCTGAGATCCTCTTCTCGGACCCTGACGATGTCGCTGGCGGTGACGAAGAGTTCGACCTGCCGGCGGATTGTTGTGGCGTCCGGAGTGAACGAGGGTCGGAAGTTGGGATCATAGCTGATGGTGGCATGCTCTCGGGCTGCCTGAACAAGTGCGAACGTGGCGTTGTTTCCTGGCGGGAGGACTGCGGCGAGGGATCCGGTATGAATGTGCGTTGATTCTTCGACCGCTGCTTGGGCCGGCAGTGACGCGCCGTGGATATCCCAACCGATGGACGCGGAATATTCAGCGTTGCCCTCGGCGTCCAGAGCGGTCATGAGGGTGGAGGTTGGTCCTATTCCGCAGTTGATCCCGATGACACTGTTTGACTTTAAATGTTTCTCGATGAGGTGTCCGTTCCAGTCGTTGGCGTAGTGCGTCACCAGCGTAACTGCCAGTCCAAGCCGGGCGGCTCCTACTGCGAGGTTGATGGGGCTTCCCGCGGGACGCACGAGCGGAAGGGGGTCGTTGTGGCTGGTGATTATGTCTACGAAGGATTCACCGACAACAGTCAGGTCTGCCTTCAGAGCTTCAATATCCGGCATGAGGTTCCTTCTTTTGGCCTTTATGGGCGCTGTGCCTGGTTCATTAGGGTGTGACGCCTATGAGCAGTGGTGTATCAGCAGTAGAGCTGCGCAGATCGTTTTGCTCAGCGGGAAGAGCTGACCATCTCATGTGCTCCCTGCGTGCGGGCAGGCGGTTGCCTTGTTGTTGTGGGTGTGTGGCAGACGGTGTCTATCCGTTCGAGTCCGGGGCACTCCCGGTTTTCCCCGCCCCTGCTTGATGGATGGTCCTTCCGCGGCGCGTACCTCAGGATCGCCGTGGCCGTCCTAGCCTGTTCACAGGTGAACCTGGTTCCGTTGTTCGGATCGACCCAGGGTTCGGGGTCTCCCGGGTGGGCGGTTAGCTCCAGGGCGGGCAAGGGCGCTGTGGGCGGGCCGTCGTTTTGTGTGACAAACAGGTCCGGGTGTTTTTGCGGGTCGCAGTAGACGCGGGGTCTGCGTTTCCGGATGAGTTCCTGGGAGCTGCCGGATCTATGCCCGGCCCAGTGAAGGCTGAGGGGCTCCGGGACCGGTTCCGGGCCATTTCTGTCTTGAGCGCGGTTGAACCACTCGTTGGCGTCGGTCTCTGGACAGGGGCCGTACTTTTCGTACCGGAGCCATGTCCCAGCGGCTTGGACATAGATCGCGTCCGGTTCATGGGCAGGGATGTAGACGGTGACTGTGAGGTGGCCGTTCAGGTCAGGCCCCCGTTCCGCGTGCTGTCCGGTCTCCGTCATTGCTTCGTTCATCTGACCGATTATTCTGAAACGGGTGGCTAAAGTGTGCCGGCCGCGATGTTCAGCATGCGCCGGAGAGGCTCGGCCGCTCCCCACAGCAGCTGGTCGCCTACGGTGAAGGCGCTGATGTACTGCGGACCCATCTCCATCTTCCGGATGCGGCCAACCGGGATGTCCAGGGTGCCCGAGACTGCCACGGGGGTCAGGTCGGCCATTGAGGCTTCCTTGGTGTTGGGCACCACCTTCGCCCACTCGTTGTCTTCATCGAGCAGCTTCTCGATTTCGGCAACGGACAGGTCTTCGCGAAGCTTGAGGGTGAGCGCCTGCGAGTGCGACCGCATGGCGCCAATCCGCACGCAGAGGCCGTCCATGATCACGTGGTCCTCGTCGGAGGTGCCAAGGATCTTGTTGGTCTCGACGCCGGCCTTCCACTCTTCCTTGGACTGGCCGTTGCCAAGGTCCGCGTCGATCCAGGGGATCAGGGACCCTGCCAGTGGCACGCCGAACTGGGTGGCGTCGATGGCGGTGCGCTGGTGGGCGAGGACCTTGCGGTCGATGTCCAGGATGGCCGACGCCGGGTCGTCCAGTTCCGTGCTGACCTCTGCGTTCAGCGTGCCGAACTGGCTCAGCAGCTCGCGCATGTGTCGCGCGCCGCCGCCGGACGCCGCCTGGTAGGTCATGGACGTGCCCCACTCCACAAGGCTGTTCCTGAAGAGGCCGCCCAGGCCCATCAGCATGCAGGACACCGTGCAGTTGCCGCCGATGAAGTCCTTGGTCCCGTTGGCGATGCCCTTGTCGATGACGTCGCGGTTGATGGGATCCAGCACGATGATCGAGTCCTCGTTCATGCGCAGCGTGGAGGCCGCGTCAATCCAGAGGCCGTCCCAGCCGCGGCTGCGGAGTTCGCCGTGGACCTGCTTGGTGTAGTCGCCGCCCTGGGCGGTGACGATAATCGGCAGCTTGGCCAGCGTCTCTACGTCGAAAGCGTCCTCGAGCTTGCCTGCCCCTTCTGCGAAGGAGGGGGCGGCACCTCCCGCGTTGGAGGTGGAGAAGAACACCGGGTTGATGTTGGCGAAGTCGCCCTCGTCCTGCATGCGCTGCATCAGGACAGAGCCGACCATGCCGCGCCATCCGACCAGGCCGACGGAGGGTGTAACCGCTGTAGTCATTGGGACTGCCTTAACTTTCTCGCGGCGCCGGGTGGTTTTCGGCGGTGAAGGAACAGGTAAAGGAACAGTGGGGGTGCTATCCGCAATCGGTCGCAGTCACATCGACGGCGTTTTGCGTTGTCGGTGCGCCCGCGCCGGATCCCTGTGGAGTCCGTGCGAAGCGGATTTCACGGTCCGGATCCGCACGTACTCGGGTGCCCTGTGTCGGGGGCCCCACGAAACGGCGGCGGGATTCGAGGTCTGACGTTCCCGATGAGACGCCGCGCGTGCCGGGTTGCCGGTGAATACTGTCGTTTCCGGTACGTCTGCGCCTTTCATGAGAAAGGCATCGGCGCCGACTGTTGACCCATTGTGCATCGTCACCCCGTAGTGGACGAAGGCTGAGACACCAAGGGAGCAGCGGTTGCCCACAACGATGTACCCGGACTTAAAGGTTCCGTCTTCCAGAGAATGGCCTTGGATAAGGGTTCCTTCGTTGAAGGCGCAGTCATCGCCGATGGTCACGAGTGTCTTCTCCGGTATGCCGAGCCCGGCGTCATAGAGCCGCTTGCCGACTTTGACGCCCAGCATTCTCCAGACCACGGGTTTGAAAGGAGTGCCGTTAAAGGGCGCTCCGGTCATCAGCTTCCAGAACCGCTCGTGATGCCAGTAATAGGAGTCGTAGATGGAACAGTATTGCGGCTTCAGAGGGCGGAAGCCCAGGACTGCATGCTCCACCAGCACGCTAAACAGTATGCGGAACAGCAGGAAAGCGAGCATCGACAGGGAGATCGCCAATACCCCAAGGAAGCTGTAGGTCGTGACGGTAACGGCGCCCCAAAGCGTCGCGGCAAAGAACAGGAACCAGTTCGCTGCCAGGAACAGCATCATGGTCACGATGTTGTGCCGGTTCTTTGCCTGGAGGAGCCGGTTCTTCGCCTCCTCGATCTTGAGCTCATCGAACCGTGCATCCCGCTGGACAGAGCGGGGAATCTCGAACGGGGGTGAACCGAGCAGACCCACGTCCGTCCGGGTCGGGCCGTCGATCGGGATCATCACTTTGGTGGCGAGGAGGCAGTTCTCACCGACGCGGGCTCCGATAGGAAAGGTGAGGTTATTTCCGAGGAAGTTGCGGCCGGCGATCCGTACCCGTGACAGGCGGAATGAAGTGCTGGAGAAGTCGGCGTTCATCATGTTCAGACCATCTGAAACCATTGTTCCTGTTCCCACAATGCTCAGGAAGGGGGATTCGTGGCTAAAAGCGGGGCCGAAGTTTGATCCGGTCTGCTCCACCTTGCACAGGTCGTAGCCCAGCGCACGCAGGTAGTGCACGATGTAGGAGCTGTCGCCAAAGAGTTCTTTATACACGCCGGCGTTGGAGATTCGGGCAATGAGTCGCTGGATGGCAAAATGCACTCCGTAGAGCGGATAGACCCTGTCGGTTTCGATGAAGTGATTGAGCAGACGCGGAACGCTGAGGACAAAGAGCAGCCCGGTGATCAACCCGACTATGAACAGGGTCAGAGTTGCGGCCATAACGTGGAGAAAGAAATTTGTGTCGTTCAGCTGCAGGTGCCCGGTGTCCAAGTATGAAGGCAGCAGCGCGGCGAGTCCAAGGATACCGACGGGAAGGACCAGGACAAGCCGGTTGACCAGCTGAAGAATGCTGAAAATGACTCTCCTGCGCGTAGTGCAGCTCACGGCGGGGACCCGCCGATAGTTGGTGCTGGTGAGTACTGCCGGGGAGCCGTGCCAGACCTGTCCATCGGGTACAGCCTGGGATGTCTGCAGTGAGGAGGCGTGTCCGAGTTGCGTGTCGTTCCCCATTGAAGTTCCGATGTCGAGAGTGGTTTCCTCCGACACAAGGACGTTTCTCCCCAGTGTCACCGGACCAGTCTCGATAATGCCCGGGCGGGCCCGGTAGCAGAGGAAGTAGGAGCCTTTGTGGATGACGGTGTTGTCGCCAACGGTGAGCAGGTCCGGGCACGCGGGCAGGGTCTTGGAGAAAATCACCACCCCCTTGCCAATCTTTGCCCCGAGGAGCCGCAGGTACAGCACGTATAGCGGTGAACCGGCGAACAGCACGAGGGGATTCGCCCGCGTCAGTGTCTTTACCGTCCAGAACCGGACATAATCCAGGCTCCAGATCCGGATTTGCCTTGGCCTCCAGCGGCCGACCAGGATCCACTTCAGGATGATCGGGGTCATGGACAGCAACAGGAACATGAGCGCGCCGAAGCCGACGGAACGCAGCCACATGTCAACGAGGTCGCGCCCTCCTGACACCCATTTGAAACCAAAGACCAGCAGCCAGGCGGCGTACATTGTGTAGCCCAGGAAAATCCACAGCTGGATGGCGCCGCACACTACGTATTTGAAGGTCGTGGGAAGCGGAACAGCTGCGTCCGTGATCAGATCGGTCCCGTACCCTGTCGGTCCCGTAGCTAATGCGGGTTGCACTTCTGTCAGCACCGCAGCCAATTGACGGACCGTGGGGTTCTGATAGATGTCCTGCATGGCCGGTGGCGTCAGGTCGGTCTCTCGTCTGATGCGGGCGCAAAAATGTGCCATCAGGAGAGAATTGGCGCCAAGGTCATTGAAGAAGTGCGCGTCGGTCGAGACGCGGTCAAGCCCCAGGATCACACCGAGTTGCTCCGCCAGAGAGGTTTCTGCCGGGGTTGCTGGGGCGGTGTAGGCTCCGGTGCCTGCCAAGCTTACCCGTTCCAACGGGCGCGGTAGTTGTTTCCGGTCGGCTTTGCCGCTGGGCATCATGGGGATGGTGGTGAGCTGCTCATAGTAGGCGGGCACCATGTAGCCGGGGAGCCGCGTGCGAAGCATCTGGTAAATGTCGGGGGTGTCCACGTTTTCAGCGTCATGGCGGAGCGTGTAGTACGCGGCCAGTTCTAGCTGTCCCGGTTGGGGCTCGAAGGTACCCACGACTGCCTGCGCGATTCCGGGGAACTGCAAAAGGAATGATTCGATTTCAGCCAGCTCGATGCGGTAGCCGCGGATTTTGACTTGGGTGTCGATTCGGCCGAGGTATTCGATTTCCCCTTCCTTGTTGATCCGGCCCAGATCCCCGGTGCGGTAGATTCTCCCTGAGGGGTTATGGCGGATTTTGAGGAAGTCGGGTATGAAGGCCCGGGCGGTCAGGTCCGGGCGGTTAACGTATCCCCTTGCCAGGCCGACGCCGGCGAGCCCGATTTCACCTGCTTCCCCCAGGGGCAGTGCGTGGCTGCCGTTGGGGTCAAGGATGACAGCGGAGTAGGTGGGCAGGGGCACGCCCAGGGAAATGGGCTTGTCAGGGTCCAACAGGGCCCACGTGGCAGTGACTGTGGCCTCGGTCGGCCCGTAGACATTCAGGAAGCGGCGGTCGGGTGTGTGCCATCGTGTCACCAGGTCCCGGGGGCAGGCCTCCCCGGAGACGAGCAGGAAGCGAAGCTCGGGAAGATCCTCGTCGATGGTAGCCAGAAGAGTCGGCACGCAGCACAGGGCGCTGATCCGTTTCCCTACCAGGTACTCGCTCAGTTCAGTTCCCAGGAGAGTAGAACCGGCGGGTTTGGGTACCAGCGTCGCCCCCGCGAGCCAGGACACCCAAATTTCTTCAACCGAGAAATCAAAGGCTATGGTCATGCCCTGATAGACGCGGTCGGTGGACTCGATGCCATACAGGGCGGAGGCGACGCGGACGAAATTGCAGATGCTTGCGTGCTCAATGGCGACGCCTTTGGGTCGGCCGGTAGAGCCTGATGTGTAGATGATGTAGGCGAGTTCGTCCGTGCTGCCGCGTGCCGGCGGTAGCTCGAGGCGGGTGGGGTTCTCCGCCTCGATATGCGCCTGCGCATGGTCCAGGCAGATGGTCAGCGCGGCCACTTCAGGCAGCAGGTCCTTCAGATGCGATAAGGAGAGGACCATGGTGGCATCGGCGTCTTCGATGATGAACTTCAGCCGGTCGGGAGGGAATCCGGGATCGAGGGGGACATAGGCTGCCCGGATTTTTAGCACCGCGAGCATTGCGATGTAGGCACGGCTGGGTTGGTCGAAGAGCAGCGCGATTCGGTCCCCGGGGCGTGCTCCGGAGACGAGCAGATGGCGTGCCAGCTGGTTCGCCTGCTGATCCAGCTCCAGGTACGTGAGGGTTGTGTCCTCGGCATCCACCGCCAGGTGATCGGCCCGTCCCTGTGCAGCAAGGGTGTCGCAGCGGTCCTCGAAGAGCTGATTCAGCCTTTCGCCTTCCCTCCACCGGACCACGTGGTCAGGGAAAGCCGAAGTCAGGATCGGTCCCGCCCCGTCCAACCCCGTGGTCAGGACACCACGCAGTTCAGCGGGCCGGATATCACCCTTGCGGGCCTTCACGTTCTCTGTCATTATGCTGATTCCTTGGTAAGCGACGATGGTCCCCACGCAGCCTGCTGCGAGTGTTCGTCGTCAGTTCGACCGGCGCATCGGCGCAAGGCGGTGTCCGGCGGTGGCGGGTTCCGGGGCATGAGGGTCGTCCAGCATTCTTCGCGTCCCCCGCCCAGGGCTGGCAGCGGCACGGCTTTTGGCGGGCTGGTTCTGCGGTTCCCTGATGCGTGGGGTAAGGCCGAATGCTGATCCAAGAGCCTGTATGGCGTCCCTGAGGTGGGCGGCTCCGGTAGTTGCCGCAAGGGTCGTTTCCGATATTTCGATGAGGTCGAGGTCAGCCTTGGCCTTTGACAGAGTGCTGAAGAAGGTCGCGAGGACTTGGGGAGACGACCTCATGCCGAGGCCGGTGAGCTCGACCTTGCCTGCGTGTGTCCTGTGCAGCAGATCCTCGAAGTCCAAGGCCTTCTGGCGGGTCCGCAATACGGCCAGGGCGCGCGTGAGCTGATCAGCAGGGAGCGAGAAGGCGACGTCGGTTCGGGCACCGGGGCAGCGTGTATCTTGAGCAATTGACTGTACGTGTATCCCTGACTGCCATAGCGATTCGAATAGCAAAGACGTTCTGCCAGGATCATCGGGAAGCCCGGTGACCACGATTTCCGAGATGGACTGGGCGCCTGCCACTTCTGTGATCACGGCATGCTCTGGCGCTGGTCTGCTAAAGGGCCGCCGGTCGAGGCCAGGCAGGATCAGTGTTCCGGGGTCGTCTGTGAATGAAGATCTGACATGGATGGGAAGACCGAACCGTCGTGCGTACTCCACGCTGCGCAGGTGCATGACCTTGCTACCACAAGCAGCGAGTTCGAGCATTTCTTCGCTGGACAAGGCTGCAATTTTCCGTGCTGTAGGAACAACGCGGGGGTCAGCTGTGTAGACGCCGTCTACGTCCGTGTAGATCTCGCAAACACCTGCTCCCAGGGCCGCGGCGAGTGCTACAGCGGTCAGATCAGAACCGCCCCGCCCCAGCGTGGTCACTCTCCTGCCTTTTTGCGTCCGGCCCTGGAATCCGGCGACGATAGGGATCCCGTCATGGTCCAGGCAGTTGCGGATTCGCCCCGGCCTAACATCGATGATGCGCGCCCTGCCGTGCACGCTGTCTGTTATCAGCCCGGCCTGGCTTCCTGTGAATGCGCGCGCGGCGTGGCCGGCATCGATCAGGGCAATGGCCAGCAGGGATGATGAGACGAGTTCGCCCATGCTCAGCAGGGCGTCCAACGTTCCTGGGTGCGGCTGCCGGGAAACGTCGGCGGCAAGATCGCACAGGTGATCGGTGGTGTCACCCATGGCCGAGACCACCGCCACGACCCGGTGGCCCGCTTCACGCGTTTGGGCTATCCGTCGGGCAGCGCGGCGGATCCCGGCAGCGTCTGCCACCGATGATCCTCCGAATTTCTGTACGATGAGCGCTCCCCCGGATGCGGTCGGATCGACCTCTTGGCGCAGCTGTTGGCTCCATCCAATCCACGGCGGGGTCTTGGGCGGGTAACGACCGTACGCGCTGCTCCCGGCCGTCGGCGTTCCCTGGCTTACTGTCTCTGCCGACTGTTCAGCCCCAAAGAAGTTGCCCTCTGCCGCAGAATCGAATTGCATGCTCATTTGCCTATCCCACAGTCCTTGAGTTCCTCTATGCGGTGCTTTCCACCCGGGGCGCAATCAGGCGACGGTCCTCAGGACAATCTTTTGGCCAGTGATGGCTTCGGCTGCTTCGGCCAGGATTTCCAGTCCATGGCGCAGCTCTGTGGTGCTGATGGTCAGGGCCGGCATGGTCTTGAGTACTTCGCCTTCGGGGCCGGACGTTTCCACGAGCAGTCCGCGGCTGAATGATTCGGCGGCAATTTTTCCTGCGGCCGTCGGATCTGGGTAATGAATCCCGGCGAGCAGGCCGCGGCCGCGTACTGTTGCCCCTTCAGTGGCATTTGCTATCAGCCTCAGGCCCTCATGCAACTGCGCTGTCACGGCTGCAATTTCTTGTTCGAATTTCCGGTCCTGCCAGAAGTGTTCCAAGGCCGCGGCCCCCGTGACGAATGCCGGGTTGTTGCCCCGGAAGGTGCCGTTGTGTTCCCCGGGTTTCCAGAGATCAAGTTCAGGCTTGAACAGCGTGAGCGCTAAGGGTAATCCGAAACCGGAGATGGACTTCGAAAGGCAGACAATGTCCGGGACGATGCCGGTGTTCTCGAAGCTGAAGAACGTCCCTGTCCGTCCGCAGCCGGCCTGCACGTCATCGACTATGAGCAAAATGTCGTGTTCGCGGCAGATCTCGGAGAGTTCCCGGAGCCACGACGCCCGTGCTGCTCTTAGGCCGCCTTCTCCCTGAACGGTTTCGACTATGACAGCTGCCGGCTTTTCGAGTCCTGATCCTGAATCAGCCAAGGCGGACCGGAGCCATAAAAAGTCAGGGGTCTCACCGGCCAGGAATCCGTCATATGGGATGCTGGACGCGTGAGTGAGCGGGATCCCGGCACCTTGGCGCTTCATGGAATTGCCAGTAACCGCCAACGAGCCAAGGGTCATCCCATGGAAGGCGTTGGTGAAACCAAGGACATGAAAGCGCCCTGTGGCCTTGCGGGCCAGTTTCAGCGCGGCCTCCACGCTGTTCGTGCCGGTGGGACCGGGAAACATGACTTTATAGTTGAGGTCCCTGGGTTTCAGGATCAGCTCGTGGAATGTCTCCAGGAAACGCCGTTTGGCCTTTGTTTTCATGTCCAGGGAATGAACGACGGCTCCGGAAAGCAGGTACTCCAGAAGCGGTCTCAGGAGTGCAGGGTGGTTGTGCCCGTAGTTCAGGGCTCCTGCGCCGGAAAAGAAATCGAGGTACTCGTGGCCGTCCTCACTGTAGAGAAAGCTGCCGGAGGCACGGTCGAAAACGGTGTTCCAACCACGGCAATAGGAACGGACTTCAGATTCGAGGGACTCGAAAATATCAGACACTTGGGGATTTCCTGCCAGCTACTGTAGAGGACCGGGCGACCTCGTCCGGTTTGACTTCGCTCTTCAATTGACAGCCGCACGGGGGGCTGCGAACACGAGTCGTCGATGCCTTGGATTTTCCCCAGTAGCGAATCCCGGGCTACCTACCGCCAGCCAACCTGCGGCTGCATTTACGGCAATTCCTACCTACAGAATCGAATCTATCCACACAACCGGGGGAAAAACACGAGTAATCGGTACCTGTTTTTCAGAGTCGTCTACTACCTGCTTCCGGTAGATGATCTCGTCTGCTGCAGGGTACTACGTGTGTCTCGTTAAAGCTCTTCCTACTGCCTAACCCGGGCAGTAGTTTTCATCCATGAAGGCGCTCCATCCGATGGCAAACCCGCTCACAAGGCAGGCGGAGCCTTCCTCGCTTTAACGCTGTTCCTGTCGGCATGCTCGTAGCCAATTGCAACGCCTCCTGCCCCAAAACATGCAACATCGCGCTCCACAGCCCAAGCGGTTCCGGGACCCCAGGCTCTCGTGCCGGCTCTGGGTGTGAAGGCGGGGGAAGTACGGGAAGCTTTCGCGAAGAGGAACCTCATCGGACACCTTCAGGCCCTGCAGAAAATCGCCGATGAAGAGGGAGGAAATCGAACTGCCGGCACGTCTGGATATGAGGCATCAGCCCGCTACGTCGAGGACCAGTTACGCGCCGCCGGCTACACCCCTATCCGGCACGTCTTCACCTATTGGGACGAAGACCAGGAAGCCGACAGGGAGATCTTCAACATCCTGGCTGACACAGCCGGAAGCGAAGAGCACACGATAGTTGTGGGCGGTCATTTGGATTCGGTATCCGAAGGCCCGGGGATAAACGACAACGCAAGCGGCGTGGCCGCCATCATCGAAACCGCTCGCTGGATGGCCGAAACCGGCGTCCAACCCAAAAACAGGGTGCGTTTCGCGTTCTGGGGAGGAGAAGAAATTGACCTGTTGGGTTCGCAGCATTACGTCGATGCACTCAACCAGCGTGAGATCGCCCAAACCGCCCTTAACAGCAACCTGGACATGGTGGCATCACCCAACGGCGGGCGCTTTATTCACGACGGCGACGGCTCCCGCTACGGCGACGCAGGCCCTCCCGGCTCACAGGAAATCGAGACCCTATTTCGTGACTACTTCGCAAAGAACTCCCTCCCGGCCGAGGCAACCGTATTCGACGGCGGATCCGACTACGAACCCTTCCTTCGGGCCGGCATCGCAGTCGGCGGGCTCTTCACGGGCGACGTCGGCACAAAACGGCAAATCAAGTAAGAGAATACGGCGGGACTAGGGACGAAGACCACGACGCGTGCTTTCACAAGAGCTGCGATACGGTTGAGAACATCAACCAAGAGCTGCTGAAAGACATGGCCGGGGCCCTGGGCTACGCCACCCTCGCTTTCGCCACGACAACCCAGATCCGACCGGACAAATGAGCACAACCCGCCGGAAAGGCCGCATGCAAAGATATGAGCCGGAGGCTATGTCCTATTAGGGATGGCCCCCCATGCGCCTTCCCTAAGGGCATGGATTCGCGGCTCGGCGTACTTGTTTCACTGGTCCAACAGCAGCGCCATCGCTGCCACGCCGGTATTGGGCAAGCCCAGAGGACCCGGATTCACATCCTCAACAACCCACCGTCCAGAACCGCTCGTCCACCCAGGCAGCAGGGGAAGGACACCAGCAACGTCGACCAGAGAAGGATCGAGAGACAACCCCCTGCCCAGCGCTTTAAGAATGGCCTCCTTACGCGTCCACAGCACTGTCTGTAGCAAAGGCCTCTGGGACGGCGGAAGTCTCTGGACATATTCGCGCTCACCGGCAGTCATCGCCACAGCCACGAATCCCTCGAACCCTGCGGACGCGCGGCACTCCAGATCCACCCCCACGCCCAGAACCAGCTCGTCCACCACCGCCGCCATAAGGCACCAGTCTCCGGACCTGCTCAAGCTACCCTGGACCAGAAGCCCGTCGGTACCGGTCCGGTAGCGGGGCGCTCCGTGTGCCCTGTCTTTACCGCTGCAACGCCCGCAGACGTAATCAGCGTAAAGGGAGCCAGGATTCACTCCCGCCACCCTCGCCACGTGCAACCGCAGTGCTATCCGCCCAGCCAAAAACCTGTCGCGCTGCACGGCGGTGCTAAGCCTTAACGCCAACCGCCTCTCCGCACCACCCAGGGTGCGTGCCTGTCCAAGGTCGACATCCGATAACTTCACAGCCGCCAGCATGGGCTTGCTACTGCCAGACTCTGATGACTTACCCACGACGCCTCCGCAAAGTAGCATCCACGGCAATCCTTAGATAACCCCCGAAGTTAGGCAAAGACTATACCCCGGTCATTTCTCGATGACACACCCCCTTGACTGGGGCCGAACCTCACCCGATGCCGCAAGTCGGAAAGTCCCGTGCCTGCAGCCCGCCCGTGACTACGGAATCAGCAGGGAGACGGTCTACCAGTACCTGCGCCACGCCAAATTGGACTGAACCGCTCCCCTGCCGGCGCCGTCGTTGTGCCATGGCCGTAGCTTGACGGAAGGCCGGTTATCGGCGGTTTAAATTTGGTCTGGAAATAGATGCCTTCCCCTCGATTCTTCGACTGTTGTCCGTTTCCATCTAAATCGGCGCAGTGTCAATACACCTGACGCAGTCTCGTCGATTGTTCATTACATCTGTCGCACCGCAGGTCAGAGCCACGTGTAATGGGCTTGCTGAGGTTAGCTTTCACCGATGTGCAGCCCGCGTCTACCGAACGCTGACGGTTTTGTCAGCCGGTCCTTTCGATGCGGTAGATAACAACCTGGTCGGGGTGGATTCTTGGGGAAGAGATTCCGACCTCGGTCAGAACTGTGGCGGGGAATTCCGCTCCGGGGAATTGCACGCCGTCCACCGTGGTGCTGCCCAGGGACCCAGCCGGGATCGACTGGCTGGTGGCGATCGGTTCGCCCCACCATTGCGGGGGTTGGAGCCCGGAGGGTGTGGTGCCGATGAAGACTGGCTCCACCCTGTATGTGGCCTGTGGGTCAAGGCCGCGCAGTTTCAGGCGGCCGGTGGGATCCGGGTAGAGACTGTCCAGGACTGCGACCGCGAAGATCGCTTGTGAGCGGTCGGGGCTGATGACGCCGTGGGCGATGATGTTCTGGTTTGGACTGTCCAGGCGGACGACGTCGCCGCCGAGTAGCAGTGTTCGTTCTTGTTTGTAGAAGTCGATCCACTGTGTCAGGGCGGTGATTTCTCCTACGGTGGCTTCTGCGAGGTCCCATTCGATGCCGAGGTGGCCGAAGATGGCGGTGCCGGCCCGGAATGCGAGGTCGTGCTGGCGGCCGGTGGTGTGGGACCGGCCGGAGGCGATGTGGGAACCCATGTATTCGGGTGGGAGCAGCTGGGTAGACCAGCGGAGCATGGTTTGCCGGTCGTGCGGGTCAATATTGTCCGATACCCAGACGCGGTCGGTGTGCTCCAGGACGCCCAGGTCGACGCGGGCCCCACCGGATGAGCACGATTCGATTTCAAGATTCGGATGCTCTGAACGGATTTCCCGCAGCAGTGAGTAAAACGCCAGCGTCTGTTCGTGCACCCCGGCCCTGCCTCCGTTGAGCTGGTTTCCGGCTTCGATCAGGTCGCGGTTGTGGTCCCATTTGATGTAGTCGATCCGGTACTCGGCCAACAATGCCAAAATCTGTTTCTTGACGTGTTCGTAGGCTTCGGGGATGCCGAGATTCAGGACCTGTTGGTGGCGGGATTCCACCGGCCAGTGGCTGCGGGCCGCCATGATCCATTCCGGGTGCTCCCGGGCGAGATCGCTGTCGGGATTGACCATCTCGGGTTCGAACCACAGGCCAAACTGCATTCCCAGGTCGTGGACGTGGTCCACGAGGGGGTGCAGGCCGGTCGGCCAGATGTCCGGGGAGACGACCCAGTCGCCCAGTCCGGAGGTGTCGTTGCGGCGTGAGCCGAACCATCCGTCGTCTAGGACGTACCGTTCAACGCCGATGGCGGCGGCACGGTCGGCCAGGTCGGTGAGTTTGTCGAGGTCGTGGTTGAAGTACACGGCTTCCCATACGTTCAGGGTTACGGGGCGATCTGCGGGGACGCGGGTGGCCCGGTTGCGGACGTGGGAGTGGAAGCGTCGTGCGATCCCGTCGAGTCCGGTCCCGTAGGAGGCGTAGACCCACGGGCTGCTGTACGTTTCGTTCCGGGTCAGCCGGATTTCCCCGGGCAGGAGCAGCTCGCCGCCCCCGATCAGTTGTTCACCGGTGGAGACGCGGTCGGCGAAGTGCTGGTGGTTGCCGCTCCAGGCTGTGTGGACGGCCCAGACCTGGCCATGGCCGAAACCGAATCCGGGAGTGCCGGCGTGCAGGACGTAGGCGCTGTCATGGCCTGTGCGGCCTTTGCGGTTTTCCCGCAGGTGGGTTCCCGTGCGCAGGGAGCCGCGCTGGGGGGTCCGTTCCCGCGTGTGGGCTCCGGCGAAGTCGAGCAGCTCGGTAGCTTCGGCCGGGATCGGGAAGGACAAGGCGAGGTCCTCAAGGGCGTATCGGTCCTCTGCGCTGAGATTTTCCAGTGCTGCCCGTCCCCGGAGCAGGCCGCCGGGCAGCAGTTCCAGGGTCAGTTCCAGTCGTAGGCGCCGGGTGTCATCGACGGCAGTGAAGACCGCGGTTCCGGGGCCGGAGGGGGTAAATCCGCTGGCAGGGTCACCATCGAGCGTGATCGCTTGGGTGCGGAATTTCGGGGACCATCCGGAACCGGCGAACGTGCCCCGCAGACCGGGCCGGCCTGTCCAGCCGCTGTCGTGCTCCGGCAGCAGTGCAGGCCGTGGGGGCAGGTCGATGGTGCTGGAACCTTGGACCGGGACACTTGCCCGGAGCAGGGTGGTCGCCTGCGATGCGGTAAGTTCGGGCAGTTCGGCTCCCCAATGGATGATCGCCGGCAACTGCCCGTTGGTGGCATCGATCAGCACGGTGACACCGGCCGTGTTCAGCTGCAGGATCGCGCTGGGGTGTCCGTGGTTCTTGGCGGGCATGCTGTTCCTCTTGGAGTGTGCGGGACGGGGCGGTGGTCGGTGTCGTGGTTCGGACCGGGTGTTGTTGTCAGGGACGCCCTGGCGGGGTCCCAGTGCACGGGCATCGGGTCGGAAATGATGCCTTCGAAAGAGCCGTCGCTGTTGGCGTCATGGCAGGCCATCATCATCCATTGGCCGGCGCGGTCTTGGATGAGCCGACCGCTGTAGAGTGCGGCCGGGGTGATGACGGTTGAGGCTGCGAGGTCATATGGTCCGGTTTGCTGCCCGACTTCGAGGC
This sequence comes from Arthrobacter sp. ISL-65, assembly GCF_018613795.1. Taxonomy (GTDB): domain Bacteria; phylum Actinomycetota; class Actinomycetes; order Actinomycetales; family Micrococcaceae; genus Arthrobacter. The sequence continues at coordinate 19,728 of NZ_JAGGPN010000051.1, forward strand.
TCCAGATTCCGCCACCTTGGTGGCTGGGTGCTTTTGTGGCGGACAGTTTGTCGAGTCCGCAGGAGAAGAAGAGGACATTTCTGCCATCGATCGTGGTGGTCTGGGGAACCTCGACGTGCGCGAAACCGGCCCCGGGGCTGCTCAGGGGCGGCATTACGGACCAGGTGAGCAGGTCCTGTGAGCGTGCGTGTCCGATAACGCCGCGGTTGTCCACGTCCCCGGTGTTGGCCCTGGCCGTGATCAGCATGTGCCATCCGTCACCTGCCGGGTCGGCGAACACCCAGGGGTCCCGCCAGGCCTCTTCGGGCCAGGTGGAATCGCCGTATCTTTCATACCAGCGTGCGTCGGCTTCGATGATGGTGTCCCGTTGTTTGGTCCAGGTGCGCAGGTCCGGTGAGGTGGCGACGCCGATGGCCTCAATGTTGTGCGTTTCGTAGAACCGTGCCCCGGTGTAGAACATCCGCCAGGTCCCGTCCTGGCCCTGCACGACGCTCCCGGTCCAGGTCGATGTCGCGTCGAACGCGTCCGGGTCATCGGGTTCCAGCACGACGCCCTGCGGTTCCCAAGTCCTCAAGTCGGTTGAGGTGGCGTGCCCGATCCGGGCGTTGCTGTGCCGCAGCTCCGGGTCGCCCAGGCTTTTGGGGGCGTGGAGGTAGTACATGTGATAGCTGGCGCCGTCGTCGGCGAGCCAGAAGTCCCATACCCATGAGTCTTTGAGACGGAAAACCAAGTGAATGCACCTATCCTGTGTGGCGGCAGCGGCCCTTCGTGGAGGAACGCCGCGCGGTGTTTGTCAGCCTTTGACGGCGGAGCTGGAGATGCTGGCTACGAACCAGCGTTGGAAGATGAGGAAGACCGCCAGGACGGGGACGATGAACATCGTTCCGAAGGCCAGTACCTGGCCCCATTCGGGTGGTTGCTGGTTCTGGAAGATGCTGATGGCCAGTGGGAGCGGGCGGACGGTCGGGTCTGAGACCATCAGGACCGGCCAGAGGTACGATCCCCACTGGGCCAGGAAGGTCAGGATCGCGACCGTGGCGAACGCCGGTTTGGTGATCGGCACGACGACTTGGAAGAACGTCCTCAGGGGGCCGGCGCCGTCCAGGCGGGCTGCTTCCTCGATTTCCCCGGGGACGTCGAGGAAGAAGGTGTAGAAGAGGAAGATTGAGAACGCGTTGGCGATGAACGGAATGGCTTGGATGGCGATGGTGTCCCGTTGGCCGGAAAACATGTAGTACAGCGGCAGCGCGACGGCCTCGAACGGAATGATCGTCAGGACGACTACGAGCAGGAAGATGATCTTCTTGCCGCGCCACTGCATTCTGGCGAACGAATACGCGGCCATGGAATTTACGATCAGGCTGCCGGCGACCACCGCGGTGGTGACGATGATGGAGACAGCAGCGAACTGGCCGAAGTGCCCGGTGGCGTCTGAACTCAGGTGGTCAAAGACGCCCCTGTAATTATCGAAGGACAGGTTCGTCGGAACGAACCCGCTGAGACCGCTGAGGACCTCGGACGAGGGCCGGAAGCTTCCGATGATGAGGTAGTAGACGGGCAGGAAGAAGAACAGCGATACCACTGCCAGCAGCAGGTAGTGCAGGGCGGTCTGCCAGCGACGGGCACGTTTCATGCTTCCGCGCCGTTGGCGGGGTTTCAGGGCCGTTGACGTCGTCATTGGATGCCTCCTCGCTGGCGCGCCGCGGCGCGCTGAATGATTGCGATCACGGTGATGATCAGCATGAAGATCACGGTCATGGCTGCGGCCTGGCCAACGTTGTTGTTGTCGAAGCCTGTGTTGATGATCTGGGTCATCACGGTCTCGGTGGAGTTGCGGTCCACGCTGCCTGAACGGCTCAGCAGGTACACCTGGTCGAAGAGCCGGAAGGAGAAGATCGTGGTGATGAGGGCCACGAAGATCAGGGTGTTGCGGATCCCGGGCACGGTGACGTTGATGAACTGCGCCCATTTGCTGGCGCGGTCCAGGGATGCCGCCTCGTAGAGTTCCGCAGGGACGCTTTGCAGGGCTGCAAGGACGATGATCATTTGGAAGCTGACGCTTTGCCAGATCGACATGACGATGATCGCGCCCAGGGCGGTGGCCGGGTCCCCGAGCCAGTCGTGGCTGGTGATGGTCCCGCCGCTGAAGAGCCCCAGCAAGGCGTTGAGAAGCCCTTGGTCTCCCCGGGAGTAAATAAGCCGCCAGATCACGGCCGTTAGGGCCAAGGGGAAGACCAACGGCATGAAGATGAAGGTCCGGAAGACCACCATGCCGCGAAGCTGGCGGTTGACCAGGACGGCCAGGGCCAGGGCGAGCAGTGTCTGCACGGGGACGACGATCAGGGCGAAGGTGAAGTTGTTCAGCAGCGCCTGGCCGAAAGCAGCGGCCAGGTCGGGGTCGGTGAACAACCGGGTGTACTGTTCGAATCCGACAAAGCGCGCCGGCCGCGGGCTGTTGAGCTGCACGCGGTAGAAGGAGAGCACGACGGCGAGCACGAACGGTGCGACGAGGAAGATGGCCAGTCCGAGAAGGGCGGGGCTGGCGAAGAGCGGTCCGGCAAACCGGTGTCCGGTGAGACCGGATTTCGGCGGCCGCCTGACAGGGGCTGCGGGGGCCTGGAGCTGTTGCGTTTGCGTGGTCATGATGAGGGCTTTCGCTGTGGGCGAGTCCGGCGGGTCCGGCCGCGTGAAGTGACAGGCGGCCGGACCGCTACGGAGTTTTACTTCTTGTAGCCGTCGTTGTCGGCGAAGTTCTGGTCGATGGCTCGTGCGGCGGCGCTGAGGGCTTCCTTGGCGTCCTTGCCGGCATAGATGGCGGCCTCTGCTTTGCCGACCTGGTCGGTGAGGATCGGGTAGCCGGCAGTCACTGGCCTGGTGACGCTGACACAGGAATCCGTGATCTTGTCCTCCTGGCCGCAGGCCCTGCTCAATTGCTCGCCCAGCAGCTCCAGTTTCTTTCCCGGCCCGTAGAGGCCGGAAGCAGCCAGGGCCGTCTTCGTGGCGGGAGGGGCGCCGTTCGCGTCGGTGTAGGTGCCGACGCTGTCATCCGTCATCAGGAAGTCCAGGAATTTCCCGGCAGCGGCCCCGTTTTTCGTGGTGGCTCCCATGCCCCACGCAAACGTGCCGGACGTAGTCTTGGTGCCTTTGCCGAAGTTCGGCAGCGGGATCGAGACCAGATCCTCGCCCAGCGCCTTGTATGTCGGGTAGGTCCAGTGCCCGACCCAACTCAGCGCGACGCGGCCGCTGGTGAAGGCAAGCCCGTCGGCGTTCGGATCGGTGTACTTCTTCCAGCTGGCGAACTTCGTCAGCGACTTGATGTTCGCTTGCGAGTCCAGGGCGCCGGAGGCTTTGTTGTCCTTGAGCATCGTGCCGCCACCGGACCAGATGACCGGACCCGCGGAGCAGCAGGTCCCCCATTCACCGGCGAATCCGTACTGTTCGGACAGGTCCAGCGGTTTGCCGCCCGGGATCACCGTTGCCAGCTTGTCCAGAACACCAGTGAATTCATCGGCCGTCCAGGCCTTGTCCGGCGTCGTCGGGTAGGCCACGCCGGCGGCGTCCAGGAGCTTCTTGTTTCCCCAAAGCCCCAGCCCGGCGTTCATCATGCCAACGCCATAGACGGAATCATCGACAGTGTTCTGCGCCTTGATGGAATCTGTCTGGTTCGACAATGTCTCCTCGGACACCGATCCCTTCAGCGGAGCCATTTTGCCGTTGTACACAAAGCTGGCCAGGGTGGGGCCGTCAAAGTCCAGCACATCCGGCAGGTCCCCCGGGGCCGCGGAATTCACGGCCTTGGTGTACTGGTCGGAGGGGAAAAGCTTGAGGTTCACCTTGATTTTGCTCTGGGAGCTCTCGAAGTTCGAGATGATCTTCTTCAAGGCATCGTTCTCGGCCGCCTGGCCGTCGACGGCCCAAACGTTAATGGTGCCTTCGCCGCTGCCTGCCTCGACGGTCGGCCCGGCAGCACCGGTGCCCGGGCCGCCACAGCCAGTGAGAACCAGGGCGGCGATGGAAGCGGCAGCGGCCGCCGTGAGAATCCCCGCTCCACCGCGGGGCTTTGGAATGGTCATCATTGATCCCTTCGAAAAATTTTTATACTGCTCGAAATCGTGTGCGTTGCCTTTGCATACCGTCAGGCGGGAAGCGTGAGAAGGATCACTACTCGCCGATTCGAGAACGAGTCTACCCGGGTAGAATTTTTTCGGCAAGAGGCCCCATATCTGCCAGTTGAAAAAGTTTCCTGCCTCAAATCCCTGCTCCACGCGGGTAGACTGATCCTTATCGCAACGAAGTGAAAGGGCGGTCCTAATGGCAGGTCTGCAAGCGCACGCCAGATCCGGAAAGGTAACGCGGACCGATGTGGCCCGCTATGCCGGGGTCAGCACAGCCGTTGTCAGCTACGTCATCAACGGCGGACCGAAACCGGTCGCGGCAACCACAGCGGCCCGTGTCAGGGAAGCCATCAAGGCCCTGCAGTACCAGCCAAATGCCACGGCCCGCGCCCTGACCATGGGATCGACCCAACTCCTGGGAATGATCGTCCCTGACAGCACCAACCCCTACTTCGCGGAACTCACCGACGCCATCGCCCAAGCGGCAACCCCACGGGGTTACGCGCTCCTGACGGCGAACTCCCGCACGGACCCGAATATAGAGCGTCAGAACACCAGTAATTTTGTCTCCCGTCAGGTCGATGCGATCATCCTTGCCACTGTCCTAAGCCCCAGCGAGGTCGCAGCCATGCCGGTTCAGGGCATTCGACGCGTCCTGATCGACCAATCCAGTGCCGTTCACGGGATCCCGACGGTCAGTACGGACTTTGTCCAAGGCGCAACGACCGGGGTGAAGCACCTGATCTCGCACGGGCACCGCGACATTGCCATCCTGGTAGGCAAGGACATCGATCCTTCCAGAGTGGATCCTCGTGAGCGCGGCTGGAGGAATGCGCTGCATGAGGCGGCCCTGCCCGAAGGCCCGGTCGAATACACGGAGTTCACACGGCAGGGCGGCTACGAAGCCACCCGCCGGCTGCTGGACCTGCCACAGCGGCCAACAGCCATCTTTGCGAGCTCGGACCTGCTCGCCGTTGGTGCTCTCCGCGCCATCCATGAGGCCAATTTGTCCGTACCCGGCGATCTCGCCGTGGTGTCCTTCGACGGGACGTCGGAGTCAGAGTTCAGTTGGCCGCAACTGACCACGGTCAGGCAACGGATCGACGACATCGCCAATGCCGTCATCGACGCCGCCCTCACCCCCTCGGACGCCAACAACAACATTCAGCTCCTTCCCACTGAACTCATCGTCCGCCGATCCTGCGGATGCTGACGCTACGCTAGCCTGTCCCACCCTGCGCTGACCTGGCCGTCAACGCCCTCCACTACCGGCAGTGGTCGATGCTCACGTCCGGCAGCGCACGAAGGCGGAGGTACGCCCAGAACCTGGTTCACTTTTCCTAACGCGGATACCCATCTGAATTCGGCACGTGTCTGCTGTCCCAGCGTCGATCGGCCACTTGGAGGTCTACCTCGACCGCAGCTTTCTGAGACCACCTGACCATCCGCCACGTCCGGCAAACAGCCATAATCCCGATTTGACGCCTATAGGAGCATCGCCGTAGACAAAGAGGGCCAGGGATGGCCGGAGCTCTGCGACCGACAGCACTGGACTCAACAGCCGGCCGCGCCAGCGGACGCCTCCATGGGGTGCGAGCCCTGCGAGCAATGTTCCGCGCAGGGCTGGTGTGCCCTGCAGCGGCGGCGGGCCCTTCGACGCCCCAGCCTTTCCCCAAGGCTTACGAGACAGAGTTGTCTCAGCCCAACGGGGCGCTTTCACGGGCGACGTGCCGCAAGTGCTTCCGCCGGGTCCGGAACGTCCCCCAATGCTGTCCGGCCCCGGCGGAATGCCTATGCCACTGCAGCCGGTAATCCTGCCTGGTGCGTCCAGGTTCGGTTGTTCGGCCTGATCGGATGGCAGGATGGTGCCGTGACCAGGCATGGTGCGGTTCCTAACGCCGAGTGGGTGCTGATGTACCGGGGCGGGCTGACCCGCACCCGGATCGCCGCGCTCACCCGAGCACCGACCGCAACTGTCGGCTACCATCTGGCCGTGGCCGTGGCTGCGGACCCCGGCCTGCAGGCCGCCCACGAACAAGCCGCCGCCAAGGCACCTCTCCGAGTAAGCCCTCAGGGGCTGGCCCTGATGCGCGAGCTCGTCGCCATGGTGCAGGAAACCGGCCGCTACCCTTCCCGCACCGCGGAGGAGGTGGGCGAGCGGACGCTGGCGTCCTGGCTGGATCGGCGCCGCGACGACGATGCAGCCGGCAAACTGGCGCTGGCGTTCCGCAACGGGCTGGCCGTCCTGCCGGATTGGCAGCGGCCCCCGCGAGCCGTGGCCGATGAGGCCCGGTGGCAGGACAGGCTCGAGGCCCTGGCGGAGTACCGTGCGGCCGGGCATGACTGGCCTCTGCACAAGTCCTCCGTGGCCGGCGAAGAACACGACCTCGGAGTCTGGCTGCATTCCCAGCGCCAAAAGGCCAGCCGCGGTGAGCTCAACCCTGCCAAGGCCGGGGCGCTGGATGAGGCGGTGCCGGGCTGGCGCAAGGGCCGGCAACGCGGCCGGAAACCCCGGAACAGCACCGGACAGACCGACCAGCGCCCGGCAACCGCCGGAAGGGGTGGCACAGCGCCGGGGCATTGATACTCTGGCTGTCCGCATTCACGTGCAGAAAGGACACTGGGATTGGGGCTCAGACGTCTCTTTCAACGCACAGCCCCGCCCCCGGCCCCCGCCATCGCTTCATAGGCGCCCGCGGTCGCCCAAGCCGGGTCACCGTCACCGGAGCAGCCGCCTCTGACGGCGGAGCAGGCCGAGGAGCTGCGTGATGCCTGGGCCGAGCTGACCGAGGCCGCACAGCGGCAGTTTTTCATGGCCGCCAACACAGGGCCGTGAGGGCGTTGCGATTGGCGGTGCGTTGATGATCGAGTAGTGACCGGGAGGCCAGCAGTATCCTAATCGCGGCCCTGGTACCTGCGGCGCGGGGTTCTGTGACCTGGTCGCGCGGTCGTCCCAGGACTGAACGGGCCGCCGCTTCCGCGTCGATCGGATCCGATTTGCCGGTAAGGGCCCGCGATGAGCGACTGGGTGGCCTGACCTCGCCTACGTCAATGCCAGCGGCAAGTAGGGCCTGGGTGAGCCGGCCTCCGTAGGAGGACGTGCCCTCGACGGCCGCGAAGACCCTCTGCCCACCAGTGCGCCGTCGGATCCAGGTGATCGCGCGGTCCATCCCCGATGAGGTGGCAGGGAAGGCCGCGGTATCGACCACGGCGCCTGTGGAGGCATGAACGGTCGTGAAAGTGTGGGTGCGGGCGTGGGTATCGACTCCAACAACGAACTCAAAGTCCTCGGCGATAATTGCCATCGTGTGTTCTCCTCCTATTGAACCGGACAGGTGGGCAGGGCCTGTCTGGGTTGCATCGGAGACGCATCTGTAACGGGTCACACCAGAGGCGGACAGTCTTCTGATCAGGTCATCCGGGGCGGGCAGGCCGGTGCCCGGGGAACGGGGCGGACGCGTCATTTTCAAGACACCGCATACGCGGGTCGGATATACCCTGAGTCACGCCCCACTCTCCGGGACTAGCCTGCCAGCTGGCCTCGGGCCGGCTACTGACCATTACAGATCTACCCGCTGGTCACGGATCTTGCCGCCGACGGTGTTCCCGTGGCGGTGACCTGCAGGGTGTTGGGATTCAGCAAGCAAGGCTATTACCGGTGGAGGGCCAGCCCGGTGACGGAACGGGACTGGGCGGATGCGCATCTGGTCAACGCCGCCCTGGACATTCACGTTGAGGATCCTGCCTTCGGATACCGGTTCGTCGCCGACGAACTCCCTGAGAAGGGCATTACGGCGGGCGAGAACAGGGTCCAGCGTTTGTGTCGGGACCACGGGATCTGGTCGGTGTTCTCGAAGAAGCGTGGCCTGAACCGCAGACCCGGGCCGCCGGTCCATGATGACTTGGTGGAACGGGATTTCACCGCCGGGGAACCGAACGAACTCTGGCTGACGGACATCACCGAGCACCCGACTGCCGAGGGCAAGCTCCACCTCTGCGCGGTGAAGGATGTCTATTCCGGCAGGATCGTGGGCTACTCGATGGACTCGCGGATGAAGTCCTCGCTGGCGGTGTCCGCGCTGGAGAACGCGGTGCGTGCACGCCGCCCGGCGACGACTGTGGTGCACTCGGATAGTGAGACTGTCCTTACCGGTATTCCCGGGGGTCCTTGACTCGGACAGTGATGGACGCGACAGGATGCTGGTGCCGGGTGCGCCCCGGGGTTCTTGACTCTCACTCCGATCGACAGCTGTTGTCTTTCCCCGGATCTGTCAGTCCCCAGGGAGTACCCGGTGAGGCGCTACGCCTCGCCGCCGCTGTGACCTAAGGAGAGCCTGCGCCAAAGGTGCTCATCACTGTCTTGTCCGCCGGTCGGTCGATGCGCGGGGCCGTGCCCCTTGCACACCCGATGAACCGGAGGAAGTTGACATGACCAGAACGCCCGCAACCAGCGACCCGGACCAGGCACCGACGCCTGTCTTCGCCGGCGTCGACACGCACAAGGAACTCCACGTCGCCGCCGTCATCGACGCCGGCGAGACAGTGTTAAGCACCAGGAGCTTCCCGACAACACGCACCGGATACCGGGCGATGCTCGCCTGGATCGGAGAGTTCGGTGACCTGGCCCGGATCGGCGTCGAGGGCACCGGATCCTACGGCGCCGGCCTGACCCGACACCTCGCCAAAGCCGGCGTGATGATCCTGGAGGTCGACCGGCCCGACCGGTCCGACCGCCGCCGCAAAGGCAAGGACGACGATCTCGATGCCATCAATGCAGCCCGCGCCGCACTGCACGGCCGACGCACCAGCATCCCCAAAAGCAAGGACGGCGCGGTCGAAGCGCTGCGTGTGCTGCGCGTCACCCGCGCCCACGCGGTCCGGGAGCGCCGCAGCGCCCTGCAGCTCCTTCGGATGTCGATCGTCTCCGCGCCGGAGGAACTTCGCGACCAGGTCCGCCACCTGACCCGGATGCAGCTGATCCGCACCCTCGCTGCATGGCGGCCGGACGTGTCAAACGCGACCGATCCCGTCACCGCCTATCGGGTCTCGCTGAAGTCCCTGGCCCGCCGCTACCTGGAACTCACCGACGAAATAACCGATCTGGACGAGCTCATCAACCCGATCGTCGAAGCCCTCGCACCCCAACTCCTCGAGCGCGTCGGAATCGGCATCGAAGTCGCCGGACAGCTCCTCGTGACGGCCGGTGACAACCCCGACCGGATGAAGTCCGAAGCCGCATTCGCGATGCTCTGCGGCGTTTCACCCCTGCCCGCGTCCTCGGGAATGACACAACGGCATCGACTCAACCGCGGCGGTGACCGCCAAGCCAACCGCGCCCTGCACCTCGCGGTGATCAGCCGGATCAGACTCGACCCGAGAACACAGGCCTACGTCGCGAAAAAGACCGCCGAGGGACACTCCAAGATGGAGATCATCCGCTGCCTGAAGCGATACCTCGCCCGCGAGGTCTACTTCATCCTCAACCCCGGCCGCCAGCACATCGTCCCGAACACCAGACAACACCGAACTGCTGCTTGACACTTAGGAGAGCATCCGAGGGTCACAGTTCCGGTCACGCCGGTTCGTCGAATCACTCCGGCATCACCGGCTCCCAGGATCGATGGGCAGGGTCGGTGCGTGCGCCGACAACGCCGCGATGGAATCGTTCTTCTCGTTGCTGCAGAAAAACGTCCTGGACCGCCAGCGGTGGCTCACCAGACAGGACCTCCGACTGGCCATCACGACCTGGATCGAGCGGACCTACCACCGCCGGCGACGGCAAAGACGGCTGGGCAAACTCACGCCAATCGAATATGAAACAATCAACCGAACCGCGCTCACAGCGGCCTAAGACCCCGAGTCAACAAAAGCCGGGGCAGTCCCTTCCGTGAGGATAAGCCGTTCCGCTCGGGATTCCGTCAATTCGTAGCGGATGCAACCTTTTTCCTTGTCGACCTCGCAGACGGCCTTGGTGAGCGCAGCCTCCACCTTTTCCACTCGCCCGGCTTCGGACTGAAAGTCGCGGTGAGGTGGACCTGGTTGCTGGCTGCCTCCTGCTGACATGGTTTTCCCATTTCTGTTTAGTGCCGCAAAGGGCGCAATTGACATGATCTAGTTCACATGCAATGGTATCAACATCAGACGGTCAGACCAACGGGCCATGCAGAAATTTTGCTGTTCTACAAGGAAGTAGCTCATGAATCTTTACTCACTGATGCAGAAGCGGACCGAGGAGCAGGGGCCTATCCGTGTTGGCGTCATTGGCGCCGGTAAGTTCGCTTCCATGTTCCTGACCCAGGCGCTTAACACCGAAGGAATCCATGTCGTAGGTGTCGCCGATATCGATGTGCCCAAAGCCAAAGGCGCACTGCAGCGGACCGGCTGGCCAGCGGACCGGTACGCCGCGAACAACTTCACCGAGGCGCTGCGCAACGGGACAACCTTTGTCACGGACAGTTCAGCCGACCTGATCGAGCTCCCTCAGATCGAAGTGATTCTGGAGATAACCGGAAACCCGATTGTCGGAACCGCTCACGCCGTGAAGAGCATCGACAACGGCAAGCACATCATCATGGTTAACGTTGAAGCCGATTGCATGGTCGGACCGATCCTCCGGCGTCGCGCCGAAGCCGCTGGCGTCGTGTACTCCATGGCGTACGGGGACCAGCCTGCGCTGATCTGTGAAATGGTCGACTGGTGCCGGACGGTTGGGTTCGACATCGTTGCTGCAGGCAAAGGCACAAAGTACCTTCCCGAATACAACTACTCCACACCGGACACCGTCTGGAACTACTACGGCTTCAGCGACGAGCAGCTGGCATCGGGTGACTTCAACCCCAAAATGTTCAACTCCTTCCTGGATGGTACTAAGTCGGCGATCGAGATGGCAGCGGTGGCCAACGGTACCGGCCTCACCCCGCAGGACGAAGGCCTCTTCTTCCCGCCTGCCGGCGTTGATGACCTGCCTCACGTCTACCGTGAAAAGTCAGTCGGAGGCATCCTCACCCGCCGCGGCACCGTTGAGATCGCTTCGAGCCTTCACCGTGACGGGACTGAAGTCGATCGGGATCTGCGCTGGGGCGTGTACGTCACCTTCGAAGCCAAGACCGATTACGCTGTGCAGTGCTTTGCCGAGTATGGCGTCAAAACGGATTCCACTGGACGTTACGGTTCTCTGTACCGGCCTTACCACATGATCGGGCTCGAGCTCGGGGTCAGCATCGCTTCGGCGGTACTGAGGGGCGAAGCCACAGGCGCCCCCACGGACTTCCGCGGAGACGTCATGACCACAGCCAAGAAAGACCTCAAAGCCGGCGAAACCTTGGACGGGGAAGGCGGTTACACCGCTTTCGGCAAGCTCGCCCCGGCTAAAATTTCGCTGGAGCGAAATGCCCTGCCCCTGGGCCTGGCCCACGGGATGAAGCTCAAGCGTGACGTTCCAAAGGACGGCACCGTTTCATGGGACGACGTTGATGCCGACGAGACTCTCCTCGCCGTCCAGATCCGTCGCCAGCTTGAAAACGAGTTCCGCTCCGAAATGCTCCTGACCCGCTAGGTCAGACCATCAGGCCGACGAATTAGGATGAGAGGGCCGTAGGCGGCGGGCCGGCGGCAGGAATCGATGAGGTGGTCGGCATGACGGCAGAAGCATGGGAACCGGTACAAAGGGTAAGGACCTATGAACAGGTCATGACCCAGATTGAAGACCGGATTCTGGACGGGCGACTAAAAGCCGGAGACAAGCTGCCCAGCGAACGGGATCTCTCCGCTCTGCTGGGCGTCTCCAGGCCCTCACTGCGGGAGTCGCTGCGCGTACTGGAAGCCCTGGGAATCGTGGACATCCGCCCAGGGGGCGGAGCCGAAGGAGGAGCCGTACTGGTCGGCGAGCCCGGGTCAGGGTTCGTGAACCTCCTCAAGCTCCAACTGGCGCTTGGCCAGTTCAAGCAAACCGAAGTCCTCGAAACCCGCATTGCCCTTGAGACCTGGTGCTGCGAGGAAGCCGCAGAACGGGCATCCGAGAATGACCACCAGGAGCTTGCGCAGATCCTCGACCGGATGGACGCCCCGGACATTACGACGGCGGAGTTCAACCGTCTGGACGCTGCCTTCCACGTCCGTATTGCCGAATCGACGGGCAATACGCTCACAGCACACCTGATGGGGTCCCTTAGGACCGCCATCAACCGGCAAATGATTGAAGCGTACGCCCGGCTTGAGAACTGGAAAGAAACAGCCACGACCGTGAGGCACGAGCACCGCCAAATTCTCGATGCCCTCCAGCGCCGGGAAGCAACCGAGGCCAGGCAGGCCGTGGGCGAACACATCCGCAGCTTTTACAACATAGGAAAAAAGGTCGAGGCCTGAACCAGCTTCGGTGACGCCGGCACCCCGGCTCACCTGGTGCAGCGCCTGCGGCAACGCGGGGCAGGGAATATCCCTGCCCCATATCGAAGGAGATATGAACGCAGATGAGCGCTCTTATGCAAACAAAGGCTCAGCAGGCTGAGCTCGGTTCACCTGACAAACGCAAGGTCGCCATCGGCAGCGCCGTCGGCACGACCATCGAAAACTACGACTTCCTGGCATACGGAACAGCAGCCGCCCTGTACTTTGGGACCGCCTTCTTCCCGGGCAGCGACCCCCTGTCCGCAACACTTCTCGCGTTCGCCACCCTGGCCGTGGGATTCGCGATGAGGCCACTTGGCGGACTCATTGGCGGTTACCTCGGCGACAAGTACGGCCGCAAACCCGTATTGGTCGGCGCCCTCCTCGTTATGGGCGCCTCCACCTTCCTTATCGGGCTCCTCCCCACCTACGAACAAGTGGGGGTCCTTGCCCCCATCCTCCTCGTTGCAATCCGCATCGTGCAGGGGCTGGCCTTCGGCGCCGAATGGGGTGGGGCAATCATGATGACCTTTGAGCACGCACCCTGGCGCAAGCGCGGCCAGTACACCGGAATCCCCCAGGCCGGCGTCCCCCTGGGCCTGCTGCTGGCAAACCTCGTCTTCCTGGCAACGACCGGCTGGAACAACGAATGGTCCTGGCGCGTGCCTTTCCTAGCCAGCTCCCTCCTGATCATCGCCGGCATCATCATCCGCCTGAAGGTCAGCGAATCCCCGGAATTCGAGGAAACAAAGGCACGCGGCGAGCTCCTCAAAAACCCCCTGCTGACCGTGATCAAGGACGACTGGCGCACCATCCTGCGCGTCATCGGCCTCCGCTTGGCCGAATCCGGCGGCTTCTATGTCATCGTCACCTACCTGCTCTCCTACATCACCACCAACAAGATTGTTGACCGCCAGACAGGCCTCACCGGACTCGTACTCGCAGCAGCCATCGGCGTCGTCACCACCATTCTCTGGGGCCGCCTCACCGACGGCATAGGACGCCGCAAGCTTTACCTCATCGGCTGCGCAGGAATCGTCCTCTTCGGCTTCCCCATGTTCCTCATGGTCAACACCGCCGTTCCCTTCCTGATCATCCTCGTCTACATCATCGGCCTCCCGATCTTGCACGACATGCTGGCAGGCGCCCAGGGCGCCTGGTTCTCTGAGCTCTTCCACGCCAACACCCGCACATCCGGTGCCTCCATCGGATACCAGTTCTCCGCCGCCATTTCGGGCTTCATCCCGCTCATCGCCGCAGCGACGGCCGCGGCCTGGGGGTGGAGCGGTGTGTCCATCGTCTACCTGGGATGCGGCGCCATCGGACTGATCGCAGCCCTCGCTACCCGGGAAACATGGGGTGACCGGGAAAAGAAGGCAGTCGACCAACTCATCGAGGCCGGCAACTAGATCACAACAACCCTCGTGTCCGGGACCCAGGTTGGGTCCCGGACACGAGGCCCACTCCCCCAGAAAGTAGCACAATGAAAACCGTTGTTCTCGATGACGACCCCACCGGCACCCAATCAGCCAGCGACGTGGGCGTGCTGCTGGACTTCAACCAAGACCTGATCGCGGAAGCGCTCACGACCTCCCACAGCGTCTACATTCAAACCAACAGCCGGGCAATCGATGAAGAAGCTGCACGGAAACTAGTTGCCCAGGTCAGGGAAGACTCCCTGACCGCCGGAGCAAAACTTGGCGAGGACATCCAGTTCGTCCTGCGCGGTGACTCAACTCTTCGCGGACACGTCTTCGCCGAAAGCGAAGTGTTCCTCAGCGAGAACTCCATCATTCTATTCGTCCCCGCATTCCCCGATGGGGGCCGCACAACGCGGGGCGGCGTCCACTACGTCAACATAAACGGCATCGACATGGCGGCGCACGAAACGGAGTACGCCCTCGACCCGGTTTTTCCGTTCAGTACCGGAAAGCTCGACGACTACGTCAAAGACAAAAGCGGCCGCCCCTCAGTACTGGTAGGACTCGACGAAATCCGTGCAGGAACTCGCCTTGCCCAACTTCTCGTGTCCGCAGAGCCCGGAACGGTAATCCTCCCAGACGCCGAGACCAACGACGACATCCGGCTGATAGCCCGCGCCGTTCAAGAGGCCAATGAAATCGGAGCATCCATCGTTATCCGTTGCGCCGCACCCCTCGCGGCAGCCTTAGCAGACGTCGAAAGCGCCGGACTTCTGGCGGCCCCGTTAGTGCTGTCACCCAGCCGCACCCTACTGGTCTGCGGGTCCCACACCGCGGGAGCCACTGCGCAACTGGCTGCCCTCGAAGAAAACTGGGGCCACCCAAGGTTCATCGACACAGAAGAAGCCCTCAACGACCCCGTGCAAACAGGCCGGGACGCAGCCGAATACCTCAAACACGACCTGGAAACCAGAGGCTTCGCGATGGTGGCAAGCGGCCGGCACCGTTCCGGTGCCCACAACACGCTGAACCACGGAGAAAGGGTTATGGCGGCTCTGGCAACCGCCGTCCAGGAACTCGCTAATGACGTTGACATCGTGATTGCCAAAGGAGGAATCACCTCGGCCGAGGTAGCACGGCACGGTCTATCAGCCAAACGGGCACACGTTCTCGGACAGGTTCTCCCAGGCGTTTCGGTATGGTCCATAGACGTGTCGCCCGAACACGCAGTGACTTACATCGTCGTTCCCGGCAACGTCGGCAGCGAAGACACCCTGACCAATGTCGTCGCTGCTGTCGGCAGGTGACAACGAGCGATACGCTCCCCCGAATAAAGCCAGTCGCGTAGGTGCCGGCGGAACCACAGCGCCCGGCCCACCTACAGAACGGCCGATAGCGGAGGTTATGTAAGGCTATGGCTGAAAGGGCTTCCCTGAGGGCTGCCGGCAGCCTCTAGGGACAGACCTCGCGCTGCTTCGGTAAAAATATGGGCGGCAGCCAGCGGCTTTCAAAAGACCGAGTGCCTCGTCGTCCGCACCCTCGGAGCATGGAGGAAAATTAGCTCAAGCTTGCACCCTGACGCTGATATGTGTCGGCAAGCGACTTCAGGTCGAGCGCAACGTATCTCGGTTGTGTGGCAATGGGGTAGGTGGAGTAGACCACCAGTTTGATAAAAGGTCCCCACGTTAGATCCTTGGTTTTTCAATGACGTGATCGAGCGTTGCTTTCTCATCGTCGTCAAGCTCAAAGCGAGAGGAGTGGTGTGTGAGGGCTACAACCTCTTTGGCCTTGCCGAAAAGGTTCCGCTCCTCCTTGAGTTCAAACCGTGGGTTCCTTTGAGCTTCGTTCTTGATGTCGTCCAAATAGGGCCCGTAGTGATTGAAAACCCAAGATAGGTTCGTCACCTGACGCCCTATTGGTCAGAGCCAATCGCCAGTCAGCCAGGTAGATCATCTTCGTTAGCCGAGCCTTCGAGAGCTCAGATTTATGCGGATACCGGGCGCAGAGATAAGCCATCGCTTCTCAAGCTGGGCCATTAGAACCCCCTCTTCCTTAGCCTCGACCATGTTAGGGAGCATGTCTAGAGACGTAAATAGGAACGTCTGCAGGGCTTGCCATGAACTGCTGGTGTTAAGACTTTCATACACCGTACCTGTGACACCGCGAGGTTTCAGGCTTTCGAGGACCAACACTCCGACATGCTTTTCGGGCGTACTGCGTTTGTCCGATATTCGGATGGCAAAGAGGGCTGCGTCTGCGCATGGTGAGGCCTGACACGACGTTTCCGTCCATCTTGTAGTCCTTGAGAAGCTTCTTCCTGTAGGCAGCCTCGTTGTGAGTAGCAAGGTCAACCTGCGACTTTCTGCCTTCCCTCCAGGCAGCGCCGATGACTCCTTGGTCTTCGGGGTACAGCGCCCTTCCAGGGACGCTCAGGCTAGGATTGTCAGAAATCCGAGCCACCATGACGAATGCATTGCCGTTGTGCGTGTAGCAGCTAATTCTCGTGGTGTCGTTCCACAAGTTCAGCTCGTCCCATAGTGCCCGTAGAGATATCTCCAGAACGCCTTTTAAGGCTGCTTGGTGCTCTGCCAGGCGACCTTCGTTTTTGTCGTAAGCATCGCGTAGCACTCTGGCCACAGGGGAAATACTGGACGAGAACATCCAGTTTTGTGAATCCACCCTGCTTGCATGAAGATTGCTGCGCCCCGGGCCAAGAATAAACGGCGCTGGAACGTGCGCCCTTCACCCGCAGGGCAGATCCTGCACCAAAGGCAGTGATCATGGTCCTATCTGACAAGCGGCGTCTGCCACCAAGGGGAGTGTCCGCGGTAACAGCTAGTCGGCGTCGTAGGTGTTGGCGATGTAGACGTCGCATGGCGCATTGTGCGCGACGCTGTTGGCGACGCTGCCCAGGAGGCGTCCGATGCCCTGCATCCTGCGGTTGCCTACAACGATGATGCGGGCCTTCATGGTGACAGCCTCTTGGATGAGGGCATCTGCGGGCCGGCCCCAGGCCGCAGAGTAGGTCACCTCTACGCCTTCGCCGAGGGATTCCGCCACAGTACGCGCTACGTGCTCGGCTGCATCGGCGTCGGTGACGATCCACTTCTCACTGCCGCTGCCAACCACTTCGGTCCGGCTAGTGTCAAAGGCCGACACCACGTGGAGCGACGCGTTTAAGGCGACTGCGAGGTCGCGGGCCGATTCGGCTGCCTTTTTTGATGTTCCGCTGCCGTCAACTCCTACAATGATGATTCCACTCATGTGAATGTTCCTTTGCTTGGTTCTGCTGCACTAGTAAGGCACGCTAGGGCGTGAGCGCCAGCATAGCTGCGGGCCTGCCCTTGAGGTGAAACCGAAGGGACTGGACCCGAGTGCTAGACCGGACCCAGTCCCTTCAGGGTGCTGGAATCAATGATTGTCAGTAACTCCCACTCCAGCGGTTGTGGAACGGGGACTTACGGGTGCTTGGCTATGAATTCCTTGGCGTTTTCCTTGGTTGTCAGGATGCCGTCCTGCAGCTGAACCTCCGGTACTGACTCCTTGTTGATCAGCTTGAGCGCTGAATCTACGGCCAATGTGGCTATTCCTACTGAAGGCTGGGTCTCCGTCGCCCCCAACGTGCCGTTAATTATTGCCTCAAGGCCGGCAGGGTCGCCGTCATGTCCGACGATCAGGATGTCATCTCTCCCGGCGCTGCGGGCCGCTTGGGCCGCTCCCAAGGCAAGTGAGTCTGCGTGGGCGACGAAGATGGTAATTTCCGGATGTGCCTGCAGCATGTCAGTGGCGATGGCGAAGCCCTCCGCTTGGCTCCATGTCTGGGAGGCCTGGCGAGCCACTTCTTTGATGCCTGGCGCTTTTGACAGGGCATTGGTGAAGCCCTTGTCCCGGTCAATCTCAGGAGTAGTTCCGATCTGGCCCTGGATGGTACCGAGGACGCCCTTGCCCTTGGTCTGTTCCACAACCCATTCGCCCAGCTCCGTGGACGAGGCGATGCTGTCGGTGGCTATGAAGGTATCTCCTGGAGCGCCTTCCGGGTTGCGGTCAACGGTGACGACAGGGATGCCTGCCGCTTTGGCGGTACGGACGGGCACGGTGGCTGCCGTGGCACCTGCCGCAACGTAGATGATGGCGTCTACGTTCTTGGTGACGAAGTCTTCAACTTGGGCGACCTGTTTTTCGGAGTTGTCGTTGGCGTCGGCGACGACAACCTGGATGCCCTTGGCCGCGGCTTCCTTTTCGACGGACATGCGTACCTGATTGAAGAAGGGGGAAACGACGTTGGGGACGGCGAGACCGATCGTTATGTCTTTAGCTTCAGTGGTGTTTCCTGTAGTCGCGGTGCCGCCGCAGGCGGTGAGGGATATTGCCGCCAGCAGCGTTGCTGATCCGGCGATGATCTTGCGGAACATCGTTCTCCTATTGCATTAGAACCTGGCCAATGGCCGAGGGATGAGGGAGGGAGGAAGCCCTGACCCGGTCACTGCTAATGGGATTGACCGTCTGAATTTCTATTCAGTCAGGACTTAATATGAAAAGATACTATGTGAGCCAGGTAACAGTAGTCAAGGGTTCGGCAGCAAACCGTCGCTGCCATCTCCGAGGAGGCGTCGAGGCCCCCCACGTCATCCACCGCGGCGATCGGCGTGCACTCGGTCCCCTGAAGCAGCCTGCCATTTTCGGGCCCGCGCATGATCGGCGCACCGCCCAGCAAGGCACTGCACGAGGGGTCCATATCGCGGGCGTGACCGAGGAAGCCGCCAAAGTCATGTCGTCGGCCGCGTCCAGATCGCTCCCACCAAACGCCCCGCGGGCGTACCGTTCTCCGACGCCTGCGAAATCGCCATCCAGTACGGCAAGGAAAGGGTCACAGGACAAGAAGAAGTTTCCGAGTCCAACTCGAGCACGTCACCACGAAGGCGCTAGAGCTTGAAGCCGCTGAGGGGCTGAACGCCTTCGGACGCGGAGTGGAGCGGCAACTGCATTCATCTTGAAAAGGACGGATACATGCCGTTTTGGGGCTCGCCTGCGACTACAAACGGAGACCCTTACTCAATGACCTCACCGGTGGTTTCGTAGGTGGCGATTTTGCCGATCCGGCGTTTGTGGCGATCGTCGTTGCTGAAGGGTTCCTGCAGGAAGGCCTCGATGAGTGCCGTGGCTTCCTCGACGCTGTGCTGTCGGCCGCCCACGGCCACGACGTTGGCATCGTTGTGTTGCCGCGCCAAGGTCGCGGTGGAGCGGTTCCAGACAAGCGCCGCCCGGACGCCCTGGACCTTGTTGGATGCGATTTGCTCTCCGTTTCCGGACCCACCGAGCACGATACCCAGGGCGTGCACTCCGGCACTCTGGTCTGCGACGACGGCCCGTGCTGCGTTGATGCAGAACGAAGGGTAGTCATCCTGGGCGTCGTATTCCTTGGGTCCGTGGTCACGGACTTCGTAGCCCTTGGCCGCCAGATAGCTGACCAGATGGGTGCTCAGATCCATGCCGGCATGGTCGGTGGCGATGTGGACGCGCGGAAGTGCGGGGGCTGTGGTCATGGTGGGTCCGTTCTGTCATCAGCGCCGCGCTTCAGGCGGGCTGGAAAGTCATTCGGCTTCCCCAGAGTACAAGCACTCAGGGTTGACATCGCAAATGTGGCATAGGTAACATATTCACACACAGTCGCTACTGAATGGATATTAACCATGTTAACAGCAGATGCTTCCCAGGCCGCGTCCTGGCGATCTCTCCGCAAGGAGGTCTTGGCCGGTGACGCCGACTTCCGCTCCGAGAAGTTGCACGAGCGCGCCCAGGCCACCCGCCGCTCGATTCTGAAAATGATTACCGACGCCGGCCAGGGCCACATCGGCGGAGACTTCTCCGTCACGGACATCCTGACCGTCCTTTTTGACGCTGTCATGAACGTCGATCCCGAGGATCACCGCAAGGAAGACCGCGATCACTTCATCCTCAGCAAGGGCCACTGTGCAGCTGCGCTGTACTCGACTCTCGCCCACAGCGGCTTCTTCCCGGTCTCGGAGCTCGATACCTTCATGGCGCCGCTGTCGGCCTTGAACGGGCACCCGAACAGGGTGAAGGTCCCTGGTGTGGAAACGAACACCGGCCCGCTGGGCCATGGCCTGCCGGTTGCCGTAGGCACGGCAATCGGCGCCAAGCTGCTGGGCAACGGCACCCGCGTCTTCGTCGTCACCGGCGACGGTGAAATGCAGGAGGGCAGCAACTGGGAAGCGCTGATGTCCGCCTCCCACCAGAAGCTGGACAACCTGACTCTCATCGTTGACCGGAACCGGCTCCAGCAAGGCGCCCGGACGGAAGAAACCAACGGACTGGACCCGCTCGATGCCCGGCTCGCCGCTTTCGGCATGGAAGTCAGGATCGTCGACGGCCACAACTACAACGAACTCATCGACGCCCTGACCCCGTCCACCACAGGCTCCCCCGTCGCCATCATCGCCAACACCATTAAGGGCAAAGGCGTCTCCTTCATCGAAGACCGCGTCGAATGGCACCACAAAGTACCGTCCAAAGAACAAACCCTTCAGGCTTTCCAGGAGCTGTCATGACGACAACAACCGTGCAGACCGACGCACCCACATTCGATAACCGCCAGGACTTCGCGGACGAACTCATCAATCTGGCCCGCACCAACGACCGAGTCGTCGCCGTGTGCAACGACTCTGTCGGCTCCAGCAACCTGACCAAGTTCCGTGAGGAGTTCCCGGACCGGCTGATCAACGTCGGTATCGCCGAGCAGAACATGGTCGGTGTCGGCGCAGGCCTGGCCAACGCCGGCTTCATTCCCTTCGTGTGCGCAGCGGGACCCTTCCTGACCGGACGTTCCCTGGAACAGATCAAGGCTGATGTCGCCTACAGCCAGCACAACGTCATTCTGTGCGGGATGAGCCCGGGCATGGCCTACGGTGAACTGGGCCCTACCCACCACTCCGTTGAGGATTTCTCCTGGCTGCGGGCGCTGCCAGGACTTGACATCGTCGTTCCTGCCGACGGTCCTCAGACTCGCGCCGCGGTCCGCAACGCCGTGGCCGACCCGCGGCCGACCTACATCCGTGTTGGCCGGTTCAAGGTCCCGCACGTCTCCGAGGACAACGCCGGGCTGGAACGCGGCAAGTTCGTCGTCGCCCGTGAGGGAACCGACGTAACCTTGATCGCCACCGGCACCGAGGTGTCCCGGGCGCTGTGGGCCGCTGCATCGCTTGCCGCCGAGGGCGTCTCGGCACGCGTCCTGAACGCCGCCTACCTGAGCCCGTTGGACGAGGATGCGATCAGGGACGCGGCCCGCCAGACCGGTGGGATCATCACCGCGGAGGAAGCCAATGTCGCCGGCGGTCTTGGCGCGGCAGTAGCCAGCGTCGTAGGCCAGCTGGAAGACGGAGCCCGCGTTCCGCTGCGCATCCTTGGCCTGAAAGACCATTTTTCTCCCACCGGCAGCACCGCCTTCCTGCTTGACCACTTCGGTCTCACCGCCGATCACATCGCTGCTGCAGCACGTGAGGTCCTGAACCGTGACTAATACGGCCCCAGCCGCTGCCCGATCCGCCGTTGTTGTCGCGGTGGATCAGGGCACGAGTGGAACCAAGGCCCTGGTCATGGACGGCTCGGGCGCAATCATCGCCCGGGCACAGGTAAGCCTCACGCAGCAGCACCCACAGTCCGGCTGGGTCGAACAGGACCCGATCGTGATCCGCGACAGTGTAATTTCAGCTGTTACCGAGAGCCTCAAAGGCCTCGACAACGCAGTCTTGGGCTTGGGTGTAAGCACCCAGCGCGAGTCGGCAATGATCTGGGATCGCGAAACCGGCCATCCCCTGGGGCCGATCCTGGGTTGGCAGGACCGCCGGACCGCCGGGCAGGCAAAAAACCTGGTCAACGACGGTGCGGACCTTCTTGTTCGCCGGTCAACGGGATTACCCATTGACCCGATGTTCTCAGCTCTGAAGATTCAATGGCTGCTGGACAGCGTCGATCCCGACCGCCGCCTCAGCAGGGCGGGCAAGATCGCCGCCGGCACAGTCGACTCCTGGCTGCTGCACTGCCTCACGGGTGAACACCGGATCGAAGCAGGCAACGCAAGCCGGACCCAATTATTGAACCTGGATGCAGTGGACTGGGACCAGGAGCTGTTGGAGCTGTTCAACGTGCCGCATCAGGTCCTGCCCACTATCCTTCCGTCGAACGCCCCAAGCGCCCACCTGACGGGACTGATCGACAGTGCGCGTGTGAATGCTGTCATGGGCGACTCGCACTCGGCGCTCTACGCACATGGAGTCCGCAGTCCTGGAACCGTCAAGGCGACTTATGGAACTGGCAGCTCAATCATGGGCCTGCTGCAGGAAGGGGTTCAGCCTGCCGACATGGCCGGGCTGGTCCGGACCCTTGCCTGGCACGACGGTACGCCGCGGTACGCCTTCGAAGGCAACATCCTCGCCGCAGGCGCCACTGCAGTCTGGCTGTCCCAGGTTCTGGATGTGGACGTCTCTCACTTGGATTCGCTGGCCCGGACCGTGGACGACACGGACGGGGTCAACCTTGTTCCGGCCTTCGCCGGACTGGGCGCACCCTGGTGGGACGAACGGGCGGAGGCGGCGATCAGCGGCCTTAGCCTGGGCACGACCGCAGCCCATATGGCCCGGGCGGCGTTCGAATCGATCGCGTTGCAGATCGAAGACGTGCTCCAGGCCGCAGAGACATCCGTTTCGCCGCGCATCGGTTCTGTTCTGGCCGACGGCGGTCCGACATCAAACACGTGGTTAATGCAGCTGCAGTCGGACCTGAGTCAGCGGACCGTGCTGCGCAGTGCAGTACCGGATCTTTCAGCTCTCGGGGTGGCCCACATGACCGCCATCGAGACCGGGCTGTGCAGCCGTGAAGCGGTCGAAGGCCTCTCCCGGAACCGGACAGAGATCACCCCGATGATGGCGGCGCAGGCAGCGGAAAACAGGCGGTCCAGCTGGTCCCGGGCCGTGGCCCGGGCACGCTGGACTCCCGAAGTCCCGCCCCGCGTCCCGAACTCACCCGGCACAATGCACAGCGCATTGGCCCCGGCATCAAGGGAGTAAACGCAAATGAACACTCTGATCGGTTCAACGATCTTTCAGGGGCACTTCACCGGACGGCGCGCCCTGGTCACCGGCGGAGCCAGCGGCATCGGCTATGGCATAGCCCAGGCCTTCGCCGAAGCCGGCGCTTCGGTGCTTCTCGTGGACCGCAGCCCCGGCGTGAGCGACTCAGCGGCCAAGCTTCGCGAAGCCGGGTACGACGTCGAGCACGCCGTGGCCGATGTTACCGACGAGGCGCAGGTCAAAGCGGCCTTCGCCAGAACCGTTGAGCTCTGGGGCGGGCTCGACATCCTCATTAACAACGCCGGGATCATCACCATCGCCAACCTCGAAGACCTCAGCCTGGACGAATTCAACAAGGTCCTGGCAGTGAACACCACGGCGGTGTTCCTGTGCTGCCGGGAAGCGGCTCCCCTGCTGAAGGCCAGCGGCCATGGTGTCATCCTGAATGCCTCCAGCGGACAGGGCCGGCAGGGATTCATCTTCACCCCGCACTACGCCGCCAGCAAGTTCGGCGTAATCGGCCTGAGCCAGTCCCTGGCGAAGGAACTCGCCCCCGCAGGCGTCCGGGTCAACAGCTACTGCCCCGGCATCGTCAAGACCGAGATGTGGGAGTACAACGACCGCGAATGGGGCTCCCGGCTGGGTGACTACAAGCCCGGCGAGCTGATCCAGGAGTGGATCGACGCCATACCCCTCAAGCGTCCTGCCGAAGCCACCGACGTGGCGAACCTTCTGCTGTTCCTCGCCTCGGACGCGGGCAGCTACATCACCGGACAGGCCATCAACATTGATGGCGGAATGTTCATGAACTAGCCCCAAACCTCTACTGCCAACGGAGTCAATCATGAGTCAACAACTAGCCCACCGGCCCGGCGGAGCGCCCAGCGGGGACACTGCCAAGGCACCCATGTTCTCGCAACTGAGCGCACGACTGTTTTCAGGCAGCGGCGGCGCACTGCTCGGCCTGATCGTGCTCTTCATCATCCTCAGCATCATGGCACCGAACTTTTTTAGCGCCCGAAACCTGATCAACGTCCTTGACCAGGTGACTGTCCTCGGAATTCTCGCTGTTGGTGCCACCGCCGTGATTATCACCGGAGGCATCGATCTGTCCGTCGGAGCAGTCTTGGGCCTGTGCACCATGGTCCTTGGATGGCTCTCCCACCAGGGCGGATGGCCCATGTGGGCAGCGATGCTCGCGGCTATCGCGGTCGGAGCGGTGGCCGGGTGCCTCAACGGGATCGGCATCACCTACGCCCATCTGCCACCGTTTATCGCCACTTTGGCCATGCTCTCCATAGCCCGCGGCCTGGCAAACCTGATCACCGACGGCCAGCAGATCGTGGGCTACCCGGAATGGTTCTTCAATCTTTCCTCCGAACGCTACCTCGGGTTCTTCTCGGTAACCCTGCTGGTCGTCGCAGCCCTGTACTTCCTGGGCTGGGCGTGGCTGAAGTACCGCGCATCGGGACGTTCCATCTACGCCATTGGCGGCGGCGCAGAGGTGGCCCGCCTGGCAGGCATCCACGTCAAGAAGGTCACCATCTGGGTTTATGTCGCCGCAGGTGCACTGGCCGGCCTCGGTGGAATCGCGTTGGCCAGCCGTCTGGACTCCTCCCAGCCCAGCGCCGGGACCGGCTATGAACTTGACGTCATCGCCGCCGTCGTCATCGGCGGGGCCAGCCTGAACGGCGGCGTCGGACGCATCGGCGGAACGATCATTGGTGTTCTGCTGATCGGCGTGCTGCGCAACGGCCTGAACCTGCTGGGCGTTTCACCGTTCATCCAGCAGATCGTCATCGGCCTCGTCATCGCCATCGCCGTAATGGCAGACGTGCTCCGGCGCAAGAAGGCCTAACCGGTCCCATCCCTCACCAGCACCACCAACCAAGCAGTACCCCCAATCGGATTTATCAATGGAGATGAAAATGTTTAAGAAAATTGCAGTAGCCGCGGTTGCCGTGGCCACCACCTTTTCCCTGGCAGCCTGCGGCGGCGGAAACGCCGGCACCGGCGGAGGCGGTGGCGGCGGGGAGAAGCAGAAGACCATCGGCCTGGCCGTAGCAAACCAGCAGGCAGACTTCTTCAATCAGATCCGCCAGTCCGTCGAAGCGGCCGCGAAGGAACAAAACGTCAAGGTCGTCGTCGCCGACGCAAAGGGTGACTCCAATACCCAAGTTTCGCAGATCCAGGACTTCATCACCCAGCAGGTGGACGCGATCATCTACATCCCCGCCGGTGCGACCGCGGCAACCGTCCCGGTCCGCGCTGCCAAGTCAGCGAACATCCCACTCGTCGCCGTTGACCGCAACCCCGAAGGCGCACCCGGTGACACCTTCATCGCCACCGACAGCGTCGGGGCCGCAAAGACCCTGGGTGAATGGGTCGGCAAGCAGGTCGATGGCAAGGGACAGCTCGGCGTCATTCAGGGCCAGATCGGAACCACCCCTGAAGTCGCCCGCGATACGGGCTTCAAGGAAGCCATGAAGCAGTTCCCCGGCATCAAGGAAGTCGCCCGCCAGGCCTCCCAGCAGTGGGCCCAGGACGAGGGCTACCAGCTCGCCACCGACATGCTTCAGGCGAACCCGAGCATCAACATCTTCTTCGGCCGAGCCGACGCACTGGCCCTCGGAGCAGCACAGGCCGTCCGCAACGCCGGCGTCAAGGGCGTCACCATCGTCGGGTTCGACGGCGACAAAGCCGGCCTGGAAGCGGTAAAGAACGGCACCCTGGCTGCAACCATCACCCAGCCCACCCAGGGCATGGGCAAGCTCGCCCTCGAATCCGCAATCAAGCTGGCCAACGGCGAAAAGCCTCCGGCTGAGCAGCTCCAGGAAGGCATCCTGACCACCAAGGACAACGTCGACCCCTTCATCACCAAGCACCCCTAACCCGTCCCGTGGGTGGTGCCCTCTTGGGGCACCACCCATCAGGCCGTTTCCCTAGCCAATGGAGCCCCACATGCCTACTGCGGACAACCGCGGACTTCGCGTCCGCGGCGCCACGAAAAAATATCCCGGCACCATCGCCGTCCAGGACATCGACCTGGACATCAACCCCGGGGAAGTCGTTGCCCTGCTCGGAGAAAACGGGGCCGGCAAATCCACCCTCTCCAGCATCATCGCCGGAGTCACCCAGCCCACCACCGGGACCATGACCTGGAACGGAGAGCCCTACGCTCCGACATCCCCAGGGGACGCCATCGCCTCCGGCATCGGCCTGATCCACCAGGAAATGCGCCTGCTGCCCGACCTCACCGTCGCCGAGAACGTCATGATCGGACGATGGCCCATGCGCAACGGGTTCCTCGACTCACGCACCATGCGCGAGAAAGCCGAGAACCAGCTCAAGCGCCTGGGCTTCAACGGCAGCATGGACGCCAAAGTCCGGGACCTCAGCGTCGCCGGCCAGCAACAGGTCGAAATCGCCAAAGCCCTCATGCTGGACGCCTCACTGCTCATCCTCGATGAGCCCACCGCCGCACTTGGCCAGGCCGAGACTGACGCCCTCTTCGAATGCGTCAGGGCCTTGAAGGCCGAAGGCGTGTCGTTCATCTACGTCAGCCACCGCCTGGCCGAAATTGCCCTGATCGCCGACCGCATCGTCGTGCTCAGGGACGGCAAGAAGATCACCGAACACGCCTCCGGAGAAGTTCTTCCCTCACAGCTCGTCGAAGAAATGGTCGGACGACCCGTGGACCGCCTCTTCCCCGAGGTGCCGCCCCCCACGGATCAGACCGTCCTGGAAGTCAAAGACCTGCACGACAAGGCCGGGGACTTCCTGGACGTATCCTTCAAAGTCCACGCAGGCGAAATCTTCGGCATCGCCGGAATCGTGGGGGCCGGCCGCTCCGAACTCGTCCGCGCCATCGCCGGTTCCCAGCACCGCATCGGCAAGGTGGTGCTCGACGGCCGCGAATTGAGGCCGGATGACCCCATGGCCGCCATCAAGGCCGGCATCGTGCTGATACCGGAGGACCGCAAACAGCAGGGACTGGTGGTCAGCGACACCATCGAGAACAACATCGCCCTGCCGAACATGGCCAAGATCAGTTCAGCAGGCTGGATTGCCCCGGCAAAGGTGCGCAGCCTCGCCGCGACAGTAGCCAAGAGCATGGGGATGAAGGGAAACGTCGCCCTTCCGGTGTCATCGCTCTCCGGCGGCAACCAGCAGAAGGTCGTGATCGGCAAATGGCTCGAACGTAATCCGCGGCTGATCATCCTGGACGAACCCACCCGGGGCATCGACGTAGGTGCACGGGCCTCCATTTACGAAGTCATCGCAGACCTGGCCCGCGCCGGCAATGCCGTGATCGTGGTCAGCTCCGACCTGGAGGAAGTGCTGGGCCTGGCACACCGGGTCATGGTCCTGGCCAGGGGACGGAACCAGGGAATTCTGGAGGCAACCGAGGCCACCCCATCTAAAGTCATGTCACTGGCCACACTCTAAGAGAAAGGAGGAACGTGAGATAATTGGACATTTGGCTGACGAGAAGCGAAGGAACGCCGTGGCACTGAAAACCAGGACTTTCACCCCCCAACAACTGGGCCTGATGGTCAAGGCCGCGCGGATGTATCACGAGCAGAACCTGAGCCAGGCCGAGATCGCCGAGCGGCTGAACGTCTCCCAGTCCCGGGTCTCCCGGTGGCTGACCGACGCTGCGCGTGAAGGCATCGTCCGGACCATCGTCGTTGCGCCGACGGGAACGGAATCGGACCTGGAAGATGCTGTGGCGGCGAAGTACGGTCTGCGGGCTGTCGTCATCGCCGATCTGCAGACCGAGGATGAAGCAGCGATCATCAGAGGGATCGGCGCGGCAGCCGCGGGATACCTTGATGTCACTCTCACCGGCCGGAACCGGGTCGGGCTGTCATCCTGGTCCTCAACCCTGCTGGCAACCGTCGATGCCATGTCACCCCGGAACGTCAAAACCGCAGAGAGCATTGTCCAGGTCATCGGCGGGGTGGGGAATCCTGAGGTTCAGGTGCGGGCGACGCACCTGGCGGACCGTCTGGCTACCGTCACCAAGGCGGTGCGCAAGTATCTTCCCGCACCCGGCATCGTCTCCAGTCGCGGCGGCCGCGACGCCTTGCTGGAAGACCCATTCGTCGCCGATATCGCCGTCGAATGGGACCGGCTGGACACCCTTCTGGTGGGCATCGGCAGCATCGAACCGTCACCGCTGCTGCGCGAGTCAGGCAATTCACTCAACGAATCCAACCTCAGTACCCTTGCCGCGTCAGGAGCGGTAGGCGACATCTGCCTTCGGTTCTTCGACAAACACGGAACGCTCATCGAATCCGAACTCAACGACAGAGTTCTGGGCATCAGCCCGGAGCAGATGTTCAGAGTCGACAGGCGCATTGGCGTCGCCGGGGGTGCCCGGAAGTATGCGGCGATTCGTGCCGCTGCCGAGGGCAACTGGATCAACGTACTTATCACCGACAAAGAAACCGCGCTGAGACTGGAATCAGATAAAGCGCCCTCAACTCTTCAAGGACAAACATGAATCCGCAGCTCACCTTCGGCCTGGATGGCCGGACAGCTCTCATCACAGGAGGCGGGTCCGGAATCGGGCAGGCCATCGCCTACGGCATTGCCCAGCAAAATGGAAACATCGGCATCGTCGACCTCCCCGGCGAAGGACCCGACGAGACCCTGCACCACATTAAGGAGGCGGGAGGGCGCGGCATCTTCGTTCCCGCAGACGTCACCAACGCCGAGCAACTCGAGGAGGCTGTCGCCAAGATCGAGGCAGACCTCGGTCCGCTCACCATGGCCGTCAACTCCGCCGGCATAGCCAACGCGGCACCCGCCGAGGATATGCCGCTGGCACAGTGGCAGAAGGTCTACGACATTGACGTCACCGGAGTGTTCCTCAGCTGCCAGGCAGAAGCCCGGGCCATGCTCCGCAACGGCGGGGGCTCCATCGTTAACATCGCCTCCATGTCCGGAACCATCGTTAACCGCGGCCTGTTGCAGGCCCACTACAACAGTGCCAAGGCAGCGGTTATCCACATGAGCAAATCCCTCGCGGTGGAGTGGGCCGAGCGCGGCATCCGAGTCAACGCCCTTAGCCCCGGATACACGATGACCAAGATGAACTCCCGCCCGGAGATGGTCCACCAGATGGAAGTTTTTGCGCAGGAGACGCCGATGAAGCGGATCGCCGATCCGTCGGAAATGGCCGGCCCGGCCGTCTTCCTTCTCTCGGACGCGGCCACGTTCTGTACCGGCATCGACCTGCTGATCGACGGCGGTTTCTGCGCCCAATAGCGCGAACGGGACACGGGTCAGCTGGCTCCCGGGCATTTGCCCGGGCCAGCTGACCGGGCAGGCATATCAGTTCAGGGCGGAGGCGAGCTGCGCGATGCTGATGACAGGAAGTCCCTTTTCCCGGCCCAGTTCCAGCAGCCCGGGAAGCCTCATCATCTCCCGGTCATCGGCCACGACTTCGGCGATGACACCAACCGGGGTGAGGCCGGCAAGCTTCAGCAGGTCAACGGCGGCTTCGGTGTGGCCGGGACGCTGCCGCACTCCCCCATCGACGGCACGAAGGGAAAGAATGTGGCCGGGATGAATCAGGTCTGTCGGGCCGGAGGAAGGATCCGCGAGAACCCGCAAGGTCCGTGCCCTGTCCGTCGCGCTGATACCGGTCGTTGACTGGCCGGCGGTATCCACCGTGATCGTGTACGCAGTGCGGAGGGAGTCCTTGTTGTCCTCCGTCATCAGCGGCAGCTCCAGGACATCCGCCAGCTCGTTCGTCATCGGCGCACACTCGAAGCCGCTGGAAACCCGGAGGATCCAAGCCAGCCACTCCGGGGTCGCGTACTGCGCGGCCATGATGATGTCGCCTTCGTTCTCGCGGTCTTCGTCATCAACCGCGATGACGGGCAGGCCCGCCTGAAGCGCGGCGATTGGTGTCAATGCCAGCTCCCCCCTAGTCCGCATCAATCAACAGAAGGACATGATTCCCATGTCAGCGAACAATTTTTCCGAAACTTGGCCGTCCAGCTCCCCCAAGCTGTCCTGGACAGACCTGGACCAGCGTGCGGTTGACACTGTGCGTGTCCTGGCCGCGGACGCCGTGGAGAAGGTGGGCAACGGCCACCCCGGCACGGCGATGAGCCTGGCTCCGGCCGCTTACCTTCTCTTCCAGAAGATGATGCGGCACGACCCGAAGAACCCGGACTGGATCGGCCGCGACCGTTTTGTCCTCTCCCCCGGCCACACGTCCCTGACGCTGTACATCCAGCTGTTCCTCTCCGGCTACGGCCTGGAACTGAAGGACCTGGAAGCGCTCCGCACGTGGGGCTCGCTGACTCCGGGCCACCCGGAATACAAGCACACCGCCGGTGTTGAGATCACCACCGGTCCGCTGGGCCAGGGCCTGGCCTCCTCGGTGGGCTTTGCGTACTCCCAGCGCCGCCAGCGCGGCCTGTTCGACGCCGACGCCGCCCCCGGCACCAGCCCGTTCGACCACACCATCTGGGTTATCGCTTCCGACGGCGACCTCCAGGAAGGTGTTACCTCTGAGGCTTCCTCCCTCGCCGGCCACCAGGAGCTCGGCAACCTCGTGGTCATTTACGACGAGAACCACATCTCCATCGAGGACGACACCGACATCGCCTTCACTGAAGACGTTCTCAAGCGCTACGAGGCCTACGGCTGGCACACCCAGCGCGTGGACTGGACCAAGACCGGCGACTACAAGGAAGACATCCAGGAGCTGCACTCGGCACTGGTGGCCGCCAAGGCGGAAACCTCCAAGCCGTCCATCATCTCGCTGCGCACCATCATCGGCTACCCGGCACCGAAGAAGCAGAACACGGGCAAGATCCACGGCTCCGCCCTGGGTTCGGAAGAAGTGGCAGCACTGAAGAACGTCCTCGGCTTCGACCCCGAGAAGTCCTTCGAGGTGGACGAGGACGTGCTGGCCCACGCCCGTGCCGTCGTCGACCGCGGTGCCCACGCCCGCAAGGAATGGGAAGAGTCCTTCTCCGCCTGGCAGTCCGCCAACCCCGAAGCCGCTGCCCTGCTGGAGCGCGTAGAAGCCCGCCAGCTCCCCGCC
>NZ_JAGGPN010000052.1 GCF_018613795.1 Arthrobacter sp. ISL-65
CCAACGCCGCGGAGCGGCTCCACAGCTCATAACTATGTCTCGAAACCTGCTGGTTGAATCGGCATACTAACCATTAGTTATGAGACAGCTAGGAGGCATGCCATGCCGAAACTTATTGGCTACGCACGAGTTTCGACACGGCAGCAGTCCACGGACCGGCAGCGGGCGGATCTGCTGGCCGCCGGCGTTCGACGCGATGACCTCTACATCGACCATGGCGTCTCCGGAGCACGGGCGTCGCGACCGCAGTTCGATGGAGCACTCGACGCGCTTATGGAGGGTGACACCCTCGTCATCACGACTTTGGACCGGCTCGGGCGATCCACCCAAAACTTGCTTGCCTTCGCCGACGAACTCCGCAGCAGGGGCGCCGGCCTGCGCGTCCTGAACCTGGGCGGAGGCGACGTAGACACAGCGACACCGATGGGGTCAATGTTGTTCACGATCATGGCCGCCCTTGCGCAGATGGAATACGAGATCAGGCGCGAACGCGTTACGGACTCCATTAGCAAGCGAAGAGAAGCGGGCAAGGACCTTGGCGGCCGGCCCCGTCGGGTTACTGATAGCCAGATTCGAAGTGCTGTCCAATTGATCAACGGCGGCGAGCCCGCGGCGCAGGTAGCCAGGGACCTGGGAATGTCCCGAGCAACGTTCTACAGACGGTCACGAGCCCTTGCCGGCCAGCAGGCTGCCATTTAGCACCACATAATTCGGCCAAATCGCGCCATCATTCACACCCGAATCCGTTGCGGGAGCGGCAGCGGTGGGTGTCTTGAAAAGCTGTGCCTTTCAAGACGCTGGTGTCTTTTCTCAGCCGGATTGAGAGCGCCCGGCGAACCTCCGCGGCGCACAGCGCTGGACGCTGTGTAATGGTCCTCGCTTCGCTCGGGCTGTAGAAGCGTTTTTCTTGTTTTTGGCTGCTGTCCCAAGGGATTGTACGTGCCCGCTCCGACCCGTCTAGCCCCTCCGTGAACTCCGGGGCCTGCATGCCGGGAATTTCTCTCCGGCGCTCCTGCGTCGCTTATTTCCTCCGGGAATTTCCCGGCCCTTGCCAAGGGTAGACAGGCCTCCGTGGGCACAGCTCCGCAAGCTTCGCCAGCAGCCAAAACAACGGGGGAGAGGGGAAGCTGGCCGCTCACCTGAGACGCCCCACCCTCGCTAGCCACCGGCATAACCACGACGAGGGGCGCAACCCGGTTGGTCAGCGCACGAAGCCCGCCTCCTAACGCTTGACAGACATAGAAGCGTCGGGGTGCCCCTATGTTTTTCGTCAAGGAAAGGGGTCACCGGCTACTGGTGCATCGGCCGACCCATCTGGGCCGGGATCGCGAACCAGGTGCCCCGGTTTTCGTCTGGATGGATGACATGCTGCTGATTCTGGACGGTCCGGGGGATTTGTTAATAAAATCTTGTCCACAGTCCGGCATTGGGCGCATTAGGCGTCCGGGAAGGAGGAACAGATCACCGCTGACCCAGACCAATCTACGACTGACTTATCCGGGGAAAGCCCCTCGTCCGAGGGGCTTTCCCGTGTCTGAGAACATCCTCGAGTGGCATGCTCACAGCGGGCTGTAAGGCGCTGCGGGGTAGACTATGTTCCAAGCGACGCTCCTTGAGGAGCACATTCCCCTGAAGTGCGGACGCTGCACCACAGATTTCTTATGCAGAGGGAAACCAGTAAGAGACCGGCACATGCCGGTCTCTTACTGGTTAACTCACGGCTAAGGACATGCCCCGGCGGCCGGGTGCACGGAGTGCTCCTCGCGGGGGCGGGGTGGCCAGTTGATCGACGGGTCATCGTTTTCGATATACCCTGACGGTGGCCTTGGTGCTACAGGGTCCGGGCGCGTCAGCCAGCGGCGATGCTTGCCCGGTTGACGCAACGACTTGGGGGAGTCACGTGATAGTTCAACCTTTGAGGGACAGCCGGGAGCCGCTTCCGGAGTCCCCCGGTCCTGCCCCGGACTTCTGAGCAGCCTCGGGCCATGTCCCCGCTGGCTCTTGCCGAGTGCGATTCAGATTTTTCCGTTGACCGCGTGAGCCGGGGAGTGCACCGGATCATCCTGCGATCCAACGCACACATCACCGAGGATGAGTGCGTCCGGGCAAGTGCGGAACTGCTGAAGCTCACCGGAGGAAAGCCCGGATCCGTCCTTTTGCAAATCACCGGTGTCGGTTCCGTCAGTCGTGCAGCGATCAGCCTTTGCAGCGGAGGAACCCCGCTCACAGCGTTCGCCATCCTCGGTCGTACTGCCGTGGACCGCGTCATCGCCCATTCCCTTATTCGCCTGGCCCCGCCCGAATGCCCCGTCACGTACTTCACGGACGAAGAAGAAGCCGTCATCTGGCTCCGAATGTGGTGACCTTCGACAAATTCCGCCACCCGGATGGGACGTTCGTCCTGACCGGGCAGCTGCGACGGCTGCCGTCGCCCTGCGGGTCCGGCTGAGGCGCTAACGTCGTTCGTCAAGCGGCCGTGGCACGGGGCTGGTAGATGGTCCCGTCCCGAAGCATGGCGTAGAGGGTGTCACAGCGTCTTCGGGCCAGCGCCACGAGGGCCTGGTTGTGGCGTTTGCGGTCGTAGTAGGCCCGGCAGACGGGGTCCTTGAGCGAGGCGAAGGCGGACAGGTACAGGGCGCGTTTGAGTGCCTTGTTGCCTCGGCGCGAGGCGTGGTCGCCGCGGATGGAGCTGCCGGAGCGCCAGGTGACGGGGGAGAGGCCTGCGTAGGAGGCGAGGTGGCCGGCGCTAGCGAAGTTCTTGCCGACGACGTCGGTGAGGATCCGTGCGGCCGTCCTGACGCCCACCGCCGGCATGGATGTCAGGACGGGGTGAAGAGGGTGGGCCTCCACGAGGGCCTCGACCCGGGCCAGGACCTTCGCCCTGGCCTCATGGATACCGGCCAGCATGCCCGCCAGCTCGGGCAAAACGATTCCGGTGGCACTGGTCCCGACGACCACGACGTCCTGTTCATCCAAGGCCGCCACGACCTGCTCCGAAAGCCGGTTGAACATCTTCGGTGCAAGCTTCCGCAACCTCGCCGCGATGCGTTTCTGCCCAGCCTTCCGGAGAGCCTCGGGGGTCGGCCAAGTGCCGATCAGATCCAGCACCGCAGGGTGGTCCAGGCGCGGGCCGAGCACCCGTTCCAGGGCCGGGTGGATCTGGGTGAGCAGCCCACGGATCCGGTTCGTGACAGCGGTGGCCTGCTGGGCGAGGTCGTCATCGAATCCGCACAGCATGGACAGTTCGGCCTGTTCCTCGTCGGCGACCTGGACCGCGCGCAGGGGTGTGCGGCATGGTCCTTGCTGCTTCGGCAATGATGAACGCGTCCCTGGCATCAGTCTTCGCCTCACCGGGGTGCAGGTCCGCGATCCGGCGCATCGAGAGGCCCGGCAGATAGCCCACGAGGACGCCGGCGGCTTGCGCCACGGCGACCGGCAGCGCGCCGATGGTGGCGGGCTGGTCCACGACCAGCAGGATCCGTCCGCGGGATTCCAGGTCCTGCAGGATCAGCCGGAGCCGGCCCTCATCGTTCGGCAGTGCCTGATCGAGCAGCTTAGCGCCGCTCCTGTCCAGTGCGACGGCGTGGTGATCGCCTTTGCCAACGTCCAGCCCGATGAACACATCAATGGTGTCGTGGTTCTCGATCATGCAGCACCTCCGGTCGCAGCGGTTCCTGGTCCTTGTACTGACCTGAGGTGGTGTCGAAGCCCGGCATTCACGTTACGCACGACGATGAGTTCTGTCTTGCCCCTATCAGCGGTCTCTCCGGCACCTGCCGGTCCCGGTGGCTTCACCCCGTGGATCATCAACGACAGAGAGAGGCAACCGTGCCGGGACCAACAGGCCAGCACACCCCAATCCTGCCCAGAACCGGGGTCTAAAAAACAGTAACGGGAGAGGGGAAGCTGGCCGGTCACCAACCGCACCCCACCCACCACATCCAATACTCAGCAAAGGACAAACAACACCATGTCTGAATCATTGAAGTTCACCGGCCCCGCCGACATCCTCGCGTACATCCCGCACGCCCTGGGGCTCCAGCCGGAGGAATCCTTCGTGCTGCTGACCCTGAACGGCAAGCGTCTCGGCGCGACCCTGCGCGTGGACGCACCGGCCGAAGCG
Source organism: Arthrobacter sp. ISL-65 (assembly GCF_018613795.1). GTDB lineage: Bacteria > Actinomycetota > Actinomycetes > Actinomycetales > Micrococcaceae > Arthrobacter. The sequence continues at coordinate 4,124 of NZ_JAGGPN010000052.1, forward strand.
GCCCCGGCCGACTACGCCCAGACCCTCGTGTCCTACCTCTGCGCGGACGAGAACGCCACCGGCGCCATCCTGGTCATCTACACCAACGAAACCGGCCCCGACGGTGACCGCCCCTACCGGGACCACGTCGACGCGCTAAACCGCGAACTCGCCTTCGCGGAGATGCCCCTGGAAGACGCATGGATCATCACCAGCAACCACTGGCGGGGCTCATGTGCGGCAGACATGTGATGTCCAAGGCCACGGGCGACCTTCTGAGCCACTTTGACGCAAAAGAGGTGGAGGGGTTTGTTCTCTGCTCTGCTTCCATCTCCTTGCGACAGGTTCTATCCGCGCGTTCCGCTTCTGGCAGGAGTTGCGCTGCGTCGGCGTTTTCGCCTGAAGCTGTCGTGCGTTCGTCCTGTGCCCAACTCTCTGCCTCTCGACTGTGGCCACGGACGCCGTGGGCTGAGGGCCCGGGAAGCATTCAGGTACTGTACATGGAGGTTGCGAAAGAGCCCCGCTTCGGCGGACTGGACCCCGCGCATGATGGCGGAATCGTGCCGGTGGCCGGAAGCATCGGTAGCAACCTATTCGACGGTGCGTTCGATGCCTGCATGCCGTTTGGTGTGGCTTCGTCGTTCATGCGCCACTGAGCGTCCTCGCTGTGCACGTTGGAAACACACCGGCTCAGGTGGTTTAGCTCACCTCTTGGCATCAACAAGGGGCATATCCGGGGCGTTGTCCGGCTCACTTCGGCGGCCTTCCCCCGGGGACCGGTTGGCCCTGCGGGCCTGGACGCGGCGCCTGATGAAGTATATGGCCGTGACCAGAGCCGTAGCTGGCATGCCGAAGATCAGCGTCATCTGGAAGGCCTCGGTGAACAGGGTGCTCACCATGATCGCCAGCATCAGCAATGCGCCTACGACGGTGCCGACGCGGGAGAGTGGCACTTTGAAGCTGAGCGTACGGCCGGTGCGGGCGGCATGGCGCCGGAAGAACCAATGCGTTACGAAGATCATGAACCAGGTGAACATGGCGCCAAACATGGACAGCGCCATCATCAGCGTGAAGGCCGTAGCGGGGAACACCGCGTAGGTGACGGCGGCAATGGCGATACCCACGCTGGAGACGATCAGTGCATTCAAAGGTGTGCCGTTGGGGCGCACCTTGCCCAGGAAGGCCGGCGCGTCCCCGCCGCGGGAGAGGCTGAACATCATCCGGGTGGAGATGTACAGCTGGCTGTTCATGGCGGAGAGCGCGGCAATGATCACCACAAAATTCAGCACGCTGTCCGCGCCCGGAATGCCGATGACCTGCATGACCGTCACGAACGGGCTGCTGCCGGCCATGATGCCGCTCACCGGGGCGATTGCCAGGACCAGGGCCAGGGTGAGGATGTAGAAGAGGAACAGCCGGACGATGGTGGTCTTGAAGGCCTTCTTCACCGCCTGCTCCGGGTTCTTGGCCTCGCCGGCTGCCACCGCAATCATTTCGATGCTGAGGTAGCTGAAGATGGAGACGATGACGGCAAACCACATCCCGGAGAAACCGTTGGGGAAGAAGCCACCCCCCGTCGTGTAGTTGTGGAAACCTACGCCGCTCTTGTGGCTGCCAAACACCACGTAGGCGCCCAGCAGCACAAAGCCCACAATGGCGAAGACCTTGATGCTGGAAAACCAGTATTCCAGGGTGCCGAACGCCTTGACGTTCAGGGCGTTGACGCCAATCAGCACGGCGGAGAAAAGGACCACCCAGACTAGCGGCGGCGCTGTGGGGAACCAGAATTGCATGTACTCGCCGACTGCTGTGACCTCCGTGCCCACCGCCAGCACAATGCAGGACCAGTACATGTAGCGGACCAGATAGCCGGCCAGCGGGCTGATGTAGTGCTCCGCATATGCCCCAAAGGAGCCGGACGTCGAGTGCTCCACTGTCATTTCGGAGAGGCTGGCCATCAGCATCAGGGCAATCAGCCCGCCGATGGCGTAGCTGATAATCACGCTGGGGCCGGCAAAACCAATGGCAAACTTACTGCCCAGAAACAGGCCAGTGCCAATGGCACCGCCCAAGGCGATCATGGACATCTGCCGGCCGGTGAGCTGGCGTTTGAGTCCGCCTTCTCGCTGCTGGATCTTTTCAAAGCTATCTGCCACTTGGAATACCTCGTCTTTGAGTAAGCACTGCATTTCTTGGCTGTGCGGGATTAATGGGGCCCGCGATCCCGCGGGCCCCAAGGTTTAGCCAACCGCCGTTGAGCCGGTGTTTAGGCGATCAAGGTTCAGGTGACGGTCAACCGCGAGTTGAACTCCGGCCGATCCCATTCCCTGGTCTCCAGGATGTCGAACAGGGCATCCACGGCGTCGTATACATCCGTGTAGCCCAGGTACAGCGGGGTGAGGCCAAAGCGCAATACGTGCGGTTCGCGGTAGTCGCCTATCACGCCGCGGCCAATCAGGGCCTGCATGATCCCGTAGGCCTGCGGGTGCGCATAGCTCACGTGGCTGCCGCGCCGGTCATGGTCGGTGGGTGTGACCAGCTCCAGCGGGTGCTCTCCCTTGCGCGTCTCCACAAGGGAGATAAACAGATCCGTCAGTTGCAGCGACTTCGCGCGCAGCAGCCCCATGTCGGCGGCCAGCGTGATGTCCAGCCCGCACTCAATCATCGCCATCGAAACCATGGGCTGGGTGCCGCACAGGTAGCGCTGAATGCCGCCGGCGGGCTCGTAGGAATCCTCCATGGCAAACGGGCGGGCGTGGCCCCACCAGCCGGACAGCGGCTGGCGGAACTTTTGCTGCAGCCGCTTGCTGACCCAGATGAACGCGGGTGATCCCGGGCCGCCGTTGAGGTATTTGTAGGTGCACCCCACGGCAAAATCGGCGTCTGAGGCGTTGAGCTGAACGGGCACAGCGCCCGCAGAGTGTGCCAAGTCCCAGACGATCAGCGCACCGCGTTCATGTGCCAGTCCGGTTACCGCAGCCATGTCATACATGGCACCGGTGCGGTAGTTCACATGGGAAAGGGCGATGACGGAGACGTCGCCGTCCAGTGCGGCATCCAGCGGGAGGTCTTCGTCAATGAGGCGCAGCTCGTAGCCTTGGTTGAGGAAGTCGATGATGCCCTCGGCGATGTAGATATCCGTGGGGAAGTTGTCCCGTTCGGTGAGGATCACCTTGCGCTTCGGGGCGGCCTCGCGCTGGATGCGCAGTCCGGCCGCGATGGACTTGAACAGGTTCAGCGAGGTGGTATCCGTGATGACAACCTCGTCCTGGCCGGCGCCCAGCAGCGTGGCCAGCTTGTTGCCCAGCCGTGCCGGCAGTCCAAACCAGCCGGCCGTGTTCCAACTGCGGATCAGGCCCTGGCCCCACTCCTGCCCGATGACTGTCGTGGCCCGTTCCATGGCAGCATGCGGACGGGCACCGAGCGAGTTGCCGTCCAGATAGATGACGGCTTCCGGCAGGTCAAAGGCATCGCGGAAGTGCGCCAGCGGGTCCAGATGATCCGCAGCCAGGCATTCGTTCCGGGTGCGTGGCAGGGATGCGTCCATGAGCGCGGTCCTAACTAGAGAAAGGTGTATTCGGAAAGTTGATTCAGGGTAGAATCTGGCGCAATATTGGTACAATAGAATTGAATAGTTGCCCAGAAATACGTGGTGAAAGTGTGCCGAATTCAGTCTTGACCGGCTCCTCGCTGGCTGTGCCGAATCCGATTCGGCTCGATGAAACGGACCGTTTCATCCTGCATGAGCTGATCGAGGATGCCCGGATTCCGAACAATATTCTCGCGTCCAGGGCGGGGATTGCGCCGTCCACATGCTTGAACCGTGTGGGCGCGCTACGAAGGGCCGGCGTGATCAAGGGCTTCCATGCCGAGGTGGACCTTGAGGCGATGGGGCTGATCGTGATTGCGCTGATCTCCGTGCGGGTCAGCCAGCAGGCGCGCAACCGGATGCTGGAGATCGCGCAAAAGCTCCGCTCTATGCCAGGGGTGCAGAGTGTTTTTCTGCTAGCCGGGGACCGGGACTTCCTGGTCCATGTGGCATGTCGGACACCGCAGGAGCTGCGTAACTTTATCGCCGACCATCTCGGGTCGGACCCGGCCATCGCCAGCACCCAGACCAATTTGGTTTTCGACCACCTCACACCCGGCGGCTGAGTGAAGGCTCAACCCGCGGCCTTGATTCGGTCTCGCGCCACCAGCGCCAGAGGAAGTGCCCAGCCAGCGAATCATGTCTATCTGCGCTTTGTCCAGCAGCTTGCCATCGCTGCCCCCAGGCCGCGCTCGAGGCATGATCCGGGATGATTCCGTGGCGTTGCCACGCCACGGCGAAGATGGCCAGACGCCCCACGGCGTGCCGGTGATGACGAAGAAGACGAGGATGCGCCGGACGACCATGCGGATCACTTTGTCGACTCCGCCTGGGGTCCTTGGTTCGGCAACGGGAACGTGGATGGCGAACCAGAAATCGAAATTCCCGATATCCCGCACGCGCACGTGGTTGCTGTCGGTGAGCGCCACCGCTCCGATGCCAGGGCCCCTCATGGTTATCTGGGCGTTGATGCTACTGGGCCCGTGCTGCTTCGGGGACAACCTGGGCGGGGGTCCAGCGGAGGTGGGCGCCGGCGGTGTCAGCGTCCGGCTCCTTCAGAAGGGACAACCGCGGGCGGTCCGCGTCCGTGCGGGCGCGCTCAGCGGCTTGCGGCGGCCGGCCTGGAACTGCGGAATCCACTGGACCCCGGGTCCTGGTACCCCTGCTCGGCGGCCACATGCAGGGTCCACTGCGGTTCGTACAGGTGCGTGCGGCCCAGCGCAATTAGGTCCGCCCATCCTGCCAGGAGGATCGAATTGACGTCGTCGTAGCTGGTCCGCGCTGATCATCCCCGCCGACATGAATGAACCGGCACGGGTCGAAACCATCAATGCCGGACTGGAGAACCTGCAAACCCTCGTGGCCGGGAACATCGAAGCCGTGATCGGGGAGAACTGGCACTTCTACCTGAACGAGGAAAGCAAGATCCTGAATCTTGCGCCCAACCGCCGCGCCGCACACCTGGTCCTTGAAGAAACCGGAGTTCTGACCGCCGTGTACTGCGGGAGCGTAGTTTTCCTGCAACCGTGCCGGGACCAACAGGCCAGCACACCCCAATCCTGCCCAGAACCGGGGTCCAGAAAACAGTAACGTGCCCCTATGTTTTTGGGTCATTCCCCGGCTGTTCGATTGTGTCGACTTGATCTGAGCGCACTCCCGGCAGAGCGGCGGAGCTGCTTTCTCCGCCGGGGATCGATCGGCGCTAGCCGCGGGGCTGAACCTGCACCAGATCGACGTTCTTTCCGACGGCATAGCGTCCGATCGCGGCGGCCGCGCCTACGGGGGCCCAGAAACCCAGGGTTTCGATGGTCTACCCTAATCCCAGGGGGCCTCCGAGAACCCAGAAAACCAACGTCGGTGCCGCAAAGAAGACGGCAACATGGACCCATTGATTGAGCGCGGGCCGAAGCAAGTATCCGAGGATCCAGGCCGGAGGTGCTGCGAAGACAAGAGCAATCCCGAACCCGTACCACAGCACCGTGACCGCGATTCCCGCCACATTGTTCTGCCCGCTCTCGGACTGCGGCGCGGCGATCAGTTCCTGCACCACCACGATCAGACATATGGGAACAACCCAGAGGACAACCGATATGAACCGTCCCTTGATGAAAGCAGAAGCCGAGAACTACCCGATGGCGTCCTGGCGCCTTCGTAGCCGATGAATGCTCAACTCCTGGGTCGTTGTTGTTCACTGGCTACACCCCGTTCCCTTTGCCCCACTTCGTGGCTACACTAGCCCGGTCGCCCGGACCAGGGCCGGTGCAGGCTACGCTGATGGGATTACTATTGCTGGATTTCTTGGGGGCGCAATGCTGAATTATTTACGCGAAAGGCAGGAAGCGCTAAACGCTACTCCTGGGCGACGTATCTATAACTTTGTCTCTGCTGCCGTGATCCTTGCGGTCATGGCGGGGGTATTCACGGGCCTCGCACCTCTATGGATTTTCTGGGCGGCCTTCGCCGTGTCTGTCGTGCTGGACGTCTTTTTGACCAGAAAGTGGATCAGAGAAGATGCGCTCAGGGATTTCCGGGCGGGTCAGCCTCAGTAAGGTTCCTCAGCGGGCGGCCTCGGAGTGCGGGGGCGCCAGTAGTCGGTCAGGAAGCCGGCGAGCATACCGCCCAGACTCAGCGCCAGCGTGGGCCAAAGCCGGTGGCGCTCTCGTGAGCGCGGACCTCGTCCAGGGTCTGGCGGGGGTGCTTCCGCTTCCCGAACCGAGGGTTGCACCTCCCGGGGACGCCGGTCAGGACCAACCTGCTCAGGCAGAACCATCCAGCGTCAACCTTTGACGGAGCCAGCTTCCCGCCCATAACGCTTCCCGAACGAGACGGCGTTCAGCACAGAGCAGTCTCGCAGGGCGGGAATGCAGCCACCAACGCCAGCAGCGGCCAAACCCGCCAGCAGGAGAACCCGGAGGCAGCTGACGCCATTGATCCGGCACAGGGCCGGCATCACAAGCTCTACTCCGCACACGTCCCGCCGCTACCCGGTCGGGCGGAGCCCCCTTCAGAGCCGTCCGGATCCACACGTTCGTTCAAGTGCAGGCCGCCCTGTCCGAGGCAGCGGCTTCGGGCGCCAACGGATCAAGTTTGGCTCAAGAATGATCCGATCAACGCTTAAAGGACGTATCGCGCCCGCCGCCGCGGTAATTTATTTGCAGGCATTCAGCTTTCCCCCAAGAGCTGAAGCGTCAGGAGCCCCTGCGTTTAGGCCGTTGAGCTGGCGCAGGGGCTCCGTTTCACTGCAGCAAGCCATGCGCGGAAGGCCTGTACGTTGATGTCCATCCGGAGGATCAGGCGTTGCCCGGCGCCGGCTCGATGAGTTCCGGTCCGTCGTTCCGGACCATGTTGACGCGGTCGCTGACCACCCGCGGGGTGAGGACCGGTTCCGGCATGGCATCGAGCAGTTGCTGAATGTCCGCCTTGTCCGTGGTCCCCGGGTCCAGCCAGTGGCGTACATGTCCGGGGGCACGATGACAGGGGACCGGTCGTCGACATGCCTTATCTGGGGGTAGCCCAATGGTGAGTCACGTGGGCGGTCGTGGTGAGGATGGTGCAGCTCAGGAGCCACCTGCCGTATTCGGTCTTCTCCCACTCGTAGTACCCCTCGGCCGGTTTATCCGGCATAGTTTGCGGCTTGTCTTTAACGTCTTCAGAGAAAGGAACTCCTTTCAGCATCCTCTCGAAGACTGAGTTATCCGGTATCCGTCTTAACCGGATTGGCACCGAATTTCCGTTCATCGTTCACATCGAAGTCCGTTCCAGTTGGCCTTCCCAGCCAAGGATTCCTAGTGGGGAAAGCGGGAACAAGGAGCTGGTCGATGGCGAGAGTTCAGCGGGTTCTGCTCGATGGAGCGGAGACTACGTGGACGGTACTCGGAGACGACTTCCTGCCGATCCCAGACATTGAGCTCTATCTGGAACATTTAAGGCAGACGGGTCACTCGCCCAATACCGTCAAGTCCTATTCGCGTTCCCTGCAGCTGTGGTGGGAGTTCCTGGTCCTTCTCCGCCGGCCGTGGGAACAGATTCAGATCGAAGACCTGTCGGCATTTCTGGCCTGGATCCGGATCGGCGTGCCACCGGGCATCACTGTCCTCCATCCGACGCCAGCCACCTCCAGGATTGCCAATTCGACTGCCTCTCTAAGGATCCAGGCGGTGCGGTCCTTCTACGTGTTCCACCAATGGCGGGGCCACGACTTCGGCACGATCCTGTACTCGGATCGTCCGGCGCAATCGTCTTACGAGCCCTTCTTGGGGCATACGCGGCGGCGCCGTCACCGGGGAGCTTCGGTCAGCGTGCCGAGGCGGAGGTTAAGCGCTCCTACTCTCACGGTGAGGCAGATCGATGCGATCAAGAACCACTGCGGCCGTTACGACCCGGAGGTCGGGAGTTGGAGCGGCTCGGTCCGGGACCGTTTGCTGTTCACGTTGCTGGAGGAGACCGGGCTCCGGCTGGGCGAAGCACTCTCCCTGCAGCACCGGGACTGGCACGCCGGACGTGGAGAGAGCCCATACATAGATGTGGAGCCACGAGAAAACCACCCGCATGGGCTGCGGGTCAAAGGCTCGAGATACCGCAAAATTCACATCTCCGACGGCTTGGACAGGCTCTACGCAGAATACGTGTGGCAGCTGTGCGAGGCCGGAATGGATCTGGCTGTGCCGTCCATGGATGACGCATATGTATTCGTTAACCTGCGGCGCGGGCACGAGTTCACACCCATGCGTGCAGAGACCGTCTATAAGCGGGTCGCGCGGATCCGTAAGGCTCTGGGACCGGAGGTACCGCCGAAGTGGACGCCCCATTGGTTCCGCCATACCCATGCAACGGCAATGCTGCTGGCCGGAGCCCCTCTCCATGTGGTGAGCCGGCGCCTCGGGCACGCTGACGTTCAAACGACGCTGGACATCTATGCCTGGGTCAGTGAAGACGAGGAACTCCGCTCCCTGGCCGACTGGCAGAAGCTGACTGAACGATGGAGGATCGACGATGAAATCGGCTGACGCGCGAACCCTCGAAGTGCTGACCCAAGGCAACGCAAACCCCTTCAGTATCCAGGCGAACCTGGCTTTGACCGATCAGGTTCCGGATGATCTACGGCTCCTTCACTACACCCGGAGCACGGTGCCGGCGCAGTACCTGCCCTACTTTGCCTACTACCACCCCAAGATCGGCAACATCCACCTCGATGGCCTGCCGGAAGTCATGCAGCGGGAAATGCAGTACGTGATTTGGCGGATCGTGCAGGGCGGCGGCCGCGTTCCGTGCGCATCGATGGGACTGCTCCTCCGGGAACTAGCAGAGACCTCCCGACGCCTAAAAGCCGCCGGGTTGCCGTGTGAGAGCCTCACGGACCGGACGCCGTCAGCGTGGCGTAAAGAGCTCAGTACTACCTGGGCCAAGCGGACCCGGGAACTCCCGAATCCGTCAACACTCCGGACGATGGCCGGATCTCTCGACCGTGCAGCAAAGCTGTTGTGGTTCGCCTATGATGACGGCCCTTGGTGGAGACGTGAAGTGTGGTCCCTTGATCTGGACCCCGGCATCCCCAGGGAACGCGACGTCCCGCCCCGCGGACACGCTATTCACTGGCACGAGGTCACGCCTCTGTGGCTCCGGCGGGGCGGAATGTTCTATGTGAAAACGGCTCTGGAAAGACGCGAGCTGGCCTGGGCAACAGCGAGCCAGCGGCAACACAGCATTAAGGTCTTCGGTGAGTTCCTCGTGGAGCGCAACGTCGACACGCCCCTGCTGGCCGATGCTGCTGAGGGGCGGCGGGCCCTCATGCTCGACTTCCTGTCCGAGAAAGCCTTCAAGACCAAAACCGGGGGAAAACGGGAGCAGTCTGGCATCGGGATGATGGCGGCTGCGGTCCGCGGCTTATATGAGTTCATGGTCGACCAGGGGGACGACGCAGCCCGCGACACCGGGGACGGCAGGTGGGCAGAGCTGACCCCCGAATACTTGCGGCTCATCCGGCCGGGCGACCTCCCGCGGAAAAAGCGGAAGGAGCCGCTCGACGAGACCAGGCTCTACTCTGACCACACCATGTCCCAGATCGCGCTCCGCACTCCGCTCCTCGGCCTGCCCGGGGCGGAAGGAGGAGTGGGCGACCCCCAAGCAATGAGAATCCTGCTGCTGCTCATCGCCACCGGGCGTCGCGCCAGCGAAATCTGCATGCTCGACGCTAATCCGCTGATTCCAGTGCCCGGAGTCGATCAGCCGGGCTCTGAGAGGATTGCGAAGCTGCGGTACCAGCAAACCAAGATTCAAGGCGCCCCGGAAACTATTTTTATCGACTCCGAAGCGATAGAAGTCATTGCCGAACAGCAGCGCTGGCTCAAGGACCACTTGGAACGAAACCTCATCACGGAGCCGCCGCAGTACCTCTTCATCAGGAATCACAACAACCTGCACAGTCGACGCCCCTACAGCAGCCAGGTCTTCCGCCGCCAGCTGCAGAAACTTGTCGCCCTTGCCGACATCCGGGACGAGAACGACAAGCCGCTCAAACTCACCAAAACTCACAACTTCCGTCATACCAAGGCAACCAGCCTCCTCAACGCAGGCGTCCCCCTCCACGTCGTGCAGCGCTACCTCGGCCACACGTCACCCGAGATGACCATGCACTACGCGCAAACACTGGACGCGACCGCGAAAGCCGAGTTCCTCAAGTACCGGAAGCTCACATCGGACGCCACTAAACCCAACCTCGCCGCAGAGGACCTCTACGACTTGATGGCGCTCGATGCCCGAACAGACCGAGTCCTGCCCAACGGCTGGTGCACACTCCCGCCCGCGCAGACCTGCGGAAAAGGAAACGCATGCTTGACCTGCGACCTGTTCGTCACCGACGAACGCTTCCTCGGCGTCCACGAGGGCGAACTGGTTGCACTCGACACCCTGATCGAAAAGCGTCAAGAAGCCCACAAGGAACGCACCGGTGAGCCTATGAGCGAGAACCACGTCTGGCTCACTCTGCGACGAAGAGAAAAACGCGCGCTGGAAGGAATCATCGAGTCCATCAAAGACCCTGGCTCGAGCACCGGACCCGTCTCCGCAGCCGGAACGACCGCCAGAGTAGCCTCGGACATTCAACGCGCACCCCGACAGGTCACCGGCTAAATGAGCAGGGGCAACACCGACAACCTCAAACGGGCAGCACGACTTAAGCGGCAAACCGCCATTGCCAAAGCGGAAAAGGGACTACGCCGACTACTCAAAGAAGGGCGCCCCATCACCTTCCAAACGGTCGCAGCCGAGGCGGGAGTTTCAAAGGACTTTCTCTACCGCACAACCGACCTACGCGAACGCATCATGGACCTGCGCCAAAGAACAGCACCTCGGCCCAAACCATCGCAGCCCCATATACCTGACCCGGCACAGGCAGGGACAAGCAGCATCATCAGAATCCTGACCACCAGGCTCACCGAAGAACGTGCCAACAACCGAAAAAGAATCTCGGAACTTGAAGCAGCCCTCGCGGCCGCCCAAGGCCAACTCCTCCAGTTGCGTCGACTCACCGCCACCCAATCCGATCCAGGGCATTCGAGCCCGAACACGAGCTGCCTATGCTACGAGGAAGGGAAGTGTGGCCCTGAATCAAGTCGTCTTAGTGGTCTTGAATCACGTTGACATATTCACTGTTGGTGCTGGGCACCTCCGTAGGCGTTGCCCAGCTATTCAAGGCGGGCGAAGTCCGGTCATGCCACCTGCTTCAGCCGACTTCCCGTTCACGGCCAAGGTGCCGTTTTGCGCCCCTTCAGTGGACAGCCCACCGGCCGGGGGCTACGGTATGCCGTCTCACGGCAGCAACGCTGGGACCGGCCAGACAGCGGTAATCCTGTTGACGGACCGGCTTACGGGACCTTATGCGGACTGGCCTTCTTCGGACTGCGTTAGTCAAGGAATTGCGACGAGAATCCCTGCCTCCAGTTCAGTCTTGGAGATCCCAAAAGAGGCGTAGGGTAGCCATTAATTGGGGGAGGTCAGGCAAAGCCAATGAACCAGCCGACAATCGAACCGACATCCCGTAGCCGGTTAGAGAAGGTTTTTGACTCTAACATCTTGACCTTCGCATCTTCACTGCTGGTCATATCGACGGTGATGAACCCCTTGATACAGGAGCTAGGCTTTTGGCTGGGCCTTGCCGTTACCATCGCGATCATCGCGACCCTCACGATAGTCCTCTCGCTGCCCCTAATCCCAGCCAAAAAACGGCGGGTAGCAATGGACGCAGACAAAGGAATTTTCGAGTGCGCCCATCGTGAGAAGGGATCAGCGCTTAAAGGGAGATGGGCCCAGGGGTACGCAAAGGCAGAACCGGGCAGACTCCTATTTCAAGCAAAGACCGGGATGACCGGTCCTGCAACTGGACCTATTGAAGTCTATTCAGCGCTAACTTCTCTGGCTGAACCCACAAAAGCACCTTGGGCAGTATTCCCGAGAGGAAAAATCATCACGCTGAACACGGACAAAGGTGTGATCGAACTGGCCACCACTCCCGGAAGCCTGGTGTTACTCAGAGAACGATGCCTAGGAGAAGTCGCCTAGCCAACGGTCTCAGTCTCCGGTAGAGGTTCCCACAGCGGGGACATGGTCAGAGCCACCGCTGGCTTCAGAGCTGGGAAACTGGGTTTGTGGAGAAACCGATCAACTCGCTGACGTTCGTTGAGAATGAACTGGAGTGGACGGAGTCGAGGTTCCGTTTGTTCCGCCGCCGGCAGGAAATCAAAGTCCGTGCGCCCATTCACGAAATCTACATAGATGGCCTACCGTTGCTCGCCCTAATCGAACCCTCCGAAGCAGATGACCCCAATCGCCGGATCCCCCTGCCCTGGTCGGATCAATCTGAAATGTTCTTGGAACAACTGAAGGAACTTCTTGGCGGCCCGGTGCCAGCGGACAGGAATGGACGAGCATGGCTCCTGTATTGCCAATGTGGAGACCCCGGCTGCGGAGGCCTAAGCACACGAATCAGCATTACGGACAAAACTGTCACTTGGTCTGACCTCGGGTGGGATGACATTTTTGGCACGCCAACGGAACCTGTAGAGATCGACAGGACGTTCGTATTCGAGCGCGCGGAGTATGAAAAGGCGCTCCACGCCCTCACCAGACAGTTCTCAGGAACATCGGATCACAAACTCTGAGTCCGGCAGCCCTGCTGCTGGCCATGGCTCTCGCTCGGGTCACGCGCGTAATTGGGCTAGTCCATCAGAACTATTCCGGTAGCGGGTTCCCTGTGGGCATGAAGCGCTAGGCTGCCGATGCCCAGCTGAGATTCGAAGTGTTGGAACTTCTCTATTTCCTGATATGGGGTTCCACGCCGTGATCCAACTGCGCCCACAGGCGGTCACGCTCGAGTCCGGTTACAGCGGCCGCGTCAAAGCTTGCTTCCAGGCTGGTGAGAGGGTCGGTGGCGACAAAGTGCCCGCGCCGCAGTTCCTCAGCAACATGCCATTCAGGACCGTAGTCCTCTTCGAGATAGTCGTGCTCACCGTTCAGCCAGTGCACCTGCGACCACATGCGCTCCTCCTTGAGCCAGAGGAAGGGGAACGATCGCATGGGAGCGACGCCGGTGGTCACCCACCCCGTGGTCTCGCCGTTCAGGGACAGCTCCCACACAGCATCCCGAAACGCGTCCAGGCGCGGGTCCTTTGGCCAGTCCGTGTCGTCGAACCACTTAGTTAGCCATCCCATGAATTAGTTGTACCAGCCCACAACGACCCCGAACGACCGATAGCCATGGGAGCTGATGGGGTCCTCCATCCAACCCGATGGAGGTGCTGCTGCTCAGTGATCTGACTTGTCCGTCTTCCCTTTTGGAGTAGACCAAGGAAACTGGCCCGGTTGGGGTTCCCCGACGGGCCAGAGGTTTTCCCGCACGTTACTTCGGCTGGCTTCGCCGCGATAGTTTGAGGAGCCGTTGCTTCAGGGTTCGCCCGGGTGCCCTAAACGTCTGCCGCCAACCGAACACCGTCTCCTCCAATGAGGCTTCCTCGTCGCTCCTCGCAAGCCAGGACACTTCGTACTCCTCAAGGACGTTAGCGGCGTACTCATCGGTCACGATATAGGAATCTAAGGGACCTTCTTCCCGCGAGGAACTCACGACTTCAGTCCAATGACCAGGGGTTGGGTCTGGATAGAAAAGGATCAGCCGGTTCGTGAACTTACCCTTCGTAATGACGCCAACGCGGCCCTCCGGCTCCCAAAATGATCGGTCAGCTAGCAAAGACCGCCGGTTCCCCCAATCGCGAATTCCTCCCGCAGTCATGACACCTCTCACGTCGGAGTTCCAGCTATGGCTCAATCTAATGCCGACCACGTCCAAGGTGCCGGCACATGAGCGCGGGATCCACGAAGTAGACGTGGAAGGCAGCACCGATAGGGGGTTCCTCATTCAAGAGAAGTTGTCCGTACCTGGTCAGCCCCAGCGTAGGGCTTCACAGCTAAGACGGCATGTTCGGCAGGGCGGACGCCTCAGAGCCAAAGAAACTGGGATGGCTAAGACCCGCCACGTTAACGCAATGGAGGAATTCTGGTAGGTCCGGACGATTTCCGTTGTAGACATGTCTTCAACGGTCCTGACCTGCTCCAACACCGGAAGTGCTCCCTCTACTACCGGATAAGCCGGCACCAGCGCACGCCGCTTCAAGGCGGCGTTGCGGAATGACGGTTTCTCCAAAATCGTCTCGCTGCGGGCGTTGATCACCAAACTTCTCTGCACTAACTAGGGGCCCGGTTTACTGACGAAGAACTTCATCGGGGGACGGGACATAGCTGAGGGCAAATTTCACAACGGTCCAGTCTCTCGGTACGAGGCAACCTACACCGACATTGTCGAGTACAACCGCATCGTCACGACGTACGACATGTGGCTCGACGGGATCCACACGTCGACGTCAGTGGCGTCGTTGGAGTTCGACCCGATCGACGAGGGCACCCGATTCACCCACGTCGAGCACGGTGTCTTCTTCGACCAGTTCTGGGCTGACAGCGACGTCCGTGAGAAGGGCACCCGGGGCCTGCTCCAGGCTCTAGGCAACTACCTCGCGTTGGGCACCTAGCGCACCTGTCAGCGACCGCTCACGCTCTCCAAAACCGAAAACCGAAAACCGAAGCGTGGAGCATGTTGGCCGCTTGACCGGGGTTTTGCATGCCGCTTTCCGCAGCTGTCTTCCGACAGTCTCGTATTGCGCTGCTTGCCTAAGCCCTGCGGTTGAGCCCGTTTAGGAGTTTTATGGATCCTCGTTATTTGCGATCTCTTCAACCCGGTCAGTGCCAATTGGAGATCTTGAGGTCGTACGGCTCGGGTGCGCCGGTGCCCGTCTCGACGAGTTGCTTTAGGCTCACCAGGAACGTCGCCCACTTAGTGCTGCAGTGGTACATGAACTCGACGGGCTCCCTCCAACCCTTGTGGGCGAACAGGATGATGGCGTAGTCGCCTTCCTGTTTGAGGTCCCACCGCACCGTCGTGCCAATCCATTCGGCGGGCCCGTCGGTAACCTCCCAGAGCACGCTCCGGGAAGGATTCACTTCGAGCACCTTCATGTCGAAACCGCCGGGCTCGAACCGGAACTCTAGGGTCCCTCCGACCTCGGCCCGGCCCTTTGTGTCAGTCGCCCACCAGCCCGACAGGCCTTCGAGCGTGGTCAGGGCCGCGTACACCTCATCCACTGACGCCGACTTCATCCCGACTCTATGGAGTATGTCCACCATGTCGATTCCTCGTCTCGTATATTGCTTGCTTTGGGAACGGTTTACTTTTCCTGGCGGCGCTGAATCGCTTCGGCTATCCCCTTGATCCGCCGCAGGCGGGCGTCCCAGGTCGACCCGACGTCCGCTAACTGGGCGGCCGCGCGGGCGAGCTGGGCCTCGTCGACCTGGTAGCGCTTCTCGCGCCCGGAAGGGGTGACATGAACCAGGCCGACGCGATCCAGGATCACCAAGTGCTTCGAGACGGCCTGACGCGTCACCGGCAAGCGCTCACTGAGAGTAGTGGGCGTGCCGGCGCCCTCGGCGAGCAAGAGGTCGAGCATCCGGCGCCGGGTGGGGTCCCCGATCGCTGACCAAAGGTCGTCGTCGACTGCGACGCTCATGGCGTCGACACCAACCTGTTGATGTAGTTGCCGAGGCTGGGCACGAAGATGTCCCAACCCCGAACATGGTCGGCGTATGCCGCCTCGAGAACCGCGGTCTCCCACCCCTTCTCTCGGAAGCCGGTCTCTTTCAGTTGGACCACTGTGCCCGTGCCGGACGGCACGAGCTCGAAGGTCACCAGCAACGAGTTCGTAGGGGTCGCCACGGCTGCATCATCGTAGACCCACCGGAACGAGAACAAGCGAGGCGGTTCCGCCTCGACAACAGTGAGCGGCTGGATATGCGGCTCTGCTGTATCCCTGCCCCACGCGATCTCGGCGACCGCGCCCGGGGTCGCCGATATATCGGTCTCCGCGCCGTTCCACCACTCCCTGATGTGCTCTGGACTGCTGATTACCTCGAAGACGATCTCTGGAGACGCGTCGACGTAGATCTCTCGCTCGATGCTTCCAAATTCCATGAGCTTCCCGCTTTCTGCAACGTTTGGTTGCAGATCAACGTATCTCAGGCCGACTTTTTACGCAACCATTAGTTGCTTATATTTTTCGAAGCCCTGACCACTGTCACACCGACCCATCCGAGAGCTGGCCGAGTAAGGAACGCGGCCTGCCACAAAAAGGGTGCCCGTATGCCGGTCACTTAGCGGGTTTAAGGTTCCCTGACCTGTTGCTTTGCTGCTTCGGCATCACTGTTTTCCGGGTGGCCGGGTATCCACTAGGAAGGTCGATCCCCTCCGTGCGAAGTTGCGTGGTCTCCAAAACAGCTCCGCGGATCAGGGGAACGAAGACGGCGGCCAGTACGCCGGCCACAAGCAGTGAACGCCACGGCTGCGCAATGCCGGCTGCTTCGGCGGCAGATCCCATCAGTCCACCAGCAGGATGAGCCAGAAGATTGCCCAGTCAGCCAGGAGCCTCCGTTTCGGCGGCATGCCGTCGAGCGAGTCTGGCGGCCAGGACTGCCACTCGTACTTGTTACCGTCATTGCCTGCCCCGTTGGCCACAGCCATAGAGTAGCGGTGCTTCAACTGATACAGTCTCGGCATCGTCAGATGGAGTGGGAGCTAGGAGCGGCCACATGGAATTCGTCGTGATGTATAGCCTCAGCGAAGGCATCGATCTGCCGCGCGTTCTTGAAACGTTCCCCCGCCACAAGGCCTACTATGAAGCGTTCCAGGCCGGCGGCGGCGGGCTCCTCGCGCTGGGCCGGTTCCAAACAATGGATCCGGCCGGTGCGTCGATGGCGATCCTCACCTCGCGCGAGGATGCTGAGCGCTTTGTCGCCGGTGATCCGTTCATTCTCGAGGGGCTCGCCGTTCCACGAATCCTTGAGTGGAACGCCGTGCGCTTCGATTAGCGCATGGCCACAGTGGCAACTCGCCGTTGCCGATGGGCAGTTAGCCTGGGTCCTATGACCTGACCGTGAGCGCCTGAGGCAAGGAGCCTGGTTCCGATGGAGGATCTGAAAATGTTCGCTGCCGAACTTATCCCCGGTCTTGTCGACGCCGGGACGGTCCGTGTTGAGTGGGCGGGGCCCGTTCCAGCGGTGTTCATCCGGGCCAGCGAAGACGGCGGGGAACCGAAGGAATACCGCTTCGCCGAGTCGCTGGGCGAGATCGCAGCCGCCATCATCATCGACGAGGCGATCTGGCGCTCCACCTGGCCTGACTGGTCGTTGACCGCCGCGTCCATCGCCATGTTCTCGGTGCACGTCCAGGAGGCCATTGCTACGGCACCTGCAGGGGCCAGCATCCTCCGCCTGGTGTCAGGTGGGGTCATCGCCGTTCAACAGCGGACATGCCAGAGGAGGCAGTATGTGGGAATCAGTTCCCGAGGGTGGGCCGGGCGAAGGTTGGGCAGAGCTCGATGAGAACGGCTGGGGCGCCCTGATCGGCTGGGCCGCGGGACCGAAGAACCTTCGCAGGGGTCCTGCGGCGAATGACAGCGCCAGGACGGTCACCGTCACGAGGACCGACAAGGACGGCACAGTCACCGAGTCCACCGAAGCGTTTACAGCCCGTGACCGGCAGATCGTGGAGGAGGGAGCCAACTCGTACCTGGCCGATGCCGGTGTGGAGAAGCGCCCGGGAGGTTTCCGTTGGTTCATAAGGCTCCCCGGACAGTTCTCCGCCTGGGAGGAACTACGCGCTGCCATCACCGGAGCTGTCTATGCGAGCGAGCCCCAGGCGGTCCATCCGGCTGAGGTCGCACCCATCATGAAGCAGGCTATGCAGCGCCTGTATGCCGGTCAGGAGTATGAGCACAGCAGGCCACGTCTACCTCATTAGGGGAACGGCAACCGGAACGGTTGCCGTTCGGTATAGCCCAATCGAAGCTAGTCACCCGAGCGCAACGGCCAGGCCGTCAGAAAGCGCCAATAGAACGAATGCACCAGCTGGTCACTGGGCCGTGTCAGTGTCCAGGCGTCGTCGCTCGGCGGTCGAGGCGGCTGCTCAAGATCACCCGGCCACGGTCTAGGACCTCGCTGATAACACGCTGCTCGTGATCATCGAAATACGGGCTGTAGTGCTCACCTGGTGGAGCGATGCTGGGGAGATTGTTGCCGTAGAAGAGTTTGTCGTAGCACTTGTCCGCTTCTCGTCCTCGGTCATCAAGCGATGCGTTCACGCTGCGTGCAATGTCGCCTAGGAGGTTCCATGCATTCAGCAGCTGCGCGCAGACGTCATCCGATGCCGGCAACTGGAGAAGGTCTTCGATCCCGTCAAGGTTCTGAGGTTCCTCGTTTCCTCGCTCCAAGGTGAGGTTGTGCTGCCGGGCCAAGTCCGAAAAGTCCTCTTGGGTGCGGGCCCACACGATCTGGCCCATATAGACGAGAACACCGTCAGTGTCGCCTTCGTCGCCAGCCTCGTCGTCCGTTTGCCACACGAGGCCAAGCCTCTGACCTTGAAATTGGATCCAGTACGGGTACGACATCCTCATCCGCGAATCCTATCTGTCGAGTCCGCTTACACTTACGATCGGATTACCGGGCGCCGAACGTCTTCCGGAGACTGAGGGCATTGGCTAGGCGAGGGACCGCGCGCTCCGCAATCTACGGGTGCCCTTTACTCGAGTTCCGGCACATCACGTAAGCAACGGCGAGAATGAGAAATGCAACTGCTAAGACGACTTTCAAGTAGTAGTCCGAGGTTCCCATCGAAACGTCGCGGACAACTTTTACTAACCAAACGATGGCATATAAGGACCATAAAACCGTAAAGAACAGGAGGGTCTTAGGGCTTTGTCTCTGCGGTTTCAGCCGGGCTCGGTTAGCCTCATGGTGTCAGTCATTCGCAGCCAAGCATTGCGCGGCCTGCCAGGTTCCGCTACGGGAGCATCGCCTTCATTGCTCTCGAACCGACAGTCTCGATGAGAGTAGGCCAGGCCGACAAGTTCACCGTGCAAGGATAGCGGGCATGACGCCCACATCTGAGTACTTGGCCAAAGCTATTGGTGCCGCAATTGGCGGAGGTGGTGCGCACCAATATGAAGCGACATCAACGAGCCAGTACGGTAAAGACATTGAGCAGTGGGGCATTGTGGTCATTCCAGGAACGTTCTACTGGTCCTCCAAGAGCTTGCGCACAGGAAGAATTCAATCCTTCGATCCACAAACTTTGTCCTTGCACGACGGCGAGGAGTCAATATCGCTAACTCTGGACAGAATTCCTCGGTCTTTTCCCGAGGCTGTGATGCTGGCGTTCCCGCTCTCGCTTCCTATTTGGGGCCGAGACCACGATGAGTACCATCCCGTCTCAGTAGAGCAGCAGGAAAACGATGTATTGCTCATGCTTCGTCACCAGACGGAGAAGGCTCTTTTTGGCTCCTACACGTTCGACGGCGAAAGTGGGCGGGCAAAACGGCTCGTCACGCCCACGCAAGTTCTGCAACAAGAAGTGAAACTTAGCAGCACCTCGAATGGTGCTGGAGTGAGCTTCGGTTTCGTCGCTGGATCTGACACGAGCATTCAGGATGGCCTTTAGGGAACCCTCACCGGGCGGAAAATCGGCTCTCCGCCGAGACTGGCCAAATGTGGCCACGAAGTCGTCATCAGAGGGCAAGTGGCGTGACGCTAAACGGCGAACTGTTTCCGTCCGAACGAGCCCACGGAGGGTTCTTGTTTTTGTACAGAAGTTCTCAGAAAGGACCAGTGTTGCGGTCGATATGGCCAGGGAACAGGCTCAGACCTGCTTCTCCGGTGGCTACTTCCAGGTCTCCCTTGTCTGTGCCAATTGCTGCGATTTTCCAGGACCGCTTGAGCTCCGCCGGCCTCTTCGGGGGAAGGTCGAGCAATCCGTAGGAGGACAACTCGCTGAACTCTCGCACAAGCCCCGTGGGGGATCCCATCTCGCCAAACAGGGGTCGGAATTTGATAATTCCATCGTTCACCTCGGCGAATCCCTGTTCCCACCTGCTGCTCAGCGAACCGGGGAGAGCCTTGGGGTAGCGGATTGCACATTCGATCAGTCCGCGCTCAACGTCCCGGACGAGACGAGCCTCCCGCTTCGAGGCTGCCAGTCGCGCGACTACGAGTGTAAAGGCAGCGATGATGGCGACAGTGAGTGCAACTGAGGGCCAGAAACCGAGCGGTTCACGGAGGATGCTGGAGACCAACATGCCAACGAGGAGAACCCACCAGTACGATCGAGTGAGTGCCTTTTCCCACCTTCCGAGCGGCGAGGGCTTCTTTATCTCGGCTGCCATTTTTTGATCCTAGCTCGCACTGATACCCGGCCGGAGGAATTAAATCTTGGACGTTTGGGCAACGGCGGATTCAGGCGGTCA
>NZ_JAGGPN010000053.1 GCF_018613795.1 Arthrobacter sp. ISL-65
GGGCGGAACATCCGCGCGGCACCCACCGCACGAACGCACCAGCGCCCGCCCCCAACTCAGCTACTTGTCGTTATCCGACTTCGCACCAAGCGTCGTCTTCTGAACCTGCATGAGGAACTCGACGTTGCTCTGGGTTTCGCGGATCTTGTTGGTCAGGAGTTCCAGGCTCTGCTGGGTCTCAAGGCCAGAGAGGACGCGGCGCAGCTTCCACATGATCTTGACCTCTTCGGCCGAGAGCAGGTTCTCTTCGCGGCGCGTGCCGGAGGCGTTGACGTCCACGGCCGGGAAGATGCGCTTGTCCGCCAGCTGGCGGGACAGGCGGAGCTCCATGTTGCCGGTGCCCTTGAACTCTTCGAAGATGACCTCGTCCATCTTGGAGCCGGTCTCCACGAGGGCCGTTGCCAGGATGGTCAGCGAGCCGCCGTTTTCGATGTTGCGTGCAGCACCGAAGAACCGCTTGGGCGGGTACAGCGCTGCGGAGTCCACACCACCGGACAGGATGCGGCCGGAGGCCGGGGCTGCCAGGTTGTAGGCGCGGCCCAGGCGGGTCATGGAGTCCAGGAGCACCACGACGTCCATGCCCATTTCCACGAGGCGCTTGGCGCGTTCGATGGAGAGTTCGGCCACGGTGGTGTGGTCGTCGGCGGGACGGTCGAAGGTCGAGGCAATGACCTCGCCCTTGACGGTGCGCTGCATGTCCGTGACTTCTTCGGGACGCTCGTCAACCAGCACCATCATGAGGTGGACCTCAGGGTTGTTGGTGGTGATCGCGTTGGCGATGGACTGCAGGATGAGCGTCTTGCCGGCCTTGGGCGGGGAGACGATCAGGCCACGCTGGCCCTTGCCGATCGGGGCCACCAGGTCGATGACGCGGGGGCCGATCTTCTTGGGGTCGGTCTCGAGGCGCAGGCGCTCGGACGGGTACAGCGGGACGAGCTTGGCGAACTCCACGCGGTCCTTGAGGTCCTCGGCGGTTTTGCCGTTCACCGAGGTGACGCGGACCAGCGCGTTGAACTTCTGGCGGGCGGACTGCTGGCCGCGGTCCTCGCCGTCGCGCGGCGCGCGGATGGCGCCAACAACGGCGTCGCCCTTGCGCAGGTTGTACTTCTTGACCTGAGCCAGTGAGACGTACACGTCGTTCGGGCCCGGCAGGTAACCGGACGTACGGATGAACGCGTAGTTTTCGAGGACATCGAGGATGCCGGCCACCGGCAGCAGCACGTCGTCATCGGTGACCTCGACGTCGTCGACGTCGGGCCCCTGGCTGCGACCACGGCGGCGGTCGTTGCGGTCGCGGAACCGTTCGTTGCGGCTGCCGTCGCGGCTGTCCGAGCGCTCGTTGCGGTCGTTCCGGTCGCGGCGGTTCCGCCGGTTGCGGCGGCTGCCGCCGTCGTCGTCGGCGTCGCGGTTGTCGTCACGGCGGTTATCGTCGCGCCGGCTGTCATCACGGCGGGTGTCGCGTCCGCCAGCTTCGCCGGCGTCACGGCCACCGCGGCCGCGGGCATCACGGCGTTCGCGCTGTCCGGCTTCGCCCTCCGGTGCCTGCTCACGGGCCTCAGCACCGCGTGCTTCAGTGCCACGTGTTTCAGTGCCGCGTGCTTCAGTGCCACGTGTTTCAGCGCCACGTGTTTCAGTGCCGCGCACTTCGGCGGCAGCTTCGGCAGGTGCAGCGGGTGCTTCGGCGGGGGCCGCTGCGGCTGCTTCGCCGCGGCGGCGGTTGCGGGTGCGCGGCTGGCGGCGCTCTGCGCCTTCTGCCTCAGCGGAGGCTCCACCCTCGGCCGGAGCAGCAACGGGTGCCTCGGCAGCGGCCGGTGCTTCAGCGGCCGGAGCCTCGGCAGCGGTTTCAGCTGCGGGCGCGGCAACAATTCCGTCGCTCACTGCCCGGCGGCTGCGGCCGCGGCCACGTGCACGGGTTTCCTGGGCCGGAGCCTCGGCTGCTTCCGCGGCCGGGGCTGCTGCGACGGTTTCGGCAGCCGGGGCTGCCGTGCTGGCTGCAGCGGCCTTTGCGGCGGTCCGTGCCGGCGCCTTGGTGGCAGTGGCGGACGTGCCTGCACGGTGCGCGGAAATAGCCGCCACCAGGTCGCCCTTGCGCATGCGGGATCCACCGGAGATACCGAGCTGGCTGGCGAGGGCCTGCAGCTGGGCGAGCTTCAGGCCTGCAAGGCCGCTGCTCTTGGCGGGAGCTTCCGTCAACGATCCGGAAGCAGAAGATGATATGTCCACAGCTGGCGACAGCTCAGTGGTTTCGGTCACGAAGGATCCTTCCCCCTCGACGGCGTCCAGACTGTGAGCTGGACGCGATGATTGGATCTGGGCTGCAGTTCAGATCTGCAGCCGCGATGTTCGGCCTTGCCGGTTGGAGTTCGGCCAGCAGGGCCGGATACTGATCACCTTCAAACGCTCCGCATAGCTGGCGGGGCGGCGGACTGGCGGTTCAGGGAACAGAAACACTTCTGTAGGTTCCTGGCCAGGCCAAGCAGGTGGCACCGGAAATATCGCGCAAGTAAGAGATCGAAGCAGCAGCAGCAGATCGAAGCAGATTCTGACCCGATGACCGTTTACGGCCATTTTCGGAGTCGGTGACTGCACGGTCTCTTGGCTGCAGGGCCCTCTCGACTGCAGAGTCGCCGTCTGGCTGCATCAATGAAAGCTGTGATAACTCAGTGAATACGGTGCTGACTGCGGAGACTGCATGCGGTGTTACCGCCGGTGCACTCCCACTTTAGCACCTTCGACGTCGACCGCCAGCTTCATCACACGCCAGTTGATGTCCGGCGTGTTTGCCTCGGAAAACGCGGCAATGAATTCCAGAACGGAGGCTGCCTCGGCCTCACCGTTGGCCAGGACCAGAACCGTGGGTCCAGCTCCGGAGACAACGGCAGCGTGGCCGGCAGCGCGCAGGGCCCGGATAAGGGCCGCACTGGGGCGCATGGCCTCCGCACGGTAGCTCTGGTGCAGGAAGTCCTCGGTGCCGGCGAGCAGGAATTCAGGCTTCTGCGTCAGGGCATGGATGAGAAGTGCTGCACGGCCGGAGTTCATCGCGGCCGCGTGATGGCCGATGGACGCAGGCAGCAAAGCGCGCGCGGCCTCGGTGGAGAGCTCGAAATCCGGAACTGCCACGATGGGGATGACGGCAGCGTCTACGGCGGCGCACGTACTGCTGTACTGGTCACTGTCCTGCCACGACAGCGCCAGTCCGCCGTAGATCGCCGGAGCGACGTTGTCCGGGTGGCCTTCCATCTCGCTGGTCAGCTGCAGGATCCAGTTCCGGTCCTGCTGCTCCTCCGCTGGAAGCAGCGCGTTGGCCGCGGTCACGGCTGCCACGACTGCGCACGCCGACGAGCCTAAGCCACGGCCGTGCGGATTGACGTTTTCCGCCGTGATCTTCAGGCCCGTGTGGCGGTAGCCCAGCCGCCCGAAGGCGGCATTCATCGCCCGGACCACCAGGTGGCTGGCGTCCCGCGGAAGGGAATCCGCACCCTCACCGCTGAGCTCAAAGACCAGCTCGTCGCTGTCCAGGCTCTCCACGGTGAGGGTGTCGTGCAGGGTCAGAGCCAGCCCGAGGCTGTCATAGCCGGGACCAAGGTTGGCGCTGGTGGCCGGTACCCGGACCGTCACCTGCTGCCCGGCCTGGATGGCGGGCAGCTGGGCGGTCTGCGGCAGCATGGTTTCCACTGTTATTTGTCTTCCAGTCCCAGTTCCGCGGCAACGGTCACGACGTCGTTGGACACCTTGACAGGCTGGACATCGCTGCCGTCCTCGGTCCTAAGAGCCCACTGCGGGTCCTTGAGGCCATGTCCGGTGACAGTGATGGCGATGGTCTTGCCGGAGGGCACCTCACCTGCGGCGTGCTTCTTGAGCAGGCCTGCGACGCCGGCAGCCGAGCCGGGCTCCACGAAGACGCCTTCACGGGAGGACAGCCAGCGGTGGGCGGCGAGGATCTCGTCGTCAGTAACGGAATCGATGAATCCGCCGGACTCGTCGCGGGCGGCGATGGCGCCGTCCCAGGAGGCGGGGTTGCCGATCCGGATGGCGGTGGCGATGGTGTCCGGTTCCGTGATGGGGTGGCCGGCCACAAACGGAGCGGCGCCAGCGGCCTGGAAGCCCCACATGGCGGGGGTCTTGGTGGCGACGGGAGCAAGCGTGCCGGCGGTTTCGGACTCGAACGGGGCGGAGTACTCCTTGTAGCCCTTCCAGTAGGCCGTGATGTTTCCTGCGTTGCCGACCGGGAGCACGTGGATGTCCGGGGCGTCGCCCAGGGCGTCGACGATCTCGAAGGCGCCGGTCTTCTGGCCCTGGATGCGGGCCGGGTTCACGGAGTTGACCAGGAAGACCGGGTAGGACTCGCCCAGCTTGCGGGCGATGTCCAGGCAGTTGTCGAAGTTGCCGTCAACCTGGAGGAGCGTGGCGCCGTGCGCGATGGCCTGGCTCAGCTTGCCCATGGAGATCTTGCCTTCTGGCACCAGCACGGCACACGTCAGGCCGGCGGCGGTGGCGTACGCCGCAGCGGAGGCCGACGTGTTTCCGGTGGAGGCGCACACAACGGCCTTGGCCCCGGCCTCCACGGCCGCGGTCATGGCCATGGTCATGCCGCGGTCTTTGAAGGAACCGGTGGGGTTCATGCCCTCGACCTTGAGGTAGACGTCAGAGCCCGTCAGCTCGGACAGCTTCTGGGCGTAGACCAGGGGCGTGCCGCCCTCGCCGAGGGTGATGACCCTGGTGTCCGCCGTTACGGGCAGACGGTCAGCGTATTCGCGGATGACACCGCGCCATTGGTGAGCCACTTAAGCTCCTTCTACCCGCAGTACGGATGTAACGGAATTGATCACGTCAAGGCCCTTCACGGCTTCGACGGTTGCTGCCAGTGCAGCTTCGCTTGCGCGGTGGGTGACGATCCGCAGCTCGGCCGATTCCACGTTGGAGTCGGCATCGCGGTGGATGGTCTGGCGCATGATTTCGATGGAGACGCCGTGCTCGGCGAACAGCTGGGCAATCTTTGCCAGCACGCCGGGCTGGTCCGCAACGTCCAGGCCGATGTAGTAGCTGGTGGTCGCGGCGTCGATGGGCAACGCCGGGACGTGGCCGGTGGTGGACTCGATGCGTCCGGGACCGCCCAGGACGATGCGGCGGGCGGCCGAGACGAGGTCGCCCAGTACGGCAGACGCCGTCGGGGTTCCGCCGGCACCCTGGCCGTAGAACATCAGCTCGCCGGCGTTCTCCGCCTCGACAAAGACAGCGTTGAAGGCACCGCGGACGGCTGCAAGCGGGTGTTCGCGCGGCAGGAGCGTCGGGTGGACGCGCACGGAAACGCCCTCACTGCCGTCGCCGTTGCCGATCTTCTCGGCGATGGCCAGCAGCTTGATGACAAAGCCGGCTTCCTTGGCGGCGGCCATGTCGGCGGCGCTGACGCGGGTGATTCCCTCGCAGTAGACGTGCTCCAAGTCGAAGCGGGTGTGGAAGGACAGGGACGCCAGGATGGCGGCCTTGGCCGCGGCGTCGTGGCCCTCGACGTCGGCCGTCGGGTCAGCTTCGGCGTAGCCGAGCCGCTGGGCCTCGGCGAGAGCGTCGGCGAACTGCGCACCGGTGGAGTCCATCTGGTCCAGGATGAAGTTGGTGGTGCCGTTGACGATACCCAGCACACGGGTGATGCGGTCACCGGAGAGGCTGTCGCGGATGGGGCGCAGGATGGGGATGGCACCTGCAACGGCGGCTTCGTAGGACAGCTCGACGCCGGCCTTGTCCGCCTCTTCATAGAGTGCGGGGCCGTCTGCGGCAAGGAGGGCCTTGTTGCCGGTGACAACGCTCGCGCCGTTCTGAATGGCGGAGAGGATCAGCGAGCGGGCAGGCTCGATGCCGCCCATGAGCTCGATCACGAGGTCGGCGTCCTTGACGAGCGTCTCAGCGTCGGTGGTGAACAGGTCGCGCGGGAGATCCACCTCGCGCTCGGCGTCGAGGTTCCGCACCGCGATGCCGACCAGTTCCAGGCGGGCGCCGGTGCGCGGCGCCAAGGTTCCGGCGTCGTCAATCAGAATCCGCGCCACCTGGGCCCCGACGTTGCCACAGCCCAGCAGGGCCACTTTCAGGGTTCGCAATTCGGTCATTCAGACTCCCATGTCGCGGTTCAGCAGATCTTCTTCGGTTTCCCCGCGGACAATCAGCCGGGGAGATCCGTCGCGCACAGCGACAACGCCCGGCCGGGCCAGATAGTTGTAGTTGCTTGACAGGGCCCAGCAGTAGGCGCCGGTCCCCGGTACAGCGAGCAGATCACCGGCTGCCACGTCCTCGGGCAGATATACATCTCTAACAACTATGTCGCCGCTCTCGCAATGTTTGCCCACTACGCGGGACAGCTGCGGGGCCGCTCCGGAGGTCCGCGAAGCGAGAATGGCCGAATAATCCGCGTCGTACAGCACCGGACGGGCGTTGTCACTCATACCGCCGTCAACTGACACATAGCGGCGCGGGTGCGTAACGTTATCATTGTCGGTTTCACCCTCGCCGCCGGCCGGGGCGTCCACGCGGACGGTTTTCAGCGTGCCCACCTCGTACAGCGTGAAAGTGCTGCTGCCCACGATGGCACGGCCGGGCTCGATGGAAATCCGGGGTGCTGTAATCGCCAGCTCTGCGCACTTGGAACGTACGACGGCGGCCATCGCCTGCGCGATGTCGGCTGCCGGGCGGGGCGTGTCCACGGGCGTGTAGGCGATGCCGTAGCCGCCACCGAGGTCAAGCTCGGGAAGCGTGATGGAATATTTAGCCTGCACCGCGGCCAGGAAGGTCAGGAGCTTCTGGGCGGCCAGCGCAAAGCCGTCCGGCTCGAAGATCTGCGAACCGATGTGGCAGTGCAGGCCCAGCAGCTCCACGCTAGCGTAGGACGTTGCCGCGGCGACGGCTTCCTCAGCCGCGGACAGGCCTGCCTCATCGGTCGAATCCTCCGCCATGGAGAGGCCGAATTTCTGGTCCTCGTGGGCGGTGGCGATGAACTCGTGGGTGTGGGCGTGCACGCCGGGCGTCAGCCGCAGCATGACCTTGGCGGTCTCCCCGCGGCCGGAGGCGATTTTGGCCACGCGCTCCAGCTCGTCCAGGCTGTCCACCACGATGCGGCCGAGATTCATGTCCAGCGCCCGGTTGATCTCGGCGTCGGACTTGTTGTTGCCGTGCAGCGAGAGGTTGGCGCCGTCGATGCCGGCGCGGGAGGCGACGGCAAGTTCGCCGCCGGAACACGTGTCCAGCCGCAGCCCCTCCTCGGCCACCCACGCCGCGACGGCGGTGCAGAGGAAGGACTTGCCGGCGTAGTAGACATCCACTCCCCCGCAGATGTCGGCAAAGGCTTCGTCGAACGCATCCTTGAAGGCACGGGCGCGGGCTCGGAAGTCCGATTCGCTCATGACGAAAAGGGGCGTGCCGAACTGTTCCTTGAGGTTGCTGACCGGGATGCCGTCAATGGCCAGTTCGCCGCCGGCGTTCCGCTCCACCCCGCCGGCCCACACGGGGGTGTGGAGTGCGTTGAGGTCCGCGGGGACGGCGAGCCACTCCGGAGCCAGCGGCGAGGCGGTGCTGCTGGAGGCGGTGCTGCTGGAGGCGGTGCTGCTCGTGGTTTCCTGCACGTCGATCACATCCGTTCCGGCGCCGAAACGCCCAGCAGTTCGAGTCCGTTGGCCAGCACCTGGCTGGTGGCGTCGTTGAGCCACAGCCTGGTGCGGTTGGTGTCCGTGACGGCTTCGTCGCCCATGGGCGCCACCCGGCAGGCGTCATACCAGCGGTGGTACGCGCCGGCGATGACCTCGAGGTGGCGCGCCACGCGGTGCGGCTCGCGCAGTTCGGCTGCCTTGGCCACGATGGAGGGGTAGCTGCCCAGGTAGGACAGCAGTTCGTTTTCCGTGGCGTGGTCCAGCAGGGAGGCGTCGAAGGCGCTCCGGTCCACTCCGGCAGCCACGGCGTTGCGCGCGGTGCCACAGGAGCGGGCGTGCGCATACTGCACGTAGAACACGGGGTTCTCGTTGGAGTGCTTCTTCAGCAGCTCGGGGTCCAGCGTGAGCGGGGAGTCGGCCGGGAAGCGCGCCAGCGAATACCGGACCGCATCCGTGCCCAGCCAGGAGATCAGGTCCTTGAGCTCGATGATGTTGCCGGCGCGCTTGGAAAGCTTGGCGCCGTTGACGGAGACCAGCTGCCCGATCAGGACCTCGATGTTGACCTCGGGATCGTCACCGGCTGCGGCGGCGATGGCCTTGAGCCGGTTGATGTAGCCGTGGTGGTCGGCTCCCAGGAGGTAGATCTTTTCCGTGTAGCCGCGGTCCTTCTTGGACAGGTAGTACGCGGCGTCGGCGGCGAAGTAGGTCGGTTCGCCGTTCGCACGGATCATGACGCGGTCCTTGTCATCACCGAAGTCGGTGGTGCGCAGCCAGACGGCACCGCCGTCGTCGAACACGTGGCCCTGCTCGCGAAGACGGGCAACGGCACTTTCGATCGCGCCGGCGTCGTGAAGTTCCTGCTCGGAGAAGAACACGTCGAAGGCGACCCCAAAGTCGGCCAGCGTGTCCTTGATGTCCTTGAGCTGCGCCTCGTAGGCCGCGGCCCGGATCACGGGCAGCGCCGCAGCATCCGTCAGTTCGCGGATGTCCGGGTGCCGGGTCAGGACCTGATGGCCGAGGTCGCGGATGTATTCGCCCGGGTAGCCGCCCTCAGGCACGTCGCGGCCGTGGAGGCGCGACAGCACCGAGTTGGCGAAGACGTTCATCTGGGAGCCTGCGTCGTTGATGTAGTACTCGGCGGTGACGTCGGCACCCGAGGCGCGAAGCACCCTGGCGATCGAGTCACCCAGAGCAGCCCAGCGCGTGTGGCCGATGTGCAGCGGCCCGGTGGGGTTGGCGGAAACAAATTCCATGTTGACGGTGTGTCCGGCCAGCGCGGCGTTGGTGCCGTACTCCCTGCCCGCTTCGACGATGTTCTTGGCCAGCGCTCCGGCCGTGGCCGTGTCAACTGTGATGTTGAGGAAGCCGGGACCGGCGATTTCCACACCGTCGACGCCGTTGATGTCCTTGAGGCGGGCGCTGAGGAGCGTGGCGAATTCACGCGGGTTGGTTCCGGCCTTCTTTGCCAGTTGCAGGGCGATGTTGGTGGCCCAGTCACCGTGCTCCCGGTTCTTCGGACGCTCCACCAGGACGGAGTCCGGTACAGCGGCCTCGGCAAGGGCAATGTCGCCCGCGGCAACGGCGTCTTTCAGGCAGGCGGATATTGCAAGGGAGAGTTCTTCGGGAGTCACACTCCTAGCCTACCGGGGAGCCCGTCGACGTGCGGAATCCGTCAGGTGCCCAGGCGGCCCCTCGGCGTCACAGCAAGTAGTAGGCAAATTCACAGGAAATACCCTTAGCCTTTAGTCACCTACTAAATTGTTGAAACATCAACGCTGAGAGATCAGCGCTGAAGGAACAACACCGGACCTCAACGCTGTCCCTAGAGTGCCCGCACCACGAAAAGAGACCCCGTGAAGCCTTCAATCCGCAAGACTGTTTTCGCCGGCGTGGCCGGCCTGTCCCTCGCCGGAACGGTGGCTGGCTGCGCGCCTTCGGCCCAGCAGCCTGCCACGCAGGAGACCGAGCCCTCGGCGGCGGCATCCGCGTCAGCAGCAGCGTCGGCAACCGGGTCCTCAGCGGGCTCCGCAGCCGGCTACAAGGACGGCACCTACAGCGCGGACGGCAACTATAAGTCCCCCAACGGCACCGAGACCGTGGGCGTTCAGCTGACGCTCGCCAGTGGCACGGTGTCCGCGGTGGAGATCACCGAGCACCCGTCCAATCCCAACACCCGGAAGTTCCAGGGCCAGTTCGCCGGCGGCATCGCTGACCAGGTGGTGGGCAAGAGCCTGGATGAGATCAACGTCTCCAAGGTGGCCGGCTCCTCCCTGACCAGTGGCGGCTTCAACCAGGCGGTCGAAGCGATCAAGGCACAGGCCCTGTAGGCGGCTGCCATGCCGCATGCGGGTTGGCAGAACTTCCTTTTTGACGGCATCGGCACCAGCTGGGAAATCTCCACCCCTGCCCCGTTGCCCCCGGGGCTGCGCAGCTCAGTGCTGGCCGAGGTGGAGCGCTACGACTCCACGTGGTCCAGGTTCCGGGAAGACTCCCTGGTGGCCCGGATGTCCGTGGCGCCCGGGCAGTACCAGCTGCCGCCCGAGGCCACGGGCCTGGCCGCGCTCTACCGGCAGCTCTACACGCTCAGCGGCGGCGCCATGACGCCCCTCATCGGTGAAAGCCTTGAGCGGCTGGGCTACGATCCCCACTATTCGCTGCAGCCCCGCGGGGAAGCTGCGGCTCCTCCGGCCTGGGACGCCGTCCTGGAATGGCACGGAACGTCGCTCCATACCACTGCCCCGGTGGTGCTGGACATCGGCGCGGCCGGCAAGGGCCAGCTTGTGGACCTTCTGGCCGAACAGCTAAGGAGCCACGGTGTTCCGGACTTCTTCATTGACGCCAGCGGGGACCTGCTGAACGGCGGACAGGAGCCGGTGCAGGTGGCGCTGGAGCATCCGTATGACGCCACTAAGGCGATAGGAACTGTGCCGCTGGGATCCGGCGCTCTCTGTGCTTCGGCGTCGAACCGGCGGGCCTGGGGAGACGGACTCCATCATGTCCTGGACGGCACCACCGGGGCGCCGGTCAGGACGGTGGTTGCCACGTGGGCTCGGGCGGACACCGCGATGGAGGCTGACGCCCTCGCCACCGCCCTGTTCCTGGTTCAGGCCGAGGACCTGGAACGGTATTTCCGTTTTTCCTGGCTCAAGGTATTTTCCAACGGCAGCGCGGAGTGCTCCGCGGAATTCGACGGAAGGCTGTTCACATGAGTTCAACCACCTCCCGGCAGCAGGCCTCGCCCGGCACCGCCCTGGACACTTACCTGGGCCGGTTCACGATGTACAGGCTGGTGCTGTTGGTGCTTGCCGTGCTGGCTGCCTACAGCCTCCTGCTCGACGCCCTCGGCTGGCTGACCTTCGGTATTCCGAATATGCTCGCCCACCTGGCCCTCTGCCTGGGGCTGACATACGTTTCCAATCGCGCCCTGGCCGCGCTGTTCAAGGTCCAGCCGCATTCGGAATCCTCGCTGATTACGGGCCTCCTGCTCTACTTCCTGTTCTGGCCCACTCAGCTCAGCCCGGCCTTTGCGCCGATGGACCTGGCCGGGGTGGCACTGGCCTGCATCCTGGCGTCTGCCTCCAAGTACGCCCTCGCCTGGCGTGGCCGCCATGTGTTCAACCCCGCAGCCGCCGGGGCCTTCATCACCGGGCTGACTGGCCTCAACATCGCCACGTGGTGGGCCGGCACACCTGCCATGCTGTGGCTTCTGGTCCCGGGCGTCCTGCTGGTGCTCTACCGGACCCGTAAAACGCTCATGGCCACCGTCTTCATCGTGATGGCAACCGCGGTGGTGGCCGCGGTGCAACTGCCCTCCCGCGTCGACCCAGGAAGTGTTGTGTGGCAAACCCTGGCGCAGGGCCCGGTGCTGTTTTTTGCCGGCTTCATGCTCACCGAGCCGCTCACCCTGCCACCGAGGCGCTGGCAGCAGCTGGCGATGGCCGCCGTCGTCGGAATCCTGCTGGCCACGCCCTTCAACCTCGGCTTCGTGGCCAACTCCCCCGAGCTGGCACTGCTGGCGGGAAACCTGCTGGCGTTCCTGGCAGGCCAGCGCGGAAGCGTCCGGCTGCTGTTCAGCCACTCCCGCAGGCTTACGCCGACGACGACTGAATTCGTCTTCCGCCCCCAGCGCACGCTCCGCCACTCATCCGGCCAGTACCTCGAACTGGATCTCCCGCACCCCAAGCCGGACGGACGGGGCAGGCGCCGCGTCTTCAGCCTGACCAGCCCGCCCGACGCGAAGCATGTGAAGATCGGCGTCGGCACTGCTGACCCTGTCTCCGCAGCCAAGCGCAAGCTGCTGTCCCTCAAACCCGGCGAGGAGCTCACGGCCACCACCGTGGCGGGTGACTTCGTCCTGCCGAAGGGGTCGGCTCCGGTCCTGCTCATTGCCGCCGGCATTGGCATCACCCCGTATCTGGCACACTTGTCCGGCGGCGTGGCCCGCGAGCGCGACGCGGTGCTTCTCTACCTCGCCCGGAGCGCATCGGAACTCGCCTACGCGGCCGAACTGGAGGATTCCGGCGCCCGCGTCATTGCCCGGCTCGCCGACGGATCGGCGCCGCCGGACTTCATCGAGGACGCCGGTGCGCTGCTTGCCCCGGGGGCGAGGCTGGACGGTCACGCGCTGAAACAGCTGGTGCCGGACATCGGCCAGCGAAGGGTTTTCATCTCGGGTTCGCCCGCCAGCGTAGGCTCGCTGCGGCGCGCCGCGCGGCATGCCGGCGCCCGCCGTATCCACGTGGATTCATTTGCGGGATACTGATGTACAGCAGGAACCCGCATTTCGTTTTCCATTCCGGCCCACCTTCCTGCTAAGCTCTAGGACGTCCGGCCGGGAACGGCGGGATCCCTGGATGCCCTCGTAGCTCAGGGGATAGAGCGTCTGCCTCCGGAGCAGAAGGCCGTAGGTTCGAATCCTATCGAGGGCACAGAAGAAACCCCCGCCGCTTGCTGCAAGCGGACGGGGGTTTTCTGCGTCTCCAGTGCGCCTGACGCAGAATGTCAGAGGCCGTTCATAGTGTGAGTGGCATGGTCTGTTCAATCGTTCCGCCGTACATCCTGCGCCGCCTGGCTGCCCAAAGGTCACCCCGGTTCTCGGCCGTTGCCCGCGCCGCCAAGGAAGCCCTCCTCCACGTCGGGGCCGTGCACGCGGCCCGGACGTCGGCGCCGTCCGCCCCTGCCGGCATCAGGCAACTGGAGCCTGCTCCGGTCAACAGATCCGTCTTCGACGCGAAGTCCGGCGAGTCGCTGCCCGGGCAGGTTGTCCGGAAAGAGGGCGACGCCGCCACGGGTGACCCCGCCGCCGACGAGGCCTACGACGGCCTGGGCCATACGCACATCCTCTACGCGGACGCCTTCGGGCGGAACTCCATCGACGGCATGGGAATGCCGCTGAAGGCCACCGTCCACTTCGGCAGGATGTACGACAACGCGTTTTGGGACGGCCAGCAGATGGTGTTTGGCGACGGCGACGGGGAGGTCTTCGAGCGGTTCACGAGGTCGCTCAGCGTGATTGGCCACGAACTGGCCCACGGTGTGACGCAGTTTTCGGCCGGGCTCGCCTACCGCAACCAGGCCGGGGCCATCAACGAGTCCGTGTCCGACGTCTTCGGCGCTCTCGTGGAGCAGTATTTCCGGAAGCAGACCACCGCCGAAGCCTCTTGGCTGATCGGCGAAGGGCTGTTCACGCCGCAGGTTGAAGGGTCCGCCCTGCGCTCCATGAAGGCACCGGGAACCGCGTACGACGACGACGTCCTCGGCAAGGACCCGCAGCCGGACTCCATGGACTCCTATGTGCGCACGAGGGCGGACAACGGCGGTGTCCACTTCAACTCCGGCATCCCGAACCGGGCGTTCTGCGTCGTCGCCCAGACCCTGGGCGGGAACGCTTGGGAAGCGCCGGGCCAAATCTGGTACGAGACCCTGACAAGCGGCTCGCTGAGCCCGACCAGCACCTTCACAGCCTTCGCCAAAGCCACCGCGGCAACGGCGAAGGAACTGTTCGGCGAGGAGTCGGCAGAGCATGACGCCGTGCGCGGGGCGTGGGAGACTGTGAAGGTAAAGCTCTAACCGACGCCGGGACTGCGACATTCCGCTTCCCGGCCGCCGCGGAAACCCGGGAACCTCGCCATGAAAATCACAGTCGAGCGCAGCGGCGGGATAGCCGCACTCACCCGCGTCTGGACGGTGCTGGCCGTCACGACCAGTGACAAGAGCCGCTGGCAGCCGCTCGTCGAAGCGTGCCCATGGGACGCCGTCGACGACCCCCGGCAGGCGGCGGACGGGCAGCCGGACCGCTTCATGTATTCCATCCGCGCCGGTCAGCGCCGCGCCACCCTGCCGGAGACGGCCGTCACCGGTCCCTGGCGTGTGCTGGTGGAGTCGACCCGGGCAGCAGCTGAAGAATCGGCCTAGCCGGCCGAAGCCATCTGACCACGGAAAGCCCGGCGGTAGGACTGCGGACTGGTGTCCAGCACCTTGGCGAAGTGGTGCCGGAGCAGCACGGGATGGCCGAACCCTGACTGCCGCGCCACCTCGTCGATGTTCAGCTCCGTGGACTCCAGGAGCTCCTGGGCGCGCAGGACACGCTGGGAATTGAGCCACGCAGCCGGGGTTGCTCCTGTTTCAGCGCGGAACCGGCGGGCGAAGGTGCGCGGCGACATGTGCACGCGGGCGGCCAGCTCCTGGACGGGATGTTCCTCGTCCAGGTTCTCCACCATCCACCGGAGGAGTTCCTCCATGGGCTGGGAGCCGCACTCGGGCATGGGCCGGTCGATGAACTGGGCCTGGCCACCGTCGCGGTGCGGCGGAACCACCATGTCCCTGGCGATGGCGGCCGCCACGGCCGCCCCGAACTCAATCCTCACCAAATGCAGGCACGCGTCAATGCCCGCGGCCGTTCCGGCGCTGGAGATGATCCGTCCGTCCTGGACGTAGAGGACGTTCTCGTCGACCAGGACTTTGGGGTACTGGGCGGCGAGCTCTTCTGAGTAATGCCAGTGCGTGGTGCACCGGCGTCCGTCCAGGATCCCGGCCCGCGCCAGCGCAAACGCGCCGGAGCAGATCGACATTACCCAAGCGCCGCGGCTGTGCGCCGCCCGGAGGGCATCGAGGACGGATTCCGGAACATCCTCCTCCCGGCCGTAGGGCGCCATGATCACCAGGTCGGCATCGGCGGCGGCTTCCAGGCCGAGGCTGACGTTCATTGTGAGGCCGGATTTCAGCGGAACTTCGCCGGGCACCGGAGTGCACGCCCGGAAGTCGAACTGCGGCACCCCTGTTCCCCGGTCCGAACGGTCGATGCCAAAGACCTCAAAAGCGGTACCGAACTCGAAGATCGAGAAGTTGGGAACCGCGATGATTGCCACTGTTTTGAGCATGTTTCCAGTATGGCAGAAATTGGTACTTTTTAGGCATTTCTGCCACTTCTTTCTGCACCGGGCCGGGAGAACCATGGAGTTATGGAAATCTTCGGAATCGCCCTCCTTGTACTGGTCCTCGTTGCAGCAGCCGCCACGGTCGCCGCCGTCCTGCGGGATGGCCGGGGCCACACCCCTCCCGAACACTCGGTCCGGGACTGGTCCGCACTGGACCTGCCCAGCAGCAACTACACGATGCGCATCTTCTAGCCGCGCATGGCGCCCGCCAAACCCGTTCACTGTCCGCCCACAACCCTCCTTCCCCGAAACACTGCCCACCCAGAACCACAATCCCCCACCAACACCAAGGACCCGGCGCACGCCGGGTCCTTTTTCACGGCAGTAGACTTGTGGGAGCCATGACTTTTCACATCTCCTACCCCGCCGAGCTGCCGGTCTCCGAGCGCCGCGAGGACCTGATGGCCGCGATCGCCGCCAACCAGGTGACGATCATTGCCGGCGAGACCGGTTCCGGAAAGACCACCCAGATTCCCAAGATGTGCCTGGAGCTGGGCCTGGGTGAGAACGGCCTGATCGGCCATACCCAGCCGCGGCGTCTCGCGGCACGCACGGTGGCCGAGCGCATTGCGTCCGAACTCGGCGTCGACATCGGTCAGGAAGTGGGCTTCCAGGTCCGCTTCACCGGCGAGGTGAGCAGGTCCACCAAGGTCAAGCTGATGACCGACGGCATCCTGCTGGCCGAAATCCAGCGCGACAAACTGCTCCGCAAGTACAATGCGATCATCATCGATGAGGCGCACGAACGCAGCCTGAACATCGACTTCATCCTCGGCTACCTCAAGCGGATCCTGCCGCAGCGGCCGGACCTGAAGGTGATCATCACCTCCGCCACCATCGATCCCGAGCGCTTCGCGAAGCACTTCGGCCAGGAGGACGAACCGGCCCCGATCGTTGAGGTGTCCGGGCGGACGTTCCCCGTGGAGATCCGCTACCGGCCGCTCTCCCAGCCGGCGGGCGGCCCGTCGGGCGATGACGAGGACAACTCCTCCGACGACGAACTCGAGGAAGACCGGGACCCGCTGGACGCGGTGTGCGACGCCGTCGACGAACTCGCCCTGGAAGCGCCGGGCGACATCCTCATCTTCTTCTCCGGGGAGCGCGAGATCCGGGACGCCGCGGACGCCCTCCAGGCAAGGATCCAGACAAACCGGCGGCTGGCCGGCACCGAGGTCCTGCCGCTGTTCGCGCGGCTGAGCCTGCAGGAACAGCACCGGGTGTTCAACCCGGGCAGCAAGCGGAGGATCGTGCTGGCAACCAACGTGGCCGAAACCTCCCTCACCGTTCCCGGCATCAAGTACGTCGTCGACACCGGCACCGCACGCATCTCGCGCTATTCGCACCGCACCAAAGTGCAGCGGCTGCCCATCGAGCGGGTTTCCCAGGCGTCGGCCAACCAGCGCTCCGGGCGCTGCGGCCGCGTCTCGGACGGCATCGCCATCCGGCTGTATTCCGAGGAGGACTTCGAATCCCGGCCTCTCTACACCGATCCGGAAATCCTGCGCACCAACCTTGCGGCGGTCATCCTGCAGATGACTGCCATGGGTGTCGCCCGCGGGCCCAAGGACATCGAGAACTTTCCGTTCGTGGAGCCGCCGGACTCGCGCGCCATTAACGACGGCGTGACCCTCCTTCGTGAGCTCGGCGCTTTGACTGCGCCGCAGGCAGCCGCTGGCTCTCCCCAAACGGCAAATGCGGAGGGCAGGAATGCCGGCCGCAACGGCGGCGGCGGGCTGACCGCCGTCGGACATAAGCTTGCCCAGCTCCCGGTGGATCCGCGGCTTGGCCGCATGATTGTGGAGGCCGGCCAGCGCGGCTGCGTCCGCGAAGTCATGATCCTGGCGGCGGCACTCACCATTCAGGACCCCCGCGAACGTCCGACGGACAAGCAGCAGCTGGCCGCGGAGAAGCATGCCCGTTTCCGCGACGAAAATTCAGACTTCACCGGGTACCTGAACCTCTGGAACTACATTCACGAGAAGCAGCAGGAGCTGTCCTCCACCCAGTTCCGCCGCCTGTGCCGGAATGAATTCATCAACTACCTGCGCGTCCGCGAGTGGCAGGACCTGTTCGCGCAGCTTCGGCAGCTGGCCAGGCCGCTGGGCATCAGCCTGGACAACAAGCGCCAGGCGGATGTTGTGGGCAACCACGAGGGCATTCACATCAGCCTTCTCTCCGGCCTGCTGAGCCACGTCGGCATCCTGGATGAACGCAAGCGGGAATATGCCGGCGCCCGGGGAACCCGCTTTGCCATCTTCCCGGGCTCGGCGCTGTTCAAGAAGTCGCCCACGTTCGTCATGGCCGCCGAGCTCGTGGAAACCAGCCGGCTGTGGGCGCGGGTGGCCTCCAAGTTCGAGCCGGCGTGGGCCGAGCAGGTGGCGCCGCACCTGATCAAGCGCAGCTACAGCGAACCCCACTGGTCGACCAAGATGGGCGCCGTGATGGCCTATGAAAAGGTCACCCTCTACGGTGTTCCCATCATCGCCCAGCGCCGCATCAACTTCGGCAAGGTCGATCCCGTCCTGGCCCGTGAGCTGTTCATCAGGCATGCGTTGGTCCAGGGCGAATGGAAGACGCACCACAAGTTCTTCCACCGCAACCGGGCCCTGCTGCAGGAAGTGGAGGAACTCGAAGCGCGGATGCGCCGCCGGGACCTCCTGGTGGACGACGAAACGCTCTTCGAGTTCTATGACGCGCGGGTGGGCAAGGACGTCGTCTCGGAACGGCACTTCGACAAGTGGTGGAAGGACGCCCGGCAGAAGAATCCCGCGCTTCTGGACTTCGATGAGGCCCTGCTTCTGAGCGAGGACGCCGAGGCGCTGGATGAGTCCGCGTACCCGAAGACGTGGCTGCACAAGGGGTTCGAGCTGCCCCTGAGCTATGAGTTCCATCCGGTGGCGCCCGGCTCGACGCCCAACCCGTCCGACGGCGTTACGGCGGAAGTTCCGGTCCTCTTCCTGAACCAGCTCGAAGACGCACCCTTCCGCTGGCTGATCCCCGGCCAGCGCGTGGAACTTGTGACTGCGCTGATCAAATCGCTGCCGAAGCAGGTCCGCAAGAGCTTCGTTCCGGCCCCGGACGTCGCCCGGCAGGCGGTGGCGGCGCTGGAAGCGGATTTCGACCCCGCCGAGGACGAGCTGGAGAGCTCACTGGAGCTTGTCCTGCGCCGTCTCAAGGGCCAGATCATCCCGGCCGGGTCCTGGAACTGGGATGCGGTTCCGCCGCACCTGCGGGTGAGCTTCAAGGTGGTGGACAGCCGCGGCAAGGTCCTGGACGAGGGCAAGGACCTGGAAGCGCTGCAGCAGCGGCTGGCGCCGGCCACCCGCCGGGCCATCGCGGAGTCCCTGGGCGCTACTCCGGCCACAGCCGGCCCGCGGTCCCTGAAGAAGAGCCAGCAGCAGGGGGCCGCGCAGGACGGCCGGGCACAAGACGGCCGGCCGCAGGCGCACGCCGGGTTCACGGAACAGTCCGGCCTGACCGAGTGGAGGTTCGGCGCGATTCAGCGGGAAGTCAGCGTCACTGTTAAGGGCCATACCGTCACCGGTTTTCCCGCGCTGGTGGACGAAGGAAAGTCCGTTGGCCTGCGCGTCTTCCAGACTGCCTCGGAGCAGCAGGAAGCCATGCGGGGCGGTGTCATCCGGCTCCTCGCACTGCGCGTGGCCGCGCCTGACCGCTATGTCCTCGAACACCTGAACAACACAGAGAAGCTGACGTTCAGCCAGAACCCGCACGGGTCCGTCTCGGCCCTGATCGCAGACTGCGTCCTGGCGGCGGTGGACAAGCTGACCCCGGCAGAACTCCCATGGGACCAGGCAGCGTTCGACGCCCTGTTTGAGCATGTCCGGGCGGAACTGATCGACACCGTCTTCAGCGTGACGGCCGTGGTGGAGCGGATACTCGCGAGCACGCGCCGGATCCAAAGGCAGCTCAAGGGCACCACGAGCCTTGCGCTCATCAGCGCGCTCAACGATGTCCGCAGCCAGCTTGAACAGCTGGTCTTCCCCGGCTTCGTAGCCCGTACGGGCTACGCCCAGCTGAGCCAGCTCCCCCGTTACCTCACCGCCATCGAAAAACGTTTGGAGAAGCTGCCCGGAAACGTGCAGCGAGATGCGCTCAATATGGCGGCGGTCCAGCAGCTGGAGGATGATTACGACGACGCCGTGTCGGCTTTATTGCCCGGCCGCCGCGCCGGTGCCGAGCTGACGCAGGTGCGTTGGATGATCGAGGAGCTGAGGGTGAGCCTGTTCGCCGTAGAACTCGGCACAGCCTATTCCGTGTCCGAGAAGCGGATCCGCACGGCGTTGAACAAGGTGCTCGCCGCGTAGGCTTCCTGCTCACCACAGCACCCAACTAGGTAGCATTTCAGGGCGTTCTCAAGGCTGAGAAGGCCGCGAGCTGCTACCCAGTTTTCGTTTTCAGGTGGATCCTAAAAAACTTCCAGGTCCACCCTCATCTGGTGTCCGATCGGCCCTTAAATGTCGCACCCCCTTGGCAGACTGGATTCATGGAAGGCATCGGGAAATCAGCAGCCACAGCAGTGGCGCCGCATGGCGGCGTTCTGCACGCTGCCGCGTTCCCTGAGGCCGCTTTCCCCTTCGACGCGTTCCCTGACAGCGGGTATTCCGGCGACGGGCTTCCGTATGACGATGACCTCGACGCCGCGTATCCGGCATCCCTTCCGGAGGACCCGTTTCCTGAGGCCCTATTTGCCGATGTCCTTTTTACCGATGCCGCTGCCTCCAACGCCGTTACGATGCGACCGGGATTGGAGGACCGGATCGCGGCGGCGCTTACGCTTCTGTCGGCCGACCTTAGCGCCGACGATGCCGGGCTGATCGACCAGACGCGTGGGTTCGAAAACGTCAAGAGCATGATCGCCGGGCAACAGGCGAGGCTTGCTGTGACCTTCGGGGCCCGGCACCGCCAGGAACACGTCGGCCGGGCGACACTGACCGCCGAGAACCTCGGCAAAGACCGCACCAAGGAGTACGGCCTGGGCGCGGCCGAGCAGATCGTGCTGGCCCGGGGTGAGTCCCCGCACCGCGGGCACCGGCTGCCCGGAACGGCCAAGGCCCTGACGCAGATGCCCCACACCCTCGCCGCCCTGGACACCGGGCAGCTCAACGAAGAGCGCGTCATGCACGTCGCGAAAGAAACTGCCTGTTTGAGCGTCGAGGACCGGACTGCCGTTGACGAGGAACTCGCCGCCGACACCGGAACCTTCACCGGGGCCGGGACCCGGACCGTGATCGCCGCGGTCCGGGCCGCGGCCACCCGCAGGGACCCCCGTTCCGTGGCCCAACGGGCCAGTCATGCCGCGTCGGAACGGACCGTGTCCCTGCGTCCGGCACCGGACTGCATGACCTATCTGACGGCGCTGCTGCCCGTCCAGCAGGGCGTCGCCGTGTACTCGGCGCTGACCCGGCAGGCCG
>NZ_JAGGPN010000054.1 GCF_018613795.1 Arthrobacter sp. ISL-65
CCGACGACCAGGTGTTACTGGTATTGCTGTATCCGTCTCCTACTGCTTGACGGCCCGGTACTGCTGGTATTGCTGTATCCGTCTCCTACTGCTTGACGGCCCGGTACTGCTGGTATTGCTGTGATCGTCTCAAGCTGTCCGACGACCAGGTATTACTGCAACGGTGCTTCTGATTGGGCCCCCGTTAGCAGTCCAGCGCTTATGCGATAGCTAATTGGTTTTCTTGCGTCCAGGTTTCCCAGTAGCGTTTCGGCGTCATACCGTCCAGGGATCCGTGGGGCCGTTCATGATTGTAGATAGCCTTCCATTCCTCGGCCAAATACTTCGCTTCGGCCATGGTGTCCATGATTTCTCCGGCGAGTTGCTCCCTTCTGAACTGGGCATTGAACGATTCGATAAAGCCGTTCTGCCACGGCGATCCGGGGTCGATAAATGCCGTGTCTACGCCGGCGGTGTTGCACCACTGGATGAGGGCGGCGGCGGTGAATTCCGGCCCGTTGTCGCAGCGGACGTAGGTCGGGGCAGTGCCGGTTTCGGCGATGATGTCCTCCAGCACCGCAACGACATCGGAAGCTTTGAACGACCGGCGCGGAATGATCGCCAGCGCCGTGCGGGTGTATTCGTCGATGACGTTGAAGAACCGGATGTGCCGCCCGCAGGAGGTCACATCGGACTGGAAGTCGAAGCTGACCACATGCATCGGATACTGGGCCGTCAGCCGTTGCTGTTCCCCGGCGCCAGGCCCTGTGCGGCGTTTCTTCCTCGCCCTGGGCTTGCAGACCAGACCCTCCTCGCGCCAGAGCCGGCGGACCCGCTTCCGATTCAGCCCCACGCCATCCCATGCAGGCTGGGCCAGCAGATGCCAGCGGGCCTTCCGCCAGCCCCATGACGGGTGCTTCCCGGCCAGGGCCCGCAGCTCCGTCCGCAGCCGCGCTTCCTCGAAACCCATGTCCGGTTTCTTCTTGCGGAACGCAGAACGGTTCTGGCCCAGGATTTTGCAGGCAAAGCGTTCAGAGGCCCCGAACTTCTCCACCGCCATGCGCACGGCACGGCGGCGGGGTTCAGGGCTCAGAATTTTCCCTTCGCCACCTCGCTCAGGATGTCGATGGCCAGCTCCTTCTCAGCGAGCAGACGCTTGAGCCGGGCGTTCTCCTTCTCTAGCTCCTTGGTCCGCTTGGACGCCTCGGCGTTCTTCTCGGACCCGTACTGGTTCAGCCACCGGTACCAGGTCGCCTCGGTGATCTGCAGTTCCTTGATGACCTCGACCATCGGACGTCCGTCGTTGAGCATCTTCTGGCCCTGCCGGACCTTGGCGATGACCTGCTCGGGGGTGTGTCTGCGTGCCATGATTCGTGAATTTCCTCCTGCGTCCATTCTCGGACACGAAACTCACACAAACACTGGACTTCTACATGGGGACCCAACCACTTCCCCCTAAACAGGCAACTACAGCTACTTAAAGCCGGGGGAACTTCCGTTCTCTTTTTCTTACGAGAAAAAAATATAACCACTCTCTGAAATCTCGTCAAATCACCTGTGGGCGCTCTGAGCTAGGTCGCAATTTGCGGTTGCTCGGGACCTACCTTGTAGGACACCCAAGCGGCCCCAGCCACTACAGAGCCGGCTTACAACCGTCCGGTGAAGGATCGGCTTGCGGGCACCTATGCACCGATGGGACGTAATCCACTTATCATCTCGTGCACGAGATGACGTTAAATTCTCTATGACGCGGGACACATTCATGGAATTGCCGACTTCGTAGAGACTCCGCCAGCTGAGCTGTCCGCGGTGCGCGCTCGTCGCTACTGAGCGTGGTGAACGTAGAGGTCGCGGAGCAGCGCGATCTCGGCTCCGTGGTGCAGGATCTCCTGGTTCTCCCACCACACGATCGACGGAAACGTCTCCTCGGCATCGCTGCCGTACGGGTAGCTGCTTAGCCCGGTCCGGTCATAGTCGGACTCATCGACACTGAGTAGTACCCGGCGCCAGTCGGCTGCGGCCTGACGGAACCTCTCGATAGCGCCAGCTGCATCTGGTCGTGATTCGTACGTCGCTCGATCGAACGTTCGGTCGCCCCCGAGGTGGTTGGATCGGCCCAACAGCGTCTCGGAGATGTGGTCAAGCCGCCAGGCGATCGTCGTGAGGGGCGGAGGCCACGGACTTTCGGGGGCGCCATCTCGCCCCCACTCACCCGCGCCGATGAGCTTGATCGCGCCCGGTCCGGGCCCATCGGTGCGCCTCCGTACCGACCAGCACGCGTTGACCGGTTCCCAGAGGTACTCGGCGTCCGTCAGTACCGGTACGTCGACGTCGCTGTCATCACCCGAGTTGCTGGTGGGCCCGGCGAGGCGAGTGAGAAGTCGTTCCGTCGCCCAGTCGTACTGCTCGAGCAGTGGCTTGAGGCGCTGGTTGGTCATCATGGCATGCAGCCTATACCCCACGAGATGCCGTTAGGCGCCTACGCACGGTCGATGTTCGTCTTCGGGGCATCTGCTGGCTGTCCTCGACCAAGTGCCCGCCAAGGGATCCTTTACCGGGCGCCGCCGCGAGTGAGTGTGACCAGTAACGGTCGTTTTCGTGCATCACGCGACCCTAAACTACTTGGGGTTCCTTACCCGGCGCACCTTCTTGGCATCGGCGTAACCGCCGCCGATGATCCTGTCGGCCATGGTGCGGGCGTCTTGCTCGTTCTCGTAGCCTTGGTTTCCGTCGATCGCAATGATGTTGTCGTTGTCTGCGACAAGCTGCCAACCCCACTTGCCGTCTTCTCGCTCATAGACACGCCGTTTTGCCATCTGCAATCTCCTTCAGCTTGGTAGTGAAAGGCCCGCGAGGGCCGAGAGGGTGGACTGGACCCAATCATGTGCAGCGTCGCCTGCCCCTGTTGAGGCGCCGACGACAAGCCCTCCTAGGACGCCTTTGAGGGTGGCCAAACCGCGGCGAAGAATCTTTGGATCTGGCTCCGCACGGGTAGCTTCCCGAAGGACGGCCTCGGCTGACTCAACTGCAACATCCTTGTCGTCCTCGTCCATTTCCGCCGACTGCAAATTCTGAAGGGCGGTGGCCACGACCGCAGCAATCTGTTCATAACCAGGAGTGACGGTAGAAATGGAACCGCTATTTTGCGAAGAGGTCTTGTTTCCCCACGCAACCTGAGCTCTGTCGCCTTGAATGTTTATGACGGGCGCGTTGTAGACATGCGAGGAAGTGATGCCCTCGGAGTCGCGACGGGAAGGTTTCGCACCCCAAACGGCGTTGATGTGACTCATTCCCTGGAAGGCGGCTGCACCG
This sequence comes from Arthrobacter sp. ISL-65, assembly GCF_018613795.1. Lineage (GTDB taxonomy): Bacteria > Actinomycetota > Actinomycetes > Actinomycetales > Micrococcaceae > Arthrobacter. The sequence continues at coordinate 3,292 of NZ_JAGGPN010000054.1, forward strand.
TTTGTGTCAGTGGATTCCACTGTTTTCACGTAGTACTCGCGGACACCACCGCGGGGATCAGCTACTTCAATGGTGTCACCCTCATAGACCGGCGCATCTAGATCAAAAATGCCCGAGGCACCTTGGATAATAGCCCGTGATTTTGTGCGCTTCTCTGTTGGTCCCCCTGCGTCGTGAACGATCGCGACATCGTGCTGGGGAAAGCTAGATCCGTGGCCTTGGAGGAACGATTCTGACCTGGATGGCAGCGGCATCTCTGACTCCTTCTATAAGTTCCTTAAAAGCTACTAGCCACGTCGGACATTTTTGGTCACTTCTCCGAGGTCTCAAAAATGATCGTTACCGGACGCCGTGCACGCATGGCATCGGATACTCGACGAATTCACAAGCCACCCCTAAGCACCTTCGTTGTAACAACTTTCGAAGCACCTCGGTCTAACCCCATGCGTTGTAAGCTCATGCTTGTTTTTGTCAGTCAAGAGGAGTGTGGCCGTGGGGGTTTCTGAGGACTCGAAAGCGCGAGCAGACGCGTTATCAGTAGCGAAGTTGAAGTACCACTCGCTTTGGGTCGCAGCGATGGTCCTGCTTTTCATCGCCGCCAACGCCCTGCTTCAAATCGGTGAGGACGGGACCACGGAGCACTGGGTCTGCCTGGGCAGCGCCTACGAGTGTATGGCGCCGTCAGACGTCACACCGGGCGCATGGTGGGCTGGAACGTTTGGGACGATCCTCATAGCGGTCGGCATCATCGCCGTTCTACCTTGGATCGCCTACCGCCCCAAGGCGCGCTAGCCCCTGGCCGGTGAACGTGGGGAGCAGTTGAATAGGTACATAAGGGATATAAGCCGCAAAACCTTAGCGTTGGATGTTTTACCTTTTCACAAGCCACCCCAATAGGTGCTGCAATGTTCCCAGAAGGCGTTTGGAGTCAGCAGGGACAGAAGGGACGGAGCCCGTGCGGGGACCAAATCTGAGGGGGACGAGCTCAGCAGACGAGATAGCCCCTCGGCGAGCCCTTGCCTGCCGGGCATCGGAAAACTGGTTTAGCCCTCCAGCGGCCTGGAAAGGGACAGTCGCTTCGGGCGGGGAGCGTGTGGCCGGGTCCGGGGTGCAAGGGGGGGAATGCGTCCGGACCCGGCAGTTCTGAAGAGTCGGATCGCGGCTTCCGTCTCCTTCAGGACATGCTCACTATGGAGCGGGCACATGGGGAAATGCTTGGGGAACCTGAGGAAAGGAAGCCCCACCGGACCGGCCGGACACCGCCACGCCAAAAAGGACCATCAGAGTTATTCCAAGGATGCCGGAGAATGTGCGCGCCGAGCCGGTGGCCTGCCCGAAACTGCGACCACGGTTCCCCCTGCACCGAGCCTAGTTTCACCCCACTCCCCCGCCAGACCCACCGCTGGCCGTGAGTGGTCTGTTGCCTCACCGACTGGCTCGGCTGGCGGATTTCGCCAGCCCCGTGGCGACGCCCATCTGCCTATCCGGCAACGGGGCAGCTCGGACTCTGGAACCTGCAACCGCATGAGAGTCAGGCAGCGCCGACGGCCCAAAGGCTTCGCCATCAGACACCGACTGAGACCTGCATGAGAATCAAACGCTGCTGACCGGTCAGGGTAGTTGACGTCTCCCGGTGCGGCCGCACGGTGGTGTTTGAGTAGCCGGGGGCACTCTTTTGCGGGGAAAGGGGGCTTGAGAAGGACAGGGAAAACCGCTTTTTTCTAGGCAGGCGCTGACAGGCTCTGGATATCTGGTCGACGGAGGCCGCGAATCCCGTCCAGACAGCCGGTCCCGGCATGGAGTCCATCCGGGGCCGTCTGGACCCCAAAAGCCGCGGCGAACTGCCACTTCTGTGGCCAGGACGGCAGGAGACCGCGGTGAGCATGCAATGGCGGAGCAATACGGTTCAGACGCGCGCAGTTTCCGCGTTCTGGCGGTGGTGGTCAGCAGACGGTGCCAGGCTCCTCAGTGCCGCCGTCACGTCAGGTGACTACCAGGACCTTCCGGACACGCTCGATGCCATGGTCAAGGCGATCGGCCCAGGGCTCGGCTGGGAGACCGGCCCGGGCGTCAGTGCACGGCACCAGTTCTGCCTCTCAGGCGGAAGGGACCCTGGATTGCGGGTCCTGGCCGAACGGTGGCGTCGGGCCGCTCCCACGCCCACGCCGATGTGGGAATTCGCCGCAGCCAGACAGCGCCAACCCGGCATGCTCGCCGTCACCCTCGAAGCCGCCGGAACACCGATCACCCTTGGCCTGAGCCGGGTCTCAGTGACCCTGGACGAGGAACGGGCCCTGGCCCACGTCATCTTCCACCACCCGGCCTTCACCCGGCTGACCCCGGGGCACCGGCACCAGCTCTCCTGCCTGCTGCTGGACTGGCTGCTCGGAGAAGACAACGTCCAGCGATGGATCGGCACCATCAACGCCGCCGACACCGACCCCCCGGACAGCCTGCCGGCAACAGCCCTTCCCGAGATCATCGAGGCCATGACCGCCCGGCACGCGCACATCGGCTGGACCCTGAAGGACGCCGGAACATCCTCGGGACCACGCACGATCATCAGTGCCCTGCGTCCCCTGCGGTGGATCGACCATCCCCTGCTGGACCTGCACACGGCCCTCCACGTCCGTTATCCGCAGACCCGCAGCGACGGGCTACCGGACTACGACGAAGCGATAGAGCTGCACCGGCTCGAAGAGGACCTGACAGCGGCCCTCGGACCCCGCGGCCTTCTCGTCGCGACCCAGACATCTGATGGCCGGCGTATCCTGCACTGTTACACCGACTCCGAAGACCAGAACGGCAGGGATACCATCGACCGCTTCGCGCAAACCCGACCCCATGTCGAAGTCACCCACACCCGCGATCCCGGATGGACCCTGATCAGCCCCTTCACCTAAGCCGCATGACCTAAACGCAGGACATGTCCGCCGGCCCCGGCACCATTCACCCCTGGCCAGGACACTCCTTTGGAGGACTGTCCCATTTCCTTGGAACCGGGACACCCCCGCTGACACTCCCTCATCGTCCGGGTTCCGTGCAACGGCGCGTCATCTGACCGTGCGGCGCGGATCTAATGCGGGGACAGGAACCATCAAGGGCGGGCCCGGGCTTTAAGGTGCTCGGGGGGCTCACGCTGGGGTCACTGGCGGCGACCATCACCACCACAAAACGCGGCGGCCGCGTCCTTAGCGCACTTTGCCTAGATGATGCTGGGTGGTCCCAAGCATTTTAAGGAGGCGGCCGACCAATGACTCGACTGCATCCTCGGGTGAGCTTGCCAGCGCATCGGCACTGACCGTGATCGTGCGTGTGTAAACATCACTGGGCATGGTTTTAGGAGGTTCGAAACTGCTCCAGTCGTCCATCATCATGTGTGACCGTAGACCCTTGACGCCATTGATCCGCAGGCCAAGAGTCCACAGGGAACGGTATCCGTAACGTTCACTAAGAGTGCTTGTCCAGAAGATCAAACGCTGGGCATATGCCACCGCCAGCCCATCACAGATGATCGACTCTTCCGGGGTCCATTTGGTGGTGCCGCGTCCTATCAGAATGCGGATCCCTCCCGATTCCAACAGTTGGACGTCGAGAACTGATTTTTCGTCGAAACCGGCGGGCCTCGGCACCTGGGTGGCACCATCAGCGTCGCTATTCATCATCGAGACGCCGAGTTCGCGATGCTTGATTCTTGTGGCGTACTGAGGCGTGGGATCAAAATCGACAAGGTTCGGCTTGCATTTGTTATGACCGGAAACTAGGAAGTTGAGGAGGGCTTCGTTGTCGTCCATAAACTGCTCCACGAGCGTGCCATTGACTGGCATCAACGGTTCAGCGATGAGATATATATGCCCGTACTCGCGTTCGCTGGGAGGAATGGAATCACTCGCCTCGGCGATGTCCAGAAGTCTTATGCCGAGGTCGGCTTGCTCTTGGCGGCGCTGATGATGCCTTAGAACTTCGGCGTCTGATAACGCGTGTTTCGACGCGTCCCCTCGCCCGTAGTATTTGCTTCCTGTCATGTGCGGGGCGAGCGGTGACGGCGGGACCGTGACCACTACGAAACCTGTGCCATCACCTACCTGGATCACTTGGGTCGTTACCGGCAGTGGCGGCTCGATGGCATTCCGTGAGATGCCATCTATGCGTTCGATCATTCCATCGACGGCGAGAGGCTTGGGAACGAGCCGCTTGGAGCCATTGCCCTCCTTCACCTCGGCGATGCCGATGATGAACATTCCCCCGTCGATGGCGAAACTCGCCAGTGTCTGGGCAACTTGTTCGTTTCGTGCCTGTTCCTTGACTTCAACGTAATGCGACTCAGACAACGCTCCGCTTCGGATGCCCTCCACGATGTCTGCCTCGCTGGCGGGTTGCCACATCTTCGCCACTATGCCCCCATTTGATTGTCTCGGGTAAAGGTGCAGCGTAAGCCGCCACCGATCCAATTTACGCTGGGTCCCCGACGGATGGCACTTCCCGTAGAGCTATCCGGGGTGTCCCACTTCCTTGGAACTGAGACGCCAGCCAGGTATCGCCGAGGGAACCTCGACACGCCTTGGATTTTTGTTCCAGAATTATTGCCAAATCAGTGTCCCATTGAAAACGTACAAACTAACTTTCGATACCATGCATTCATGGATATTGGATACGCGCGCGTTTCGACTGCCAAAAAGGACCTCGACCGCCAGATTGATGCGCTGCGCAACCAAGGAATCCCCGACAAGCGGATCTACGTGGACAAGAAGTCAGGGTCCACGACAAACCGCCCGGGACTCCACGAGGCGCTGGATCAGGCCCGCGAGGGCGATGTGATCGTGGTCCACACCCTGGACCGGCTCGGACGCACCGTCCGCGACACCCTGAACCTCATCCACGACCTGGCCGGCCGCGGGGTGGGAGTGAGGAACCTCGCCGACCCAATCCGGGTTGACTCCGCAAACCCCGAGGATCCGATGTCCCAGCTCGCCGTGGTCATGCTGGCCCTCTTCGGCCAAATGGAACGAACCTACGCGATCGAAAGAGCCGCGCACGCCCGGGCCGTCGCGACAACCAAAGGCAAGCGCATTGGACGACCAAGCGTCGTGGACCCGACCAAACTCGCCTACGCAGAACACCTCCGCGACCAAGGGCAGTCCATTTCAGCGATCGTGAAAGCCACCGGCATCACCCGTTCCAGCCTGTACCGGCACCTTCCTCCAAGGCCTCCAGAGACACTGACTGCCGAGAACCTGGAAAGCCCTTAGTGGTTTTTGCGCAGGCGACTCCCGACCAAACGATGCTTTGTGCAGGCGGGTATGGACACCAAAATGTCCATACTCGCCGGCGCAACTCCCGTACTTTCAGGGCAGCTTGTGCAGACGACTTCGGAAAATGACAAGCGAATCGGGGCCTGGGCGTGTCTCGTGAACCATCGTTCGCACGACACCGCTTGAGGTTACCTCCGGCCCTAGGAATACAAAGGATCGTTGTGCAATGGTTGCCGTGTACGCGCCAATATAACGAGCGGCTCCCTTCGCGATACGCCAACTTGTGATGAACAGCGATTCCTGACCTCGAAGCCCTGGTGCAGGCTGATGGCTGATGTTCTGGGTAAAAAATGACCCTAACGTTGGATATTTCACTTTTTCACAAGCCACCCCCTATTAAGGGAGCAGTGATGGACATGCTGGATCATGAACCGCCGGCAACGGTGCTGGACTACCAGGACAGAAGTCAGGGCATCGGCCCGGGTGAAAGCTAATGTGATGGAGCCACCATCTGGCGGATGGATTATCCGGCGGCAGGTTCGGTGCCTCATCGGCGAGGTCTTGGGCGACATGAGCGTCGATGAGGAAGCCCGGCTTGGACTGCTCCGGCACCCGGCGAAGCACCCTGGAAACCCCGAACGTGCACTGCTGGCCCACGTACATGACTGGCAGGATCGCGAGTAATGGAAGGTACCGGCGCAACTGCGGGAAGCCCGACGCGATTCCCCCGAAGTTGGACGGTCGACCGGCGCCGAATCCGGATAGCGCCCCCGCGTTAGTTGTGCTGTTCCAGGCCGTGGGCGGTCAGAGGGCCTACCGGGCAGAGCTTGTTCACTGCCTCGGTGAGTTGCCTGGGCCGGAAGGGTTTGGTGAGGTAGGCCGAGGCTCCGGAGGCCATGCCGGCCATTTCATCGTCCGCCTCGGACCGCGCGGTGATGAATAGCATCGGCACCTCCGAGCGTGCCCGGATATATCGGGCGACGTCCAGGCCGTCCATGTCCGGTAGGTTCAAGTCCACCGTGACCAGGACAGGGTGGTGTTCCCAGACTGCGGCGACACCCTCAACGCCGTTGCCGACGGCATGGACGTCAAAGCCCATACGCGTCACGATCAGCGTGAGCAGATCCCGGATGTCCTGGTCATCCTCGATGACCAGGCAAAGCCCACGTGAAACCAAAATGCCCCCCCGGCCAGTAGTACTGCTGCATAGTGTAGAGCGTTGACCTCAAGCGCCATGGCAGAGCTGCACTGAAGCGTTCAGCCGCACGGGAGTAATCTGAAATCAGGCCGGCGGCGGACGAGCCCGGCTCATCCCAGCCCGTCGCCGGTCCCGACCCTTTTACTCTGGCCCAGGCAACAGCCCGACCGGCAGCGACCAGGGAATCCTTAAGAGCTACTGCACGCGGATGTTCTGCGCGACAGGGCCCTTGGCGCCCTGCCCCACCTCGTACTGGACTTTCTGGTTTTCCTCCAGGGAGCGGAACCCGCTCCCGCCGGCGATCCCCGTGTAGTGGGCAAAGATGTCTCCGGACCCGTCGTCCGGGGAGATGAAACCGAAGCCCTTTTCAGGGTTGAACCACTTGACCGTCCCTGTAGCCATGCCTGCCCCCTTGTGAATTCCAATGCCGTGCCGGTAAGTGCCGGCGACAGCGGACACCGTCGTCCGCATCCCACAACCTACGGGCACCACCACCGGCAGGGCAAGGGACCGAAGCCTGCGAGCTGACAGCTAGGCGGAAGTGCAGCGCCGAAGCCGCTGTATCGACGAAGGAATACCCACGGTTACGAGGATGCTCATCCTGCCGTTGGCCGCTGTCGGGAGTCGTGTCCCTCTTTGCCTCTGGCAGTGCGTTCCGGCAAGGCGGCGTGACTAGACTCATCGTCATGCCGGTCACGCGCAATGTCGCTTGGGACGGGCGGCTCGAATTCTTTAAGGGCCCTGACACGGCCCACTATGTACTCACGGCAGCGGGCCTCGCCAAGACTTGCGCTACCTGTGGGGAACCGCTGGAGCGTGAGGAGCCGCTTTCCCTGCTGGTGAACATCACTCAAAGCACTGCCCCGGACGGGACCGAATACTTTACCTTTATCGACAGCGTCTGCCACCGCCGGTGCAGTGGTCCGGCTCTGACCGTCGAGCACGTTTCCTGGCACCTTGAAGAGCTTTCCCCTCTGGCCGCACGGGTGGTCCTTACCCAGGCAACCGGTTCCGGTCAGATAAAAGTGGTCCCGGTGCTCGCCTACACTCTGGTCCCCGTCGTCACCTTCCGGGAAGACGGCGGGGAACGAACCTCAGCCCTGGTCACGCTCCTGCTCTCGCACGGTTTCCAACTGGCCATGAGCTCGGAGTACGACGAGCTCCTGGAACAGGCAGGTCCGGTGGCCGCGGGCTGCAACTTCACGATGACACCCGAGGGCGCCATCCTGTTCAGCATTGGCGGGGAAATCCTTTACCGTGACCAGCTGGACCTTCACCCTGACGAGACCCACGACGCGCCCTGGCTCCAGGCGGCACGCACGGCAGGCTACATCCTTGTCATCAGCGGCGACAACCTCGATATCACCGAGGCAGTCCTCGACATCCACGGTGCTGCCCGGGAAGGAACGCTCGTGACCGGCATGGTCCCCTTCTCCGAGGTGCACTGAACCAGACGCGCCGTTTCGCTCAAGTGCCGGTGCCCGTTCCGCCCTGCCACCCCTATCCTTCGCATTCGCGGCAGAAGTTCACACCGTTGGCTTCCCTGGCCAGCTGGGAACGGTGATGGACCAAAAAGCATGACCCGCACGTGAACTCGTCGTCCCGGACCGGGACAAAAACGATACTGAGCTCCTCACGGGAAAGATCAGCCCCGGGAAGCTCGATCCCTTCGGCCGTGTCACTTTCATCCACATCAAGGGACGAGGGCTGCCCTGCCACCGCACGCGTTGCCTGCAGCCCCTCCAGAGACTCGGAAGGAGTGTCCTCCTCGCTTCGGCGCGGGGCGTCATAATCCGTTGCCATAGCATCACGTCCTTCGTGTCCGCCCGAGGTGCCCCTCCTGCAGGTCCATACCGGCAGCGGCCGGGCGGTTAGTTCTTCTGTTGGGCTTGCCGCCGGTGCTCCTCCAGCTTCTGCTCAGCCTCGCTACGGCGCCTGCCCACCGCACGGGCCTGCTCCGGCGTCAGGACCACACGGTGCTGGCTGTGTCCTTGCCGGTCCACCCGCGCGGACGTGAACCGTGGACCTGGTGCTGCGTCAGTCATGCGTCATGCTCCATCGGGGACACACTCAACAGGGCCCGCCCCGCCCGGCGGGGCACGATAAAAACCGGTTCCGTCCCTGATCGCTTCCAAAGACCCACGGCCGAGTGGGTTCTTAGTCGGAGATGAAGGCGACAAGTTCCCCGACGCGGTCCTCGGGGTAGTTTCGGGCGATGTCGGCCTGACTGAGTATCCCGACCAGGTCGTGGCCGTCAATCACCGGCAGCCGGCGCACCTTATGGTCCTGCATGGTCTTGATCGCCTCTTCGACCGGGTCGTCGGCGCCGATGGTCACGGGTTTGCCCTGGCCAAACTCCCCGGCCGTTGCGCTGCGCGGGTCTCCGCCTTCAGCCAGGCAGCGGATGACGATGTCCCGGTCGGTCAGCATGCCCTTGAGCCGGTTATCTTCCCCGCAGATCGGCAGGGACCCCACGTCCAGGTCCTTCATCTTCCGTGCAGCCTGTTCCAGGGTTTCGTTTTCGCCGACGCATTCAGCGCCGCCGGTCATGATCTCGCGTGCGGTTGTCATCGCGTTCTCCTCTGTCCTGTCTGTTGTTGGGTAGGTGGCTCTAAGAGACTTCGCCGCGCCAGGCGCCGGTTTCGGTGCCTTTGGCTTCGATGAAGTCTTTGAACCGGCGCAAGTCCTCCCTGACCTGCATGTTGTCGAATCCCAGTGCTGCCCCGGCCTTCTCCGCGAAGGTGTCCGCTGCCCATTCAAACCGGACCCACACCCGCGTTGCCCCGGTCGTTAGCGGTGTGAAGGCCACGGCGCCGGCGTGCGTCTCGCCGTCGGTGCTGCGCCAGGCAATCCGTTCATCGGGGCGTTGCTCAATGATTTCGGTATCGAATTCCCGCTCCGCTCCACCAACGTTCACCACCCAATGATTCATGCGGTCTGTCAGCTGGGTGACGGAATCCACCCCGGACATGAAATTGGGGAAAGACTCGAACCGGGTCCACAGGTCATATGCGGCCCGCACCGGGACCTCGACGTCAATCCGCGCACTTCCCATCGCCGCCCGGTTGGACGAGCCCGTTCAGAACCGTCCGGATCCACACGTTCGTCCGGGTGCAGGCCGCCCTGTCCGAGACGGCAGCCTGAAGCGCTAATCAATCAAGATTCGCTCAAGAATGATCCGATCAGAGCTTATGGGACGTTTGCTGCCCGACGCCCGCGGTAATTTGTCTGTAGGAACTCAGCTTTCCCCCAAGAGCTGCAGCGTCCAGGAGCCCCTTCGTTACGTCGTTGAGCTAGCGTTGGGGCTCCGTTTCACTGCAGCAAGCAACCTTGGCCTCCAGAGGGCAGCCTCGTCCTCAGCCTGCTGCATTGCGTCGGGCCCGGGCGTGGGCATCCTTGAGGTTTCCGTCCTACACTGTGTGCACCTACTACAGGCCGGGGGGCACGTTGGGTACACGGGGGCTGTGCCTGGTCATCGAGGATGACAGGGATATTCGCGATCTGCTTGCGCTGATCCTGATGCGGATCGGTTTTGACGTCATGGGGTCGGCAAATGGTGCGGAGGGAGTGGCCGCTGCGTGGGAGCACCGCCCTGACTTGGTGACCGTTGACCTGAACCTGCCGGACATGGACGGCCTGGACGTGGCCCGGTATGTCCGGGCACGCTCCGAGGCGCCGATGCTGTTCATCACCGCCCGGGCCGAGGTCGACGACGAAATGGCTGGCATGGCATCCGGAGCCTCCGCGTACCTAACCAAACCCTTCCACCCCCGGCAGGTCACCGAGACCGTGAACAGGCTTTGCCCCGTTGGACCGTTGACCGCCCACGGCCGGCAACAACGCGTCTAGCCGGCGCGCTCCTGCGGATAGAACAGTCCGACCGTACGCCCAAAATCCGGGGTACGGCCGAGAACTCAAGAACAAAGGGCCAAAAATGGCCGGGAGTATCGGGACCGACGACGGAGCTAGAGCCAGGCCCGGCAGCGCTACCGCCGGGCAGAGCCTGTTTACGGACTAGCCGAGGTGCCGACGGCGGGCACTAAAGTGGCACAGGCCAGGTCCCAAGCCGGGTGCGGTGTCTCACAACCCATGTATCCCGAACCCTAAGCCGTCACCATAGACGGCGTTGAGGCGGCCCATGTAGTACGCCAGCATCTGCAGGTCCTCCAGCGGCCACTCGCCGAGGCGCTCAAGGAGCACCTGCCGGCGGGCGTCCTGGACCTGATGCATCTTTTCTTCGCCCTTCTCCGTCAGCCGGATGAACTGTGCCCTGCGGTCCTGTGGATCTGACTCCCTATGGACAAGGCCGACGCTTTCCAGGAACGCGATCTGGCGGCTTACCGATGGTTTGCCGACACCCATGACGGAAGCAAGGTCCGTGAGCCGGATGGGGCCCTCCCTGCGGATGGCCGTCAGCAGACCATAGGCCACCGGTTCCATGTCCGGATGGACCTTGCGCGCCAACTGATGCGACATTGAATGCGCACGGCGCAAGAGCAGGCTCATTTGGTGTTCCACCTGCTGAAGGGGATCGTCCACGGCGTCCGCGGGCAGTCCCGGAGTCGGCGTGCTCTGGCGACGGGTGCTCATGGCAATCATTCTAGAGTCGGGACTGCAGACTCAGCAGTGAGGGTCCTCGGCCGTTGGTCAGCAGTAAGTGGGCAATCCTCGGGCGTAAGGGCAACAGCGGCGGGAGTAAAGGAGCGGCGACGGAGCTGGGGGCCGCTGGCATGGGGGACACCAAGCGGCTGTCCGCCGCCGGCCGGTTACAACTTTACGCCGGTACAGGGTAGTCGGCGTCTCCTTAGGGTCTTGCCGGTCTTAGCAGTAATCGGCGTTGGAGGGCACCGGGGCGGAACGGAGAGCTTATGGTTCGCCTGGCGGCATCGCGGGCTTCCGGCCGGCGTTGTAGGGTGGCAGCTCAGCCGGGTCCTGGACATCGCGGAGGTAGTTGAGGAGAGCCTGGTCGGGATGACCAGGGTTCTCCGCCAGGTGCTCGAGCAGGGAGAAGTACATGTCAGGATCGAGGTCCGGATCAGCGAGGATCTCGTTGATCAGGCGCCTGAGCTGAAACTGCAGAAGTCCGTCGTGGGCGGCCCCGACCGGCGGGGCTACGTGATCCATGCCCGGCCCTGCGGGCGGTGTGGCGTGGCGCTGCCGGTAATCACCCCGTGGGGGAAATTCGAGAATAGTCATCAGCTCTGCCCCTTTCGCCTGCGTTGCCGCGTCGGCCCTTCGGTCACCCCGTCCGAGGCGGTTCGAAACCAACCGGTCTCTGCGGAGGAACACATCCTTCACCTGTCTTACTTCCAGTCTGCCGTGGCGCCGTGGTGCATTCCCGGCAAACCTTGGAACGTTGTGGGGGTCCCGTCCTCGTGTCACCTGCCGGTGGTTAGCACCCGCCATGTTCGGCCCCCTATTCCTGACTGAGTGGTATCGGTTCCTAGGGTTCGTCGGGTTTCCTCAAGTTTCCGATGACAGAGTCCTGGTATCTGGCCAACGAAGCGCCCTCCGGGCCAGTCCGCCGGGCCGGCAAATGCTCCCCCGCTACAGCCGGCCCGGTGGAAACCTTTACTTCAGGCGACTTCCGCGGCGCGTGATCCGGCCCTCCTCCAAGGTTGGCCTGGCGGTGCAGGCGACTTCGGACAAAGAACCGCCATTTTGAGCTCGATTTAACCGCCCGAATCGCCCCAGGACGCCGGGATCGAAGACATCAAACAGGACATCGAACAAACCAGCGAAGAACTAGGCGAAACCGTCGAAGCCCCTGACCACGAAACGCGACGTCGAAGCACAAGCCAAGAGAAAGGCCGATTCCCCGCTTGGAAACCCAAGGCAAAACCCCGTGAACCCAACCTGCCCGTTACATTTATTCCGTCCCCGAGGGCCGGGGATTTGGTCGCTGGACCTGGTATGACTTTCTTGCCCTGCCACTGATGATCCGGGGGGTGTTGTCGCTAGGTTCGGAGACACGCGTTGACTGCTGATAGGGACACGGCCGGCTCCTTCCGCGGGGTCAGGTCTCTTTGTAACGTGGGTGCCAGCATCGGGTGTCGTGACTGCGGCCAGGAGTGGTGCAAAGGAGCGCCGGATGGACGAAGGATACGAGGTTTACTGCGGGCTTGATGTCGGCAAATCCGAGCACCACGCCGCCGCCTTGAACGCAGCCGGCGAACGGGTCTTCGACAAGCCGCTGCCGCAGGACGAAGTGCGGCTGCGCGAGCTTTTCACCGGCCTGCAGCAGCACGGCCGGGTGCTGGTGATCGTGGACCAGCCCAACACCATCGGCGCTCTTCCGATAGCCGTGGCCCGGGACTGCGGCTGCACCGTTGCCTACCTGCCCGGCCTGGCGATGCGCAAAGCCGCTGACCTGTACCCGGGAAAGTCCAAGACGGACGCGCGGGATGCGTTCATCATCGCCGAGACGGCACGGGCAATGCCTCACACGCTACGGGCCGTTGACCGGGACAGCGAGGTGCTCGCGGCACTGAAGGTGCTCTCCGGATTCGACGCGGACCTGACCCATGAATGCACCAGGGCGACCAACCGGCTGCGGTCCCTGCTGCTGCAGATTTTCCCCGCCCTGGAGCGCGTCTTCCCAGGAACAGTGCTGACCCGGTCCCTGGTCCTGGAGCTGTTCATCAAATACGCCGGACCGACCGGCCTGCGGGCCGCCGGGCGATCCAACGTGCTGCGCTGGGCCAGGAACCACAGCCGGAAGGACCCGGTGAACCTGGTCGACGCGATCTTCACGGCACTGGGCGAGCAGACCGTCACCGTGATCGGCACCGAAGCCGTCGAACTGGTCATCCCCCGCGTCGCCGCCCAGATCAAGGAACTCAAACACCAGCGAGCCATCGTGGCCGAAGAAGTCGAAAAGCTCCTCGATGACTTCCCTCTTTCCCAGGTCTTGATGTCCATGCCGGGAGTCGGCATCAAGACCGCAGCGACGATACTCCTGACCATCGGCGATGCCGGCACCTTCACCTCTCCCGGGCACCTCGCCGCCTACGCAGGCATCGCCCCTGTCACACGCCGCTCCGGGACCTCGATACGCGGTGAATTCCCCGCACGATCGGGGAACAAACAACTCAAGAACGCCCTCTTCAGATCCGCCTGGATCGCCAGCTGCCACCACCCCGCGTCGAAGGCCTACTACCAAAAGAAACGGCACAGGGGAAGAAGCACAACGCCGCCGTCATCTGCCTGGCCCGGCGCCGCTGCGACGTCATCTACTCAATGCTCAAACACGGCACCTTCTACGAGGAAAAACCCGCCCAGGCCGCTTGACCAAAAGCATAGGACACCCCCGGCCTGTAGTAGGTGCTGCACAGGCTAGGACGGAAACCTCAAGCCCCTTGATCGCCGCCCTGTCCTTCTCGGATCGTCAGGTACCCTGAGCACACGCTGGGACCGACCACGTCCCGGATCACTCAGAAAGGCATCATCAATGAAGATGAAAATCAAGGACCGCTGGGACCGACTCAGCCCCGCAACGCAGCGGTGGCTCACCAACAACCCCGGATCCCTGATCCTGCCACGCACCATGACGGAAGAGATCTGCCGGGAAACCGGCATCAGCGTTGACCGTGACGAGCACGGCCAGGCAATGCTCTCCCAGGAGGACCTGGACTTCATCCGGGCCAAGGCGGGACCAACCCAAACGCCCCCGCCGGAGCACCGGTTCTTCGACGCAACCCAGCCTGGCGAAAACACCTAGAGCCGGCACCGCCCCTTCCCGTTGTGCGCCGCGGGGTGAAGCCGACCGATGCCAACCAGCCGAACAATGAAGGCGGGTGACGGTTGTTGCAGCGCGGCAGCCCCCGGCGTAACACGCCGCTCAGGTCCCCCCGCCCCAGGTGGACGCCGCTGTGCGCTGGGCGCTGTCCCGGCTTGAGGACGCCAATAGGCCCGAGGTGGTCCACGCCGTCGTCCTCACACTGACAGCGAATCAGAAGGCCGCGAAACAGGCACGGAAGGCTGCCGAACAGACGGTACACCGCGCAGGAGCGAAAACTCAGCCGCACCCGCCACGGTCACAGCATGGCATGGCTGGCCGCAGGCCTTCTCGTTGCGGCCGTGTGCCTGCCACCAGGGGCAAGGAAAAGGGAGGCCGCGCCGCTTGCCGGTCTCCCCTTTTTCCTAGCGGAGGAAACCTCCAGTGTATGTCCGGTTTGATCGGGCGGCTAGGTTCCAGGCAGGCCCACCGGGACCCAGGGACGGGTCCAGAGACAGCGGCACGGTCTTTGTTTGGGTCGTCCACTGGTGACACTGGGGGTGGCCGGCGACGGCTTGAGCCCTCTGAGCGGGGCCTACCCCCCAGCCGCCGCCGGCCGCCAAGAATCTACCCACCCAGAGTGGATGGCTAGGCGATGTCGAAGACGTCTGCGCAGCTCAGGGCGAAGCATCTCCATGAACCCAAAGGCAGGTCGCCTGCTTGTTGCCTCGGCACGGTAACGGTCGTTTTTGCGCTCCAGTCATCTCGTCCCACTGAGGACATCCTGTCCTACTGACACCCAGTGCGTCGGAAGCAGAGAAGCTGAATACTGTTACCCACCGAGTCCAGCTAATGAATCCTTTACTAAGAACCCGCTGTGAAGGGCTCAGAGGAAAACCGCCCTCTACAGAAGCCGGCTCGTCCCGGCACATGAAGCGCTGCGACTCGCGAGTCCGGTAACAACTTTGGTGTACTTCCAGGGCCCATTTTCGACATTCTTCCCGAACCTGCTCTGTTGTCGGCACACCCACGTTAGAGCACGGAGCGGCGGTGGCGCTCGATGAGGCTCGTGGCCATCTGCTTGGCTAGTTCGGCGGCCTCCCGGTCGCCTTCCATCGCGGAGATGATGGAGCCCTTCAGCAGGAGGTGCCATGCCCGGGCGAACAAGTCACAGCGCTCCAGCCCGCCGTCCTCGGCCAACACCCGCGCATGTCCCCGAATCCTGGCGAGGTATTCGACGCTCGCCACGCCCAAGGGATGGTCAGGGCCCATTTCCATGAGAACCCTGACAAGCATGTTGGATTTGTAGCCTCCGCTTCCGAGCCGATCCGCGAAGACATCGAAGATGACCAGCAATTCCTCTTCCGGAGTGTCGCTGCGACGCTGCGCCTGGGCAACGATTTCCTCGAACCAGACCTCGTGCTGGAGTGCCAGAACGGCCTTGACCAAGTCGTCCTTCGACGGGAAATGCCGGTAGAACGTCGACTTCGCAACCCCGGAGGTCTCGATCAGCTCGTTAACACCGACATCCCGGATACTCCGCCGGGAGAACAGTTCGTACGCGGTATTGAGGACACGTGCTCTGGTAACCAAGGCAGGTCCCGAGGCCGCGTCATTGCTTCGCGACCGAGTCGAGTTGATCGCGCGAATAGAACTCCCCGGCTGCTTCCCTGGTTGAGGCACTCTGATGATGCGCCTTATCCGGCGTTGAAGCTTTCGTCCTCGTCATTCGGCGATTTCTCCTGGGGAAGGTCGTTGCCACTGCCGTCCGGGATGGCTGTGGCTTCCTGGCCCGAGCCCGAGGAAGTCGGCGCAGACTCCTCGGAATCGCCGCCCAGAATCATCTCGGGTGCAGGCTGCTCGTGGTTTTCCTGTGTCATGCTTCCTCCCGTTGCCGTTGCTGATATTGCCAGGTCTCGATGATCTGGTTGGCCGAGAACCAAAGTCCGCGACAGGTGATAATAATCAGTAAACTTACCAAATGTCGCAGATCGGGCAACTGGGAGCCTCGTGTCTGACGTTTTATCCCGCAGAAGCGCAGTGCAGTCTGGTTCCTTGACGGAGCGCAGCGGAAGGCAGAGCGTGAGGAAACGGGCTCTGTCCATTGGCGGGCAGGTAGAGCTTGAGGAAAGCGTTCTGCATGGCGGTGGTCATGCTCCCATGAGAACTCAGGGGATGCCCTTCAAAATTTCTCGGGCTTGTACGGTGCCTTTCGCCTCGCAGCTGTTAGCGTGGAGCCCCAGCCAATGAAGGAGGAGCGATGACGATCAATTCACCTGATTCACTGCCCGAGGAGGAACCGCAAAAGGGCACGGCCGACGGCGGGATTCCCCAGGGTGGGGACGGGATCGGTATCGCTGCTGATTCTGAGCCCAACACATTCGAACCCGAAGAGGACCCTGACGCCACAGAGGAACCACGTCGCTAGGCGCCGCCCTTTGAGGATGCGGCCGCTCAGCCACCTTGGACGGGTCAAGGGCAGTCGGTCCTGAGCCGGGCGGGTGCGGTGCAGGTGCTAGAAGCCGTACATTTTTAAACTGCGCGGCGCGCTCCCCCTTGCCCGCCGCCATGCCCTTCCGCCTGCCGTTCACCTCTGTCCCGACTTCTGGTCGCTCGGCCAGAGGCTAGATAAGAGCGCTGAGGCCACGAAGGCAGCTGCTGCCTGCAGCCGCTCATTCCCTGGAGGACAGTCGAGCAGGCCCAGGTCATACTCCCACGCTACGATCGCTAGCAATTTAGTCAGGACTAGCCGTGCAGCGTCACGGTCCTTTCGCCTTAGCTCCCAAGAACGCGGCACATCGTCGAGTTGAGGACCGCAACCTAGAACACCGGGCTTTAGCCGCCGACGGAACTGAAACCAGGCCGCGCGGACCATCTTTGATGACTACAGCACTTGCACTTCTACGACCAGATCGCCTGATTCACCAACCCGGAGGGGACATCGCTCCTGCAAAACATGACCTACGCGCGTACGAAAGCCTGAGGATCAGGACAGGGTTGGCGGTGGGGTGGGTGGCCAAAACTTGCGTTCTGGATCCTCCGGGCTCATGATCCCGACGCTATTACCGTCGGGATCATCGACGATCGCGTAGCAGCGGGCGCCCCAAAAGCGTCATAGGGCGGTTGATGCCCTGCGTATCCCGCAGCAGTCATCTCCGTATAGACCTCGTCGACGGCCTCCCTAGTCGGAACAGAGAACCCGAGCACCGCGCTACCCCCAGTCGCCCCGGTCCACCCCGAGTCCCACTGGTGCACAAACTCGGCGCTGTCCCATTCGATGGCCATGCCGTTTGGCATCCGGGCGGCGACATGCAGAGCACCCGGTGCAGCGTCGATTGTCATACCAAGACGACGATAGAAGGCCACGGTGGCATCCATATCCCGTACCACCGGGTTCATTTGATTCAAGACGGGCACGTAAGACACCAGGCACCACCTCTCTTATCTGAGAGTACGCACCGGAGTTACCTGGCAGGAAGATGGAGCGCCCGTCCGATAAGGGCTGTCAGTTTCAGAGGTCGTCTGCACCAGCGGGTGCTGCCGATTGCGGTCGCCGCTCAGCTTGCACACCACACCATGCATGATGCAGGCTTGCGCGGCAGGTGGCCATTCAATCGGCGCGGCCAGAAACCTGCGTGGGGCAGCACGGCATGCCGCGTATGCTGCTGGCCGGGCAGGGGCCGTAGCACACGTCGTCGCGCACGAACTCGGCACGACCGCCAACACCGTCATGGCTGCGCTCTCCGAAGCTCCTGAGCGGATGCTGCGGATGAGTCACCTTGCGGCCATGGCCGAATTAGGCCTGCCCCGCCACTCCCAGGTCGTCGGCCGGCTGGAAAAACGCGGCTAGGTCACCCGTGCCGCTGACCCCACCGACGGCCGCTCCACCCTGGCCACCCTCACCGGCCAGGACTGGGACAAAGTCGTCGAAACAGCGTCCGGTCACGTCGAAGAAGTGCGTCGGGTCGTCTTCACCCCCCTTTCCAAAGCCCAGATCCGGCAACTGGGCGAGACGAGCAAACGCATCGACCCCAACGACCGCTGCCTCCGCTAAAACCCCAGACCTGGCCCACCTCCCCATCCCCTCCCGGACAGTTTCGTGCGCCAGATAGCGCTAAGAAAATGCTGCCGCTTATCGCTGAAGTCACAGAAGCCGGCCGCTCCCCCACTGCTTCCCAAGAGCCAGCAGAAACGGTCGTTATCGACGCACCCCGAATCGCCCTCACCACAGCTGGAAAACGTGAACGGATTGACTGCTCCCCCACGTGCTGCCAAAGAGCACCCTCAGAAACGGTCGTTAATGACGTCACTACTAGGGCACAGGTTGAGACAGCTTTGGGGAGATATGCCTGCCCAGCTTGCCCGCTCCGTTCGACCACCTGACCCATCGGCCCATGGCGTCTCGCAACTGACGGCGGCGCGGATGGTGGCTGCTGCGATGGTGGATTCGAAGACCGCCGAAGATCCTGTCCTGCAGGGGCCCGATCCCCCATCGTCGCACTCCAATGTGGTCCGGTAACTGACCTTGATACTCAATCCATCCCCAACCTTGGAAATATATGGCAGCCGTCCCGGGCCACACGTGATGTCTGAAATAAGGCTGAGCAGGGCGGCCTCCCCTACTCGCGGAGTGCGCAAGACTTCACCCCCCGCAACCAAAAACCCGGTGGCGGACGGGGTAGGCCGGCAGGGTGTTGACAGACTGCGGGCGGACCGTCGTGGCCAGCCTGCCACCACGACGGTCCGCCTGCATTCATGCATGAAAGTTTGCTTGATTGCATACTGGCATCCACCCTGCAAGAAGGAACCGAAGGCTCTGGAGTCGTCGATGAGAAATGACTCCGGCTACCATGCATTCATGCATGAAAGAGAGCCCGGCCATCACTCACGCAGTCAGACATCTGTGGTGTCCAAGAACTCCGGGAAAACGAACAAGCACCCAACCCTTCAGGCATGAATGCATGGCAGCTTGCAAGAACGCAGTTTAGGCAGTCAGTCGAGCGCGGAGGCCTGGACGATGCCGTCATTCATGCATGAAAGAAAGCATTCAGCCACGCAGGCAGGAAGGCGCAACAGAGTGGTGCCATCCAAGCCCGCTGCCGTCACTTTGAAGGGTGCAATCAAGCATGCATGAATGGCTTCTGGGTATGAACGCATGCGAGAAGAGCCGGTAGAGGCGCATACGACGACTTCCCACCCCTTGCCCGCGTGCATGCATGCATGCTTGCACGCGGGCAAGACAGAAAGCCCGGCTGCAAGCACTCATGCAAGGAAGAATGTGCTGGATTCCCGGCATCAGTGCCAGCGCGAATTAACTCACCCCGGCCACGTCCAGGTAAACCCTCCCCGTCGAGGAAAGGCTTGCGCGTATACATGCCGCAAAAGCCTACTAGCGTTCATTCATGCATGATTGAATGCAAGGACAGAAGAGGAAAGGCCCTCCGCCCATCCACATGCAGCCCTGCATGCTTACCAGCCAGATTTCATGCATGTATGCATTCCAGCTCGCATTCTGACGGGAAATAAGTAGGCTTCCATCTGGACGACATGCCAGCCTCCATGCAGCCCTGCATTCATTCATGCATGGAAGCCTGCCTGGCATTCTGGTCCGCAAAGAACTGGACAAACCAGGGCGGAGGCCAAACAACCTTGCATCCATCCTTGCCAGCTCTCATTCATGCATGAAAGCTGGCGTGTCAACGCGGTCCTCCCACGAGCGACCCATCATGGCAGCGGATACGTTCCAGGCTGCCTGAAACATTGCCTTCCACCAAGCGTTCCTCTATTCATACCCGCCAGCCTGCCAACCCTCATTCGTGCCTGCCTGCCAGACCGCTTGCATTCATGCATGAACGCGATTCCTCAAAACCATCACCTACGACCAATGCACCTGGTCGCGATCAGGCGGTGTCACCGCTCTCGCCCTTAGCCGGGGCCCGCGGCTGCTGAGGACCTGGCTTGCATCCCTACAGGCTGGCTTACTTTCATGCATGAATGCATACCCGCCCGCGTTCATCCCTTCAAACAAGGCCCACAAGCAAGGCCCACAAGGACCTGTGGGGTATCCGAACGGCGGGGGAGTGGTGGTGAGTCCAGGGTGTTGGGCTGCCTCTATGCGGCCCATGAGGCATACAACAGCCAGCCTGCATGCGTCCTGTCTTTCATGCATGAATGAAAGCAAGGCGTCATGCCAGTTTGGTCACAGCGGGGGAGTGCTCGGCGTGGCTCCTTGTAACGCACATGTGCACCCGGAAAGCTTGGAGCCATGCAAACAATCATGGTTTACAGCGAGTCAGGTGGCGCCACCAAGACGACATCGGCTGTATCACTTGCCGCTGTAACAGCCGCTTCGGGACGCAAAGTCGTTCTCGTTGATCTCGACCCGCGTGCCGCTGCCAGCAAATGGATAGGTGTTGAACCGAAAGAGGAGGGCCTGCACGTGGGCGCCATCCTGGGAGATCCAGACCCCGAAGGATGGGCCGAGGACCTGGCCGTCGAGTCCTCCTGGTTCCCCAACCTACGTGTCGTTCCGTCCGCACGAAGCGTCTCTAACCGCGAAGCCGACCGGGCCGACCACGCGGAGCTGCGCCTTCGGACATCCCTCATGGGCATAGACGCCGACGTCGTCGTCATCGACTGCCCGAACCGCCAGGGCGGCCCCCTAACCCTCTCTGCTTTGAACGCCGCTGACACCATCGTGTACGCCGCCGGCGCCACTGTCGACGGGGTGGACGGCGTCGCCGGCGCCCGCCGCAGCGTAGACCAGTTCCGCATGTCGCGCAAGAGGATCGGTGCCCCCGACAACCTCCACGAAGCCGGCATCATCGTCGGCGCTGTCGCCTCCACCGTCATGTCCAGGATCGCGGTCGCCAGCATCGAGGAGCTGCGCGAAACCGGGATGCTGCTCACGCCACTGGTTCCGCACCGGACGATTGTCCAGGAAATGCGAATGACCCAGGAGTGGTACGGGGAGTACCGCAAGGGCCTGCCTGTCGTGGAGGCCTACACCGAGCTGATGAAAGAGATCGTCCGATGACCGAGACAAGCATTATCAAAGATCGTCCGGCACAGCTGCGGCGCAGGCCGCGCCCGGCTCCGGATGAGACCGTGGATCCGGTTGACTACACCCCGGCCAATCCTTTGCCGGCACCGGTGGCCGCGCCTGTTCGGTTGGAAAGCGACGCGGCAACCGGTGGGGGAGTGGAGCCAGAACCAGTTCCAGCGGCCGTCTCTGCCCCGGTCGAGGATGTACCGGCTAGCGCAGCGGTGACTGAGCCTGCAGCTCCTGCCGAAGTGGCTCCAGTCCAGGAGGAGCCTGCCCCGGCTCCTGCAGCTACTGAGCCCGCAGCTGCTGCCGAAGTGGCTCCAGTCCAGGAGGAGCCTGCCCCGGCTCCTGCAGCTACTGAGCCCGCAGCTGCTGCCGAAGCTGCCCCAGTCCAAGAAGCGCCTGCGCCGGTTCGCGCCTCGGCACCGACGGCCGCTGCACCGGCCAAGCAGTCCACTCGTGGAAGCAAGTCCTCCAAGGCGACCAACAAGAAGTCCTCGCGCCGGGAGGTCACTTTCCCGTTGAGCACCCGGGTGTCGCAGGACATTCTGGACCTACTCTACGACGCCCAGGAGAACGAGGGTGTCACACTGCGGGACGCGATAGAACAGGGGATCAGGATGCGCTGGAGCTAAGACGCCGACGTCGTCCTGGGGCCATGCTTTCCTGCATTCATGCATGAAAGCATGGCCCTGTTTTTTACCCCGCGAAGGGTCACCCGGTCTGGCCGAACGCCATGTCCGACAACGACCACTCATCCGGCAGCCCTTCGAACATCTCCCATGGGTAATCTTCGCCGGGGGAGAGGAGCTCTGTGACGGTGGTGACATTCTTGGAGAGCCAGTCCCGCCAGACGATCCGCTCGATCCGGTAGCGCTGCATCTGCGCGGCAACCGCCTCCAGAACGCCGAAGTATTCGGCCAGTTCCTTCAATGACGTGGACGTCACCACGGACCAGACTCTGGCTGTGTTCCGGCTGATCATTTTCCAAGCGGCCAGGATTTCAAGAGCTTCGGTGACAGCGGTGCGAGACAGCTTGGTCAGGCGCACGAGCTCCATGGTGGGCAAGGGAATGGGGGATTGCTCCAAGGCCTCGTAGACGAACGCAGCCGGCAGCCCCAGTTCCCTGAAAACCGGCCGCAGCGCATGAATCTTCCCTTTCCTCCAGGTCAGGTCTTCTGCTGCCGTCTTCAAATCCTCCGGGATGGTCAGCATGTACAGATCGCCTTTAGTCCCGCGGCCCTGCTCAACCAGGGTCACCAACGGATTGTTCTCGGAACGCAACGCCCTGAGGTGCGCACCGACGGTCGTGTGGTCCAACCCGGTGGCCACAGCCAAGGACCGGTCTCCGAACTCGATGAAGCGTGAGGCTGTCATATGTGCAGCCTCCCCCAATGCCCGCAGCACCATTCTTCGTGCCAGACCTGTTCTGGAATCGGAGTACCCCGACTCTTTCAAACGCAGCGCATTTCGCCATGTCCTGATGTACCGGTGTTCAGCATCAGGATTCGACGAGTCGATCGATTCTTTTAGAGCTAGGAGGGCCCCCGCCTGTGTAGAAGGCTGGCTTGTGGGGGATATATGGACGCTGTTCTTCCTGGCTTCTTTTTCTTGGCTTTTTCGCAGGTGGGAGAGTGCGTTAGCCCAGTCGCGCTTGAGGGCCGGCATTCTGTGGCGGGAAGGGTAGCGTGCATAGAAGGACGCCAGGCCCGGCCAGATGCCCTGCAATACGCGGCGCTCGACATCCACCAGCTCCATACCGGCAGCTGCAGCGTTCACGATGACTGCCTGGCGGGCGTCCGAGTCGGTGGCGTAGCGGTTGACGTCGTAAAGGCCGGTGAGTGCCAGCTGCTGCATGGGCCGCGACATCCTGCCGGCAAGCCGCGGTGCCTTGGGTGCTTCAGTAGTGGCCGGAATGAACGACTGCTCGAGACGCAAAGCCCGCACGGCGGCAATCTCAGCCGCCAGGTCGGCCGTGAGGTTTGCCCAGATTTTCGGGCTGTTGGGGCGGCGGACGACGTCGTAGGCCATGTTCAGGCTCATGGCGAGCTGCTGGTGACCGCCGCGTTTGTGCGGTGAGCCGGGGGTGCGCATGCAGCCATGCAGGAGGTTTTGGTGCGGGGTCTTGTCCAGGCTCCGGTGGCGGGTGCCCAGGGCCTCGACGAGGTCACGCGCTTCCGTGAAGGTGACACGCTGTTCGAGCGGAATGTAGACGTGCCGGCCGCCGCTGGGGGAGTAGTCCTCGATCCAGCGGGCGCCGCAGGAGTGCAGCCAGGTCTGCAGGGCCCGGACATCAGCTTCTACCCACTCCGCACCGGCGACTGAGGAGTCAAAGTCCAGGAAGATGGCGGCGCAGGTCCCGTCTTTGCCGAAGATGCGCACCGCCGCAGGCAGCGTCGGGAGGGCGTCGGTGAGGTCCCGTTCGAACTTCTGCGGGTAGGTTTTGCCGGCGTCGCGGGAGAGGCGCACACGGGGCTGCCCTGCCAGAAGAGGTGCCAGCGCCGACCACAGACGTGCGGGGTCGCTTGATTCGCGCGACACGCCAGCATCGTGTATGGCTGGCAGCACGCGCGCGTGCTGATGTACGATGAGGACAATCCTTTCGGGGAGATCCTGTTGCAGGGATAACAAAGGACCGGCCCGCCAAGACCGGTTTCATACAAAAACCAATGGTCGACCTGTGAAGGTCCACCACCCGACTTACAATCTGTCAGCCGCCAAGCAAATCCAGAATGTAAGTCCCAAGCTCACGACGGCCCGCCTTGTGCGGGCCGTCGTTATTTATGAGGCCAGTCGGCCAAGAGGCAACTCCTCCTGCTGAGATATTGCGTGCAGTTTGGTGTTGGCCAGGCGTTCGTCGACCAAATCGGACAGCCAGTCGCTGACATACTGGTAGCCCTCTGCCTTGGCAATTTGGTCCATTGCGTCGGCTTTGGGCGTTGCGATGCGGAATCCGACGAATTTGCGGTCGCCCTTGGAGCGCCGGCCTGTACGTGTAACTGGAGCCATCATCCCTGTCCTTTGAACTCGGTGACCCTGGCCAGCCACCGCTACTTCAATAGATTGGTCGAGCCAATTGCCTGTTGGCCCTGAGTCGGTGAAATGCTAGGCACTCCGCCCTTCTCTGAAACTGAAACTACCACCGGCCTCGTCAGTGATCCGGCATTGAAACAGAAACAGCTTTCGGCGTGTTGAAACAGAAACAACATCCGTGTGAGCTGGAGGGACACGCGATTTGATGAGCTTTGTCTTGCATTTGGCGGCAAGTGCTCGTGAAGTCCGGCGTCCAGGGATCATGCCGACCGAGGCGGTATCCACCGGCCTCAAGGTCCTCATCCTTGTCTAGGAGTTGAATCTAGCGGACCGGCGGGGGGGGTGCCGAACCGGATCGGCATCTTTAACCCCTGGCTTAACCCATGGCCGTGCGGAGTTGCACACCTCTGAGGGCCGGCGATCGCGCGCACAAGCACCTCATGCCGCGCCGGGGATACGGCGGCGCCGGCCCTTTTGAAGTGAGGTCCAGGTACTTTAAGGCAATGACCGAACTTGGGCGACGTGTTTCAATCCTCTGGGTGGACGTGATCGAAAAATGATCGGTCCGCTGAGAAAGTGGATCAAGGGCCTGATCGTAGAACCTCAAGAACCGGAGACGCCGTTTCCTCGCGATCCGGTCCGGCAGCCGGTCGGTCGGTGCAGGGACGCTCAGTGGCGTTGTCATCTTCAGAAGCCCTTTGCTACGGCTGCTGCGGCGGCGAGCCATGCGCGCTGTGTTGCTGGTTGGAGTGCTTCGTACCGGATGGGCCCGTTGACGAGGGCGGGGTCGTAGGGGATTCGGACGACGGCGCGGACGTACGGTGCGAAGCCGTCGGCGATGCGCCGGGCTTCGTCTTTGGCTCTTTTGAGTGCGTCGCCGCTCATGCTGCGTTTGGCGTCTGTTGATTCGGAGACGATGACGACGGCGTTGCGTGCCAGTTCGGCGTCGTGCCCGCCGCGGGATTCGAGGGTCTGCAAGGTGAGGCGGGCTGCTTCGGCGCGGTCTTCGATGGCTGTGACGGGGACGACGAGCTGGTTGGTGTGGTGGATCATTTGGCGCCAGTTCGCGGACCGGGCGGTGTTTCCGGAGTCCATGACGATGAGCCGGTAGTAGCGGGTGAGGACCTGGTGGGCGATGTCGACTTCCTCTGCGGTGACTTCGTGGTCGCCTTCTTCGTTTTCGTCCGAGCGCAGGACGTCGAATTTGTCTGCGGTCTGGTGGTGGACGAACGTGGCGATTTCGGCGGCATTGGTGCTGGGGGAGAGGAGTGCTTGGGAGGAGTCGATGAGGTCCAGGACGCTGTTGTCGTGGGCGCCTTTTTCTGTGCGCCAGCCCAGGGTGCCTTGGGATTCGTTGTTGTCCCAGGCGACGGTGGCTGCGCCGCTGTAGCGGGCCAGGATGGCGGAGAGCATGACGACGGTGGGGGTCTTGTTGGCCCCACCTTTGCGGTTGACGACGGCCACGGTGCGGGGCCCTGGCCAGTGCTGGCTGACGGTGCGGATGTCTTCGCGCTCGGCCAGTTCCTCACGGGAGGGGTCGATGCGGAACCCGAGCCGGGTCAGGGCTCCCCTCCATCCCCGGCTAGCGGGCTCCAGTACGGGCGTGCTGATGAGGAACGAAGTGTCTTTGAGGCTGCGCCGAGTGGAAGGCTCCTGAGCGGCTGCGGAGGCCGGTGCGGGCTCCTGGGCGTGCGTGGCAGCTGCATTGGAGGTCAGCGGTGCAGCCCCGGCGGGCTGTGCTGGTGTTTCTTCGGACGGAGTCGCGACGGCACCCGTAGCAGGGGAGGCCGTGGCCTTGGCGTCGGCCGGCTGGGCCGGCGATGCGACCCCAACTCGCAGCGGATCCTGCTCCCGCCGGGAGGTGGGCTTGGTCGGGGCGGCCTCGCTGACGGCACCTTCGGGGGAGACGATGATGAGGCCGTGCCCGTCCGGATCAGTTGTGCTGACGCGGACGGGTCGGCCGAGCTGGACAGCGGTTTCGGTGATGAGGCGTATCGCATCGGTCAGGACGGCGGCTTCGTCGTTAGCCTCGATCGCGTGGGAGGTCCCGTTGATGGTGACTTCGCCGGTTCCGTTGGTGCGTAGAACGGCGTTGATCTTGGGGAAGTCGAGTGCTTGGGTTTCCATCATCTGTCCTTACTTTGTGCCGTTCGGGGGTGTGAAACGGTTGACCTGCCAGGGCTTGTCGGCTGCGCTGCGGAGCAGCTGGACGTCGTAGGGGCCGGCATCGGTGGGAAACACGACATGGCAGCCGAAGCCGTTGTTCTCATCGATCCTGAGCCGGCCCGTTCCGGTGATCCTGGTGACCGGGATGTTGGCCGGGTCAACATATTGGTAATCGGCGGTGGCTTGGGCGGTCATGAGCTGCCCGAGCTCCTGGATCCATTCCTTGTCCGTAACGGCGGGACGGGCATAGAGCGTCATGGCCTTGGTCGCGGTTTCCAGCGCGGCTGTTTTGCTCGCCTCGTCCCAGGCAATGCCCAGGGTGACCGGTGCTGTGCCGCCGGGAGCTTGTGGTTTACCGCCTGCGCTGAGCGTGGCTTGGCTGGTGGCGGAAGTGGTGCGCGACTGTTCGGCGGGCGCTGAGCTGGATACCGGCGCGCAGGCGGTGCACACAAGCAGGGCCGTGAGGGCTGTCAGGGTGCCTTTCATGGTTCCTCCGGTGAGTTGCTGCCGGGCAGGTAGAGAAAGGCGCTGGGAGTGCCGTTCTGGACTGTGCGGGTGTAGTAGGTGTGGTCGTTCGGGGCGGGGTTGCCGTTGTAGCCCTCTTCCAGGAAGCTGCCTTCATCGTTGACGGCTTTGACGATGGCGACGTGACCGTAGGTGCCGTCTGCGCCTCCGGTGCCGGGGGAGTACCAGACGACAGCTCCAACACGTGGTGTTTTACCGGTGGGCCAGCCTTTGGCGTCCCAGCCGTCCTTCCAGGTCAGGGCAGAGCCGAGCACGGCGCCATCGGGCCGGAACGTGCCGTTCAGGACCTTGTAGGGGGCTGTGGTGCTGCCCAGTTGCTGATTGATTCGCCAAAGGGCGAAGTCAACGCATTCACGGTTGAACATTCCCAGAGGGGATGGCTCGTAGATCTTGGCCGTGCTCCACGGCAGGTCATCGTCTTTGCCGGATTGCCCCGGGATGCCGCAGGAGCTTTCCTCGCCGGCATCGGTAATCTTCACGTCGCCCAGGGCGGCGACGACCTCGACGGCGGCCGCCCAGTAGGACTGGTAGTGGAACGGGTCCGCGTTGCGCTGGACCCTGTGCGCGGCCTTGGTGGGTTCGAGCTGTTCCCAGCCGTCGATCTTCTGGAGGGCCTTGAAGAAGTTGCTGGCGGAGGCCGTGGGGCTCATGCGGTCCTGATAAGTGCCCCATGCACCGTTGTCGCGCTGCTGGAACAGTCCCCGGGAGTCAGGTCCCGGTCCGTCGCCGTGGTCCAGGACACGCAGCCCGGACTCGCCCATGGCCGTCATGACACCGATCGTTTGCCCCCGGGCAGACAGGCCAAGGGCTTTGCCTGCGTTGATGATCAGGGCGGCGTTCTTCAGCTGCTCGCCCTCGTAACCGGCGACAGCCACCTTGGGCAGCCGGCTTGCGTCGACGCTGACGCTGGACCCGGTCGGTGAGCAGACGTCGGCCGCGGCTTGAGAGCCCCCGCCGAACAGGATGATGGACAGCACCAAGCCGACGGGCGCAAGGACGGCACCGGCGACCAGCACGGGCCCGCTCCTTGGTGATTGCATGTGTCCCCCTCACATCTGTTCGGCTGCTTCGCCCTAGGGCTGGTCCTCGTTCACTTCCGGTGTCTGGCCCTTCCTCAGGGTGTTCCGGTTCTCCCACACCCAGTCCTTGACTTGATCTCTGGCGATCAACCATGTCTTCTCGACTTGGTAAGCAGGAATCACTCCGGTTTGGAGCCAGCGGTAGACGGTGTTTCGGGACAACCCGAAGATCTCTTCGAGGTCCTGAGGCGTAAGACGCTCCGGGTACTTGGCGAAGAGTGCTTCCAGGTACTTGGGGTCCACGCTCAGTCCGTCCCACCGCATAGAGCCATCGTAGACCACAAATTGGTACTGTGATGTACTAGAAGTGATTGAAAGGTACTAAAGCTGTTGCTGGAGGTCACTTATGGCCTTTCGTGTCGGACGGTACCGATACGATCTTTGCGGACATTACTAGGGGATGTGAAATGCCGGTCTCAAAGAATCGCTGGGTGACCCTCGGCGCAGAAACTATCGACGAACCTGTCCCAGCCATCCCAGAAGAGCCGCCTTTCATCCCTACGGGGGCGACGAGGCCGCAGCTAAGTGTTCCGCAGCCGGACCAAGCGGACCGGCTTCCCCGACGGAACGCAGCGGGGAGGGAACCGGTTTTCTGGTGGCTTGGCGTGCACGGCGGCGCGGGCGAAACGTCGCTTGCACGCCTGGACAAGAACACCAAGGCAGCCGAACATCACTGGCCTATGACGGCAACTGGATCCGTTGTGGTTCTCGTTGCGCGTTCCAATATCCCCTGCCTGCGTGCTGCACGGTTGGCGGCAACTGAATGGGCTTCAAGGTCACTTCCCGGGATCCAGGTCGCTGGCCTGGTGGTCATGGCCGACGCTCCCGGACGGCTCCCCAAAGAAATCCGCGACTTCTCCCGCGTCGTCGGTGGGGGAGTACCCCACGTTTGGCATTTTCCCTGGGTGGACGGATGGCGCTACGGCCACGACGTTGCCCCCGAAGAACTTCCCAAAGAAGCCCGCACCGTCCTTGAGCAGGTACACCTCGCAGTAACTGCCACCGCCGGACTCCCGGCCAAGTAGAAAGAAGAAACCCTATGTTGTTCTCCAAGGCCATGGAATGGTCAAGCTTCGCCATCACTGAAATACCGAACCCGGGCACAGGTGAAGCACCTCCCGGATCTGAAGGTTTGCTGACGATCCTCAAATGGATCGCATGGATCGTCTTCGGCTTGGCCGTGGCCGGCATCCTGATCACTGCCGGAACGATGATGATCAACAACCGGCGCGGCGAGGGCGGCGAGCACGCCGGCCGCCTGGCATGGGTCCTGGGCGGCTGCATCCTCGCAGCCTCCGCAGGCGGTGTCGTAGGCGCCCTGGTCTAAGGAGCCAGCCATGACTGAACCGACAGTGAACGAAGACCAGAACCCGCTGACCAAACCTAAGTTCATCATCTCGGCCGTTGTCGTGGCGATCATAGTCGCGCTTGGGATCACCCTGGCCCTGCTCCCCAAAGGGGGAGGAAACCCTGCAGCCGAGCCAAGCAACTCCGGATCTGCCACCGCCAGCACGCAGCCCAGCGCGGCAGCGGCCGCAAGCGTATGCGGCCTGCCCTCCGGCAACCAGGCCAAACCAGCCACCGCGCCGACCGACACCAAATGGGAGCTGGTCGGAAAAGTCGCCGCACCGACATCACCGACGGAATTCGGACCCGGCAAGACCGAAGCCAACGGCCTCCGCTCCTGCTTCGCACACTCACCAACCGGGGCGCTGTATGCAGCGGCAAACATGACCGCATTGTCGGCAGCTGGGAAAGCGGACCTGGTTTATGAGCAGTTGGCATTACCAAGCCCGGAGCGGGATGCTGTGCTGAAATCATCCCCTACAGCTGCCCCCAACTCCGTCACCGCTCAATTGGCCGGATTCACCTTCCGCTCCTATGAGGCTGACCGAGCCGTAATTGATCTTGCCTTCAAAGGAGCCAACGGAACCTTCGTCTCCATTCCAGTTCCGCTCCAGTGGTACGGCGGCGACTGGAAGTTCGTTGTCCCGGCTACGGGGGACACTGGTGCGAGGCAGATTACAGACCTTGGCGGTTACATCGAATGGTCTGGCGTCTAAATGGCTGACTGCTCAGGCTTGGATGTCATAAATCCCTTTTGCCAGGCGGGTGCGGCAATCGAGGACGCTGCGAACGACTCAATCAAAAACATGGCCAAAGCGATTGCTGATGCCGTCGGACAGACAGTGAAGACGCTCGGGACGTTCTGGGTGAACGTTGGAACTCCCGACCTTACCTCCGCACCTGGTGGATACACCGCGAGCGATCCGGTGTTGTTCCTGCAGAACAGTCTCTACTTTTGGACGGCGTCACTGGCTGTGCTGTCTGTCCTTGTAGGGGCGGCAAAGATGGTGATCGAACGTAGGGGTGCTCCCCTGCGTGATCTGGGGCGTTCGCTGGCGACCCTGGTCGTCGTGTCTGGCGCGGGCGTAGCAGCAGTGGGCCTTCTGACGGTCGCGGCCGATAAATTCTCTGCCTGGATCATCGAGAGCTCCACGGATGGGACGTCGTTTAACGAGAACATCACGTCCCTGCTGGCGCTTTCGGCCACCAGCCCGATCGGTTCGATCATGATCATCCTCCTGGGGCTGATCGCGATTCTGGCCTCGGTGATGCAGATCGTCCTTATGATCGTCCGCGGTGGCCTGCTCGTCATCCTGACGGGGATCTTTCCTACGGCTGCAGCTTTTACGAACACCGAGGCCGGCAAGGGCTGGTTCCAGAAGTGCACCGCCTGGCTGATCGCCTTCATTCTCTACAAGCCCGCGGCCGCCATCGTCTACGCCACGGCCTTCCAACTTAGCGGCAGCAAGATCTTCGGGAACGATGGTGACGGCAAGGACTTCGGCTCGGCACTGATGACGACAATTACCGGTTTGGCCCTGATGGTCATTGCTTTGTTCGCCATGCCAGCCCTCATGCGGTTCGTCACCCCAATGGTGGATGCCGTCGCTGGCGGTGGTGGAGCTTTGGCTGCGGGAACGGTCGGCGCAGTGGCTTCCGGTGCTATCAGCATGGGCAGCGCCGGCCGCGGCGGCGGCAGCGGTGGTTCGGTTGCTTCCGCACCAGCCAACAGCTCAAACGAATCAGGGGGCTCCGAGGGTCCATCAGGGGCCGGGGACTCTGGAACGGCCGGTTCGTCGGGGACAGCGGGCGAGACCGGGGGAGAGGGCACTTCCTCGGGCACCCCGTCTGGAGCAGAAGCTGCCGCAACAGAAACGGCCGGCAGTGGTGCTACGGCGGCCGGGGGCGGCGCGGCTGCGGCAGGCGGGGCAGCCGCGGCGGGCGCTGCAATTGGCGTGGCCGCGGCGCAGAAGGGCATTGAGGCCGGCCAGGCTGCCGCCGGTGCCGTGAAGACCATGAGCGAAGAATCAACGGGGGGTGCCTGAGATGGCAGCGATCGAGAACACATACAGGGAACCGACCTACGGCAACTGGCGACGTCCGCGTAAGGCGGGCATCGGTACGCTTGGTGGCCTGGCCACAGCAGGATTGTTTGTTGGCCTCATCATCACGGTGATTTGTTTCTTCGTCGGCGGCTGGTTCGCCGGGCTGGTTGCGCTGCTCGTCCTTGGGTTGGCGCTGGCCGTCGTCTCGGTGACCGACAAGCACAACAAGTCTGTGGGGGAGCGGGTCTTCGGCCGTTTGGCGTTCGGCTTGGCGCGGCGCAAGAAGGCCAACATCTACCGTTCCGGTCCGTTGGGACTGACGCCCTGGGGCGAGTTCCAGCTGCCCGGGATCTGTGCCGGTTCCAAGCTTTACGAGTTCACGGACTCCTATGGGCGCCCGTTCGCGTTGATCCACCTTCCCTCCACTGCGCACTACACCGTTGTCTTCGGCACGCAGCCTGACGGGGCGTCGTTGGTCGATCCCGAACAGATTGATGCTTGGGTGGCTAACTGGGGCGGTTGGTTGGCTTCGTTGTCGAATGAACCTGCCGTCGTGGCTGCATCCGTCACGGTCGAAACTGCCCCCGATTCCGGGGCACGGCTGCGCCGGGAAGTTGAGTCGAACATCCACGAGGACGCCCCTGACATTGCCAAGGCCATGCTCCGGGAGGCTTTGACGACCTATCCGCAGGGATCGGCCACGATCCGGGCGTGGGTCGCGCTGACGTTCAGCGCCGCTGCCCGGGCCGGCGGCAAGCGACGCACAGCTGACGAGATTGCAAGGGATCTCGCGTCACGGCTTCCCAGCCTCACGGAGCGTCTGGAATCCACCGGCGCCGGTGCCTGCGCCCCGTTGAACGCCCAGGAACTGTGTGAGGTCGTTCGGGTCGCGTACGACCCTGCAGCGGCACGGCTCATCGACGAAGCCCATTACCAGGGCAGCCCCGTTGACCTGGACTGGAGCGACGTCGGACCGTCCGCCCATCAAGCCGATTGGGACGGTTACCGCCACGATTCCGGGCACTCTGTGTCCTGGTCAATGACGGGCGCACCCCGCGGCCACATCCTGGCCTCTGCGCTGGCCCGTATGGTGGCACCGCATGGGGAGATTGCACGCAAGCGCGTCACCTTGCTGTACCGGCCAATCGAAGCCGGCCGCGCGGCCGCCATCGTGGAGTCCGACCAAACAAGCGCCCTCACCCGGGCCTCCTCGACCAACCGGCCCACAGCCCGCGCCCTGGTCGACGCCCGTGCGGCGCAAGCCACCGCAGCGGAGGAAGCCAAGGGGGCCGGGCTGGTCAACTTCGGCATGGTGGTCACGGCCACGGTGCTGTCCTCCCGTGACATTGAGGACGCGGTGGCCGTGGTGGAGGGCAACCTCGGCCCCTCGGCACGTCTGCTGTTGCGGCGCGCCTACGGCTCACAGGATTCTGCCTTTGCCGCGTCCCTGCCACTGGGGCTGGTCCTGCCCAAGCACTTGAAGGTTCCCGAAGAGATCCGCGAGGCCATGTGATGTTCGGCAGCAAAACCAAGCACCAACGCACACCGGCCCCTGCCACGAAGCTGGCAGCCGCTGTCGCCCGCCGCCCGGGCCTGCGGGGCTGGCGCGGCCGCGGACAGGGTGAAGCCGTCTACGTCACGGCAGCGGACGAATGGCGCGGAACCTCGGTCCAGGTCTGTGGTCTCTGGCCGTTCGTGGGCGGGTCGGGCACCCCGATCCTGGGGGTCCCGATCGGCGTTCACACCGACACCGGAGCGCCCTTCGGGGCCGATCCGATCAGCTGGTTCATGCACGGCATGATCAACAACCCCTCCATGTTCGTCCTCGGCCTGCCGCACTACGGCAAATCCACCCTGGTCCGGCACATCGTCCTGGGCCTGGCAGGCCGGAGCATCAACCCGTTGATCCTCGGTGACCTGAAGCCGGACTACGTTGACCTCATCGAAGCCCTCGGCGGGCAGGTCATCAGTCTGGGTCCTGGGCGCGGCCACTTGAACGTCCTGGACCCCGGTGAAGCCACGGGCGCAGCCGTCAGGCTGCTCGCCTCGGCCGAGGACCACCGGGCCAAGGCCAACCGGACCCTGAACGCTCCAGATGGCGACCAGGCCGCGGCCGCGCCGCTGCTCGCTGCAGCGGTGAAGGCGGAGAAGCTGGCCGAACAGCTGATGGCCGACTCGCACAACCGGCGCCTGAACATGATCACCGCGCTGATTACCATCGTGCGCAACGCCAAGCCCAGCGCCCACGAGGAATCCCTGATCGACCGGGCCCTGCACATCCTGGACGAGCGCCTGGACCGCGTTCCCCTGATCGGGGATCTGATCGAGGTCATCAAGGACGCGCCCGCCGAGTTGCGGGCGATTGCCCTGGATCGTGGCGATATGAGCCGGTACCTCGACGCGACCGACCAGCTGCGCCAGTCGCTGTACTCCCTCGACGGCTCGGGCCGGTTCTCTGACATGTTCTCCCAGCCCACTGATCAGCCGATGGACCTGACCAAACCCGTGGTATTCGACCTGTCAGGGATCTCCGACACGCAGCGGGACATCCAAGCGGCCTGTTTGCTGGCCTGCTGGTCAACGGGGTTCGCCACCGTCCAGGTGGCCCACACCCTGGCCGACGCCGGCCTGGAACCGCGGCGGAACTACTTCGTCGTCATGGACGAGCTGTGGCGGGCCCTTCGCTCCGGTGAAGGCATGGTGGACCGGGTTGACTCGCTGACCCGCCTGAACCGTACCGAGGGCGTGGGGCAGGCCATGATCACGCACACCATGAGCGACCTCGAAGCCTTGCCAACGGAATCTGAACGGATGAAAGCACGCGGCTTCGTCGAACGCTCCGGCATGGTCGTCTGCGGCGCGCTCCCCGGAGCCGAGATGGAAAAACTCAACAAAGCCGTCGCCCTCTCCCGGGCCGAACAATCCCGCCTCATCTCGTGGGCTGATCCGGGATCCTGGACCGACGTCGGC
This sequence comes from Arthrobacter sp. ISL-65, assembly GCF_018613795.1. Lineage (GTDB taxonomy): Bacteria > Actinomycetota > Actinomycetes > Actinomycetales > Micrococcaceae > Arthrobacter. The sequence continues at coordinate 37,669 of NZ_JAGGPN010000054.1, forward strand.
GGATCCCGCAAACGCGTACGCCCGGGCCTGGGCAAGTTCCTCTTCAAGGTCGGCGGCCGCCCCGGAATCCCGGTCGCGCTCAAACTAACCAGCGTTGAGGAGAAACTGCACGACACCAACAAGCGCTGGACGATCAACAGGAACGGCGAAGGGGAGAACTGATGGGTGCACCAAACAGCGGCAAACGCTCACAGCTCGACACCGAAACAATCCTGCTCTGGGTCTTCATCACCGTCGTGGTGCTCGGCGTCGGCTCGGTAACCGGCGCCGTACATCTGGGGTCGATGCTGTCCAATGACGGCCAGAAGCTGCCGGCCAACCCGTTTGAACTGGTCTTCGGCCTGTTATCGCACAAGGTCACCTGGCCAGCGGCCGCCACAGGGGTACTGGTCGGTTTCGGTGTCCTCATCATCGTCCTGGCTGTCCTGGTGGTCCGTGGAGTGCTGCGCCGGCGGTCCAAGCGTTCCCGGGTGGACACCGCCGCCCAGCACATGGCCAAAGGCCGCGACCTGCGCGCACTGAGCCTGCGCGGTGCAACGGCCACCGCCGAACGCCTCGGCGTGAAAGGCTCACCCGGCGTCCCCGTGGGCAAGACAGTCCTGGGCGGGCAGATGGTCTACGGCTCCTGGGAAGACATGCACATCGACATCTGGGGACCCCGCACGGGCAAGACCACCTCCCGGGCCATCCCCGCAATCCTCGCCGCACCGGGCGCCGCCTTGGTGACCTCGAACAAGCGGGACATCGTTGACGGAACCCGCGACGTCCGCGCTGCCGAAGGGCCGGTCTGGGTCTTCGACCCGCAGTCCGTCGCACTCGAGGAACCCACCTGGTGGTGGAACCCCCTTAGCTATGTCACAGACGAAGTGAAGGCGGCGCGTCTGGCCGATCACTTCGCTGCCGGCTCCCGCGGACCCGATGCCAAGACGGACGCCTACTTCGATCCCGCCGGTCAGGATCTCCTTGCCGGCCTCCTGCTCGCCGCCGCCCTCGACGGGCGGCCGATCACACAGGTTCACACCTGGCTGACCCGTCCCGCTGAAGATGAAGCTGTGGACATCCTCAAGGCCCACGGCTTCCTGCAGACCTCCAACGCAGTCGGCGGCGTCATCAACGCCCCCGAGAAGCAACGCGGCGGCGTGTACGGCACGGCGCTGCAAATGGCCTCCTGCCTCACCAACCGCCAAGTGGCCCGCTGGGTGACACCCCAGGGCGAAAACGACCAGCGGCCCCAGTTCGATCCGGCAGAATTCGTCCGCTCCAAGGGCACCCTGTACAGCCTCTCCAAGGAAGGAAAGGGCACCGCGGGCCCGCTCGTAACGGCGCTGACCGTGGCCACGGTCGAAGCCGCCGAAGAACTGGCCGTCCACTCACCCGGCGGCCGGCTGGCCACACCCATGATCGGCGTCCTGGACGAAGCAGCAAACGTCTGCCGCTGGCGCGAACTGCCAAACCTCTACAGCCACTACGGCTCCCGCGGCATCGTGCTGATGACCATCCTCCAGTCCTGGTCCCAAGGCGTTGAAGTCTGGGGCCGCGACGGGATGCGCAAACTTTGGTCCGCCTCCAACATCAAGGTCTACGGCGGCGGCGTCGCCGAAGCCGAATTCCTCAACGAACTCGCACAGCTCGTGGGGGAGTACCGCTACTCCAACATGACCAGAAGCCGCTCCACACAGGGCACCTCCTACAGCCACGACGACGACCGCAAAGAACGCACCCTGGATGTGTCGGACCTGGCCGCGTTCCCACGCGGCCGGGCCATCATGTTCGCCTCCGGCGCCCCGGCCGCGTTGCTGGAGACGGTGCCTTGGATGAGCGGTCCGCAGGCCGATGCGGTGCGGGCCTCCATCACCGCGCACGATCCGGCCAATAGGCCTCCGGCCGCGGCCGGGAGCCGGTGGATCTCCGCAGGGGCCACCACTGATGACTGAGGGTCTGGGGGAGTGGGACGACGAGCTGGACGACACCTCAGCTGACGCCACGGAGCCAGCAGGGGAGGGCGACGCGGACGAGCCTGAGCTGTTCTACCCGAACGTCGCCGAGTTCGTAAGCGGCAAGCTGGCCACCACCTACCGCCGGCAGCTCAACGTGCAGGGCGGCGTGACCTGGTGCCCGCAATGGTGGAAGCACGCCGAAGCCATCAGCCGCCTCGAAGCGCTCTGGCGCGCCTGGGAATTCCTGCGCCTGGACGGCACCACAGGCATGAGCGTGTGGTGGCGCGACCACGCAGACCACCACATGTCCGTGCTCCTCTCAACCGACGGGCCGTTCAAAGGCTGCACCCCCGACGACGGCCACCGCTCCAAACTCGCCCCTCTACCCTGCGAGGAACCGCCCGCAGGGCTGTTCTGAACCGGGTATTGGTGACCAACGTAGCCCCCAGAGTCTGCCCTTGTCTTGATGGATTGTCCTCAGGCACAAGACCGCTTTGCTTGGCCAAGGGCTACGGCTTCGGCCCGCCGAGCCAGAAGAGTGCAACGTCGACATCTCTCGCCGACCAAGCGTGCCCGTTGCCCTGCGCCAAAAACCGCAGTTCTTCCACCAGCGACATGTAGCGGGCGTACCGGCCGCGGGGGGGGAGAGCGGACGGTTCAGAATCTCTAGTCCGGCTTGCGCGCGCCGGTCATATACCGCCATTCGATCGGGTGCTGCTGCCAGTAGTAGAGCTGAAGCTAGCGCATCTCCCGTTTCGAAGCCAGGCAACGGCGACAGTGCGCGTCGGCCGGCAGAAGCCGCATCAGGTATGGTCAGCGTGACGTCGGTTACCGCAGCCACCGCATCTTTAGTCACGGTCCGGACGTCAAGATCTCGCATGGTCATCAAGTCGCGGACCCAAGGCGTATCGGCACGGAGTCGCTTCCAGAAGAGCAGGGCTCCGATATCGGATTTGCCGATGCTGGCCTTGGCCTGAACTCGGCATGCGACTTCCGTAAGCACTTCGTGTAAGCAGGCGACGTAGCCGCCATATAGGCGACGTGGGCCGCACGAAGCGTCTCCAAGACCCGCGAGTCGTCCAGAGCGCGCGGTGTTTCATCATGCTCATCCATAGCTGGAAGCTTGCCACACGGGCTTGACCTATGGGTTAGCTGAGTCCGACTACATTTGAAGTCAGAGGCTCCGAGTCAGGCGCCTTGGTCGAAGAGAAGGCAGCCGCTGGGTTGAGAAACAAAATCACCGATACCGCAAGACGCAAGATCATTGATGCCTACCAGCTTGAGTCCATAGCGTGGTCTGGGCGACTGAGTGAGCCGGACTTCCTAAGTCGAATTTTCAATCTGAACGAGATGCGGAGCGACGACAGCCGATTCCAGAATGCCTATCAGGACATCCAGCAGCACCGGATACGCAACCCTTATGACTGGGACGACGATTACGTGTTCACAGATCCAAGATTCAATGTCCGATGGGGAACTGATGCAGTTTTCATCCAATTTCTGGAGATGACTGTCCACCCTCTTGTGCGGGATGCTGAGGAATGCTCTCGTATCGTGGGTATTTACAACGAAATTCTGCACGACAATGGATTCCATCTTGTCGCCGACGGGGAAGCCAAGGGACAACCGGTATACAAGGTCAAGGTCCGCGGTAGCTTCCACGGTGACGTACCCCAAGCGATTGCCCGTCAACCGCTCCTGACCGAATCAGGCGTCCTGCATGAACATCTGGAGCGCATCAAGAAGAGCATCGCCAGTGATCCAGCCAGCGCAATCGCGTCTTCCAAGGAACTTCTTGAGAGCCTGTTCAAGCTGATCCTTGACCAGGAAGGGGTTGAATACCCTGCCAAAGACGATGTACCGGACCTCTATAAGAAAGTAGGAGAGGCCCTAAAAATCAACGCAGAAAGCGTCAAGGGCAGCAGCAAAGCAAGCCAGACGGTCCAGAGGATTTTCCGAACGCTGACCACAACAGTCCAGGCCATTGCCGAGCTCCGGAACGAGATCGGAACCGGTCATGGTCGCACGACGGCCAGCATCGCCACGGAGGCACACGCACGCTTGGCATTGAACAGCACTGTGACTATCGCTGAGTTCCTCCTAGACACTATTGGGCAGCGGAAAACACAGAGGCAAGCATATGAGCTGATCTAGTGCCAGACGTGAGGCTGTGGTAGGCCGAGCATCTGAAAAAGCGTCGCTACGGTTCGTGGTCCAACTCTCCTGAGCGAGGTGAGGGACTGGCTATCATGGCTCAATGACCCAGCCGCCCGGCATCCGCGCGAAGATCGACAGGGCAATGGAGCACCTGCTGAAGCTCGACGACGAGCTTCACAGGTACCTCGATTTGGACCCGATTACCCTTGTCCGCCAAATCCAGCCCGATGGCGAAACCTCCGCCATAGCCGTGCGGGTGACAACACAACCACCAGTTTTACTCAGCGTCCTGGTTGGTGAAATTGCCCATCAGCTTCGTTCTGCGGTGGATCATATTGCTTACGGGTTGGTTCTCGCAGCCGGAAACACACCGACCACACGGACCTCGTTTCCCGTCTGCAAAAACCGACCAAACCGGCTTGCCGTGCATGGCGGGGTGTCCAATGAAGCTCTATCAAGGATTGAGGAACTCCAGCCTTATCAGCAGGACGATCCGTCAGCGCACCCGCTCTACGTGCTCAACGAACTCTGGAACGTGGATAAGCACCGGAGCCTGCATTTGACGGCACTGATGTTCACGAATACGCAGGTGTTCCTAGGCACCCCGGCCGGATCTTCCCTTGTGGGGGGCCAGTTGCAAACAGGGGCTATAGGCGACAATGGCGTAATCGGTGTCTTTAGGTTCGCTAATGGTGAGATAGACCCAGAACTGGAAATAACAGCGATGGGGTCGTCCTTTGTAGGACTCGACGAGCCGGGGTCGTCGCCCAGCAACTATCCCGTACAAAGCCTGCTTGAGTATTTGTACAACTACGTTTCCAAGGAGATGCTTCCAAGGTTCGAGCCTCTGCTGTGAGGCCTTGCCGGGTCCGTCCGCTAGTCCTGCAGGTCGTCCGAACGCATGGCTCGCTCGACGCGGCCGAGGACTCGCGTAAGCTCGCGGTTGCCTTTAGTGAGTGCCTCCGTCATCGACTTTAGATTGCCCGGGTCACGCAGTGCCATCGCCTTTGCATCCGCATAGTCGAGCACATACACGAGCGGATCCGCCGGCCCGAAGGGACCATCGAAAGCAATCGTCACTGTGTGTCGGTGAAAGGTACGTTCTTCGAAAATCTCGACGTGTGTGCCCAGGCTCCAACGCATCTCCCGGCCGGGCGGGATCGAGGCGAACCCGTTTGCGAAACCCGGGAGATCCAGGAGGTTCTTCTCAATAGTGAAGGCGGACGAGCGCTGGATAGGTGGGTCCATGGTCACTCGAACATTGGTTGCAACGGTTGGCCCTTCATTCTTCAATACGAGGTCAACCACGTAATAGGAAACCGGATCAGCTCGGAAATCGACCCATATGTAGGGCTGCTGCTGGTCCCGGTAGAGCTGTTCTTGAATCTCGGTCTGCCGCTTCGCAAGCACCACCTGTTCTTTGGCGGACTCCGCTTGCTGCTTGGCTGAGCGCGCCTGGGCTCTTGTCCAAATCACTGCCACAACTGCAACCACGGCCGCCGCGAGTGATACCCAATCCCCTGCCTGCATTTTTGACTATTCGCCTCCCCGTAGAGATTTGGACGATACCAGTTTCATTTGTTGCTGAGTAACCGAACTGGCACCGACGACTCAGATTCGGAGGGCTCCGCCAGGCACCTGTGCCCGGAAGCCAGATGAAGTTTCTGGGAGTGCTTGGCCGCCCGCGTCGGCCTGAGCAGTAGTAGTCCTCGGATCCCAGCAGCACTGGCTCCGGCGTGGGCTTGGGCGGGAGCGCGACAACAAGTCGCCATATGGGACCGTTCCGGCAGCGATTTAGGCGCGACTTAATCCCGGGCGTACCCGACGAGGTGCGCGTCCGCCAGTGTAGCGCTAGAGCCACCACCAACGGGCAGTTTCTCGGGCAGGGCATACGCGCATTGGAAGGGCAGTACTTACGCGGAAGCTTGCCCTGGGGAAGTGGACCTACAGTGTCGCGTTGGAGGACCCTTGGGTTCTTGTGGTGAT
>NZ_JAGGPN010000055.1 GCF_018613795.1 Arthrobacter sp. ISL-65
CTGACACCGGCATCCTGCACGGGGCCCAGCTCTGGTATGCCCTACCCGACACCGCCAGGAACATGGCCCCAACCTTTGAGCACTACGCCCCGGAACCTGTCCCGGGCGACGGCACCGAACTGCGGGTCTTCCTTGGCTCCCTGGCCGGTTCCTCCTCGCCAGTGACCACCTACACCCCGCCGCTGATGGGAGCCGAAGCGGTGCTCAGGGCCGGTGCACGGCTCGAACTGAACCTGGACCCGTCCTTCGAACACGGAATCCTGCTCGACACCGGCGACATCTCCCTGGACGGCACCCCCATGGCCGTGGACCACCTCCACTACCTGCGCACCGGCCGCGGCAGGGTCGTCCTGGAGGCCGGGCAGACCCCGGCCCGGGTACTGATCCTCGGTGGAGAGCCGCTCGGTGAACAGATCGTGATGTGGTGGAACTTCGTCGGCCGCACCCACGAGGAGGTGGTCGCCTATCGTGCCGCCTGGCAGGCCGAGATCGGCGCCGAACCGGCCGGCCCTCCCACCGGCAACACCTACCAGGACGGCGCCCCGTACCCCCGCTTCGGACCCTACCCGGAAGGGTACCCGGCACCGCTGCCGGCCCCGGCCCTGCCCAACGCCCAGCTACGCCCCCGCGGCTGACCAACAACCCCAGGAGACCTCCATGGAAAACCAGGCGAACATCACCGTCCGGAACACACCGGAACGCCACCGCTACGAAATCCTCGACGGCGACGCCATCATCGGCAAAGCCCACTACCTGCCCCACGACGGCAATAAAGGGCGTGAGCGGATTTTCTACCACACCACCGTCAGCGAGGACTACGCCGGGCAGGGCCTCGCCGCACGCCTCGTACAGGAAGCGCTGGACGATACCCTCGCGGCCGGAATCGCCGTCGTCCCCGTCTGCCCCTACGTGAAGGTCTGGCTGCGCAAGCACCCGGACTACCAGCCGCGGATGACCGCCGTACACCCCGAGCACCTGACCGCCGTCGAAAACGCCGGACGGCAGCAGCAACAGCCCCGTCCGTGAACCAACGGCCGAGCACGGCCGGGGCGGCGCCGGCACCTTCTGCCAGCACCGCCCCTAAAACGCGTCAGCAGGTCAAGGGGCCAGCCGCCCGTGCTACTTGCTCGTGTCCGCGGCGGAGTCGACAGGCATCTCACGCGTCCTGCCGGGGAGGGCCCGGACGGGAAGGGCACGAACTCGCGACTAGGACGAAGGTCCGATCAGGCTTTGGCGAGCGGCAGCACCAGCATGTAGCCGGCCGGCAGATCGCTGCTCCAGCGTCGCGGCTCGCGGACGACGAACTGCGTCGCCAACTGCTTGGGGGTGAGCAGGGTGTTGGGCGCGGGGGACGGTCCCCACCGCTCGTCGCCGTACGGGTAGAGCGGATCTTGGACGCGGATGCCGGTGACCGAGAACTCCGGGAACTGGTCGGGATCGCCGAGTGACGCGAAGCCGCTCATCACCCACACGTGGCGACCGCGCCACATGACCAGCCCGACCGGCCGGTCCGTATCTGCGATGGCGCGCGCCGCGGTCTGCAGCGCTTCCTCATAGTCGGCGATGCTGACGACGGCGTACGACCCCATCCCGACCTCGTTCAGCACCTTCGCCCACCCCAAGGGGTTGGCGCCGTTGAACGAGTTGGACGACCGTGCCCGGGCCATCTCCCACAGCTCGCCCTGCTGAACGCGATCCGCCCACATGCCGGCCCCCTTGTCGTCGATGAGGTTGTGCATGATCTGGATGCTCGCCGCCACACACCATTCAAAGGTGTACTGGGGAACGAAGTCCCCCTCCTGGTAGAGGTTGAGGGCGAACGCCTTGGGCCTCGGGGCCGGCGTGGGGGACTGGGTCCGGTGAGGAGCGGGAATGTCATCGCGTGCGGCCGGCGGGGCCGAGGAGGTCTGGACCGGTCGTTCGGTGGCGGCCTCATCGAGTCTGACAGCGGGCGCGCAGGCCGAAAGGAGGGTGGCTAGGCTGACGAACCAGGCCAGAAGACGGAGCTTGGCACCCATCATGATCAACCCAGTTTATCGCCACGCGGCAGGAAAGCGTCGAGCAGGGGATGGCACAAATGCGCCTCGAGAACGCCAGCGAGCTGTGCTGGAAGAACTCCCGTTTGGCAGCGGCGATCATCTTCGACGTCGGACTTGGTGGCGTCTTTGTCGTCCTCGGACAAAACAACTGCGGCGCCGTCACGGCCGCGAAAGGGGCCGTGGATACTGGGGAGGTGCCCTCCGGCCACATCCCCGACCTGGTTGAGCGGATCACACCGTCGGTGCTGAGCTCGTTGCGTGCAGGCTCCTAGTCGGGCCTTCCGACAACGACGTGTGACGGGCTGTGAGTGACGTACCCCGTAAGCCAGGAGGAGAGTGCCCGGACCTTCTGCTGCGTGCCGGGCAGTAAGGCGAGGTGAACCCCGAGCCAGGATAGGAACGCCAGTGGTCCTTGGAGCTGGATGCGTTTGCGGCCCAGTTCGGCGACTGCTGCGCCGCGGCCGACCATGGCCATGTAACCCTTGTCCCAATAGGCGAAAGGCTGCCGAGTGCCGCCGGTAAGGTCAGCATGGATGTTCTTGGCGGCCCATTTCCCGGACTGTTCAGCAACAGAGCCGAGCTGGGGCAGTTTGGCGCCGGTGGCGTCGGTGATGTTGGCGGAGTCACCCAGGACATAGACGCCTTCGGTGCCGGGCACGGTCAGGTCCGGCAGCACGTCGATGCGTCCGCCTTTCCCCTGCGGCAGCCCGGATTCGGCGATGATTTTTCCAGCTTTCAGGCCCCCGGCCCACACGACGATCTGCGCGGGAATGATAGTCCCGTCCGCCAGCGTCACGCCGTCGGGTCGGACTTCGGTAACGCCCTGGCCCATGTGCAGCTGAACCCCAAGCTTTGTCAGCCGGTCCCGCGTGTACGCCTGCGACTTGGCAGAGAAGGGCATGAGCACGTTCGGAACCATATCCACAAGATGGATGCGGCACCGGGCTGCCAGTCCGGGCGAAAAATACTTGGGCACCAGGTACTTGACGTTCTCGGCGAGGGCGCCGGCTGTCTCCACGCCGGTGGGGCCGCCGCCGACTACGACCACCTCTGCGCGGCCGGCCTTCGCACGGTCCGCCTGGTCCAGGGCCGCAGTGAGGGCAGTGCTCAGGCGCGTGGCGTCGGCCACTGAGTACAGGGGATAGGCGAGTTCTTCGGCGCCGGGAGTGTCGAAGAAGTTCGGTACTGCGCCCGCGGCAATTACCAGGATCTTCGCCTGGTAGCGGGATCCGTCGACTGTGGTGACGGTACGGGTGGCGGAATCAATCGCCGTCACCTCCGCAGTGAGGACCCGGACACTTTCGCTGCTGCGGAACACGGACCGCAGCGGCCGGGCCACTGCGGACACACCGATCTGCGAAGCAGCCACCTGGTAGAGGAGGGGCTGGAACTGGTGGTAATTGTTCGCGTCAATAAGCAGGACCCGGATGCCTTTGCGCCCAAGCTGCTCAGCTGCTGTCATGCCGGCAAATCCGCCGCCGACCACGATCACCTGGTATGTATCGTCCATTCGTGCAACATACCCTGCCAGGCAACGCTGCAACAGGGCACGGTTAGTGCAAAATAGCGCTAATCTCGGCCCGGACCAGCCGCTCGGCCAGTTCGCCAAGGTCCAGGTTCAGGACGGCTTTGAGGGCGCGTGCCATGTTAGGGGCAGCGGCAAGGAATTCGGCCAGGGCCGGATCGGATTCCAGCTCCCGTCCAAGCTTTTCCCTGACGTCATTGGCGCTCCAGTGGCTGTCGGTGTGCTGACTGGTGAGTACAGTCTTGGCGTTCATGGCCCTGCCCTTCGTTCGCCCCGTGCATTGGCTCTGCCATGAACGACAATGCCGGGCTGGGCTCAAGAATCGGTCAGGCAACGGGCCAGATTTGAACAGGTTTTGCCGAAGTTTTCCTAAAGGCCCTTACCGGGACTAATTCGGCGCTTGGCACAGTTATGCGTCTGGGGCCGGAACCGGGATGCGCGCACGCACCTCGCTTTGATGACAACGGGAAAGAGATTACATGACGACGACGACTGCCGAGGGAGTGGGCTTCCGTTCCCGGCGGGGACCGATCCTTATTGCCCTGATGCTCTCGACGGGCCTGGTGGCGATCGATTCGACGATCGTTGCAACGGCGGTGCCGTCGATAGTGGCTGACGTCGGCGGCTTCACGTCCTTTCCGTGGCTCTTTTCGGCCTATCTGTTGGCGCAGGCTGTCTCGGTGCCCGTCTACGCGAAACTCTCGGACGTCGTCGGCCGTAAGCCGATCATCCTCAGCGGTATCGGACTTTTCCTGCTCGGTTCGATCCTCTGCGGAGTGGCCTGGAGCATGCCGGCCCTCATCGCGTTCCGTGTGTTGCAGGGCCTGGGCGCTGGAGCAGTCCAGCCGGTGGCGATCACCATCGCCGGCGATATCTACACGCTGACCGAGCGGGCAAAGGTGCAGGGCTACCTTGCCAGCGTGTGGGCGGTGTCCTCCGTCGTTGGCCCTACGCTCGGGGGCGTCTTCGCCTCACTCGGCATCTGGCGTGGGATCTTCCTCGTGAACATTCCCCTTTGCCTCCTGGCAGGGTGGATGTTGATCCGAACGTTTCACGAGAATGTCGAGCGTGCGAAGCACCGCGTGGACTATTTGGGGGCGGCGCTGCTGACAATTTCCCTAAGCCTGCTCATCCTTGGCGCCCTCGAGGGCGGCCAGGCGTGGGCATGGAACTCTTCCATCAGCATCGCCGTCTTCGCCGTCGGAGCTCTCTTGTTCGCCGCGTTCCTGCTCGTCGAGAGGAAGGCAGCGGAGCCGGTCCTGCCTCCGTGGGTCGTGTCCCGGCGGCTGCTGGCGACGACGGCGATGATCTCGTTCGGCGTCGGCGCAGTCATGCTTGGCCTCACCTCCTACGTTCCCACGTTCCTCGAAGGAGCCCTCTCGACCTCCCCGATTTTCGCGGGACTCGCCTTGGCGGCATTGACCATCGGCTGGCCGATCAGCGCGTCCCAAGCGGGCCGCTTCTATCTGCGGATCGGGTTCCGGAGGACCGCCCTGATCGGCGTCACGGTCACGGTCATCGGGACAGCCGTTCTGGCTCTTACTGCCGCCGCACCCAACATTTTGGTGACAGCGGCAGGTTGTTTCGTCGTCGGACTTGGACTGGGGCTGGTAGCGACCCCGAGCCTCATTGCCGCCCAGTCAAGCGTTGAGTGGAACGAGCGCGGTGTAGTCACCGGTACCAATCTTTTTGCACGATCGATCGGCAGCTCCATCGGCGTCGCCGTCTTCGGGGCAGTTGCCAACGCGATTTACGCCGGTGCCCCGGGCGGCGCTAGCGATCCGCAGACAATCGTGTCGGCGTCGAGCGCCGTATTCCTCGCTGTACTGGTCTGTGCAGTACTCAGCGTTGTTGCCGTTGTCGCGATGCCCGCCGTAGACGTTAAGAGCACGACCCCCGACGCGGCCGCCAAGGCCAGCGCGGCATCTTCACCTGATTAGGACCGTACTCGACTCCGGTGTACTGCTTGCTGCGACTTCTTGGGTCGAACGGGTTGAACAGGCTGAGGGCGGGTGACTGCCAAGATCATGCCGATGCCGGCCAGGGAAGAAACCATCGCTGAGCCGCCGTAGGAGATGAACGGCAAGGGCACGCCGATGACCGGGAGCAGGCCGGTGACCATGGCGATGTTCACGACGGCCTGGCCGATGATCCAGGTGATGACGCTGGAGGAGACAATGCGGGCGAACGTGTCTTGGGTGCGGGCAATGACCTTGAATACAGCGATGCCGAGGACCGTAAACAGCACGAGCACCAGGAGAGTTCCGGCCAGGCCGAGTTCTTCGCCGAGGATTGTGAAGATGAAGTCGTTGTGGGCTTCGGGGATCCAGTTCCATTTCTGCCGGCTCTGCCCCAGGCCCACCCCGAACCAGCCGCCCGAAGCCAGGGCGTACTGGCCGTGCAGCGCCTGGTAGCCGACCCCCTGGGAATCGTCCGCGGAACCCGCACCGAGCCAGGACGAAATTCGCCCGACGCGGTTGCCGCTGGTGGCAGCCAGGACGAGGGCTAACATCGTGCCGAAAATTCCGGCGACACCGAAGACTTTCATCCGTACCCCGCCGTAAAACATCGTGGCGGCGAGGACCATCATGATGATCATGGCCGTGCCCAGGTCATGGCCGAGAACGACAAACCCGATGATGATGACGCCGGCCGGCACGAGCAACGGGACGACTGCGTGCCTCCACTGATGAAGGAGAGCCTGCTTGCGGGACAGGACGGCCGCCGCCCAAATGATGAGCGCGAGTTTGGCGAACTCGGAAGGCTGGACGGTGAACCCGCCGAAGCCCAGCCAGTTCCGGTTGCCGTTCACCGTCATGCCCAAGGGTGTGAATACCAGGCCGAGGGATACGACGGCGGCCCCCAAGAGCGGCCAGGCAAGCCAGCGGATATGCCGGGTCCGGAGACGGGCCAGGCCGAACATGATGGCTATCCCGGCTGCCGTCCACATGGCCTGCCTAAGCGGAAGATCGTAGGGGTTCTTTCCGGCCGCCACCGATTCCACCGACGACGCGGAGGCAACTTCGATCAGGCCAAGGGCTGCCAGAACCAGTACAACCGCCAGGATAACCGGCCGGGTGCGGTCCCCGGACTCGTCACCGAGCCAGCGTCCGATGCGGAGCAGGAAATCGCCGCGGCCCGTCATTTTGCTCGGCGGATGCGTGGCGGTCATTTGCTCATCACTGTTTCCTTCCCTCGGGCCGGCCCTGCTCCGGGCCGTTCCGGGAAGGAGAAACCCGCCGGGGAAAAATCATACGTCCTTGTCTGCGCAATCAGGTGCTTTGCCGGACGTGAGGTCATCCCATGTAGAGGTGCCAGCGCCGTGGCTGCCGAAGCGGGGGAGCGGAACAGAACTGCTGGAGGTCTGCGACCAGCCGGAAGTACCGGTCGGATTCGAGCGCTGCCAGCGCCTTGTCGTAAGCCGCCTCATAATCGGATCCCTGAGCCTGGCCGCGGTCGTGGAGGTTCCGTGGGGTCTGTTCGTGGACAAGTGCGGACTTGCTCAGTGGCCCCAGGGCTTCGGCAAGCCATGTTAGTTCTGCACGAAGCTTCTCCGATTCGGTCCTGTTGAAGAGCTTCCGGTCCCCGAGTATTGACCAGACCCGCCCGGCGGCGTCACTCATGGCATTTGAGGCGTCCTGTTCACCGGATCGCACGCTGGGGTCGTAACAGAGCAGCGCCGCAACCTGATCGAAAAGGAAGGATGATGCGACCGGCTCGGCCTGTTGGCTGGTTTTCTCAAGAGCTTTTAGCATTTTATGTCCCGACTGTCCCGACTCTTCCGATGTCCGGGCCGGAAGAAGGCCCCGCTGGATTCATCGCTTTCGACACCTTCCATGGTGACTTGAGGACCTGAGACTGCCATGAGAAGCCCGTGAGGGTCTTCTCATGTCGAGGCGACAGCCCGTGTGGAACGGGGCCGGCGGCAGCGCCGTGGTCTATGCGTCCCGGTGGCAGCGCAGCGCTCCGTCGGCCCTTCGGGTCGAGCCCCTTGATGGTCTCGGTGACGACTGGCCGACGACCTACGGGGACCTCGTACCGTTCTACGCGCAGCTCAAAGCCGGCTTCGGAGTCTCAGGAAAGCCCTCGACGTGTGCCAGTACGAAATTCAGGGAGAGCCATAGCCACGGATGGCACAGTAAGAAGGAATGAGGCGACGTTCAGCCAATCTTTTACACATTCACCAGCGGGCCAGTCACGAAACTGAGTTCACCAGCTGGAGCTTCGATGTGAGATGTTCTTCAGCGTCCGGCGAGAGGTCGGCCCCGACGATCACGTAAAGGGCGCGCGCCTTGTTGCCTGAGGAGATAAAGGCCATTACCTTGATGACGTCCGATTCCAGGGTAGGAGGCCAGGTGATGACAAGTTTCCCATTCTCGAAGTCCAACGTGCCAGATACAGCCCACGCCTCGTTGTCCTGCAGGGAAAGCGCACCAGGGTTGTCCCAGCGGAAAACTCCGTAATGCTTGTCGCCCCCGACTTCAGTTGTGTAGTGGAGCCTCCCCTTTGTGCCGGTCAATTGGCCGGCATCCCTGGTCAGGCAGGCCGCCAATTGCCAAGCGTCTATCTGCTCAGGCGGTAGAACGTTGTGCCCGCGGGCTGCGCCGTCCGCCCATTTGCCCTGCTTGTGGGCTTCCCTCGTCAACTCGAACGAGTAGTTCGTCAAGTTAGCAACGCGGATGGCCACCGTGTCATCGGCATCGACCGCCTCATAAACAGTCCTCAAGGCCTTTTCGACTTCTTGTGCTGCTGAAGAGACCTTCTTGGCGGTCTCGTCGATGGCAGAGGCGATGTCGCCAACGTTTTCAATTGCCTGAACGATTGCCATTGGGGCTTCCTATCGAAGGGCGCAGGACAGAAGCTCTGGCCGACACTTGTGTGCGTGCGTATTGGCAATAGTGGACCGACGTGGATGGTCGGTCAGGGCGCTCGTCGTCCCGTCTAGCTGGGCGGCCAAGATGATCGGCGCATTTTGCCCATTGGACGCTGTGCCGTGGCTGTCTATGCTGATGCTTGCAAGCAAGCTCACCGCGACGCGATGGAGGTCGCCATGAGGAGCGTAGAGCAATGACTGAACGTACGGGGCGGGTGGTCTGCGACATCACGGTTACGGCAGACGGGTACTCGGCCGGGCTCAACCAGACCGAGCAGCGCCCGTTCGGCGACGACGGCGGCGACGGCTTCGGCGACGGGCTGCACGCCTGGATGTTCAAAACTCCCGACGAGAACCGGGCGGAGATCGACCAGATCATTGCCGCCAAGGCCTTCATCATGGGGCGCAATATGTTCGGCCCGGTGCGTGGTGAGTGGGATCGGCCGTGGAACGGGTGGTGGGGCGACAGTCCGCCGTACCACGGCCCGGTCTTCGTGCTCACGCACCACGCCCGCGAACCGCAGCCGATGGACGGCGGCACCACGTTCCACTTCGTCACCGACGGCATCGAGTCGGCGCTGGCCCAGGCACGCGCGGCGGCCGGCGACGGCGATGTGGCGATCGGGGGCGGCGCGACAACCATCAACCAGTACCTAGCCGCCGGCCTGATCGACGAGCTGCGCGTGCACATTGCGCCGCTCACGTTCGGCGCCGGCACACGGCTGTTCGAGGGCGTCCCGCCGCTGAAGCTCGAGCAGGTGAAGTCACGGGCAGCGACCCTGGTCACTCACGTGACTTACCGCGTGCTGGTTTAGCTCAGGTACGCGTCGGCTGCAGACAGTGCCTCGTCCAGGATGGCCAGGCCGGCCGAAGCATCGGAGTCGTTCACGTTGAGGGGTGGAGCGACGTGGACGCGGTTGCCCTGGACCAGAGGCAATAGCCCCCGTTCCAGGCACGCCTTGGCGACGGAGACCATCGGCGCGTTCTCGGAAGCTGTGGCTCCCGGGGGTACGAGTGGCTGTTTGGTCTGTCGGTCGCGGACCAGTTCGAGGCTCCAGAGGCCGCCAATACCGCGCACGTCCCCCACCGATGGGTGCCTCTCGGCGAGCCCCCTGAGTCCCGGCCCGAGGACGTCGGTGCCGAGGCGGGCAGCTGCCGCGGCGATGTGCTCCTCATGCATTGCGTTGATGGCGCCGACGGCTGCCGCGCAGGCGAGGGGATGGCCGCTGTACGTCATGCCCGCCGGGTACGGGCGCTTGGTGAACGTCTCGTAGATTGCGTCGCTGACCAGGACGCCGCCCAGCGGGACGTATCCGGAGTTAACGCCCTTCGCGAATGCCATCAGGTCCGGTGCCACACCAGCATGGTCCACGCCGAACCAGGCCCCCGTGCGGCAGAAACCGACCATGACCTCGTCGGCGATGTAGACGATGCCGTGGCGGTCGCATAGCTCACGGACCCCTCGCAGGTAGCCCGGTGGCGGCACGATGACCCCCGAACTGCCGGTGACTGATTCGAGGACCAGACCGGCGATCGTCGACGGGCCTTCCAGGAGGATCACCTGCTCTAGATGGGCCAGCGCCCGCTCGCACTCTTCCTCCGGCGTCCTTGAGCCGAAGGCCGATCGGTACAGGAAAGGACCAAAGAAGTGGACGGCACCCGCCGCGCCCGTGTCCGAGGCCCAGCGGCGCGGGTCGCCCGTGAGATGGATCGATGTCGTGGTGGAGCCATGATAGGAGCGGTAGGCGGCGAGCACCTTGGGCCGTCCCGTGTGGAGACGTGCCATCCGCACCGCGTGCTCAATTGCTTCCGTTCCGCCGGTGGTAAACAGCACGTGCCCGAGGTTCTCCGGCGCGACTTCTATGATCAGCCGGGCCGCTTCGCCCCGTACATCTGAGGCGTGGCCGGGTGCGAGCGTGCACAGGCGGTCAGCTTGCTCCTTGATCGCGGCCACAATGCGCGGATGTTGGTGACCGAGGTTGGTGAACACCAGCTGCGAGCTGAAGTCCAGGTAGCGCCGTCCGTCCACGTCGACGACGTGGCTCCCGGAGCCGCCGGCCAACGTAGGCACCTCGCGCGGCCCCTGGACAGCCCAGGGGTGGAAGACCAGATCGTCGAGATTCATGACATCCTCCGTAGCTTGAGTGCCGGACGGTTCACCCCACTGCTTCACACTGGCACCTTCCAGCACCAGTTTCCAGAGCTCTGCCACCGTCACCTGGCGAAGGACCTGCGGGACCCGGAACTTAGCCACGAACGCGGTGATGAGGAGGCCTTGAACGGCTGATCGCTCCGTGGATAGCATTGCCGGCATCGACGGCGCAGCGTCCCGGCGGCTCCTGACGTCGATCGGACGAAGGAGACGGCCATGGGCGAAACAAGTGCAGAAACGTCATCAGCGAGCCTGATGGTCGACCTCATCATCTCCCTGGATGGGTATGCCTCCGCCGAGGGATGGCCCGGCTGGTGGGGTCTGGAGGGGCCGGAATACCTGGCGTGGCTCGAGCAGGAGGGGGAGAAGGGCTACACCTTCCTCCTGGGGGCGAACACCTACCGGGTGATGTCCAGCATGTCTGAGGAAGCATCGGCTGATCGCTCCGGATTCTCCCAGGATGAGGGAGCCGCCCTGACCGGCCTTGACGCCGTTCCCAAGATGGTCTTCTCCTCCACCCTGCAGGCACCCCTGACCTGGCCGAACTCGGAGCTGGTCACCGGCGACGCCGTCGAGGCCGTGAGGGAGATGAAACGGACCGGGACCGGGCCATTGAGTACCCTCGGGAGCCTTAGCCTCTGCCGGTCACTGCTGACCGCCGGCCTCGTGGACCGGTTCAGGCTGGTGGTTTTCCCGGTCATCACGGGCCGCAACGGCCGGGAGCGGATCTACGACGGCTATCCGGACGTCTCGCTCGAAATGGTGGACAGCAGGACCTTCGACGGCCGGCTCCAGCTGCTCGAGTACGTCCCCACGGTGCTCGCCCGGCCGCCGGGCAGCGGGCCGAAGTGAGTCATTCCCTTGAACTTTTCGCTTCGGTGCCGTTGATCTGACCGGAAGCGAGGGCTGCCCAGGGATGTCGAGAAGCTTGGTTACCTCACCGCCTACGCCTACTTGGGCTTTTCCAGTTCCACGCATGCTGCTTACTGCGGAACGAGCCGCTTCTCAAGGCGCTGCCGCGCGCTGGCCAGGGACTGCTTGGTCAGCTTGGTGGCTTCCTTGACATCCCGTGCCCGTGCTGCGTCCAGGATGGCGGGCTGCGGGGTCCACAGGCTGGCGTCGTTGTGCTCCACGGCCTCCGTTGCGCCGATGACCTTGTACGGCCGGCACTGCAGCCAGAGCGTTTCGATGACACTCACCAGGACCGGATTGCCGCCCGCAGAATAGAACGTCCGGAGCAGGTCTTCGTCATCGTCCAGCGCATCCGAGACGCGGCGTTCCGCGACCGCCTTCTGCATCCGGGCCAGGGCGGCTTCCATGCGGGCCACGTCGGCGTCCGTGATGTTGGCGGCTCCGCGGCGGGCGGCCTCCACCTCCAGCGTGGCCCTGACCTCGTAGATATGGATCAGTTCACCGACCGTGAACTCCCGGACAACTGCGCCCCGGTGGGCGGCCACCCGCGTGGCAAGTCCGGTCTCCTCGAGCCGGCGGATGGCTTCCCTGACCGGCATGACGCTGGTGCCCACCATCTCGGCCACATCGCGGACGCGCAGCGGGGAGCCCCCGGCCAGTTCTCCCGTGAGGATGGCGGTGCGCAAAGCCTCATAGACCTGGTCCGCCACGAGAGTGGGGGTGATGGCAAAAGCCGGCGAGGATCCCATGGCGGCCGCCAGCCCAACCTTCTTGTTCTCCGGCTGTTGAGAAGCATCGACTTTTTTTCCTGGCATGGGACGATCCTATGGCGCATGGACCGGTTTCGCGCTTATTTGCAGGGCCAGCGGCGGAACGACGGCGTCCCCGGGGGGGTCGCCGTCGCCGTCGTTATCCAAAAGCCGCCAAAGTTATGAAAGTCGCCGGCTCAAACAGGTGCGGCGACCTGGCTGAGGTCCGCAGCCGCCTGGCGGGTGCTGCTGATGAAGTCGGCACGCGCCTCATCGGTGGCAGCCCGCTCGAGTGGCACCATGGTGGTGACGACGCCGGCAAGCCGGCCGCCGTCGTCGAACACCGGGGCGCTGGCGCCCCAGACGCCCGGGGCCAGGGCGCCCGAACTGGTGGCATAGCCGCGTTCCCGGATGGCTTCCAGATCGGCGCGGATGGTGAGTCCCTCCTCCGGGCGGAGGAAGTGGCCGGCAAGGTGATCGTCCCTTTCCTCGTCCGGAAGGAAGGCGAGGATGGCCCGTGCACTGGCCCCGTTCAGGAGGGGGCGGGAGCGTCCGGCGGCGTAGCTGCAGCTGAGGATGTGGGCGCTTTCCACGGACTCCACGCACAGCACTTCGTCACTGCTCTGCACCAGGTAGGCGGCCAATTCGCCGGTGTCCTGCGACAATTGCTCGAGCCTGTGCCGCACCTCGCCCTGGGCCAGGGCTTCCTCGCGGTAGTTGTCGGCAAGCCGCACCACTTCAGGTCCGGCCGAATAGCGGCCGATGAGCTGGTTTTCCACCACGAAGCCGGCCTGCAGCAGAGTCTGGAGGTGACGGTAGACAGTGGAGGCGGGGATCCGAAGGAGGCCGGAAATCTGCTCGCTGCTCAGGGTCCTGTGGCGGGCGAACAGGAGCAGGATGGACATCGCCGTGCCGCGTTCGTCACGGCGTTTCAGGGGTGGCAGTGCACTTGGGCTGGTTTTGGGTCGGGAGCTGATGCGTTTCTTCATTGGTGAACTTCCGTGGCTGGGTGGAAGGCCGGAGAGGGCAGCAGCCGCTGCCTGGACAGGTCAGGCAGCGGCTGCTGGGAAGCCGTTCGGTCTGTTGCGAAGGAGTCCGACGGCGGTTGGAGGCTGGGTGCGCGGGTGCGCACCCAGCCGGTCAGGAAAGGCCCGGGTTACCGGTCGCTTGCTTAGTCAGCGAGGTACGGCTGGCGCCATTCGCTGGACGGCGAGAAGTTCTCGTGGATGAAGCGGCCGCTGAGCCAGCGCTGCAGTGCCAGGCGGGAACCGGCCTTGTCATTGGTGCCCGAGCCGCGGCCACCGCCAAAGGCGACCTGTCCCATGAGGGCGCCGGTGGGCTTGTCATTGATGTACGTCATGCCCGAGGCGTTGCGGAGCTTGTCCAGGGCAAACGAGACGGCGCGGCGGTCATTGGCAAAGATGGACAGGGTCAGGGCATAGTTGCTGGTCTGGTCCACCAGATCCAGCACGGACTCCCACTCGCTGTCCTCGTAGACGTAGACCGTCAGGAGGGGGCCGAAGAACTCTTCGCTCATGGTGAAGGCGTGCGGATCGGTGGTCTCGAAGATCGTGGGTTCGACGAACCAGCCCTCTTCGGCGTGGACGCTGCCGCCGGCCAGGAGGGTGTGGCTCGGGAGGGCCTTGGCCTTCTCAAGGGCAGCCTCGATCTTGCGCAGCGACGTCTCGTCGATGACGGCTCCGAGGAACGTCTCGTGCTCGGCGACGTCGCCCACGCGGAGCGACTTGACGGTCTCGACGAGTTCGTCCTTGATCTGGTTCCAGATGCTGCGCGGGATGTAGGTCCGTGATGCCGCGGAGCACTTCTGGCCCGAGTATTCGAAGCCACTCCGGATCAGGGCTGCGCGCAGGGCATCGGCGTCGGCGCTCGGGTGTGCCACCACAGCGTTCTTGCCACCTGTTTCGCCTACCAGGCGCGGGAAGGAACGGTACTGGTCGATGTTGTCACCGGCTTTTTTCCAGAGGCTGCGGAAGACGTCCGTGGAACCCGTGAAGCTCAGCCCCGCAAAGTCCGGGTGGCTCATAGCCTGGTCGGAGATCGCACGGCCCGAGCCGTGGACGAGGTTGATCACACCTGGCGGAAGGCCGGCTTCCTCGAACATCCGCATGAGGACGTCATTGCTGAGGGCCGCCTTCTCGGAGGGCTTCCACACAACGGTGTTTCCCATGAGTGCAGCAGTAGTGGGAAGGTTGCTGGCAATGGCGGTGAAGTTGAACGGCGTGATAGCCAGGACGAAGCCTTCCAGGCCGCGCTGGTCCAGCGAGTTGCCTTCGCCCTGCAAGGACTCGGGCTGATCAGCGAAGATCTGCTGGGCGAGGTGGGCGTTGAAGCGGAAGAAGTCCGCCACTTCGCTGGCGGCGTCGATCTCTGCCTGGTGGAACGTCTTGGACTGCCCGAGCATGGTGGTAGCTACCAGTTCGTCCCGGTACTTGCCGGCGGCCAGGTTTCCGGCGCGCAGGAAGATTGCGGCCCTTTCCCACCAGGGTGTCCGGGACCAGTCGTGCTGAGCGGCCAAGGCTGCGTCGATCGCCGACTGGGTTACTGACTCATCGGCAGTGGGGATGCGGCCCAATACCTGGGAGTGGCGGTGGGGAGCCGTGACGTTGCGCAGCTCGCCGGTCATGGAGCGCACCCCGTTGATGACGTGGGGCAGGTCGCGGACGCTGGATGTGACCTCGGCGATCATCTTCTTGACCGAGGCCGCCTCCGGTGAGCCGGGACGGAATTCCCGCGACGGCTCGTTATAGGGCGTGGGGACCTTGAAGTTTCCAGTAACGCTGACAGATTGGGTGGACATTATCTGGGTTTCTCCTTTTGGACGTTCCCGGACCTTGGGGGTCGCGGGTTGGTTATTGGGTTTCGAGCCGCAGCTCCAGCCGGCGCAGCGCGCTGGCCAGGGAGTCCGCGGTGATAGTGGTGACTGCGGCAGTGTCGCCGTCGAACAGTGCCTGGACCAACGCTGGTTGCGGAGTCCAGAGAGTGTTGTCGTTCTTGGCTAGGGCCTCAGTTGCGCCGATCACCTTGTAGGGGCGGCACTGGAGCCAAAGTTGTTCGATGATGCTGACGAGTACGGGATTGCCCGAGGCTCTGTACAGGGCACGGAGAACATCCTCGTCCAGGTCCAGGGCGTCAATGATGCGACCTTCCGCAACGGCCTTCTGCATCTTTTCGCAGGAGGATTCCATCTCCCGTAGGTTCTTGCGGCTGACATTAGGGGCTCCCTGGGTCGCAGCTTGTACCTCGAGGATGGTCCGTACGTCGTAGATGTGCATCAGTTCGATGGCAGTGAATGTCCTGACTACTGCACCCTTGTGGGGGATGCGGGTGGCCAGCCTTGCTTCCTCCAGGCGGCGGATTGCCTCCCGGACGGGCATGACGCTTGTGCCTACCATGGCTGCCAGATCGCGGACCCGAAGGGGTGACCCGGATTCCAAAGTGCCAGTCAAAATGGCGTTCTCCAGGACCTCGTACACCTGGTCAGCCACCAATGTGGGGGTGACTGGACGGGTCATTTCAAGGCTCATGGAGTACTCCGTTTCTAGCTGGCGGCCGCTAATCGTGATATTTGATCACAATCCAGCTTACGTCAATGCCACATCAGCCTCCGATGAGGGAGCGAAGGAAGAGCAGCAGGTTGGCTGGTTTCTCGGCCATCCGACGCATCAGATACGGGTACCACTGCGTTCCGTAGGGGAGGTACACCCGGACGCGGTATCCGTCGCGGACCAACTCATCCTGCAACTTCCTCCGAACTCCGTACAGCATCTGGAATTCGAAGTCCTGCTTGCCCAGTCCGAGCTCGGCCGCGGTTTCCTTGACCACGTCGATGCAGGTGTCGTCGTGGGTTCCGAAGGCCGGGTCCGGCAGGTGCTGAAGCGCCCAACGGGAAAGATACTTGTATTGCTCAGTGACCTCGTCCGCGTCGCAGAGGGCGTCGGACGAGGATTCGTCAAAGGCGCCTTTGACAAGACGGATCCGGGGCTTGATGTCCGTGAAGGACAAGAGGTCCTCGGGCGTATGGCGCATGTTTGCCTGGATCGCCAGCCGGGTGTTGGGGTGGTCCGGCAGGATGCTCTTGTAAATGGCCAGCGTGTCCCGGCCGACAGAGCTGTGTTCCATGTCCACCTCCACGGTGGCCCCGTGCGTTGCTGCAGCGTTCAGGAGCGTCTTCAGGTTGTTGGCGCACTCCTGGCGGTCGATCATGATCCCCAGCTGCGAAAGCTTCACGGAGACGGTAGAGCCGGGAGCCTGGTTCTGAATGTTCTCGATGGCCCCTTGGTATTCCTGGGTGGCGGCCTTGGACTGGGCGAGGTGGTGGACCGATTCGCCCAGCAGGTCCAGGCTCACATCGATGCCGGCCCGGTTGAGGGCCTTCGTTGCGGTCCAGGCCTCATCGAGCCCGCGGCCTGCAACGTACCGGTCCACGATGGGGCGGGTCAGCCGGTTGCGCGTGGCAATGGCTTCAAGCTTCTTGTTCTCTGCGACGTGCAGGAGCAGTCTGTTCGGCATTGTGTACTTCCTAAGAGTCGCCGCGGACGGACCGCGGTTCCCGGCCGTTCCCTGGATTTGGGTCCGGGGATTTTTTGCCAACCCCCTTGCGAGTGTTGTGTGCACCACACTATGTTGTGATCACAAATCACACAAGTGGGCAGCAGAAAAAATTTGTCCTCCGGTTCGAAAGGAATGATCCATGAATGCAATACCCGTACCAATCGCACAGCCTGACGAGGTTGACGGCTGCGCTGACGGCTGCTTTTACTGCACCGGCCCCGAGACGGACTAGGCCGGCATCGGGCGGATGACCCGCCGGGGCGCGAGCGGCGCGACCGGGCGCGCGGTTGGAATGAATTTACAGCGGTGTTACAGCAAACCCATTGACTGATATGTGATCACAGATTACAGTTTGAGTGTGACTCCAACCACATCGGGCCTGGCTCCCAAGTGGCCGGTCAGCCTGGCACCCCAGGACCAGGGCTAAGACCGTCAGCCGACGCCGGCAACCGCCGGCACTCACATGATGTCGTGAGGCATCATCTGACAGCTTATGCAGGCGCTGAGCAACCGCCCGGCCCCTGCAGATCATCTAACATGCGCGGACCGATGTCGGGGTACACGCGTCCGCTACCCGAAGGAAACGATATGGGTTTAAGTTTTGGCACGAAAGCTCCCCCGACCGCGCTCTCTGGTGAGGTTGTGGTCTCTGGGCTTGGCAAGAGTTATGGCACGAGCCGTGTGTTGTCGGATGTGGATCTGGTGATGAACGAGGGTGAAGTGGTCTCGGTCATCGGCCCGTCGGGGGCGGGCAAGAGCACGTTCCTGCGGTGCCTGAACTACCTGGAAACACCGACGGAGGGCACCATTGCGATCGGCGGTGCCCGCGTTGTTGCCGGTGGGAAGCGGCCGGACAAGTCCAGCATCGACCACCTCCGGCGCGTCACCGGGATGGTCTTCCAGAGTTTCAACCTGTTCCCGCACCTGACCGTGATGGAGAACATCACCCTGCCGCAGCGCAATGTGCTGGGCGCGAGCAAGGAACAGGCCCAGGAGGTCGCGGAAAGGCTGCTGAAGCGTGTTGGCCTTCCGGACAAGGCCAAGGCGTATCCCGCCCGCCTCTCCGGAGGCCAGCAGCAGCGCATCGCCATCGCCCGTGCTCTGGCGCTGTCACCGAAGGTCATGCTCTTCGACGAGCCGACGTCCGCCCTCGATCCCGAGATCGGACTCGAGGTTCTCGCCGTCATGCGCGACCTCGCGGACGAGGGCATGACCATGCTCGTCGTCACCCACGAGATGCACTTCGCCCGTGACGTCTCGGACCGGATCATGGTGATGGGCAACGGCGGCGTGCTGGAAATCGGCCCGAGTCAGCAGGTCATGTCGGAACCGCAGAACGAACGCACCCGGCAGTTCCTCAAAGCCGTGCTGGACCGGTGACACCGCAATGATCACCCAACTTTTACCCGCGATTGCCCAGGGCGTCGGACTCACGCTTTACGTCACGGGCGCGTCGCTCCTGTTCGGCGGTGTCATCGGCCTGGTACTTGTCGGGGCCACCCGCTCACCGATCGGAATCGTCCGGGGCATCGCCACCCTGTACATCAACGTGGTCCGGGTCATCCCGCCGATCACCTGGCTGTTCCTGATCTACTTCGGCCTGCCCCAGTACGCGCTGCGGCTCTCCACGATCCAGGCCGCGATCATAGGCTTCTCCATTATCGCCTCGGCGTTCATGGCCGAGATCTACCGCTCGGGACTGCTGAGCATCCCCGAGGGCCAACGCGAAGCCGCCCACGCGCTCGGGCTGAGCACGCTCACCACCGTCAGGCACATCATCACCCCGCAAGCGTTCCGTGTCGCGCTGCCCGCGATCGCCACGTACGGCATCGGGCTGCTCAAGGACTCCGCCCTGGCCTCCACCATCGGGGTACGTGAGATCACCTACTACGCCCAGCAAAGCGCGGAGCAAACACACGAGGGCCTGCTCTCATTCATCGTCGCCGGCGCGCTCTACATCGTGATCAGCCTCGTCATCGCCGTCGTCTCCCGGCGGGTCGACCTCACGCTGCGCAAAAAGATCGGAGTGGCGTGATGGACATCCTCACCCAATGGCTCGGCTGGTTACCGAACCTCGCACCAGGACTGCTCATCAGCCTCCAGCTGACCGGACTCGCGCTGCTCTTCGGATTCCCGCTCGGCCTGCTGCTCGCCGTGATGGCAGCGGCGAAATTCGCCCCCCTGCAATGGATCTCGTTCCTGGTCGTTGAGATCGGGCGGGGACTGCCGGCCCTGGTGCTGTTGTACCTGCTGTACTTCAGCCTCCCCGACGCCGGCGTCACCCTGACCTCACTGACCACAGCGATCATCGCGTTGAGCTGGAACACCGGCGCCTACGCCTCGGAATACTTCCGCGCCGGACTCGCCGCCGTACCACTGGGGCAAAAAGAAGCAGCCCTCACCTCCGGGCTGCGCGGCTGGACCGGGTTCCGGATCGTCATCCTGCCCCAGGCCCTGCGGATCTCCACCCCGCCCCTGGCCGGACTCGCCGTCCTCGTCTTCCAGGGCAGCGCACTCGCCTTCGTGATCGCCGTACCAGAACTGATGTCCAAGGGCTTCGAAATCGCCTCCATCACCTTCGAATACCTCAGCGTCTACCTGCTCACCGCTGTGATCTACGGATCCATCACCCTCGTCTTCCTCGCCCTCGTCCGGGTCCTGGAACAGCGCCTCGGCCGCCACCTCCAACGCAACTGAAGCCACCACGTCTCTACCTATCCCGGGCGACCCGCCCGGGACACCCAGCACAGAAAGAAAAACCATGACACGAAATCCCCGTACACTCGTGCGCGCGCTTTCCGCCGGCACCGCCGCCGGCCTGCTCGCCATCTCCCTCACAGCCTGCGGCGGCAGTGATACCGCCGGCAGCGCATCCGGCTGCACCCCGGCACACAAAGACCTCAAAACAGTGACGCCCGGCGAGCTCACGGCCGCCAGCTACGACTATGCACCCGCCACGATCCTGAACGGCGACAACGTCACCGGCATGGAGGGTGACCTGATCAACGAGATCGCCAAACTCGAATGCCTCAAGGTCACCGTGACCACCTCGGGCGGCGCGGGCGCGGTCATCCCGTCCGTGCAGACAGGACGCGCCGACATCGGCTCGGGAGGCTGGCTGCGCACGAAGGAACGGACGAAGATCGTCCACCTGAGCACGCCGCTGTGGACCGATCCCCAGGCGATCGTCTCAACAAAGGGTCTCGCCAGCGACGGCCTTAAGGGCAAGAAGGTCGGCTCGGTCGCCGGCAACCTCTATAACAACAGTTTGCAGAAGTGGCTCGGAGATAACTTCAAGATCTACCAGGACGACGAGTCCATCTACGGAGACCTCAAAGCCGGCCGCATCGATGCCCTCGTGGCATCCGCCGCGTCCGCCAAGGGCCGATTCAAGGACGCCCCCATCGAGGGTGCCCAGGTGATCGACGTCAAACCGAACCCGAATGTCCCCGAGTTCGCTGCGGTCGGCCAGGTCATGTTCCCGTCCAGCCTCGACAACGACACGCTCGGCAAAGCCCTGGACGAGGACATCGAGAAGCTCCGTGAAGACGGCACCATCAAGAAGATCCTCGAAAAGTACGGAATCGACCCCGCCGTCGGCAAGCCGGGCAAACCCAACGAACTCTGACCAGAGCGTTATGCTGCACCTTGGCGACGTCGGATATTTTATCCGGCGTCGCCAGGGTGACTAGTGCCAAAAGGCGCACCCACTCCCTAACAGAGGGTTAGCTAATGCCAGCGCCATCGCTAAAGCACGTGGCCTGCGCCGTAGGTGTTCGCGGTGATCGGCCCGCGGAGCGCATGGAAGAAGCGCGATGGCAGAACCGAGAAACCAGACGATATTGTTGGCAACTGATGGCCAAGCATGGCATGTCCCATGACAAGATCACCTTCGACCGGTACGGCCTGACATTGGTCGGGAATCTATTCACCCCCGAAAACCTCGACGAGAAAGGGTCGTTCCCGGCGGTCATCGTGCAGGGCTCATTCTCATCCGTCAAGGAGCAGTGCCCCACGGTCACCTACCTTACGGATCAGCCCTTTGTCTCTGCTGTCGGCATGATGGGCATATGCACCTCGGCCAGCAATGGTGTCTACCTCGCCGCGGAGGACCCGCGTCTGAAGGGATTCGCGACGATCGCCGGGTTCGTCGCCGACGCCCGCCGCACCTTCGAAGAGACAGGGGAGCCGACGACGATCCCCGTCTACAGCGAGACCGACGAGAATGCCGTTAATTACCGCCCAGTTAGGGGCGCATACGACTACTGCACCAGCCCGCAGCGCGGAAACGTGCCCGCCTACGTCAACCGATTCGACGTCCGCTCGTGGGACACCTGGCTGAAGCTCGACCCTGGCCTCACCGTCTGGTCCCCTGCACCCGGGTAACCAAGCGAAGACAAACTCCCCATCCTCAGCTCGTGGATTCAGGACCCCGCCGCCAGGACAGACGGCACACGCGCCTGAACGAACAACGCCAGCAACGAGGTCCGGAATGACATCCTGCAGCCCGCTCCTAGGGGAGGAGGACGGAAACTCATCCATCTGCCCAGCTGGACGCATGCAGTGCGGATTTTTCAATCCTTCTAGGAACGCAGCCATTCAGGTTCGCTAATGATTGGCATGCCTGCTATAGCTGATTCAACACAATCCCTTGCGGTGCCAAAGTAGATTCCCCGACCCGTCAGCCCAGGCCCATAATGTGCAAACTTGCCGGAGTTGGTCATGATGCCGGAAGCGTCAGACGGGACTCGCCTGGGATTGAACATGCATAAACAGGTATCGGTGCTGATTCGCACCCCGAACGCGTCCAAGTCCTGCATGATGCCAAGCTCCTGGGCTTGGTCACGCACGAATCTGCTTGTAGTAACCAGGAACTCGACCTGCGGGTGCTTCTTCTCTCCGCGAACGAGGGCCCCGAGTTCGGCCAGGTCACGCAACGTTGCGTGTGGGCTTCCCATAGCGACCATGTTCAGAGTGGTGCTGGAGGCGCTTGATAGTTCATGCCAAATTTGGCGAAGTTGGTCCTTAGTCACCTGGAGCCTGCGTTGCGGCGCGACGTTGCCGAGAGCCGCTGCCAGTGTCGGGGCCTCGGGTGTCACGCCCACCATATGGAACATCCCGACAGCCCCGGAAGTAGCGAGGGTCGCGCAGAAGGTTTTCAGCTCTTCAAGTGAAGGTTTCTGCCGGATTCCTTCGATTACAGGAATGTCCGTTCCGGCGTGCTTGCCAATGAGGTATCCCAAAACCGTGTAGTAGCTGGGGTCAGCATGGACTACACCGGGGACGTTCACGAGAAGGGTTCCACGCCGGTTCTCGCTCAGGTGCAGGCCTGAGTTTGGAACGCGGCCGGTAAGCGCAGCGCACACGTCCATGAAGTCTCCGTGACGGTTGGTTCGAGCCCCTATCACGCTATTGGCATAAACGATTGCGTTGGACTCGGCCCACAGAATGTTTTGTCCGAACTGGGGTGTCTTCGGGAACACGTAGGGCGTGCAGGAAAAGATGGGGTTGGCACCCATTGCTTCGAGTGCCGTTGCCAACCGACCTGCGTTCGTGTCGAACTCGTTGCCGCTGTTCCAGGCCCCTGTCTGGCTTCGGTCGATGGAAATGGCGTTGAGCGTGGTGGGGACGCGTACCTTGGCCCCGTTGGAAACCAGCTCCTCTATGACGTTCAGGCTTCCCTTGCCCGTGTAGATGCTTCCCCCGATGTGCGCGTGGGAAATGTCAACCAGCTCCGTGGCCTGCTGGACGTGAGCCATGCGAACGATGATTCGCATCGCTTGCTGCGCGGCCCTGCCTTGGATTCCGTCGAGCATGTCCAGATCTTCTTTGGAGAGGGAAAGCCTGGACGCCGGAACGTCGCGTTGCTGGAGTCTACCCATGAAGGACCACCTGCCCGTCAGCGAGGATCTCCGCATACGAGGCCGTCAAAGCACGCGAGAAGTCGTCGTCATTAAGCACCAGGACGGGAATCGTTCGGGAATGGAACTCGTCGTACACAACCGCTCCCAAGGAGATAATTTCGTCAACTTTGTTCATAACGATGCCTGCCGGGCCCGCCCCTTCAACCAGGGCATCAAGCATGACGTAGCTTCCGGTGCTGGATCCTTTCCCTTTCGGAAGGACGACGATCTTTCCGGCGAGGGAAACGCCGTGAAGTGGATGGCGCCGGTCGATGACGATTCCGGTCGAAGGATCGACTCCGCCCCAGAAGCTAAGCATTTGCTCGCTGGCTGCAATCTCCCCCCGCGCCTCCCCCGGAACGAGGATCAGTTGTGCGCTTACTGTCGTACTGGGACTGTTGCCCATTGGTATATGCCTTTCGGCCGGATTCCCCAGGGCACGCGTGTTCGTCCGTTCAGCCATCCTTTGGGGCGACGAGGTGACAAAAGTGCTGCGAGAAGAGCGCCATTTATTGCTGCGAGTCAAACACCCGCGCCGTGAAGCCGGCGCGGGTGTTGGGTTTTGAGGTTAGGCCATGAGCCCCTGCAGGGCGTCGGCCAGGGTCTGAGCGCCGGTCTCGGCATCCTCGTCGACGACGTGTTCCTCCGGCGAGTGCGATACGCCGCTGGGGTTCCGGACGAACACCATGGCAGTTGGCACAAAGGGTGCCAGCACGCCGGCATCGTGCCCGGCGCCGGTGTCCAGGACGGGGGCCTGCGGCAGGGCCCGCTGCAGCTCTTTCTGCAGGCCGGGATCGAAGTGAACGGTGGGGCTCAGCGACTCTTCGCGGAGTTCGACGCTGCAGCCTTCCTCGGCTGCAATGACCTGGGCCTGTGCATGGATGCTTTCCACCACGGCCGCCGTCACGGCGTCGTCGGGGTGCCGGACGTCCAGCCAGAAGTCAACGCGCGAGGCGATGACGTTGGTCCCGCCGGGCACCGGCTGGAGCCGTCCGACGGTCGCCCGGGCGTGGGCCTGGTTGCGGGCGATGTCGCGGATGGCCACCACCATTCTGGAGGCCGAGACCATGGGGTCGTGCCGGTCCGCCATTAGCGTGGTTCCGGCGTGGTTGCCCTGCCCCTGGACGCTCAGCCGCCAGCGTCCGTGTCCGAGTATGGACGACGCGATCGCGATGGGCTGGTCCAGGTCGATGAGGCCGCGGCCCTGTTCGACGTGGAGTTCGACGAAGGCGCCGATTTGGCCAAGGAGTTTTTCGTCCCTGCCCACAAAGCGGGGGTCCAGGCCGTTGGCCCGTGCGACGTCGGCGAAGGTCGAACCGTCCGGGTCCCGCAGGTTGCGGGCCTTGTCCGGGTCGATGGCGCCGGTCATCAGCCGCGAGCCCAGGCACGCGACGCCGAACCGGGAGCCCTCCTCCTCCGGGAAAACCACGACGGCGAGTGGCCGGGTGGGGGTGGCCAGGCGCGCCTTGAGGATGTCAACGGCCACCAGGGCGGAGGCCACGCCGAGCGGGCCGTCGAAGGCTCCGCCCCCGGGCACCGAGTCGAGGTGGCTGCCGGTGACCAGGCTGTTGCTGCGGTCCCCGCCGGGCACATCCCACCAGGCCCAGATGGCGCCGTTGCGGTCCGTTTCCACGGTAAGGCCGCGCTTGGTGGCTTGTTCGATGAACCAGTGGCGCAGGTCCATTTCGGCCGTCGAGTACACCGGCCGCGTGTAGCCGCCGCGGAGCGCATCGGTGCCAGTGGCTGCAATCTCGGAGAGCAGCCCGGTCACCGTTGCTGTCGAAACCGGGGGCAGGGGAGTGGTGCCGGGGGTCACGCGTGGACTCCGGTGGCCGTTGCCTGCGCCTGGGCTGCCAGCCGGAACTGGTCCGGGACGGCGCCGGCGCCCGTTGCCAGGTTCGCCGCGAGCTGCCCAATCAGCGGGGCAAACTTCGCGCCATGGCCCGAGCAGGGGGAGAGGACGGTAACGCCGTCAGCACGGTCGAGGATGAAGTCCTCCGTGGGGGTGTTGGTGAAGAGGCAGGTGGTCTCAGCGTAGGGTTCCGGTACCAGCCCCGGCAGGTACTGTTCCACGTACTCGATGACCCGACGGCGGTTGTCCGGGTTGATTTGTCCGTCCTGCTCGGCGGCGGACGGCAGGATCTTTCCGCCGTTGTATTCGGCGACCTTCTGCCCACGGAATCCGGCATCGCGTCCGCCTGGCAGGCCGTACGCCTGCCAGCCTGCGCGCTTGTGAATGAACGTCGGCCACGGTGAAGCATCATGATCCGTGCCGTCGGCGTAGGGGAAGTGGTAAGCCTGTTCCTGCCGCACCTCGATAAAAGGCATTCCGGCGAGGAAGGACGAGGGCAGCGACAGCGATCCCAGCAGCTGGGGCAGCCAGCCGCCGGCGGCGACAATCACGTTGGCGGCCCGCAATGTGCGCCCGTCTTCGGACGTCAGGGTGTAGTTCCCGTTGGACCCGGAGATCGAGGCAACGGCCCAGTTGTTGTGGAGTTCCGCGCCGTGCGCCACGGCCTGGTCAACCATGGAGGCGACGGATTCGTGGGCGTCGATGACACCGGCGTCCGGGTGCCACAGGACCTGGGTGTCAAAGGCGATTTGGGGCCACCGGCGGTTGGCTTCTTCCGGGCTCAGAAGTTCGTGGTCAATGCCGCGGGCAGCCAGCACCGCGGCCAGGCGTTCGGGCTGACGGATGGCGCCGTAGTCGACGGCGCCGGTGGGGGTGATGAGCTGTTTGCCGCTTAGACGGGCCAGCTCGTCCCAGCCGGCCTTCGCTTCCTGGACGAGGCCGGTGTAGAAGTCCTCCGGATAGGCGTACCGGAAGATGCGGGCGGAGCCGTGGGAGCTGCCCGCATCGTTCGCGGGCGTTGAACGCTCGAGCAGGGCAACGTCGTGGCCGCGGGCGGCGAGATGCCACGCGGTGGCAGCTCCGGACAGCCCAGCACCGACGACGGCGTATTCGGTCGATTCCATGGATGGCTCCTCTGACGGGGGAATGGGCGACGGGCGGCGCCTCTGTTGATATCCAGTAACTCACCCGCTGGTGCAGCCGGTCCAATATCATTTAGCTTGTAATTATTAGCGTCAATCGAAAGAATCGCCATGGAACTCCGGCAGCTCCGGTACTTCCTCGTCGTCGCAGACGAGCTGCACTTCGGCCGCGCCGCCGAACGCCTGCACATCACCCAGCCGCCGCTGACCGTGGCCGTCAAGGGGCTCGAGCGTGAGCTCGGCGTCCAGCTCTTCGACCGCACCACCCGCCGCGTGACGCTGACAGCGGCTGGTCAGGCGTTCAGGGACCGGATCCAGGCTGCTGTTGCGGACCTTGACGATGCCGCCGGAGACGTTGCCGACGTTGCTGCCGGCAAGAGCGGCAAGATCAGGGTGGGGTTCGTCAGTTCCGCGAGCTACACCACCGTTCCCGAGGCCATCCGGGCTTTCCGCCAGCAGCGCCCGCGCATTAACCTCGTGCTGCATCCGCTGACCAGCGGGGAGCAGATTGAGCAGCTGCTGGACGGAAACCTCGACCTGGGCCTGATCCGGGATCCGGGTGACGTGCCCGGGCTGAACCTCGAACTTCTGGGCACGGAGGACCTGGTGGTGGTCCTTCCGGAAACACATCGCCTGGCCGCAGCGGCGGAAATCCGTCCCGAGGATCTGGAAGGGGAACCCATGGTCCTGTTTCCCTACCGGCTGATGCCCGGCTTCGTGGCACGGGTCCTCAGGCTGTTCGAGTCCCTCCCGACCCCGCCGATCGTGGTCCAGCAGGCCATCCACCAGGAAACGGTCCTCGGCCTTGTCGCCGCGGGCCTGGGGGTATCCGTACTGCCGGAATCGGTGCAGCGGTTCCAGATGCCCGGAGTCACCACCCGCCGCTTTGCAGGGAGGCCGCAGACGGAACTCTACGTTGCGCGGGCCTTTGGCCGTTCCCCCGCCGTCGAGGACTTCATTATGTGCCTCAAGGGGGAGATTCCGGAATAACTCTTGTGTGATCACATATCCCGACCCTAGTCTGGGCGGACATCCGAACAGGAAAGTGGTCAAGCATGAAGACAATCCACGACGTGGTGGTGGTCGGGGCCGGGCCCGCGGGCCTGGCCCTCGCCTACGACCTCCGCGACCTGGACATTGACGTCCAGGTGCTGGAGGCTGACGGCGACATCGGCGGACGGACGCGCAGCGTCCAACTCGCCGGCGCCCCCGTCAATACGGGCGCAATGTTCATCTACCGCGGCACCCGGGCCGAAATGCTCGCCAAGAAACTCGGCCAGGAGACCGCACCGTTCCACCCGGCCACGTACGGCGTGCATATCGACGGCGTTACTTCTGTTGCAGGGTCCACACCAGAAATCGTCGAACGCCTTCCGCTGCCGACGGAGTCCAAGACCGCCCTGGTCGATTTCATGGAGGGACTGGCGTGCGAGTATCGGGACAATGTGTCGGATGGAACCATCACCGACAAGGCTGCTGGGCTGGCGAAGGAAACAGTGGCCGACAGGCTCGATGGGCTCCCTGGGCCCGCCCGAAGCATTATTGAGACCGCAGTCCGGGGCGGTGCAGTGGGCGATGCGGCCCAGCTCTCGGCGAAGTACGCGCTGCGATATCTCGCCAGCTACATCGCCCACGAACGCGACAGCCGTCTGTACCCCGTGAACGGAATGCAGGCCCTGCCGCGTGCGCTCGCAGCCAACGTCGGGGCCGGCACGGCCATCCGGACCGGCATCCGAGTCGGAAACATACGGGAACTGGATGGCCTGCTTGAAGTGAGTGCCGCCAGCGACGATGGGCAGGAAGTGCTTCTGGCCCGGCACGTGGTCATGGCGGTGCCTGCACCGCTGGTGGCGGGCATCTGCCAGGACGTGCCCCTGTGGAAGCGCGAGGCGCTGCGGGCGGCTGAAACGCCAGGCAGCACGACGCTCACCATCGCCGCCAACGTGGAAGGCCTGCCAAAATTCGCTGACTGGTCCTTCGTTTCGACCGTCGGCAAGAAGTTTGATGCCATCATCAATCCCCAGCCCGGTGTTCTGCCGGCCGACGGAATCGTCAGGTTCACCTGCTACGGCAACTCAGCAGGATTCATTCCGGGGATCGAAAGCGACGACCAATTAATCCGGGAGTGGATCGAAGACTTCATGGACGTCGCTCCCCAGCTTCGCGGGCGGATCGTAGATGCGGCAGCGGCCACCTGGGAGCACTGTTTCTCCGTGCTGTCCCCAAAGCGTAATGCCGCCTTGCCGGACCTCCAGCGCAGTGTGGGGAACATCCACTTCGCGGGGGACTACACCTCGGAAACTGCAGGCTCGCACGGTGCGTACCAGGAAGCCCAGCGGGTGGCAGACACGCTGCGCGAAGCCCTCGCGCAGCGGACGGCCAAACCTGCCACCGCTGGATCACCAGCGTCCGACTGGTAACCGTACGTTGAGACGGTGGATCACTAAGCGCCTGTAGTCAGGCGACTGCCGGCATGCCCGGAAAGCGCAGCCCTAAGGGGCGGCGCTTCCCGCGTTTAATGGCCCGTTCAGTTGTTCGCGCGGCCGCCAAATCGCTCCAAAAAGAAGTTCACGAAATGGCTAGTTGTGATCACATATCTCACATATACTGTGACTCAGCCGACTATCAACGAGGCGTCTCGAACCTCGCTGGCGGCTACCCAATTCTTGCTTCCCCATAAGCGCGCCCAGCGCGACCCCCGGAAGCCAACTGACATTTGAACCTGAGACGTGGACGTCTCTGACTGCAAGGGAGATAACGTGGCCTCCGCCCGAATTGACGCAGACACCCGGATCCTCATCATCGGCGCCGGTGTGGTTGGCGCCGCCCTGGCCGACGACCTGACCCGCCATGGCATGAAGTCCGTAACCGTGGTTGACCAGGGGCCCCTCTACCGCACGGGCGGGTCCTCATCCCACGCCCCCGGGTTCGCTTTCCAGACAACCGGATCTGCCGTGATGTCTGAACTGGCCAGGCGGACACTCGACAAGCTGGACGGGCTGACGCTGGATGGCCAGTGGATCCTCAAGCGGGTCGGCGGGCTCGAGCTGGCCTGCGAGCCGGAGCGGCTGGAATACCTGCACCGGCGGCACAACCTCGCCCGGTCCTGGGATGTGCCGGCCCGGATGGTTTCCGCCGACGAGTGCGGGAAGCTGTTCCCGGGCCTCGACACCTCCACCGTGCTCGGCGGTCTGCACACGCCAACGGACGGGGTGGTCAAAGCCGTACGGGCTGTCGAGTGGCAGGCCCGGCGTGCCATCGAGAACGGAGCGCGGTTCTATGGCCACACAGCGGTCACCGGGTTCCGGACAGAACGAGGCCGGGTGACCGGCGTCGAGGTCCGCCAGACGCCGCCGGTGCCGGGCAATCCGTCCAAAGGCGACCAGCTCCCGGAGGGGACGTCGTTCATCGAGGCGGATATCGTCGTCGTCTGCGCAGGTTTGTGGGGGCCCGGGCTGGGAAAGCTGCTGGGGCTGGAACTGCCCATGGTTCCGATGGAACACTGCTCGTCCCACACCAGCCCGCTGCCGTCGCTCGCCGGATTCAGTGATGAGGTGGAGATCGACCTGCCGATGGTGCGGCACCAGGCCACCGGTTCCTACCTCCGTCAGATGGGCGACCGGCTGACGTGGGGGACCTATGAGCACCGGGTCATCCCGGTGGAACAGTCGGAGATAGCGTCCCCCGAGGACTACGCGGAAACGCGGGTTGAGCCTGCAATCCACCCCCTGACGTGGAACGATCTGAAGGACGGATGGGCAGAAGTCCAGCGGCTCTTCCCTGAGACCCAGAGCTGTAAAGCGACCGAAGGCTACAACGGGATCTTCTCCTTCACCCCGGACGGAAACCCGCTCCTCGGCGAGGTGCCGGGCATCAGTGGGCTGTGGCTGGGGGAGTCCGTTTGGCTCACCCAGTCCGCAGGTGTTGCCGGCGTTCTGGCCGACTGGATTGTGACCGGGGATCCCGGCATCGACACCACCAGCCTCGACTTCCGCCGGTTCGACCAGACGCACCTGACGCGCACCGTCAGCATTGAGCGCGCCAGCGAGAACTATGACGAGGTCTACGACATAAGCCACCCCCGCAAGCAGACGAAGAAGCTGAGGAAGTTCGCTACGACCCCCTTCTACGTCCGGCAGGAAGCCCTGGGTGCGGTGTTCGGCACCGCGCAGGGCGGTTGGGAGCGCCCCCTCTGGTACGGCTCCACCCAGTGCCCGGATATAGCAGGCCGACGGCGGGATGCCTGGGGAGCGTACGGATGGTCACCCGCCATTTCCGCCGAGGCGCGCCAGGCTGTGAACGGTGTGGGGCTCGTCGACAGGGGAGCCGCCAGCGTCTTCGAAGTCCGGGGCAGCGGCGCTGAAAAGCATCTCCAGGAAATCCTGGCGGCAGGCCTGTCCCCCGAAGTGAACACTTCCACCGGGGCCTTTGTGAAGAGCCCCTCCGGCGGCATCGCTGCCGACCTGACCGTTGTGCGGACCGCGGAAGATGCCTACCTGGTCATCGGCAGCAGCCCCGAGGACGTCTGGCACCTTCGCCGGGAAACCCCCCACCTGGACGGGGTAACGGTTTCGGACGTGTCCTCCGCGACGACGGCCCTGGCGCTCATCGGTCCTGATGCTGCTGCCCTTCTCGCATCGGTTACCCGGGGCGGGATACCAGCGGCTTCCTCGCCTGTTGCGCCGGTGCTCGACGTCGGCGGGGTCCCGGTCCGCGCAGTCGCCGAAACCACCACCGGAGTTGGCGGCTGGATGCTCTATGCGGCCACCGAACACGGGTTGTACCTTTGGGACTTGTTAGTTGCAGCCGCTGGAAAGCAGGGGATTGCCCTTGTTGGCGATGAAGCGGTTACGGCACTGCGGATAGCCAACGGCGTACCTGCCTTCGGCATTGACTTCGGTCCGCAGGACACTGCGTACGAAGCAGGCCTCGCCGAACCTTCCGCCGGTGCCGATGCCCGCCCCGGCCACCGACTCCTGGTCCGACTCCGCCTGTCCAGTGACCGCCACGCAGTTGTCACTGGGGAACCCGTATCCAGAGGCGGCAGCGTTGTTGGTTACATCACCAGCGCAGCGGAGGATCCGGCCTCCGGTCGCTTCCTGGCATTCGCGTGGGTGGACCCGGAGGCAGCCCGCGCGGGCACAGCCCTGGAGATATCGCACCTCGACGCCGCGTGGGCTGCCAACGTGGACCGCTCGCCGCTAACCACCCCCTGTCACGCCTGAGATTTCATTTAGCCCATTACAGCCGCCGCTATTGACTGATATGTGATCACAAAATAGGCTACTGTGAGGCGAGCCACAGGGTGCCAGAGCTGCCCCGCTTCGCCGCCGACACCTTCCAGCGTGTCCCGATGAGAGGACTGAACTGCCAGTGAGCACCATCTCCAAAGAAGAACTTGCAGCATTGTGCGAGCGTGCCCTTCTGGCCTCCGGCGCCCGTCCAGGGGATGCCAAAGTCCTCTCGAGCGCGACGGTAGAAGCCGAGCTTGTTGGCAACCGCGCCGTTGGTGTGGGACATCTCTTCGATTACCTCGACGGCTACAGGCAGGGCCGGATTGCCGCCGGCGCCGAACCGAAGGTCCGCCGTGCGGCGCCTGCCGTCATCGATGTCGATGCAGGAAACGGACTTGCCCAGGCAGCCTTCCAGGCGGCTTTCAGGGATCTGCTTGAGGCTACGCACGAGGCCGGGATCGCCGCGCTGTGGATCCGCAACTCCTATACCTGCGGCGAGCTGGGCTATTACGCACGCAAGGTGGCGCAGCAGGGTTACATCGCCATGGCGTCAGCCAACAGCCCGGCCCTCATGTCTATCGGAGGAGCTCCCAAGCGCATCCTCGGCACCAACCCGCTGGCCTACGGCATTCCCCGGCCGGGCGGCATGCCCATGGTCATCGACCAGGCATCCTCCTCCACCGCGTTCGTGAACATTCGGCGCGCGGCCGACGCCGGGAACCCCATTCCTGCGGGCTGGGCGCTGGCCGCCGACGGGGAACAAACGGTGGATGCCAATGAAGCCCTGGCGGGAACCCTGTTGCCCTTCGGCGGGCATCGCGGCGGAAACATAGCCCTGCTGGTGGAGATCCTTGCCACCCTCTCCGGCGCCTCGTTCTCCCTGGACGCGGCACCTTTCGACAGTGGCAGCACCTCGCCCGGCATCGGCGTCTTTGTCCTGTGCATCGACCCCGCCAATTTCACCGGTTCGGCCGACCGCCTCTCCAGGCAATTGGAAAACCTCCGCGACGAGCACGGGGTACGCCTGCCGGCCATGGAGCTCACCCAACTGCCCGAACAGGTGGAGATCGACGCCGACACACTCCACCGCCTGGAACAGGCCGCGAATACGGAATCAAGCGCCGGCCGGGCATTGCACGGCCAGCGCGCGTGACTGAACACTTGTTCAAACGCTTACAGGAAGGTACAGAGCATGAGCTTTAAGCGGATGATTCAGGCTGTGGAGACCCATTCCGGGGAACCGATGTGCGTTATTACCGGCGGCGTGCCCCATATCCCCGGTAACACCGTGTACGAGCAGATGAAGTGGCTCGAAGAGAATGACGATCAGATCCGGATGCTGATGCTGCGCGAGCCCCGCGGGTACCCGCCGCTGTGCTGCAACCTGATCGTTCCGCCGAAGCACCCGGCGGCGGCGGCGGGATTCATCATCATGGAACAGGTGGAATACCCCGTCATGAGCGGCGGAAACACCATTGCGGTGGCGACGGTCCTGCTTGAGACGGGCATGATCCCCATGCAGGAACCGTTCACGGAATTCAAGCTCGAAGCGCCTGCGGGCCTCATCGCCATCAAGGCTGAATGCCGCAACGGCAAGGTCAAGCAGGTGACCTTTGAGAATGTGCCCGCATTCTCTGTTTACACCGACGTGGTCATTGACGTTCCCGAGCTTGGGAAGGTTACGGTCGACGTGGCCTGGGGTGGCATGTTCTACGTCATTGCCGACGTGGCGCAGT
Source organism: Arthrobacter sp. ISL-65 (assembly GCF_018613795.1). Lineage (GTDB taxonomy): Bacteria > Actinomycetota > Actinomycetes > Actinomycetales > Micrococcaceae > Arthrobacter. The sequence continues at coordinate 32,690 of NZ_JAGGPN010000055.1, forward strand.
TCGGATCCCTCGAGCTTGTCCCGGAACGTGGCCGGGACATTACGCGCATTTCTTCCCTCATCCTCAAGGCGGCGCAGGACCAGCTGCCGGTGGAGCACCCTGACTACCCTGGCATCGGCATCACCATTTCCCAGCTCTCCGGCGTCACCGACAACCCGAACGCCGACCGGAGGAATGCCGTCACGGTAGCCAGCGGCCCGGTTGATTTCGGCAACCCCGCCACCTGGACCGGCGGTGTTGACCGGTGCCCCTGCGGTACCGGCACCTGCGCCAAGATGGCCACACTGCACGCAAAGGGCGAACTCGGACTCAAGCAGCCCTTCCGGCACGAGGGCGTCCTGGGCACCGTCTACACCGGTGAGCTTGTGGAAGAAGTACAGATCGCCGGCCGCACCGGCGTCGTTCCCCGGATCAGTGGCCAGGCATGGATCACCGGGTTCAGCACCTATGTGCTCGATCCTGAGGACCCCTTCCCCAACGGCTTCACGCTCGGAGACATCTGGGCCCCTTCAGCGAACGAAGAGGGCGCTCCGGAGACCGGCCCGCCGGTTGCCACTGACAGTGACCGGACGGTCCGGCAGGTGGAAGCCTCCGTTTGAGTTCCTCCTGCAGGCGCCCCGGGTCTTCGGACCGGGGTGCCTGCAGCTTTAACGTGATTCACTATTTCCGGGCGGCAGGAATGCTGTCCCTTTTTCTGACTAGTGCTCGCACATCTAGGTGAAGCAAATCCAATGGCCTGAAGGGGTCTGACTATCAATGGGCGCGCTCGGATACCTCGCCGCTTCTGTCCCACCCAGAATGGCGAGTGCCGGTTCCGCCGTTGCCCTCCCCATTCTTGCCGTGCAGCAATTACACGATGTCGCCATGGGAGGAGCGCTGGTTGCGGCGTCACTGGGCCCCAGCGTCCTCGCGGCCCCGCTGGCAGGCGCAGCCCTCGACAGAGCCCGTCGTCCGGGCCTGCTGGTGGCGGCTTCCGGAATGCTTACCGCCGTCGCCTTCGGGTTGACCGCCTTCCTCGGCCAGGTACCACTGCCGGTTGCGTTCGCATGTCTGGCTGCGGCTGGAGCGGTCTCGCCCTTTTACATGGGCGGGCTGTCAAGTTTCGTTCTCGGTGCGATTCCCGATGTACGCAGGGCATTCGCCTACGATGCCCTCTCTTACAACGTCTCGGCCGTGGCCGGCCCGGCATTTGTCGCCCTGATCGCGGCGTTCCTGCCCGCCCAGGTCGGTCTCCTGGCGCTGGCGGCCGGTGCCGCCCTGGGCTCTGTGGCCGTACGCGCCGTCGGGCTTCGCCCCCATGCGCGCGCCGGGGGTTCACCCTGGCAGGCGGTCAAGGCCGGTTTGCACAGAATCTTCAGCCACCGTCCTTTAGCCGTGATGACCGCCGCGTCCACACTCACCCAGTTTGGCCAGGGCGGTTTAGCAATCGCAGCGGTTGCGCTCTCGATTGAACGGATCGGTTCACCCAAGGACGGGGCAACCGTCGTGACAGTCTTCGCCGTCGGCAGCCTTCTCGGTGCCCTCATCGAGGCGGCCCGGCCCACGCGCAGCCGCCCCCACGCAGTCATGATGGCGGGTTTCTTCGCCACGGGGTTGCTGACCATCGGTGCTGCATTGGATTTCGGGGCAAGCTGGACTCTCATAACCATAGGATTATCAGGAGCCTTCACCGCATCCTCGACTGCAGCGATGCTCTCCCTGCGCAACCGGCTTAGCCCGCCGCACCTCAGATCCCAGATTTTTACGGTCAGTGCCGGCCTGCGCGTGAGCGCCACGGCAGCCGGTGCAGCGCTGGCAGGCGCGGCCACCGGAACCGGTGGCGCCGTTATCCTCGGCGCAGTGGGTGCCCTGTGGATTGTGTCGGCAGTGCTCATGATCGCCTACCCGCGGACCACTCAGGATGACGCAGAGCTGCCCTCCACCCGGTAGGCGGAGGGCAGCTGAGTCGCCACTTCAAACAGGGGGCCGTCCGGCTTAGTGCGAGAACCCTGCGGCCGTCTCGGTAAGGGACTTTCCTTTGGTTTCGGGAGCCAGCCACTGCGACAGGATGGCACCGACGAGAGTGAGCCCTGCGGCCATCAGCATGGTGACCTGCGGCCCGTAGGTCACCATGGACCAAGGGAGCAGGAAGGTTCCAGCGCCGGCTCCCAAACGACTGACGGCAGTGGCGAACCCGGTTCCGATCCCGCGGATTTCGGTCGGGAAGACCTCTCCGGGGTAGATCCCTGTCAGCGTGTTGTACCCCGCATTGAAGAATGAGAAGGCAAGGAAGCAAACCAGCACAACCCAGGCGGGTGCGCCCGCCCACAGTCCGATGATCAGCAGGAGCACGAAGCACAGCCACTGCGGCGGGACGGTCAGGAAGCGCCGGCCGGCCCGGTCGATGAGGATCACGGTGAGGATCACACCCGCGGTGGCGACCGCCGAGAGCCCTACCCCGCCAGCGAGTCCTTGGCTGAGTCCGTATCCCTTCAGCACGCTCTCGGCGAAGGTGGCGATCGCGAAGTAGGGAGTGACGGCACACAGCCAGAACATGGAGCAGAACAGAGTGGCGCGCCAATAACGGCGGGAGAACAGCATCTTGACGCGGCCCTCCGGCCGGTCATGCTCGTGCTCGACGTCGTTCATGTCGCCGGCGTTTTCCATGTACTTGTACGCGACGGCGCGGGCCTCGTCGTGGCGGCCCTTGCTCCACAGCCAACGCGGCGACTCCGGCAGTCCAAAGCGAGCGAAGAACAGGATCACGGCAGGAAGGGTGCTGGAGCCGAGGATGATCCTCCAGTCCACAGAGGTGGTGGTGGTCAGTGCGTAGCCGACAATGAACGCCACCATGAAGCCAACGTAGAAGGCAACCAGCGTCAGGCCCATCAAGCGTCCCCGCATTCTGGCGGGAGCGAACTCCGACATCAGCGGCCAGCCGACCGAGTATTCGACGCCGACCGCAATGCCCATCAGCAGCCGGACCAGGAACAGCTGCCAGGGTTCATGGACGAAGAACTGGAGAGCAGAGCCGACGAGGAAGATGCCCATGTCGATCATGAACAGTGGCTTGCGGCCGAATTTGTCCCCGAGCCAGCCCCCGACGGGCGAGCCAACCAGGATCCCGAGCAGCGACGAGGCAACGATCAAGCCCTCCCACAACGGGGTGAAGCTCAGTTCCGTGGAGATGGTGCCGATCACCGTGCCGATGATCCCGAGAATGTAGCCGTCCAGGAACATTCCTCCGACCAGGACAGCTGTCAGCCTGGTCAGGAAGCGGCGCTTATAGGCCGTGGCCGTGGCCGCGGCATCGTCTTTGGGTGATCTGTGGTTCTTGATGGAAGACACCTGTGGCTCCTTGCGTTCAGGGTGGCAACGTGGATTTCGCCTTCGTCTTTGGAGAAGGGAGTGCTTGTGCAGGGTCTGATCCAGCCGGAGAAATTGGGAGGACCAGGGCGCTTCGCACGTGATGTGGTCGCCATCACGTCTAATGTAATCTGTGATCACATATCAGTCAACGCGGCACTGTTACGCTCATGTAAATTCTGCCGCCGCAAGCGGCACGCGGAGTCGACAACCGGAAATGCTTGAAGCTTGAACTAATCGGCGCTAAGGTTAGTTCAAGCTTCAAGTAATCTCCTGAAATGTCGAGGAACTCTGATGACCGCTTGTGTTGAAACTACCCTGCGGGCCGCGGCCCTGCCCATGGCCACTGTGCGCAGCCAGGTAACTGTGCCGCTGCGCTTTCCGGACGGATTCAGCACCACGGCCGAGGTGCTGACGTTCCGCGGCCTCGTGGACGGCAAGGAGCACCTGCTGCTCGCCCTGGGCCAGTGGGAGCAGACGCTCCTCGCCCATGACGTGCCGCTGGTCCGGCTGCACAGCGAATGCATGACCGGCGACGTGTTCGGCAGCCAGCGCTGTGACTGTGGACCGCAGCTTCGCGAGGCTGTCGAAGAGATCGCCGCAGCAGGCGGATTCCTGCTCTACCTCCGCCAGGAGGGCCGCGGCATCGGCCTGTATTCCAAGCTCGACGCCTACGCCCTGCAGGACACGGGCCTCGATACCTACGACGCCAACCTGGCCCTGGGCCACGGCGAGGACGAGCGCGACTACACTGCGGCCGCGCAGATGCTGGGCGCCCTCGGCGCCACAAGCATCCGCCTTCTGAGTAACAATCCGGACAAGGCCGCACAGCTGACGGCTCTGGGCATCGACGTCGCCGAACAGGTTCCCACCGGCGTGTACCTCTCGCCGGCCAACCACGGTTACCTGGCGGCGAAGCGGGACCGCACCGCACATACGCTGGAACTGTCGGGGGCCGACGTCGGGCACGTACCGCCGGCTACAGCCGGCACCGTCCCCAGTCAGGACGAGATACTAAGCCGTGTCGACGAGCTGGTTCCCCGGCTGCGCGAGCGGGCGGAGGAAACTGAGCGGCTGCGCCGCCTCCCGGAATCCACCATGAACGAACTTAAAGAGGCCGGCGTGTTCCGGATCCTGGCTCCGCTGGAGCTGGGTGGATACGGCATGGGCGTGAAAACCTACGCTGAGGTCATCCGGCGGCTGGCCAGGGGTTGTGCGTCGACTGCCTGGACTGCCGGGCACCTGATCGAGCACGTTTGGATGCTGGCCCGCTGGCCCCGGCGGGTCCAGGACGAAGTCTTCGCCAACGGGCCTGCTCCGCTGGCTGCGGCTACGAGTGCACCCGTGGGCACGGCCAGGAAGGTCCCGGGAGGATTCGCAATTTCGGGCCACTGGAGCTTCGCGTCCGGGGTCATGCATTCGGAGTGGGCCCTGCTGGCGGTGCAGTCCGACGGCGTCCGCCTGCAGTGTCTCGTTCCCGTCGCCGAGCTGGAGTTGCTGGATGCCTGGCACACGGCCGGGCTGCGGGGGACCGGCAGCAATGACCTGCGGGCGGAGGAGCTGTTTGTTCCGGAGCACCGGGCCATGGACTGGGCGCTGCTGAGCGCAGCGGACAATCCCGGCAGCCGAATTCACTCGGACCCGATGATCCACACACCCATGGCAACGTTGCTGAACCTGGTGGCACCCGCCGCCGCGCTGGGAGCCGCCGAGTACGCCGTCGACGTGTTCCGGGAAAAGATGCTGGTGCGCAAGGTGCAGAACACCATTGACAACCGCCAGGCGGACTCACCCTTGGCGCAGGCCCGCTTCTCGCAGGCCTTCGGATTGGGTGCCACGGCGCGCCTGCACTGGCAGGAGGCGCTCCGCATCGTTTCGTCGTCACTTGAGCACCAGCCGTCGGGCCTGACTAAAGACGAGCGGGCCAAGTACCGGCTCTCCCTTGCCCTCAGCGGCGAGGCAGCGGAGGAAGCAGTGCGGCTCACCGTCTCGGGCTCGGGAGGCAGTGCCCACCGGCTTTCGCATCCGCTGCAGCGGATCCAGCGTGACGTGAATGTCCTCCTCAACCACCCGACCCTGAGCCTGGATCCGATCCTCGAACAGGCGGGCCGCGGCCTGCTGGGCCTGGGATTCACAGTGCCGTCCTTCTAGCCAGCGTCCTTTTAGCCAGCGTCCTTTTAGCCAGCGTCCTTTTAGCCCCGACCCGTCTTCGCCTGTAGGCCGGTCAGTCCGGACCGTTCATCACGCTCACGGTCCGGGGCGCTTGGAAGGACAGGTGCCGGATCCACTCCGGCTCGTGATCCCGCAACTGGATCCCCGGCAGCGCCGCCGCGGCTTCCTGCACCATGACGCTGGCTTCCAGTTCGGCGAGCTTGGCCCCGAGACAGCGATGGATGCCCGAACCGAAAATGAGACCGCTTGAAGGTCCGCGCCCAGCCTCGGCATGCGGCGAAGGGTCCGCAGGCGCACCGCCTCCGGTGATCTGGTTGCCGGACAGCTCAAGGAGGATCTCGGCGCCGGCCGGAACCTGCTGACCGCCGAGGCTGGTGTCGTGTGCGGCCACGCGGCGCCAGGTGGGGACGGATGACTCGGTGGCGAGCACATGCCTGACCGCGGACCTGGCGCCGGCTTCCGAGGCCGCTTCCTTCCAGCCCATGGGCGTGGCACCCTCCAGCAGCCGGAACAGCGTGGTGCTGATCAGCTGGGTGGTGGTTTCCTGGCCGGCGATCAGCAGGAAGTAGCCGAGCGAGCACATCTCGGTCCTGGACAGGCCATGCTCGGCCAGCAACTTGAAGAGGTTGCGTCCCGGAGCGTCCACGGATTCGGCCACGAGCCGGCGCAGCCAGACATAGAACTCAGCGGCGCTGAGGGCCAGCTCGAGCTGCCGCTCTCCGTCCGGCCAGCCCCAGAACAGTTCCATGGAGTCCAGCCCCCAGCGCTTGAGCGCCTCAAGATCCCGCACGGGCAGCCCGAGGAGTTCAAGCATCACCACCGCAGGGGGAAATGCTGCGACCGTCTGCACGAGGTCCGTATGTCCGGACCGGTGCAGCTGGTGGGCGGCGTTCCCCGCCGCTTGCCTTGCCAGTTCCCGGATGCGCGGTTCCATGGCGGTGACGGTGGCGGGGGTGAAGAATCCGGCCACAACCTTGCGGATTCCGCTATGCGTTCCGGTGTCGTTGCTGGCCAGGACCGGTGGCAACGCAAAGCCCACGCGCTGCAGCACGCGCAGGGCGGGTCCCTCCAGCGGTGTCACCGCCACCAGGGCATTCGCTGGGCTGAAATCGGCAGGCCGGTGCAGGACATCCCAGACCGATTCCGGGTCCCGGACCACGAGGTAGGGGCACCTGGTCGCGCCGGGAGGCTCCGCCGGAGCCGGACGCTCCGCCGCTTCGGCAGTTCGCAACGCCGGCATCATGCGGGCAACCCGTTCAGCCATGCCGCTGCGCCGGCACGGAAATCAGCCGGGGATAATTCCGAGGCCTGCTCGGGCAAGGCACCCAGGAGCGGCACGCGCAGTGACCCCAGCACCTGCCGGTTGCTGTGGTGTACCGCGTCGGGGCTGACGGGCCAGCTGCCGAGCACGACCCCGAGGACGCCGAGCCCGCGGCTGGACAGCGCCTCGAGGGTCAGGGCTGTGTGGTTCAGCGTGCCGAGCGCTGGCCGGGCGACGAGCACAAATACCGCCGCCAGCAGCGATCCCAAGTCCGCCAGGGTGCCGCCGTCGGAATCCAGTTCCACGAGGAGGCCACCGGCGCCCTCCACCAGGACGTGGTCGTGGGATGCGGTGAGTTCGCGGATCCGCCGTGCGTGTGCATCCAGCGCAGGCAGCGGCGTCCCGTCCACAGCGGCAGCCGCGACCGGCGCCATGGGTTCCTGCAGGACGACGCCGGCTTCGGCGGTCACGGCGCCGGCGAGCCGTACGATCTCGGCCGCGTCGGAATCGCCGTCGGCCGCACCCGACTGGCACGGTTTGTAAACCGCCACGCTGCGTCCCGTTCCGTGCAGGACGGCGGCGAGGGCCGCCGTCGTGATGGTTTTGCCGACGCCGGTGTCCGTTCCGGTGACCAGAATGACGGGGGAAAGGCTCATGGAAGTTCCTCCAAAATGCCGCGCAGCACTGCGCTGCTGTCTTCGATTTCTTCGGGCGTGAGGGTGGCTCGGGCGGTGAGCCGCAGCCGCGAGATCCCGTCCGGAACGGACGGCGGCCGGAAGCAGCCGACCCGGACGCCGGCGCGGCGCGCGGACTCGGCGGCAGCCAGGGCAGATTCCGCGGACGGCATGGGGATGGACTGGACGGCCCCGGCTGTCCGCTCGGGGCTTGCGCCGCGGCTGGCAAATGCCGGGGCAAGTCCGGCGGCAAGCGCCGCCGCGTTGCCGTGGACGGATCCCGCCCGCCACGGTTCGTCCCTGATGATCCGCGCCGCGGCGAGGGCCGCTGCGGCGGACGCCGGAGCCAATCCGGTGTCGAAAATGAAGCCGCGGGCCCGGTTGAGGAGGTGTTCGCGCAGCAGCGCGGATCCCAGGACCGCCCCGCCCTGGCTTCCCAAGGCTTTCGACAAAGTGGCCGTCACAATGACGTTCGGGTGCCCGGCGAGGTTGGTCCCGGCCACCGATCCGCGGCCCTGGAAGCTGCCGGAGCCGGTAACGCCGAGGCTGTGGGCCTCGTCGATGAGCAGCACGGCGTCGTGCTGTTCGGCCAGGGCCAGCAGATCGGGGAGCGGTGCTTCGTCGCCGAGGACGCTGTAGACGGATTCGACGGCGAGAATCGCCCGCGGTTCTGTGCGGCCGGCGAGCAGGCGGCTGGCTTCCTCAACGCTGTTGTGGGCGAACGATTCGGTGCGCGAGCGGCTGAGCCGGAAGCCGTCGATCATTGAGGCGTGGCAGTGCTCGTCCGCGACGATGAGGGTCCCGGGACCGCCCAGCGCCGTGATCACCCCGATGTTGGCCAGATAGCCGGAGGAGAAGACCAGTGCCGCTTCCATCCCGGCCAGCATGGCCAGTTCCTGCTCGAGATCCAGATGCAGCTGGGTTGTTCCGGCCACGAGGCGGGAGGACGTGGCGCCGGCGCCCCACCGCGACGCCGCCTCCGCGGCTGCCCCGGCAACCCGCGGGTCCGTTGAAAGGCCGAGGTAGTCGTTGCTGGCCAGGTCGATGAACTGCTCGTGCGCAACTCGGGGGAGCGGGCGGCGGACCTGGCCCCGGCGTTCCCTGACGGCGGCCTGCCGCTCGAGCCACTGGGTCATGGCGCCGCTCATGACGCACCGCCGGAGCGGGCGGGAATCCGTTCGTGGACCTGAGCCTCGTGGACCTCCGCTTCATGAACCTGAAGTTCGTGGATCTCGGCGACGGCCGCCGTCATCCCCGCCGTAATCTGTGCGATGTCCGCCGCCGTGCTGATGTACGGCGGCATGGTGTAAACGAGGTTCCGGAACGGGCGGACCCAGATGCCGTGGCTGATGGCTGCCGCGGTGACGGCGGTGACGTCGACGGCGTCGTGCAGCTCGATGACCCCGACGGCGCCGATGGTGCGGACATCGCGGACGGCCGCCAGTTCCCGGGCGGGGGCGAGCCCGGACGCCAGGCCCGTGCCGAGGCGGGCCACGTCGGCCCGCCAGCGGCCGGTCTCGATAATGCCGAGGCTGGCGTTGGCCACGGCGCAGGCCAGCGGGTTGCCCATGAATGTGGGGCCGTGCAGCAGCGCCCCCGCACTGCCGGCGGAAACCGTTGACGCGATCTCAGCGGTGCAGAGCATGGCGGCGAGGGTCAGGTACCCGCCGGTCAGGGCTTTGCCCACACACATGATGTCCGGCACGACGCCGGCATGATCGGCCGCGAACAGCTCGCCGGTGCGCCCAAAACCGGTGGCGATCTCGTCGAAGATGAGCAGCAGCCCGTGTCGGTCCGCCAGCTGCCGCAACGCTGTCAGGCACTCGCCCGGGTACGCGTGCATGCCGCCGGCGCCCTGGAGCACCGGTTCGACGACGATCGCCGCCAGTTCGGCGGAGTGCGCGGCCGCGAGATCCGCCACATCGGATGCCCACGCCTGCACCGCTTCCGGTGTCGCCGACGCCGCCGGAGGACGGGGCGCAAAGAGGTTGCCGGCGAGCAGCCCGGGGAAGGCCGAGTGCATGCCGTCCACCGGATCGCAGACCCCCATGGCCGCGAACGTGTCGCCGTGGTAGCCGCCGCGGAGGCTAAGGAACCGCTGCCGCCGCGGATGGCCGACGGCGGTTTGGAACTGCACCGCCAGCTTCAGTGCAACCTCCACGGCGACCGAACCGGAGTCCGCGAGGAACACCCGCTCCAGCCCCGGCCGGTCCGGTGCCGCAGGGGCCAGGGCCACCAGGCGCTCGGCCAGTTCCACGGCGGGGGAATGCGTCAGTCCGCCGAACATCACGTGGCTGAACTTCGCCAGCTGCGCTTTGGCAGCGGCATCCAGCACCGGGTTGCGGTAGCCATGGATCACCGACCACCACGAGGACATCGCGTCGATTACCTCGTGCCGGGTACCGTCTTCGCCGCGGAGCCGCAGCCGCACGCCGTCGGCCGCCTCAACCTCATACAGCGGAAGGTCGGGGGAGGCCGGCGCGTAAGGGTGCCACAGGCGTGCGCGGTCCCGCTGGATGAGGTCATTCTGCTCCGAATCCCGCGTCACGGGACCAGCACCCCGTGTCGGGAACATTCCGCTGACCAGCCCAGCGGCGTGACCTGGACCTTCATCCGCCGCCGGCAGGCGGTGCAGTAGCGCGGCGGTTCCATGGCCAGTCGTTCGCCGCACGTCCGGTGGGCGTACGACGGCGTGATGTCGCCGCCGTCGTACGGCTCACCGCAGTGCCCGCAAAAGGCGGCCCCGCTGGTTGAGCTTGCCGAAACCGCGGTGACCGAAACCTCGCTGGTTGAGCTTGTCGAAACCCCGGTCATAGCGTCTTCTGGAGTTCCTTGATCGGCATGTTCAGCTCGACCAGGAGGTTCAGGTCCGCCTTCGCCGGTCGGCCGAGCGTGGTGAGGTAATTGCCGACGATGACGGCGTTGATACCGCCGAGGAGACCGTTGCGGGTGCCGAGGTCGCCCAGGGTCAGCTCGCGGCCGCCGGCGTAGCGCAGCACGGTCCGGGGCATGGCGAGCCGGAACGCGGCGATGGCGCGCAGGGCGTCCTTGCCGTCCATGATGCCCTGGTTCTCCAGCGGGGTTCCGGGGCGCGGGTTGAGGAAGTTCAGCGGGACCTCGTGGGGTTCGAGGGCTGCGAGCTGGGCGGCGAGTTCGGCGCGCTGTTCGAGGGTTTCGCCCATGCCGATCAGGGCGCCGCAGCACAGTTCCATGCCGGCGGCCTTGACCATGTTGCAGGTGTCGAGGCGTTCCTCGTAGGTGTGCGTGGTGACCACCTCGGGGAAATAGCTGCGGGCCGTCTCAAGGTTGTGGTTGTAGCGGTGCACGCCCCACTCGGCGAGCTGGTCCACCTGGCGCTGGGTGAGCATCCCGAGCGAGCAGGCGATGTTGATGTCCACTTCCTCGTTGATGCGGTCGATCGCGAACTTGATCTGGTTCATCAGCTTGATGTCGGGGCCGCGGACGGCGGCGACGATGCAGAACTCGGTGGCGCCGGTCGCAGCGGTTTCCTTCGCTGCCTTGACCAGCTCCGGGATGTCGAGCCACACGCCGCGGACGGGGGAGTCGAACAGGCCGGACTGGCTGCAGAAATGGCAGTCCTCGGGGCAGCCGCCGGTCTTGATGGAGATGATGCCTTCCACCTCGACGTCCTCGCCGCAATGCTTAAGGCGTACTTCGTGGGCCAGTTGCAGGGCAGCGGGAAGGGCCTCGTCCGGAAGGCGGAGCACTTCCTCGAGTTGCTCCTGGGTGAGCCCGATACCGTCCTTGAGAACCTGCTGCCGGGCGGTTTCCAGGATGGGGAAGGTGCCGGGGATAATCGCGTGGCTTGTGTCTTCGCTCGCGTTTGCCTGAATCGTCATTGATGGGTCCTTTGCGTGTGATGGCTGCGGATATTCCTCCGAACTGACGCTAATTCCCCATCGAGGCCAAGATTTTGTGGGGTCCCGACAAGCAGATCAGTAGGACATTAGTCGGGTCCTACTCTGGTTCTCTACTCAGGGGCATGCAGGGCGGGCCGCCGTCGCAATGCAGCGACGGCGGCCCTCG
>NZ_JAGGPN010000056.1 GCF_018613795.1 Arthrobacter sp. ISL-65
GGCAGCTTCGAGGGTGACGGCAAGCATGCCGGGTTGCCGCTGTCTGGCTCCGGCGAATTCCCACATCGGCGTGGGCGGGGGCGCGGCCCGCCGCCACCGTTCGGCCAGGACCCGCAGTCCGGGGTCCCCGGCCCCTGAGAGGCAGAACTGGTGACGTGCACGGATGCCCGGTCCGGTCTCCCAGCCGAGCCCGGGGCCGATCGCCTTGACCATGGCATCGAGGGTGTCCGGAAGGTCCCGGTAGTCGCCTGTCGTGACGGCGGCACTGAGGAGCCTGGCACCTTCTGCTGACCACCATCGCCAGAACGCGGAGATGGCGCGCGTGTGGACTGTATCGTTCCGCCGTTGAATGCTCACTGTGGCCTCCTGCCGTCCCGGCCACAGTAGTGGCAGTTCGCCGCGGGTCTGGGGTTCCAGCCGGTCCCGGATGAATAGTGCCGGGACCGGCTATCTGGACGGGATTCGCGGCCTCCGTCGACCAGATGTCCAGAGCCTGTCAGTGCCTGCCTAGGAAAAAGCTGGGTTACCGGTCTTTCTCAAGCCCCCTCCCCGCAGAAGAGTGCCCCCATGACTGGTTCCGGGGCAGGTCCCCTGGTGAGGGGCCTGAGGCAACTATTCGGGCTGGGTTCCATTCATTTCCCAACCCGCGGTCGTCAGAATGAGGTTTCCGAGAGCGAAGGTAGCCATCGCGCCGACTGCGAGGAACGCACCCTCGACGATCCGGGTAGCGAGGTAGCCGACGGCGACTGCCGGGGCGTTCGGGCGGCCTCTACCTGCTCGATCTTGGCGTGCCAGCCTGTGCGTTCCTCCGCGAATTCGCTCCGAGCCATTGCCAAAGGGGGTCTGCGGAGTACCAGGAACTGGTAGTGCTGGGTCCACTGGCCGGCGCCGGGACCAGACTCAGTGCCCTTCCCCTCTGGCCAGGTCTGGAAGCGCACCACGTCACCATGTTCCCCGAAGATCCGCTGGACCGTGTCGTCACTGCGGCGGCTGAAGAACCGCCGGGGTTCATCAAGGTCCTCCGGGTTCAGGACCTCCACGTCATCACCGGACCAGAGGCCGACGGCAATCGGCGCGCCCGGTGCACTGACCCGCACGAGTTCGCCGACGACGTCATGAATCCACCTGTTAGGAACGTGCAGGAGGGTGCTCATGGTCCAGACAGCGGCAAACACGCCGTCCGGGAAGGGCAGGCTCCGGCCATTGGCGACACTCGTCTCGAGTCCCCTCGTGGTGCGGCGTCGCCGTTGTGGAGCGCCAGTTCCGCGCCGTAGAGGGAGGTCCTCACCCAGCTCAGGAAAAGATCTATGTCAGCCATGCCCCAGTATGCTCCCAAAAAAACGTCAGCTACGAGAGCAGACTTTCACCGGGACACCCATCCACAAGTCGCGATCCTTCGCTAGCCATAAGCAGGGGAATCGAATTGGGAAATTCCCAATTCAAGGTAGAATTAAGGCATGGAAACCGTCGGCACCCGCATCCGTCAGCGCATCGCACAGCTGCATATTGGCGTGCCCGAAAAGGAGATTGCAGCCTCCGTTGAGATGGCACCCGACGTTTTTTCAAGGTCCCTGAACGGGAAACGGACATTCACGAGCGTCGAGCTTGCGCATCTGGCCGAACGACTCTCCACCTCCATGTACTGGCTGGCAACCGGGGAGGCTGATCCATTCGAGGCACGTATCGCTGCCCGCCACGAATACGACTTCGCTTCTGGCCGGTATGTCGATGACAAGGGCGGAAGCACAAGCCAGACGCTGGACAACATCGAGCTGGCCTACCGCCAGGTGTACCCGGGTCGAAACGATGCCGCTACGCCCGTAGCGGGCCCCGATGAGATTCGGGCGCGTCTAGGAGAAGACTTCATCAGCGATTTTTCCTCTCGAGTCGAGGAAGTCCTGGACATCGACGTTGTACGGGTTGAGGGCGTCACGTCTGCCTACTCGCTGCGTGCCGGTGGCCGCTACTGCATTGTCGTTCCTCGGAGCGGTAATTGGTTCCGTCAGAACAGCGACATCGCACACGAGCTCGGGCACATCTACTTGGGCCACTTCAATGACCGTGACGAGACGGCTTCTGACGTCAAGGAAGGCCCCGCCTTCGACTTTGCCGCGCAGATCTTGCTCCCTGAATCAGTTGTGCGCTCGGTAGACTGGGAGACCATCAAGCGGCTTGAGATAGTTAATTTCTTGTGGGAAACGGGCGTCTCCACGAAGTACCTGGCCAACCGCCTGCGGAAGCTTTCGGTTCGTGCCCGTGCTGAGGTCTGGCAACTTTTGGACCAATCGACATTCGATGTTCTCAACCGCCCTCTTGAAGGGAAGACCTTCTCACCCATTGCCGTGGGCGTGCGAACGCAGCGTGCTGCTGAACGACGGTTTCCTGAAGCGCTCATCGCCGCCCATGTCGAAGCCGTCACGATGGGGAAGGTGCCGAAGGAAACACTGGCGTGGTTGTTGGATGTCTCGCCCGACGAAATTGATGTGCATCCCCCGCAATCCACAAGCATCGACCTGGACGATCTGGCGGCGGAACTAGGGCTGGCGGCAGGGGCTTGAGCGGTCGGCTTTTCATGCCCGACAACACGGTGCTTGTAAACTTCGCCCAGATTGGCCGCATGGACCTCCTGCGACTTGTTGCCGCCGGGCGCTCAACGTGGTGCTACACGGTTTCGGAGGAGTGTGAAAAGAGTTCGCGGGTAAGCGGGCTTGAGCAGCTTTCCGAAGCTCAAGAAATCTTCGGGAAACCACTGAAGCTGGAAACGCGTGTGGAGCACTCGGACACGCAAGTGTTCCGCGCCCGTCTCCGCAAGCCTGGGGAGGGCCCGGCGGCCAATCTTGGTGAGGCGGAAAGTTTGTCGATCATCATGAACCGTCAGCTCGACGTTATGTTCATCACGGACGACAACGGAGCTCTGGGGTTCGCCGAGGAGAACGGGATCCCCTACACGACCACCTGGGATTTGCTGAAGATGTTCGTCAGGGCCAAAAGAGTGGAGCGGAGTACAGCCTGGCATTACGTCCTGACTCTGGGCGGAAACCGGCGTCGGTATGTGGAGCTTCGGGATCAGGATTCCTTCTACGCGTGGCTTGAGAGCCCAGGAGCTCTCCGGTTCCTTCCGTAAAAGATCTCGCCGATTGAGAGTGGTCGCCGGACCCATGTTCAGATTCATTTCAGCGGGTCCGGGAGCGTCTCAGGAACTATAGCTTGATAAGGACCGACCCCGGTTTTTGAAAATGAGCCTTTAAGCGGCAAAGAGTGTCTCACCGAGTCTGTCTCACTTGTGGAGTCTCACAACCTCTCAAAGGACAATGACACACCCCGGCTCTAGCATGGGCCGCATGGGACTTCTATTGGGGTACGTCAGGGTTTCCACCACAGATCAGCACGGACAGATGCAGTTCGATGCACTCATCGAAGCGGGTGTTCCTGAAGAGCAAATTTACTTCGACCAGCTCTCCGGGGCGAAAGCCGCGAAAGACCGGCCAGGCCTCACAGCCCTCCTGGGCTATGCCCGCAGGGATGACACCGTTTTGGTTTATGGATCGACCGCCTGGGCCGCTCCCTGATCGATGTCCTCAATACGGTGGCGGTCATGACTGAAAAGGGGATCGGCCTGCGGTCCCTCGTAGACGGAATTGATCCGAGTACGGCCGCCGGCCGGATGCAACTGGGTCTCTTTGCGACCTTGGCCGAGTACGAGCGTGAGCTCATCAATGAGCGAGTGCGCGCCGGCGTCATGGCAGCGAAGGCCCGAGGGGTGAGGTTCGGCCAGAAGCCGGTGAAACAGGAGACTGTAGAGGCCAAGCTCGAGGTCGCCCGGGAGCTCCTGTCCAAGGGTAAAACTGCGACCCGCGCGGCGGAGACCGTTGGCTGGTCCAGAGCTACCCTCTACCGGTACTTAAAGCAGCGCGGCAGTGAGGCGCCAGCGTCTGTAGAGCCCGACCGCCCGGTGGTGCTCGGCCGTGGCCGCTCCCAGTACGCGCAGAGCAAGCCGCTGCCGCCGCGGAACTGATGTCTGCGCATGTTCCCGGGTCCGCACAATGTTGGCCCTCCCAAGTGCATGTCTGTGCACACGGTTGCGCACACGGTCAGGGCTCACACTGAGGACATCAAGCTTCACCGGTCAAATCAAATCCATCCAGGAGATCATCATGTTCCGCAAAGTCTGGACCGCAGCTGTCCTGCTCGCCACCACCCTGGGCTTCGCCACCGCCACCGCCGGCCCTGCTGCCGCGGGGGCCGCAATCAACCATTGCGAACCGCTCGTCCGCCGCTAACACGCGGCATTCTGTACCCAACCACCCATACCGTTACACAAGGTGATCATCATGTTCCGCAAAATCTGGTCCACCGCCGTCCTGCTCGCCACCGCCCTCGGTTTCGCCGCCGCCACCGCCGGCCCCGCAGCCGCCGGAATCCCAATGAACCATTGTGAACCGCTCGTCCGCCGCTGACACGCGGCATTCTGTACCTAACCACCCGCACCGTCACACAAGGTGATCATCATGTTACGAAGAATCTGGTCCATCGCCGTCCTGCTCGCCACCGCCCTGGGTTTCGCCGCCGCCACCGCCGGCCCCGCAGCCGCCGGAATCCAAGTCAACCATTGCGAACTACTCGTCCGTCGTTGACGGTTGAAAATGCAGCAGCCCCCGGCTCGGAGCGATCTGATTCGGGCCGGGATGTTCTTACAGGCAGGTTTCGACGTGGGCATGAGGAACCTCATCAGGGCTCGCAGAATGCACCGGAAAGCCCAGGCCTTAGGACGAGACGGTCACACGGAGAGTGCTGGGAGACTCGCGCTCCATGCCCTGGACCTGTTGCCTCAACCTGAAAGCGCCAGTCCTGCCCGTGTTGCTGAGTGCGTCTCTGTTCTGGAGACACTCGCGCAATTCGCATCTGACCTCTCCAATCATTCAGAAGCAGAACGCCGCTGTGACGAAGCGCTTGCCCTTCTAAAGCAGGTAAGGCCAGATGACAGGCGGGATGAATGGTGCGTCGCCATTCTCGTCCGTAAAGGAAACAGCCAACGGCTATCTGCTCGCTATGACGAATCAGCACTCACGTTGACCCGCGCCCTTGCTCTCTCAGAACAACTTCCGGTTTCTGCCCCTGTACCGTTTAGTCCCCTCAACGCCCTGGGAATTCTGGCTAAGGACCGCGGGCGCTATGAAGAGGCAGCGACTTACTACCACAGGGCCCTAAGGATGCTGGTCACACACGCTGGGGCGGATGCGCCCGAGCTGGCGGGCATTTATCACAACCTCGCGGGGCTGGCCCACGTTCAGGGGCGATTTGCTGAGGCCGAAAAACCTGCCCGTCAGGCGATCGAGTTGCGCCGATCAGCCAGTCCCCTGGACCCTGTCGGATTGGCTGCCGATCTGTCTGTCCTGGGTGCTGTCCTCGCGGGGCAGGAACGTTTTGAGGAAGCTGCGGCAATAGTCTCCGAAGCGCTTGCGTTGTGGCGGTCCCGTTATGGCAACAGGCACTACGAGGTCGCCGTCCAGCTTCACAATCTCGCGGTCATCCAGCAGGCACAGGGAGACTGTTCGTCGGCTGAGGCCACCCTGGGCGAAGCCCTGGCGATCAAACGCGTTGTTCTCGGAGAGTCTCATCCGGAGATAGCCGCGATACTGAACAACCTCGCCACTGTCTACTCAGACACGGGCCGGCGCCGTGAAGCCAGGGAGTGCTACGACCATGCGATCGAGATATTCACACAGACAGTGGGTGAGGACCATCCAAGCACAGTCACCTGCATTCGGAACCGCCGCCAGCTCGGTGATTGAGCAGCAAGTCCATGGATATTGACATCGCCTACGGCTGAGAGCACCGTGTTGGCGTTGCCCGCAAGTGTTCGGCCCAGCCCTGAACGGGCGCCCTTTCGGGGCCTGCCGAACCTCATTCCCGGAGCGCCTGGTCTCTCCTCCGGATCAGCAGTTATAACCACCCGCTATGAGGAGGACGAAATGCCCGCAGTAACTGTCAAGGCCCTTGAATCGAAGTCGTTCAACGAACCCGATGAAAAGCGCCGTCCGCCCAAGACCGAAGTTGACGTGGTCACCCTCGGTGACACCACCCTGGGCAGGTTCACCTTTGAGCCCGGCTGGCGGTGGTCCGAGACCGTCAAGACCGTGGTCCACACCGAGAGCTGCCAGAACAACCACCTGGGGATCTGCACCGCAGGAACGCTTACAGTGGAAATGGAAGACGGAACCCGCGCCACATTTCGCGCCGGCGACGCCTATTCAATTCCCGCCGGCCATGATGCCTGGGTCGAAAACGATGAGACGTTCGTGGGCTACGAAATCATGAGTGCGGCCACGTACGCCAAACCTTGATTTGTCCCTGGCAACGAAGGCGCGAGCATCGGCCGACTCACTGCGTTGGCCGATGCTCGCATGGACCCATGTAGTGCCCAAAGGCTCAGTCCAGCTGGAACAGGTAGCCCGCGCATTCGTCCTATGGGCACCGCCTCAGATCGGTCCGGCCGGGCTCCGGCCCAGAAGAGGGTAAAGGTCTCGGGATGTGCCGGGAGAGCTGCTTACGGCTCAGACCGGTCATGATCTGCGGGATAACGTCGAAGACCCCCGGTGTGCTGGTTGTATGCCACGTCCTGCAGTGCGGCCGGCATGCGCGCCAGTTGCTGAGGAGCCAGGAAACACGCCACATCTGGATGGACTGGCGGCGGTGTGCGGCTAGGTTGCCCAAGTTGGGCCGGGACCTGCGGGAATCGTGCGCTGGCAGCTCGCAGGGCGTCGGCAGTCCCATCTGCCCGAAACAACGGAATATTTACTATGAACGGTTTCGAGGGTTTGCCATCTATCGACGGGCAGTTGCTGGCTCGTGTGGTCGCTGGACTGCGTCGCACAACCGTGGCCGAAGTAACGGAGTGGCATGTGGTCCGGATCCAAGCCGGGGCGGGGGAGACAGAGGGCGTCTACCGCGTTACTGGCGCCGGAAGAGACGGGAACGCGGCATCTGGCTGGTCCCTCATCCTGAAGATCCTCCAATCGTCCTCGCCACAAGACGAGGTGTGGCGCTGGAACTACCAACAGCGGGAGTGGCACTTCTACAGATCCGGCTTGCTCAAAGGCCAGCACGGACTCGTCGCGCCCCGGTGTTTGGGGGTAATGCACCGGAAGGATGGGAGAACCTGGCTGTGGCTCGAGGATGTTGCTGATGATGATGGAACGTGGCCCCTTGCCCGTTACGGACTGTCTGCCTACCACCTAGGCAGGTTCAGCGGACGCTTCAGCTCGGGTGGCGCCCTCCCGGACTACCCATGGCTCAGCCGCCGCTGGCTCCGCGGCTGGCTTGAGGAGGCGGCTCCCGCGATCGCCCGATTACGACTCCTTCGGAATGATCCAGCCGTTCAAGGTGTCTACGACGATGCGGACAGCATCCTGCAGCTCTGGGACGAACGTGAAAAAAGGCTCAGCGTACTCGAACACTGCCCCCAGACGCTTTGCCACCTGGACGCTCACCGGCGAAATATGTTTTCCCGCCGCTCAGCGGGCGAAGAAGGGACGGTGCTGATTGACTGGGCTTTCGTAGGCGTCGCGGCCGTCGGAGAGGATCTCGCATCTCTTGTCAGTGCGACCATCGCCATGGGTGAGGTCGCGCTCGGTGACATGAAACGGCTTGAGGCAACGGTCCTGGACGGTTACCTTGAGGGGTTGCGTGACGCGGGGTGTAGCACCGATCCGGAGCTCGTTCACATGGCCTACTCGATGGCGGCCTCGCTCCGGTTTCCAGTCGGCGCAGTCCGCCTGGTGCTTCCCATGCTTCTTGATCCGGGACAACACCGCGACGTCGAGCAGCTTCATCATGGCACGCCCGTTGAAGCGTTGTTCGACAGATGGGGCGCAATGAACCGGCACCTCATTCGGCTCGGAGATGTACTCGCCGATTGATCTTGCTCGCCGTAGTTGCCCTGCTGGCCGTCGTCGGCGCCGTCGTCTCTGTTCTTCGAAAAGGTCGCGGCCATACTCAGGATGGGATACCGGCCGTGGATGTAAAATAACGCATGGCCGAAGCTTGGATTCGGTTGCTCGGGATCCCTGAAATTTTGCGTTCCGAGGGAACCCAGGTTCAGCCGCGCGGCCGTAAGTCCTGGGCGCTTCTTGCCTACCTGCTCCTTGGACGCAGGAAGGCGACCAGATCGAGTCTTGCGTCCCTTCTCTTTGCCGATGCTGAGGACCCGCTGGGCGCCCTTAGGTGGAACCTGTCTCAGCTCCGACGCGCGCTCGGCCCTGAGATCGAACTGGCCGGTGATCCGCTCACTGTCGTTTTGCCGGAGAACTGGCACTGCGATGTGGAATCAATACTCGGTCCGCGAGCAACCGGGTTGATCGACTCTTCCGCTATAGAAGGGGAGTTGCTCGAAGGCCTGTCATTTCCTGAGTGCTCTGCTTTTGACGCCTGGCTTATTGTTGAACGCCATCGGATCGCGAATGCAGTTCAAACCGTTATTTACGAAGAAGCGGTGGCCGCGCTGGCTGCCGGGGCCCCGCAGGCGGCTGCTTCTTTGGCCACCAAAGTCGCTGGGCTCGACCCCTTCAACGCGAATTTCCAGTCGGTCCTGATCAAGTCCCTCATAGCTGCCGGCGACCAGGCCGGGGCCAGGAAACACGTTCTCCAATGTGCCGATGATTTCCGGCGGGAATTGGGGGTGGAATTACCGGAGGAAATCAGGCGCGCTTTGGTGCCCGAAAAGCGCAGCACAGGCCCCCTTGTTCCCGCCAGCGCGGTGACCGTACACTCCTATCTCGAAGCTGCCAGCGCCTCACGCGCCGCCGGCGCTGTCGACAGGGCGATGGACCAACTCCGGACGGCAGGCGAGCTGGCCGAACGCACAGGACGAAATGACCTTCGTGCTGAAACGCTTATCGCGCTTGCGGGGGGCTTGATCCACTCCGTGGGCGCCCGAGGTGCCGCTGTGGACGCGCTGCTTCACAAGTCGTTGACCTTGCTCCCAAAGGATGAGGCTTCCCCTTTGACCGCAGCGGCTTATTGCGACCTCGGCTGGCTGTCGTCCCTACGTGGAACACCCGAGAGCGCAATACGCTGGCTTGACCGCGCCGAGAGATGCTCCGAGGGGCTGCCCAAGGAGCAGGCGAAAATCCTGACGGCACGGGGAATGACGGAGCTGAACACGGCGCGTTACGGACCTGGCCATGGCGCGCTGGATGCCTCCGTGGAACTGGCCGTGATGACAGGCGACCGCCGTCAAGAAGCCATCGCAATGGCAATGAACGGCCATGGATACTTGCTGCAGGGCAATTTGGGACGGGCCGCCGCCGTTCTTGACAAGGCTCTGGCCGTAGTCAGTTCCGAGCACTGGACGGCGTTCGCCCCTTTCGTGGAGGCTCTGCGTGGTGCAGCGTATCTGGCAGAGGGGAAACTGGATGAGGCGACCGATTACATAGACCATGCCACAGTGCTCGCGAGCCTCACCGGAAACAATGCGTTTATGATCGTTTCCGCTGACGCTCAGGCCAGGCTGCACTTGGCGCTCGGGGAGAGTCGAATTGCGCAACAACACATCCACCAGGTTCAAGGGTTAAGCCCTGGGTGGGTGTGGGCCGGCGGTCGGCTGATGGACACAGCCTGTGAAGTCGCCTTAGCAACACAGTCACCCGAGGCATCAGTCCGCGCCTCAAGGCTCACCGAATTGGCGAGCCGAAGTGGAATGCGGGAATTGGTCGTTCGGGCACACTCACATCGCGGCGTGCTCGGCGATGCAGAAGCCGCCGAAGCGGTTCCCTTCCTTGCACGAGGGATCGACAACCCCGCTCTGGAGTCATATCTGGCGGCCAGAAAACAGCTAACAGGCTGGCAGGGCGATGATTGATCATGGCGTGGACGTGTATCGGCCAAAGGTAATCCCGCAGACCCCAACGCCGGCCAGCAAAGGCTCGGCCTAGGATCTGTGGCGTGGAGTGCACCGCACACTCACCGGTCCGTCCCGCGAACCTCATGGTTCCTGCGGAGTTCCGCTTGTGGCGTCCGCCTCTGGAGACCCTCCGCCGGCCGTTTGCTCCAACTATTCGAGGGGCATTCCCTATGATCCGCCCAACAGATAGTGTTGGGTTATGGAGAAGCAGCGGAAGGCGGTGGAGCAGACCGTCATCCTTCGGGGCGGAGGAAGGGAGACCCCCGTCAAGATGAGGAACGGCGTCATCCTGCTCCCGAAAGGCTTCAAGGTCGCACCGCGCCGCCGCGCCTATGCCAAGACCCAGGCCTCCGGCAGGACTGCCGCTGTGAACCTCGCGGGCCTCAAAGACACGCCGGACTACGGGCCTCGGGCCATGACGCAGCGTCTCGTGAATGCCCTGGGCAACAACGCCGTCGCGGCACTGCTCGGGGTTAACAAGGACAGGCCCAGCCGGTGGGTGTCTGGCCAGGACGCGCCGAATGAAGAGAATCGCGCGCAGCTGGCTGACCTTGACTCCCTGGTCGGGCACCTGCACACGGCATTCACCCCGGCCCAGGCCAGGCTCTGGTTGGAGGGGCACAACCCGCACCTGGATGCCCGCCCCATCGATGTCTACCGGCTTGAAGGCGCAGCCCCGGTGATCGAGGCGATCCGCGCCCACGAGCAAGGCGCTTTCGCCTAGTGGATTTCTGGCGCGTACTGAACTGGCACCCGGACGCCAAGGACCCGTCCCAGAACGGGCACCCGCTCTACATCTGGCCCCGGCAGGGCGCCGGACGGGTGGATGACCCGGACCGCGAATACCTCGTCCTGTACGTCGGTGACTCAGCTGAGGGTGCCGTCGCGGAGGCTTTCGGGAGCTACCCGCGCTGGACCGAGGCCATACTGGATCCGCCGCCCGCGGCTCCGGCCGGGACGCAGAAGGCTCTCGTGAGGTACACCGGGGACCTGGCCATCCTGGACCTGGATGACCCCGAGGTGCTGCAGGAGTGGTCACTGCGCCCCAGCAGCGTCGTCTCCCGGGACCGCGCTTCCACTCAGCAGTGGGCACGGTCGATGTACGACACCGGGGACTACGCCGGAGTCTCCTGGTGGTCTTTCTACGAGCCACGATGGGCCAGCTTCGGGCTGTGGGATGTTTCCGGGCTTACGTTGGCTGGCGACCCGGAACCGTTGACGCTCGAGCATGATGCCGTTCAGGATGCAGCTGCGCTGATCCGGCGGGTAGTGAGCTAGGCCGGCCACTGAACGCCGCGGGCCTGGGCGGCCGAAGCCACCGCAGGGCCAATCTCTGCGCATGTTCCCTGGTAGAGACCAACAAGGGGGACATCGTCGAGCATCTCGCGTTGATGACAGAGGCTGTGCACGCCAGTGACCTACCCTTGTATCCGATGGGGGTAGTGCTTTGCTGAAGAAAATTGGCCACTGGAACGGGCCGGCCTTCGAGGCCGCGGTGATCGCGGTGTTGGTGGCGGTGTTCCTATGGTTCTTCCACGACTGGCTGCTTGAGGCGTTGTTCTTTTTTGCGTTATCGGTGGTCTGCGCTGTTCTCGTGTACCGAGTCGTCTCACCATCAGAGCGCGCTTTCACGGTGATGCTCTGGGCGTTGTTCCTGAACTTCATCACGCTTGTCTCCATCGAGGATGGGCTGGGTGTTCCTGCTGCGGGCCCGTGGTTCCTTGGGTTCATCGTCGGTTCAATCGCCGGCGGATACGTGTGGTCCGGTCCGCGGGCCGGGGCGGAATTCAAACAGCCGAAGCGCGTCCGCCGAGTGGATGGCAGTTTCACGGGCGGGCGGCGCCTGGCGATGATCAATGCGGTTTGTGCGCTTGTGCTGCTCGGCATAGGTACAGCCCAGCTGGTCCTGCTGTCACCAACAATGTTCGCCGTGGCCGTTCTCGCCGCCGCGGTCCTTGCAGGCTGGGTTCTCTACCGTTTCCCGCCACCGCTGCCGGTCAGGGAAGGCCTCCTCTTGGTCATACCTGTTCTCTGGTTTGCCCTGGCGTTCGTCGGCGGTGCCACGGACCAGATGGCCCTTCCGCAGGCCTGGGCCTACGGAGTCTTGGCCGGCATCCTGATCGGCGGGCGTCACTGGACTGGTCCCCGGTTCGGCGAGCCCCGACCGCCGTTCAATGGACCCGGGCGCCGTCGGCGGAAGCGTCGACCGCGGTCCAAGCAGCAGAACCGGCTGCAGCAGCGGCCTGCGTCGGTGGCTGCCTCGAAGACATCAGCGACTGAAACCCCCGGAAAATAGGGAACACTTGAAACGGAACGCTACGGCGGGCAACAAAACCCGGAACGAGATTTGGTACTACTCCGTCTTCGGCGCGGTGGTCCTGATCGGAACCGTGGCGCTCATGCTGTTCGGCGTGAACTCCCGTGTGTCTGATGACATCGGCCCTCTGCTTGCCGGGCTGGTTCTGAGCATCTACGTCTTCCGCTTCGGCCTGCCCTGGAGGTGGCTCAACTTTCTGTTCCTTGCATCGTTCCTTGTCGTCGGCCTCCTGCTGGGGCAGCCGGGACTCATGTGGATGGGCGGATTCCTTGCTGGGTCGCAATTTGGTGTCGCCTGGCGGTTGGCTGCCGTCAAGCCAAAGGTGAGGTCTGCGTGGGCCGTCAACGGTCAGGGCATCGACGCGTTGACTGAGGCCCGAAAGACAGCCAGGGATGCGCTGCACTCACTGGACGGCAACAAGCATGAGCGAGTCGTCGTCGAGCACGGCTCAGCACGCTTCGAGGTCGCCGGGTCCTTGCCTTCGAAACTGGTGTGCCACCGGAATCCCGAGGGAGACAACGATTTTTCCTGGGCGGTCCTGTCCCGGACCGGACAGGCCGCCGACGAGTCGGTGGAAGTTCCGATGGGCCCGATGAAGGGCTTCATTCCGTCGCAGTTCGTCCACGACCTGGGACCTGTCGAGGCGGCGCTGAACGACTTCCTGGAAAATCCAAAGGCGGAGTCGCTGGGTCCGGAGTGGAACACCGAAATAGCATTCGACCTGCGGCTTCACGTTTAGAGCAAGCGTTCTGGAACGGAGACACAGATGACCACCGACACGAACGCTCTGACGCTCGATATGCTCAAGTTTGCGGGTCTGCTGAGACTTATAAGTCAGCCGCAATTGGCCCAGAACTATGAATCCCTCGCGGTGGAACTACGATCAGAGCCCTCAGATGAGGCCGTGGAAGATGCTCGGCATTGGGTCCGGACAACGCTCCGGGGAGGCGCCGGCGGCCTCGGGGACCAGTATGTGCTGAAGAAGGACGGTTCACTCGATGACGTGCTGGACCAGGAATACCAGGGCCTGCTTCAGAAGCTGAGCGGTTTTGCCTACGGTGGTGAAGCACCCGCATCGCCCTTGCTGAAGCAGATGGGGAGCTCCATGTCCGCCAATGGAGACACGTACTTCCGCCAAGTTGAGGCCCCAGTCCGCAAAGGACTGTTCATGCGTGGGCGCGCCATGTTCGAAGTGATGACGGCACCTGGAGTGACCCGCCTCGTGACAGGGGGAGAGCTGGGTAAAGCCCTCGGTTATGGCCCTCAACGCTCCCGAAGAGACCTGCAGGAGTGCCAGGCCGCAGCAGACCGTCTCTTTCGAGCGGGCCGGAGCGACGACTGGGTTCATTACTCAAGCGCCCAAGTGGTGTCAGGCGAGTCGCTGCGCGGCCTCGCATGATGCCCCGGCTCCGAGGCTTGATTCGAAAAAATACAGTTAGGGGAATGGCTTGGACATGCGACTGAATGAGGGTGTCCTGCTGCTGTTTAGGTTGTCTGCGTACCTGGATGAGCTTGGAAAAGATACGTCCGCAGCTTGGTTCCGTCACGGCCGATGAACTGCGGGAAGGAACGGACCGAAAGCGGCTGCTTGGGGTGTGCCGCAGCATCGTCCATGCGCTCGACAATGGACCGGGTCGAATTCCTGACCTCTATTTCGCTCATCCTGACGGGTCTCCGGACGCTGCGCGAACCGAGGAGTATCTCGACACCATCCGGGCTGTGCGACGATTTGCGCGAGGGGGCGTGCCGCCGTGGTCCTTCTTTATTCTGTGACTCACCGCCCCATCGCTTCCATCACGTCGAACACGGTGCGGAGCAGCGCCAGGACGAGGCTGCACGCCGCGATACACAAACCGGCGACCTGGACACGGGTCGTTTTGCTGTTGCCTGGTTCGTTCATCTGAGACCGCCCTTCACTTGCTGGGGAACCATCGTAGGGACCAGGCGCTGACAACTTGACCGGGCAGAAACCGCCCTGTTCGGGACGATCCACAGTCTGTCCACCGGGGCGTCCGGGCAGGACCTGGCGCCTGTGCACAACTGCCCGCCGGCTATCCACCGAGGATCAGCGGCGTGTCCTGACAACCGGGCGTGTCACGGAAATACTCGACATCCCCGAGGTCCCACACCTGGCCTCTGCCTCCTGCCAACAATGAACGCGTGAGCCCTCCATCTGAGAGGGACGCTATTGAGGAGGAAGATCATGACGTTCGTTTACACAGTGAATCTGGGGTTCTCCCCGGCCGGTGGTTCCGTGCATCCCGTCGATGAGCTGGGCAGCCTGCCGAGCCTTGATGCAGCTAAGGCTGCCGCGGAACAGGAGACAGGAAAGCCGCTGCAGTGGCGCTGGATGGAGGACCGCCAGTGCTGGCGCGCAGAAGTAGACCATGACCGTGCCGCGGAGATATGGAAAGGAACGGTCCTGGAACGCATTGACGCGGGCGCCGGCATAATGACCTGATCATCCGGACGTGCCGCCGGCTGATGGACGGAAGAAGGTGCGGCTGGGGACCCGAGGAGCGCGGCGTTCGCGTTGCTTGCGAAGAACTATTGTGTCGCGTTTGGTTCGTTCGTAGATTGGTTGAGCTAAACCCGGTGCTGGATTCCGGCCTGTACGCTTCCCAGCTACTCCAAGCGACCGCGGCTATGGGGCAGTTGCAGACGTGCCTGTCGGCTAATTGGCAGCCAGGTACTGCTGCACGATTGAATCGGAGACACGGCCGCGGGGGTTGACGTCCAGACCGTGCGCTACCGCCCAGACGCGGACAGCCTTGGGGTTCGGCACGCCAGTGCGGATCTCGGATGCGCTCTGCTTCCTGCCGCCGGCGCGCCGCGCTTTCTCCGCGAACGGGGCCAGCGAGGACCGGAGCGCCTCAGCGTTCTCGTCGCTGAGCTCCATCTCGTAGGAGGCCTCATCCAGAGCGAAGGAGACGGTCTGGGTTGCGACGGAGCCGTCGAGGTCATCGATGAGTTCGATCATTACTTTTTGAGCCACCCGAAGAGGCTACCACCGGCCCTGACCAGCACTTTTGTCACACGCTGCAGGTCAGCGCTCCGTTTGGCTGCTGGTCCCGT
>NZ_JAGGPN010000057.1 GCF_018613795.1 Arthrobacter sp. ISL-65
CGGAGCGACTTAGAAGAAGGACGTGCCTCATGCTCAGCCTGCAGGACATAGACAACATCGTCCTCAACGGAGGCATCGTCCTGGACATGGCCGGGGAGAAAATAGGCTCCGTGGAACAGGTCTTCACCAGCGGCGATTCCGGGGAGCCGGTCTTCGTCACCGTACGGACGGGCCTGTTCGGCATGTCAGAATCCTTCGCCCCGCTCTCCGGCGCCAGCCTCGAGGAATCCAGGATCAGGATCGCCTTCGCCAAAGACACAGTGAAGAACGGCCCTCGGATCGACAGCGACCGCGGCGCCATCACGGAGACGCAGGAGCAGGAGCTCTACAGCTACTACGGGCTCGACACCGGCGCATCCAATGAAGAATCCTCCACAGGATCAAGGCCGGACGACTCAACGGCGGCAGCCGGGGACGCAATGCCAACCCAAACTACGGCCGATGCCGTGGGCGAGGAAGGACGGATCGAGGCCGCCCGGCTGCCGGCTCCAGGGCAACGGCCCCCGCATCCCCTGCCCCACGGCGGGCCGCCGCCCCCGCCGCCACACCTCCACAAACATGTGCCCCCGCGCCCGCATCCCGGCCCTCACCCTCCGCACCAGCCACCGCACGGCCAGGGAAAACCGGGTCCCATTCAATAGTCGCGGCCGGTCGCCTATGGTCGAGTGCAGCAAAGGTGTGGAAACCGATCGCGAGATGAGAGCGTGGCGGAGTGCGTGCTGCCTCCCGAAGTCGGCTGATTACCGCCGCATCTTGCGGCCCTGGACCGATTTCTGATCCTGCTGGCCAGCGTTTTTCGGGCTGTGCCTTGTCCTTGGTCAGTCCTGACTTGCGGTTCGGAGAACAGATTCACGGTGGAGGCGTACCGGCGTCTGCCGCCTCGAGCGGTTGGAACGCCCTCAGATGTCAAGGCGTTACGGCCACGTGGTTTATCTCGGTGTGCACCATCGAACACTGAGTGAAGGCCGGGGGCTTTATTCCGCGGCCCGCCCTAGGGTGCCGAGTCACTCGGGGAACTGCGAGGATTTCCTGATGAGGTTTCCACCCCCCCAAATTGGTGGCCTGGGCAACTTTAATCGCAAGGTTCCGGACTTTTCCCAAGGGCCAGACGGTATCTGATCCACGGAGGAGGTGTTCTGACATGACGGGCGAACCGGGCGACGATTTCCCTGTATTGGACGACGGCGCCCTTCAGGATCTCAAAGACGATGCAGGCGAAGCTGCTGCCCAGGCATTTATTGAGGACTACCTGCTGCTGTTGCTTGCCAGGGGATTGAAGATTTTCAAGACCCTTAGACGCGGCGATCCAGCTGAGAGACTCGACGCCGTGCTCAGCCTCCGCGCCAGTTCCGAGATGGTTGGCGCGGTCCGGCTCGCAGCCTACTGCTGCGACATTGAAAAGGCACTGAAGAACGGCCAGAGCCCCGATGTGGGGAGTGTACAAAAAGAGCTGTCCACCCAGATCTGCAACGTCATCCGGGAAGCCTCCCTGCGCGGTCACTTCCCGCCGAAACGCCGCCGGTTCTAGAGCCCGGAGCCAGTGGGGCGGGACAGAGAGCCGTGGCCGAGTAGCCGCCCTGCGCGCGCTATCCCGCTGGCCCCTAAGCTACGGTTCCCGTTCCTTGGGCACAAGAGCAAGAGCAGCTGAGGGTAAGTAAGACCGGCGGCGGACTGGGTGTCCACATGGGGTGGGGAGACCATTGGATCCTCCGCTGTCGGCCTGCACTGGGAGTACGCGGGACGGTCTCCATTAGCTGGTGTGAGCCGTCCAGCTTGGCCGCGGAAGGCCTCAGTCGGGCTTCCCTACCCGGCCCGGAAGACCCTTTCATCGCAAATTGGTATCCACTACCGCGTAGATTTTATTATTCAGCGTTGTATTCTTCTCGTTGTGGCCGTTGAGAGGACTGTGCGGCTAAGGCAACGTATCGGGTTCAGCCGGTCCACGTACCCATAAAAGGAAATATCGGATGCCCCGGGACGAACGAGAGTCCATTTTCCAGCACACACCGGCGAGGAGCCGTCAGCGGATCCGGAGTTAGGTGCAGGAGGAGGAAATGCAGACTGTGGAAGACACCATTGAGGTGGCTGTTCCCGTGCGCGAAGCGTATGAGCAGTGGTCGGAGTTTGAATCCTTTCCTCAGTTCATGTCGGGGATTGAATCGGTGACGCGGGTCAGTGACAGGATCACCCATTGGGTGACGAACATCGGAGGCGCGGAACGGGAGTTCGATGCCGAGACCATAGAAGACCGGGTGGACGAGCGAATCGCCTGGCGCAGCACTGACGGTATATCCCACGCCGGAGCCGTCTCGTTCACGCAACTAAACCCCGAAAGCACCCGCGTCTGGGTCCGGTTGGAATGGTCCCCGGAAACCTTCGCTGAGAGAACGGGGGCAGCCCTGGGATTCGACACCATGCAGGTCAGGGCAGACCTGCTCAGGTTCAAGGAATTTGTCGAATTGCGGGATGATGCTGGCACGGACGCTTGAGGCAGAGAAACATCTGTGGCCAGTGCCGGCGACCCCCTACGCTGGCGCGGCTCACCCTCCTGGTCCCAGTTTCCAGGAACGATCCGCTCCGGCGCCGGAGTCCTTGCGCATGCGGGAGTTCAGTCTGCGGGGTGGGCAAGTGCCGCCAAATCCTCATCACGATGTGAAGGCGGCGAGGGGCTTTTCCGTGGCGTCTGCCGACCGGGGAAGGTCCCCCTGCACTAAGCTTTCCGATGCCTAGTTCGTCGTTCAATGCGGGATGGCATGGGTGAGATTCCGGTTTTTCCCCGGCTTCTTTGCCTCGGCATCCTGTCGGCGGTATCGGGGGTGTCCCTATGCTTTTGGTCAAGCGGCCTGGGCGGGTTTCTCGTCGTATAGGGTGCCGTGTCTGAGCATTAAGTAAATGACGTCGCAGCGGCGCCGGGCCAGGCAGATGACGGCGGCGTTGTGGTTCTTCCCCTTTGCCCGTTCTTTGGTAGTGGGGCTTTGACGCGGGGTGGTGGCAGCTGGCGATCCAGGCGGATCTAAACAGGGCGTTCTTGAGCTGTTTGTTCCCCGAGCGGGCGGGGAATTCACCGCGGATCGAGGTCCCGCCGTGTCACCCGGACAATGCCGGCATAGGCCGCGAGGTGTCCGGGAGAGGTGAAGGTGCCGGCGTCGCCGCTGGTCAGGAGTATCGTCGCTGCGGTCGTGATGCCGTGGAAGCGCAGTGCAGAAACCGCCCGAGTGGTCCTTACTGGATATTCGGGTCGGGGCAGGAGTCACGCCTGGCGTCGGTTCTGTTCCGAAGGAAACAGGACGCTGCAAGGACCTGGGGCGGTCAACCTGTAGCCTTTGCTGTAGCCGGAGCGCGCGGTTGGGGCGTGTGCGTTGATTAGGGGATCAGACGATCAAAGAGCTCGTGGTTGTCGTCATCGAGGCACTATCGATAGGGGTGCACGACCGCGGGGTGCTCGGAATGTCGGGATGCCTCATGCAAGCAGCTGATTAGGCGGACCGGCTGCGCAATTACTTGCGGGGTGCACTGGGATGATGGCTTCGGCAACCGAGGCGGCGATCGCGTCCTCCCAATGGCTCGGTATCCCAATAGCGGTTGCCGGGGCGGTGCTGCTGTCTCTAGGTACCTTGTTCCAGCACCGGGGTGTCAGCCGGGCCGGATGGCAGCAGGGTGTGGCCGGTGGAAGCCTTTCGCGGCTGGTGTTCCGGCCGGCGTGGCTCGGAGGGACCCTGATGCTCGGGGCGGCTATTGCTTTGCAGCTTACAAGTCTGCGCTTTTCGCCCCTCATCGTGGTTCAGCCCATCGGCGCGCTGGCCCTGGTCGTAACCACCCTTGTCACCGCCCACATCAGTGGCCGTCGGCCGGGCCGGCGCGCATTGACGGCGGTTATCCTGTGTGTCGGAGGGGTCGGCGCGTTCGTGATTGTCGCGGCCGTCTGGGCCACGGACGTGCAGATCAGTGACGGACAGCTCCTATCGATCCTTGCCCTGCTTGGCTTCACGCTGGCGGTGATTGTTCCGGTGTTCACATCACTGCGCCGGCGGGTGAACGCCGTCTCCTACACCGCAGGGGCCCGGGTTCTCTTCGGGTTCGTCGCCGCCTTGGCCAAGACCGTGATCGCCAGGATCTTCGAAGGTCATTTCGAGTGGCTTTCCCTGGCCAGCCTCACTGGGCTGGTGGTCGCTGCCGTCTTTGGTTCGTATCTGGTCCAGAGCGCCCATTCCAGAGGAAGCGCCGAACTCGTCGTGGCCGGACTGACCGTCATCGACCCGCTGGTCGCGGTGACCATCGGCATCACCGTCCTGGGCGAGGCCGGCACCGCTCCGCCGGTGGCGGTTGCCGCTTTCATCCTCGCCGGCGTCTTCGCCGTGGCAGGTGTCCTCCTGCTCTCGACTGTCCGGGACAAACCACACACGCGGCCAGGCCGGTTGCCCCCTGCCGGCTGAAGGGTGCAGTTCACCGGCGCCGGCCCCGAAATCCCCGTCCGCTGGGGGCACAGACGAAATTGCTGTCCCAGGACGCGCCGGCCGGATCGGCGGCAGTTACGCCATGTGCTCCTTCGAGCTACTCAAGCACGGCCTTGGCCAGCGGGAACTCCGTGACCGCCCCGAATCTGGATCCACCGGCGCAGCTGCTGAAAGAGCCGTTCTGAGGAGCCAGGTTCGTAGCCACCGGGGCTGGCGCGGCCTACCCTTGGGTCCTGCGGGTGTCAGGAGCCCGGTATGGAGATCGTCGAAGGAGACACCCGTGGCAACAGGCACCGTGAAGCGGTCATCGGCCCGCCTTCCGGGGCTTGTTCATCCTGCGAGGTAACCGGCCCGCACCCGGAAGATGCCCCTGTAGCGACAGCGGGAACGGATTCGCCCGTCCGGCTCCTGGGTGTGAGGGTTGGGTCCGGGGCATCTGGGGGAGTGCGTCCGGCCCCGACCGTCCCGGCGGTGACGGGCGCTCAGACCTCAGCACCGGGACACCTGCGAGGGTCATTGACGGAGGTTAGGAAAAGCCGGGCTTCCACCCCTGAACAGGGCACCTTGCGATGCCGAAAATTTAAGAGATCCCCGCTGACGCTGGCCAGCGGCCAGAGAATTTACGGGCGGGTACTGAATTCTGGGGGTAAGTTAAGGGGCCCGGACATGTGGCGTGGTTCACACATTAGCTGCCTTGGTGCTCGGTCAGTTGCCCCGGGGTTTTCATACCCTTTTGGGCGGACAGCCGACGCAGCGTCAGCAGACCGTCGGGGCCGGGAATACAGTGCAGTGTTCCGGCCCCGACGCCGGAACACTGCACGTGCGGGCCAGCGGCCCCCGTGCAGGAGGAGATCCATGGCGGGAATGTTTGAACTCGTCACCGACGATGAGGGACTGGGCGTCAGGTTCAGGCTCACGGCCCCGGACGGGACGGTGACGGCCGTGTCCCGTTCGTTCCCCGACAAACAGGCCGCCGTGGCCGGCATCCGTGCAGTGCCAGAATACGCCGGAACGGGACACGTTACCGGACCTGTGCCCCGAAATCCCGCTCAGCGGCAAACCAACGGCACCGGTGACGACCTGCTCTGTTCTTCACGCCGGTCCGGACGTATCCTGATCCCGGCGTCCGGGGATCCCCGGATCCTGCCGTGGCCTCACCAGGAGAAGCTCATGACTATTCCGCCGTTGCCTGAACCGGATCCATTCCCTCCGGATCCCGGACCGCTGGGGCCCGATTCCCCGGACCCTACCTCTCCACAGCCACCACACCCTGATCCGGCACCAGGGCCGCTGCCCGTTCCTGACCCCGGACCGGTACCCCCGCATCCCGATCCCACCCGAGAGTTATAGCTGAGCCCGCACTTCAGGCTTGTCGAGAGAGCCGGGGCTTGTTGAGATGGCATGCTTTCCCGACGGAAGGATGATGAATGCAGAGCGGGCCTGAGACCGGACCGGCAACCGTGACCTCTACCGGCCGGGGTGAGGCGCTGGCGGTGAGGGTGCAGGCCTCCAGCACCCGTCCCGCTGACTGGCCCGGGTGCTGTCCCGGGCAGTAAGCCTGCTCATTGATCAGGTCACGGATGCGACGGGTTCTGACCCCAGCCGCGCTCCCGAGGGCTTGGAGCTGTCGGTGCATGTGACCGCTCTGCCCGAGGGCGGGGAAATCACCTTGACCTGGAACAGCTGAACCAACCCACTGGCGCCGGGACACTTCCTGAGAACCACACCCCGGGAATCCGTGGCATTCACCCTCAACCAACACCGAACCGCAGTGGGCCCTGAAAGGCGGCACCGACTGACCTGCGCATCAAGGACCACTGGAACCGGCTTTCCCCTGCCACCCGGCAATGGTTCATCGACAATCCCGGATGCGTGATGGTGCCGCGCACTCTGACGGCCAAAGTCAGCGCCGAAACCGGCGAAGACGCCAGCGCAGATCCGCACGGCGAGACCATTCTCTCCGAGGAAGACCGGATCTTCATTCGAACCATCACCCGGCAGGAAGCACCAGCAGCGGATCGTCCCGGCAGGTTGACCTGACCCTGCCGCAAGGCCCTCCTCCGCCGCAGCCAGGGTAAACGTGACCCCAAGCTCGCACGCCTGGCCGTGACCGGTTTAGCCGGTAAGGGGCGCCCGACTCCGGCCGCCCTTGGCGGGGGTGCCTTACCTCGACGGCGGGCACGCTGGACGTGTGCGCAGACTTCGCCAGAAGATGATGGTGATGAGGCGCTCCGGCGACCGCACATGCTCCGGTAATCAGGGTCTGGCTCTGCGCCGGTTTTCCGCTTGATAGGTTTTGGCCTGGCGGGCATGCCGGTCCAGCCGGGCACGGCCGGACCGGCTTGCCCCAGCGGCCTGTTCTTTGCCCGCCGCGAGCCTGCTGACTGCCTGGTTTCTCAGGGCGTCGGCCCTCTTTTTGGCCTGTGCTTTGCTATCGAGTTGCGTGGTGAGGGCTTCGACGGTTTCGCCGAGCTCTTCCCGGGTCTGTTCGATGTCGTGCTTGATGTCCTCGATTCCGGCGTCCCCTGGACGGTTCCGGGTTGGGAGGGGGTGCGCCGAACGTGCCAGGTGCCGTCGTGGCAGTTTCTGGCTGGGCCGGGTCGCTCCGTTTCACAACGGCGGCGGCTGACGGAGCTGAGGGCTGTGGGTTGAACCAGCCGTCCTGGCTGGCGGACCTGGGAGGACGGCTGCGGTACGGTAGGTGCGCGACGCGCACCCTGGTCCACGCGGCGTTCCTCCGCCACGAATTTATCGTGCAACAGGCAACCGGGGCCTCTGCTACTGATGAGCCGCCTCCGGTTGAAGCATCCAGCTTTGCTGAACGTCGCGTTTTCTTGTGCTGGATCAGTTCGTCCCCAGTGTTGGGCAACCGAAAGTGCACTTACTGTTCCGCCCTGTGAATGCTACCGTGAATATCCCACCGGAAGCCGGAGCCAGGAGGCGAACCTAGGCATGGATGAGGGAGGGAAAGACCCCCGCGAAGACGATTCCACCAGCGAACAGAAGCTGACGGGCACTGAGGGCCGCGGCCCGGATGGCAGCATTCCCGGTTCGGCGGGCGGTGTGGGGATCGGCGCGGGCACAGAGCCCAACACTTTCGAACCTGAAGATGATCCGGACGCAACCGCCGATGCCGCAGAGGACATCGAAGATTCCTCCCCGGGGACCTCTGAGCCCGGGAGCGTCTGAATAACGGTGGACACCGGGTTGGCCTGACACGCCGGCGCGGTGCGTGGCGGGGACGACTGATCATGACCGAAACCATGGATCCCATGGCGACCGCAATGAATCAGCAAGAGCAGTGCAGCAAGCTCCCTGACGCGGACCAGGGAGCAGGGCATCGACTTCATGGCCCGGACGGGCTGTTGACCCTATGACCCTGTTGACGAAAAACGACCTGGAGACCGCGGATCGTTTGCCTCTCGACCGGGGCGCTCTATGGGAGGACGATTAAGGAGCACCGTTCAAGCTAGGAGGTCAGTGATGTGCGGTTCGTATGGCAAGGAGTTCCGTCGCGACGCCACGAAAGACGCCACACGGGAAACCGGCCAGCGCCGGGAGCGCCGGGTGGAAGCGAAGGACTTCAAGTTCTGGGCCTTCCCATGGCGCCGCAGGGAGTTCACGGTCCAGGAACCCGAGAAAGCTCCTGACAGGACCGGCGAGAAGGTCTAGTTCAACAATAGGAAGAAGGGCAGCTGAAATAGTTGTCCTTCTTTCTTGACTGTCCGGGCTACCGCCCGAGCAAACGTCCCGGAATGTTGCTCACACCTCATTGTGGGGTCGGGGAGTACCACGTATTTGGGGGGGAGATCCCGTTTTTTCGTATGGCCGTCAGGCGAGACTGAACTCGTCCTGGCTGGAGCTTGAGGCTGCAAACCCGAAGCTCCGGATGGCCGGGTGCGGCGCACTCCCCCCAGCAGCTTCGGACCCGGCAACACCCCTCCGCTCGAGGGCGGCACTCCGGGGTCTGTCAATTATTCGGTGTAACTGGGGTTGTTGCTTTTTCTAGTTCCTACCTGCGGTCAGGCGTCCGTCGAAGGTGATTGGAAGGCGTTCAGGGCGGCCTTCCAGCGGTTGCTCCAGCGTCTTCGGCCTTTGCCGGTGGGGTCCAGGCTCATGATCGCGAGGTAGATGCACTTCAGCGCCGCTTGTTCGGTGGGGAAATGTCCGCGGGCGTTCACCGCCCGGCGGATCCGGGCGTTGATGCTCTCGATTGCATGAAGCGGTCGCCCCGGTGCCGGTGCGAGAAGGTGCTGGACAATTCGACCCGCTAAATGGCTGCCTGCCAAGAACTTCGGACCTATTATGGCCGAGATCGGACAGCAGGCCAGGCCCGTCCTCTCCAACCAACAGAAACGGAGGCGCAATATGTCCGGGTACTTCGAAATTATCGATGCCCCTGATGGAGGATTCCGCGCTCGGCTCCGAGGGCCGTCGGGCGAACTCCTGGCCGTGTCAGAGATCTTTCCGACGAAGCGTCAGGCGGCGGCCGGCATAGGTCTCATTAGGGAGGTTGCCGGGACCGGCCTCATCCGGGACATGTCCTCAGGGCATCGCGGGGAGCCGTTCCGGCGTAGGCTTCGGCTCCTTCGGGCACAATCCGGTCACACCGGGGTTGGCCACCTTCGGACGCATCCAGATCCTGAGGTCAGCGGCACCGCCCCCGCCAGGACGACTTTGCAACGGGCCGGTTCACGCCGCTGGCATTCTGTCACCTGACGCCCAGTGGCGCAGCAGGGTGCTATTTCGATGAGAAAGCCGGCCAGGCTTTAGTCCGGTCTGGCCTTCGCTTATTGAGAACTGGGCGCGCCTCAGCGACCATCTACTCAGAGGTGAGCGCTGTGGGGCTTGCCGCTTATTCGTCTGACACCCCGAGGAGAAATTAGCCCTCTGTGGTCCGCTTACGATGACGCTGATTCGGCCGCTGGGCTTGATCACGGCGAAGCCGGCGCCTTGGATGGCGGCGGCGATGAGGATCTCTTTCAGGTCGTAGCCGCAGATAGGGGTCTGGGGGCCTCGTTCCGGTCCCCTGGCGCGGCGTGCTTCCAGACCTGTTTAAAAGACCTGCCCGGTAATGATGCCTCCGGCCCGCCTGGGGCCAGGCCGATGGGGCGGTACACGATTTTCGCTGGTCTGGTGGTCTCTTTGTGGGTCATGACATCCCTCCGGGGCAACAGGCGTCGGGTCATCGCGGGCAGCATTGCCGCGGTGGCTTGCAAAACTAAGGCGTTCGAATGACCGAATCTGTTGGAGCTGACGGGTTTAGGGTTACGCCTTAAGCTGGAGCTCCGGGCATATCACCCTGTTGGATTCAAGCCAGAACAGCAGCAGGTCTGTGTCCTTGGCTCGTGGTTCCAGTGCCTTCGCACCCTCCAGGAACTTGGTTGAATCAGCTTTGAGGTCCATGTACATGCAGGAAAGCAGTCCGAGGCGGGCGATCCGGCCATCTGGAAGCTTCGCCGAGCCGCCCCTGCCCAGAGTTCCCAGCCGGTCCGAATTCACGAATCCTTCCAGCTTGTCACCCCATTTATCAAAGGCTTCCGTGACTCCCTTATCGCAGGCGTTCACGGACAGGTCGGAGCAGGCGTATTTCTTGCCGTTGATTTGAATGGTTTTGGGATCCGAATGTGGTCTGGTGGCCACGGGAGAATCAGTAGGTGTTCCTGTTCCGGTTTCTGTACTGGGCGCTGGTTCTGTTCCCGTGGCCGTCGCGGACTCTGTTCCGGTGGCCGTCGTTGACTCGGTTCCCGTGGCGGTAGCGGACTCTGTAGCGGTCGTCTCGGGCGTCGGCGTTGATGTTTCGGTGGAGGTGTTTGTTTCGGGTGCCGTGGGCAGGAGTCCTGGCTCGGTCTGTGACTGGCTGGGTGTCACTGTCACTGTCTGGGTGGCAGTGGTGGCGGGAGCGGCAAATGGGCCGCCGCCGCAGGCTGAGAGGACTGGAAGAAGGCAAAGCCCGATAAGGACAGGTGATCGTTTTTTCTGCATGACGTTGTTCCGACGGTTGTTGTGGCCGGTTGGGGCGAGCGGCCGTAAGCGTTGATGCGCTACGGTTCCGCGTTGAAACGAGAAGCTGAAACAAACAAGGGGGGGTGTTCCTGATTACGAGTTCAGGCAGCTGACTCATCCTCGTGTCGCTGCCTTGCAGCCTTCACCGCACCTTCCTACCGGGGGCGGGAATAACCCGATGAGCCATCAAAGTACGCCCGGTCATTGGGGGTGTCAAGAACTCCTGGCCGGAACTGAAACGCCGCCCGCCAGAGTGCTCAGCGCCGTCATGACGGAGGCGTAAGTTAGCTCCCAGCACGGCCTCCCGGTCCCGCAGCAAGGGCGCCCCCGTTCAGCTGATCAAAGGGCATTGGATAGACACGTGATGGCAGGATGAAGGCATGGACATCGTTGATTTCCTCGAAGCACGAATCAGTGAAGACGAAGCCGTCGCCAGGGCGGCGTCCCCCGCACCCTGGGAGTGGTTTACCAAAGACGGAAATCCCGCCCCTGCTCTTTACGGCGCGGACGAACAGACCGTGCTCGATGCGTACTCTGGCCACGCGCCGGGATATCTGTCCTGCAAAGCCGAAGACCGCGTCTATATCGCGCAGTTCAACCCGGGCCGCATCCTCGCTGAATGCGCTGCGAAACGGCAGATGCTTGCCAATGTCCCGCTCGTAGTCACCGACATGGCCAGCGAGGTCGGCGCAACCAGTGAATTCGTCCTCATGTGCATGGCGTCCCCATACAGGGACCACCCCGACTACCAAGACGGCTGGGCAATCGAACTCTGAAGCCGATACGCTTCAGCGTTACTACGAATTTCTTGGAAGGCGCCGAAGATGCTGCAGCGGTTGCCGCCTTGTCGTGCTGCAGGCCGCTTATGGCCAGCGCCGAGAAACTCGTTCGCTCCATAGCCGGCCGCGATGACGAAACGCTGCAGAGCCGTCCGAGGCCCAGGGTGGTCCCGCGGTCACTGTCCTCGTCCGTGGCCAGTGACTGCCCTGCCGCCACAACCTTCCCGGCCGATGGGCGGAACTATTGCCATCCGCCGTCCAGCTCCAGGCTGCCAGGTCACCGCCTCGAAGCGGGATGTCCGTGCGGTGTCCAGCACCCCGTCCGGTACGGCTGGAAGCTTGCCGTCGGGTGTGTACGCGTCCGACTCCGGGCTGTTGGCGGCCCCGTATACGATGATGAACACGCCGCTGGCCGGCGTCAGTTCCGGACGTGCCCAGGGCGCCGGCGTCGCCGGGGCCAACTCACCTGGGCCGGGAGAGCGTCAGCGGGGTGCCGCAGGCAGAACTCCGCCAAGCTGCTGCTGATGCGCAGCGTAGACGCTTCCGACACCAGCGTCACCACGATCGCCAGCCGCGGCCTGGACGTGGTGGCACGCCTTATCCGGCGTCGAAGCTTTCGTCATCGTCATTGGGCGATTTCTCCTGTGGAAGGTCGTTGCCGCTGCCGTCCGGAATGGCTGCGGCATCCTGACCTGATTCCGACGAGACGGGCGCCGATTCCTCGGAATCGCCGCCTGGGATCATCTCCGATTCAGCCCGGTGGTCTTCCTGCGTCATGCTTCCTCCTGCTGTGGATTTGCTGATATCGCTTCCTGATCTGAACGGTTCGGTCTGCCATAGGAGCTCGGTCCGCGGCATCAAACAATAATCAGCAAACTTACCAAATGTTGTTGACCGCGCAACAGGAGGCCTCGCCCCTTGGGGCCGTGAAACGCGCTCTACCCGGAGCGGTACGCGTTCCCAATCGTGCCACGGCAGAAAGAAAATCCTGTCTTTGCGCCGCGGTATGGGATTCCTGCCTGCGCTTTCCACGTGCTTCGGCAGGGCGAACCGATTGCTCGGCGCAAGGAGACTTCTTCGCCGTGAAGAGCTGCCATGGCCGAAGACGGCGACAAGGGAATAGTCCAGGCGGAATACGAATTCTGCGGGGACATATGCGCCCGTAATGGACGAGCTCCGGCCCGGCCGACGGGAGTAGGTCACCTTCGGCCGTGCAGCTGGGAGGACCTGTTTTTCGCCACACTCGGGCCGATTCCAGAACGCCGATAACCGGCCTTTCGTCAACCTGAGGCCGGCGTTGGACCAGATTCTCGAGGTCAGCGGGGTCCAAATTTCCTGCAGGACACCACAACCAGCATCACTTTGGCGGACGAATTGGGCTGGCGGGGTTGATCACGTCATCAGGATCAACGAAGTCGTAGCTGCGTCGTTTTTTTAATGCATATACCTCGTCGGGATCCTTCGTCAAATGCCGCTGTCTGACAATGCCATCGTTCAGCTCCTGCTTCAGCCAGGACGGATCTGGCGGGCCGTTTCTTATGGGACTTACATCTGCGACGCGGGGATAAAGCGCCTGAGCCGACATAAGCAATGTTTCTATGCGTCTTGTTCGTCGTTCATCGTATGGCCGTGCCAAGCCCTGATACTTTATACGCAAAGCAAGATCTATGGCGAAGGCCAGATCCATGTCGCCCGCCGCGCCGCGATGGTAACCAATCTCTCTTTCGAAGCGTTCAAGAACCTGCTCACATTCGCCGGATTTCAGCGGCGCCGACCATACTACCCCCCAACTGACACTGGAAGATGACAACAGATCCTCACGAAAGGTCTCGGTGGAATCTTCGAGTAGAATTCTTACGACATGCCATGTAAGGTCTTCGCTCGGCCCTATTGACTGCGAAGCGAGAATAAGGTTGCTGGACAGCTTCCATGTCTGCGGCTTTTTATTTAGCATCGATAACGTAAGGTTTTGAGCTTCTTCTTCCAAGCCGTAGGGGATGGACCGCTCAAAAATGTTCTCCACAGCGCTTATGTTCGCGAGCGGATTTGCAGAGCTCTCCCGATGTGCCTCATCGATCATCATCTTGCTGACAAATAAGGGGGCGGCATTGTCCCGTCCCCCGTCAGCCGTCTCTACTTTGTTAGCCAAGGTGGCAAGGAGGGCGCCGGTCGAGGTGATTGGGGCAAAACCTGTTCCTGCCCGGTTTGACCATGGCGACCCTAGCCCGCCTTCGCTGTCCGGGGGATCCAAAACAATAGTCTTGAGGCCCGCGGCCTCGTATAAGGCCTCCAGGACAGGGTTCGATTTCAACCGAAGTATGTAGGATTGACGGCGGTCCGCCGCCGGTATGTCCATCATCATCTGATTGAGTTTGAACCAAATAATGCGGATATTAATATCCCGAAAGCTATATCCCATGAAAAGCACGGAACGGCCAAGAAGATCAGCCCGAAACTTGATGTCCATTGGTGAATCGAAGTCGAGCCGCTTGTAATACGAGGATTCCGTTAGTACTAGCGTGTCCTCGTGACGTAGATCGCCGTGATACTTAACAATCTGGGTGGCAGTACCTGACGCCTCTGATACATCTCGGCCCAGTGCGATAGCCCGGTACGGTACCCCTAGGCGCCTGTATGAATCTTCTATAAGCTCATCATAGTTTGTGGTGTAAATCTGAGGGGCCTTTAGATTCACTAGCTCCACGTGACTAGTTGATCTAGTGATATCACCTGTATGGTGAAGGTTTTTTGCAATAAAATGCCGGAGCGGGCCAATTTTTTTATTGGACTTGAGGTAAAGATACTCAGCGATTTGCAAGTGGTCGTCATTAGCGTAATTGGCTATCTCTTCATACGTCAATGATGGTTCAACTTCAGCCGCAATCTGGCGCAGCAACGAGTCCCAGTCTGGAAGGCCTATCGGCGCGGAGAAACCTGCACCAATGAAGGGAATAAGGCGTCGTTCTGTGGCTGCAGCAATAAGATCACTGGGAATTTCCACATCGAGCCCTGTTCGCTTATGACTTACGTATGGGCAGGCTATCACGGCATGGAAGTTGCCGGCGTCTTTTTACATGCGGAAGCCAAGGGGGATTAACGTGGAAGATGTCCGGGATGCGGTTTCCGATCAGGAGATGCCCATCTTGTCCCCAAGGTAGTTTCCAAGGGCTACCTCGATGGCGATCAGATGCTGGGTCTGCGAAGCGATCATCTCGGGTGTGATGTTGTCCGCCATCTCATAACCAGGCGACTGTGACGACTTATCGTGGTGGCGCTTCATAACCATTGCAACTGTGTCCGAGAGGAATGACCACTCACCGTGCATAAATAGGTTCCTCGTCTTCGTCAACTCGTCGAGGGCATCGCACATTTCCTGGAAGTTCGGAGAATCAAAGCACTCACGGAGCGCTGCTATCCACTGTTTACCGCTACGGCTCCAGTCGCCCTTCATCATTTCGGCATAGCCGTGATGCACGACGATCAACTCGCCAGCTACGCCTTCCACGTCCGCGAATACGAATGCGAACCTGCCAAGCTCCGCACAAAATCGTGGCGGATACCAACCCCAGCCCTTCGTCTTCGTCATGGAAATGAAGGTTAGCTGGTCCACCCAACGAGACTGGAACCGGGACTGGGGGCCAGAGGACGCCGGTGACAAACGCCCAGCCCCATAGGTAAGACGCGACTACACCCGCAGTTAGATGCGGGATTCTCTCGTCTAGTGGCAGCCCACTTGAAACGCCGATAACAGCGATTCTGTAAAGCCGAGCAGTCATTATCGCTTCTGATGCAATGGTTGGTCTCGGCTTGGCCGCAACCCCTTTACGGTGGGACTGTTGGGACGAGTGGAAGGGTCTACCTGCGGGAACACCGGACAGGCTGCGCCGAGGTACCTCTTGAGCCTTTTGAGGCAAAGCCCCGTTAAGTGCACTTGCCCTTCGTGTCGCTCTTAGCAGGCGCGCGGAGCCATCCCAGTGGACCCTCGGACGGTGAGATGCGTGGGCATGAGCGAGCGGTTACGGGTGCCGCCGCCACCCCGTGGATTCAGTTGGGCGAGCAGCATGGACACGGCTACACGGCCTGCCTGTTCGATTGGGGAAGCCATGGTGGTCAGCGGGGGATTGCAAAAGTCCGCGCCGAAGATGTCGTCGCAGCCCACAACACTCATGTCTTCCGGTACCCGGATGCCGCGTTCGCGCAGGCGCTGAAGCATGCCGATGGCGATAAGGTCATTGAAGGCGATGCAGGCTGTAACACCGGAGTGGACCGCTGCGTCCGCGGCGGCAGCGCCCGATTGGGTTTTGGGGGCGAACGGACCGAGCCTGCGCACATCCACCCCACGTTCCTCGGCAGCTGCAGCGAGTGCGTCCCAGCGCAGTGTGCTGGACTGGGAGGTAACCGGGCCGGCGACGTAGGCAATGCGGCTGTGCCCCAGTGAGATCAGGTGATCCAACGCCTGGCTCGTTGCGGAGGGAGTATCTATGACCACGGCGGGTACGCCGGGTACGTCGCGGTTGATCGCTACGATGGGAATTTTGGCCGCCGCGGAAAGCAGGGCCTCGTCGCTGAGTCTGGAGGCCGTGACGATGATTCCGTCCGCGCCTTTGCGCAGCTGTTCCATGCTGCTGGCCTCTACTTCGTCCGATTCCTCGGTGTCCACGAGGAGTTGGGTGTAACCCGCTGCCTTGAGCTGTAGCTGGGTTCCTCTGATGAGGTCAAAGTAGAACGGGTTGGTGATGTCCGGGACCAGGACGCCCACCGCTCCGGTCCGGCCCGAGCTCAGTGCCTTGGCTTGGATGTTCGGTATGTAGTTCAGTTCGGTGGCTACCGCTTCGATGCGGGCGCGGGTGCGGATATTGACGCG
The DNA here is from genome assembly GCF_018613795.1 of Arthrobacter sp. ISL-65. GTDB lineage: Bacteria > Actinomycetota > Actinomycetes > Actinomycetales > Micrococcaceae > Arthrobacter. The sequence continues at coordinate 16,104 of NZ_JAGGPN010000057.1, forward strand.
CTCCGGAGTGGAGAGCGCACGTGAGACGGTTGAGGCGGCCACCCCGCAGATAGCAGCGATGTCGTGGATGGTGGCAGGACGGTCGGTTCCGGCTGCTTTCATCGCCATAGCGTTCCCCTCTGAACGGCGTCACAGGTCTTTGTGACCATTGCCACAGCCACATACAACTCAGAGTGCCACAAAACCTACGCGCTTGGCAACCGGTTGTCAGATGCATGCAGAATGTCTAGACTCAGTCACGATCTTTGTGAACCGAATCACCGCGCGTCGAGCAGATCCATATTGTCCTCGTCGCCCCGTCAAAGGAGACCTGCGTGAGCGCACCATCTAACGAAGCAACTACCGTTTCCTGGCCCCTTTCGGGCTTCGGCGATGAAGTGGACCCTGACCCCGCGGTCCAGGCCGCCGTCCTGCTGGCGCTCGGGGCAAGTCACATTGAAGTGCGAAGCGCTTGGGGCGTTAACGTATCGGAACTACGCACCGAACAGGTGGCCGGGCTCAAGGAAATTCTTGAAGATAAGGGCCTGAAAGTTTCGGCGGTGGCCAGCCCTATCGGCAAGGTAGACATCGGCCTTCCCGTGGAACACGAGGTTCAGCGCCTGCGCCAGATCATCTCTGTCGCCAAAGGCCTGGACACCAGGTACATCCGGATCTTCTCGTTCTACCCCGGTGAAGGTCAGGGTCCTGATGACATCCGCGACGCAGTCCTTACCCGCATGCGCGCCCTTGCAGCGGAAGCGGCCAGTGCCGGCGTTGTACTCCTGCATGAAAATGAAAAAGGCATCTACGGGGACACTCCGGAGCGCGTCCTGGACATCATGCAGTCCGTGGACTCCCCGGCACTGCGGGTCGCCTGGGACAACGCCAACTTCGTCCAGGTGGGCGTCAAGCCCTATACCGAGGGTTATGCCCTGCTGCGCCCCTACCTTGAATATCTCCAGGTCAAAGATGCCGTGCTCGCCACGGGCGAGGTGGTGCCTGCAGGTGAGGGCGACGGCGAGCTCGACGCCACTATTGCCGCCCTGAAAGCGGACGGCTTCGCCGGCTTCGCGTCCCTGGAGCCGCACTTGGCCAGCGCGCATGAGCTGGGCGGCTTTTCCGGGCCTGTAGCCTTCGGTGCCGCCGCACGCGCTTTTGCGTCCCTGGCAGCCAAGAACGGGATTGAACTTTCGTGACGGGCCTGAAGGCCGCCGTCATCGGCTGCGGAGACGTATCGACGGTGCATTTCGAGGCAATCGCAAAGCTTGAAGGCGTGCAGCTGGCGGCGGTGTGTGACTCCGATCCTGAACGGCTGGCGGCCGCGGCAGAGGCCTACGGTGTACCAGGTTTTCCCGATCACCTCAGCCTTATCGAGGCCATTCGGCCGGATGTAGTGCACGTCACCACACCTCATAACCTGCATGCCTCAATCGCTGTGGACTGCCTTGAGCAGGGCGTACACGTGGTTGTAGAGAAGCCTCTCGCGCACACGCTTCAGGAAGGCCGCCGCCTCGTGACGGCCGCCAAAGCGAGCACGGCGAAGATTGCTGTCTGCTTCCAGAACCGCTACAACTCCACCGCCCAGGCCATGCACTCCCTGCTTTCCTCCGGCGAACTGGGTGCCGTGCTGGGTGCTTCTGCTACCGTGCTGTGGCACCGCGGCCCGGAGTATTACCGCAACCGGCCATGGCGCGGCACCTGGGAAGGTGGAGGCGGCGGACTCATGATGAACCAGGCCATTCACACCGTTGATCTGCTGCAGTGGCTGGTGGGCGACGTGGTTTCGCTCTCAGGCAACGCCGCCACCAGATTCCTCGGCAGCACCATTGAAGTGGAGGACACCGCGGAATTTGTCGCCGAGCACTCCAGCGGGGCGCGCAGCGCCTTTTATGCCACCCTCGCCCACGCGGTAAACGCCCCTGTGACCATGGAGATCGTCACGGAAAGGGCAACCTTGAGCCTACGCGGGGACCTCACGGTCGCCTACGCCGACGGGCGAGTGGAAGTGGTTCCGGAGCGGGTAATGGAATCCGGCGGCCGCGCCTACTGGGGCGTTTCACATGAACTGCTGATTGCCGATTTCTACGGCCGACTGAACAAGGCAACCCCCTTCTGGATCGACCCCCAGGAGGCGGAGAAGTCACTGCGGATCGTCAAGGAAATCTACCGCCAGAGTTACCCCGACCTCCCTGAGAAAGTCTCCTGAACCCGCCTCGAAGGCAACCCGTTGCAGCGACCCACGTCTATACAAGGTTGCAGAAAATACAGGATCGGCCCTTAAAACACGTTCCGATCGACAACCGGTTGCCGAAGACGGCAATATTGCGTACCCTGAATCTCACAAGGAAGGTGTGGCGCGGGCCACACCACCGCAAGAAGCAATCCATCTGGTGGATCACGTTCCACTTAGCAAGGAGCCAACAATGAAGTTAGGTCCCAAAGCGGCAGCAGCCGCTCTCATCCTCAGCACATCCCTTGCGCTGACGGCCTGCGGCGGAGGCGGCGCAGCGGGCAGCAATAACCCCGGCGCCCCCAAGACCACCACGCTGACGCTGGGTACAGTTCAGGAAATCCGTTCCTGGGACCCGGCGCAGGCCCACGTGGGCCACATTCTGCAGCCCTACCAAGCGGCTTATGATTCCCTGATTCTCCGGGAACCGGACGGCAAGCTCAGCCCCATGCTGGCCACCGACTGGAAATATAACGACACCAACACCAAGCTGACGGTGGACCTCCGTACGGACGTGACGTTCAGCGACGGGGCCAAGTTCGACGCCGAAGCAGCAAAGGCCAACCTGGATCACTTCAAGACCGCCAACGGTCCCCAGATGGCCCAGCTCACCGCCGTCTCCGACGTCGCGGTCGTGGATGCCGACACCATCGAGCTTAACCTGACCCAACCGGACCCTTCACTTGAGTACTACCTCAGCCAGGCCGCCGGCTTGATGGGCAGCCCCAAAGCCCTGGGCACTGAAGGCATCAAAACAGAGCCCGTAGGCAGCGGACCGTACGTTATGGACAAGGCCGCCACCGTCAAGGACTCACAGTCCGTGTTCACAGCCCGCAAGGACTACTGGAACAAGGACATCCAGAAGTTCGAGAAGGTCACCTTCAAGACCCTCACTGACCTGACCGCCCGCACCAACGCCCTGGTCTCGGGGCAGGTAGACGCCACGCTGCTGGACCCCAAGACCGGCAAGCAGGCGGAGGGCGCCAAGATGAAGCTGGCCTCCAACCAGGTGGACTGGCAGGGACTGCTGCTGCTGGACCGCGACGGCACCAAGAACGCCGCCCTTGGCAACGTCAAGGTCCGTCAGGCCATCAATTACGCCTTTGACCGCAAGACCATCGTGGACCAGGTCCTTCTCGGCCAAGGCACCCCGACGTCCCAGCCGTTCGGCAAGGAAAGCGGCGCGTGGACCGAGGAGCTTGAAAACTACTACTCCTACGACCCCGCGAAGGCCAAGGCACTCCTGAAGGAGGCCGGCTACGAAACCGGTGTCACCCTTGACGTCCCCGCAGTGCCAGGATTCGAAACCCAGCTTGCGGTGATCAAGCAGCAGCTGAACGATATCGGCATCACGCTCAACGTCGGCGCCGCGATCACCAATACCTATACCTCTGACATTTCGGCCCAGAAGTTCACCAGCATCTTGTTCTCGCTGTTCCAGGGAGAGCCGTGGGTTGCCACCAACCAGATCATTTCCACCAAGGCGCTCTACAACCCGTTCAAGAACACCACTCCTGAGCTGCAGGCCAAGATCGATGCGGTTGAAAAGGGCGGTAAGGACGCCGGCAAGCTGGCCCAGGAGGTCAATAAGTACGTGGTGGAGCAGGCATGGTTTGCCCCGCTGTACCGGGTCAACCAGATGTACTACCACAACTCCAAGATCGCCGTGGAACCGCAGATCCAGCAGGCTGTTCCCTCCCTGTACAACTACTCGCCGGCTTCCTAGCAGCGGGTTAGCAACCACAACCGGCGTTGGTCCGGCAGACGCAACTCGCGGACTGCCGGACCAGCATTCAACACCATGCCAGTTCAACGGAGCCAGCAATGATCACCTTCATCCTCAAACGCCTCGGCAGCGGGATCGTAGTCCTGTTCGTCGTCTCGATTCTCGTTTTTTCCCTCCTTTACGTATCGAGCGGCAGCATCGCACGAAACATTTTGGGTGACCAGGCGACACCGGAGCAGCTTGCTGTGAAGAATGCCGAGCTGGGGCTCGACCAGCCCATCCTCGCGCGGTACTTCAGCTGGCTTACCGGCGCCCTGCGAGGGGATCTGGGAGCATCCTGGTTTACGTCTGAACCTGTGGCCAGTTCACTGGCCACCCGCATTCCCGTGACCATGACAATGGTTTTCGTCGCCATGACCCTCATCGCCATTATTGCCACCCTCATCGGCGTTGCCGCCGCAGTGAAGCGCGGCTGGGTCGACCGGGTAGTCCAGATCGGCGCCATCATCGGCGACTCCATCCCCGGATTCGTCATCGGCATCATCCTCGTCACCATCCTTGCCATCCAAATGGGCTTTTTCCCGGCCACCAGCACCATCGCTCCCGGCGTCGGAGCAGACGCCTGGGCGCTGTCCCTGGCGCTTCCAGTGATCGCATTGCTGATCAATGGCGTGACGGGCGGTGCGCAGCAGATCCGCAGCGCCGTGATCAAGCAGCTCGAACGTGACTACGTCCGCACGCTGCGCAGCCGGGGAATCGGCGAGCGTGAAGTCCTCTTCAAGCATGTCCTGCGCAGCGCGGCCCCGGCCGGGCTCACAGTGCTCAGCCTCCAGCTGATCGGCATGCTCGGCGGTGTGGTCATCATCGAGCAGATCTTTGCCCTTCCCGGCATGGGCCCGCTCGCCGTTGCCGCTACCAGCCAGAGTGACCAGCCTGTGGTTATGGGCGTTGTTATGTACACCGTTGTCGTCGTGATCGTGGTCAACCTCATCGTTGACCTGCTGAACGGCTGGCTCAACCCGAAGGTGCGTGTCTCGTGACCGAGTCCGTTGAAACCGCCGCCCTGACCCCCGCACCAGGCCGCGCCGTCCCAGAAAAATCAGGCCAGACCGGCACCGTGGTCCGGTCAACAGTCCTGCGGCGCCTGTTCAAGAACCCCCTTGGCATCATCGCCATCGTCATCCTCCTGGCCATGGCCGTCATGGCAGTTTTTGCCGATGCTCTGGCCCCGTTCGATGAGAATTTCGCCAACATCTCCAAGACGCTGGCTGCCCCGGACGGGGTCAACATCCTGGGCACTGACAGCTCAGGCCGCGACGTCTGGAGCCGGCTGTTGTTCGGTGCGCAACTGACCCTCGCCTCAGCCCTGTTGTGCGCGGCCGTTGCCATCGCAATCGGCCTGCCGGCAGGCTTGATTGCCGGTTACTACGCCGGCAAGTTCGAAGCAGTCTCGAACTGGGTGGTCAGCATCCTCATGAGCCTTCCCGGCCTGATCGTCCTGCTGACCATCCGCGCAGCGTTCGGCCCCTCGGTGTGGATTGCCATGATTGCCTTCGGCGTCCTCATCAGTCCGTCCTATTTCCGCCTAACCCGGTCAGCGGTACAGTCGGTCCGCAATGAACTCTACGTTGACGCGGCCCGCGTCTCCGGCCTGTCGGACCTGCGGATCATCACCCGCCACATCTTCTCCGTCGTGCGTGCGCCCATCATCATCCAGACAGCCGCGATCGCCGGCGTTGCCATCGCCATCCAGTCCGGACTGGAATTCCTGGGCCTGGGCGATCCCGCCAAGGCAACGTGGGGCGTGATGCTGAGCGAAGGATTCAAGAACGTCTACCTCACCCCGTCGCTGTTGTTCTGGCCCGCGTTCGCCATGGCGTTGACCATCGGCGCCTTGGTCCTCCTGGGGAACGCCATCCGAGACGCCCTCGAAGACGGGGAGAAGATCAAACACCGCCGGAAAAAGATCCGCACTGCAGAAGACGCCGCCACGGCCAGCGCCGCCAAGGCAGCACGCAAGACCGTCGCCACCGTCGAAGCCGGAACCGAACACCACCTCGTTAAGGTCACCAACCTCGGCGTCGGGTATCCCCAGGCCGACGGCTCAGTCAAGAAAGTGGTGGACGACGTATCCTTCCACGTGGACCGGGGCGAAATCCTTGGCATTGTGGGAGAGTCCGGGTCGGGCAAATCCCAGACCGCTTTCTCCATCCTGGGCCTGCTCCCGGACACTGCACGCATCGTCGCCGGCGCCATCCAGTTCGACGGCAACTACACCGTCGCGCCCGGCGAGGACAAAGTCAGCCAGGACCGCCTGTCCAAGCTGCGCGGTAAGCGGATTTCCTACATCCCGCAGGAACCCATGTCCAACCTGGACCCGGCGTTCACCATTGGCTACCAGCTGGTCACCCCCATGATGCGCGTCCTGGGCATCTCTAAGGCAGAAGCCACCACGCGGGGTATGAAGCTGCTCGCCGACGTCGGAATCGTCAACCCGGAACGGACCTTCAAGGCCTATCCGCACGAGGTCTCCGGCGGCATGGCACAGCGCGTGCTCATCGCCGGGGCCATCAGCTGCGAACCCGACCTGATCATCGCCGACGAACCCACCACCGCCCTGGACGTCACCGTCCAGGCCGATGTCCTGGACCTCATCCGCGACCTCCAGCGCCGCCTCGGCGTCGGCGTCATCCTGGTGACCCACAACTTCGGCGTCGTGGCCGACCTCTGCGACCGCGTCGTGGTCATGCAGAACGGACGGCTCGTCGAAGAAGGCCCCGTACGGGAGATCCTCCGCAACCCGAAAAAGGAATACACGCAGACCCTCCTTGCCTCCATGCTCGAAGGCAAGGAACCCATGACCATGCTGGTGCCGGCACCCTCATCTGTAACGGCGCGATCAACTGCCAAGGAGAACGTACTGTGACCGAACGTGCAGCCCTGGATGCCGCGGAATCAGCCCCGACCCAACGCGGACTCCTGCGCGTGGAAGACCTGGTGGTGGACTACGCGGGCAAGGGCTTCCGGGCCAAGAAGTTCAGAGCCTTGACGGACATCAACATTAGCATCGGCCAGGGGGAGACCCTGGGCCTGGTGGGGGAGTCCGGCTCGGGTAAGACCACCCTGGGCCGCGCCGTGCTGGGCCTCGCCCCGGTGAGCGGCGGCCGGATCACGTTCGAGGGCCAGGACATCAGCCATGCCACTCGTAGGCAGCGCCGCGTGCTCAGCCGGGACATGCAGGTGGTCTTCCAGGACCCGTACACCTCGCTGAACCCGGCACTGGAAATCGGCGATATCCTCGCCGAACCCCTGGGCGTGCAGGGCATGGAGGCCACGGCTGCCAAGAAGCGTGTGAAGGAATTGCTGGACCAGGTGGGACTGCCGTCTGACGCGATCCACCGCCTGCCGCGCGAGTTCAGCGGCGGCCAGCGCCAGCGCGTCGCCATCGCCCGGGCTCTGGCACTCTCACCCAAGCTGATCGTCTGTGACGAACCGGTGAGCGCGCTGGATCTGTCCACCCAGGCACGCGTTCTGGACCTCTTCCTGCAAATCCAGAAAGACACCGGTGTTTCCTACCTGTTTGTCTCCCATGACCTGGACGTGGTCCGGCACATCAGCCACCGTGTAGCGGTAATGTACCGCGGAGAAATTGTCGAACAGGGCCCTGCAGAGGTTGTCACCCGCGATCCCGAACACCCCTACACTCAGAGGCTCCTGCTGGCTTCGCCGGTCCCGGACCCGGACCGGCAGGAAAAGCGTCGCGCGGACCGGCACCGGCTCCTTGAAATGCAGCGGCAACAGAACGAGCAGGCCGGCGTGCCCGCCTAGGCTCCTGCCCCTGAACCACCCCCTCAAACAAGACGAAGGACGAAACCATGGGAACAACCGCCACCATCGGCGTACAAGCGATGATGCTGAAGGACAGCTTTGCGGAGATCGGAGCGTTTGAGACCCTCCGCAAGGTCAGCGCGATCGGGTACAACGCTGTCGAAATTTCCCAGATCCCGATGTCCGCGGAAAACGTGGCCGAGCTTGAGCGCTCCCGCACCGAACTGGGCATGGACATCGCAGCCCTGTCGGTGGCCCTGGAAAAACCGGCAGGCCGCCCGGGTGACTCGCTCCGCGACGACTTCGACAAGATCGTGGACGACGCCAAACGGCTCGATTCCAAGCTGCTGCGCATCGGCATGCTGCCTTTCCCCGCCATGAAGTCGATTGAGGCCGTAGTCGATTTCGCCAAGGAAACCAACGGTTACGCCGAGCGCCTGCAGGAGCAGGGCATCAGCCTGTACTACCACAACCACCACATTGAGTTCGCGAAGTTTGACGGCAAGTACATGCTGGACATCATCGCTGAGAACTCGCCGGCCATGGGCATGGAAATCGACGTCCACTGGGTGCAGCGCGGTGGCCTGGACCCGGTCCGGACCCTGGAGAAGTATGCCGGCCGGACCGCCATGGTGCACCTGAAGGACTACCGGATCGGCCAGATGCCGGAAGCATCCTTTGGCATGCTGGAGGCCGGCGACTTCGCCGGCTTCATGCAGGAATTCAAGAACGTTGTGCAGTTCGCCGAAGTCGGCGAGGGCAACCTCGACTTCCCCTCCATCATTCCTGCCGCCCAGTCAGCCGGCGCGCAGTACCTGCTGGTGGAGCAGGACGAACTCTATGGCCGCACGGTGTGGGAAGCCCTCCAGACCTCCTACGACAACCTTATTGCCATGGGCTTCTCGGACCGTTTCTAAGACTTCTCCCGCATACCCATCACCTGTAACCAGATACGGAGATTTATCCATGAGCAAGAAAGTACGCCTCGGCATCATTGGCCTGGGCCAGCAGGGCGGCATGTACGCCAAATTCATCACCGACGGGCTTGTCCCCAACATGGAGATCGGCGCCATCTGCGACACGGACCCCGCGAAGAAGGATCTGGCGGCTTCCCAGTATCCCGGGGTTCCTTACTACGACGACTACATTGCGATGCTTGAAAGCGGCGACATCGACGCCGTCGTCACGTGCGTCCCGCACTTCCTGCACCCGGAAATCGGCATCGAATCGCTCAGGCGCAACATCCACGCACTGGTGGAGAAGCCGGCCGGCGTCTACACCAAGCAGGTCAAGGAACTGAACGAGTTCGCGGCCTCCAAGCCGGAGCTCTCCTTCGGCATAATGTTCAACCAGCGCAACAACCCGCTGTACCAGAAGCTCAAGGAAATCGTCGACAACGGCGAGATCGGCAAGATTCGTCGCAGCAACTGGATCATCACTAACTGGTGGCGTCCGCAGGGTTACTACAACTCCAGCGAATGGCGCGCCACCTGGGGCGGCGAAGGCGGCGGCGTCCTGGTCAACCAGGCACCGCACCAGCTGGACCTGTGGCAGTGGATCTGCGGCGTGCCGAAGTCGGTCTACTCCAAGGTTGCTTTCGGCTTCCGCCGCGACATCGCCGTTGAAGACGAGGTGACTGCTGTGGTCGACTACGGCAACGGTGTCACCGGCGTCTTCGTCACCGCCACCCACGATCTGACCGGGACCGACCGCTTCGAGATCCTGGGCGACCAGGGCAAGATCGTCGTCGAAGGCAGCAAGACCGCCACCGTGACGCGTCTGCACAAGCCCGAGCGCGAACTCAGCGACGGCATGGACATGGACGATGTCCGGAAGCTCTTCATGGGCCAACTGAACCCGGAAGAGTACTACAGCACCGAGGTCATCGAGTTCGAGTCCGTTTGGGGGGCGCAGCACGCCGGTGTCCTGGAGAACTTCGCTGCCAACATCCTGGACGGCACTCCTTTGCTTGCCCCCGGATCGGACGGCATCAACGGAGTCCGCCTGGCCAACGCCATCCACCTTTCGAGCTGGACCGGCAAGGAAGTCTCCCTCGACTTCGACGAGGACGAGTTCCTGCGGGAGCTCAACAAGCGCATCACCGAAGAGGGCAAGTTCCCGGAACGCTCCTAACTCCCGCCCGCCAGCGCCGGACGATCCCATCCCAACCGGGTCGCAGTTAGCAATCGCCAGGACCGCTCATGGCGACGTTAGCCACGACCCGGTTGGTTCATTCCTCGTTAGGATGGGGCGGTGACCGAACCTAGAACGCAGGGCCATGCCGCATTGACAGGGGCTGCAAAAAAGCAGGCCAGGAACGGAAAGTCCCACGCCACCATCTATGACATCGCCAAGGTGGCCGGCGTGAACCCCTCCACCGTCTCCCGTGCCCTCAGCAAGCCCGAAAGGGTCAGCGCCAAGACACGGAAGCTCATCGAGGACGCGGCAGCGCAGCTGGACTACCAGGTCAACCCGTTCGCCCGGGCCCTGCCAACCGGCCGGACCAACACCTTCGGCCTCATCGTCGCGGACATCACCAACCCGACCTTTTTCGACATCATCCGCGGCGCCGAGACCACGGCCACGCTGCGCGACTACACCCTGCTGCTCGCAGAATCCGCCGAATCACCCGTTACCGAACTAACGGCGGCCCGGCGAATGATGGCGACAGCGGACGGCCTCATCCTGGCCAGCCCCCGCATGGACGACGACGACATCCGCGCCCTTGCCAAAGACAAACCCGTGGTGGTCATCAACCGCGAGGTGGACGGTGTGCCCTGCGTCATTCCGGATGTCGGCAAGGGCATCAGCGAGGCGGTCCGCAGCCTGGCCGGGAACGGCCACAAAAAGCTGGCATTTGTTGCCGGCCCGCCCCGGTCCTGGATGTCGGCCCGCCGCTGGGAAGGGGTCCAGGCCGCCTGCGACTGGTCCAAGCTGGAGGCTGTCCGGTTGGAGTCCAGCAAACCAACCGTCGACGGCGGCCGACAGGTTGCGCGGGAAGTCCGGGCCAGCGGCGCCACGGCCGTGCTGACCTACAACGACCTCCTCGCCATAGGACTCATGCAGGAGCTCCAGGCCGCGGGAATGGTGGTACCGGACCAGATCAGCATTGTGGGCTTTGACGACATTTTCGGCGCAGACTTCACCACCCCGCCGCTCACCACCGTGCGTTCGCCGCTGGGGGAGTGCGGCGCGGGCGCCACCGCCAGGCTGCTTGATCTCCTCAGCGGACGGGGGGAACCTGCCGGTACTCTCCGCGTCGAAACGGAACTGGTGCTGCGCGGTTCGAGCGGCAGGCTCCTGCCCCTGCACTGACGGCGCCGCCCCTCGAGCCACCGTTTTGCAACAATTGGCAACCGGTTGACAGAACGCGCTGCAGGCTGGAGCATTGACGTATGTCACTGTCGATCGCCGCCCACCCAGACCGGCTCCTGCCCGCTGATCCAGGAACGCGCAGCATTGCGCGGGGCCTCCTGGAACGTGTCCAGGACCTTCCCATCATTTCCCCGCACGGACACGTTGACGCTGCCGTCATCGAGCACGACACACCGTTCCCTGATCCGGCAGCGTTGCTGGTCAGCCCGGACCACTACGTCACCCGTCTGATCCACGCCAGCGGCGTGGACCAAAACCTCCTGCGCCCTCAAGCAGGCGCTTCGGGCGACCCTGCTGCCGTCCCGGACTCACGCACGGTCTGGCGCGAGTTCTGCAAAGCGTGGCCGCTCTTCGAAGGCACCGCTTCCGGATATTGGCTGCGCAACCAGTTCCACAGCGTTTTTGGCCTTCAGCACGAACCCAGCGCGGCGGACCCCGATGCCAGTTATAACGCCATCTCAGCCAAGCTGCAGGAACCCGGCTTCCGGCCCCGCGAGCTTTTCAAGGACTTCAACATCGAGGTCCTGGCCACCACGGATGATCCTTTGGACACCCTGGCCAGCCATAAGGCAATCGCCCAGGATCCCACCTTCCACGGGCGCGTCCTGCCCACCTTCCGGCCGGACGCCTACCTGAACATCGCGCACCCCACCTGGTCCGACAACGTTGACCGCCTGATCTCGGCAGCGGGCGACGGGGGCACGGGTTATGCCGGCTACATCACCGCGCTGGAGAACCGGCGCCGCTATTTCATCGAACACGGAGCGGTCTCTGCCGACCACGGCGTCCGCACCCCCCGTACACTCAAGCTCGACGCCGGCGACGCAGCAAAGATGTTTGACAGGGCCCGTTCGGGACAGGCTACGGCGCAGGACCGCGAAGACTTCGAAGCCCACATGATGTACCAGATGGCGCGGATGTCGGTGGAGGACGGCCTGGTCATGACCATCCACCCGGGCTCCTTCCGTAACCACCACGAGTCCACCTTCAACACCTTCGGCGCAGACAGCGGCCACGACATCCCGTTCGCGATCGACTACACCGAGGCTATCCGGCCCTTGCTGCAGGACTTCGGCACGGCCAAGGATTTCCACCTGGTGCTTTTCACCATGGACGAGACAGTGTTCTCCCGCGAACTCGCGCCCTTGGCCGGCTTCTACCCCTCCGTCTACCTCGGCGCACCCTGGTGGTTCCTGGACGCACCGGACGCCATGCTGCGGTTCCGCTCCGCCGTCACCGAGACGGCCGGATTCTCCCGGTCCTCAGGCTTCATCGATGACACCCGCGCGTTCTGCTCCATCCCCGCCCGCCACGACGCCTCCCGCCGGATCGAAGCCTCCTTCCTGGCCCGGCTGGTAGCCGAACACCGCGTCACCGAGGACCGCGCACACGAGCTCATCGTGGACATCGTGGACGGTTCACCCCGAAAGGTATTCAAACTGTGAGCATTGAAGCCCAGCCAGAAGCGGAATCCCCCCTGGACCTTCCCCGACTCAACCGCTCCCTGCGCCCGTCAGCAAAGGCACCGGTGCGAATCGTCCATCTGGGCCTGGGCGCCTTCCACCGCTCACACCAGGCGTGGTACACCCACCAGGCGAAGGACGCAGGGGACTGGGGCATAGCTGCCTTCACCGGCCGCCGCCCGGACGCTGCGCTGGCTTTGGCTGAACAGGACGGACTCTTCACCCTGGTGGAACGCGCCGGAGGCGGAGACTCCTTCACAGTGGTCAGCAGCATCGTCGAAGCCGTGGACGGAGCAGACGTCCGGCGACTTGCCCAGCTCGTAGCGGCACCCGGCACTGTAGTGATCACCCTGACCATCACCGAGGCCGCCTACCGGCTCGGTTCCCACGGGCACCTTGACACCACGGCACCTGACGTCGCCTCGGACCTTGCCCTGCTGGCATCCGGGACCGGAAATCCGGCGACCCCGCTGGGACGGCTGGTCTTCGCCCTCGCCGCCCGCCGGGCAGCCGGAGCACACCCCCTGGCCGTGGTCTGCTGCGACAACCTGGCAAACAACGGCACCGTGGCGCGGAACGCCGTGCTGGGCATGGCCCAGTCTTGGGACCCGGGCCTGGCTGCCTGGATTGAGTCCACCGTCAGCTTCGTCAGCACCTCGGTGGACCGCATCACCCCGCGCACCACCGAAGCAGACATCGCCGCCGTCGAGGCCGCCCGCGGCTATCACGACAGCTCGCCGGTAGTGGCTGAGCCATTCACCAACTGGGTTCTCAGCGGCAGTTTTCCCGCCGGCCGACCCCGCTGGGAAGACGCCGGCGCCGTCTTCGTGGACCACATCGAACCTTACGAGAACCGCAAGCTGTGGCTGCTCAATGGAGCCCACTCGTTGCTTGCCTACGCAGGCCAGCTCCGCGGGCACACCACCGTGGCGCAGGCTCTTGCGGACCCGCAGTGCCTCGACGCGGTGGAACACTTCTGGAATGAAGCCGAGGTGCACCTCTCAGGCCCCGCAGCAGGCGGCGCTGACCTGCAGATTCCGGCCTATCGCACCGCCCTGCTGGCACGCTTCAGCAACACACGCATTGCCCACCACCTGGCACAAATTGCCATGGACGGCAGTACGAAGCTGCGGATGCGCGCTGTTCCGGTGCTGCAGGCCGAGCGCGCCGCGGGCCGGTCAGGTGCCGCCGCTGCACTCATGATTGCCGCCTGGGCGGACTACACCGCGGCTGCCGAAGTCCAGGATCCCCTGGCCGCCGACATCGCCAAAGCCAACCGGCTCAGCGGCACCGAAAGGATCCAGGCACTTTTGAAGCTGGTGGACCCGGTCCTGGCCGCCGACCGCGGTGTCGTTGACCTGATTACAGACCTGTGCGGAACGTTCGACCAGCCGACCCTCTCGCCCTAGCGATCTCCGCACCGCCCGGCTCTGCCATAAGAGCCGGGCAGCCTTGCTTTCATGACTGATACCGAACGGTATTGGCAACCGCTTGCCAATTCATTGCCAAGTGACTAGGATTACAACACGAGCAGAAACCCGGTGTATCGCCGGTCCGCTAAAAGAATCCCACTCCGGCTCAGCCCGCAAAGACGCGTTAGGAACCCTGCAAATGCTCAAGCCCCAGGCCAGCGAAACCCGCGAGTTGGTCAACCTCGACGGCATCTACCGCTTCAAGGTGGACTTCGAGCGTGCAGGCCACCGCCAGGAATGGTTTAGGGAAACGCTGGAAACCGACCTCGAAATGGGTGTCCCTGCCAGCTACAACGATGTCTTCCCCGACAAGACCATCCGCGACCACGTGGGGTACGTCTGGTACCAGCGCGAGGTTCGTGTTCCCCGCGGCTGGGCAGGGGAGCGGATCCACCTCCGGCTCGATTCCGCCACCCATGAGGGCATGGTCTGGGTCAACGACGTACTGGTTGCCGAGCATACGGGCGGCTACATGCCCTTCAGCGCCGACATCACCGAGCACGTGACCCCGGGCCAAATCTTCCGGCTGACCATCTCCGTGAACAACGAGCTCACCCAGGCCACCATTCCGCCGGGCAGCATCACCGTCACCGGGGACGGACGGCGCCAGCAGAGCTACCTCCACGATTTCTACAACTACGCCGGCCTGCACCGCAGCGTCTGGCTCTACAGCACCCCTGCCGTCACGGTGGAGGACATCACGGTGGTGACCGGCTTCAACGGCAGCACCGGCAGCGTCGACTACGCGGTCGCCGCCGCCGGCGGCACCGGAAACGAGACCATCAAGGTCACCCTGCGCGATGCTGGCGGTGCTGAAGTCGCTGCTGCAGAAGGCGCTGACGGTGCCCTGAAGATTGACGGCGTCGTGCTCTGGAAGCCAGGTGCTGCCTACCTGTACAGCTTCACCGCTGAGATCCATGACGGCGGCCGGCTGCTGGACAGCTACACCCTCCCCGTGGGAATCCGGACCGTGGAGGTCAGCGGTAAGGAATTCCTCATCAACGGGGAACCGTTCTATTTCACCGGCTTCGGCATGCATGAGGACCACGTGGCCATTGGCAAGGGCCACAGCGACGCCCAGATGGTCAACGACTTCCAGCTCCTCGATTGGATAGGAGCCAACTCCTTCCGCACTTCGCACTACCCCTACGCCGAGGAAGTGATGGAGTTCGCTGACCGACACGGGATCGTGGTGATCGATGAAACGGCCGCCGTCGGGCTGCACCTCGGTTTCGGTGCGGTGTTCGGCGGGATCGCGAAGAAGACGTACGTCGAAGGCGGGGTGGATGCCAACACAGCAGCGAACCACCGCCAGGCCATCACCGAACTCGTGGCCCGGGACAAGAACCACCCCTCGGTGGTGATCTGGTCCATCGCCAACGAGCCCAATGGCTCCGAGGAAGGCGCCCGCGAATACTTCCAGCCCCTGGTTGAACTCACCCGGGAGCTGGATCCGACCCGTCCTGTGGGCTATGTCAACGTCATGTTCGACACCCCGGACAAGGAACTCCTCGGCGATCTGTTCGACGTCATCATGCTCAACCGCTACTACGGCTGGTATTTGAACAACGGGGACCTGGAAACAGCGGAGCAGGTCCTGGAAAAGGAGCTGCGGGAATGGGAAGCCAAATATGGCAAGCCCATGATCATGACCGAGTACGGGCCGGACACTATGCCGGGCTTCCACTCCATCTACGAACAGCCCTGGAGTGAGGAATACCAAGCCGCGTTCCTGGCGATGTACCACCGGGTCTTTGACCGGGTGGACGCCATGGTGGGCGAGCAGGTGTGGAACTTCGCTGACTTCCAGACGTCCAACGGCGTCATGCGCGTGGACGGCAACAAGAAGGGTGTGTTCACGCGAGACCGCCAGCCCAAGCCGGCCGCGTATTCCCTCCGCCAACGGTGGACCGCTTTGGCCGGCGTCAAAAACGGCAGCGACAAAAAAATCAACAACCCCTAGCATTTTTCACTATTTCTCGCTGCCCCCTGGGCAGACACTTGGGTGAAGGAGCCCACCTCATGAAAAAGCTGAACAAACTCAGCATCATCGGCTACGGCGCCGGCGATGCAGCCAACAACCTGGCCTTCACCACGGCCACCATGTTCCTGCTGGTCTACTACACCGACGTTGCGGGTATTTCCGCGGCCGCCGCAGGTACACTGCTGCTGGCCGTGCGCATCTTCGACGCCTTCGCTGACGTTCTCGCCGGGCGCGTGGTGGACCGGGCGTTTAGCAAGCGGTTTGGCAAGTTCCGTCCGTTCATCATGTTCGGCTCCATTCCGCTGCTCCTGCTCAGCGTTGCCACGTTCTCCGTGCCGCAGCTCGGCGAGTCCGGCACCCTGCTGTACGCCTACGTCACCTACGCGGCCCTTGGCCTGGCGTACAGCCTGGTCAACATCCCCTACGGCTCCCTGGCCGGGGCCATGACCCAGGACCCTGGAGACCGGGCCAAGCTCGGTTCCGCCCGGATGATCGGAGCACTCCTGGTGGGCTCTGCCCTGGGAATCTTCGTAGCGCCGCTGATCAAGCCGGGAGCCGACCTCCAGGGAACCTTCACCACCATCACCCTGGTCTTTGTGGTGATCGGCGCTGTCCTGTACTTCTTCACAGTGCTCACAGCCAAGGAACGCGTGCACCGGTCCGTGCCCAACGTCACCTTCAAACAGAGCATGGACACGCTCAAAGGCAACAAACCGCTGCTGATGCTGTGCCTGAGCTCCTTCTTTTTCCTCACCGGCTACCTCGCGCTGACCTCGGTGCAGCTCTACTACCTGCGCGACGTCCTGGGCCGGCTGGACCTGTACCCGGTCCTGTCCATCATCCAGCTTGTCCTCACGTTCGTGCTGGCCGCATTCATGCCTCGGCTGGTCCGGAATTTCGGCAAAAAGCGCGTCTACATCTACTCATCGCTGCTCACGGTCATCGGCGGTGTCATCATCTTTCTCACCCCGTCCAGCCAGGTGTGGATCGGCTTCGGCGGCCTGCTGATCAGCGTCATGGGCGTCCTCGCCGTCAACATCGTGGTCTGGGCCCTGGAAGCCGACACCGTGGAGTATGGCGAATGGAAAACCGGTGTCCGTACAGAAGGCATCACGTACGCCCTGTTTTCCTTCACCCGCAAGACGGGACAGGCCGTTGGCGGCGCCCTCGCCGCCTACGCCCTGGCCCTGGGCGGCTACAAGTCCGGTGCAACCCAGACCGCCGATGCCGTCTTCGGAATCCAGATGGCCGCCGGCGCTCTCCCCGCCGTCATGACCATCCTGGCCGTGCTCGTTATGTCCAAGTACAAGCTCACCGACGCCATGCATGCTGAGATCCTCACGGAAATCCGGGCCCGCCACGAAAGCGGCGATGCCCCCAAAAAGAACGATGCCGCCGCCGAGCCTGCCAACGCCGGTTCGCACGGCACCGAAACGGCCCTCTCCCCGCAGCCGCCCGCAGCGCCCACCAACTGACCCCTGAACCTGTCCAGCCCCTGAAAGGACCTGCAGTGAAAATCATTGCCGCCGACGTCTTCGTGACAAGTCCCTCCCGCAACTTCGTGACGCTCCGGATCACTACCGAGGATGGTGTCACGGGTATAGGTGACGCCACGCTGAACGGCCGTGAGCTCGCCGTCGCCGCCTATTTGAAGGAACACGTTGCGCAGCTGCTGATCGGCAAGGACCCGCACCGGATCGAGGACACCTGGCAGTTCCTCTACCGCTCCTCGTACTGGCGGCGCGGCCCGGTGACCATGGCCGCGATCGCCGCGGTGGACATGGCGCTGTGGGACATCAAGGGCAAGCTCGCCGGCATGCCGGTCTACCAGCTGCTGGGCGGGGCGTCACGCAACGGGCTGCGCGCCTACGGCCACGCCTCCGGCGCGGACCTGCCATCGCTGTTCGACTCCGTCCGTGAGCACCTGGAACTGGGCTACAAGTCCATCCGCATCCAGACCGCCGTCCCGGGCATCAAAGCCGTCTACGGCGTGGCCGCACAGGCCCAGGCCTCCGGTGAGCGCTACGACTACGAACCCGCCGGCCGCGGTGCGTTCCCGCAGGAAGAGGACTGGGACACCCGCGCCTATCTGCGCCACCTGCCCACCGTGTTCGAAGCGGTCCGCAACGAGTTCGGCCCGGAAATCCCCCTGCTGCACGACGGGCACCACCGGATGACCCCGATCCAGGCAGCCAAGCTCGGCAAGGCGCTCGAACCGTATGACCTGTTCTGGCTCGAGGACTGCACCCCGGCCGAGAACCAGGAGGCCCTGCGCCTGGTCCGCCAGCACACCACCACCCCGCTGGCCATCGGCGAAATCTTCAACACCGTGTACGACTACCAGACCATCATCAAGGAACAGCTGATCGACTACGTCCGGGCCGCGTCCACGCACTTCGGCGGCATCAGCCCGTTGAAGAAGGTCATGGACTTCGCCGCGCAGTACCAGATCAAGTCCGGCTTCCACGGCCCCACCGACATTTCCCCGGTGGGCTTCGCCGCGCAGCTGCACGTGGGCCTGGCCATCCATAACTACGGCATCCAGGAATACATGCAGCACTCGGACAAGACCAACGAGGTCTTCAAGCAGTCCATGACCTTCGTGGACGGCTACCTGCACCCGGGCAACGAGCCGGGCATCGGCGTCGAGTTCAACGAGGAAGCAGCAGCGGCGTTCCCGTACCAGCAGGCCTACCTGCCCTACAACCGCCTGGTCGACGGAACGGTGCACGACTGGTGAGCACTATGAATCCAGTCCCCCAATCCAAGCACCGCATCATCGTGATGGGCGTGTCCGGCTGCGGCAAGACCACCATCGGCGATCTTGTTGCCCGTGAGCTCGGCGTACCGTTCCTCGACGGCGATTCCCTCCACCCCGTGGAGAACGTCGCCAAGATGGCAGCCGGGACACCCCTGGCTGATGAGGACCGCTGGCCGTGGCTCGCCACCGTCGGCGCCGAGCTGGCCAAAGCGGGCGACGGCGGGCTGGTCCTGGCATGCTCCGCCCTGCGCCGCAGCTACCGGGACGCCATCCGGGCACAGGCTCCGGACACCGTCTTCCTGCACCTGCACGGCAGCGAGGAAGTCCTCAGCCAGCGCCTCGAAGGGCGCTCGGGACACTTCATGCCGCCCGCGCTGCTGGTATCCCAGCTCGCCACGCTTGAAGCCCTGGAGCCGGATGAAGCCGGGTTCATCGTCGACATCGCCGCTCCCGTCGACGAGGTGGTGGCGTCGGCACTGGCGAACATTGCCGCCGTCGGCCCGTCCGCGGCGCTCGACGCCAAGGGTGCCGAGGGCACCCAACTACGGCAGTTCGACGTCGACCTTTCGGCCGCGCCGTTCAACCTCGACGACGACGCCGTCACTTGGGTGGAATCCACCCTGGCCGGCATGAGCCTCGAGGAGAAGATCGGCCAGCTGTTCATCAACCACAACAACGACTACTCCCCGGAGTACCTCGATGGTGTGCTGGAGAACTTCCACGTGGGTGGCATGCGGTACCGGCCCGGCCCGTCCGCTGCCGTGCAGGAGCACATCCGCTACGCGCAGTCCAAGACCCGCATCCCGTTGCTGGTGGCCTCCAACCCGGAAATGGGGGGAGCCGGAAGCTGCGACGACGGAACGTTTGTGTCGACGCACCTGCAGGCCGGCTCGCACCCCGACAAGGCCATCGCCCGGCAGATGGGGCAGGTGGCCGGTGTGGAAACCGCGGCGCTTGGGTGCAACTGGGCCTTCGCCCCGATCGTGGACATCCACTACAACTGGCGGAACACGGTCATCTCCACCCGGGCCTTCGGCAACACGCCGGAGGTCGTGGTGGAGCGGGCCAAGGAGTACTTCGACGGCATCAGCGAGTCCCCCACTGTCTGCGCCATGAAGCACTTCCCCGGAGACGGCGTGGATGAGCGTGACCAGCACGTTGTCACGTCCTACAACACCTTCAGCTACGAGGAATGGAGCCGGACGTACGGGCACGTGTACCGCGAAATGATCGGGCACGGCGTGCAGTCCATCATGGTGGGGCACATCGGGGCGCCGGAACTGTCCCGCCACTTCCGGCCCGGCCTGGCGGACAAGGACATCCTGCCTGCAACGCTCGCACCCGAGCTGCTCCAGGACCTGCTCCGCAGCGAGCTCGGCTTCAACGGACTGATCCTCACTGACGCCTCGCTGATGGTGGGCCTGGCCCAGGCCATGAAGCGTAAGGACCTGGTGCCGGCAACCATCGCGGCCGGCTGCGACATGTTCCTGTTCTTCCGGAACCCGGCGGAGGACTTCGGCTACATGCTGGACGGCTACAAGTCCGGCGTCATCACGGAGCAGCGGCTGCACGATGCACTCCGCCGGATCCTGGGGCTGAAAGCCTCCTTGGGGTTGCACCGGAAGCCCGCCTCGGAACTCGTGCCGCCTGCGGAAACGCTGGCCGTGATCGGCAGTGAGGCGCACCGTGCCATCGCTGCGGAAATCGCGGATAAGACCGTCACGCTGGTCAAGGACACCGCCAACAACCTGCCCATCACGCCGGAAGCGCATCCGCGGATTCGCCTGTACGGGATTTCCGGCGGGGCTGATTTCACACGCGCTGATCCGCTGGCCTACCTGGACACGGTCAAGGAAGAGCTGGAATCGGCCGGCTTCGAGGTGCACATCTTCAGGACGGCGGAGCAGCGGGAGGCCGCGGGGGAGACCGGCATGAACTTCATGCGGGTCCTGTCCGAGGAAGCCACCGGCGATTACGCGGACAGGTACGACGCCGCCTTGGTGTTCGCCAATGTGAAGGGCTTCGCGCAGGAAGCAGCCATCCGGATCAAGTGGTCCTCACCGATGGCCGCCGAGATCCCGTGGTACGCCACCGAAGTGCCCACGGTGTTCGTTTCACTCAACCAGCCCAACCACCTGATTGATGTGCCCATGGTCAAGACGGCGATCCACGCGCATGCCGGTTCCCGGGAAGCGATCCGGGCCACCATCGCCAAGATCCAGGGCAAGTCGGAGTTCCAGGGCACGTTCAACGACAACGTGTTCTGCGATTCCTTCGACACCCGGCTCTAGAGGCCTTTATCCGGCGACTTCAGACCGGAAAAGCCCGGTACTGCTCACTAGGCGGTATCGGGCTTTCCCTTTGCACAAGCGATATCACGGCGCCGGAGATTTATGGACAGCTACTTTTTGACTCCCTCCTGCCTACAGCTTGCTGATCGGCGGGCCCTGGTGGGACGCGTCCGAGGGGGTTCACGTTCGACGTGCACGATGCCACCTCCATCGGCGATACCGTTGCAATCCCACCGGACCAGAGAATGATGCCGGCACTGCCCTCCATATTGGCGCTCCCCGGCCTATTTTAAGAACCGATAATGAAGATTCCGTCAAGTAGCTGCTAAGTACCTTAGGTATACATCGGTGGACGCCATTGATCGTGCTGGGCAGCGAAGAGCGAGGCTTTGAACCACCACCTGCTCGCCAGTCCCATCTGGAGCACTCCGACCTCTTAGGGACGATGAGCAATTCTGTCGCTTTATTGGCGGAGGTATTGGCGTAGTCCGGGGATTGCGAAGTCGACTTTTCCATAGCCTGCGGACTCGATGAGTCCTGCGGCGATGAGCCGGTTGCGGTATTTAGACACGACGTTGGGTTTGGCCTTGAGGACGGCCCCGATCTGCCCTGCGGCCGAGGGGCCATCCTGCGTTGCCATGGCGTCGAGGAACTGACGGTCTCTGTCGGAGATGTCCGAGAGGGCCGATTCGACGACGACCAGGGTGTTGCGGCGTTGAGCTGTGGCGATGGCACGTTGGACGCTGGCCTGGTCCAGCGTCCATCCTGCCTTGTCGGCTTCGAGCCAGAGGTAGTAGCCGACCAGTTGGATCAGGAACGGGTATCCCTCGGTTGCCTCTGCCGCTTCGCTGATGAGGTCGTGGGAGATGGTGATGCCTCCCTGGCTGAACAATTGGCTGAACGAGGTGGTGACTTCGGCGATGGCTGCTTCGTGAAGATTGATCCTGTCGGCCCGCCGGAGGAAGGTTGCGACGCCTTCGTTGAGGAGGTCGGACACGGCTGACGGCAGGCCGGCGAAGATCAGGCCGATGGGTAGCCCATCGCGGATGAAGTGCTGGACATCGGCTGCCAGTTGCGAGATCTCCGTCCGGTCGACGGCGTGAATCTCGTCAACGGTAATGACCAGTCCTGTGCCCTTCGAATCCAGAACGCGTAGCAGCTCCTGACCGGTCCGGCGCCAATCCACGGCCCGTTCTGGGGGAAGTTGCGTTGTCAGCCCGAATCCGGCTGCGGAGAAGGCGGTGATTTTCCGGGCGGGAGGCCCGTCCCCGAGTTCCTCGAGGAGCCGGAGCATGTCATCACCGACCCGGGCCAGGAACCCTGGGGTTGCTGTCCGCGAGATGACGGCCCATCCCTGAGCTCGAGCGATGTCCTCGGCGGCGCTCAACATGACGGTCTTGCCGATGCCTCGGGATCCCGTGATGATGGTCAGAAGGCCAGGGGCCCCGGAGCCTTGTTGCAGGCCGTACTCGAACTCGTCTAGAAGGCCAGCCCGCCCCACGAGCTCCGGTGGCGTCGCCCCGGCCGTGGGCTTGAAGGGGTTCTGCACCCGACCTCCCGTGGATAATAGGTGAAACTAGGTGAAACTGGTGAAAGTGGTGAAACTCCTGCCACAATATGTCCAACTACCCGTGCTGGGCAAGGCGGAGCGCGAACGGGATCCGGGCGCGCGGAAAGAAGCACAAGCGGAGCGGCGTCAGAATAGGCCGAAATTCCTCAATAACTGACAGTGGCTCACGGAAATCTTAGATCCCACTCTGACAGACAATGGACGGAAACGCGGTGCAGCTGCTGACGAAAATGCCCCCAGTCCCTCGCGGCGCAGGCGCTATGAGGTCGAAATAGTCCAAAGAATTTGGACGCGATGAATCCCGCTTAGGACAAAGACTCCGATGTCACCTGCTATGGCTCGTCGACGCCCGGAGAACAAGACCGGACCTACGCCGGCATGCCGAATACACCCTTGTCAGGGCCCCTGACGTCAGGTTGGGGTGTGCCCTAGTTGTACTAAGCAAGCAGTGCAACCACGCTACTGCCTGGGTAAACTTATTGCCGCCCATGCCTTGTTGCGGCGTTCAGCAAGATCCCTGCGGGCCTCCAGGGCATCAGTCAGGCTGACAGCGACAAACCGGGTTGCCGTTCCGGGGGCAGCCCTGGCGACCAGATCCATGTCGGCGCTGATCACCGTGCCCACCATTGCGTAGCCGCCGCCGGAGACAGCGTCGCGGTGCAGGATGATGGGCTGGGTGCCGCCGGGGATTTGGATGGACCCCACAGCGTACCCTGCGTCCACAATGTTGGAGGGGTCTGAGCCGGCACCGAAAGGCTGGTCCCGCTCTTTCCATTTCACCCCCGGGCCGGAGTAGCGCAGACCCATCCGATCAGCCACCGGCGTCACCTTCCACTCCTCATTCAGGAGATTGCCCAGGCCTTCTTCGGTGAGGCGGTGGTCATACAAGCCCAGCACGATACGGACTTCCTGCTCTTTGGGGTAAACGGGCCGGAATTCCTCCGGGACGCTCTCGGCTTGGGGGAGTTTTCCGCCGTTGAGGGGAGCGCCCACGGGGACGACGTCGCCCGCCTCAAGCTTCCGGCCTTTGAACCCACCGATCCCGCCGAGGCTGTACGTGGACCGGCTTCCGAGCACCTCTGGGACGTCGACGCCGCCTTGGACAGCTATGTAGTAGCGGGTGCCGCCCTGGATGACGCCGAAGGAGAGTTGGTCCCCTGCCTTCAGGATCAGGCGGCTCCACTGGGGCTGCGGCTCCCCGTTGACCTTCACCTCCACAGGGGCGCCCGTGATGGCGATGACGGCATCGCTGTCGGTGGTCAGCACCGGGCCGAGGTAGGTGCACTCAAGGACCGCTTCCCGTGCCGTGTTTCCCACCAGGGCATTTCCGAGCTCAGCGGAGTACTGGTCCATGGAACCGCTTTGCGGGATGCCCACGTTGTAATGGCCTTTGCGGCCCTGGTCCTGGACAGTGGTGGCCAGGCCTGGGTTTCCAATTTCAAATGCCATTGAGGGCCTCCATGAGTTCACGGTTGTAGCCTTCGGGGTCGGCCAGTGCCTTGGACAACTCGAAGGTTACCGGCGCCTGCCGGTAACGGAAGGTGCCGGCGGAGATCTCCGCCTGGATCGCGTTGTATTCCGCCTCTGTGACCGGCTTGAACTTCACGATGTCCCCTGGGCGGAAGAACACCATGAAATCCTTGAAGTCCGCCAGAGCCTGGCCGGGATCAAAGATGGGGGCGGCGGCCACGCCGAACATCTGGTACCCGCCGGCGCCGCGAACGGAATAGATGCAGCCGAAGCAACCACCGTGCCCCACGGTCAGTTTGGGGGTATCGGTCCGCGGGCTCAGGTACTTGGGGACCTCCAGTTGCTTGTCGCGGTCCACCAGCTGGAACAGGAACGGCAGCCCGGCCACGAAGCCAACCATGGACACCAGCCACGGCTGTTTATGGTGCCGTTGGATGAACTCCGCGGCGTCCTTGAGGTGGTTGGCCTTGGCCGCATAGTCGATGTCGCTGCCTTCAGGCTCCTGGTGGAAGCCCTCACGGAACCGCTGGGCCACTTCGGCGGTGAAGGGGTCCTCGTACCAGACCGGGACTTCAATGATCCGGGTTTCAAGCGCCCGCTCCTGGTGGTTCATCAGATCGCGCTCTATGTCACGCACGGCCGTTTCCAGCTGCTCCGGAGGCAGGACGTCAGGATCAAACCGCACCAGCAGGGACGCGTTGGCGGGGCAGATGTCCACGATTCCCGGGAGCCGGGCATCGGAGAGCGTGCCGGCGATGGACATGACCTTGAAGTTCGCGGGCAGGCTCATGGCCTCGGAGACTTCCACGAACAGAAATTCATCCCCGCCCCAGGTGTAGCGCGCACCCGGGAGGACGGCGGCTTCGGCGGTCATTTCGCCCCCAACAGGTCGGCTGCGGTTTCGATGAACTTGGAGTGGTGCGTGACATCGGCAAATTCAGGCCGTGCCAGCAGCGCCGTGTGCACGGGGACGGTGGTCTTGACCCCTTCAATGTGCGTTGCCTCCAAAGCCGACAGGGTAGCTGCGATGGTGGCGTCCCTGTCCGGGGCGTGGACGATCAGCTTGGCCAGGAGGGAGTCGTAGTACGGGCTCACAACCGAGCCTGCCTCCACTCCGGTGTCCACCCGGATTCCCTCGCCCGTCGGCCATTCCAGGGACCGGATGACCCCCGGACTGGGGAAGAAGTGGCGGTTTGGGTCTTCTGCGTTAATGCGGCACTCGATGGCGTGCCCGCTGAAGCGAACATCGTCCTGGGAAATTGACATGGATCCGGTGGAGGCAATCAGGAGCTGCTCACGGACCAGGTCCACACCGGTGATCTGCTCGGTGACGGGGTGCTCCACCTGGATGCGGGTGTTCATCTCAATGAACGCCGCCTCGTGGTTGACGGGGTTGTACAGGAACTCCACTGTCCCCGCTCCGTGGTAGCCGCATTCGCGGGCAAGAGCCACGGAAGACTCGCGGATGGTGGTGCGAACGGACTCCGGAAGGTCCGGGGCCGGGGCTTCCTCCAACACCTTCTGGGAACGGCGCTGCATGGAACAGTCGCGGTCACCAAGGTGGATGAAGTTGGTCCCGTCACCGAGGACCTGCACCTCAACGTGGCGGGCATGCTCCACGAACCGTTCCAGGTAGACCGTGGCGTCACCGAAGACGGCACCCGCCTCACCCCGGGCCATTTCGATGGTTGCCAGGAGCTCGCTTTCATCGTGCACGAAGCGGATGCCCCTGCCGCCACCTCCGGCGGAAGCCTTCACCACCAGCGGGTACCCGATGCTGCGCGCAATTTTCACGGCGTCCGCCTCCGGGTCCAGGGGGCCATCCGACCCCCGGAGCACGGGGACCCCGGCCTTGGCTGCCGACTCCCGGGCCAGGGACTTGTTGCCCATCATGGCGATGGTGCCCGCGTTCGGGCCCACCCAGGTCAGGCCGGCGTCTGCCACCTTCCGGGCGAAGTCGGCATTCTCCGAGAGGAAGCCGTAGCCCGGGTGCACGGCGTCGCACCCCTGCTCCCGCGCTGCGGCGACCAGAGCGTCCTGGTTCAGGTAGCTGGCGCCTGCCTGGGCCGGGCCAACCACCACGTAGTGGTCGGCTGACCGGGCTGCCAGTGATTCCGCGTCGGGCTCGCTGACCCCCAGGACTGTCTCGATGCCCATTTCGCGGGCGGTCCTGGCGATCCGCACGGCGATCTCGCCACGGTTTGCGATGAACAGTTTCATGGGGTGCTTCATCCTTCCCGGATGACGACGATGGAGTCGCCCGGGTTGACCATGTCGCCTTCGTTGACTTCAAAGGATTCAAGGGTCCCGGCGACGTCGGACTGGATCTCGGTGAACTGCTTCATGATTTCCACGATGCCGATGGTCTGCCCGACTTCGATGGGGTCCCCTTTATTGGCGAAGGGGGGTTTGCCCGGTCCGGGCTTGCGGTAGAAGACTCCGGGAAGGGGTGAAACGATCGTGGCCATGTGCTGCTCGCTTTCAGGAGTGGGTGGAACGGGGTGAGTTGAGTGCCCTGCGAACGGCGGAGGCGACTGCGACGGCGTTGGGAGCATCGGAATGGACGCAGATGCTCTGGAACGTGATGCTCAGGGGAGTGCCGTCGACGGCGGGCACGGGCTCGCCTGCCACCGCCCGCCTGACCCGTTCTGCAGCCGCGGCCGGGTCCGTGGGAGCGGGCCGGCGCTGAATGAGGAGCTCGCCGCGCGGGCCGTAGTTGAGGTCCACGTAGAGTTCCGCAACGAAGTCCACACCCATGGCACGGCACACGGATTCGTGGGCGGTGCCGGCGAGGCCGTAGAACGGAACACCGAACTGTTTGGCTGTTCCGGCGGCCGCCTGCATCAGGTCTTCGTCTCCGGCGAGCATGCCATAGAGGGCGCCGTGCGGCTTGATGTGGTTGAGGGACAGCCCGCTCTTCGCTAGGAAGGCGCTCAAGGCCCCCGTCTGGTAGAGGATGATGGACTCAACCTCCCCGGGAGTAAGGACCATGCGGCGGCGGCCGAAACCCATGGGATCAGGGAGCCCGGGATGGGCTCCGACGGCCACGCCGTGTTCGGCGGCAAGGGCCACCGTCCGGTTCATGACGTCGGGGTCCCCGGCGTGGTAGCCGCAGGCAACGTTGGCGACGTCGATGATCTCCATCAGGGCAACGTCGTTTCCGAACTCGTGCAATCCGAAGCCTTCACCCATGTCCGAATTCAGGAGCACCTGGGCAGGCGTGGTTTCCGTCACGTTTTTTTGCATGCAGGCAACGGTACCGAGGCAATGACGGGGCGGGAATTGGGCAGATCGCTGAATCTGGGCCCGTGAACTATGATGCTTGCACTACCAGGAGGCATTCTCATGCGCGTCGCTGATCTCGTGGCGGATCCCGCGTTGAACATCCGCCTTGCCGTCGAGGGCAGCCCGGGACGACTTGGCCGCCCCATCGCGTGGTGCGCGCCCACGGAACACATGGACCCCACGCCCTTCCTTAGCGTCAACGCGCTGCTGCTGACCAACGGGATGGGCCTCAACGTCAAGGACTACCGCATCTGGGATGCCTACGTTGAGCGCCTGATGTCAGTGCCCGTGTCGGGGCTGGTTTTCGGCCTGGGCGCAGCCCACCGCGAACTGCCCGCGGGCCTGGTGAAGGCCTGCGAAGCCCATGGCCTTCCGTTGCTTGAGCTACCTCCAGAGGTGCCGTTTGTCCTGGTGATGAGGCATGCGGACCAGCTCATCGCGGCCGAACGTTATGCCGAGCTACGCGCCGGGTGGGAGCTGGCGGATGAGTGCACGAGACTGGCCGCGGGCGGCCATTCCCTGGCGCAGGTATTGGAGCGGGTAGCCACCGCGATCCGGGCGCGGGTGGCGGTCCTTGACCACAACGGCTTCGAACTCCTGTCCGCAGGAACAGCCGGGGGCGGAACGGCCCGGACCACCCTGAGCCTGCCCAGCGGCGGAATCCTCCGGTTCAAGCTGGCCATCGAGGGAATCAAGAGCAACGTGGTGCTGCAGCCGCTGTTAGGACCGGTGGCTGCGGTCATTGCCATGCAGCTGAGCTACACCCTTGGTTCCCGGTCGCCCCTGCATTCGCGGGAAGCCGCAAGGTTCATGGAGGCGCTCTACGAGGCCAGGGGAACGCCGACGCCGGTCCTGCGGCGCTACGCCGCGGAGGCCGGGTTCGAGCCGGACGGCGGGTGGGGCTCGGTGTTGATCGGCGGCGCGGGGGAGGTTGCGCCGGTCAAGCTGAGGACCATCGCCTGGCGGGTGCGGGTGGGCCTGCAGGCTGAATACAGGACCGTACGGTTCATGGAGGAGGCTGGCCTCACCACCCTGCTGATGCAGCGCGGGGAAACGGGAATGGAGCTGATCGAAGCCGTCCGGAAGTCCTTCCAGGACGCGCCGGAACTGTCCGCCGTCGTCTCCGAGTGCCGGATGCTGGACGAACTGCCGCTGGTGCTGCAGCTGGCCCGGCGCCGGGTAGGTGAGCCGGGGCTCCGTCTGGCGCCCGTCGCAGACCTCGCTGGCGTGGTGGGGGGCCTGCCCGGGCCGGGAGTGGCGGCCATGTCCCGGCGCCTCCTGGCCCCGTTGATGTCCGACGGCGGCACCGCCCTGCGCGAAACGCTTGAGGCCTACCTGCGGCACAGCGGGAATACCCGCGAGACCTGCAGGGAGCTCTTCATCCACCGCAACACCCTGACCTACAGGCTGCGCAAGATCGAGGAGCTTCTGCGGGTTGACCTGGATGACGGCGAAGTCCGCGCAACCTGCCTGCTGGCATTGCGGATCGTGGCCGCCGGGACCTAGGTGGCGGCCACTTCCGCCCGCGCCCTGGCGGCGCTGCTTTCCCGCACGCACAGGGTGGGTTTCAGCCGTGCAGGTTCGGGTTTTTCGCCCCTGAGCACGGCCTGGATGAGCTGCACTGCCGTCCGTCCAATGTCCGCCATGGGGGAGTGGACCGAGGTCAGCGGAATGGGAAGTTCGGCCGCCAGGGAGGTGTCGTTGTAGCCCACCACGGCCACGTCCTGTCCTACGGTGAGGCCGTGGGAGCGCAGGGCTCCCATCGCTCCGATGGCGGCGAAATCGTTGACCGCGAAGATGGCGGTGGGGAGCGGCTTGCCGCTGGCGAGGATCCTTTCCCCGGCCTCCCGGCCGCCGGCCGTATCGAATGTGGACCACACCACGTCCTCCTCGGAGATGGTGCCGCCCAGCGAACGCCAGCGGTCCAGGAAGCCGCCAGTGCGGTCGACTGCGGTGCTTGCGTACGGCTCGCCGGCAATCACCGCCACCTGCCGGTGGCCCATCTCCCACAGGTGACTGGCCACGAGTTCGCCCCCGACGACGTCGTCGCAAGTGGCGGACGGGTAGCCCGGGACCCGGCGGTTCATCAGCACGAACGGGACCTTCCGCTCGGTCAATTCCTGCAGGAGTCCGCCGTCAAGGTGGGCGTCGCCAATGATCAGGCCGTCCACCCGGCGCGCCAGCATGAGGTCGATCTTCCGCCGCTGTTCTTCGGGATCATCGCGCGAGTTCATCACGAACGCGGAGTACCCCACCTCGGCTGAGGCCTCGTCGATGCCCTCGTACATGATGGCCAGGACCAGGTCCGAAAGCCGGGGAACGATGACGCCCAGCAGTTTGGTCCGCCGGGTGCGAAGGCTGGCGGCCTGCGGATCGGGGGAGTAACCGAGCCTGCGGGCCAGTTCACGGACGCGCTCCGCGGTGGCAGCCGAGGCGGCTCCCTTGGCCACGTCAGAGCCGGAATGCAGGACCCTGGAAACGGTCGACGGATGGACGCCCAGCTCCCGCGCCAAATCCTTCAGCGTGACGGTTCGGCCGCCGTCGGCCTTTTCTTTCATGTGCCTCTCCTGCCCACCGGGGTCACTGTAGCCCAGGTCTGATGCCCAGGTCTGCTCAGCAGGGCCCCGGGCAGCCCTTGACGTGACCCGCTTCACATCCTATAGTCATTCATCAACGCTACCCAAACGTTTGGGTGGCGGATTCCGATTCCCCTCCCGGCGCCCCCACCCCTCGGCGCCGCTCCCTTTGCTCATGTAAAGCCCTTTTCCGTGGAAGGTTACCCAAACGATTGGGTTACGGACCGCGCAGCGAACCACCGGAGCTGAAATGACTGTTACCGACTCCCATGTCGTGCTGCTGGCCACTGGAGGCACCATCTCCTCGCGTTCTTCCCATGCCGGTGGCGCCGTCGCCTCGGATACCGGCGAGCAGGTGTTCAAAGCCCTCGGCTCGCCCGCCTCCCACCCCGTCCGGGTGCTGGACGTGTTCCAGAAGGGGTCCTACCTCCTCACGTTCGAAGACATGCTCAGGATCTGCGCCACCATCAAGGAAGTCCTCAAGGACCCCAAGGTTCTGGGTGTGGTGGTGACCCACGGGACGGACACCATGGAGGAAACCGCCTACCTCGCGGACCTCACCCACAGCGACGAGCGGCCGGTTGTCTTCACCGGCTCGCAACGGGCCGCTGACTCGGAAGCTCCCGACGGGCCGGACAACCTGGCGCGCGCCATCGCCGTCGCGGGTTCGAAAGACGGAAGGGGAAAAGGCGTGATGGTGCACTTTGCGGGCACCATCTTCCCTGCCGCCGGCGTCCGGAAAAGCCAGACTGTTCGGCTCAATGCCTTCGCGAACCCCGATTTTGGGGTACTGGGCGAGGTATCAGCCCAGGGAGAAGTTGCAATGGGGGGCGGTGGCAGCAGGCCTGAGGCCCTGCCCTTGCCCCAGCCGGGCAGCGGCTCGCCACGGGTGGACCTCGTTGCGGTCTACCCTGGTGCCGACTCCACCCTGATGCACGCCGCCCTTGAAGCGGGAGCGGCGGGCATCATCCTGCAAGGCACCGGAAGCGGCAATGCCAACCTCAGCCTCTGCTCCGAGGTCGCCGCCGCGGTGGCGTCCGGCGTCGTGGTGGTCACCAGCACCCGCGTAGACGCCGGACCCGTGGTCCCGATATATGGGGCCGGCGGCGGCGGCGAGGACCTCCGCGCGGCCGGGGCCATCGGATCGGGCCACCTCCGGCCGTCCCAGTCGCTGATTCTGCTCAGTCTCCTGCTCAGGCTCAACCGAGACCGGGAGCGGATCACCGAAATCTTCGCCCACCGTGGGAGGCCTCCTGAGCCCTCCACCTGACACCAAGAACACCCTGTTTGTACGAATTGAAAGGAAAATCTAGTGGTTAAGGACATTCAAGTCGCCTTCGGCGTGGACGTTGACGCTGTGGCGGGCATGCTCGGCTCCTATGGAGGCGAGGACTCCCCGTGTGACATCTCCCGGGGCCTGTTCAGCGGCGAAGTCGGGGGACCCCGGCTGATCCGGTTGTTCCAGAAATACAACCTCCCGGCAACGTGGTTCGTGCCGGGCCACTCCATCGAGACCTTCCCCGAACTGACGCAGATGATTGTGGATGCCGGACACGAGATCGGCGTCCACGGGTACTCACACGAGAACCCGATCGCCATGACCCGGGAACAGGAGACCGCCATCCTTGACCGCTCGATCGACCTGATCGAGAAGGTTTCCGGCCGCCGGCCCACGGGCTACGTCGCGCCGTGGTGGGAATTCTCGCCTGTCACCAACGAAATCCTCCTCGAGCGGGGCATCAAGTACGACCACTCGCTGATGCACCGTGACTTCGAACCGTACTACGTCCGCGTAGGCGACTCGTGGAAGAAAATCGACTACACCAAGGACGCCGAAACCTGGATGGAACCGCTGGTACGCGGGCAGGAAACGGACCTGGTTGAGATCCCAGCGAACTGGTACCTCGATGACCTGCCTCCCATGATGTTCATCAAGGCAGCGCCGAACTCGCACGGTTACGTCAATCCCCGCGACATCGAACAAATGTGGCGGGACCAGTTCGACTGGGTCTACCGCGAAATGGACCAGGCCGTCTTCACCATGACCATCCACCCGGACGTCTCCGGCCGCCCTCAGGTGCTGCTCATGCTCGAACGCCTCATTGAACACATCAACTCCCATGAGGGTGTCAGCTGGCTGACCTTCGACCAGATCGCTGACTCCTTCCTTTCCCGCAGCCCCCGTAAGGAAGACCAGTCATGACCATTCAAGAACCGGCTGTAGACCTGTCGCAGCCACGGCCGGATGAGAAGCGCCGCTTCCCGGTCTTTTCCAAGCGCAACACCACCACCGCTACCGTCCTTGCCCTGCTGGCCTGGACCGTCGCAGTCTTCGACTACGGGCTCTTCGGCACCCTGCTGCCGGCCATGCAGGAGGAGTTCGGCTGGTCCGCCACGGAAGCGTACGCGATTAACACGTGGATCGCCGTCGGCACGGCCATCGTCTGCTTCGGCATTGGGCCCGTAATCGACCGGCTGGGCCGCCGCAAAGGCATGATGACCACCATCGGTGGAACCGCCGTCGTCTCTGGCCTCACGGCCCTCATTCCCACCGGCATCCCGTTCTTCAGCAACGCCCTGCTGGTGGTGGTGCGTTCCTTCGGCGGCCTCGGATTCTCCGAGCAGGCCGTGAACGCCACCTACATGAACGAGGTCTACCAGGTCACCGAAGTGGCGGACAAGCGCAAGCGCCCCGGATTCCACTACTCCTTCATCCAGGGCGGATGGCCGCTGGGCTTCCTGCTGGCCAGCGCACTGGCCCTGGCCTTCCTGCCCTCCCTCGGTTGGCGCGCCCTGTACCTGATGGCAACCATTCCGGCCGCCGTCATCGTGTGGGTGATCGCCAAAAAACTCAAGGAGACACCCCAGTTCGAACTGCACCACAAGCTGACCCAGCTTGAAAAGAGCGGCAAAACTGAGGACGCACATTCGCTGGCCCACGCGTACGGCGTCGAGCATTCCTCCGCAGCTCCGCTCAAGCGGATCTGGGAGCCGCATCTGCGCCGGAACACCATCGTGTTCTCTTTTGCGTGGATCGTGAACTTCTTCGGCATCACCATCTTCAGCGTTCTGGGCAGCTCGGTGCTGAAAAACGCCAAGGGCGTGGAACTGGCCGACGCTTTCTGGATGCTGATCGTCATAAACCTGCTGGCGTACTTCGGTTACGTCTTCCACGGCTGGCTCGGTGACAAGATCGGCCGCAAACGCACCATCATCGGCGGCTGGATCATCTCCGGCATTTCGTTCGCAATCATGCTCAGCCCGATCGCCACGGACCCGTTCATGATCATCCTCACCTACGGCGCCGGCCTGTTCTTCCTCGTGGGACCCTACGCCGCGATCCAATACTTCATGGCCGAGTGCTACCCGGTGAGCTGCCGCGCTACCGGAACCGCCTTCATCGGCGCCATGAGCCAGCCCGGAACCATCCTCGGCGGCGCCATCTTCACCGCCATCGCGGCTGGGAGCGGCACCGGCAGCGCTGCTCTGTGGGTGGGTGCCCTGGGCACCCTCGTGTCCGGACTCCTGATGATCGCCGCCAAGCCGCCGGTCGAAGCTCTCCTGGAGGACCACCCCCATGACGTCGCATAACAAAGTTGCAATCATTACCGGAGCCGCGAGCGGGATTGGACGCGCCCTGGCCGTTCACTACGCGCGGCAGGGAGTGGTGTCAGTCATCGGCACCTTCCCCGGCGACCCCCACGACCCGGAGGAAACCCTCCGCTTGGTCAAGGAAGCCAACGGCGAGGGGGTGATCCACGAGGTGGACGTCCGGACCACCGCTTCCGTGGACGCCCTCGCGCAGCGTGCTGTGAACGAGTACGGGCGGCTGGACTACGCCATCGCCAACGCCGGAATCCTTCGCAATTCGCCGCTGGGGGAGATGACGGACGAGCGCTGGCACGACATGCTCAACGTGGACCTCACCGGCGTGCTGCGCACGCTGCGTGCCGGTGCGGAGAGAATGACCGACGGCGGCGCGCTGGTTGCGATCTCATCCATCGCCGGCGGCGTGTACGGGTGGGAGGAACACGCCCATTATGCCGCGGCCAAGGCAGGCGTCCTTGGCCTTGTCCGCAGCGTGGCCGTGGAACTCGGTCCGCGACAGATCCGCGCCAACGCCGTCATCCCGGGACTGATTGAGACACCGCAGTCCCTGGACCCCGTAAATTCGCTCGGTCCCGAGGGGTTGCAGCGGGCAGGGAAGGACATCCCCTGGGGCCGGGTAGGTAAACCTGAGGAAGTAGCCAGTGTCATCGGGTTCCTTACATCCGATGAGTCCCGCTACATCACGGGTCAGGCGCTGGTGGTTGACGGCGGCCTCACCGTGAAGATGCGCGCCTGAGAGCGCGCCCGAGAAGGAAAAGAACACGATGAACACATCGATTCATGCTGCTGACCCGGAGTCCGGGAAGGCTCAAGCCGGGAACGGCCGGAGGGTGGTTGTCACCGGCGGTTCCAGCGGGATCGGCAAGGCCATCGCCGAGGCCTTCGCAGCCAACGGGGACCGGGTAGCCGTGCTGGACCGGGCTGGAGGGGACGACACCATCCGCGTAGACGTGGCCGATGAAGCCAGCGTGCGGGCGGCCTTTACTGAGGCCCGGGACAGGCTGGGCGGCATCGACGTCCTGGTCAACAGCGCGGGTCTGCTGACGGAGTCTCCGCTGGAGGACATGTCCCTGGCCATATGGAACGAAACTCTCACGGTGGACTTGACCGGTGTGTTCCTGTGCTGTCGGGAGGTGGTGGGGGAGATGCGGCACCGGAAGTGGGGCCGCATCATCAACATCTCCTCCCAGCTGGCCATCAAAGGCGGCATGGGGCTGACCCATTACAGTGCTGCCAAGGCAGGCGTAATTGGGTTCTCCAAGGCCCTTGCCCTGGAAACGGCGGCGGACAATGTCCTCGTCAACTGCATCGCGCCGGGGCCGATTGAAACCCCCTTGGTGGAGGGCATCTCGGAAAGCTGGAAGGCCGCCAAGCGCGCCGAACTGCCGCTCCGGCGCTTCGGGCGCCCAGCGGAAGTGGCCCCCGCCGCCGTGCTGCTGGCCAGCGACCCGGGCGGAAACCTGTTTGTGGGACAGACGCTGGGGCCCAACTCCGGCGACGTCATGCCGTAAAGGGAAGGGAGCAGACATGTGTGGTGTCTGCGGGAGGACTACCGTCGCCGATCCTGCCCTGGGACCGGTACGAACCAGCAGGCAACATCTGATCGTGGCCGGGGCGATCAACGCCGTTTGTTCCGGCCTCCCGGGAGCCCCGAAGGTGACTGCAGTCAAGGACGGCTGGATGATGACAAGCCCCTCCGGGGGCTCCAGGCAGTGCCAGACCGTTGAAGAACTGTGGTCCGCCGTGCTGGGCTGCTTCACAAACGCATCGGTTTTGGACCACCTGCGCAAACGCCGGCAGGCGTACGCAGCTGATCCAGCCAATGCCGGCCTGCCCGCGCGCGCGGCACTAGCGGCGGGGCTGTTGCCGGAACCAGCTGCACGCAAATACTCCCAAGGAGATGTTCATGACTGATTACACCCCGCTCTGGTCACCCACTCTGATCGGTTCCACGGAACTGGACAACCGGGTTGCGCTGGCTCCCATGACACGGATCAGCGCCACCGAGGACGGGCATGCCACGGAAATAATGGCTTCCTACTACCGGACGTTCGCGCGGGGAGGTTTCGGGCTGCTGATCACGGAAGGTATCTATCCGGACACTGCCCACAGCCAGGGCTACCACTACCAGCCAGGCATCGCCACCGAGGAGCAGGCACAGTCCTGGGCGAAAGTCGTCGACGGCGTCCACACAGCGGGCTCCAAGATCTTCGCCCAGCTGATGCATGCGGGGGCGCAGAGCCAGGGAAACCGGTTCGTGGGCTCCTCAGTGGGACCATCGGCGGTGGCACCCAAAGGGGAGCAACTGGGGTTCTACCGCGGTGAAGGTCCCTATCCCGTTCCTTCGGAGATCACAGCGGCCCAGATGGAAGAGGTCCGTGATGGCTTCGTCACGGCGGCGCTGCATGCACAGCAGGCCGGCTTTGACGGCGTCGAGATCCATGGTGCCAACGGGTACCTGCTTGACCAGTTCCTCACGGAATACCTGAACCAGCGCGACGACAACTACGGCGGCTCACCGGAGAACAGGGTGCGCTTCGCCGCCGAAATCTGCCGCGACGTCCGCCAAACCGTTGGCCCGGGCATGACAGTGGGGATTCGCATCTCCCAGTCCAAGGTCAGCGACAATGACCACAAGTGGAGCGGAGGAGTCCAAGAAGCAGAAGTCATTTTCGCCTCGCTGGGCGCCACGGGAATCGATTTTGTCCACACCACCGAATACCGCGCCACAGAGCCCGCGTTCAGGGATGCAGAGGAAACCCTGGCTGCGCTGGCTAAGCAGTACTCGGGAGTGCCCGTGATCGCCAACGGCAAGCTCGACGATCCGGACACGGCGGTGTCCATGCTGGCAGAGGGCTCAGCAGACGTCGTTGCGCTCGGTAAAGCCGCCCTGGCCAACCGGAACTGGCCGCATCTTGTCCGCAACAACCTGGAATTCGGGGAACTCGACCCCTCCGTCTTTGCTCCTCTGGCGGACGTCAAAGACTGGGAACTAGAAGATCCCTCCTAGGAGCAATGCCGTTTACTTAGGCCTGTTTGTGTTAATCTTTCGGCGTGGCGCGTAGTGGATGGGTGACACCCGAAGGTCCTGAACGGTTGAGTGATCATGTCTCGATCGGTGTTTGACACGGGTTTTTCCGCCACTGGTTCCGGTGACCAGCGCAGCCGGCTGCTGCCCTCACGCTTGCGCAACCTGTGCCATGACTCCAGACCCTGGAAAGACCAGACGACCACGGCTTGACCAGATCGGCAGCCCGTACCGGTGTGAGGTCTTCTCCTGCCCTTTGTAGCCGCCGCGCTGCTTGGTAAGGGCGATGCCGTCCCTACTTTGGCGTTCGCTGATGAAGGAGCGTTCGAATTCGGCGAAAGCGCCCATGACGGAGAGCACGTGGTTTGCCGTGGGGGAGTCCTCGCCGGTGAAGACAAGGCTCTCCTTGACGAACTCCACCGCACGCCTTTGCAGGGCATTGTGGGAACAAAAAAGCTGACCGCGGGTTGTGCCGGTCAGCTTTTTGGCAACCGCTTAGAGCGGCTGGATGTTCTCCGCCTGCGGACCTTAGGGCCTTGGGTGACGTCGAACTGAACCTTCTGGTTCTCGTCGAGGGAACGGTACCCGCTTGATGCGATTGCCGAAAAGTGTGCGAACACGTCAGCGCTTCCGTCGTCGGGGGCGATGAAACCGAAGCCCTTTTCGGCGTTGAACCACTTGACTGTACCTGTTGCCATGCTTGTTTCCTTCACGGGCCGCGGGCGGAATCCGCTTTTCGGATTGCCGTCCCCGCCACTCACACCATGAGCCTATGAGGCGTCAGTGGGTGGGCAAGAGACTGGTCAAAGGTGCCGGACTCCCGGACGACGGCCACACGAGGTTGCCGCAGCCTGACCTCGAGTACGCAGCAGGCACCCCAGCTGATGCGGGGGAGTGGCAATGAGCTGGGCTCGATGCGCTGATACCCGGCGGGCTGAAGGCAAACCTCTTCCTGATGGGGCTCACACCTTGTCCTCCCGAAGGTGGAACTTCTAAGGCAATTCCCGAGGCCTCAGGTTCTTCTCAGGTGTATCGCGGATGATGGAATAACTCCCTGCTGGATGACCTGCCAGCTTTGACCAGCGGGATGGACAGTCGGGTCCGGGCACGACCATCCCCCCAGTGACCGCCCGCTCCGGCTGTCCAACACCTGCATACTTCCCGCTGGCTGCTGGGTGATTCACCCGTCTAATAACAGCCCAGGTCGAACGCCGATAACCGGCCATATGTCGCCTCCCCGAGAGTAGGCCGGCAGAGAAGGCACCCGTCCCCATAGGTTTCAAACACCCAGCCGGGGGCTGGACGTCGAGGAGTACACCGGGATTCATTCCTGGGTGGACGGCGTCAGCCGGTACACGGTGGTCCACTCACGGACGGTGGCGGTACTCTTCATGGACACACGCCCTGTGACTTGTTCAGCGTCCCCAAGGGAGGCCCGGCGGGAACCCGCTAAACGGAAGTGCCGCTTAGCGCTTCTGTTCCTCTACCTCTGCCAGCCCAACCAGTTGATAGCTTCCCCGGCGATGGCTGTGAATACCGTATGGGGGCCCTGGGAACGCCGCGTAAGTGACCTCGTAGCCGTCCGTTCTTAGGAGGGGCACCAACCGGCGGCTGGTGCGGTCAGTCGGCAGGACGGCATCGCCCTCTCCGTGGGAAACGAAGAGGCGGGGTTTGCCAGTGCAAGGTGCGGGAGGGACAAACCCTGGGGAAATGCTCACCACATGCGTGTTGGTGAGGATGTGGCCCTCTGTGTCCAGGACGATGCCCGGCCGGTGCCACGTCACCGTCGGCCACTGGCGTAAAACGACCAGTATCCGGGAATCCTTGCCTACGACGCCGCCGGGACCCTCTAGTACTACGGCAACACCGTCGGATCAACGCCGCGCATCAAGACAGGGGTCGGCTGGACAGGCTGCACCTGCGGCCCGCGGGCCATCGTCGGCGCAGGCTGGAGCATCTGCACCATCCTTCGGTTGGAGCCGGCAAGGGCCTCGAGCTCACTTCCCAACTTCCACATTCTGAGACTAATAATCTGAATGTTCTGCAGAAGGGCATCTGCCAGTGCCAAGATACTCCGTTTCATTTCCGTAGGCCCGGGAGCTGTTCGGCTCTTCCCTGCCTACAAGTACTTAGGTAGCCGCCGGTCCTCAAATTCGAGTAGTCGGTACGGATGATTTTAGGCGAGGGCCGTCCTAGCGTGGTTCTAGTGGTTCCCACACTGCTTTCACGATACGAGATGCAAGTGTGGCCCGGCATGGTGGATGTTGCAGGGCGCATATGATTCTCGCCCGGGCCTTCTCCCCAGGCTTTCTGCAGGCGGAGCTACGCTTTGACTGCCTCGCGGGTTGCTGTGCTCCTACAACGCTTGCCGCTTGAACGGGAGCAGAGCCTTGGTGCTTCCGGCTGCGAATCCGGCCTAATTAAGTCCGAGGGTAAGGAGTGGCAGTGCTAGCAAGTACGCCTCCGCAAGAGGGAACGGTGGAAAAGGCA
>NZ_JAGGPN010000058.1 GCF_018613795.1 Arthrobacter sp. ISL-65
GCTTGCGACGATGGCAACAAGCCCGGCGATCCACCATAACTTCCCCGACGCCGGTCGCCGGGCCTCAACCGGAACGGGATCCATGACCGGAGCGGCCTTCGGTGCAACCCGCTGCAAACGTTCCTGGACCCGCGGAGTGAGTGTCTCCACGCCGCCTGCAAGCTCGTCGGCGAGCCGGCGCAAAACCGCCTGTAGGCGCGGGGAGGCAGTTTCAATTCCAGTATCCAGCCCGGCCACCGCTCTTTGCAGTGCAGCCTGGACCCCAGGCGTGGCCCATTCCCTGCCCTTGGCCAGATGGGTCATGAGATTCTCGGAAAGACGGTGGGCCTGCTCGGTTTCGGTCATAGGTTCTGCCCTGCGCATGGGTGCCTCCTGGGTGCGATGGATGCCCATAGCCTACGGCGGGCAGCACCGCAGAAACAGGCCGGTATCGGTACCGTTCACATGTCCGTGAGGCGGTTCTAGGTCGGCCGGGGTTCAATGCATCCGGACCCGCTGGTCTCAGGGTCTTCAACTGCGTCCTTCGGCGGACGGCCAGTCGTTCACCTGCGGGGTGGGACGACCTGGGCGCTATGACTGCCGTCAACTTATTCGCGTCCCTCACCGAGATACACGCAGCAATCGGTGCTGGAGCAGCGGGTGGTGATCAAAAACGACCGTTTCTGAATGCGCTCTTGGCAAGCAAACGGTGGAGCGGCTGATCTCTTCCCCTTTTTCAGCTGATCGGAGCCGGTTTGGGGTGAGTCGATAACGACCGTTTCTGCGTCTATTGCAGCAATGGGGGAGCAGGGCGATGTGGGCGGGGTTCTCCTGCGACTGTCAGCGATAAATGGCGGCGTTTTCACAGCGCTATTTGGCGTACGGTGAAGAACGGGAGAAGAAGACCGGCAGACAGTGCCGGTCTTTCTTCTCCCGTTACTGTCGTATCGCTACCGCCATCCAGTTGAGGGGAGGTGCGGGAGCGTTAGGGTGCGGTGTCCGAAATGGTCGTTTCGATCGCGGTCCAGGTCGTGGCCGTTCCCGCAGGCATAGACCCCCGGGGTTCTGTCAGCACTTCACGTTCGCCGATCAACAGACCTGTCGTGGGGTCGATGATGATGTCTTGACGGCGATTGGAAGCTGTCTCCACGCGTCCGATGGCGATGCCTTTTCTTCCATCGAGCGTGGCTTGCTCGTCGGTGACTGTCACCCCTGGAATGAGTGCTGCGGCCTTGTATAGTGCGGCGCGGAGATCGGCAGGGACCATGCCGGTGCGGAGCAGGTCAGCGATGAACACTAACGACTCGCCGTCCTTGGACTGGCCCTTGCCGTCTGTTTGCCTGTGGATTTCAGCCAGGAGGGCGCTTGGGTCACGTGGAAACGCAGCCAGGGCATCTTGTGAGGGAAAGCTGGACTGCTCAGGGGGCGTGCCGTAGAAGCCTCCGTTATTGCCCCGCAGCACGTACCCCTCGGCCGGTTTCATACTGGAGGCGTATTCCTTCGATTTGTCATCAAAGAACGTCGTGGGGATCCGCCCTGATCTTTCCCAAACCCACTCCTCCTCGCGGTTGGCGGGGATGTACATGGTGCTTTTTTCCGTATCCAACCACTCATACTCGCTGCCATCTGCCGCGACGGCCGCACTACCCCAGATATTGGTGCTCTGGATCTTCAAGTACTGCCCCGCGCCCGGTACAAGGTCTGCTGTCTGGATGGTTGTCTCAGCAGCTGCGTTGAGCACTTCCGCGGCCTGTGCTGTAGCTGCTCCCCGCAGTGGGCCGGGCCCAAACACGTCACCGCCGACCAGGACGGCAGCGACCAACACCGTTGCCGCTGAAGCAAGACCCCATCTCATCACCGCGCGGCGACGCGGGTTCTTCTGAAGCTTTACCGACTGCGGATCAATACGTTGCAGCAGCTTAGTCCGGCCCCTGTCGATAGCCGCATCGGTGGCTATGGGAGTCCTGTCACGCATTTCGCGCAGGAGTGATAGCTCGTCCATGCTCAATCTCCTCTTCATCTATGTTCAGCAGGCCTGCGGCATCTCGAATGATGCGCCGCGCCCTGTTAAGCCGTGACCGGACAGTGCCAACGGGAACGCCGGTTGCCAGTGCTATGCCCTCGTAGGTCAGATCAGCCCACGCATAGAGCAGCAAGCATTCCCGGTCTGCTGTCGAAAGCGTCCTGATCGCTGCGGCCAGATTGGATGACTTCGCGGCTGCGTCCAGCCGCTCAGCCACACGATCGGCGCCATCCTCGTAGCTGTCTCGGCCTGCAGCTTTCGCGAAGGCTCTTAGCCGTCTGGCTTCAGTACGGTGGTGCCGGCGGAGCAGATTGGTCGCGATCCCGAACAGCCAAGGCCTGGCATCATCCCACTCGTGATCAAAGGCGTCCCGGCTTTCGTAGGCGACCAGGAACGTTTGCGACATGACGTCTTCGGCTACTGAGTCACCTGCCCGGGTAGCCGCGTAGCGGTACACCGCCCGCGAATACTTGTCATAAAGCGCAGCGAAGGCCTGCGGGTCCTTGCTGGATCGGCGAATCAAGTCGCTATCGGTAGTCACAAACGGTATTGCCCCTAGGCAGGAAAAGAGTTCACGGCAGTCTAGGTCGAAACCGTCTCTCACCTCGGACCAACCGGAAATTGCGACCTCGCCGGACAGATCCCATGAACAGTTACTTGTCTATAGGAGCATCTCCTCGGAACTGAGGCGGAGGGGCAAACGGCCGGCTTCGCTAGTCTCAACTAGCGATCCTGAAAGGATGGGGAGGTGCCGACAATTACAAAGGTTCAGGCGCCGGCTTGTCGTTATGCCGTAGGACCTGTCCGGTGAAGCATGCAATGAAGGGGGGGCCTCTATGGTGCAGGGTAGCCCGGCCTTTGGCGGGGGAGGCGCCATCACTGCCGGGAACTCGTCCCAAATAACGGACGGTGCCGCTGCCCTGGTGCTGGTCAGTGATTCCGCAGCCAAGCGCTTGAACCTGAAGCCCCTCGCCGTCGTCGAATCACATGCTTTCGTAGCCGGGCCTGACGTTCGTCTGCACGACCAGCCGGCCAATGCAATCACAGCTGCACTCGCTCGGATGGACGCAGACCTTGAGGATCTCTCACCGTCGTCGAGATCAATGAAGCCTTCGCAGTCGTGGCCATCCGGTCAGTTCAGAAGCTGGGTATCAGTCCTGACATCGTCAATGCTCGTGGCGGCGCCGTCGCGCTTGGCCATCCCATCGGGGCTTCAGGTGCCCGAATTGTCGGCACGCTGGCGCGGCAGTTGGCCGAACTGGGACCAGGACAGCTGGGAGCTGCTGGGATATGTGGGGGCGGCGGACAAGGATCGGCCGTCATCCTCAGCGCGGTCTAGTCAGCGGGGGACCGAAGACAGATGAATCGCGAGTTGAATGACAAGAAGCAGGCAGCAGCGCCACCCCTACCGGACCGGCGAACTAAGCCCTATCGGATAGTCCAGTGGAAGTACCTGTGGCGTGATGAATTCGTCGAGCTGCGCTGCGGCGTCCAAGCGGAGGGTGCCGGTTGGATTGACGAAATCACCGCAGACGGCACCACCATGTGGGTCCACTTGAGCGCTGGAGGTGGGCGCGTCATGATTCACCAAGACGATGAAATCGACGTCTGGCGAGTTGACCCTCGCATAGGCCAGGACCGCCCTCCGAGCTGACGAGTTGGGAATACCCAAGCGACTGCGGCGGGACGGCAAGGCGATCACCCGGATCGTCGCCTATCGCAACGACTGTCGTCCCGCCGCTCATGAGTAATCCGCCGACGGCGCCCTGCTCGATCCAAGGGAGCGGTGCTGCCACTGTCAGCTCGGCAACCACCGCGGAAACATTTGAAATAGGAATCTAGGGGCAACGCCCTCACTGAGCTGAGAATTTGCCCGGAACACGAGGTGCGGCGTGTTGAAGGCTAAGTTCCTTCGTAAAACGAATAGCAGTGATGCCAGTGAATGGTGGTGGCATCCTCGCGGACGAAGGGGAGCTCGCCTGGTGGTCCATCGTTGACGGTCCAGGACGTTCTTCTGCCGTCGGTGAGATCAACGAGTTTGGGGACGAATTCGCCGATGGATTGCTGGGTTCGGGTCTGGTTTGAATCTGTCGTGGAGTTTCCTTTCAGAGGGTTAGGCAAGGAGCCCGGCGCGCCGTAGCCAGCCTTCGACGGCGGGTGCGGTTTCGCGGACTTCTTGGCCGCGTACTGCCAGGTCTTCGCCGAGCTTCGCGCCGGGGCGGGAACTGTAATCCCGTCCGGTGGTGCCTAGGCCGCTCATTGCGTAGGTGCTCGTTCACCCGGGGCAACCTTCGAGCTCCGCGGCGGCGGTGAGGATCCAGTTTCGGAACTCGACTGCGAAGTGTTGCAGATGCTGCTCGACCACGTCCGGGTCACACGTGGCCGGCAGGGTCACGGACAGACGCGCTGTGAACCCGTCGGGCTCCTCATCGAAGGAGTTGGAGATGGAGCCGACGACGGTTCCGTCTCCGAGTGCGAGACGGGACCGACGAGGGCCT
Source organism: Arthrobacter sp. ISL-65 (assembly GCF_018613795.1). Classification (GTDB taxonomy): domain Bacteria; phylum Actinomycetota; class Actinomycetes; order Actinomycetales; family Micrococcaceae; genus Arthrobacter. The sequence goes on from NZ_JAGGPN010000058.1 coordinate 4,501, forward strand.
GCGGTTTCAGCAGGAGCGACCGGCTGGTCCTGCTCCTGCTCCGTGACGACGCTCTGATCCCATTCGCGCATGTAGAACGAGCCCACGTGATCGCCGAGTGTCTCGACGATGTTCACGTTGCCGCCTGCCTCTGAGTGGATCGAGTAGTGCTCCGGATGTCCGGCAAGAAGGACGTCTTCATGGGCAAACGCCTGGGAGAGCCAGCCAGTGAACTGCGCGGCGGTGATGCCGTGCGCGCGCAGTGTCGTCGTGCCGGTCCTCTCCCGTCCTGCAGAGCGCTCCGCGTGGGCACGGAGGAAGTCGTTCCCGGCGGCGATCTCGTCCTGAAGGAGTTCCAGCAGGCGCGCGCGGCCGAGGTTTCCCTTCAGCAGCTTCAGTGCCCGCCGTGCGGAAACCAGTTCGAACCCTTCGATGCTTCCGTCGCCGTCCTCGCCCGTCAAGCGCACCCACTGTTCCGGTGCAGGGGTTCGTTCATGTGCGGGTCGCTAGTCATGGTCATTCTTTACTCCCGGTGATTGATACTGGTTTCGGTAGTGCTCCGCTGCGCCTTCCGGCACCCGGCCGCCGCCCTGGTTACCGCGTCTGGACGGGCAGCTGCAGGTAGGAGGCGTGCTGTCCGCCGGTGTGGATGACGTGCGTTCCGCTGTTGGCGCCGGTGTACTCGCGGATTGCAGGCATCAGCGTGCCGAGGAGGTTTCGGGAGCTGATGACGAAGCGGAGTTGTTCTCCGGGGTGGAACGCGAGGCCGATCGGGAAAAGGTCGATCTCGATGGCGACGATTTCCCCGGCCGATAGCTTCTCGACCCGGTCGAAGCTGTGAGCGGGCACGTCCTCGGTCGAGAGTGTCTCATCGAGGCGGCGGGCGGAGACACGGAGTCGTCCGTCGGAGCCCTTATAGCGCAGGATGGTCGCTCCATGATCGGTGAGGTCGTGTGCCACGGCGCTCTGGTTGGGGACTGTGAACGCCTGCAGGGGCGTCCCGTACGCGTCGAGCTTCTGCACGAGCACGAACAGGTCCATGTCGTCAGCGCCTCGTGCCTCGACCCAGAGGTGCGCCTTCGGGTAGCCGACCAGGACGGTCTCCTGCTCGAAACGGGTAATGAAAGGCCGACGAAAAACTCAACACGCGTTGAGAAACTTGAGACCGATTGCTAGATTTGGATCATGACCTTGCAGAGAGAATCCCTGCCGAAAGCGCGTCGGGGACGCAGGCCCGGGGCCGGCAGCACGAGACAGGCGGTGCTCGATGCTGCGCGGGCCCGGTTCGCCAGTGACGGTTTCGGCGCGACGACGATCCGGCGCGTCGCTGCGGATGCCGGCGTGGACGTGTCCCAGGTGATGCAGTTCTTCCGCTCCAAGGACGAGCTCTTCGCGGCCGTGATGTCCGTCCCTGCGTCGGCCCTCGAACGGTTCAACACGGCATTCGAGGGACCCGACGAGCATCTTGGCGAACGGGTGGTCCGGGCCTACCTGGCCGCTTGGGAGGGCCCGGCCCTGGATTCGGAACCGCTGATGGCGATGCTCCGCGGTGCGATCGTCAATGACCACGCCAGGGCACAACTGCGCGATTTCATCCAATCCCGGCTGCTGCACGGCGCAAGCGGTCGCAGCGGTGACGATGCGGCTCTCCGGGCCGGACTCGCCTCATCGATGCTGGTCGGTATCGTCACCAGCAGGCGGATCATCGGTGTGCCTGTTCTGGTCGCCGCGGACACGGAGAAACTGGTCGCGACCGTGGCTCCGGCGATCCAACGAATCCTCGTTGGCGCACCGTCGCAAACCGACTGGGTCAAGGGCGCAGGCGCTTGACTGCAATTGAACGGCCACGTCTACGTCAATGGGCACCCTCGGTCTCGGTCGAGGCCCGGGCGCCTGCCTCAACGGAACCGCCACTCTGACAGCGGCCGCGAGCACGCGGGCGGGCATCCGCGCCCGCCAGCCATCCAGCATGGCCGTGAAAACCCGCTCATCAGCTCTAAAGAGCCCAACATCAGGATCTCTCAAGGCTTACGCGAGCGAAATGTGTTGGGCAGTAGTCATTCATCCGTTCACGTTCAGGTCAGGCCGCAGGTCATTCGGGCGCTTCCCGTTGGCGACGAGGCAGAAAGGGCCGGCCTGAACGCGGCTAGCATCAGGGGTTTAGTGGCAGGAAGAGGACGGTATAGATCCCGAGTAGGGCGAGGATGACGACGCTGGCGGCGACGGAGGCGGTGGAGGTAACGTCCGGGGGCATGCTCTCTTGGTTGATTCCGTGGATGGCGCGGTGTAAGCGGCGTTGTCGGGTGAGGTTGATCGAGGTGGCGGTGATGATGGCGGCCGCGACGAGGGCGCCGACGAACCAGCCGTGGTGCGGCAACCATCGCAGGAAGATTGCCGCCGCGACGAGCATGGAGAGGGTGGTGCGGCCCCAGGCGAGGTCGGTGCGTTCGGGTTGCAGCCCGGCGTCGCCGTGGCCGGGGAGGTGCTGTGGTGCTGCCACGGCTTAGTTCGGCCGGGCGAGGACGAAGGCGACCATGATGACGGCGACGAGGGCGGCGCCGACGGCGAGAAGCGGTGCGATCCAGGGCAGGGGCAGGGGGGTCTTGTGGCGCATGGCGCGTTCGATGTTGAGCCAGCGGAAGAATGAACCGCCGCCGATGAGAAGCGCCAGGGCGAGCAGCAGCACGGAGACGGTCTTGCGCAGTTCCGGGCCGAAGAAGTCGGCCATGAACGCCTCGGCGGCGACGCCGCCGGCGAGCATTGCCAGCGAGGTGCGGATCCAAGCCAGGAAGGTGCGTTCGTTGGCCAGGGTGAACCGGGGGTCGGGGTCGGTTCCGCCGCCCAGGATCCGGGCGGAGATACCGTCCCGCCCGCGGCCTTGGGGGTTTGTATCTGCCACGTGGGGTTCCCTTGTTGTTGTCGGCTGTACCTGCTTCATTTCAGCGCTACGGTGCGGAAGCCCAGGTTGGCAGAGGAGGATTCGGGGGTGTTGGAGGTGCGTGCGGCGACGCGGTAGCGGTTGCAGTAGGAGTCGTGGCAGAGGTATGAGCCGCCGCGCATGACCCGGCCGCGCCCGATGGTGGGTCCCTGCGGGTTGTCGGTGGGGGAGTTGCGGTAGTACTTGGGCAGGAACCAGTCGTTGCACCATTCCCAGACGTTGCCTGCCATTTCGTACAGGCCGTACCCGTTGGGCAGGAATGACTTCACGGCCGCGGTGCCGAGGTGGCCGTCGTCGCGGCTGTTGGACGTGGGGAAGGTGCCCTGCCAAATGTTGCAGCGGTGTTCCCCGCCGGGGATGAGATCGTTGCCCCAGGCATAGCGCATCCCGGGGAGGCCGCCGCGGGCGGCGTACTCCCACTCGGCCTCGGTCGGCAACCGGCGCCCGGCCCAGATGCAATAGGCGAGGGCGTCGTTGTGGGAGACGTGGACCACGGGGTGGTCCGGGATGTCCTGCCAGGTCGAGTCGGGCCCGGCAGGGTGGGCCCAGTCCGCGCCTCGGACGTTCAGCCACCACGGCACCCCGGCAGCGGCTCCCAGGATCTGGCTTTTCGGGGACTGGACCAGCAGATGAAACACGGCGGACGTGCCGTACTGCTCCGCTTCGGTCCGGTACCCCGACGCCTCGATGAACGCGGCGAACATGGCGTTGGTAACCGCCGTCGCGTCAATCCAGAAACCATCCAGCCGCACCTCATGCACCGGCGACTCACCATCGTCTGGGTAACCTTCTCCGAATGCATCCCCCATGCTGAACGTGCCCGCCGGGATTTCAATGCTGTGGTGGGCTTCCTGCCCGTTTCTGCTGATGCTGCGGGCGTGGCTGTCGTTGGCAGCCTCCGGAACAAGCGGCTTACGTGAGGGCGAACAGCATCCCTTTACCGCGCCGGGGGCGAGGGGTCCTCGATCATATTGTGTGGAGTCAGTGATTGGCAGGTTCATGGTTGGCTGGCTGTTCTCGAGTTGTGGAAGTGTTTCGGTGGGTCGGCGCCCCCGCAGTTGGCCTTGCCGGAATGGCCAGGCCACCTGCAGAGGGCGACGGGTCATACGTTGGCTGGGATGGCTTCTTCGGCCATCACCGTTGTCGCGGACTCCCCGGCGATGAGTTCTGCTGCTCGTTCCCCGATCATGTAAACAGTGAGGTTGGGGTTCACCGTGACGAGTTCGGGCATCACTGAGGCGTCTGCGACACGCAGACCTGTGACGCCTTTGACCCGCAGTTCCGGATCAAGCGGGGAATTTTCGCCGTCGGCTGCGCCCAGGCGGACGGTGCCGGCGGGGTGGTAGACGGTGTTGTGGGTTCGCCGGATGTAGTCATGGATCTGCTCGTCGGTTTGAACGTCCGCTCCGGGGAAGAGTTCCTCTCCGGCCCATTCGGCAAGGGGCTGCTGGGAGGCGATGTCCCGGGCCTTGCGCAGACCGGCGGTCATGATGCGCAGGTCGTATCCTTCCGGGTCGGTGAAGTATCGGGGATCGACCCGCGGCTTGTCGCGGTAGTCCCGGGAGCGGAGCCGCACTGTTCCCCTGGAGCGGGCGTGCGTGACGTTGGGTGTGAGGCAGAAGACGTTGTCGGCGGTGGGGTAGCCCTGCCGGTAGGTGTGCATGTCGAAGTTGACTGTGCCGTAGTGCATCATGAGGTCGGGCCGGTCGAGGCCTTCGTCCACTTGGGCGAACACTCCGATCTCCCACCACTGGGTGGAGTCGGTGACCATGGGTTTTTTGGCCTGCCATTGGATGACGGCTTCCGGGTGGTCCTGCAGGTTGGCGCCGACGCCGCGCGCGTCAACGAGTACGTCCACGCCCACCTTGGCCAGGTGTTCTGCGGGACCGATCCCTGAGAGCATCAACAGCTTTGGTGAATCAATGGCTCCGGCGGAAACGATGACTTCGCGGGAGGCGCTGATCGTCCTGGGGGCACTGAAGGTGCTATTGACCACTTCGACGCCGGTGCAGCGCCTTGAATCGTCGAAGACCAGCCGGGTTGCGTGGGTGGAGTCCAGGATGACGAGGTTTTCACGGTCTGCGGCGGGGTGGAGGTAGGACACCGACGAGGAGGCCCGCTTTCCGTCCTCGGTGGCGTTGATCTGGAGGAAATTTGCACCCTGGGTCACCGTCTTTCCTGCGTTGAATCTGGCCCGTGGTATTCCGGCGGCCTCGGCTGCGTCGAGCAGTGCCACGCCACATGGATCGGCGGGCGGAACGTCGCGCAGGCGTACGGGACCGTCGTGGCCGTGGTGTTCGCCGCCGTCGGCATTGTTTTCGATCTTGCGGTAGAGCCGGAAAGCCAGTTCTGCGTTCCAGCCTTCGGCGCCAAACTTCGACTCCCATTCATCGATGTCCTCTGCCGGGGCCCAGAACGCGATGCATGAATTGTGCGAGGAGCATCCGCCCAGGACCTTGGCCCGGGCCATGCGCATGAACGAGTTGCCGTTCTCCTGTTCTTCGACGGGGTAGTCCCAGTCGTATCCGGATTCCAGCAGTTCCATCCACCGGTTGAGGGTGAGAACTTCGTCGATGCCTTCGTCGCGGGGGCCGGCCTCGATAAGGGCTACCCGGAGCGAGGGGTCCTCGCTCAGGCGGGCCGCAACCACGGCGCCGGCCGATCCTGCACCTACCACTACATAGTCAAATTTCTGATCTTCCGGCATGTTCAACAAATTGTCCTTTCTTTTAGTGCCACGAACGCGGGGTTCGACATGTCCGGCCATTACCGGGGGAACCAGCCGGTGACGGCGGGACGCAGGTTTTGGTACACGTGCTTGATTTCCTGGTACTCGGCCAGGCCTGTTGGTCCAAGTTCCCGACCGATGCCGGACTGTTTCATTCCGCCCCATTCGGCTTGGGGCAGGTAGGGGTGGAAGTCGTTGATCCAAATGGTGCCGTGACGCAGGCGGGCGGCAACGCGTTGGGATCGCCCGGCGTCCTGACTCCACACTGCGCCGGCGAGGCCGTAGATAGTGTCGTTGGCCATGGCGGCGGCTTCGTCCTCGTCGGTGAAGGTTTCCACGGTGACGACGGGGCCGAAGGCCTCTTCGGTGAGTACCGTCATGCCGCGGTGGACGTTGTCCAGGACGGTGGGGAGGTAATAGTAGCCGCTGGCCAGTTCATCCGTTCCCCATCGCCCGCCGCAGCGCAGGCGCGCGCCTTCGGCCAGGCCGGCTTCCACGTAGGCTGTTACCTTGTCGCGGTGGGCTGCGGAGATCAGCGGTCCGGCGTCGGCGTCGGGGTCGAAGGGTCCTCCGAGGCGGATGTTCTGTGCACGGCGGACCAGTTCGCTCACGAAGGCTTCTGCGATGGATTCTTCCACGATGAGGCGCGCGCCGGCGGAGCACACCTGTCCCGAATGGACAAAGGCGGCGTTGAGGGCATTGTCGACGGCGGCATCGAAGTCGGCGTCCGCGAAGACGACGTTGGGGTTCTTCCCTCCGAGCTCGAGGGCTACTTTCTTGACAGTGTCTGCCGCTTGAACAGCGATCGTCTTGCCCGTGGCCAGGCCGCCTGTGAACGAGACCATGTCAACGTCCGGGTGGCTCGCCAAGGGTGCACCGACGACGGCACCGGGACCCAGAACGAGATTGGCCACTCCAGCCGGGAGGCCTACTTCGTCCAGGACCTGCATCAGAAGGATCGCTGTGTGGGGGGTGAGTTCTGCGGGTTTCAGGATGAAGGTGTTCCCGGCGGCCAGTGCGGGTGCGACCTTCCACGCTGCCTGCACCAGCGGGTAGTTCCACGGCGTGATCAGCCCGCAAACGCCGACCGGTTCGTGGACGATTCTGCTGACCACGTTGGGATGGCCGGCGTCGACCACCCGGCCGGCCTGCTGGCCGGCAAGTTTCCCGAAGTAGGTGAAGCAGGCTGCGACATCGTCCATGTCGATCTCTGCTTCCACCAGGCGCTTACCGGTGTCCAGTGACTCGGCCCGGGCGAACTCCTCCCGGCGCTCCCGCAGCCGGCGTGCCGTGGCGAGGAGGAGGTCACCGCGTTCGGGCTCGGGGACCGAAGACCATAGGCCCGCGTCGTGGGCGGCCTTGGCCGCCTGGATCGCGGAGACGGTGTCTTCTTCCCCTGCCTCTGCAACTACCCCAGCCATGGACCCGTCTGCGGGGCAGGTAATCGTGCGGGTTCGCCCTGCCTGCGGGGCGACCCATCGGCCCGCGATGAACAAGGTTTCCGCGCCGGCTGGGGTTCCCGTGGACGCTAATAACTCAGCCTCGGACTGTGCTGACTGTTCGCCAAGGTACGTTCCAGACATGGTGTCCTTCCTAATTAAAAAGTTCGTTTCCACGCGGAGAGCGGGCACTGTTGGCCGCGATCTGCTGCCCGACGGGTTTGTCGGGCCCGGACGAGAGCTGGTCAGGTCCGGGCCCGCTGCCCGTCGGGGAATGGGTTTAATGTGTCCGGTCTTTGGTTACTGGTGGGCCAGTGCCATGCGCTGACGGTCGGCGGCCGTGAGGTGATGGTTGTGGTCGTCGTCGTGCAGGTCGATGCGCACTGTGTGGAGGGTGCCGGTGAACGCGTTGTCCACCGGAAGGTAGTCGTCGGTGACCGGGGTGCCGCGGTCGACGCCGACATTGAGCGTCTCGTCGAAGGAGAAGTAGTAGGCGGTGGTTTGGTCGACGCGGCCCTTGCCGACGACTTTGCCGTCGGCCGCGAGACGGATTTCTGCGCCTTGGCCGATGCCGCCGCCGTCGTAGTGGAATTCCATGGTGAGTTCCTGGGGGCCAGGGACGAGGGGTTCGTCGGAGCGGACGATGTAAAGGTCCCGCCCGTAGCAGTTGTGGGCGTAGCTGAGACGCCCCTCCGCCACGTACAGGGACCAGCCGCCGAAGCGCCCGCCCTGGGCTATCAGCACCCCGTCGGCGCCTTGCTCGGGAACATCGACCCGGGCGGTGACACTGTGCGACCTGTTCTTCACGTTCAGGGTAGTCTCTTCGGTGAAGCGGCCCATGCCGGCACGGTAGGTCACCGTCGTCCGGCCGGCGAGCAGGTCAATGCGTCCTGCAACTTCGGGGTTTTCCCGCTCCGTGACCCGGTCATCGAGGGGGAACACGTTGTACTTGCTGGCTTCGATCAGGAACAACTGCTGCAGTTCCCGCAGCTTTTCCGGGTACTTGCCGGCGAGGTTGCGGGCCTGGCTCCAGTCGCTCCTGATGTCGTAAAGCTCCCAGACATCCTCGTCGAAGGAGGGCAGCCCTTCCGGGACCATTTCCCACGGTGTGCCGTGGCGTGTCACCGCAGTCCAGCCCTCGTGATAAATGCTGCGGTTGCCGCACATTTCGAAGTACTGGGTGCGCCTGCGGTCTTCGGCTTCGGGAGCGTTGAAGGTGTAGACCATGCTAGTGCCTTCGATGGGCTGCTGGGTCACGCCGTTGACCGTGACCGGGTGGGGGATGCCTGCCGCTTCGAAAATGGTCGGGGCAATGTCGATGACGTGGTGGTACTGGTGCCGCACGCCGCCGCCCTGCCGGATGCCGTTGCCCCAGCGCATGATCATGCCATCGCGGGTGCCCCCCAGGTGGGAGGCGACCTGCTTGGTCCACTGGTAGGGCGTGTTCATGGCCAACGCCCACCCCACAGGGTAGATGGCGTAGGTGGTCGCGTTGCCGAGGGCATCGAGCTCCTGGGCCATGGTTTCGGTGCTGTCCTTGAAGCCGTGCCCCACAAGGTGCTCGCGCATCGTGCCCTCGATGCCGCCCTCACCGGAAGCACCGTTGTCCCCGAGGATGTAGATGAAGAGGGTGTTGTCGAGCTCCCCGATCTCGTCCAGGGCGGCAACGAAGCGCCCGACCTGGACGTCTGTGTGTTCGGCGAACCCGGCATAGGTTTCCATGAAGGAGGCTGCCACCCGGTGCTCGGTGTCGCTGAGCTCGTCCCAGTGCGGGACGACGTCGGCCCAGGGGCTGAGTTCGGCGGAGTCGGGGACGATGCCCAGTTCCTTCTGCCGGGCCAGCGTCGCTTCGCGCTGGGCGTCCCAGCCATGATTGAAGCGGCCGCGGTACTTGTCTTTCCACTCGGGAGCGACGTGGAAGGGGCCGTGGGTGGCGCCGAAAGCTATGTAGCTGAAGAACGGCTTCTCGGGCGTGAGGGTCTTCTGGGTCTGGACCCAGTTGATTGCCTGGTCGACGAGGTCTTCCGAGAGGTGGTACCCGTCTTCCGGCCGCCGCGAAGGCTCTACGGGGGTTGTGCCGTCGAAGAGCTGGGGGTACCAGTGGTTCATTTCGGCGCCCATGAACCCGTAGAACTTGTCGAATCCCTCCCCGACAGGCCAGCGGTCAAAGGGCCCGGAGGGGCTGACCTCGCGGGGCGGGGTCTGGTGCCATTTGCCGAACGCCGCGGTGCTGTACCCGTTCAGGCCCAGGGTCTGGGCGATGGTGGCGGCGCTGGCCGGGCGGAATCCGGTGTATCCCGGGGCGGAGGTGCTCATCTCGGTCGTCACGCCCATGCCCACCGAGTGGTGGTTCCTTCCCGTCATCAGGGCCTGCCGGGTGGGTGAGCAGAGTGCTGTGACGTGGAAGCGGCTGTAGCGGAGCCCTTCATCGGACAGTTTTTCCGCTGTCGGCATTTCGCAGGGGCCGCCGAAGGCGCTCGAGGCGCCGAAGCCCATGTCATCGATGAGGACGACGACGACGTTCGGGGCCCCATCCGGCGCCCGCAGCGGGGCCACTGGGCTGAAGGGTGCATCCTGCTGATGGATGCCCATCGCCGCAGTGACTGGCTGGCTTTTCCGCGCCGGGATGGGAAGTATTTCGCGGATTTCACTCATGGGGCTTTTGCTCCTGTCGTAGGTCTGCAGTGTTTGTTGATCAGGGGTGTCGGCGGCTCAGAGTTCAGAGCCGACTTTGGAGGCCGTGGTGGGTGTGGAGGGCACAAGCTCGATGGCGCCAGTCTCTTCTAGGGAGCGACTGCGGGTTTCTTCGGCCCAGGCGAGGCAGGCAAGGAGACCGATGAAGGTGATGCCGGCCCCGATGAACATGGTTGCTGAGGTTCCGAGGGTGACCAGTGATACCGGGACGAGGAAGGTGCCGACTGCTGCGCCGAACCGTGTCAGAGCGACCGCGACGCCGACGGCTGCGGCACGGATCCTGGTCGGGAACAGTTCGTTGGGGTAGGCCCATTCGAGGATGCTGGGTCCGCCGGAGAAGAGGGCGTAGAGGCAGAAGAAGGCGACAATGAGGGGGGCGGGTGCGTTGGTCCATAGGCCGAGCGCGATCAGTGGGAGCACCATGAGTCCGAAGGACCAGATGATGGTCTTGCGCCGGCCGATGGTTTCCAGGAGCTTCATCGCGGGCAGGCACCCGAGTGCGAATACGAGGTTGATGATCGCGGTTCCGAGGTTGGCGAGGTTTCCTGCCCCCAATCCCAGGGAGCCCAGCAGTTGCGGGCCGAAGGTGAGCAGTGCGAACAGGGGGATGATGGCGCAGGTGAAGAAGATGATGATGAACAGCATGCGGCGCAGGTAGATTCCGCGGAAGAGGTCGGCGATGTTCCCCCGGGATTCCACGGTCAGGGGCAGGCTGCCGGTCAGTTCTTCGGCGGTTACGCGGACATGGAGGGAGTTTTCGATCACCCGGCGGGCCTCGTCCACCCGTCCGGCGCCGACCAGCCACCGGGGCGATTCTGGGGTTCCTATGCGGAGCAGGAAAACGATGAGTGCCAGAATGGCGCCGCTGCCCAACATCCAGCGCCAGCCGTCGCTGCCCATGAATTCGTTGATCAGGTAGCCCACGAGGTAGGCCAGCGAAGCGCCGATGTACCAGATGATGATGACAGCGCTGAACATTCCGGCCCGCCGTTTCCGTGGAAGCCATTCAGAAAGCAGCGCCGTTGCAATGGGGTAGTCGGCGGCGATGGCGGCGCCGATGATGAATCGCAGTGCGATCAGTTGCCAGGCTTCGGTGGCGACTACCGAGAGGGCCGAGGCGACAACGAGCACGAGCAGGTCGAGGGTGTACATGGGCTTGCGGCCAATGCGGTCCGTGAGCGGGCCGCAAATCAGGCCACCGAAAAACATGCCGATCAGCGAGGCAACGCCGATTGTTGCTTCGACGCCCGTATCCAGATGCATGTGCCCGGTGATTCCAGGCAACGCGATTCCAACGATGGCGAGCAGGTAGCCGTCAAGTAATGGGCCGCCTGAACATGCGGCAGTGAGTTTGCGGTGGAAACCTCTGACAGGTGCATCATCAACAGCAGTGAAACTCATGGAAATGATCCTCAAAAATAGTTGTCGGGTGCGCCTCTTGCATCTGGGGTTCAGCGGGCAAAGGCATGCACACCATGGACTTACTTTCGATCAGGCCTTTCATCACTGGGCCCCGTTCAGCAGGGTGAGCTGCATCGCTCGGGGAGGGACAGGGTTGAGCATTTGTTCGTTGTCGTCTTTCGCTCCATTGCGAAGTGGGGGGCCGATCTGGCGTTGCCCCCAAACAAGCCGGCAGCAACAGCGTGCAAGGAGCGGCCATCCGGGATAGCCGTGTGACGGGGACTATCAGGTAAAACGGCGGCGATGTCCCGCATCTTCCTTCTCCTTGTCGTCGCCACGGGAAGAACCCATCCAGCGGCTGTCAACACAGCGAATTCGGCAACGTTTACGTTCGCTATGTGTACATAGTTGCGCTGTCCGCAACTTACGAGTTCTAGTGTTACCCGGATCACGGCGGAGGTCAAGAGTTTTGTGGAAGATGGGACAGTGTTTCTTGAGAGGCCCTGTGCCCGCCCTTCAGCGAAGCGGTGGGCAGTCACTGGCGCAAGTCGCACTTCCAGCGGAACGTGCTCCTGGTCGGCCATTTCTCGCGGCCATTAACCATGGGTATGAGTGAGAGTATGAAGTCATGGCCACTCCAGTGCGTGACGTTGACACGAATCCCAATGGGGACCTTCCAGGGGGAAGCCTTCAATCCGTCGATCGCGCCATCACGGTCCTTAAAATCCTGGCACGTAGCGGCAGCGCCGGCGTCACAGAAGTCGCCGAGGAAATGGGAGTCCACAAATCAACGATTTCCCGGCTTCTCCGAGCGCTGGAAGCACAAGGAATGGCCCAGAGCAGCGGGAGGGGGAAATACCAGCTTGGGCTTGGCATTCTGCATCTGGCCAATTCGATACCGATGCGGCTTGACCTGGCCGCGGAAGCGCGCCCTGTCCTCGAGGCCCTCGCCTCCAAGTTCGGGGAAACCGTCAACTTGGCGGTTTTGAGCTCCAACCACGTGGTCAACATCGATGAGGCGTTCGGGCCATCAACGTTGGGAACCAAGAACTGGATGGGCCTCCTGACGCCTATTCACGCCACTTCTAGTGGAAAAGTATTTTTGGCCTCACTGTCAGCCGCAGAGCGCGACCGCATGCTCAAAGAATTAGGTATGCCTGCGGTGACAAACCAGACCATCACCTCACGGCAGGAACTGGAGTCGCAACTGGCCGTAGTGGCGAAAGCTGGCTACGCGACGGTGCATGGAGAACTAGAGGACGAACTCGATGGCATTGCCGTTCCTGTCCGCGGCCACCACGGAACCGTCATCGGGGCCGTAAGCATTTCGGGCCCGTCCTTCAGGTTCAAACCTGAAAAACATCCTGAGTTAATTGACGAGCTTAAACAGGCAGGCCTGAAAATCAGCGAGAGCATGGGATTCCGCCCGCGTCCCTAAATGGATAGGAAACGGGTGTGTCGCCGGGCGGCTGCGGTCCAATCTCCGACGTTCGTGTTCGCGTCGATTTCTGGTCTGACTTAGCACAACGCGGGAGCTCTCGCAGCTACTTCTACTCCCGTGGGTTAAATGCCTGTGAGGATTGGGGTGGCTGGTCTGGGATTGGCTGGCAGAGTAGGTGCAGGCCGTTCCACCCGGCGGTCGTGACTCATTAAACGCTTGGCCCCGTCCAAGGGTGTCCTGTTATCGACTTGTCCGTCTGTTGGGTGGGCGGCCGGTACCACCCGGCCCACCTCGGTAACTTGATCAGAAGGTTGCCCGCCCCTTGGGGCGTGGCTCGTCACAGTGTTGTTCCGAAGTGACCTCTACCCGGACTGGTACCGGCCGTGTACGGCCCCTGACCATATCCGCGAATCGAGGAAGGTGCCAGAACCGCCATGACTATCGTTGCGCATTCCCGCCCGTTTGTCGTCGGCGTCGATACCCACGCCCGGAAGCACGTCTTCGCCATCATCGCCGCGGTAAGCGGCGAACGGATCGAAAACCGGGATTTCCCGGCGACGGGGGCCGGTATCAGTCGCGCCATTGCTTGGGTTGCCCGTCGCACCGAGGCCGATCTGGCCACTCTGTGGGTGATTGAGGGCGCGGCTTCTTATGGTGCCGTGTTGGCTGGTGCAGTCGCAGCTGCCGGCTACCAGGTCGCCGAAGCCACGCGCATGGACGCCCTGCCGCGTCGTGGGGTTGGTAAGTCGGATCCGTTGGACGCGCACCGGATCGCTTCTGCCGTACTTTCCTTGGAAGAGGACAAGTTGCGCCGGCCACGGTTGAACGAAGGGGTCCGGGCAGCGTTGCGGGTCCTGGTCAGGGCGCGTCATTCGATGACAACCGACCGGACCAGGACCGTGAACGCGTTGACCGCACTGCGCCGGATCAATGATTTGGGTTTGGATGCGCGCAGCTCGTTGACCGGAAGCCAGATACTGGAGGTGTCCCGGTGGCGGGTCCGTGAAGAACCTCTTGCGGTGTCGGTGGCCCGCTCTGAAGCCGTCAGGCTGGCCAAGCGCATCGGCGACCTTGACGCTGAGATCAAGGCAAACGGCTCCCGGATCACCGAACTGGTCGAGGTAAGCGAAGCCGCGCCGCTGCTGCAGGAATCCGGCTTCGGACCAGTCACGGCAGCCATATGCCTTACCGCTTGGTCTCATCAGGGGCGGGTACGTTCCGAGGCGGCTTTCGCCTCCCTGGCCGGGGTCAACCCCATTCCCGCTTCATCTGGAAATACCGTCCGTCATAGGCTCAACCGCGGCGGCGACAGGACCCTGAATAAAGCCCTTCACATGGTTGCTCTAACGAGGATGGCGTTCGATCCAGAGACCATCGAATACGTAGCAAAACGGCAGGCAGAAGGGCGAACCAAAAAGGAGATCCGTCGGTGCGTGAAACGCTATCTCGCCCGACGGATCTACCGCACACTCAATGCCAGCAGTCCCCAGCCATTACTACGTTGACAACCATAGAAGAGTCGATAAGAACCCTTATGTAGAGCGAGCGCAGGGAAGGGGCTACATGCGC
>NZ_JAGGPN010000005.1 GCF_018613795.1 Arthrobacter sp. ISL-65
CCGGCGCGGGAGGCGATGATCGCGGCGGTGAGGGCGGCGGCGGTTTCTTCGTGTGCCGGTGGCATGGGCCGTCCGGCGAGTCCGGTGCGGGGGAGGGTGGCGCCGGCGAGGGCGAGGCGGCGGCGGGCTTCGGTGGAGCTGATCCGGAGACGGTAGCCGCAGCTGGTTCGGGTTCGGTGCCCCAGCCGGTGGTCCAGCCGGCCGCGCGGCTGGCGGTCTCGGCGGCGCTGATGGCCTCGGTCCGCGTCCGGTCCACCGCGTCGGCGGCCTGGAGCTGGAGGTATTCGACGCGGCGGGAGAGTTCCTCGGTGAGCTCTGCGAAATCGGCCGCCTGGAGGAAGTTGGCTCCGGCCAGCTCGTCCGGTGCCGCGGTGGTCGCCGTGTCCAGCAGCGCCAGGGCCGCCTTCAAGTCAGGAGTCACCGGCGCTGGCGACCCCAGCTCAGTAGTTGCCACATCGGCAGCACCGCGGTTGGCGGCCGCGAAGCCGGCGGCAGCACCGCCGTCGGACGTTCCGCCTAATTGGGCGTCAGAAAGTATCGGGTTGCCAGAAAGCGAACCGGCCGAGGGAACACTGCGAAGCCCGCGGCCGGGCAGCAGAGCAGCCGCGCTGAAGCCGAGACGTCAGTCCCGACTGCGGTATCCGTTCGATGCTCTCCAATGGCTTCCATAGGAAAACTATCTCAACGGGCTCTGACATTTTTAGCCGTGACCCGGGGCGCCTGCGCTACTAAGCAGGCGGCAGCACCGCCGTCGGACGAAGATGTGTCTGCAACGGCGGCGCCCGATTCGGCAAAAGCCGGTCGCCCGGAAGCGGGGACGCTACGCAGCAGGGCAGCACGCAGGCCGGGCACTGCTGCCCGGCCTGGCGTACCGTCCGCGTCTTCCCTGATGGCTTCCATGGGAAAACATTGTCAGAGGGCTCTGACATTTCTAGTTTTTACCCACACCGCCCAGGATGCAGGCTCAAGCAGCCAACCCTGAAGCTACCGCTTGTCCGGATTTACATTCGTGGCAGCCCCGCCGGGAGTCGCCCCACCCTCGTCGGACCAGTCCTGACCCGTGCTGTCGTTGAGTGCCGGATCGGTTTCAACATCGGAGGTTCCGAGGTTTACCGTCTCCGGATGCGTGCTGTGGGCGGGCACGTGCCCGCTGTCTGCCGATGTACCGGCTGCAGACGCAGTGCCGGTAGAAGCGGTACCAGCGTCACCCGACTTCGATGCATCGCGGTGCATGGCCGAGCCGAGCACGGTTCCTGCCCGGCGCGCGGCTACCGCTAGTTGGTCACCAACCTCAGGGGCCTTGTCCTTGACGGCTTCGGTTGCTGCCGTGACCTTGTCCTGGACCGGCTTGCTGTCCCAGATGCCTGCAGCGCGTGCTTTGAGCTTGTCGTACGCTGCCCGGCCGGACCTGGATCCGAGCACATAGCCTG
This sequence comes from Arthrobacter sp. ISL-65, assembly GCF_018613795.1. Taxonomy (GTDB): domain Bacteria; phylum Actinomycetota; class Actinomycetes; order Actinomycetales; family Micrococcaceae; genus Arthrobacter. Next base: position 1,431 of record NZ_JAGGPN010000005.1, read on the forward strand.
CAGCGATTCCGGCGCCGAAGAGAAGTTTAGATTTCATGATGATCTCCTACTCTTGAGGGGGATCTGTACGATTTGGTTCGGCCCCGTAGGGCCTGGGGTAGGAAACCGGCCCCGGGAGGATTCCCGGAGCCGGTTCCGGCTTGCCCTGTCTAGTGGGCCGAGCGCTTGGTAATCATGCCGTAAACCAGCAGCACGATAAGTGCGCCTCCGATCGCCAGCAGCCAGGTGGACAGCGAGAAGAACTCGTTGATACCGACATTAAAGAGCGCGCTGCCGATGAAGCCGCCGAGAATTGCGCCAACCACACCAAGCAGAAGCGTGATGAAAATGCCGCCGCCCTGCCGGCCGGGGAGGATGGCCTTAGCAATGGCTCCAGCAATGAGGCCAAGAATCAGAAATGCGAAAAAACCCATCTTTTATCGTTCCTTCTTCATCTAGAGGAGTTACCCGGATTGCCGGGTACGCTTCGTCCTTCTGCTCAATACTAATCATGCTTACTATTTATTTTCCAGTCGCTATCCGGTGAGGGGCTACCGGCAGCGCACGCCGGGGGCCGGGCGCTAGTGGCCCTGGACGTCTGAATTCACCCCCGCCTCGGGGCCTTCATCGAGGGTGCTAATGGCATTCAGGTCCTCTTCATCCAGAGCGAAGTCGAAGACCTCGATGTTCTCCTTCATCCGCTGGGGATCGGAGGACTTGGGGATGGCCACCAACCCCTGCTGTACGTGCCAGCGCAACACCACCTGGCTCACCGTTTTGCCGTGTTTGCCGGCGATTCGTGTCAGGACGGGCGCGGACAGCAGCCCCGAACCCGCACCTAGCGGGCTGTACGATTCTGTGGCGATCCCGTGCCGCTCGTTGTAGGCGCAGTCCGCGGAGCGGGTTACCGAGGGGTTGAGTTGGATCTGGTTGACGGCCGGCACCACGTCGGTCTCCCACATGAGCTTTTCCAGATGAGCGGGTCTGAAGTTCGATACGCCGATCGATCGGACTTTCCCTTCGCCCTGCAGCCGTTCAAAGGTCTTCCAAGTGGAGATGAATTCTCCGCGGCGGGGGAGCGGCCAGTGGATCAGCAGCAAGTCCACATAGTCCAGGTTGAGCCGCTTCAGCGAGCCCTCAAGGCCTGCCGCAGCCAGATCCGCGCCCTGGAATTCGCCGTCCAGTTTGGTGGTGACGAAGAACTCCGTCCGGTCCAGGCCGCTGGCACGAATGCCGGATCCGACGCCGGCCTCGTTCCCGTATCGCACGGCGGTATCGATATGCCGATACCCGGCTTCCGCAGCCCGTACGACGGCGTCACTCACCTCCCGGTCGTTCAGCGGCCAGGTGCCAAGGCCGATCTGAGGGATCCGGTTGCCGTCATTCAGCTCGATGACTGGTGCTTGTGCCATGCGGAAGAGTCTTTCCTATCGGGGGCAGTTTGCCCAGACCCCGGTTGCTGCCTTGCGGGTCCGTTCTTGCTATCTTCCGAGGTCAGCGCATGGATGCTCATGGACTTCCTGTTGTTACGATGAGCGCAGGGAGGCATATGCAGGTCTTGCTCGGTAGGCGCGCTCTGGTGGACGTAGCCGTTGCCATAGCTGGTTTCCTCGTGTCCGGGAGTTGGATCCTGACCGCGGCAGGTGCTGAAGCAACGTACTTCCTTTCCGCTATAGGTGCCGGACTGGCGGTGGTGGGAAATGCCGCGGCTTCCGTCCTCCTCCGCAAGCCCCGGCTGACCACGGCCGCGGACCGCGTTACCCTGATTCGCGCTGTGTTAATTTCGTGCTGCGCGGCGATAACGGTTCCAGCGTTGTTCGGCGGAACCGGGTCCGGCGTGCCGATGGTCGTGCTGGGTGCGGCGGCTTTCCTTCTTGACGCGGTGGACGGGGCCGTTGCGCGGCGTTTTGCCTGCGGGAGCCCGGCGGGAGGTCGGCTGGATGTCCAGACCGATGCCGCGCTGGTCCTCGTGCTGTCGTGCGCGGCTGTACCCATCGTCGGTCCCTGGGTCCTGGCCATCGGACTCATGTGGTACGCCTTCGTCGCCGCCGGATGGTTCCGGCGTGAACTTAAGCGAACGCTGCCTGTTAAGAGGCTGCGCAAGGTTATAGGTGCGTACCAGCCCTTCGCCTTGCTGCTGGCACTCACGCCGGGGGTGCCCGGCGGAATCAGCACCGCTGCCGTTGTTCTGGCGCTTGTGGCGCTGGTGACTTCGTTTGGCCGGGACGTCGTCGAACTGGAGCAAGGCCACCGGAAGTGGACGGGCCGGCACTCCAGCACCGAATTGGTGAACTGACGGTGACGGCTGAACGGATCTTCCGACACTTCTCGCAGGGCTTGGTGCTCTGGACTAACCACGGCCCCGCTGGTAATCCTTGGAGTGGCCCGGCAGGAGAAAAATCCTTGCCCTTCCAACAGCTAAGGATCCAGACCATGAGCGAAACGCCCGCCGATCCGGAGCGGAGCCCGACCGACCAGCACGAGGGTGGTTCGCCAGAGGGCTTCCCCTTCGACCCCAACCAGGACCCGCCCCGGGAGGAACCCGCAGTTCCTCACCAGGACAACCCCGGACCGCCCACCGGCCCGGACGGCGAACCTGACGAGCCCGCGCTGGAGGATCCCCAACGGCCGCCCACTCGGTAGCACCTGCTGAACCGCACGCCCAGCTCGCTCCGCGGGCGGGTCTGTGCTGATGCCCAGCCGGAGCTCTGGATTTTATTCATTCGCCCATTGGGGCCGTGTGGCGCGTTTCATAGCCTTGGAGGAGGAACTTCTACCAGCCCTCCGACCCAAGGATGACATTCAACGATGAAACGCATCGCACTGCTTCGGGAACGCCAGACACCCTCCGCTGCGACCGGAACCCACTGCCCGGCGTCGGGAATGTGGGTCCCTGCCGACGCGCCGGACGAGGCGCACGCCTTCTTTGAAGGACAGGTATTTCCCGCGTTCCACGGGATTCCCACTGTGTGGCGCCGGAGAGCTGCCGGCCAGGATTAAGCAAGTTATGCGGCGCCGGCTGAACCTCAGCCGGCGCCGCATTACTGGTTCCGCTACCGCCCGGTCAGACCCGGTATGGCTCAGTCAGTCCCGCTCGAGTCGGAACCCGAGCTTGAGGGTGACCTGCCAGTCCGCCACCTGGCCGTTCTCGAGGTGGCCGCGGACCTCCTTGACTTCGAACCAGTCCAGGTTGCGCAGCGTCTTCGCCGCGTCAGAAATGCCGTTGCGGACGGCCGCGTCGACGCCTTCGGTCGAGGTTCCGACAATTTCAGAAATGCTGTAGGTGTTATTAGACAACTTCGCTCCTCGTGATCGCCATCGATACCCGGCTGCGGGCCGTTCCTGCAGAGTATCGGACGCGGCGCCCGGGGACTAGGTTTCCAGCACGTAGCTTCTGAGGTCGCTGAGGGTTTGCAGCATGTGGGCGTCCATGGCATTGCGTGCCTGCTGTGGATCGCGGGCAGCCAAGGCCTCGTAGATGTTCTGGTGGTGCCCGATCGCATGCTCCTGGATATCCGGCACCTTCGAGGTTTCGGTCCGTCCCTGTTCGAGAACGCGGTGCAGCGGTTCAAAGAGGACGGCCACAAAGACGTTCTCAGACGCCTGCAGTATCTGGTCATGGAAAGCCAAGTCGGCGGCAACAAAGCTTGCCACATCATTGCCCTGGTGAGCCTTCCGCATGTCCGCCACGCAGTCCCGAAGGCCTTCAAGCTCGGCATCGGTAATGCGTTGTGCCGCCAGCTCGCAGGCACCCGTTTCCAGCATCCGCCGCAACTCGATCAGCTGGACCGCGGCGGCCGGGCCGTTCTGCCCCTCGGAGGCGGCCCGCAGCACTGCCTCGAGTGACGACCAGCGGTTGAGCGGGTTCACGAACGTGCCGCGGCCTCGTTCCACACTAAGAATGCGCTGCGCCTCGAGGGTCTTCATCGCCTCCCGCACTGTCATGCGGCTGACGTCGTGCCGTGCGCTGAGTTCCAGTTCTCCCGGCACGCTGCTGCCGGGCGGAAACTCACCGGAAATAATGCGGTCAAGGAGTTCGTCGGCGACGACGCCCACCAATGATTTGCGTGCCATTTGTTCCGTTCAGCGTGTGCGGCCTTTACGGCCTGAGATGTCTGCACAAAGTGTACTTGCGCACGTGCTGTGCGTTATGCCACACTAGCATCAAACGACAGATGTCTGACATCTGACAAAGCCATCCGCAAGACAGTTTCGACACAACGGAGTGCACAGTGCCCCTAGAATCCGACGTTCTGGCCGCCTTTCCCGCCGAGCTCCAGATCCCTGCCCGGCAGGTGGCCGACGCTGTTGCGGCCACGGCTGCCACGTCCCCGCGCGTCCTCGTGGTGCTCGACGACGATCCCACCGGCACGCAGTCAGTGGCGGATCTTCCTGTGCTCACCCGCTGGGAAGTCGAGGACTTCCAGTGGGCTCTCCATCAGGGTAAGCCCGCCGTGTACGTGCTGACGAACACCCGCAGCCTCGACCCGGCAGAAGCGGCTGAACGCAATGAAGAGGTGGTGCGCAACGCCCTTGCCGCTGCCCGTAACAGCGAAGGAGAGGTCAAGCTCGGCTTTGTGAGCCGCAGCGACTCGACCCTCCGCGGACACTTCCCCCTGGAACCGGACGTCATTGCCGCGACGGTGGCGGCGGAAAGTGGCGAGTCAACAGACGGCGTCGTGATGGTTCCGGCATTTCCCGACGCCGGCCGCATCACCATTGGCGGCGTGCACTACACGCGCGGCCCGGAGGCCGGCCAGCTGGTCCCCGTTGCCGAGACGGAATTCGCCAAGGACGCCACCTTCGGCTTCGCCAATTCCGAGATGGCCAAGTACGTGGAAGAGAAGTCGCAGGGCCGGTTTTCCGCAGACTCCGTGATTGTGCTGGACCTGAACATCATCCGCGCCGGTTCCGCCACCGGGCAGGCAGAGGTGTCGGCCAAGGCAATTGCTGACGCGATTGAGCCGGCCACGCAGTCCACGCCCATCGTGGTGGACATTGTCACGGAAAACGACATGCGCGCCCTGGCGCTGGGCCTGGAGGAGGCCGAGCGCCGCGGCAAGAAGCTGCTGTACCGGGTTGGCCCGCCGTTCATGCGTGCCCGGATCGGTCAGGACATCAGGCCTGAACTCAGCGGCGAGGAAGCGTACGCGGGCAACACCCCGTCCGAAGCCGGCGGCCTGATCGTCGTCGGCTCCCACGTGGGCGTGACCACCCGGCAGCTCAAGGTGCTCACCCACCGGCACAGCAGTGCACGCATTGTCGAGATCGACGTCGAAAAGCTCCTCGGTGAGGAGGCAGCCGCGTACCTCGACCAGACGGTGGACACCGTCGTGGAGGCGCTGCGCGGCGGCGACGTCATCGTCCACACGAGCCGCCTGCTCATCAAGACCGATGACCCGGCCGAAAGCCTGCGGATCGCGCGCACCGTGTCCGCCGCCGTCGTCGCCGTAGTGAACCGGACGCTGAAAACCTTCCCGCCTCGGTTTGTCATCGCCAAGGGCGGTATCACGTCCTCGGATGTGGCGGCGCACGGGCTGGAGATCCGGCATGCGATCGTCCGCGGGCCTATGCTGCCGGGCATCGTGAGCTTGTGGGAGCCGGTCGACGGCCCGGCCAAGGGGATCCCGTACATCGTTTTTGCCGGCAATGTCGGTGATGACGAGTCGCTCGCCCAGGTCACCAGCAAGCTCAGCAACACGTTCTAGTCCCCGCGCACGCCCTAACCTCGCAACCTCGGCCGAGGCCCTCGCCGGCGTGGCCCAGCCAAATTTCATTGGAGAACACCATGACCTCGAATTACACAGTCACCGTCCTCGGACTGGGCGCCATGGGATTGCCCATGGCCACCCGCCTCGCCAGCCAGCTGACCGTCCACGGGTTCGACATCGCCGAACCGCGCCTGCGCCTCGCCGAGGAATCCGGCGTGAAGACCTTCGCTTCCGCCCGCGACGCCGCCCAGGACACTGACGCGCTGCTGCTCGCCGTGCGCAACAGCGAACAGCTCGACGAGGTCCTGTTCGGCGGGAACGGCGTGGCCTCGGTGCTGAAGCCGGGCGCCGTCGTCATCCTGACCAGCACCGTGGGCACGGAGGCCATCCCGTCCACCGTCGCCCGCCTGGCCGAGTTCGGCGTCGGGCTCGTGGACGCCCCGCTGTCCGGCGGCCCGAAGCGTGCAGGCGAAGGCGACCTGCTGATCGTCGTCGGAGCCGAACCTAAGGTACTGGAATCTGCTCGTCCGGTTCTGGAGCTGCTCGCCTCCACCCTGACGGTCGTCGGCGACAAGCCCGGTGACGGGCAGGCGCTGAAGACCGTCAACCAGCTGCTGTGCGGCATCCACATCGCAGCCGCAGCCGAGGCAATGGCATTGGCCGATGCCCTGGGCCTGGACCAGGCAAAGACCCTGGCCGCCCTCGAGGTCGGCGCCGCGGGCTCCTTCATGCTGTCCAACCGCGGCCCGCGGATCCTGGAGGCCTACACCGAGGAAGGCGCCGAGGTGCTCAGCCGCCTGGACATCTTCATCAAGGACATGGGCATCGTGGGCAAGGCCACCCGCAGTGCGGGCCTGGCGACCCCCGTTGCCGCCGCCGCCGAGCAGCTGTACCTGCTGGGCCAGGCCCACGGGCTGGCCGCCGCGGACGACTCCGCCGTCATCAAGGTAGTTGCCCCCACCAAGCGGACTGCCGGGGAAGGCTGATGCGGGTCCAACTCGATGAACTGGTGGGATCGGCCCTCCAACAGGGGGCGGCCGTGCCGGCGTTCACCTGCTACGACTTCACCACGGCCCTGGCGGTGGTGAGTGCCGGGGAGGAGTCAAAGCGCGGCGTCATCCTGCTGGTGGCACCCAAGACCGCCGCCACCGCCAACGGACTGAGGCTCATCTCCGCGCTCCGGGGCCTGGCCGACGCCGCGTCCGTGCCGGTTGCCGTGCAGCTGGACCACGCCTCCGACCTTGACATCATTACCGCCGCCGTCGCGGCCGGGGCGGACTCCGTCCTGGCCGACGGCTCGGCGCTGCCGTATGAAGAAAACATCGCCTTGGTGAATGCAGTGCGGTCCGCGCTCGAGGCCCGCGGCCATGCCGGGGTAGTCCTGGAGGCTGAACTCGGCGGCCTGGCCGGCGACGAGGACAAGGCGTTCGGTGCCGAAGGCGAGGCCGCGGGCAACGAGGTTGCCGGGCTCACCGACTCCGCCCAGGTGGAGGACTTCGTGGCACGGACAGGCGCGCAGCTGCTCGCCGTGGCCGTGGGCAACGTTCACGGGAAGTACAGGGGCGAGCCCCGGCTGCGCTGGGATGTCCTGCAGGACATTGCCGTGCGGACGCACATCCCGCTGGTGCTCCATGGCGCCTCGGGCATTCCGGCCGACGAACTGGCCAAGGCCCCTGCCATGAACGTGGGCAAGGTCAACTTCAACACTGAACTCCGCACCGGCGTCCTCGCCACGCTCGAGGAACAGCTTCCAGCGCACCGGGCCGACGGCGAAAACCTGCAGGGCCTGCTGGCCCGGTGGAACGCCGCCGCGAAGGACTTCAGCACCGGCACGCTGGCGATCCTCAGCCGCTGACCTTGGAGTTTTTGTACACGTATCGCGAGTTCGGGGGCCTTTTGGGGCCAATAAGTGTACAAAAACTCCAGGCCGCCACATGGGGTCAAGTTGGCGCACAATGGAAACTACAACGACGTAAGCGAGTTCCATTGGTGGGGGCGCCATGAAGAATTCCACGCAGCCGGGGGCGGGGACAGACATTGCCGTGCCCGGCCGCGACCTGGCCATCGATATGGCCCGCCTCATTTGCCTTGTCCTTGTGGTGGTGGGTCACTGCATGATGACCAGCCCGGTGCTGCACCCGGACGGCACCGTCACCACGGAAAACACCCTGGCCGAGCAGGACTGGTTCGAGCCGGTCATCTGGGTCTTCATGGTGATGCCGCTGTTCTTCGTGGCCGGAGGCATCACCGGGGCGCAGTCCTGGCGGCGCATGCAGGCGCGCGGCGGCAGCGGCTTTGAGTTCATCCAGTCCCGGCTGCTGCGCCTGGTCCGCCCGGCGGCAGCCCTGCTCGCGGTCATGTTCGTCGGCCTCTGGGGTGCGCTGCTGGCCGGTGTGGATCCGCAGGTGGTGCAGCTGCTGGCCAGCGGGGCCGGGATGCCGCTGTGGTTCCTCGCGGCCTATCTGGCGGCCCAGCTGAACATTCCGCTCCTGGTGAGGCTGCACCGGCGTGCCCCGTGGCTGACTCTGCTGGGCCTGGTGGCGCTCGTGGTGACGGTTGACTGCTTCCGCGGGGCTTTCCCGACGCTCGCTTACATCAACATGGTGTTCGTGTGGTGCGCCGCGCAGCAACTCGGGTTCTTTATGGCGGACGGCCGGCTGGATCGGTGGAGCAGGTCGCAGCTGGTGGGGCTGATCGCCGCGAGCAACCTGCTGATGGTCGTCCTGGTGGTGCTGGGCCTGTACCGGGACAACATGCTGGTGAACCTTAATCCGCCCAACCTCAGCCTGTTCCTGCTGGGTATCTCGCAGGCGGCGGTGCTGCAGCTTTCCAGGCCCCTGCTGAACGCCGTAGCGGCCGTGCGCTGGATCCGTGCCGTGATGGCCGTTGCCGGCCGGCATGCCATGACGGTCTACCTTTGGCACCTGCCGCTGCTGGCTGCCATGACCGGGCTGCTCCTGCTGTCCGACTTTCCTAAGCCCACCTCGGGCAGCGCGGAATGGTGGTGGTCACGCCCGCTCGTTTTCCTCGGGGTGGTCCTCCTCCTGCTGCCCGCGGTCGGCCTGTTCGGGCGGCTTGAGGAACGGCCGACGCCGGCCATGCACTCGAGCGGCCGGGCGCCGGCCGCCGTGGCGACCGCCGTCGTCGTCGTTTTTGTCCCGATGGCAGACGCCGCCGTCAACGGCCTGACGCTTGGACTCCTGGGCGGCGGTGCCGCCTGCTTTGTCCTGGCCGTGCTGTTGCTGGGGCGCGTTCCCGCGCGCGGAATTCGACCATTGCCAGCACAGCCATTAAGTGCCAATGTCGAACCATGACCGAGAACACGACAGCCACCGAGGACCAATTCACCCCGGACGTCACCACCTTCCGGAACGATGCACTCCACCGCTACGAACTGCACGTGGGCGGGAAGCTGGCGGTGGAAGTCAGGTTCGAAGACCAGCCAGGGCACGTGGACTTCATCCACACCCAGACGTCCGAGCAGTTCCAGGGCCACGGTCTGGCCAAGGTGCTGATCCATTTTGCCCTTGACGATGTTGTGGCGTCGGGCAAGCGGATCATCCCGCACTGCCCGTTTACGGCCCGCTACCTGCGCAAACACGAGATATACACGCAGTGCATCGACTGGCCTGAGGCGGACGCGCCCAAGCTACTCGGCACCTGAAGCGCCCTCACGCCGTAAGGTCCCCATATGCCGTGAACCGCGGTACTTGTGACCGCGGGGACATTTCCGTACGATCGGGCAGGGCTATGCAGTTGGCCTTCAGACTCTCTTTTTGGGGATCTCTTTGAACCAACAACTGCGTGTGCCGCGGCGATGACTGACGCGGCGACGAACGAAGAAGCTATGCCTGAAGACGTAGCGGCCGGTCCCATGACGGACGAGGAACTGTGCGGGCTTCTGGACGGATGCCTGAACGAGGCCGTGGACGCGGCTGCAACCCTCGCGTCGGTTCCGGATGCCGAGTTGGCCCGGCTGGCGGACGGGCTGTACCGGCATTTGGACACGCCCAGCCCTGCTTTCGGCGCGCGCTTCTGGTATGTCCAGGTCACCGAGGAGCTCCGGCTGCGCCACCTTGGCTCGTCCCACTCGGCCGCCGTCGATCCGGCCGGCCCCGTGGTAACTGAGGTCCCCGCCGGGTAGGGAACGGGTGCTTAAGGATCCGTTCGCGCTGGGTGCTCAAGTGCCCGTTCGCGCTGGGTGGGGGTTACGACGGCGGGGGCTGCTTTGCGCGGTTCCGTTGCCATTGCGCCGCGTGCCAGAAAAGCAGCCCGAGGACTCCGACCAGCCCGCCGAAAAGGATCTGCGGCGCGAACGTGATCCACATGTAGCTGACGGGCATGACCTGCGGCTCGGTGCCTGCATTCAGTGATTCCTGCGCGAGCGTGAAGACTCCGAACGGCGACACCAGCAGGATCGCCACGATAACCCACAGCGCCGCGATGAATGGGTTCACGGCCAAGCGGCTCCGCTGCCCGAAGTCCGCCGCCTCGTGGGGTGCGAAACCTGGTTGACCCGGTCCGACGGTTGGCTGCCCGGCGCCTTGATATCCAGCGCCCGGTTGTCCCGGCCCAAAGCCCGGCTGCCCAAATTCCTGCCTACCCTGGCCTGCCATTGAAGGGCCGAACCGGCCGTCACTGGCGGGCGTCATGCGCCCGTATCCGGTGGGATTTCCCTGCGGATCGACTTCCCGAAAATTTATCGGATCATGCTCACTGCCGGACATGTCCCCCTGCTTCCTGCTGCGGTCTACGCCTCGTGCCAAAAACTCTACTCCGCTTGTCCGGCCCTGTGCCCCGTGGCGCCCGCCCTTCCGCGGTTGGCATTATGTGCCGTTCGGCCGCGCCGGGAAAGTCAATGACCCCGGATAACGAAGAAAATCCCTGGATACGAGTGGCGGCCGGAAATTACATCACAGAAGTTTGACTAAAAGGATCCCCTAAGTAAGGCTGTCCTTGCTTGGTATCCGATGCGGGTGCCTGGTGCATATCCCACCGAAAAAAGGATGACCTATGACGCTGCTGCCCGACGTGGACGAGCCACGCGCGGACTTCGATGCCGGAACCGGACCGTGCGCCCAAAACACGTCTGACCCGAACACGTCGGACCGGAATTCGGCTGCCCTGAACCCGTCCGCGCGGAACCTGGCTGCCCAGACGACCGGCCAGGAACCATCAGGCCTGGACTTCGGGTCCGGCGTGGAACTCGCCCTCGCCGCCAGCAACCAGCTCTTTAATGCCCGGAACGCCCCGCGCTACGTGGCGCAGGTGCTGCAGGGCGTCAACGCCGTGGCCACCAAAGTCGAGCGGACCTCGCAGCCGTTCACCGGCGTCGGCCCGGCCGAGATGAAGTGCCGCGTGGAGGCAGTGGACCTGGAGCGGCCGCTGCCCGACACCGCGGCGGCCCTCGAGGAGTTGCAGCACACCTACCTGCGTGACGCCGTGTACTTCCATGACGCGAAGTACGCCGCGCACCTGAACTGCCCGGTGGTCATTCCCGCCCTTGTGGGGGAGGCGGTGCTCTCGGCCGTGAACTCGTCAATGGACACGTGGGACCAGAGCGCGGGCGCCACCATGATCGAGCGCCGCCTGATCGACTGGACGGCAGAGCGGCTCGGACTGGGGCACGATGCCGACGGCGTGTTCACGTCCGGGGGCAGCCAGTCCAATCTGCAGGCACTGCTCATTGCCCGCAACCATGCGGTGGCCCGGCTGCGGCAGGATCCGGCGAACGAGGGGCTGCGCCTGCCGCTGCTGCTGGAGAAGCTGCGGATCTTCACGTCAGTGGACAGCCATTTCAGCATCCAGAAGTCGGCCTCCATGCTGGGACTGGGGTTCGACGCCGTCGTATCCGTCGCCTGCGCGGCGGACCACCGGATGGATCCGGCAGCCCTGGCCAGCGCGCTGGCTACGGCCCACGACGACGGCCTGATTCCCATGACGGTTGTGGGTACCGCCGGGACCACGGACTTCGGCGCCGTGGATCCGCTGGCCGAGCTAGCTGCCCTGGCCGGAGCCTACGGCGCATGGTTCCACGTTGACGCCGCGTACGGCGGCGGGCTCATGGTCTCCAACCGCCACCGCCATCTCCTGGACGGCACCCGGCTGGCGGACTCCGTTACGGTGGACTTCCACAAGACCTTCTTCCAGCCGGTCAGCTCCAGCGCGCTGCTGGTCCGCGAGGGTGCAATGCTGCGCCACGTCACCTACTACGCCGACTACCTCAACCCGGAAACCGCGGCTCGCGCCGAGATCCCCAACCAGGTGGACAAGAGCATCCAGACCACACGCCGGTTCGACGCCCTCAAGCTGTGGCTCACGCTCCGGATCATGGGCGCCGCTGCCGTTGGCGCGCTGCTCGACGAGGCGATTGACCTGGCAGCCCGGGTGGGCTCGGTACTCGCGGCAGACGATGACTTCGAGCTGGCGGCCGAACCCCAGCTGAGCACGCTGGTTTTCCGGTACCGGCCGGTCCTGGCAGACGGAACAAGGCTTTCGGAGGACGGGGCCGATGAGCTGAACCCGGCCATCCGTGCGGCGGTGTTCGCGTCTGGGCAGGCTGTCGTGGCGGGCACCAAGGTCGCCGGAAGGCACTACCTGAAGTTCACGCTCCTCAACGCCGAGGCAACGCTCGAGGACATCAGCGAGATCATCGGCCTGCTTCGAAGCTCGGGCGAAAGTCTGCTGGATGCCGATCTCCCGGGTGCCGTTTTCCCCGCACGCACGGAGACGCACGCATGAGCACGCCATCGTTCAGCAGCTCAGGCACAGACCGCGTTTACGACTTCGCCGGGATCGGCGTCGGGCCCTTCAACCTGGGGCTCGCCGCGCTGAGCGAACCCATCGAGGGCCTGGACGGCGTGTTCCTCGAGCGCAGCGAATCCTTCGACTGGCACCCCGGCATGATGCTGGAGCCCGCCCATCTGCAGGTGCCGTTCATGGCGGACCTCGTGACCCTGGCGGATCCGACGTCACCGTACTCCTTCCTGAATTTCCTCAAGCAGACCGGGCGGCTCTACCGCTTCTACATCCGCGAAAACTTCTACCCGCTGCGGGCCGAGTACAACCAGTACTGCCAGTGGGTTGCCGGCCAGTTGCATTCGGTCCGGTTTGGCACGGACGTCACCGAAGTGACGTACGACGCCGGCGTGTACACGCTTTCAGTGGACGGCCCGGCGGGTCCGAAGGTGCTTCGTGCACGCCGGCTGGTGCTTGGCACCGGAACATCGCCCTACGTCCCGGACGCGTGCCGCGGGATTCTGGGGGCCGGGGGACCGGTCCTGCACAACGCGGACTACCTGGCGCGCAAGAGCGAACTCCAGCAGCAGCGCAGCATCACCATCGTCGGCAGCGGGCAGAGCGCGGCGGAGATCTATTACGAACTGCTTCAGGACATCGACGTGCACGGGTACCAGCTCAACTGGGTCACGCGTTCGGGCAGGTTCTTCCCGCTGGAGTACACCAAGCTCACGCTGGAGATGACCTCGCCGGAGTACGTTGACTATTTCCACGGGCTCCCGCAGGACCGGCGCGACTTCCTCATCAGGAGCCAGAAGAACCTCTACAAGGGCATCAACTCCGAGCTCATCGACGCGATCTACGACCTCCTGTACACCAAGAGTCTCTCCGGCATGGTGGACACCCGGCTGCTCACGCATGCGACCGTGACCGGTGCCGCCTGGAACGCCTCCGCCGGGTCCCACACCCTGGCGCTGACCCACGGGGAGCAGGGCACGGACTACTCGCTGGAGACGGAGGCGGTGGTCCTCGCCACCGGATACGCGTACCGCGAGCCGGTGTTCCTTCGCGGCGTGCAGGAGCGCATTGCCCGGGACGAAGCCGGAAGGTTCGCCGTGCAGCGCAACTACAGCACCGGCGTCGAACCCGCCGAAATCTTCGTGCAGAACGCCGAACTCCACACCCACGGTTTCGTCACGCCGGACCTCGGCATGGCTGCGTACCGGAACTCGTGCATCCTCCGGGAAATCCTGGGCCGCGAGGTCTATCCGGTGGAGCGCAGCATTGCCTTCCAGGAGTTCGGCGCACCCGCGGAGGTTGCGCCAGTGGATGGACCGTCGCCCGCTGGAGTGACTGCACAGGCGGAGGTGCCCGCATGAGCTTCACGTTCCGCTGCCTCGACCCGGCTGCCGACGCGCCACTCATACACAGCTGGGTCACCCGCCCGTACGCCTCCTTCTGGGGAATGCTGAACGCGACGGCCGAGGACGTCGCGGCGGAGTATGCAAAAATCCAGTCCAGCGGACACCACCACGCGCTGCTGGGCATCGGCGATGGCGTTCCCGCCTTCCTGATGGAGGAGTACCTGCCGGAGTCGTCGCCGCTCAATGGCGTCTACGCCGTCCAGCCGGGCGATATCGGCATGCACCTGCTGGTTGCTCCGCTGCAGGGAACGCCGCGCAACGGGTTCACCGCCGACGTCATGGAGTCCGTCCTGGACCGGCTCTTCCAAAAGCCCGGCGTGGAGCGCGTGGTGGTGGAGCCCGACGCCTGCAACACCAAGATCCACGTCCTCAACGCGCGGCTGGGCTTTGAGCCCGCCGGCGAGGTGACCCTTCCGGATAAGCAGGCTCTCCTAAGCTTCTGCACGCGCGAGTCATTCCATTCCGCCCGCGCCGCCCGTTCGTCAACCCCGAAACGCCAATCAACCCAGGAGGCATCACTGTGACCACCCTTGAAACCGTGACCACCCTTGAACGTGAATCTGCCCTCACCGCCGGAAATGCGGCACCCCATCTCACACCCGAACGCTGGGCTGCTGCCAACAGGCACCTGGTCCGCAAGGCGCTCGCCGAGTTCGCGCACGAGCGGATCCTGGTTCCGGACCCGGTGGGTGACAATGACAGGAACGGCGACGGCGGGTACCGGGTCCGGAGCGATGACGGCACCGTTGATTACCGCTTCTCCGCCCGGATCCTGCAGCTGGACCACTGGTCCGTCGATGCGGCCTCCATTACCTGCAGCCGCGACGGGCAGGACGCCCCGCTGGATGCGCTGCGGTTCATCACAGAATTCTCCGGCACGCTGGGCATCCGCCAGGAGATGCTCCCCGTTTACCTCGAGGAGATCAGCAGCACGCTTGCCAGCCATGCGTTCAAGCAGTGGAAGGGCCAGCCGTCGTCGGCCGAACTGGCAGCCGGTGTGACCCGTGGAGCGGACGCAGCCACGGACTTCCAGACGATTGAACGCAGCATGACCGAGGGACACCCGTGCTTTGTGGCCAACAACGGCCGGCTGGGCTTCGGAATCGGTGACTACCGTGCCTTCGCCCCGGAGGCTGGAACCGCGGTGCAGCTGGAATGGATTGCGGTGCACCGCAGCAAAGCGGTTTTCACGTCCAGCGAAGGCCTGAATTACGCCGTCCATCTTGAAGCCGAACTGGGGGCGGGCGCGCTCGCTTACTTCGACGCCGAGCTCGGTGTACTCGGCCTCGACCCGGACCAGTATTTCCTGATGCCGGTGCACCCGTGGCAGTGGGAGAACAAGCTGACGGTCACGTTCGCGGCCGAAATCGCCCAGCGGCACATCGTCCGCCTCGGGACGGGGGCCGACAGCTACCAGGCGCAGCAGTCCATCCGCACGTTTTTCAACACGACGGCACCGGAGAAGACGTACGTGAAGACAGCCATGTCGGTCCTGAACATGGGGTTCATGCGCGGGCTGTCGCCGCAGTACATGAAGGCAACGCCGGCGATCAACGACTGGCTCCAGGACCTGATCGCCGGTGACGAGGCACTGCAGGGCCGGGGGCTCGCCATGATCCGCGAAGTGGCGGCCATCGGCTATCACAACGGCTATTACGAGGCAGCCGCTGCGAAGGGCTCGCCGTACCGCAAGATGCTGTCCGCGCTGTGGCGGGAGAGCCCGCTGCCGCTGCTCAAGGACGGGCAGCAGCTGGCTACCATGGCCTCGCTCCTGCACGTTGACGCCGCGGGCAAACCCATGGTGTCCGCGCTGATCGAGCAGTCCGGGCTGGAGCCGGGGGCGTGGCTGCGGCAGTACTTCGAGGCCTACCTCGTGCCGCTGGTGCACTGCCTGTACCGCTACGAGCTTGCCTTCATGCCCCACGGCGAGAACGTGATCCTGGTTCTCGAGAACGGCGCGCCGGTCCGCGCCGTCATGAAGGACATTGCCGAGGAGATTGTGGTGATGGGGGACAGGGTTGACCTGCCCGAAGCGGTGTCCCGGATCAAGGCGGACATTCCCGACGGCGACAAGGTCCTGTCCATCTTCACCGATGTGTTCGACTGCATCTTCCGCTTCCTCTCCGCCCTCCTGGAGGAAGACGGAGTGCTCAGCGGCGATGAGTTCTGGCGCACGGCGGCAGCAGCGGTTCGCGACTACCAGGGTGAGCACCCGGAACTGGCAGACCAGTTTGCCCGCCACGATCTGTTCGCCCCGGACTTCGAGCTGTCCTGCCTGAACCGGCTGCAGCTGCGCAACAACCAGGAGATGCTCGATCTGGGCGACCCGTCCGGGGGCCTGCAGAAGGCGGGAAGGCTCGCGAACCCGCTGGCCAAATTCGCCTAGTCCGGGGCTAGGCTGTTGGCATGACGCCCAACACCGCCAGACCCACTGCCCTCGTCACCGGTGCCACCGCGGGGCTGGGCGCCGAATTCGCCCGCCAGCTTGCCGAACAGGGGAACAACCTGGTGCTCGTGGCCCGCGACACGGTACGGCTGCAGGCCACCGCGGACGAGCTGCAGCGGCGGTACGGAACCACGGCTGAGGTGCTGACCGCGGACCTGACCGACGACGGCGGCGTGGCCGCCGTCGTCGGACGCCTTTCCGACCCCTCACGGCCGGTGGACATGCTGGTGAACAACGCCGGAATCGGGTTGCTGCACAACTTCGACGAGAACCCGATCGAGGACGAAAAGAAGCACCTGAGGCTGCACGTGCAGACTGCCCTGGAGCTCAGCCACGCCGCCCTCCAGGGCATGCTGGCCCGCGGCTCCGGCCGGATCATCAACGTTGCCAGCGTGGCGGCTTTCCTGCCCCGCGGTTCCTACTCGGCGGCGAAGGCGTGGTTGCTCAGCTTCAGCCGCTGGGCGAACCTCGCCTACTCGCCCCGCGGCGTGAAGGTGACCGCCGTCTGCCCCGGCTTTGTCCACACCGAGTTCCATGACCGGATGGGGATGGACAAGTCCGTGTCCCCGGGCTGGACGTGGCTGCGGCCGGGGCGCGTGGTCCGCGAAGCGCTGGCGGACAATGAGCGCGGCAAGGCTGTTTCCATCCCCACCAAGCGCTACAAAGTGCTGGCCGCCGTCGCCCGCGTGGTGCCGGACAGGTTTACGGCCGGGCCGCCGCGCCGGCCGCAGGAGCCGGGTGTCGGTTCCGCCGCGAGCGGATAAGCACCACCACGAGGATTCCGACGCCGGCCCCCACCACCGTTTCGACGGCGCGTTCGATGATAAGCACTTGCGGATCGGCCGGCGCCGCCAGCTGGGTCATCAGCAGGATGACCGGAGTGAACCAGACCATCGCCAGGCCGTAGTGCCTGGTCATGAACAGCTCGGTACCGAACTGGAAGACGATTACCAGCAGCGCCAGCACCGGGGCCTCCGCTCCGGGGAAAAAGTGCAGCGGAGCCCAGGGCCCCGGCAAAAGTACTACGGCGACCACCACCAGTCCGAGGAACGTCCCGATAATCCTGTGGATCCCGCGGTGGACGCTGCTGGGCAAGTCCGCGCCGGCGAGCGGAACCGCCGCAGCCGCCATCGCCCAGTGCGGGTGGCCGCTTCCGGTCAGGACGCCGATGGTGCCGGCGGCACCAACAGCGAGCACATAGCGGGCCGCATGGACCGCCGCGTGGCGCCGGAAGGTTCCGTGGAGGCGGACTGCCGGACGCGCCGCGCCGGGGTGCCAGGCCCTGCCGCGGACCCAGCCGCTGAATCCCACCAGCAACGAGAACGCCGCGGCGCTGCCGGCGATGAGCAGCGCAACATACCAGGGCACGGCGGTGGGGACGGATGCGCAGGCGCCCAGGGCGAGGATCCCGAAGAAGGGGCCGTTGGGCCGCAGCCGCACCTTGTCAGAATAGACAGACCCCACGCCCGCCAGCAGGGCTTCGATGCCCACGAGCCACCAGGAGTGCAGGCCGTTGACCGACAGGAACACGCCCACGGTCACGCCAGAAAGCAGGACCAGTGCCGCCTGGAGTTGGTGCTTGAGCCGGAGCTGGTGCGGCTCGGAGCGCCCGTACATGCCGGTCAGTGCGCCGAACACGGCATAGATGGTGAGCTCCGGCCGGCCGAGGAGCAGCAGGACGAGGGAGGGGACAGCCACGCTGATGGCCACGCGCCATGCCGAGAGATGGTCGTTATTGGCGGGGCCCAGGCTGTGCAGCTGCCGCAGGTGGTGCACTACAGACTGCACCTGCACGACCCCCTTCACCCTACGAAAATAGCATTTCAGCAAAGATCTCACCGCGTGCTGCGTCACAAAGTGAGACGAGCAACAGGCCCCCAGCGCCAAGGTCGGGCAGCGCGAAGGCCCGCCCGGCATGCCCCAGGGTGGGGAATGCCGGACGGGCCTTCAGCAGCGTCAGCCTTTTGCGCCGTCAGGCGCCGGCGGGTACCTTATTCAGTTCCTCGTCGAGTTCCTTGTCCAGATCACTTTCCTGACCCAGATCCCTGTTCAGTTCATCGACGGTCTCGAACGGCAGCTCGTCGAGGTCGATCAGCGGGTTCTCGTCCTGGGTGGCCACCAGTTCACGGGCCTCCGCCGGGGTGTCCACGCTGGGCATGGAGCCGGGCAGCGGGCGCTGGGCGGATTCCTTGAGGAAGTAGATGGCCACGGCACCAACGGCCGAGGTGGCCATCAGGTAGTAGGCAGGCATCATGTCGTTGCCGGTGGCGCTAATGAGGGCAGCCACGATGAACGGCGTGGTGCCGCCGAAGATTGCCACGGAGAAGTTGTAGGCAATGCCCATGGCGCCGTAGCGGCTGGCTGTGGGGAACTGCGCCGGCAGGGCGGAGGCGAGATTCGCAACGTAGAAGGTCACGGGGAACGCGATCAGCGAAAGGCCGGCCAGGGTTGACCAGACGCTGCCGATGCCGATCAGCATGAACGCCGGGGCGGCCAGGACCACTGTGCTGACCGCGCCGATCCAGAGAACCGGGCGGCGGCCGATGCGGTCCGAGAGCTTGCCGGTCAGCGGAATGCAGAGGCTCATGACCACGAGTACCGGGATGGTGAGTAGCGTGCCGTGGACGGGGTCGTAACCCTTGGACTCGGTGAGGTAGGTGGGCATGTAGGAGGTCAGCGCGTAGCCGGCGGTGTTGGCCGCGGCCACGAGGATCATGGCAACGATGATGGAGCGCCAGTAGGCCTTGACGATTCCTACCGGGCCCTTTGCTGCAGCCTCATCACCGGAGGCAGCGTCCTTGGCGAGTTCCTCCTGGGCGTCCAAGGTGGCCTGGAACTGCGGGGACTCTTCAATCTTGCTTCGGAAGTACACGGCGATCAGGCCCAGGGGACCGGCGATCAGGAACGGCAGGCGCCAGCCCCAATCCTCCATTGCGGCCTGGCCCAGCGTCAGCTGCAGCACGGACACCAGCGCGGCGCCCAGGGCGAAGCCGAGGTAGCTGCCCATGTCCAGGAAGCTGGCGAAGAAGCCGCGGCGTTTGTCCGGCGAGTACTCGCTCACAAAGGTGGTGGCACCGGCGTATTCGCCGCCGGTGGAGAAGCCCTGCACGAGCTTGAGGACCACCAGGAGGGCCGCTGCCCACATGCCGATCTGTGCGTAGCCGGGCAGCAGGCCGACGGCGAAGGTGCTCGCCGCCATCAGCATCAGCGTGGCCGCGAGGACTTTCTGGCGGCCCACCTTGTCGCCAAGCCAGCCGAACACGACGCCGCCGAGCGGGCGGGCGATGAAGGTGGCAGCGAACGTGCCCAGGAGGAACAGCGTCTGCACGCTCTTGTCGGCCTCCGGCAGGAACACCGGACCCATGGTGGTGATGAGGTAGCCGAATACGCCGACGTCGTACCACTCCATGGTGTTGCCCACGATGGTGCCGCCGAGGGCCTTCTTGAGCATGGGCTGGTCTACGACGTTAACGTCGGATACCTTGAGCCGGCGCCGCGCGAGCAGCTTTGGTTTCTTCGCACTCTGGGGTGCGGCCTGGTCGGTTCCGCTGGCGTTCCTGGCGCCTGCTGAAGAGTCGGTCGTGCTTCGGTCTGTGGGCATTTGGGCAACTCCTGTGGAGGTCATTTGCTTGCGACTTATAGCTGCCCCGCTCCGGGCAGGCCTTCAATTTTACGTGATTTCCATGGATTTCGAGAGTTCGGTGCCGTATGATCGCCCGGTTTAGGGCGCCAAACGGCGCTAAAGTCAGATTTGTTTTGGCCGATCTGACCCCGCCATCCTGCGGATTTTCCGCGGCCGGGGCGATCGTTTAAACCTTTTTTTGGAACAGGGCTCTTCGGGCCCGATTTCGCCCCGATTCCTGCCTTCCTTGTGCACCGATTCCGGCGCTGCTGGGCGAGGTGCAACAACAGCGGAGCGGTGCTGATTGAACCGTTCAACCGCGGTACTCGTCTGATTGGTTAGGTCCAGGTTTAGGACCCGGGACGGTGGACCGGGAGGCCGGGACTGAGGGTTCATAACTTCCAGACGGTTTATATGACTTCCAGACAGGGTGTTCGCCATGGACTACGAGATCAGCGGTTTGCCGATGCATGTGTTGCTCGTCCACGCCACGGTGGTCTTCGTTCCGTTGGCGGCCCTTTGCACGCTGCTCAGCCTTCTGTGGCCCGCCGCCCGACGGCGTTTGGGGATCGTCACGCCGCTGGTCGCCCTGTTGGCGCTTGTCCTGGTGCCGGTCACTGCGGCGGCGGGCGCCTGGCTGCTGGACCGTGTTGATTCCACGCCGCGGATCAACGCCCATATGCAGCTTGCCGGGATGCTCCTGCCGTGGGTGGTGGGTGTGTTCCTTGTTGCCCTCGCCCAGTGGCTGTGGTTCCGCTACGGCACCACACAGGGAGAGGGGATGAGGCGGCGAATGGGCGCCGCCGGGTCCCGCATCGCCGGCATTGTCGCCGTCGTGGTCGCCCTGGTGCTTTGCAGCGGTGCGGTGGCCACTGTGGCGCTGATCGGGGAGTCGGGGTCCAGGGCGGTATGGGAAGGATCCTTCCGGACCGGGGCCGAGGACTAAGAAGATCTCTTCCCGGGCGGCGTGTTTCTGCCTAAGGTGGACCCATGGGAACACTGATCTTCGAGTAATGGACGCTCCATGGCGGCCCCAGTCCACTGTCGACCCGTTCGCTGTTGACCATCACTGTTGGCCGCCGTGCCCGGCATTCACCGCCGCAACTAACTCCGCCTGTTCAGGTTTCTGCCTTCGCAATGCTTCTTCGCTGAAGCAGGGCTTCTTTGCTATCCGGTAACGGCGGAATTACGGATCTAAATATGGGGAACACTTCATTTCATCGCGGAAAGGAAGAACAAATGGCCGACTCCCACAACGGAAGCAGCATCAAGCCGGATGTCGCTGCGCATCTGGCGGAATCGATGGACACGCCGGCGCTGCCCACTCCCGAGACCCTGGCCGTAACCGCGGCAATGGGCGGGGCAAAGCAGTGGCCGGATGGCAACGGCAAACGGCGCCACCCCAAGGAACACGGCGCAAGCCCCGGCCGTGTGGGACAGGGCGCTGCTGTGACAGCGGTCCACCGGACCGGCCGTCCGCAGATGCCGCACTCGTCCTGACCAGCTGAAAATACGAAACCAGGCCTGGCGACGCCCGAAATTCGTGCGTCGCCAGGTATTTTCATGTGGCGACTGGGGCAGTCAGGGCTGGTTCTTCAGGACTGCGGGGATTCCATCACCACCTCCGCCGGTTCCTTGTCCAGCCGCCAGCCACGCCACACGGGGTGGCGAAGCTTGCCGCTCCCGGTCCACTCACCGAAGGTCACCTCACCCACCAGGGCCGGGTTTACCCAGCGCGCGTCCGCCGCGTCCGCCGAAGGAACGTTATCGAACGGCGGCGTCTCCTGCGCCAGCCCCTCCATCTTTTTCCGCAGCTCCTCGAGTTCACGCATGCTGAAGCCACTTCCCACGCGGCCCACATACCGCAGCGTCTTGCCGTCCGGGATGCCCACCAGCAGTGATCCCACGCTGTTGGACCGGTCGCCCTTGCCGGGACGCCAGCCGCCCACCACCACTTCCTGGGTCTGTTCGATCTTGAGCTTGATCCACGTATGGGTCCGTTGCCCGCTCACATAACGGCTGTCCGCGCGCTTAGCCATCACGCCTTCCAAACCCAACTCGCGGGCACTTTCCAGAATGTGTTCCACCTTCTCGTCCAGGGTCTCCGACAGTTCCACCGGGCACTCGCCGGGCTCGAGGAAGTCGGCGAGACGTTCCCGCCGCTTCCTCAGGGGCAGCCTGCGCAGGTCATCGCCGTCGTCGGCCAGCAGGTCAAAGAGCATCATCCGTACCGGGATGGTGGCACGGGCCCGCTTCACGTCGCCCGGCCTGGTCAGCTTCATCCTTCCCTGCAGGAGCCCGAAGTCGGGCCGCCCGGAAGGCCCGACGGCGAAGATCTCGCCGTCAGCGATGAAGTCCTGCGGGGGCCAGAAGCTCCTGTCCGTGAATTCGGGATAGCTGGCCGACATGTCGTTGCCGTTCCGGCTCAGGAGCCTGATCCGATCACCGTCCGCCACCACGAGCGCACGGATTCCGTCCCACTTGAGTTCGAAGAGCCAGTCGCTGCCATGCAGGTCCGCCAGGGTGCCCGCCGAGGCGAGCATGGGGGCCGGCTCCTCCTGGAGGGAGCTGCCGCGGGGTGCTGCCGGCCTGGAAGTCGCTGCACGGGCCGGACTGGCCGGTACCTTGGGGCTCGCCGCCTCTTTGGTGCCGCCCGGCTTTTTCCGTGTTCCCGGAACCCTGTCCATTAGGTGGATGAGCCACTGCGACTCCTCGCCGTGGCCTTTTCCGGTATGGATCAGGGCGAACCTCCTGGTACCGCCAAGCCCGCCGCCCTCACGGCCCGTCAGGGTGGCAATGACTTCCTTGCCGTTGACCCATTTTTCGAGCTCATAGACACCCTTGTCCCAGATGCTGACGCTGCCCGCCCCGTACTCGCCCTTGGGGATGTCGCCCTCAAAATCGGCGTAGTCCATGGGGTGGTCTTCGGTCTGTACCGCCAGGTGATTCTTGTCCCCTGACTCCGGCACGCCCTTCGGCAGCGCCCAGGAGACAAGCACGCCCTCGTGCTCCAGCCGGAAGTCGAAGTGGAGCCGGCTGGCATGGTGCTCCTGGATGACGAAGATCTCCTTGCCCGCCTTCGCCGCAATGCCGTCGGCCTTTGCCGCGTGGTGCTCTTCCGCGGTGAACGGCTCAGGTGTCGTGCCTTGGTCGCGCAGGGAGCGGTACTTGTTCAGCCGGGGATCCGCGTGCCCGCCGCCGCGCGGTCCGGCGGTTTTCGTGAGTGCGGGGTCCGGGTGGGCTGTGTTCGCGTTGCCGGCGCCGTCAGCTCGGCCAGCTCCGGTGTGGCCTGGGGCTGGGCCAGGGTGCCCGGTGGCTGCACTGACCGGGGCGAAGGGATCCTTGCCGGCCGCCACCCGGCGCATGACCTCCTCGTAGTCCAGGTGCTTGAGCGACGGCGAACTCAACTCCCGCCAGGTCCGCGGGGCCGCCACGGTGGGGTGCAGGCGCCCGCGGAGCGAATACGGAACGATGGTGGTCTTCGCGGCGTTGTTTTGGCTCCAGTCCACCAGGACCTTTCCCGTCCTGAGGGTCTTCTTCATGTCGCTGACCGCCAGGTCCGGATGGTCGGCCTCCAGGGCCCGGGCCAGTTCACGGGCGAAGGCGGAAACCTCATCCGAGGTCTGTGTCCCGTTCAGGACGGCGTACAGATGGATCCCCTTGCTGCCGCTGGTGACCGGAATGGGATCAAGTCCTACGTCCTGCAGGATGGTCCGCGCCAGCTTGGCCACCTCCACGCATTCTGGCAGTCCCGCGCCTTCCCCGGGATCGAGGTCCAGGACCAGCCGATCGGGAGGCAGGGCACTGCCGTGGGAGTCCACCGTCCACTGCGGCACGTGGATCTCCAGCGAGGCGATCTGTGCCAGCCACGTGAGGGTGGCCGGATCATTAACCAGCGGATAGTAGTTGGTGTTGGTCTTGTGCGTGATGGCGGCGCGGGGCACCCAGCCCGGGGCAGACTCGTCCAGGTTCTTCTGGAAAAACATCTCGCCGGGCTGGTCGGCGGTTCCTACTCCGTGCACCCACCTCTTGCGGGTTGCCGGGCGATTCCTGGCAGCCGGGATCAGCACCGGGGCCACAGCGGCGTAATAGGCGATGACGTCCGCCTTCGTGGTGCCGGTGGCGGGATACATCACCTTGTCGAGGTTCGTCAGGGTCAGTTCGCGGCCGCCGACCCGCACGCGTTCCTTACCGCCGGCCATGGGGCTTCACCTCCGGCCCTGTGTGCTGTTGACTTGTCCCATGAGAGCCATCTGGAAAGGCGCCATCGCGTTCGGGCTGGTCAACGTCCCGGTGAAGGTCTACAGCGCCACCGAGGACCATGACATCAGCCTCCATCAGGTGCACAACGCCGACGGCGGCCGGATCCGCTACCAGCGCCGCTGTGAGGTCTGCAGCGAGGTCGTTGATTACTCCGACATCGAGAAGGCGTACGAGGACGACGGCCGGACGGTGATCCTCACCAAGGAGGAGCTCAAAGCCATTCCCGCGGAGAACAGCCACGAGATCGAAGTGGTGCAGTTTGTGCCCTCGGACCAGCTTGACCCGATCATGTTCGAGAAGAGCTATTACCTGGAGCCGGACTCCAAGTCGCCCAAGGCCTACATGCTGCTGCGCCGGGCCTTGGAGGATACCGAGCGCGTGGCCGTTGTGCAGTTCGCACTGCGGGACAAGACCCGGCTGGGTGCCTTGCGGATCCGCGACGACATTCTTATGCTCCAGGCGCTGCTGTGGGCGGACGAAGTCCGGGAAGCAGCGTTTCCATCCTTGGACACATCGATCCGTATCTCCGCGCAGGAACGCGAGATGTCCGCCGCGCTGGTGGAGTCCATGGCGTCCGACTTCGAGCCCGAGCAGTTCACCGATGACTACCAGGCACAGCTTCGTCAGCTTATAGAGGCGAAGCTGGAAAAGGGCGACGCGCTGGACACGGAGGAGACGTTCGGTGCCGAGGCCGAGGGTGGCAACGGCGAAGTGATCGACCTGATGGAGGCCCTGAAGCGCAGCCTCGACAAGAAGCGCGGGCGAGGGGCGGCCGCACCGGAGTCGCCTGAAGAGGAGTCGCCTGAAGAGGAGTCGGCTGACGACGAGCCGGCTGAACCCGCCAAGCGCGCCGGTCGCAGCACCGGCGGCGGCAGGGCCGGCAGCAGCCGGAGCAGCGCCGCCAAAAAAGACACTGAGGATTCCGGGGCCGAAACTGCCAAGAGCGATACAGCCAGGACCCGGAGCAAGACTGCCGGCGCTGCCAAGACGAGTGCTGCTTCCAAAACCGCTACCGGGTCGAAGACCGGCACTGCTTCCAAGACCGGTACTGCGTCGACGACAGGCGCGGCGGCCAAATCCACGGCGAAGACCGCACGGAAAGGCGCCTGAGAGAGCGGGCGCCCCACCGCGCGGCTGCACGTGCACCCGCTTAGGAATTCCTGAGCGCAGAGACGAGTTCGCTCTTTTTCTTGCCTGAATACCCTTTGAGGCCGATTTCCTTGGCTTTGGCCTTGAGCTGATCAACGGTCCAGTCCTCGTAGTCGCCGGACTTGCCGCCCTTGCGGCCCACCTCGGAGCGTCCCTTCTTGGCCGCCGCGTTGGAGACGCGGGCAGCCTTCTGTTTCGAGGCCCCCTCGTCGCGGAGCTCTTCGTAGAGTTTGGGATCTTTCAGGCTGGGGGTCTTCTTTTCTGGCATGGCTACCTCCGTGAGGGAACGATCGGTCGCATGCGAACGAACGCTGGATCAGGTCAGTGGGCTCCCGGACTGTCCACTTCGCCCCGGTCCACAGCGGCACGCCAGGCGCCCGTCTCGATGCCCCTGGTTTCGATGAACTCCTTGAACCGCGCCAGGTCGGAGGACACCTGCTGCTCATCAACGTGGGCGGCGGCTCCGGCCCTCTCCAGCAGGCTCTCCGGCTCCCATTCGAGTTCCACGTTCACTCGGCAGAGGTCCTCGCCCAGGCTCTCGAAGGTGACCCTGCCGGCGTTGCGGGGCTTGTCCGTGCTGACCCATGAGATGCACCGGTCCGGCGTCTGTTCGAGGATCTGCGCGTCGTATTCGCGCTTGACGCCCGCCACCCTGGTGCGGAAATGGAGGGAGGTTTCGTCGATTTGTTCGACGGACTCGACCCCCTTCATGAAGCGGGGGAACGATTCGAACTGTGTCCACTGGTTGTAGGCGGTGCTGACTGGTACCTCGACGTCCACGCTTTCCTGCAAGGTTTCCACTCTGTCATCCTCCTTCAGCCCGGCAGTTCCGCCGGTCATTCGAATGGCTGGCCACAGTTCCAAGCTAGCGGGGCACAGAACCAAAAACAAGAAACTACTAAGGTTGCTTACTTCCGCGTAATATCCCGCTGATCAGGCGCGATGTCCCCCCTCGGTCACCCACCAGCAGCAAAATTCCTGCGGAAACGGCTACGGCCGGCCTCGGCGGCAGTCCACCTAGGGGAGCTGCTGCGGAAACCGGCCGTAAGTCGGCGCGGTGCCTATTCGGCGTCGTGATCCGTTTCCAGGATCTGGACCAAGCGCTCGAGGGCGGCATCGGCGCCATCACCCTCTGCCCGGAGCACCACAACGTCGCCGTGCGATGCGCCAAGGCTCATGAGGGAAAGGATGCTGGCGGCGTCCATTGCTTCGTCGGCAGGCTCCCCTTCGCGGGCGATGGTGATGTCGAGGTCAAACTCGCCCGCGGCCTCGGCGAAGATGGCGGCGGGGCGGGCGTGCAGGCCTACGCGGCTGGCGACGGTTGCGTTACGTTCGGACATTTCTGCTCCTTGCAATTGCAGTGCGGGTTGGAATGCTGAAGGACAGCGGGGGTCAGACAGTTACAGGGACGGACTCCACCGTATCAACGGCCTTGCGGGCAGCCCAGCGCTTGAGGGCCACCACGATGAGGGCCGTGACCACGGTTCCCGCCAGGATGGACAAGATGAACATCAGCACGTTGCCGATGGCGAAGAACACGAAGATGCCGCCGTGGGGTGCCTGTGACGTGACGCCGAAGGCCATGGTGAGGGCACCGGTGACTGCTCCGCCGACCATGCTGGCGGGGATGACGCGGAGCGGGTCGGCTGCCGCGAACGGAATGGCGCCCTCGGAGATGAAGGAGGCACCCAGCAGCCAGGCTGCCTTGCCGTTTTCGCGCTCGGCCAGGCTGAAGACCTTCTTGTCCAGGACGGTGGCCAGGGCCATTGCCAGCGGCGGCACCATGCCGGCGGCCATCACCGTGGCCATGATCTGCCAGGGTGCCTGGTTGGTGGCGCTGCCGGCGCCGAGGCCAGCCACGGCGAAGGCGTAGGCCACCTTGTTCACGGGGCCGCCGAGGTCGAAGCACATCATGAGGCCGAGGATGATGCCCAGGACGACGGCCGAGGCGCCGGACATGCCGGAGAGCCAGGTGTTCAGGCCGACGGTGATGGCGGCAATGGGTCCGCCCAGGAACAGGAACATCGCGCCGGACGCGATGATGGAGGCCAGCAGCGGAATGATGACGACGGGCATCAGGCCGCGGAGCCAGCGCGGCACTGACCATGTTCCGATCAGGTGGGCGATGTAGCCGGCGAGCAGGCCGCCGACGATACCGCCGAGGAAGCCGGCACCCATGAAGCCGGAGACGGCACCGGCAACGAAGCCCGGTGCAATACCCGGACGGTCGGCGATTGCGTAGGCAATGTAGCCTGCGAGGGCGGGAACCAGGAAGCCCATGGACAGGGCACCGATCTTGAAGAAAACGGTGCCCAGGTACAGGGCGAGGTTGCCGTCAGGAAGGTTGACCAGGGAGTTGTTGGCCAGGATGTCGTTGGCCTTGGTGCCCAAAGCGATGTCGAAACCGGCAAGCAGGAAGCCCAGCGCGATGAGCAGGCCGCCGCCGGCCACGAACGGGATCATGTAGCTCACGCCGGTGAGCAGTGCCCTCTTCAGCTTCTGACCGATGTGCTCGCCCTTTTCGGCGGCTTCCTTTTCGGCCTGCTCCTCGGCGCCAAAGTGCGGAACACGGCGGGCGTGCGGGTTGTCCGCGGCGTCCAGGGCTTCCTGGACCATCTTGGCGGGCTCGTCGATGCCGCGCTTGACCGGTGCGTTGATGACCGGCTTGCCGGCGAAGCGCTCCTTGCCTCGAACGTCCACGTCGACGGCGAAGATCACGGCGTTTGCAGCAGCGATGACGGCAGGGTCCAGCGGCTTGGCGCCCGAGGAACCCTGGGTTTCGACCTGCAGGTCCACGCCCATTTCCAGGGCTGCGGCCACGAGGGAGTCCGCCGCCATATAGGTGTGCGCGATACCGGTGGGGCAGGCGGTGACGGCAACGAGGCGCCTCGGTCCAGCAGAAGCACCACCGCCGGAAGCAGCTCCGGCAGCGCCGGTGGCAGCACCCGCGGAAGCGGCCGCGGTCTCGGCAGGTACAGCAGCGGCAGCCGGCTTGTCCGCCAGCGCGTTGTCCACGAGCTCCACGATTTCCTCCCGCGAGGCGGCCGCGCGGAGCGCACCCGTGAAGTCCTTCTTAATCAAGGAGCGGGCGAGCTTGGACAGCAGCTTCAGGTGCTCCTGGTCGGCTCCGGCCGGTGCAGCGATGAAGAAGATGAGGTCGGCGGGGCCGTCCTTGGCGCCGAAGTCGACGGGCTGGGACAGGCGTGCCATGGCGAGGGTGGGTTCGGTTACGGCGGCCGAACGGCAGTGCGGGATGGCAATGCCCCCGGGCACGCCTGTTGCGGTCTTCTGCTCGCGGGCGAAGGCATCGGTGAAGAGGCCTTCAACTTCGCTTGCGCGTCCGTTGGCGGCAACACGGCCGGCCAGGTGCCGGATCACGTCCTCGGGCGAATTGCCCAGGTTCTGGTCAAGTTCGACCAGGTCCGCGGTGATGAGCTGAGTCACTGTCAATCCTTCCGGAGGGCCGTGATGGTTACGGCGTCGGGGGTTGTTTGGTGGACTGCCGGAACGGTGGAGCCCGGCAGGGAAGCGGCGGCGGCGCCATGCGCCACAGCCTGGCGGAGGCAGTCAGCCGGGGCGGCGCCCTGGCTGGCGGCCAGCAGGTAGCCGGCCAGCGACGAGTCGCCCGCGCCGACTGTACTGACTGCGGTGACCGGCGGGTGCGTGGCCAGCCACGCCCCGTCGGCCGTCACGAGGACAGCGCCCTTTGAACCGAGCGTTGCCAACACGGCCCCCACACCGGAACGCACGACGGCGGCAGCTGCCGCGGCGGCAGCGTACGGATCCGCTTCGAGTTCCTCAGCCGTGCTTGCCGAGGAGAAACCTGCTGCTGCGGCCAGTTCCGCCAGCTCCTCGGCATTGGGTTTGAGCAGGTCCGGTTTTCCGGACGCCGCTCCTATTGCGTCGCCGGCGACGGCCGCTGCCAGGGGAGCACCGGAGGAGTCGACAGCAATCTTCGGAACGCCCGCCCCGGCGTCGGCATTGCGCAGCCGCCGGGTGACTGTGGCGTAGAAATCAGCGGGAACACCGGGCGGAAGCGAACCCGCCAGGACCACCCAGCTGGCTCCGCGCGAACGTTCCAGGAGCAGGCTGATCAGCGCCTCCTGGGCGTCCTCGGCGAGGACCGGGCCGGGTTCGTTGATCTTGGTGGTCACACCGCCGGGCTCCGTCAGGGCCACGTTGGTGCGCAGCGCTTCGTGGATGGCGAGCGACGCGAAGGGCACGCCTTCGTCCCGCAGGCCAGCCAGCACGGGATCGGATTCGGCGCCGGGCAGCACCGCAAGTGTCTCGAGGCCGGAGGTCACGAGGGCGCGGGAAACATTGACTCCCTTGCCGCCGGACTCCTGGCGGACGGAAACTGCGCGCTGGACTTCGCCCCGCTCGAGCGGGCCGGGCAGCGCCACCGTCCGGTCCAGGCTGGGGTTGGCTGTGAGGGTGACAATCATGCGACTACCACCTCCACTCCGGCTTCGGCGAGGGCCGCAGCTAGTTCGGAGCCGGGTTTGCGGTCAGTGATCACGGTATCCAGATCTTTCAACGAGGCGAACTGGACGAGCGTTTCCGCTTCCAGCTTGGACGAATCGGCCAGGACCACAATGCGGCGTGCCGAATGGACGAAGGCAGCCTTGACTGCGGCTTCTTCAGAATCTGGTGTGCTGAGGCCAAAGCTGGCGTGGATGCCGTTGGTCCCCACGAAGGCGATGTCCGGTCGCAGCTTGCCGGCCGCTTCCACAGTCCCCTGGCCCACGGCGGCCTGCGTGAGCCCGCGGACCCGGCCGCCCAGAATCTGCAGGGCTATGCCGGGTGTGCTGGCCAGCTTGGCGGCGATGGGAACGGCGTGGGTGATGACCAGGAGCTCCTGGCCCGCATCGGCCGGCTTGGCAGGACTTGCCGCACCGCGGCGGGCCAGAAGGTCGGCGAGGACTTCAGTGGTGGAACCGGCATCGAGGAGGATGCTGCTGGAGGGGCCCTTCGGCAGGAAGCCGAGGGCGGCCTCGGCGATGCGCAGCTTCTGCGCCTGCCGCTGGATGGTCCGTTCGAGGATGCTCTCCTCCGTGGTGCTGAAGCGGTCTGCGGAGACGGCCCCGCCATGAACGCGGCGCACCGTGCCAGCCGATTCCAGGGCAGCCAGGTCCCGGCGGACGGTTTCGGTGGTGATGCGGAATCGCTCGGCGAGGTCGGTCACGCTGGCGCGGCCGCTGGCTGCGACGAGCCCGGCGATCTGCTGCTGACGCTCCTCGGCAAACACATACCCTCCATTGCGTACTGACTGCATTGCATCTCCTGCAGCGCGTCTTTCCTGCACCTGTCGATTGCTTCGATCCGTTCCATCGTGACCGCTGTCACAGATCTGCAAGTACTTGACTTTATCTTCGTTCATGTTGGTTTGTCAATGAAAAACCACAGAAAACCAAAAGCGCCGGACCTGACCCGAAGGTCCGGTCCGGCGCTGCCTGGTGCATTCACTGCTGCCCGTTCGTTTCCGCGCCGCGCTAAAGGCCGTTGTCGCGGCTTTCGTTCCGGGTGATCCTCTCGCCCGTGTTGGGATCCACGACGGAGCGTGTCTCGCTGACGCGGCGGCTCCTGCCCGGGGAAGCAATGACCAGCGAGGCGATGAGGCCGATGACGCCGACGGCCATCAGGATGTAGCCGATCAGTGTCAGATCCACATTGGGGATAAGGCCCGGCGTGACGGCCCAGGCGAGGATGGCGCCGAGGGCGATAAGGAAGATGGAGGAACCGATTCTCATGACTTGCTCCTTGCGTTCGCGGACTTCTCGCAACCCTGGTTCGTGCGGTTGGCGATGCCTCATTTGCTAAGCATGCTGTCAAGCGTCAGGCTACATCCCGGTATCTCCGGTTTCAATCAAATGCGCAGGTCAGCGGCGGGCGGGCTTTCCGAGGACTCGCTAGGCTGATCGGATGGAGACGGTTGTGTGGTCCAAGCCGGAGGAGGAGCGTGCCGGTACCCCGCTGCTGGTAATGATGCACGGCTACGGCACCGACGAATCCAGGATGGTTAATCTCTTCGACGATCTGCCCAAGGAATTCACCTGTGCCGCGCTGCGGGCGCCCATGCCAATCGCGAACGGCTACGGCTGGTTCCTGCTGGACTATTTCCTGACCAACGATTTTGCCGACGTCATCGCGGCCGCCAATTCCGTGTTCTCCTGGATCGACTCAGCCAGGCCGCTCCACACCAGCGTAAGCCTGCTGGGCTATTCGCAGGGGATGGCCATGGCGAGCACGCTCCTGCGCCTGCGGCCGCAGGGCTTCCCGGCAGTGGTGGGGCTTTCCGGGTTCGTCCTGGACAACGACCTGCTGGCGCTCAGCGAGTCCCTTGGCGAGCGTCCCCCATTCTTCTGGGGGAGGGACAAAGCCGACCTCGTGATCAACGGTGACGCAACGGCCTTCACGGAGGAATGGCTGAACACGCACACCCGGCTCACGGCGCGCACCTATCCCGGCATGGGCCACGCCATGTCCAAAGCCGAGATGGTTGACGTCAGTGCGTTCCTGCGGCATTACGTCCTGGCCTGAGCCGGGCTCCAGCCGAAGCGGAACCGAATGGAAACCATGGGAACCGCCCGGGAATCAGCAGGGGAATTAAAAACAGTTGCCGGGCAAAACTGCAAGCGCTTACACTCTTCTTCGGCCGGAATCCGGCCATCAGTCGCCCGCCCGGCGGTGGGCGGCTGGCAGTGCACGACCCAAGAGTGTTCGAAAGGGCAGGACCGCGCCATGCATCCTTGCGCCACCCATCCCGCGGGGATGTTCCGCTGGCTTGCCCTGAACCGCCCGCGCCCTCATCATGGACGTAGGAAAAAAATCGTGCGCCCGCGCATGGAAGCGTTCTGCCTGGCCCGCAACGCCGCGGTGCACGTGGCGGAACCGCGCGAATTCACGCGCCGGACATAACCCGGCCGGTACCTAACCGAACCGGCCGCGCAAAGCAGTGGGATGCGGCCTTTGCGGCCAGGGCAACGCAGCCCGGTCCGCGCAAAACGCCGGCCTGTCCTTCAAGCTGCAGAACCACCCAAGCGGAACCTTCCGGGCTGCGGCGCCCGGAGCGGCAGGTCCTGCAGGCATACCGCACCCTTTTGGTCACCGGCGACCACGTTCCTGGTAATCCCCAACATATTGCTGTCCGACCCCCCGAAAGGACACGGAACTAAGCATGACCGAAACCCTGAATACCAGCGCTGGCAGCCGGCCGAACAGCTGGACCGGCGCCGCCGCCATCCTCTTCGACTTGGACGGCGTGCTCACGCCCACCGCCGTGGTCCACGAGCGCGCCTGGCAGGAGCTGTTCGACGGTTACCTCGAAACCGTCCCCGAAAAGGACGGGTACCGTGAGAGCGACTACTTCGACCACATCGACGGCAAGCCAAGGTTCGACGGCGTCCGGGACTTCCTGACGTCCCGCGGCATCACCCTTCCCGAGGGCCCCGCCGACGACCATCCGGACAACATCACAATCCAGGGCCTCGGCAACCGGAAAAACAGGATCTTCAACGACATTGTCAGCGCAGGGGTGGAGCCCTATGCGGGATCGGTGCGTTTCCTGGAAGCCGCGCTGGACCGCGGACTGAAGGTCGCCGTCGTCTCCTCATCAAGGAACGCCCCTTCGGTGCTGCGTTCGGCAGGGCTGGCGGACCGATTCGTGGTGGTCGTGGACGGCGTCGTGGCCGCCGAGGAAGGGCTGCCCGGCAAGCCGGACCCCGCAACCTATGAGTATGCCGCCCGGCTCCTGGAGCTGCCCAGCGAGCAGTGCGTCGTCGTCGAGGACGCCGTGTCCGGCGTGCAGGCGGGCAGCGCCGGCAGTTTCCATTCGGTCATCGGCGTGGACCGCGGTGCCGGGCGGCAGACGCTGCTCGACGCCGGCGCCACCCTTGTGGTCAGCGACCTCGAGGAACTTCTCTAGTCCCGCAGCCCAGGGCCGCAACCGGGGACCCCGCCAGCCCCGACAGAACTTCCAGCACCATTTTCGACCGTCTAAGGAACGCCTCTCATGGCACTCATCAACGCTGACCGCGTCCGCTTCCCCAATGATCCCTGGAAGCTCGTGGAAACGAGCCACGAACCCGGCGACGCCGGGACGCTCGAAACGCTTTTTGCGCTCGGCAACGGCCACCTCGGTGTCCGGGGTGCCCACTGGGCCGCGGCGGATGCCGCGCTGCCCGGCAGCTTCATCAACGGGTTCCATGAGATCTGGGACATCAAACACGCCGAGAACGCCTTTGGGTTCGCACGCACGGGCCAGCGCATCCTCTACATTCCGGATGCCAATAACTTCACCGTGCTCATCGACGGCGAAATGCTCAGCCTTTCCGAATCCACTGTCCTGGACTACCGCCGGTCCGTGGACTTCGCCACCGGCATCTATGAGTGCTGCATCGTGTGGCAGTGCCGTTCCGGCGCCACGGTGACCACGGTGGAACGACGGGCCGTGGGCTTCGAAGCGCGCGGCAGCCTGGGCATCTCCCTGGAGGTTTCGGCCGACCGGGAAGTCTCCGCCGACGTCACCTCGTCAATCATCAACCGCCAGGACCAGCCGGTGGAGGACCACTCCGCCCATGACCCGCGCCGCGCGGGCCGGCACGCAGGCCGGGTCCTGCTGCCCTTCAGAATGGAGGGCGGCGGCGGTTCGCTGCGCCTGTCGTGGGAGGCCGCGGAGTCGAAGCAGCGGGTGGGGATCGCCGTCGATCACTGGACGTCCGCCGGCCACCAGCCGTTCGATACCCTCGTGGACCAGGACGACAGCAGCGTCCGCTATGTGTTGGCGATTGCCGCCGAGGAGCCGTTCCGGCTCGAAAAGAGCGTCAGCTACGCCGTGGCCCGGGGTACCCGGACGGGTCTGCCCGGCGCCGCCGACGCGGAGGCGGGGGAGGACCCGGCGGACGCGGCCGAAGCGGGGCTGAAGCCCGTCGGCGACGTCTTCGCCGAAAGCGAGGCGCACTACCGCAGCTACTGGGCCAGCGCCGACATCGAGGTGGGCGGGCAGCCGGAACTCCAGCAGGCCATCCGCTGGAACCTCTTCCAGCTTGCGCAGGCCACCGCAAGGGCCGGCGTCGCCGGTATCCCGGCCAAGGGTGTCACCGGCTCGGGCTACGACGGGCACTACTTCTGGGACCAGGAGGTCTACCTCCTGCCGTACCTGACGTATTCAAACCCCGACGGCGCGCGCCAGGTTTTGGAGTTCCGTCACGAGATGCTCCCGGACGCCAAGATCCGTGCCAAGGAGCTGAGCGTGGACGGCGCGCTTTTTCCCTGGCGCACCATCAACGGCCTGGAAGCGAGCGCGTACTACGCTGCCGGCACTGCGCAGTTCCACATCGCCGCTGCCATTGCTTTCGCCACCAACAGGTACGTCTGGGCTAGCGGCGATTCCGAGTTCTGCGCCGGGATGGGTGCCGACCTGCTGATCGAAACCGCCCGCATGTGGGTTTCCTTGGGCTTCTTCGGCAAGGACGGCCTGTTCCACATCCACGGCGTGACGGGGCCGGACGAGTACACCGCGGTGGTGAACGACAACCTCTATACGAACGTCATGGCACGGTTTAACCTGCGGGCCGCCGCCGCGTTGAACCACCCGGCAGTGGACGACGCTGAGCGGGAGCTGTGGGAGGCGGCCGCAGAGCGGATCCAGCTTCCGTTCGATGAGCGTTTCCAGGTGTACTCGCAGGACAACGACTTCATGACCCTTGAGCCGTGGGACTGGACGACGCCGCGCTCCAAGTACCCGCTGCTGCTGAACTTCCATCCGCTGGTGATCTACCGCCACCAGGTGCTGAAGCAGGCGGACACGGTGCTTGCCATGTTCCTGCAGTGGCAGGAGTTCACGGCCGAGGAAAAGCGCCGGGCCTTCGATTTCTACGATCCCATCACCACGGGGGATTCCACGCTCTCGGCGTGCGTCCAAGGGATCATGGCCGCGGAGGTGGGTTACCGCAAGGCTGCCCTGGAGCACTTCACGAATGCCGTGTTCATTGACCTGGACAACTCCCACGGCAACACGATCGACGGCGTCCACATCGCCTCCACCGGCGGAGTGTGGAGCTCATTGGTGTGCGGCTTCGCAGGGCTCCGCGACCAGGGGCCCGTGCCGTTCTTTGATCCGCGGCTGCCCGAAGAATGGGACACCCTTCGCTTCCAGCTGAGGCTGCAGGGCCGCCCGCTCCTGGTGGAACTCGATCAGGACGCCATTACTCTGACGGTCCTCGAGGGCGAAGCGCTGGACGTCGACGTACGCGGGGTGCGGTTCGCAGTGGCTTCTCAGCCAGTGCGCGTTCCCCTGGATCCTGTACACGTGCCCGAGCCCTCGATGTTCCCGAGCGGGCCGCCGACGGCGAGCCTCCCGGTGGTGCGCGCGCGCGAGTGACGGGGCTTGTGACGCGGGGGCTAGGTGGTGGCTTCGGTGGGCAGGGGGCCGAGGCGGTCGAGCGGATGAGCGATTTCATCCGCTGACATCCGGGCCACCAGCAGGGCCGCCACCGCCATGACCGGGCGCACCCCGCTGCAGTGTTCCCCAGATGACCATGTCCACAGTGCCTGTGGCGGCGAAAATGAAAAGTGCCATCGCCAGCGGCCGGAAATTATCCATGAGGCCCACCGCCGCCAGCGGCAAGGTGCCCGCTCCCCAGCACGCCATCATGACCGTCAGGTAGCGGCGCGGGAGCCGGGCTGGCGCCGTGACCAGGGAGGCCACGGCGCTGCCCAGTACCATGACGGCCAGCAGGAAACCGAACGCGCGGGGGGAGGGGCACACGGCGATCTTAGGCCGAGCCCTGCCTGGTGGAACGAGCCCGGCGGGATAGGCTCTAGCCATGGGGAACACACCGGCCAGGCCGGGGCGGCGCAACGTGGCGCTGATCGGCGCAAACTTTGGCCTTGCCCTGCACCCCGTGGACCGGAACGGCGTCCATATTGCAGGCGAACCCGCCAGTTGCTTTGCTTCGTTCTGGGTGGCTGACTGGTCCCGGTGGGGAACTGGAACGGTCCTTATGGTGGCCACGCTCCAGGGCTGGCGCAGCTACGGCTCCAACGAATTTTTCGCCTCGTCCCTCGCCACCGAACTGACGCGCTTCTTTCCGGAGGCCGCGCGCTTTCCGCTCGCCGGGGTCAGCCACACCCAGGACGAGTTCGACGTCGAACTGGACCTTGAACGCGGGTTTCGGGCGACCGGGCGGCGGGCCGCCCTCGAAATCTCCGGGGTGCTGGACCGGCGGCTGTTCTCCGCACCCGACTTCCAGCTGGGTCCCGCCAGTGCCTCGATGAGCAACGTCTACCACCCCTGCAGCGGGGGTAAACTCTCCGAGTTCGGGGTCGAATGGCCCGGCGCCGCGACGGTCTACCCCGGACCGCGCGGGCCTTCCTCCTCCGCGTACATGGCGGTGGCCGAGTCCTGGTCGATGTGACGGCCTGGATCAGCAGCGACAGGGTGATCAGCATGCTTGGTATGTTGGTGTGTGGCCTAGTGTTAAGGCTAGACGGCGGTATCCGCTGCCTGTTGTTCCGACGTAGAGGTGATGATGGCCACGCGACGCAATCCCGCGATGAGAATCGCGCAGGAAACAGCCCACAACGCCGTGTTCGACGATCACGGCAAACCCAAGCCCGGAGTCCACAACCTGCTGCTGCGGGCCGTGGAGATCCAGCGTCCGCTGGTGGTGGCGAACATCCGCCGGCTCCAGCGCCGCAATCCGCGGGCATCCGCCGCCCAGCTCGCTGACATCCTTGAACGCGACTATCTTCGGGCAGTCACCGGCGGGGGAGCGCTGGTGGGGGCCACCGCCGTCGTTCCCGGAGTCGGCACTGTGGCGTCGCTGGGCCTCTCCGCCGCCGCCACGGTTGGCTTCCTCGAGGCGACAGCCCTCTACGCCACCTCGCTGGCCGAGCTTCACGGGATTCGGATGACCGACCCGGAGAAGGCCAGCACCCTGGTGATGGCCGTGATGCTCGGCGAGGAGGGGACCGCGCTGCTTGGTTCGCTCAGCGGCCAGGCCATGGGCCGGGGCAAGGGTGCCAGCCAGGCCTGGGGAAACGTGCTGGCGGGCAGGATGTCGTCGTCCGGGGCCGGTTTCATCCGCGAGCGAATGCAGAAGGCATTCCTGCGGAACCTGCTCAGGAGGCAGGGAACCGCCCTGTTCGGACGTGCGCTGCCGTTCGGTATCGGAGCGGTGGTGGGGGGCGCGGGAAACCTCATGATGGGCCGCACCGTCGTGGCGAACGCAAAAGAGGCCTTTGGGCCCATGCCGGACACTGTGCCGGGGGAGCTCAAGCCTGTGGAAACGGCAGGCCCCTCGTTGGAACCTGGCAGACTGGAACCTGGCACAAGGGAAGGTGGTACGGGTGGATTTGAACGCTGACCTCGGGGAGTCCTTCGGCTCCTGGAACATGGGTGATGATGCGGCCATGTTCGAGCTCATCACCAGCGCCAACGTGGCTTGCGGCTTCCATGCCGGGGACCCCGTGACGATGCTGGACAGCTGCCGCGCCGCCTATGAACTGGACGTCACGGTCGGCGCCCACGTCGGCTACCGGGACCTCGCCGGCTTCGGACGCCGCTCCCTGGACATGTCCTTCGACGAGCTGTTCGGCGACGTCCTGTACCAGCTCGGTGCACTGGACGGAGTTGCGCATGCGGTGGGCGCCACAGTGGACTACGTCAAGCCGCACGGTGCCCTTTACAACCGGGCGTTCCACGACGCCGAGCAGGCTGCCGCGCTGGTGGCAGCCATCCAGGCCTACGACCCCGGCCTGCCCATACTGGGGCTTCCGGGGTCCGAGCTGCTGAAGCAGGCCCAGGACGCGGGGCATCCTGTTTTCCGTGAGGCGTTTGTGGACCGCGCCTACCTGCCGGACGGCACACTGGTGCCGCGCTCGCAGGAAGGTGCCGTGCTGCACGACGTCGGGCCGATCGTTGAGCGGGCAGTTCGCCTGGCGCTCAAGGGCGAGGTAGTGGCGGTGGACGGGACCGTGGTCCGGGTCGACCCCGATTCGCTCTGCATCCATGGCGACACCCCCGGCGCCGTGGAAATGGCTGCCGCCGTCCGGGCAGGTCTTGAGGAAAACGGAGTCGAACTGACGCCGTTCGCTTAAGGGCGCAGCCGTCAGCCGAACGTCAGATGGGCTAGCGTGAAGATCGCGAGCCCGGCGAGCGAGCCCACCACTGTGCCGTTGATCCGGATGAACTGCAGGTCCTTGCCCACCTGGAGTTCGATCTTCTGCGACGTTTCCTCGGCGTCCCAGCGGGACACCGTATCCGTGATCACCCCGGCGATGTCTGACCGGTAGGTGCGGACCAAATAGCCGGCGGCATCGCCGATCCAGGCGTTGACCTTGCCTGCCAGCTCTTCGTCGTTGACCAGCCGGGTGCCGAAATCGCGGACGGCCGCCTTGAACTTCACCGTCAGTTCGCTATCCGGATCGTCGACGGCGTTGAGCAGCGCGCCCTTGATGGTCGCCCAGGTCCGGGACGCCAGTTCCCGGACCTCCGGGTCGCCGAGCACCTGCGCCTTGATGCCCTCCGCGCGGGCGATCATGGCGGGATCGTGCTGCAAATCCTGGGCCAGGTCCGTCAGGTACTTGTCGATGGACAGCCGGACCTGGTGCTGCTGGTCGTCTTGGACCGCACGGGTGAATTTCAGCAGCTCGATGTAGACCTTGTCCCCCACGAGGCCGTCCACGAAGCTGGGCACCCACTGCGGGGAGCGCTCCGTGACGAGCCGGCTGACCATCTGGTGGTTGGCCGCCATCCAGTCCGCTGCCCGGTCCACGAGGAGGTCCACCAGTTTGTGGTGGTGCCCGTCGGCGAAGATCCGCTCGGCCATGCGTCCCACGGGCGGTCCCCACGGCGGAGCCAGGAGGTGCTTGCGGACCATTCCCTCGATGACGGCCTGGACGTCGTCGTCGTTCAGCACTTTGAACGTGCCACGGATGACGGCGGCGCCCTCCTTGGCCACGCGCTCGGCGCCGCCCGGCCCTGACAGCCAGCCGCCCACCTTGCCGGCGATGTTGATGCTGGCCAGCTTGTCCTGGACCACCTGTTCGGAGAGGAAGTTGGTCTCCACGAACTCGCCCAGGGACGCGCCGATCTGGTCCTTGCGGCGCGGAATGATGGCCGTATGCGGGATTTTCAGCCCCATGGGATAGCGGAACAGGGCCGTCACTGCGAACCAGTCGGCCAGGGCGCCCACCATGCCGCCTTCCGCCGCGGCCCGGACGTACTCCAGCCACGGGTACTGCTTTTGCAGCGCAAATGCGACGACGAACACCACAGCCATGGCAATGAGGAGGCACAACGCCACCAGTTTCATCTTCCGCAGTGCAGCCGCCTTTTCGGCGTCGCCAGCTGTGAGCTGCCGTACGACGGCGGGACGCGCCGGAGCGCGCCCGTCCTCTCCCGGACGATCACGGGTGGCCTCGCCTGGGGGAGACGCCAGCTGGGTGGTTGGCTCAGAGTTCACCTGCATGTGCCAAGCCTAGCCCGGCTTTGGCGGCCGCGGTCGGCTAACGTGTGACCATGACAGCCGACGAGTCAGCCC
This sequence comes from Arthrobacter sp. ISL-65, assembly GCF_018613795.1. GTDB lineage: Bacteria > Actinomycetota > Actinomycetes > Actinomycetales > Micrococcaceae > Arthrobacter. Next base: position 41,309 of record NZ_JAGGPN010000005.1, read on the forward strand.
CAACCCGTCCCCTGGTCTACGCCCACCGGGGTGCGAGCGCGGATTTCGCTGAGCACACCCGTGCCGCCTATCTTCGCGCGCTCGCCGAAGGCGCGGACGGCGTGGAGTGCGATGTGCACCTAACCCGCGATCAGCACGTCGTCCTGTTGCACGATTCCAACCTGGACCGGACCTCGGACGGCACCGGTCCCGTGGCCGAACGGACCGTCGACCAGCTGCGGCTGCTGGACTTTTCATCCTGGAAGGGGGCCCGGATCCCGGAGGCCTACGGGCCAAGGTCCGAACAGTTCCTGACGATGCCGGACCTGCTGGACCTGCTCCGGGCTGCCGGGCGGGACGTCGGGCTGGCCATCGAGCTGAAGCATCCCAGCCCCTACCAGCTCAAGCTGGAGGACAGGGTGCTGCAGGTGCTGCGGGCGGAAGGATGGGACGCCCAGACATCCAGGCTGGGCAATATCCGGGTGACCTTCATGAGCTTCAGCCCCGACTCGGTCAGGCACCTGCGCAGGGCCGTCCCCGCGGAGTTCGTCTGCCAGCTTGTGGACGACGTGAACGTCACCGGAATCCGCGAGGAACTGGGCTTGGGGCCTTTCACGGGTAGCGCCGTCGCCAACGTGATGAAGGCTGCACAGCTGGAGGGGGAACGGATTCTCGACGGCGGCGAAGCGGGCATGGCCGGGCCGGGCATCGACTACGTGCGCCGGCATCCCGACACCGTGCGGCGCTGGCGGGATTCCGGCCGCCGCTTCCGGGTCTGGACTGTGGACTCTGAAATTGATGTGGCGCTGTGCCGGGGGCTGGGCATCCAGGAGATCACCACCAACCGGCCGGCGCAGGTGCTGGCCCAGCTCCAGCAGCCAGCCTTGGCAGCAAGCTCCGGCGCCACTCAATTACAGCCGCCGCTGTGGCCGCTGTGATTGAGTGGGGGCATGCCCATCACCTGGCCTCCGAAACTCCTGCGTTCCCCTGCGGTCCGTGTTGGCCTGTCCATCAGCATCGCCACCGGCCTGTACGGGGTGTCCTTCGGTGCGCTCTCCGTGACCTCGGGCCTGGACTTCTGGCAGACCATGGCACTGAGCTTCCTGCTTTTTAGCGGCGGCTCCCAGTTTGCGTTCATCGGGGTGGTCGCCGGCGGCGGCTCGGGTCTCGCGGCCATGGGGGCCGCCACCCTGCTGGGGATGCGAAACGGAATCTATGGCATGCAGCTCAATGTGCTGCTCCGGCCGCGGGGATGGCGCCGGTACGCCGCCGCCCAGCTGACCATCGACGAGTCCACGGCCACAAGCACCGGGCAGGCGGATCCTGACGAGCAGCGAAGGGGCTTCTGGGCCGCGGGCATCGGGATCTTCGTACTTTGGAACGCCTTCACTGCGGCGGGTGCCCTGGCCGGAAGCGCGCTGGGCGATCCGAAGCAATGGGGGCTCGACGGTGCAGCCGTCGCGGCGTTCCTCGGCCTGCTGTGGCCGCGGCTGAAGGGCGGGGAACCGGTGGCGATCGCCGTCGTCTGTGCCCTGGCAACGGTTCTTGCTGTGCCGTTTGTCCCGGCAGGCGTCCCCATCCTGATTGCCGCAGTGGTGGCCGCCGTCATCGGATGGCTCAGCCACGGCCGCCAGGACGAGGGGCTCGAACCGGATATCGACCCCTACACAGAGCGGCATCCCGGCTATCAAACGGGCACCGGCACCAACGCCAGAGGTGCCAAATGAGTCTGTGGGTGTGGTTGCTGCTGGCCTGCCTCTTCGCCTACGCGTGGAAGCTGGTGGGCTACCTTCTACCGGCCAGCCTGCTGCAGAACCCCAGAATGTCCCGGGTCGCAGGAACCATGACCATCGGGTTGCTGGCGTCCCTGACGATCGTCAACGCCCTGGCTACCGGGCAGGCCCTGGTGCTCGATGCCCGGCTGGGCGCCCTGGCTGCCGCCGCCGCGGCCCTGTTCCTCCGGGCGCCCTTCCTGGTTGTTGTGCTGGCGGGGGCCGGAGCCGCAGCTTTGCTCCGGCTGGCCGGCTGGAACTGAAACAGCGAGGTAAAGTCCCTGCAGGCAGCCGCAACAGTTGTGAGTGATGTCCATCACAGCCGTTGTATGCTCTAAATGTAGAGGAGTTGTAAATATGAAGGCCGTCAGCAGACTGTCCCGCACTCGTGCCACGGACGCGCCGTTCGAAATAAAAGCCCCGGTGGACATCGTCCTGGAACACCTGCGGCAGGTGGGACCTGCGGTGGCCTGCCTGCGGAACGAATCCTCGCGGCTGGCCGGCTGGGGCGAGGAACTTGCCCGCCGCCTGGTTTCCGGGAACCGCCTGGTCACGGCCGGAAGTGCCGGTTCGGCGGCCGAGGTGCAGCAATTCACCGCGGAACTGCTGGGGCGCCACGCCGGTGACCGCCAGCCGTTTTCCGTGATTGCCCTGCGGCCAGGTGCGGCAGCAGGCGCTGCATCCGTCGGTGCCGTCGAGATTGCGCAGGGGCACGCGGAAGAGGTTGCCAGCCAGGTGCGGGCCCACATCCGTTCCGGCGACGTTCTCCTGGCGGTCTCAGCCAGTGGGCACCGGCATGCGCTGCTGGAGGCGACGGCGGCGGCGCGGGCCGCCGGAGCCACCGTCTGGGCTGTCACGGGCGCGGCCCCCAACCCCCTGGCCCAGGCCGCCGATGAAGCAATTTGCATCAACGCTCCCAAGCCCCAAGTGCGGGAAGCGCAACTGATCGCGCTGCAAGCGATGAGTGAATGCTTGGCTGCGGCCCTGCACGCATTGTCCGTTCGGCCTGAGCCGGGCCGGTGACTCCGAAGCCCGGGTGAGCCCGAAGCGCCGGAATAGCCCCCTTAGCGGGCTGGGCTCAGGTAACGGGTTGGGCCTAGGCAACTCCGCGGGCGTCCGGGGAAGCGGGCGCGGACCGCCTGGCGAGCTCCTCGGTGGCGAGGTCGTACCAGTCTTGTGCGCCGTACACGGGAGTCGGCGTATCGAGGTTGCGGTAGAGCGCGTCCACGAGGATGCCGAGTTCGTCCGTGGTGGCAGCCATCAGAGTTATTTCAGGATCCGTGGCGTGGTTCATGAAGTGTGCGAGCTGTGAGCGGTTCATGATGACACAGCCGGCCTGAGTTGACCACATGCAAGGAATGACATGGTGTGCTCCGTATACGAAAATGCCCGAGGCTGACTTCCTAACCCACCGGTGTGCATAGCTTACTGTGCTGACCCGGTGTGCGGAATATGAGGCCGTCGTCTTCCGGCGCCGATCCTCCTTCCGGCGCAGCCCGGTCGAACTCGACTGCTGCTCGAGCTCGCCTGCTGTTCGAACCTGGCTGTCTACTCGAACTGTGACGCCGGGAGCGGCACCTGCGGAGGCAGCGACCTGGTGGGACGTTCCGCGCGGATGGCGTCCTCGACAAGGGCGGCCGGCCGGCGCCAGGCGTCAGATCCGGGTTCCATGGTGTCGACCACCCCGATCAGCATTGCCAGCAGCCGCACCATGTCTGTCAGGGAGATGTCCACCCGCAGCGTGCCCTGGTCCTGGCCGCGGTCCAGGAGCACGCCAACGGACTCAATCAGGCTTCCGGTAATGCCGGTGAGCAAATCCCGCCGCCCGGCCACGGCGCCGAGCAGGTTGGCGTTGTCACTGGCCGCGGTCATCACGGCGTCGATGACCCGGAATAGGCCCTCGGCCGCATCGGTGCCAGCCAGGGCGACATCGATAACCGGGTCCACGTTGAGCCGCAGCTGGCGGTTGAGGGCCGCCAAAACCAACTGCTCCTTGTCAGAAAAATTCCGGAACAGCGTCGCCGGACCCACTCCCGCGGTGGCGGCAATGGTCTGCAGCGGAACATCCGGGCCGTATTGCCGGAAACACTCGCGGGCGGCGTTAATGATCTTGTCCACATTGCGTGCAGCGTCAGCACGAAGGGGCTTGCGCTCTACGGCGAGGTTCATAAAATAAAGGTTAGCAACGCAGTGTCGGCCTGACTCCGTTACCCGTTGGTAGTGCCGAATATGACACAGCACACGGTCCGGGTGGCCGATTCCGCCGTGTCAGACTGGACGCATGTTGCTTGCATTTTCAGTCGCTCCTTCCGGAATTCCCGCTGATCACGCCTACGCCGCGGCGGGTGCCGGAGATGCCTCCGTGCACGACGCCGTAGCTGCGGCCGTCAAGATTGTCAGGGAATCCGGGCTGCCCAATAAGACGGACTCCATGTTCACCACTATCGAGGGTGAATGGGATGAGGTGTTCGACGTGGTCAGGCGCGCCACCGAGGCCGTGGGGAAATTCGGCAGCAGGGTGTCCCTGGTGATCAAGGCCGACATCCGGCCGGGCTATTCCGGTGAGCTCACCGCGAAGGTCGAGCGCCTGGAGGGGGCCCTGATCCAGGGCGACTGACGGCCAGGACGATTGGCCGCGGCAGCCTAGCCCGGCCGTGCGCTTGCTGGAAGACTGTGCCCATGTTTGAGCACAAGCCGCGGCCCGAGTGGGCGGCCGTAGAAGAGTACCTGTCAGACGTCGTCGTCCACCCCGACGATGCCGTCCAGCGCGCCGTCCGGTCCGCCGAAGAGGCCGGGATGCCGCCGATCGAGGTGACACCGAACGCCGGAAAGCTGTTGAAGCTGCTGGTGACGGCGTCCGGTGCCCGCAGGGTGCTGGAGATCGGCACGCTGGCTGGCTTCAGCACCATCTGGATGGCCCAGGGCATGCCCGACGACGGCCGGCTGGTGACATGCGAATACCTCCCGAAACACGCCGAAGTGGCCCGGGCCAACGTGGACGCGGCCGGCGTGGGCCACAAGGTGGAGATCCGGATAGGCGCGGCGCTGGACACGCTCGCGGCACTCGAAGCCGAAGGAGCCGAGCCGTTCGACTTCGTGTTCATCGATGCGGACAAGGAAAACAACCCGCAGTACCTGGAGTGGGCAGTGCGGCTGGGCAGGGGCGGAACGAGCATCGTGATGGACAACGTCGTGTGGGAGGGCGTTGCGCTGGACCCGTCCCTGGACGAAGTCAACGCCCCCGGAATCATCGGTGCGCTGAAGATGATGGGGGAGGACAGCCGGTTGGACGCCACTGTCATCCAGACCGTGGGGTCCAAGGGTTGGGACGGCTTCGCGCTGGCGGTCGTTCGGTAAGCATCTCCCGGTAAGTACCTACCGTTAGCAGTACCTGCCGTTGGGGCATAACCCGTACAACGAAGCACCGCCCGCGTACTGGATGTACGCGGGCGGTGCTTTTCCTTGCGATGCTTCGACTAGGAAATTGAGGTCATGACCTGCCAGCTTGCACCGATCTGCGTGCGTCCCAGCACGCCTCCGGTTCCATTGCCAGCGTAGAACCAGAGCCTGCCACTGGAGTCCCTCGCAGTCAGATCTGCCCTTCCGTCACCATTCAGATCTCCGGAGCCGACAACGGAGGAATAGATGTTCCAGCCGCTGCCGATCTGGGTCCGGCCCAGGACGCCTCCGGTTCCGTTGCCGCGGTAGAGCCAGAACTTGCCACTGGAATCGCGGGCCACCAGATCTGCCCTTCCATCGCTGTTGAGGTCACCCGGGCCAGCGATGGAGGTCATGACGTTCCATCCGGTTCCGATCTGGGTCCGTGGCAGGAAACCGTTCGATCCATTGCCTTTGTAGAGCCACAGCCGGCCGCTGGAATCGCGTGCCGTAAGGTCGACTTTTCCGTCCCGGTTGAGATCGCCGGCGCCGACGATGGAGGTCATGCTGTTCCAGCCAGCGCCGAGCTGGATTCGTGCCTGAACGCCGCCTGCGCCGTTGCCCGGGTAGAGCCAGAGCCTTCCGCTGGAATCACGGGCCACCAGGTCGGACTTGGCGTCGTTGTTGAAGTCTCCGACGCTGACAATGGAGCTCATGCTGTTCCAGCCGACTCCAATCTGCGTGCGTGCAAGGAATCCGCTGCCACCATTGCCGGGGTAGAGCCACAGCCTTCCTCCGGAATCCCGTGACACCACATCCGCCTTGCCATCACTGTTGAAGTCGCGGAGACCGCCGCTGCCGCCCAGTCCGACACGGACCATCCTGCTGGCAGGCAGGCTTACGTTGCCTGCAGCGTCGGTAGCCCGGACATTGAACACATGGGTGCCATTGGCCTGTGCGTCCCAGGTCTTCGGTGAGGTGCAAGTGGGATCCCACGAGGGGTTGCTGGGCAAGAGTTGGCATTCGAAACGGGCGCCAGCTTCACCCGAGTAGCTCAGTGTGGGCGTGGTGTCGAGGCTGGGCGTGGACGGGAATGGTGCCGTTACCGCAACGGCCGGAGCCGTGGTGTCCACGGTGAAGTTGAGCGTCCCGGAATTCAGTCCGCCCGCAACAGCCTGCACAGTGTGCCTGCCTTGGGCCAGCGGGGCCAGCTTCAGGGAGTAGGTGGAACCGGTGAGGGTGGTAGCCCTCGGGGCGCCATTGTCGACGATCAGCTGAACGGGGCCCGCGGTGCCGGCAGGAAGGGTGCCGGTAATCGTAGGCGCAGTCACGTTAGTGATGTTGTCGGAGTTGGAGCGGCCGCTGTCGCTGGCTGCAGCCAGGTCGGGGGTATTGGGACCTCCGACGGAGTCGGTCGCGATGAGGCCCTGGACGGTGAAGTTGCTCTGGGTGACGGTATTGACGCCCGGGCCGCCCGCGTCAGGGCCGGCGACCGTCACGGAGTTGCTGCCCGAGGGGGCGCCCGTGACAGGACCTGCCGTGTTGATGTCGCCGAGCGTGCCGGCCGGGGCGTTCACCTGGCGGAGGAACGATGCCGTGGTCCCCCGGCCGAAGTCGCCCAGGAAGGCGGCACCGACGCCCGCCCAGTCGCAAGCCACTGTGTCAGTGGGCGCGCAAGCGCCGGCGTCGGTCGTCGAGTTGATGCCCCCGGCAGCGTCAGCCGTGAACGTGTCAACGCCGTAGGGGTGCGTGACGGTGTACTGCGCATTGGGCCGCAGGCCGTCAAAACGGAACCGCAGGCGGGCAAAGCCCATCTGCTCGCCAGGCACGACCGGGCCGTTGACGTGTGCCGCTTCCAGGGCCGCTTCATAGCTGCCGATCGTTCCGACATCCGCGGACGCGGCAAACCAGAATGCCTCCTCGGGGAAGTTGCCCGGGTAGGACGCCGGGGAATTGGGATCGGGCGGTTCGGAGAGGCAGCCCTTGCCAGCCTCGTAGCAAAGCTGCAGCCGGACCGTGCCGTCCGAATACCAGGTGGGGAACCCTGTGGAGTCAACCGGGCCCATCCCGGCGGTTTCAGCGTTGGCGGGAACAGCGGCGAGGGGTGACAGGGCGGCGGCGAGGAGGGCGCCGGCGACGGCCGGGGCAATGCGGCCGGCGGTGGTGGTGGACTTGCGGTGCGCCGGCCCGGAGCGCTTGGCTCCGTCAGGCATCTTTGGCCGTACAGATTGAGAAAACATTGAGACTCCTTGTGGACACTCGATTCGTGGCCCCCAGTACCTTCAAGGCCAAGTCGGGGATGCGTTCCCGGCTGCACCAACAGTGGATGCTGCACCTTGGATAAAAGTCGGATAAAGCCGGTGGGATGCGAGGGTCCGCGCCAGCCAAAGCTCGCGTACAGCCCCGGCTGCGGCCGGGTGGTGCGGACTTCCGGTGGAGCAACGGAATTAGACCATCGATTTGAGGGGGCCCAATTGGGGGTGCTCCCTTCGAACCCCCACCCTTCCCAGCCCGGTCCGGCTTTTCCCAACCACGCCGGGACATCCTTGAAGCATCCCAACCGGTCTCGAACCATCCCAATCGGAAGGAGGCCCGGTAATGACCGTGTCCAGACGAAATGTTTTGCTGCTGGGTGGCCTCGGCGCCGTCGGAGCGGGTGTGCTTTCACTCCCGCGGGGCGAGGTGGAGGCCAAGTCTGTTAGCCGGCTGAGCAGCGCAGAGATGCCCAAGCCGTTCCAGTCCGCTTTCCTGAAGCCGCCGGAGCTCGCACCGGACAGGACGGGGGTGGACCCTGCTGACGGCAAACCTGTCAACTACTACACCGTGACCGAGAAGGCCGGCATGGCGTCCATTCTGCCGCGGCTCAAGACTCCAATCCTGGGCTACAACGGGATTTTCCCCGGCCCCACGATCAGCGTGGACCAGGGCACTAAGGCAGTGGTGCGGGTCCGGAACCAGCTCCCCGCAACTCACCCGGACGATGGCCACGTGCTCGCCACGTCCACGCACCTGCACGGTTCAGCCTCGCTGCCACAGTTCGACGGGTACGCCAGTGACGTCACGCATCCCGGATTCTTCAAGGACTACCACTACTCGAACTTCCAGCCCGCCCGCACGCTCTGGTACCACGACCACGGGGTGCACTTCACGGCGCAGAACGCGTACTCCGGCCTGGTCGCCCAGTACCACATGCACGACCCGATGGAGCGGCAGTTGCTCCCGCAGGGCGACTTCGACGTGCCGCTCATCATTTCCGACGCGATGTTCGCGGCCAACGGCGCCTTGGGATATGACGACAACACCCACTCGGGTCTCTGGGGGGACGTCATCCTGGTCAACGGCAAGCCGTGGCCGGTCATGAAGGTCCAGAAGCGCATTTACCGCTTCCGGGTGTTGAACTGCAGCATTTCCCGCTCAGTACGATTGACGCTGAGCACCGGCGATCCGCTGATTATCGTGGGCACCGACGGCGGCCTGGTCCCCACACCGCAGAAGGTGGCCAACTACCGCCATGCCGGGGCAGAGCGTTACGAGGTGCTCATCGATTTCCGCAAGTACAAGACCGGCCAGCGGATCGAGCTGCGCAACCTGTCCAACCCGAACAACGTTGACTACGACTTCACGAACAAGGTGATGGCCTTCGACGTCACTGACGACGCGGTCAACGCCAGCGACCCGACCTGGAACACGGTTCCAGCACAGCTGGCACCCGCGAACGAGGTGATGGCGATGACCGAGAAGCAAGCCACCAAGGTCCGGAAGTTCCGGGTCAAGCGGAACGACGTCACCAACATGTGGACCATCGACGACGACAGCTGGCAGGACGTCATTGCCAGCGGCTACAAGAAGGTTGCTGCGGACGTTGACCTGGACGCCGTCGAGGTGTGGGAAATCGAGAACAGGTCCGGCGGCTGGTTCCACCCGGTTCACATCCACCTCGTGGACTTCAAGATCCTCAGCCGCAACGGCCGGGCGCCTCTTCCCCAGGAGCTCGGGCCCAAGGACGTCGTTTACGTGGGCGAGGGCGAGACGGTCCGCGTGCTCATGAAGTTCGGTCCGCACCGGGGACGCTACATGGTGCACTGCCATAACCTGCCGCACGAGGACCACGACATGATGGTGCAGTTTCGGGTCGGGCTGAAGGAAGAAGACAACGATCCCAACGATCCCATGACGGCGGCGCTGCCCCAATGGGACGGCTAGCGGCGCACAGGGCCGACCCAAAGTCCCGGGCGGTCCCCGAAAGCGTAGCCGCCACCGAAAGTCCTGCCGGATCCCCCCGGCAGGGCTTTCGGGGGAGGACAATCACGACGGCGGTGCTGCTCGCCGCTGTCCTTCTGGCCTCGCGCCTGTGGCTGGTGGAGCCCGTGACGGTCAGTTCGGAAAGCATGGAGCCGGCACTGCCCAAGGGCAGCACGGTGCTGATGTTCAAACCCGGGCCGGCGCTCGGTTCGCCCAAGGCCGGAGACCTGGTGGTGTTCACCAGTCCGGAGGACGCGAGTCCTGCTGTCAAACGGGCCATTGCCTTCGGGGGGCAGACCGTTGCCATCGAGGATTCGGTGCTGGTGGTGGACGGGGTTCCGCAGGCCGAGCCGGGCATCGACCACAGCCGCATCGACGGCACCTACTTTGGCCCGGTCACGGTGCCGGCCGGGCACGTCTTCGTCCTGGGTGACAACCGGGCGGGCTCCATCGATTCACGGGCCTACGGAAGCGTGCCGTTGGAAGCGCTGCAGGCAACGGTACTCTGGCCCTCCGGCCGCTAGGGCACATGCCCGTGCCACAAAGACCCCTGCCCGAAAGATAAGTATGCTGGGAATCATCCTGGCCGGCTGCCCAGCCGGCCAGGATGGGACATGCATCGGTGACGGCAGCGGAGGAAGACATGAAAGCATCCGAGACTCTGGCCAGCAATCTTCAGAAGGTCCTCACTGACCTGATCGAGCTGCACGTTCAGGGCAAGCAGGCGCACTGGAACTTGGTGGGCACCAACTTCCGCGATCTGCATCTGCAGCTGGATGAAGTCGTGGACAGCGCCCGGCTGCTTGCCGACCAGACGGCCGAGCGCATGCGTTCGCTGCACGCAATTCCGGACGGCCGGAGCGCCACCGTCTCGTCGGGCACCAGGCTGGAGCAGTTCCCTGCAGGCCTGACCGTCACCAAAGACACCGCCAAGCTCATCACCGCTAGGCTGGAACAAACGGTCAAGACCATCCGCGATGTCCACGATGACGTGGATGAAGAAGATCCCACGAGCGCGGACCTCCTGCACGAGGCCATCACCCGGCTGGAGCAGCTGGCCTGGATGGTGAACGCGGAGGTGATGCCGGCCTCTGCGTCGGTGACCGCACCTGAACAGGATTAGAAGCGCCATGACCCGGTGCCCCCGACCGTCAGCGGACGCTGCATGAAAACTCCGCACCGCCAGTGGCAGCCTGTCCGCTTTAGCCCGACCCCGTCCCGGGAGGACGCCGTCGAACCTGCGCCGGAAGCCGAATCTGTACTGGACGTTGAGCGACTGCTGGACAGGGTTGCTTCGGCTGTGGGGGACGTCCCTGCCCTGCTGGCCATCGCCCAACAGGCCGGCCGTTCCGCGCCGAAGCCCGGTGAGGGGCGGACAGCCCGGCTCTGGGAACTGCTGGCTTCCGTGGCCGCGGTGGACGTGGCCGCCGCGCGGGTTCTGGAGCCGCACCTGGATGCCGGCGCCATCCTGGCCCAGGCGGGCACGCCGGGATCCTTCACCGGGTCGTGGGGTGTTTACGCAGCCGAGGCCCCGGGTACCCGACTGACGGCCGCGCCGGCTTCGGCCACGGCTGACGGGCGGTCCCTCGCCGGGACAGAACCTGCCGGGACAGAACCCGGCGGGACAGAGCCAACCGGGAAATCCGGCGGCGTGCAGCTGACCGGCTCCAAGCCCTGGTGCTCGCTGGCCCAGTTCGTGGACCACGCGGTGGTGACAGCGCACACCGTGACCGGCGGCCGGGCCGCCTTTGCCGTTGATCTCAGGGCCGCCGGCGTCACGTGCGACGTGCCGGAATGGACCAGCCGCGGACTGCGCGAAATCCCCAGCGGAACTGTCCACTTTGACCTGGTGCCGGCCGTGCCGCTCGGCGGTGACGGCTGGTACTTCCAGCGCCCCGGTTTTGCGTGGGGCGGTATGGGCGTTGCCGCGTGCTGGCTGGGCGGCGCCGTGGCGCTCGGCCGGCACTTCGAGGCCGCGCTCCAGCGGGGAGCCAGGTCCCAGCGCGAGCCCGACCAGGTGGCACTCGCCGCCCTGGGCGAAGTGGACCGGATCCTGACCTCCACCGTCCAGTACCTCGCCAAGGCAGCTGAGGCCGTGGACGCAGCCCTGGCCGGCCCCGCCCCGACGGGCCCGGATTCCGGCGCGGAAGCGGCCGACGGCGGCGCCGTTGGCGGGTGGAGCGAGGCGCTCCGTGTCCGGGGAACTGTTGCGGCCGCCGTCGAACGCGTCCAGCTCCTGGTGAGCCAGAACTTGGGGCCCGGGCCCCTTGCCTTCGATGAACGGTACGGCAAATGCATGGCGGACCTGTCCCTCTACGTGCGGCAGCACCACGCCACGCGTGACGACGCCCAGTTGGGCGAACTCACCCTTCAGGGGGAGCATGCATGGTGATGTTCTCACACGCGGATGCCGGAACCGATGAAGCGGCCTGGGAAGGCAGCGGGCTGGACACGATCGGCGAACTCCCGCTGGATTCGGCCGAGCTGGCTCGGATGGAGTTCCTCGTCCTCGTTGCCCATCCGGACGACGAATCCCTCGGCGCCGGAGCAGTTGGCCGCGGTCCGCTGTGAGGAGTTCGCGGCTGCCATGGGCGCGTTCGGGCTGGCGGACCACTGGGAGTTTTTGAACCTCCCGGACAGCGGGCTGGCCCAACACCGCGAAGTCATCGCCGGTTGCCTGGCGGACGTTGTTGGGCGGCGCGCAGCTGGAAGGCCCGATGCACCCGACGGCGGGCTGGTCATTGTTGCCCCATACCGCGGAGACGGGCACATCGACCATGACACCTTGGGGGCCCTGGCGGCCGAGATCGCTGAAGCCGGAGGCCACGGGCTGCTGGAGTACCCCATCTGGTACTGGCTATGGGCCACGCCTGAGGACACCGCCTGGCGGAACTGGCTTAGGCTGCCCCTGAGCCCCGCTGAGCAGCTGACCAAACGCGGGGCCCTTCACACTCACGCCTCCCAGCTGCAGCCTCTATCTGACAGGCCGGGCGACGAGGTCCTGTTGTCGGAGCAGTTTCTTGCGCACTTTTCCCGGCCCTTCGAGGTTTTCGCCTGGCGGCCGCCGGTCACCGGCAGGCGGAGCGCCCGGGACGCCGAGACCGTCTTTGACGCCCTGCACCGCAGCGCCGAGGACCCGTGGAGGTACCAGGACAGCTGGTATGAGCAGCGTAAGCGCAGCCTGACGCTTGCCGCGCTGCCTGAACAGAAGTACGACGCCGGCCTGGAAGCCGGCTGCTCGATCGGCACCCTGAGTGAGGAGCTGGCTAAGCGGTGCGGGCGGCTCCTGGCCGTAGATGCCAGCGGCACCGCCGTGGGGCGGGCTGCCCGACGGCTCGCCCGGTATCCGGGAGTTGAAGCCCGGCAGCTGACCCTCCCGGAACAGTGGCCGGAGGGCAGTTTCGACCTGATCGTTGTCTCGGAGATGGGCTACTACCTCGCGGCCGCGGAATTGGCGGAGCTGATCACCAGGGTCTCAGCCTCCCTGGCCCCGGGCGGAACGCTGCTGCTCTGCCATTGGAGGCATCCGGTTTCCGGCTGGGATCTCGACGGCGACGCCGTCCACTCGATGGCCCGGAGCCAGCTGCAGTGGCCGTCCGCTGGCATTTACCGGGAGCGGGACTTTGTGCTCGAAACTTTCGTCGCGCCGGAGGCCGCGGGCGACCCGTGGCCGGAGACCGCGCATGACGCCGGATAGTTCCCGGCCGGTCATCCACCGGGTGGAGGTGGTGATGCCGGTCCATGACGAGGAGCACCACCTTGGCCCCGCTCTTGCCGCGCTCCGGGCCGCGGCCGATGCGCTCATGGGCCAGCGTCCCTCGACAGCTGTGGGAATCACTGTGGTCCTGGACCACTGCACCGACCGTTCGCCGGCGATCGCCGCACGCTTCGCCGGGTCAACCGCCGGACTAAATATCGGCGTGCGGGTACTGCACCGGCGGTTCCGCAACGCGGGTGCCAGCAGGGCGGCAGGGGTGGCAGCGGCGTTGGGGAACCGCGAGACCGGACACCTGCAAGACGCCGGGCACCTGGAAAGTCCCGGGCATCTGGACAGTACCGGGTATCTGGAAAGCACTTGGCTGGCAAATACCGACGCCGATTCCCGCGTTCCGGCGGACTGGCTCGTGCGCCAGTTGAAGTTTGCGGACGCCGGCTGGGACGTGGTGCTGGGTTCCGTGGAGCCGGACTCCGCAGGGATGGATCCGGAGCTTCTGCGCAGCTGGCGCCTGCGGCATCCGCCGGAGGAAAGGCACGGCCATGTCTATGGCGCCAACCTCGGCGTGCGCGCCTCGGCTTACCGCCAGGCTGGCGGATTTTCGCCGCTGCGCTCCTCCGAGGACAGCGCCCTGGTTGAGCAGCTGCGGGGGAGTGGCTTCGCCGTCATGGCCACGGACAGCACACGTGTGCTGACTTCCGGACGGACCGTCGCCCGGGCGCCGCTCGGTTTTGGTGCCTCCCTCCGTGCCCTGGGCGTGGAGACGGCTGCCGCGCTGCGGAGCAGCTGAAAGTTGCGCCGCACCTCCCGGGCAGCCGCCTGTGGCGGCAGCTGCCGGGTTCACCTCGGGTCGTTCAGTGGCTGCTGCCATTGCCCCGGCTGGCGGTGGCTCCGCCGTCGCCATTCCGGGGGTCGTCCTGGCCGTTGCCGTGCCCCGGGGCGGGCTGGTCGCTGCCGTCCTCGCCGTTGCCCTGCTCGCTGTACTTCTCGCGCAGTTCGCGCCCCAGGCGGATGTCTTCCTCTTCCTTCTCCTGGAGCTTGTCGCTCTTCTTCGTATCGCGGGGCGGGAGCTGGAGCGTGTCCTCAGCCTCAATGCCGGCCTGCAGTTGCCGGCCACGCTCCATCTCGGCGTCGAACTCGGCGCCAAAAAGCAGGGACATGTTAAGAATCCAGAGCCACAGCAGCATGACGATCACGCCGCCGATCGCGCCGTACGTCTTGTTGTAGTTGCTGAAGTTACCCACGTAAAAGCCAAAACCCACGGAGGCCAGCACGAAAATAAACAGGGCGATGAGGGAACCAAGGCTCATCCAGCGAAACTTTGGCTGGCGGATGTTCGGAGTGAAGTAATAGAGGATTGCGATGACCACGATCACCAGCGCAACGATGACCGGCCACTTCGCGATGTTCCACACGGTCAGGAACACTCCGCCCAGCCCCATGGCATTGCCAACGGCCTCAGCCACAGGGCCGCTGATAACCAGCATTGCGGCGAGCAGCGCAACGATGATCAGAGAGACCACTGTGACGCCGAGCATGGTGCCGCGAAGCTTTACGAATCCCCGGCCCTCATCTATTTCATAAATCCGGTTCATCGCCCGGCCGAACGCGGTCACGTACCCCGACGCGGACCAGATGGCTGTCGCGAGACCGATGACCAGAGTGAAGCCGGCTGCCGGTGAGGTGGTCAGCTCCTGGATAGGTCCGCGGATCATCTCCACCGCCTGCCCGGGCGCGACGCCCTGGACGATTTCCAGGAGTGCCGCCGTCGTCTTTTCCGCCTGTCCAAAGATGCCGAGCAGCGAAACGAGGGCGAGCAGGGCGGGGAAAAGCGAGAAGATCGCGTAGTAGGTAAGTCCGGCCGCGAGGTCGGGGCATTGGTCCGCAGTAAATTCACGCAGGGTCTTGCGGGCAATGTACTTCCACGATGGCTTGTCCACATCGGTGGGACTGTCCGGCTTCCGCGTGTCATCCGGGGCAGGCGCGCTTCCCGCCTTTGCCGTGCTGGTTTCCGGGGCTTCTTTCGTAGCCATTGGGCATCCTTTCGTTCGCGGGCGGGGCCATGTTCCGGAAGTCGCGGAACGTTCCCTGCCCGCTGTCAGGGGTTTGGGCTCGTGGGTCGTGCAACAGGTCGCATCAGGCGTCAGTTGCTACTGTCCGGGGGCTCTTGGTGGGTTGCGGCGGTCCAGGGTTAGCGGGTCGCTGCCCAGCGGATCGTCGGCCGGCTGCTTTCCGTCCAGCGGATCGTCCGCCATCCGGGTGTCTGATTGCGGGGTCTCGGCCAGCTGGCTGGAGGCCAGCGGGTTGGGATCCTGGTCCGGGCCGCCGCTGCCCGGGCCGCCGCTGCCCGGGCCGCCGCCGGCCTGTTCGGGACCTGTGCTTTCCGTATCATCGGTCGGGCGGGCCCCTGCGCCCTGCTGCCATTGGTTCTCCGTCATGGTTGATACCTCTCCAGCATCTCGGGTTGCCGAGTACAACCGGCAATCACTCGCCATAAAATAGTAAGCATGATTACTATTAGATAGTAAGTACCCTGATGGCCGCTAGTTCAACCGGCCGCCCGCTCCGGCAACGTGTGGCCGGCGCAGGTGACCGGGCCTGCCGGATAGTCACGTGCTGAAAAAGAGAGAGGTGGATCCACCGTGGACCCAAGTGCCTGGATTTGGATCGTCGTTGTAATCGTCGTCATTGCACTCGTTGTGGTGCTTCTGATGTCCAGCCGCAAGCGCAGGGAGGCGTTCCGGCAGAAGCGCGATGAGCAGAACCGCCAGCACGCAGCCGAGATCCGCAGGAAAGCGGAGAATGCCGATCTTGAGGCGCGCGAAAACGCGGCGGGGGCCATGCACGCCAAGGCTGATGCCGAGAAAGCCCAGGTAGAGGCTGCCCGGCTTCGCCAGGAGGCCGAGCAAAAGCAGTCGGCTGCCCAGGACCTCCGGACGGATGCCGAGAAGCACCAGTACAAGGCGAACGCCCTTGACCCGGACGTGGACGAGGACGGCAACCGGCGCGAGGATGCACGGGCGGATGCCGGAACTGATGATGGTCGGGCCGCCGATGCACGGAACGCCCGCTCGGATGCCGACGCCAGCACTGACGCTACCCGGCGGGACACTCCGCGCGAGTAGGCTGCCGTCGGTTGTCTGCACCAGCGGAAGTCGGTGCGAGGGTATTAGCGGCGGCGGGTGAGGCCAAGGAGGCTGCGCCGCGGTTTGAGCGGTGGAGAGGCCGGCACGCCGGCGCCTTTGCCCATGCCGTCAATCACCTCTCGGATGGCCTCAAGTGAGGGCGTGTGCGGCTCCCAGCCGAGCTCGTTCCGGATCCGCCCGGTGTCCATGATCGGTGCACCCGCAGCCATCTCCACCCACCCCGAGTCCGTCTGTTGAAGCCGCAGCCGCCAGGTGGCGCCGACAAAGGCGCGCAGCGCCCGGACCGGTACGGGGAGGATTCTCCGCGCCGAAAAAAGCCTGGCCAGGTTTTGCGGCGTGACCACCGGTTCGGACGCCACGTTGAAGGCCCCGCTGGCCCTGCGCTCAAGCACGCGCCAGTACGCGTCCGCGACGTCGTCGGCATGCACCGCCTGGAAGACCAGTTCGTCGGGGATCGGCAATACCGGCAACACCGGCCGGCGCGGTACGAATCTCGGGTGGACCCACCCCAGGAAGTACCTGCCGATTTCGCTTCCGGCCTCCGCCTGGAAGATGAGTCCGGGGCGCAGTCTCGCCACAGCAACCGAGGGATTGTCCGCCGCGAACCCGTCCAGCAGCTTTTCCTGCTCCGCCTTGTGCCGGCTGTAATGTGAGCCCTCCATGCCTCCCGCCGGCCAGGATTCGTCCACGCGGCGGTCCTTAGGCGACTTGCTGTACGCGCCCACCGAGGAGGCGCATACTACGTGGTGCACGCCTGCGTCCCGGGCGGCCGCCAGTACGTTCGCCGTGCCGGTGACATTGGTGCGGTGCAGCAGTGGGAGATTCCGGTTCGGTTGGATCTGCCAGGCCAGATGCACCACAGCGTCTGCGCCGGCAAAGGCCTTGGCCAGGTTCTGTGCGGCACCGTCACCGCCCACGTCCAGGGTGTGCCATTCGACGTTGGCGTACGGTGGCCGTGAAGTGTCTGGCGCGCGTCGGCTGATGCCCACCAGTTCCAGTCCACCCGGGTGTTCCTGCCTTGCCTCATGGAGCCTGCGAAGGAGTGCTGTTCCCGCATTGCCGCTGGCGCCGGTGATCGCTATACGCATGAAATGCCTTCCGTCCGTTGCCTGAAACGTGACTGCCGGGCCGCCTGGTAACGGTGCCGTGGCCCTGGTGCTTCTTTCGAGCCTAACGCCTGGGGCCATTGTGTAATAAGCACGCTTATGTTTTCCTTCTTCTAAGTCTTGCCGCAGGCTTTCTCGAGCTCCCAATCGAAGGAACCCACGACAATGCCAGAAACTCCGCCCTCTTTGTCCGTGACCGGCCCGCCCCGGGCAGCACCCCGGCCTGTGTACCCGCCTGTGAACCCGGTAGTGCCCCAGACGGGGCAGCTGCACGATGCTTTCCAGAACCAACTGGTGCTCAACTACCTAGATCTGGCGGAATCGCTCGCCTCGCGATTTGCAGCCCGGGGACGGGAGCGCTCAGACCTGGTCCAGGTGGCCTACCTGGGGCTCATCAAGGCCGCCCGCGGCTTCGATGAAGAGAAGGGCGAAAGCTTCCCTGCCTACGCGGCGCCCACCATCAGCGGCGAACTCAAGCGCTTCTTGCGGGACCGGTGCTGGACCGTCCGGCCGCCGCGGCGCATCCAGGACGTCCGGACGCAGCTCCTGCACACTGCCCCGGACCTGGCCCAGTCGCTGGGCCGTGTTCCCTCGGCGCAGGAATTGGCCAGCGAACTGGGCGTCACCCCGGCTGACGTCCGGGAAGCGCAGGCAGCCGGCAGCAGCATGCATCCCGACTCGCTGGACAGCCCGGATCCCTGGGGCGGGCCAACCATGGGCGAGGGGCTGGTCTCCCCGGACCAGCCGATCGAGCACCTCGAAGAACTCGTCTGCCTCCACGAGGCAATCCAGGAGCTGGACCCTGACGACCGGGAGATGCTGTACCGGCGCTACTTCCGCGAGGAGACCCAGGTGGAACTCGGCAAACGGTTCGGCATCTCCCAGATGCAGGTGTCCCGGCGGCTGTCCCGGATCCTAGTCTGGCTGCAGCGCCGGCTGCTCGATGAGGAGGATGGGGACGGCGGCAGCGCCCGCAGCGCCAGGGCGGGCAGCGATCGGGCCAGCGCGGATCAGGCGAGCCGGAGCTGCCCCACAGCCGCCAGGACATCCTCCACTGAAACTGCCAGCAGGGCCGGATCAGGAGTGGCCGCGAAGGTGTCGCCGCGGCGCACCTGAGCGTCAGTCAGCACGATGTGCGGTCCCGGCGGCGGCCCCCAGACCTCGGCCGGGGCCGGACCGAAAAGCACCACCGAAGGCCGCGAATACGCTGAGGCGAGGTGCGCCGCACCGGTGTCCGCGGACACCACAAGCCGGGACTCCGCGATGGCGGCCATGAATTCGGCCAGCCGCAGCCGCCCCGCCAGGACGTGGTTTTCCGGGAGCCCCGCGAGCCGTGCAACATCCAGCGCCCGCCGCCGTTCCGCCGAGCTGCCGGTGAACACCACCCGGTGGCCATCCTCTGAGAGGGTGCGGGCCACTTCGGCAAAGCGGTCCTCGGGCCATAGCCGGCTGCCGTAGGCGGCCCCCACGTGCAGCACCGTGGCCCCCGGGCACGGGCTGGGAACGGCCGGCGGGAGGAGACGGAAATCGTCAGGTTCTGCCTCGATGCCGTGCCACTGCAAGAGCCTGGTCCACCGCTCCCGCTCATGGATTTCCTCCAACCAGGCCGGACCCGGCCGCGCGGAGGTCCGGTGGCCGACGATGGTCCTGGGCCGGACGGCGGCGAGCCGGGCCTCGCTTTCCGGTCCGCTGCCGTGCAGGTTCACGGCGACGTCGACCTTGCCGGCCTCGATGGGGATCGGAACATCGAGGCCGTGGGTGGGAAGCAGGTCATAGCCGCCCACGAGCGCCAGCGCATCTTCCAGCCAGTCCTGGGCCGCATAGAGCATGCGGTGTTCCGGATAGGCGCGCCGCAGGGCGCGGAGAGCCGGCACAGCAACCAGCAAGTCGCCCAGCTTCAGTGCCCGCAGGACCAGTAGGACCGGTTGTTCGTGCTTGGCGTTCGGTGCTCCCACTGCCGTCCTTTCTCGTCTTCAGGCCGGCCCGGCTCGGCCGCCTGTCGAGGAGTCTAGCGGAGAAGAAGTAGGCAGCCTTTTGTTTAGGTCTCACGTGGGCGGGGAACGAAGGGGATATGGCAAGTGATGCTTCTACGCTCAAGGCTGTGCTTTTCGACCGGGACGGGACGCTTGTGGTTGACGTGCCTTACAACGGCGACCCGCAGAGGGTCACGCCCTTTCCCGGTGCGCGGAAAGTCCTCGACGAAGTGCGCAGCTTGGGACTGGCCACCGGCGTGCTGAGTAACCAGTCGGGCATTGCCCGCGGCCTCCTGACAGCCGAGGAGGTGGACAACGTGAACGCGCGGGTGGAGGACCTGCTGGGCCCTTTTGACGTCTGGGAGGTCTGCCCGCACGGGGCCGGGGACGGCTGCCTGTGCCGGAAGCCCGCGCCGGGCATGATCCACAGCGCCTGCCGGCGCCTTGGCATCGAGCCGTCGGAGGCGGCGTTCATCGGTGACATCGGCAGCGACGTCGAGGCGGCCGTGGCCGCCGGTGCACGGGGTGTCCTGGTTCCCACTCCGCAGACCAGAGCCGAAGAAGTCGAGGCCGCCGCCGAGGTAGCCGCGGACCTCGAGCAGGCCGTCGCGCTGTTGTTTGGGGAGCTGCTGCTCCGGGGACCGGTGCTTCGAGGACCGGCATGAGCAGGGTCCTGGTGGCCCGGCTGGACAGCGTCGGTGACGTCCTCCTGGCAGGCCCGGCAGTCCGTGCCGTGGCGAACGGACGGCGGGCCGACGGCGGCAGCCCCAACGACGTCGTCGTGCTTTGCGGACCGCAGGGCCAGTCGGCAGCCTCGCTGCTGCCCCACGTGGCCGACGTTTATTCCTGGGATTCCCCGTGGATCAGCAACCCCGCTCCGGCGGTCACAGGACCGCATCTGGACTCGCTGGTGGGCTATGTCCGGAATTCCCGCATCACCGAGGCAGTCATCCTCACCTCCTTCCACCAGTCGCCGCTTCCGCTGGCGCTCCTCCTGCGCCTGGCCGGCGTGGAGCGCATCACCGGCGCGTCCACTGACTACGCTGGCTCCCTCCTGGACGTCAGGCTGAAACCCGGCGAGGACTTTCCCGAGGACCAGCCGGAGTCCGTGCGGGCGCTCGGGATCGCCCGGGCGGCGGGCTTCCGGCTCAAGACGGGTGACGACGGAAAGCTCATGGTCAAGGACCCTCCCGGCATCCGGCACCTGGTGGGGGAGGGCCCCTACGTGGTGGTCCACCCGGGGGCAACGGTCCCAGCCCGGGCCTGGCCCCCGCTGCACCATGCGGCGGCCGTGGAGCTGCTGGAGGGCGCCGGCCACCGGGTGGTGGTGACCGGCGGTCCGGGGGAAACAGCCCTCACCGCAACCGTGGCCGGCCCCTCCGCCATCGATCTGGGCGGCCGGACGGATTTGTCAACGTTGTCCGGCGTCCTCGCCAACGCGGACGTCGTGGTCACCGGAAACACGGGGCCCGCCCACCTGGCTGCCGCGGTCGGAACCCCCGTGGTGAGCCTGTTTTCGCCAGTCGTGCCGGCCGTCCGCTGGGCGCCCTACGGTGTTCCGCTGGAACTGCTGGGCGACCAGAACGCGCCGTGCCGGCTCAGCCGCGCACGCGACTGTCCGGTACCGGGACATCCCTGCCTCAGCTCTGTTTCGCCGGAGCAGGTGGTGGAAGCGGTCGAACGCCTGCTGAGTGGTGTCTCCTCCCTCAGCACACGGAGAAAGGTCCGGAAACAATGAGAATCCTGCTCTGGCACGTGCACGGGTCGTGGACGGACGCCTTTGTCCGCGGCCGGCACGAGTACCTGCTGCCGGTCCTGCCCGGCGGCGGTCCCTGGGGGCTGGGCCGGGCGGGCCGGCCCTGGCCAGCTTCCGTGCGGGAGGTCGCGCTCGCGGAGCTGGACGCCGGCAGCATTGACGCCGTCGTGCTTCAGCGTCCGGAGGAAGCCGCGGAGGTGATGCGCGTCCTGGGCCGCCGGGCCGGCGTCGATCTTCCGGCCGTGTACGTGGAACACAACACCCCGAAAGGTGATGTTCCCTTCACCGTCCATCCGCTCGGGGATCAGAACGGCATCCCGATCGTCCACGTGACCCATTTCAACGAGTTGTTCTGGGACAGCGGCCGCGCACCGACCAAGGTCATCGAGCACGGCATCGCGGACCCCGGCTGCCTTTACACGGGCGAGGTTCCGGAGCTGGGCGTGGTGGTCAACGAACCGGTGCGCCGCGGACGGGTGACGGGCACGGACCTGCTGCCCCGCTTCGCCACCGCAGCCCCGCTTCAGGTCTTCGGCATGGGCGGCGACGGGCTGGCGCAGGCTACGGGAATTCCTTCGGCGCACCTCACGGTCCGGGGCGATCTGAAGACCGCGGAGCTCCACCGTGAACTGGCGCGCTGCCGGGCATACCTGCACCCGTTGCGCTGGACTTCCCTTGGGCTGGCGCTGCTGGAGGCGATGCATCTCGGCATGCCGGTCCTGGCGCTGGCCACCACCGAGGCGGCACGGGCCGTCCCGCCTGAGGCAGGCTGCATCTCCACTGACGTGGAGGAGCTGCGCCGGTGTGCCCGGCAGCTGGTCCACGATCCGGAGGAGGCCCGACGGCGGGGCCAAGTTGCCCGGGAGGCGGTGCTGGAGCGCTATGGGCTGGAACGTTTCCTGGCCGACTGGGATGAGCTGCTGGCGGATCTTGTGCCGGCCCGCGGCGGAGGGAAAGTGCAGGGGGAGGGGCGGCAGCAGGGGTCTTTGGAGGGGGCGGCATCCGGCGATGCAGCTTTGAAGGGGTCCGGACCGGATGCCCTCACCGCGGCGCGAGAAGGGAATATGCATTGAAGATCTCAATGATTTCGGAACACGCCAGTCCTTTGGCAGCGCTTGGCGGAGTGGACGCTGGCGGCCAGAACGTCCATGTGGCGGCCCTTTCGTCGGCACTGGCCCGTCGGGGCCACCGGGTAACGGTCTACACGAGGCGTGACTCGCCGGATTTGCCCACGAGGGTGCGCGTGCATCCCCGGCTCGAGGTGGTGCACGTGGACGCCGGGCCGGCCGAACATGTGCCTAAGGACGAGCTGCTGCCCTTCATGGGCGCCCTGGCGGACGGCGTGGTCCAGGACTGGGGCGACTCGCCGCCGCACGTGGTGCACGGCCACTTCTGGATGTCCGGCGTCGCCGCGCTGGACGCCGCACGCCGTGAGCCGGGCGGCTTCCGGGTGCCCGTGGTGCAGACCTTCCACGCATTGGGCACGGTCAAGCGCCGCCACCAGGGCGCCGCCGACACGAGCCCGGCCGAGAGGCGTTTCCTCGAACCGTCCGTGGGCCGGTCGGCGGACCGGATCGTGGCCACGTGCTCCGACGAAGTGTTCGAGCTGAGGGCGATGGGGATCGATACCCGCCGGGTTTCCATCGCCCCCTGCGGAGTGGATCTGGAACTCTTCTCCAGCGACGGTCCGGCCGACCCTCCCTCCCGCTCCCACCGCATCCTGTCCGTGGGCCGCCTGGTCCCGCGCAAGGGCATGGATCTGGTGATCCGCGCGCTGCCGTATCTGTTGCAGGCGGGGTTCGACGACGTCGAGCTGCTCATTGTGGGCGGCGACGCGGACGCGGGCGGGCAGGATCCGGAGGCGCGCAGGCTGCTGGACCTTGCCCGGGACCTCGGGGTGGCGGGCCATGTGGAGCTCCGGGGCCAGGTGCCCCGGGAGGCCATGCCCGGGGTCTTCCGAAGTGCGGACGCTGTGGTCTGCACGCCGTGGTACGAGCCCTTCGGGATTGTTCCCCTGGAGGCCATGGCCTGCGGCGTTCCGGTGGTCGCCGCTGCGGTGGGCGGCCTGACGGACAGCGTGGTGGACCGGGGAACCGGACTGCATGTTCCGCCGAAGGATCCGGAAGCCATCGCCGAAGCCATCGGCACCTTGTTGGCCAGCCCGGACCTTCGCGCCAAACTCGGGCGCGCCGGCGAACGGCGGGCCAAAGCCCGCTACTCCTGGAGCAGAGTCGCCGCGGAAACCGAAAAGGCCTACCAGGTGGCTATCGCAGGCTCTGCGGACGCTGGCAGCCTGGAACCGATGGAAGGAGCGGTACTGTGACTCCGGAATCCCTGCGGGAGGCTGAGCTTCCTGCCATGCACCGGGTTGGCACACCGGGTTTTCCCTCTCCGGACGCGGTTTCCTCCCCGGAGGAGGCTGGGCACGACGACGCCCGGCACCACGCCAGCCCGGGCCCCCGGGAGGCAGTGCGGACCCACCTGGAGAACGTCCTGCCCGCCCTGCGGTCCCTGGAAAGCCAGGCAGACAGGCTGGCCGACTGGGGCGTGGAGCTGGCCCAGCGCCTGCTGAGCGGGCAGAAACTGCTTGCCGCCGGGAACGGCGGGTCCGCAGCCGAGGCGCAGCACCTGACTGCGGAACTTGTGGGCAGGTTCGACGCCGAGCGGATGCCCTTTTCCGCGATCTCCCTGCACGCGGAGAGTTCGGCCGTCACGGCGATTGCCAATGACTACGGCTACGAGGAGCTCTTCGCCCGGCAGGTCCGCGCCCACGGCAGGTCGGGGGACATCCTCGTGCTGCTGTCCACGAGCGGCCAGAGCCCCAACCTGCTCCGTGCAGCCGAGGCGGCCTCCAGGTTGAACGTGACCACGTGGGCCCTGACCGGGCCGGCGCCCAACCCGCTGGCATCCTGCTGCGATGATGCCGTGGCCATCGATGCCATCTCGGCCAATGCCCAGGAGGGGCACCTGATTGCGCTGCACGCCATTTGCCGGGCCTTCGAAGCCGAGGTGGCCCGCAAGGGCCGGGGTGTTCCCGGACCGGAGGTTGATCGCGGATGAGGATCACAGTGGTTGGCGACGTTTTGCTGGACGTGGACCTTACCGGTGAGGCAACACGGCTGTGTCCCGATGCGCCGGTGCCAGTGGTGGACGTCTCCGACGTCCGGCGGCGGGCCGGTGGTGCCGGACTAGTGGCCAGGATGCTGGCCCATGACGGCCACCGCGTCACTCTCGTGACAGTGCTTTCCGACGACGACGCCTCCCTCGAGCTGGAAGGCGCCCTCGCTGGGGTGCATGTTGTCTCCGGGCCCTCCGGCGCCAGGACCCCGGTAAAGACCCGGGTCCGGGCAGGCCGCCAGCCGGTGGTGCGGGTGGATGAGGGATGCGGGCGGCCGGAGGTGCCGGCGGCGACGGCGGGCATGCTCAGGGCGCTGGAGCGCGCCGAAGCGATTGTTGTGGCCGATTACGGACGCGGTGTTGCCGCGAACCGGGAGATCCGCGACCTCCTCGCCGCCCGTGCCGGCGTCATTCCGATCGTGTGGGATCCGCACCCCTCCGGCGCCGCACCCGTGCCCGGGGTGGCCGTGGTGACCCCAAACTTGTCCGAGGCTGCCAAGGCCGCGGACTCCGGTAGCGGTACGCCTGCGGCGATTGCCGCCATCGGCACCCTGCTGCTGGACCGCTGGCAGAGCCAGGCGGTCCTTGTGACCATGGGGGAGCAGGGCGGCACCTTATCTCAGCGCGACACTTCACCCTTGGCCATCCCGGCGCCTCCCACCGAAGTGACTGATCCCTGCGGCGCCGGCGACCGGCTCGCGGCCAGTCTGGCCGTGCACCTGGCAGAGGGCTGCAGCCTCAGTGACGCCGCGGAACGAGCGATCAATGAGGCGGCAGCCTTCCTCGGTGCCGGCGGGGTGGCCTCCCTGCCGGACCGCCACCGGCCGGTCTGGCACCACAGCCGCGAGGAAGACGCCCTCGGCCTTGCCCGGCGGGTGCGCGCCAACGGTGGAACCGTCGTAGCCACGGGAGGCTGCTTCGACCTGCTGCACGCCGGCCACGCCCGCACACTGGCGGCAGCCAGGGACCTGGGCGACTGCCTGATCGTGTGCCTGAACTCGGACGAGTCGGTGCGCCGGATCAAAGGTGAGCAGCGGCCCATTGTGAGCCAACAGGACCGAGCCGAGCTCCTGCTGGCACTCGAGAGTGTGGACGCCGTCCTGGTCTTCGGGGAGGACACCCCGGAGGCCTGCCTGGAAACGCTGCGGCCGGACGTCTGGGTGAAGGGCGGGGACTACCGCGCGTCGGAGCTTCCCGAGGCAGGCCTGGTCGAGAGCTGGGGAGGGCGCTGCATGACGGTGCCGTTCCACCAGGCCCGGTCCACGTCCGTCCTCGCGGACGCCCTGGCGAAGGTCAGCTGACCTACATAACAAATCTTGAACTAGTCCCAAGCGAAAGGAACACCATGACTGAATCGACTTTCAAGCCCGGCCGGGTGCTGGTAACCGGCGGCGCCTCCGGACTGGGAGCCGCCGTCGTCGATGCCGTACTGAAAGCCGGCGGGACGCCGGTGGTGCTGGACCGGGACATCCGGAACGTCGCCGCGGCGAAGGCCTTTGAAGTGGACGTGTCGGACCGCGTTGCCGTGACCGAGGCTGTCCGGCAGGCAGCCGAAACCCTGGACGGGCTGGACGCCGTGGTCACCGCTGCCGGCATCGACCGGTGCGGCAAGCTGGAGGACGTGGCCGCAGAGGAATGGGAACGCGTCATCGGCGTCAACCTGATGGGCACGGTGTCCGTTGTCCGGGCGGCCCTTCCGTACCTCAAAACGTCGCGCGGCCGGGTGGTCACCATCGCGTCCACGCTGGGCAAACGGGCGCTGCCGGAGGCCACCGCCTACTGCGCCTCGAAATTCGGCGTAGTGGGCTTTAGCCATTCGCTGGCAGCCGAGACCGGCGGCGAGATTGGCGTGACCACCATGATTCCCGGCGGCATGAAGACGCGCTTCTTCGACGACCGCGCCGAGCAGTACAAGCCGCAGGACGACTCACGCCTCAACGACCCCGGCAACGTGGCGCAGGCAATTCTGTTTGTGCTGTCCCAGCCCATCGGCTGCGAGGTCCGCGAAATGCTTATCTGCCATGAGGAAGAGGGTTCGTGGCCGTGAGCTGGAGAACATCCTCGTAGACTTCCCCGGGTTCGACGGCCTTAACGGTGGACTCGTCATGCGGGCACCGTGGGGCCGTCCATCCGACCTGGGTGACGTCCACGCCGCACACCGGGCAGCGCGTGACCCAGCCTAGCCGGACGCGGTGCTTGCTGCGGCCCAGCGGGGCAGCGTTGATGGCATTGCCCGCCCAGTAGATGCCCACTGTGGAAGTGCCGAGGGCCTGGGCGAGGTGGCGCGGTCCGCTGTCGTTCGCCACCACGACGGCGCTGCCCGCCAGCAGGGCGGCAAGCTCACCGAGGCTGAGTTTGCCGGCCAGTGACTCTATGGCGGGGCGGGCGGCACCGGACTCGCCCGCAGGGGATTGTTCCGGGCTGGATTGTTCTGCGGCGAGTTCCACCACCGTCTCAGCAAGTTCCTTTTCGCTGCTGTCGCCCACCACGTAAACCCGGAAGCCGTCGTCGGCGGCCTTCCGTGCCACCGCGGCGAAGCGTTCGGCCGGCCAGCGCCGGCGGGGATCGGTCGCGCCCGGATGGATGACCAGCACGCGGCCCTGCCCGGGCCCGCAGTTGCCTTGGCCCGGCCCGTCGTTGCCCTGCCCATGCCCGCCGTTCCCCAAAGGCAGGTCCTGGGCGAGCTGCTGGCCAAACTCAGGCAGCGCCTCGAGCCTCGCTTCCAGCTCACGGGGAGGGGCCCCGGCGAATCCCGCCACCTCGAGGGCCCGGAGCGGTTCGTGCTGGTAGTACACGTAGGGCACGGTCCGCTCCAGGGGAGCGGCGTCCGGAGTTCTGGTCCCCACGGCATGCCGGGCGCCGAGGCGCAGCAGGAAAGGATTCGAGTACCGGCCGCCGCCGTGCAACTGGACGGCCAGGTCGAAGTTCCTGGCGCGCATCGCTGCAAAGAACCGCTCCACTTCGTCGTCGTCTTCCGGCCCCGGGCGGACCCCTTCGGCGAACGGCAGAATCACCGTCTCATCCACGGGTCCCACCGTCTGCGCCAGCAGTTCAGCATGTACCGGGGTGCCCAGCAGGGTGACGCTGGCCCCAGGATAGGCGGCCTTCAGGGCTGCCACCGCCGGGAGGGCAAACATCAGGTCGCCCAGCCCCCCGCCACGGAGAACGGCGATGCGGGAGACACCGCTGAAGGGTTCCAAAACCGGGCCGATTCCGTGCCCTGTGATGCGTGCTCCGCCGAAGTCGGCGTTGAAGAGTTCCATGGTGTCAGCCCTCTCGGCTCCGGATCGTTCAGGTCGGGATGCGTTCAGGTCGGGATCAGTTCAGTGGGCCCACCCTACGGTGCATCGGGCCTGTTGTGCCAGCTCAGAAAACCCGGCCCGCCAGCTGAGTATGACCCGGCCCGCCGGCTCAGTAAGACCCGCCTTCCAGCTCTGAAAACTCCTGCCGGAGGCGCGTGTAAACCTCCCGACACCGGGGTACGGATCACCTCAGAGAGGGCGGGAACGGACGCCCGGCAACACCGAGCAGCATGCCTAAAGACCAGTGCCTTGAGACCAGTGCCTTGAGACCAGTGCCTTGGAGACCGAGAATCGAAGGACCAGCGTCTGGAGACCCAGCGCCTGCAGCCCCCGGTGGCACAGGCCAAGCCCCAGTGAGGAGCCACATGCAATCCACCATCACCAGTGAGTTGGCGAATGCTGAAGACACGCTCACCATCCTGAACCCGCGAACCGGGGAAACCGTCGGCAACCTTTCCGTCGCCGGCGCAGATGATGTGGCAGGAGCCGTGGCGGCGGCCCGCGCTGCCCAACCCGGCTGGGCTGCCACGCCTCCCGGGGAGCGGGGCCAGCTGCTGCGCGCGGCCGCCCGGGCGCTGGAGGCGGCCGCTGCCGAACTTGCGGATCTGAACGCACAGGAGACCGGCCGTCCGGTGGATGAGGCCCTGGCCGGTATTGCCGCCGGTGTTTCCACGCTGGAGCAGTATGCGGAGCTCGGTCCCGTACACCGCGGCCACAGCCTCCGCGGCAACGCGCTTGCAGCTGATTACACCGTCGCGGAGCCCCGCGGCGTGGCCGTCTTGCTGACGCCGTGGAACGATCCCGTCGCCGTGGCCTGCGGGCTCATAGGGGCCGCCCTGGTTACCGGGAACACGGCCGTTCACAAACCGAGCGAGCGCTGCCCCCACGTGGGAGAGCTGCTGGGGGAGGCGCTGGCGCCGGTTTTTCCGCCCAACGTGCTGGTCACGCTGATTGGAGGGGCCGACGTCGGGACCCTCCTCACGCAGCAGACTGACATTGATATGTTCGCCCACGTCGGGTCCAGCGCGACCGGTGACCGGATTGCGCGCGCGGCGGTGCTGACGGGTGCATATGTGATCAGGGAAAACGGCGGGAATGATCCGCTGCTGGTGGATGCGGACGTGGATCCCGGCTGGGCCGCGGAGCAGGCGGCGATCGGGGCCTTCAGCAACAGCGGGCAGATCTGCACGTCGGTGGAGCGGATCTATGTCCACCGGTCCATCGCCGAACCGTTCTGCCGGGCGCTCGCCGGACAGGCCCGGGACCGGAACACCGAACGCCGGCTCGCGCCGCTCGTGGACACCCGGATGCGGGACGCGGTCCACCGGCACGTGGCCGAGGCGCTGCAGCTGGGTGCCCGGGCCGTGGAGGGCGGCACGGTCCCGGACGGGCCAGGCGCCTTCTACCCGGCCACGGTCCTGTTGGACTGCACCGACACCATGGACGTCATGGCCGAGGAAACGTTCGGCCCTGTCGCTCCGGTGCGTGTGGTGGACAGCTTCGAGGAAGGGCTCACGCTCGCCGCGGCCGGCCGGTACGGACTTGCCGCCACCGTTCTGACCGGCACCATCGCCCACGCCCAGCAAGCCGTCGCCGCGCTGCCGGTGGGGACCGTCAAGGTCAACGAAGTGTTCGGTGGCGCACCCGGCGGAGCCGCCCAGCCCCGGGGCGAAAGCGGGCACGGGTTTGGCTACGGACCCGAACTCCTGGACGAATTCACACGTGTCAAGGTGGTGCACATCGCTGCGCCGCCTGCGCCGGCGGCCCAGGCCCGGCAAGCCAACGACGCTGGGCCAGCCGGCGGGGCAGTGTCAGGTGACGGGGCAGTGCCACCTGAAGGGGCAGTGCCAGGTGACGGGGCAGTGTCAGCTGACGGGGCAGCATCGTGACCGCCGGGACAGCCGGCGCCGGAGGACTCACAGGGGACGACGGCGGCCCGATGTCTTCCAAACCGGAGTTTTCCGAAACTGCGCATTCCTCACCAGCGCCTTCCGAACCTGGGCAGTCCGGACCAGCGCTTTCCGAGCCGGTGCTTTCAGAACAGCGCGGCCTTGCGGCGTGGCTTCCCCGGAGGCTGGCCCAGGAGCATCCTGCCGTCACCGTCGTGGGCGACTTCATGCTCGACGGCTGGTGGACCGGCACGATCGACAGGATGTGCCGCGAGGCCCCGGCTCCCGTGGTGGACATCGCCCGGCGTGACTTTGCCCCCGGCGGTGCCGCCAACACGGCCATGAACCTGGCCGCACTCGGCGCGCGTGTCAGCGTGGCAGGAATCATCGGAGCGGACGACGCCGGCGCGGAACTTCGGCGTCAACTGGTCGCCGCGGGGGTGGACACCACGCTGCTCGCCGAACACCCGGACATGGCCACCCCCACCAAGATCCGGATCAGCAGCGGCGGCCAGGTCCTCCTGCGCTTCGACGACACCGCGGCAACTGTCCCGCCCGACGCCCTGGCGACGTTTACGGCGGCGGTTCCCGCCGCCGTCGGACACCAGAACGCGGTGGTGATCTGCGACTACGGAACGGGCGTCCTCGCAGAACCGGTCCGCGGCCGGCTCATCGAATCCCTGGCCGGGCGCGGTCAGGACACGCTGGTGGTGGTGGACGCGCACGATCCGCGCCCGTGGGCCGGACTCGAGCCGGACCTGGTCACGCCCAACGCGCAGGAGGCCGCCCGGATGCTTGACCTCCGGCTGGGCAGCGGGCCTGAGCGCGCGGCGGTGGTGACCGAGCACGCCGGCGAGCTGCTGCAGGCTACGGGAGCACGCGCCGTCGTGGTCACGCTGGACCGGGACGGGACGGTCCTCATTCCAGCCGCCGGAAACCCGCACCGGACGTGGGCACGGCCTGCCACCGAGAAGCAGGCCTCCGGCGCGGGCGACACGTTCGTGGCTGCCCTGACCCTGGCGCGTGCGGCGTCGTTGCCGCTGTCGGCCAGCCTGGACCTGGCGCAGGCCGCTGCGGATGTGGTGGTCCACCATCCCGGCACGTCGGTGTGCGGCACGGACGAGCTGGGCCGCTACCTGGAGAGCTTCGGGGACGCCGCCGTGACGGCAGACGAACTGGAGCGGCACATCCGGGCCCACCGCAACGACGGCCAGCGTGTGGTGCTGACCAACGGATGTTTCGACGTCCTGCACCGCGGGCACACTCGTTACCTGAACCAGGCCAAGCAGCTCGGCGACATCCTGGTGGTGGCGCTCAACAGTGACGACTCCGTCCGGAAGCTCAAGGGGCCGGGCCGTCCTATCAACAGCGTGGCGGACCGGGCGGCCGTGATCGCCGCCCTGAGCTGCGTGGACTACGTGACCGTCTTCGACACCGCGACGCCGATTCCTCTGATCGAACAGCTGCGTCCGGAAATCTACGCCAAGGGCGGGGACTACACGCCGGAGATGCTGGCCGAAACCGAGGCCGTGGAGGCGTACGGCGGCACGGTCAGCATCCTCGACTATGTGGCCGAGCGTTCCACCACGGCGATGGTCCAGCGCATCCGCAACGGCGAGGGCGCCCCTGTCCCGGAGGGGTAAAACGCTGGCTGGGCCTGCCGCCCGCCGGTGATCGAGCTCTGACCCGGCACGCCCCACCACCCCCCGGTCAACTAGGCTTGAAGCATGACGGAAGCGGCGGAGAACTGATGGCACGGCGCACCAAGTCAGGCGGAAAGCCGGGTTCCAACGCAAGCAGTAAAACGGGCGGCAGAAGAGGCACGGCAGCGGCCTCCGAGGTGCTGGAAGTTCCCAAGGGAGCGCGTGCCGACCGCCCCGTTGAGGGGGTCTACTACATCGACACTGGCGACTGCGAGCTCATCGCCGACCAGGACAACTCCACGGGCTGGCTCCTGCGCATCAACGGCGTGATGAGTTCCCACATTGACCTTGCCGATCCGCTGTTCCTCGACTTCGAGTACATGCGCTGGATGTCCGCCCTCATCGAATCCCGCTGGCAGCCTGAGACCAAGCCCAGGCTGCGGGGTCTGCACCTGGGCGGCGGAGCGTGCTCACTGGCGCGCTACTTCCACGCGGCCTACCCGGACGCCCGGCAGGTGGTGGTGGAACTGGACGGGAAGCTTGCCGAGTACGTCCGCGGCTGGTTCGACCTGCCCAAGGCCCCGCTGCTGCGGCTGCGCGTCGGCGAAGCCCGCGCCGTGACCGAGACCCTCACCCCGGACACCCGAGACTTCATCATCCGGGACGTCTTCGCCGGCGCGGTGACCCCGGTTGCGCTGACCACGGCCGAATTCAACGAAAATGTCCGGCAGGTACTCGCCCCCGGCGGTATCTACGTGGTGAACTCGGGCGACGGTCCGGACCTGAAGAATGCCCGTGAGGACGCCGCCACCATCGCGGCCGCCTTCGAACACACCATCATCATCGCGGATCCCGCCATGCTGAAGGGGCGCCGCTACGGCAACATGGTGATGGCCGGCAGCGATCAGCCGTTCGACGACGACCCACAGCTCGCGCGGCGGCTCCTGGGCGGGGCAGTGCCAGCGCACATCTGGAATGACGCGAAGGTGCGTGCCTTCGCCGCCGGAGCCCAGGTGCGCCACGACCCTGCGGCTCGCACAGATGCTGAACCCGGCACGGACGCCGCAATCACCGCCGATCCAGGGCCTCAGCCGTCAGTCAGCGGCTGAGCCGCCGCGTCCTTGCCCGAGCAGCCACTCCCGGTGCGCGGTAGTTTGCTCGCGCAGCGCCGTCACCACGGCAGCGACGGCCGGCCGGCGCATCGACTCCGGGCGCAGGACCATCCAGTAGGGCAGCCGTTCGGCGATGTCCCCGGGCAGCAGGCGCACCAGGTCCTCGTGCCTGTCGGCCATGAAACACGGGAGGAACCCCACACCGGCTCCTGCCCGGGTGGCCTCGACGTGCACAAATACGTTGGTGGAGCTGACGCCGTCGCGCATTGCCGGCACCAGCCGCCGCGGTGCATCAAGATCGTCCACCTGCAGCATAGAGTCCACGAAGTACACGAGCGGATGGGCGGTCAGGGCCTCCACCGACTCCGGCGTTCCGTTGGCCTCGATGTACGAGCGGGACGCGTACATTCCGAGCTCGTACTCGCCGAGCCGGAACGCTTCGGCCCGGTGGACCTGCGGCTCGCCCACCACCACCTCGATGTCCAGTCCCGAGCGCTGCTGGAGCGCCCGGCGGGTGACGGTGACGATCTCGACGCTGAGCCCCGGGTGATCCCTCCTCAGCCGGGCCACCGCCGGAGCGGCGATGTACGCGCTGAAGCCGTCGGTCGCCGTCATGCGTACTACGCCGGTAATCGGGTCAGGCGCGCGGCCTGACGGTCCCAGCGCACGCACCGCCGTTTCCACCTGCTCGGCCACCAGCACGGCCTGAGCGCCGAGCTCGGTCAGCTCCCAGCCCCCGGAGGCCCGGGCGAGAACACGGCCGCCCAAGGCCTTTTCCAGTGCGGCAATCCGGCGTGAAACGGTGGTGTGGTTCAGGCCCAGGACCTGGGCCGCCGTCGTGAACTTCGCCGAGCGGGAGACGGCGAGCAGCACCAGCAGGTCGTCCGGGTTGGCATCCATATCTGCAATTTTGCACGAATCCAGTGCCTGATTGGTCATTGAACCGCGTTCCGTCTGCAGGAATACTCGGGTGAATCGGAAGTGCTGCACGAGGCGGCACGTGTCAGCGTGGACACTTGGAGGAGCAGACTGTGGACGCACAAGGTCCGGACGTGGAAAAGAACCTGAACGGCCGCAAGGCGCTGGTCACCGGCGGGGCCAGCGGCATAGGCGCGGCGTGCGTACGGGAACTGGCCGCCAGGGGAGCCAAAGTGGTGGTGGCCGACGTCGACGAAGCCGGCGCCGCGGCCCTCGCCGATGAGGTGGGCGGCACGTCCTGGGCTGTCGACCTCCTGGACGTCGAGGCCCTGGCTGCGCTGAGCCTGGACTGCGACATCCTGGTGAACAACGCCGGCATCCAGCGCATCAGCCCCATCGAGGACTTCGATCCCGTGGCATTCCGGCGGATCCTGGCGCTGATGCTCGAGGCGCCCTTCCTGCTGATCCGTGCCGCCTTGCCGCACATGTACGCCAACGGCTTTGGCCGCGTCATCAATTTGTCGTCGGTGCACGGGCTCCGGGCTTCCCCGTTCAAGAGCGCCTATGTCTCGGCGAAGCATGGGCTCGAAGGGTTGAGCAAGGTGACTGCACTCGAGGGCGGTGAGCATGGCGTCACGTCCAACTGCATCAATCCCGGTTATGTGCGCACGCCGCTGGTGGAGAAGCAGATCGCGGACCAGGCTCGAGTCCACGGCATTCCGGAGTCCGAGGTCCTGGCGAAGGTGATGCTGACCGAGTCCGCTGTGAAGCGGCTCGTGGAACCCGAGGAGGTGGCATCGCTGGTTGCATGGCTATCCTCCGACGCCGCCGGAATGGTCACCGGGGCCAGTTACACCATGGACGGAGGGTGGTCCGCCCGGTAGTCCCCACCGTCTCCCTAGCCTCGCAAGCTCGGCCAGGGAACCCTGACGGCGTGGGCCCACCCGCCGTCTCCCTAGCCGTCGCGGGCAGTCCAATCTAGCTCTTTGAACCCGTCAGGGCGAGGGTGCCGCCGAGCCCGATCATCATCACCCCGCCAGTAGTGGTGACTGCTGCTACCCGGCGGGGTGAGCGGGCGAACCACTGCCTGGCAGTTCCGGCGGCCAGCGCCCAGACGCTGTCCGAAACCAGCGCGATGGCCAGGAACGTGGCACCGAGCAGGGCGAGCTGGACGGGAATGGCGCCGGCAGAATGGTCCACGAACTGGGGGAGGACTGCCACGAAGAACACAACGGACTTCGGATTGGTGGCCCCCACAATGAAGCCTTCGCGCAGAATCCGCCGGGTGGTCGCCGGCCTGGACGGATCCGGGCCCGCAGGGCCGCCCCGGCGATGCAGCACCGCCTGGATTCCCAGAAAAATGAGGTAAGCCGCGCCGGCAAACTTCACCACGGTGAACAGCAGCACGGACTGCGCCAGCACCACGCCGAGTCCCAGGGCCACGGCCGCGATCTGCAGCAGTTCCCCGGCCGCATTGCCGAGGACACTCAGCAGTCCGCCCCGCCGCCCCAAGGCCAGCGACCGTCCGATGACGAACAGGACGCTTGGGCCCGGGACGGCGATCAGCAATGCGGAGACCAAGGCAAAGGTCAGTAGATTCTGCAGCGGCAGCATGCCTGATGGTAACGCCGGCCGTTGGCGGCCAGCCAGCACCGATGTGCTTTAAGCGGCTGGCAATGAACCAACGGCGCCTCAACTTCGTGCGCTCACCTTAGTGCGCCCGGGGGATCCCCCGGGCCCGGGTTGCCTGAGGCCCGGATGTACTCCTCCACAGCCGACTCCGGTACGCGGTAGGACTTGCCGAAGCGGTCGGCCGCCAGCGTTCCGGCCCGGACCATCCGGTAGACGGTCATTTTGGAAAGGCGCAGGGCCGCGGCCACCTCGGCAATGGTGAGGTAAGCGGTTGGCAGGTTGGCGATGGACATGGAATCGGCTCCTGTTGGTCGTCGGCTGGACTAGGCGGGATGACCCGCCTAGTCCGGCCGCCTCAGTTGCCGGTGGTCGTAGAAGTACACCTGGTCCGAGGACCGGATCCCGATCGATCGGCCGTTCTTGACCACCACGGTGCCTTCCCGCCTGCCGTTGAACGGATCGTCGCCCAGCAGAACGTCGCCGATCCTGTAGGGAACAGCGGCCGTGCGCGCCCGCTGCAGCGTCTGGGCCAGGAAGCCGGACAACCGCCCGGATTGAATATTCTCTGCCGGCGCCCCGGCCTGGATTTCCAACATGAGGACCACTCCTTCACAGTGTGACCAAAGTTCAAGCACTGGCGGCGCGGGTCCGGTTCATCATCCGGGTTTGATTCCCGGCCGGCTGGCACCGTGTAGTCAACTGTAGGAAATAACCACATGCGTCACACGAGTAACATCTACCTCATTTATCACAACAGGCCCTCGCGTAACAGGCGGTGAGTACCTGTCTTTGCCTATTTTTACTACTTGTTTTGACCGTTTCCAGCTTGGCGCGCCATTTCCGCCGGAATCCTACTCAGTTTTGGCGACCACGGGCAGCGGTGACGTCTCGTCCTCAAGGTGGGCCCGGCGTCGTCCGTTGCCCCTGACCCAAAGCCGATAGGCGGCCACCAGCGCTCCCAGCCACACAGCTCCCACGTACAGCGCCACGCGCGTCTCCTCGAAGAAGCCAAGCACCGCGATCACCAGCACCATGAAGCCAATGGTGAGAACGGACGCCGTCGGCCACCACGGGGAGGGGAAGTCCGACGCCGGCAGGCCCTTCCGGGCGATCTCGCGTTTCATGGCCACGTGGGAGGCGAGAATCATCACCCACACCCAGACCGTTGCGAAGGTGGCAATGGAGGCGATGAGCAGGAAGACATTCTCCGGGATGACCGCGTTCAGCACCACTCCCACCAGGAGGATCCCGGCCATCATCACAACAGTCATCCATGGAACGCCATGCCGGGAAACCCGCCCGAAGCTCTGCGGTGCATGCCCTTGCTTGGCCAAACCGAAGAGGATCCGTCCGGCGCCAAAGATGTCGCTGTTGATGGCGGACAGTGCGGCGGTTATCACCACGGCGTTGAGGATGTGGGGGGCGGCGGGAATGCCCAGGCCGCTGAAGATCTGGACGAACGGACTGCCGTTGCTGCCGATCTCGTTCCACGGGAAGAGGCTCATCAGCACGCCTAAAGTCAGCACATAGAACAGCAGGACGCGGACCGGCACCGTATTGACGGCCTTCGGGATCACCTTCTTGGGGTCGGCTGCCTCGCCGGCTGTGATGCCGATCGTTTCGATGCCGCCGAAGGCGAACATGACGACGGCGAACGAGGCCAGGAGTCCCTCGAAGCCGTTCGGGAACAGACCGCCGTGCTCCACGAGGTTGCCCAGGCCCGGGGCCGCCGTGGCGTCGCCGTTCTGGAAGCCGAACGCGAGGATGGCCGCTCCGCCCGCGATCATGGCGATAATTGCTGCAACCTTGACCAGCGTGAACCAGAATTCGAGTTCGCCGAAGACCTTCACGCTCAGCAGATTCAGCGCCGCGAGAAGGAAGATGATGGCCAGGATCCAGACCCACCGCTCCACGGACGGGAACCAGAAGCCCATGTAGATGCTGAAGGCGGTGACGTCGGCGATGGCCACGATCGCCATCTCGAAGACGTAGGTCCAGCCAGTCACGAATCCGGCCAGGGGGCCAAGATAACGGCTGGCGTACTGCCCGAAGGATCCCGAGACCGGATGCCGCACGGCCATTTCCCCCAGGGCGCGCATCACCATAAACACGGCGGCGCCGCCGATCATGTAGGCGAACAGCACGGCGGGGCCGGCTTTTTGGATGGCCGAGGCCGAACCGTAGAACAGGCCGGTGCCGATGGCGGAGCCCAGCGCCATGAAGCGGATGTGGCGGACGTTGAGCCCGCGGGTCAGGACCGTTCCGACGGCGGTTCCGACGGCGGTGCGGGCCGCTCCGGTCGCGCTTACGGGCGCCAATTCATTTCTTGTTTGGGCTTGTTGCATGCCAATACCTTCTCGTCATTGGGAGGGGGATCGCTATCCAGCAGACCACGTCCGGAGGAGCTGTGATGAGGCTCACGGGCCCTTGGTGTCTTCGATTTCAGACTGTGCGGTGGACTGTGGGGGTGGTACCTCCGCGGTCGTGCACTCCTCACATGGGCCCGCCGACGCGCTTAACTCGTGCGCCGGAAAAATGTCAGTGGCTCGTGAAAGGCTGCGGGTATGGAAAGCAGTGCAGCTGTCGAGACGATGGAGGCCATTGACGCCTCCACTCCGGTGCTGGCTGCTTTTGTCCGCCGCGGGACGGGCGGCCTTGCGTTCCAAGGAACAGATAGCCCGGCGTCGGACGGTGGTGATCCGCTGCGGGAGCAGGCGGATGCCTGCCTGGACGGGCTGACCGAGCTGGCCCGGATGGAGGCCCGGATGGCGGCTTTGAAGGTGCAGCTCGTTGCCGGTTATGCCGCTGCTGAGGAGGCCATGGCGTCGCCGGCCGAGTCCCCGCAGGATCGCACCGTCAGGGAGATGGCCGTGACCTCGGAGGTCGCGTGTGTCCTGACCATCAGCGAACGCGCCGCCGGCGCCCTGCTGTTCGACGCCCTTGAACTGACCAGCGCCCGGCCGCTGACGCTGTTCGCGCTGCAGGCAGGGGCCATGTCGTGGCAGCACGCCCGGATTATGGTCGACGAAACCGCGAACCTCGATCCGGCGGGTGCCGCGGCGTTGGAGGCGCACTTCCTGGACCCGGACGCGCCGGACCGGGCCCGGGGCTGCCCGGCCGGGGAGCTCGTCCCGTGCCGGTTCCGTGCGAAGGTCCGGACCTGGCGGGAACGGCACCACCCGGTCAGCATCGAAAAACGCCACGCCCGCTCTGCGGCGGACCGGCGGGTGGAATACGCCCCGGACCGGGACGGGATGGCTTGGCTCTCGGCTTATTTGCCCGCGGCCCAGGCCGCCGGGATTTGGGAGGGCACCACTGCCGCCGCCCGCGCCATGCAGGGACCGGCCGAGGCCAGGACCCTCACTCAACTCCGCGCCGACGTCACCTCAACCTGGCTCCTCACGGCGGGCCTCGAACAGTCACCGGCCGGCTCCAGCGACGGCAGCACTGTTGGTGGGCCCCGGGTCGGCGTGATTGATGACGGGATCGCCGGTTCCGGGCTGGCCGGGGGTGTGCCCTCGCCCGGAGCCCAGGTCCTTGTCACCGTTCCGGTGTTCTCGCTGCTGGGTCTGACCGAGGAACCGGCCATGCTTGACGGCTACGGGCCGATCCCGCCCTCCATGGCCCGTGCACTCGTAGCCGATGGGGCCCAGTCGTTCCGCAGGGTGCTCATCGACCCCCGCGACGGCGCACCCTTGGAAATCGGCCGGGCCAGCTACCGCATTCCCAAAGCTATGCGGCAATGGCTGCGGCTTCGGGACGCGAAATGCACGTTCCCCAGCTGCAACAACCGCTCCCTGGACAACGACGCCGACCACCTCCTGGCCTGGGCCGATGGCGGCGGCACCGGGATCAGCAACCTCGGTCAACCATGCCCCAAACATCACCGGCTCAAACACAATTCAGCGTGGACACCCACCGCCGCCAGCGCCAACGACCCGCCCGGCTGGACCTCACCCACCGGCCGCCGCTACACCAGCGAACAACCCGACTGGGAACCACCCCACTGGCCACCACCCATCCAAGCCATACTCAATAACCCAGCCGTGCTCAATGACCCAGCCGTGCTCAACAGCCTTGACCCGCGCATGCCCGAACCGCCTGACGATCGCGCCCACGCCTCGCCGCTACCTGCGGGGCAGGATAGTGACTGGTATGCATTGGCTCACGAAGTAGTGCCGGGGGCCGAAGTAGCGCCGGGGGCAGGCCGCGAAGCAGCCTAATGCAGGGCGACTGGGTGTTCAGACCCCTGCATGCCGGCAGCCCCGTCCAGCTCAGCGGCAGCCCCGCACCTCAGCGGTAGCCGCTGGCATCCGCCGGCAGCCCGGCCTCCTGGATCTCCTCCAGATAGCGCCAGCAGTCTGGCCGGGAGCCGTCGACGTCGGTAAAGCCGTACTCCTGCGCAAGCCCGCCGGAGGAGAAGGAGTCGCCGGTCCGTCGGTGCACGTCGGGATCGGCGGCGAGGGCGGCGACCGCCCGGCCCACAAAGCGGGGGCTTTCGGAGATGGCGGCGAAGTGCGGATTCGTGGCGGCCGCCTCGCGCCAATTGGCTTCGGTCACGCCGTAGTGTTCGAGCATCATTTCCGAGCGCATCCAGCCCGGCGTCAGCGCCACGGCCGTGCATCCGAACGGCTTCAGCTCCTCGGCCTGGCTGAAGGCGAGCCGCAGGACGGCTGACTTGGCGAGGTCGTAAAACGCGGAGAGCCGGTAATGCGCAGCGTTGTACTCTCGCGTTCCGTCTGTCATTTCCACCACCAGTCCTCCCGGCCGGCGGATGAGGAGCGGCAGCGCGAAGTGGCTGGTGATCAGGTGCGTGTCCACGGCGCCGTGCAGCATCCTCAAGCCGCCGTCAAGCTCGTGTTCCCACAGGGGCGTGTTCCACTGGATGAGGTTCTCACCGCCCCAAATATCGTTCACCAGGATGTCCAGCCGGCCCTGCTCGTGGTCGATGTGGCGGACCACCGCGTCCACCTCCGAAGCGTTGAGATGGTCCACCGCCACAGCGATGCCAGTTCCGCCGGCCGCACCGACCATGGCGGCGGTTTCTTCAATGGTTTCGGGGCGACGATAGTCGGAGGTCTGGCCTTTCGTAGTGCGGCCGGTGCAGTAGACCACAGCCCCGGCCTCACCCAGGGCCACGGCCGTGCCGCGCCCTGCCCCTCGAGTGGCCCCCGCGACCAGAGCTACCTTGCCCGTGAGCGGAAGTTCCATGGACAAACGCTACCTCCGTGCGCGGGAAAGCGGGATGATAGGCAGGGTAACTGGGATGTCCGGTATTCCAGACAGGAGTACTTCTAAAGGGGGTCTGCAGTGAGCGGGCTGGCCGCAAACTTTAAGTACGGGATACCGGACACCATTCGGAGATACCCGAAGAACAGAAATTCCGAATAGACAGCCTAACGGCGAGGCCCGGAGGACACATGGCAGGCACGATGCCCACAACGGCGGCAAACCGGCCGGAATCAGCAGTCAAGGCGAAAGTTCCAGCCGCCGAAAATACCCTGCGGATCCTCAAACTGTTGGGTTCTAAGCGGGGGCCGATGGCGGCATCGAACATTGCCACGGCATTGGGACTGCCGCGCTCAAGCGTGTACCACCTCCTTGGCGTCATGGAGGCGAACGGCTTTGTCCTGCACCTGCACGAGGAACAGCGGTACGGCCTCGGCATCAGCGCCTTCGAGCTCAGCTCCGCCTACTCGCGGCAGGAGCCGCTGTCTCGGCTTGGGCGGCCCATGCTGGCCTCCCTCGTTGATGTCCTGGGCGAAAGTGCACACCTGGCGGTCCTGCACGGACGGGATGTGCTCTACATCGTGGAGGAGCGGGCCAAGAACCGGCCGTCCCTCGTGACCGATGTCGGCGTCCGGCTGCCGAGCCACCTCACCGCCAGCGGTCGGGCCATCCTTGCCGCGCTGCCAAAGTCCCAGGTCCGTGCGCTCTATCCGAACGCCGCCGCCTTCAGTGCCCGGCACGAGGTGGAGGGCGCGATCATGAAGTACTCGGCGCTGTCCTCGCACCTTGACCAGGTGCGGCAGCGTGGCTACGCCACGGAACACGGTGAGGTGACACCCGGCTTTGGCTCCATCGCCGCCGCTGTCACGGATCATCTTGGCTGGCCGACGGCGGCAGTCGCCGTCACGTTCCTCGAGGACAAGCTGCCGGAGGACCAGTGGCCGGTGCTCGCCGCCCGAGTGCAGAAGGTCGCCGACGAGCTCTCGGTGCGCATCCACGGCCGCCCCGCGAAGTAGCGCCAGCCACGTAGCGGCCTGTCGCCGGAGGACTGGCCCAAGTGGGTAGCAGCACAGGGCGTTCTGAGGGCTGGGAACGCCCTGATCTGCTACCTGGTTAGGTCTGGAATACCGGACAGCACCCGCCGGAAACCCCTGTCTGGCCCGCTCCGGAGGGGCTTTAGTTGATACAGAAGCACTTTCGCTCTCAAGAATTCCGCAACACGCAACACTCCCGATACAACATATTCCCGCGATACGAAGGAGCCACCATGGCACCCGCCGATTTCACCACCGGTGCCCGCCCGGTCAAAGCAGCCCGAGGTACCGAGCTCACCGCCAAGTCCTGGCAGACCGAGGCACCCCTGCGCATGCTCATGAACAACCTCGACCCCGAGGTGGCCGAACGCCCGGATGACCTGGTGGTCTACGGCGGCACCGGCCGGGCCGTGCGCTCCTGGGCCGCCTTCGATGCCATCACCCGCACCCTGGAAACCATGGACAAGGACGAGACCCTGCTGGTCCAGTCCGGCAAGCCGGTGGGCGTCTTCCGCACCAACGAATGGGCGCCGCGCGTGCTTCTGGCCAACTCCAACCTCGTCGGCGACTGGGCGACGTGGCCCGAATTCCGCCGGCTCGAGGCCGAGGGCCTGATGATGTACGGGCAGATGACGGCCGGGTCCTGGATCTACATCGGCACGCAGGGCATCCTGCAGGGCACGTTCGAAACCTTCGCAGCAATCGCCCGCAAGCTCACCGGGGATAGCAACGGCACACTTGCCGGCACTCTGACTCTGACCGGCGGCTGCGGCGGCATGGGCGGCGCCCAGCCCCTCGCCGTCACCCTGAACGAGGGCGCCTGCCTGATTGTCGACGTCGACGAGACCCGCCTCCGCCGCCGCGCCGGCAAGCGCTACCTCGACGAGGTGGAGACCGACCTCGACGCCGCGATCGCCAAGGTCCTTAAGGCCAAGGAGGAGCGCCGCGGCTGGTCCGTGGGCTACGTGGGCAACGCCGCCGAGGTCTTCCCCGAACTCCTTCGCCGGCACAAGGCCGGCGAGCTGACCATCGACATCGTCACCGACCAGACCTCCGCCCACGACCCCCTGAGCTACCTGCCGGAAGCCATCTCCGTGGACGAATGGCACCGCGAGGCCGAGGCTGACCCGGAAGGCTTCACCAAGAAGGCCCAGGCATCGATGGCCAAGCACGTCCAGGCCATGGTCGAATTCCAGGACGCCGGCGCCGAGGTGTTCGACTACGGAAACTCCATCCGCGACGAGGCCCGTAAGGGCGGCTACAGCCGGGCATTCGAGTTCCCCGGATTCGTCCCGGCCTACATCCGCCCGCTGTTCTGCGAGGGCCTCGGCCCGTTCCGTTGGGTGGCGCTCTCCGGCGACCCCGAGGACATCCGCGTCACCGACGAGGCCATCAAGGAGCTTTTCCCCGAGAACAAGCACCTGCACCGCTGGATCGACGCCGCCGCCGAGCGCGTCGAATTCGAAGGCCTGCCGGCTCGCATTTGTTGGCTGGGCTACGGCGAACGCGCCAAGGCCGGTCTGCTCTTCAACCAGCTGGTCAAGGAAGGCAAGGTCAAGGCGCCCATCGTGATCGGCCGCGACCACCTGGACTCCGGCTCCGTCGCCTCCCCGTACCGGGAGACCGAAGCCATGGCCGACGGCTCGGACGCCATCGCCGACTGGCCCCTGCTCAACGCCCTCCTCAACACCGCCTCCGGCGCCACCTGGGTTTCCATCCACCACGGCGGGGGAGTAGGCATCGGCCGCTCCATCCACGCCGGCCAGGTCTCCGTTGCCGACGGCACCGATCTCGCCGCGCAGAAGCTTGAGCGGCTCCTCACCAACGATC
Source organism: Arthrobacter sp. ISL-65 (assembly GCF_018613795.1). Classification (GTDB taxonomy): domain Bacteria; phylum Actinomycetota; class Actinomycetes; order Actinomycetales; family Micrococcaceae; genus Arthrobacter. The sequence goes on from NZ_JAGGPN010000005.1 coordinate 84,082, forward strand.
CCGGCATGGGCGTGATCCGGCATGTCGACGCCGGCTATGACCGCGCCGTCGACGTCGCCAAGGAACGCGGCGTCCGAATCCCCATGAACGAATAGCGCCGACGTATCCGCTGATCGATCCTGTCGAATCAAGGTTTCGACAAGCTCAACCAGCGGCAGGCTCAACCGGCGAACAGGCTCAACACCAGAAGTAGGAATAATGACTATCACCACCCACGAACCGCTCACTGTTACTCTCGGTGCCAGCGGTGCCACGCCCGAGGACCTCGTCGCCGTCGCACGCAATGACGCCCAGGTGAGCATTTCCCAGGACGCCCTGGACACCGTCGCAAAGGTCCGCGCACACATCGACGAACTGGCCCACAGCGACGTGCCCGCGTACGGCATCTCCACGGGCTTCGGCGCGCTGGCCAACCGCCACATTCCCGGCGAGCTGCGCACCCAGCTGCAGAAGTCGCTGATCCGCAGCCACGCCGCAGGCATGGGCCCCGCGGTGGAACGCGAAGTGGTCCGCGGCATCATGTTCCTGCGCGCCAAGACCCTTGCCTCGGGCCGCACCGGCGTCAGGCCCGTGGTCCTGCAGACCATGGTGGACGTGCTCAACGCCGGCATCACGCCGGTGGTCCGGGAGTTCGGTTCGCTGGGCTGCTCCGGCGACCTCGCACCGCTGTCCCACTGCGCCCTGGTCCTCATGGGCGAAGGCGAGGCGACCGGACCCGACGGCGAACTGTACGGCGGCGCCGGCCAAAGGACGGTTGCTGAACTGCTCGCCACGCACGGCATCGAACCGGTGACCCTGGCCGAGAAGGAAGGGCTGGCGCTGGTCAACGGCACCGAGGGCATGCTGGGCATGCTCCTGATGGCCATTGCGGACCTGCGGCAACTGCTCACGACGGCGGACATCACCGCCGCGCTCAGCGTCGAGGCGCTGCTCGGCACCGACCAGGTGTTCCTGCCCGAGCTGCACGCCGCCCTCCGGCCGCACCCCGGCCAGGCGGCCAGTGCCGACAATATGCTCCGTGTGCTGTCCGACTCGGCGATCGTGGCCTCGCACCGCGTGGGCGATTCCCGCGTCCAGGATGCCTACTCCCTGCGCTGCGCACCCCAGGTTGCCGGCGCCGTCCGGGACACGGTCGACCACGCCGAACTTGTGGCTTCCCGTGAACTCGCTGCCGCCATCGACAACCCCGTGGTCCTGCCTGACGGCCGGGTCAGCTCCAACGGCAATTTCCACGGCGCCCCGGTGGCGTATGTGCTCGACTTCCTGGCCATCGCCGTCGCGGACCTTAGCTCCATCGCCGAACGGCGGACGGACCGCATGCTGGACCCGGCCCGCTCCCATGGCCTGCCGGCGTTCCTGGCCGCCGATCCAGGTGTGGACTCGGGCCTCATGATTGCCCAGTACACGCAGGCCGGGCTGGTCTCGGACAACAAGCGGCTCGCGGTGCCCGCGTCCGTGGACTCGATCCCGAGCTCGGCCATGCAGGAGGACCACGTGTCCATGGGCTGGCACGCTGCACGCAAGCTCCGGAAGGCCGTGGAGAACCTGCGCCGGGTGCTCGCGATCGAACTCGTGACGTCGGCCCGGGCGATTGACATGCGCATCCAGCTCTCCGGCGGTGAGCTGACGCCTGGCCCCGCAGGGGCGGCCGTCCTCGAAGCGCTGCGGACCGTCGTCGGCGGTCCGGGCACGGACAGGTTCCTCTCACCCGAGCTCGAAGCGGCCGACCGGCTGGTCGCCTCCGGGGCGGTGCGGGCGGCAGCCGAATCCGCCGTCGGAAACCTTGCCTAAAGGTGAATAATGTGCACCGCCGGCGGACGTTTGCCGGCGGTGCCGAAATACTCTGCAACGCGCCACACGCAGGCCCAAGAGTGTAGTAGAACTGAAGGTGTAGTAAAAGTCACATCAAAGAGGCTGTGGCGGAAGAAGAACATCCACAAAGGGGTAGAAGTTCAAATGAAAGCACGCGGGACAGTCCTGTCCAGGCGCATTGCACACGCAGCTACGGTTTCCAACTGGGGATCGCTGCACGTGGGCGAGCGGGTCGAGATCATCAAGCATGCTCATGTCATTGCGGCAGGCGAGGTGGAGGAAGTCTCACGGAGCGGAAACGTGCTGTGGGTTATCTGCGGCGGAGTGGCGGAATCGCAGCTCTTCATGAAGTCCGACGGCGTGCAGGTGCGCCGGATGTAGTCCGGCTGAAGCCGCGCGCGGCAGGCCGCGCACCGGAAATCAAAAAGCCCCCGACCTTGGATCATTCGGCCGTTCGGCCAGAATGAGTCCAGGATCGGGGGCTTTTTCGCGTGTTAGGCCGCGATGTCCTCGTGTGTTTCACCGAAGGGAACAGACTCGTCGAGGGCCACCGTGTAACGGCCTGGCTCGAGGCGCGTGACCTTGATGCCGCAGGTGCCTTCCTGGGCGGCCGTTTCAATCAGCGTCTCCACCGCGCTTTCCAGGCCGTCGTGGACCTGGGCGGCACTCGTGAATGCCAGGTGGATGGACCGGGCATCCGCAGAGGGAGATGCGCTCGTAGGAGCGGTTGGGCGCTCCATGGTTGCTGTGCTCAATGTACTGACTTTCTGTGGTTCTTGCCGGGGGGCAGTAGACCATTCTACCGGGAATCGGCGCAAAGGTAAGATGACTGTCGTTTGACAACGGTATTGACGGTAGTTGTCTCATCAACCATTCTTTAGGCGATGGCGCCGGTACAGAGCCCCTTCGCATCCGCCGAAAGCCCCACCCCGAAAGCCCACCACGGGCGCTCCGACCGCTAGTGTTGGTCAGGTCTGAGAGGCCGACGGCGCAGGAGGCGACCGTGTTTGAAGGTGCCAGCATCATGTTCGCCGCGGCGGGCGTAGCCGTCTTTGTTGCCGCCATCCTGCCCAAGGCGCTGCGCAATGCTCCGATCTCCATGCCCATGGTGTTCCTGGGCGCCGGCGCGGCCGCCTTCGGCCTGCTTCCAAACCTTCCGGACCCCAACCCGGTCCAGCACCCCGAGCTGACGTTGCATCTGACCGAGATCTGCGTGATCATCTCGCTGATGGGAGCCGGGCTGGCGCTCGACCGTCCGGTCGGGCGGCGGAACTGGTCAACCACCTGGCGGATGCTCGGCATTGCCATGCCCCTGTGCATGCTGGGCCTGACGCTCCTGGGACTCTGGCTGCTGGGCCTGGGACTCGCCGCCGCGCTCCTCGTGGCCGCCGCACTGGCACCCACCGATCCGGTCCTGGCATCCGAGGTCCAGGTGGGTGAGCCCGCCGACGAGGAGGAGGGCACCGACCAGGAGGACGAGGTCAGGTTTTCCCTGACCTCGGAGGCGGGACTGAATGACGGGCTCGCCTTTCCCTTTGTATACCTGGCCATTGCCATGAGCCTTGTGGGGACGGCGCCGTCGGCCTGGTTTCCGGAGTGGTTCGGCGTGGACGTCCTGTGGCGCATCGGAATCGGCGTGCTGCTGGGCTACGGCACGGGCAAGGCGCTGGCCCGGCTTTTCTTCTCCGCCCGGCACGACAGCATCCGGCTGTCCAACCACTCCGAGGGTTTCGTAGCGCTGGCCGCGACCTTCCTGGCATACGGCGTCACCGAGATGATCGAGGGCTACGGCTTCATCGCGGTGTTCGTCTGTGCGGTGACTATCAGGGCTGCGGAACGCACCCACGGTTACCACCGCATTCTTCACTCCTACGTGGAACAACTCGAGCGGCTGATGACAGTGGTCATCCTGGTCCTCCTGGGCGGAGCGATCGCGCGGGGCCTGCTGGCCGGCGTCGGCTGGGCCGAAGTGGGCGTTGCGCTGGCCTTCCTGGTCCTGGTTCGTCCGCTGTCCGGCTGGCTGGCACTGGCCCGCGGCAAGACCGGTCCCCGGGAACGGATCGCCATTTCCTTCTTCGGCATCCGTGGCATCGGGTCCCTGTATTACCTTGCCTACGCTCTGGGCCAGGGCGGCTTCGGGGAACGGGCGGAGTACCTGTGGAGCATCATCGGACTCGTCGTGGCCATGTCCGTGGTGCTGCACGGCGCCACCACGGCGCCGGTCATGAAGCGCCTGGACCGGCTGCGCGAACGAAGGGCCGCCGAGAAATTCGGCGACGAGGGAAAGGCGCCGCACACGCCGGTCTGACCCTGCGGAGCACTGATCAGGCCAGCGGCGAATATTCTGCATTCAATCCCATCGTGTGGTGAGCTTGGATCATGGCAGGCAAAAGGTTGATATCCCGTATGGCTCTCGGCCTGGCAAAGTTGCTGGGGTTCGTGATTGTCAGCTGCCTCTGCGGGGTCCTCGCGGCCAGCTTCCTGGTCCCCGGAGCCGCCCTCGCCGGCACCTCGGTCAGCCGGTCGATTTCCTACTTCAACAGCCTGCCCACCGAACTCGCGGTGCCCGCACCGTCGCAGACCGCCCGCATGCTGACGGCGGACGGCAAACTCATCGCCACGTTCTATTCCGAGAACCGCGTCCGCGTGCCCCTGAAGCAGATGTCCCCGTTCATCCGGAAGGCCGCCGTCGCCATCGAGGACAGCCGCTTTTATGAACACAGCGGCGTCGACACACAGGGCATCCTGCGCGCGCTGACCAGCAACCTGACCCACGGCGACCGGCAGGGCGCCTCCACCCTCACCCAGCAGTACGTCACCAACATTGTGAACGAATCCCTGATTTCCGAGGGCCGTGAGGATCAGGTGGTCCTCAGCGGGCAAAAGAGCATGGGGGACAAGCTGCGCGAGATGCGGCTCGCCATGGCACTGGAAAAGAAGTTCACCAAGGACCAGATCCTCGAGGGCTACCTCAACATCGTCTTCTTCAACCGCAGCGCCTACGGCATTGAGGCGGCGTCCCAGTATTTCTTCAGCGTTCCGGCCAGCAAGCTGACCCTGCCCCAGTCGGCGCTGCTCGCGGGCCTGGTCAACAGCCCCAGCTTCTACGATCCCGTCACCAACCCCAAAAACTCGCTGACACGCCGCAACCAGGTCCTCGGCGAAATGCTCAAGCAGAAGATGATCTCCAAGAAGGAGCATGACGCCGCTGTGGCCTCCGGCGTCGGTTTGAAGGTGAAGCCCTCGCGGCAGGGCTGCGCTGCTGCCACCATGGCCCCGTACTTCTGTGACTATGTGACCCGGCTCTTCCTCAACAACCCGGCCTACGGTGCGGACACTGAGGCGCGCGAAAAACGGCTCCTCCGCGGCGGGCTGACCCTCACCACCACTCTGGACAGCCGGCTGCAGGCCAAGGCCCAGGCGCAGGTGAACGCCACCGCCGGCGCCAATCCGGACAGGTGGGGCGCCTCGCTGGTCACGGTCCAGCCGGGCACCGGCCGGGTCCTGGCGATGGCGCAGAACACGGTATACCTGCCCGGGCCCGGAAAGTTCGACACCCAGCTGAACTTCAACGTGGACGCCAAGGACGCGAACGGCAACGATCTCAACGGCGCCGGCGGGTTCCAGCCAGGCTCCACCATGAAGCCCTTCACCTTCGCCGAGTGGCTGCACCAGGGCAAGACCATGACCGCGGTGGTGGACGCCTCAAAGCGCGAGTACCCGCTGGGCTTCGGCTGGCGGTCCTCCTGCGGCAAGGTGGCGGGCGGCTACAGCACGAAGCAGCGCAGGGCAGGACTCGACACGGCTGACGACCTGCAGAACGCCTCGGAGGGCTACTACCGCAAGATGCCGGCCGACTACGGGCTCTACAACTCCATCAACACGGCCACCTTCGCCGAGGCCGCGCAGCTGGACTTCTGCGGGATACAGAAGATGGTCAACGCCGTCGGGCTCCGCAGCGGGCTGGACGGGACGCCAGTGAACATGCACCAGCTGGGCAACCTCCTGGGCGGCACCGGGGTGGCGCCCTTGACCATGGCCAACGCCTTTGCCACCTTCGCCGCCGACGGCCGGTACTGCGTGCCGGTGGCCCTGGCCGGGGTGGCGGACATGGCGGGCAAGAAACTTCCGGCCGAGGCCCAGGAATGCAGCGAAACAATGGACAAGAACGTGGTCCGCGGCGTGAACAAGGCGCTCCAGGACATGCTCAACAAGGGCTCCGGCATTTACATCAACCCCAAGGTGCAGAAGACTGTGCCGGTGGCGGCGAAAACGGGCACCAACAACAGCAACGGCGCCACCTGGGTGCTGGGCTACACCACCGGCCTGGCGACCGCCTCGTTCTTCGGGGACGCCCTGGAGGGCCAGCAGCGACCTGGCCGGAATCTCACTGTCAACGGCAAGCACTACGATCGCATTGACGGCTACATGGTCGCGGGCCCGCAGTGGGCGAACTACATGCTCCAGGTGGTGCGGCTCTATCCGGCGGCCGCCTTCCCCAAACCGCCGGCGTCGATCGTCAGCAAGCCCGCGGCCAAGCCCAAGGCGCCCGCCCGGCCAACCCCGAAGCCGCCGGCCAAGCCCAAGCCCAAGAATTAGCCGGGCCCCGGATTAGCCGGGCGGACAAGCAGCTGCTTAGCCCAGCAGGATGCTGACCAGCCGCGCGGCTACCCGGGCCGTCCGGTTGTCGATGTCGAAGGCCGGGTTCAGCTCGGCGATGTCCGCATGCAGCAGCTTGCCGCTGGCCACCACCTGGCGGCAGACGGCACTGATCACCGGCAGCGGAACGCCGTATGCGGCCGGGGCGCTGACTCCGGGAGCCACCGCCGCCGGCAGCACGTCAAGGTCGATGGTCAGGTACAGGACATCGATCCCGCTGAGGAAATCCGCCACAAAGGCCTCCGTGGCCCCGGCGGTGCAGTCCTCATCCAGCAGATACTTCACCCCCAGCTCCTCGGCGGTGCTGAACAGCGCCCGTGTGTTGTTGGGTTCGGAAATTCCGACGACGGCGTACTTCAGTTCGCGCCCTGCGGCCGCTTCCGCACGGGCCATCTGGAGGAACGGCGTGCCCGAACTGGGGGCGGCCTCGTCCCTGAGGTCGAAGTGGGCGTCAAGGTTGAGCACGCCCAGCCGCTGGCCATCGCGGACCGCCCGGGACCCTGCCACGCCTAGGTAGCTCGCGTACGCGGTTTCGTGGCCGCCGCCCAGCAGCAAGGTGAGGTGGCCGCCGTCGAGCAGCGCGGACACGGCAAGGCCCGCGCGGGCCTGGCCGGCCTCCAGCTCGCCGTCGCGGACCACCACGTCGCCGGCGTCCGCGGCGGGCCGCTCCGAGTGGTAGGCCAGAGGCCCCAGCGCACCGCGGATGGCCGCAGGGGCGGCTGCGGCTCCGGTCCTGCCCTTGTTCCGGCGCACGCCCTCATCGCTGCAGAAGCCGAGGATCACGGCAGGGCGCTGTTTAGGGGCCGAGGCGTTGGGGGCGGGGGTGTTCGGTGCGGCAGTGTTAACGGTGGCCGGGGCCACGGCCTGCCACCACCGCCGGTGGGCTTCGCCGTCGCCGTCGTAACGGCCTGTCCAGGGGCGGGGTTCAGCGTCAACAGAGAGCGCGGGAAAGTCCATGCTTCCAGCTCACCGCACGGACACAGCGAAAGCCAGCAGCGCCGCCGTCGTGATGTCTGAAATACCGGAACTCGCTTAAGCGCGAGATGGCACTTCGCGGCAGTGTCACTGGGGAACACTGCCGCCAAATGCCATCTCGGGGGGGGGGGGCGCGGAAGCGGGGGCTGCTACATGCCGAGTCCCTGTTCGATCGGGCCAATGGCGAAGAACAGAACGAAGGCTGCCGCGACGGCCCACATCAGCGGGTGCACTTCGCGGGCGCGGCCCTGGAAGGTGCGGATGAGGACGTAGGAGATGAAGCCGGCGCCCAGGCCGTTGGCGATCGAATAGGTGAAGGGCATCAGCGTGAACGTGAGGAAGGCGGGCAGGGCGATGCCCCAGTCCTGCCAGTGGATCTTGCTGATCTGGGCCACCATCATGAAGCCGACCACTACCAAAGCCGGGGCCACGGCCTCGAACGGCACCAGGTTGATCAGCGGGGTGAAGAACATGGCCACCAGGAACAGCAGGCCGGTCACGATCGAGGCCAGGCCCGTCCGCGCGCCCTCGCCGATGCCGGCGCCGGATTCGACAAAGATCTGGTTGGAGGACACGGAGGCGCCGCCGCCGACGATGGCGCCGAGGGCGTCCACCTGCAGCACGCGGTCAACGTTGGGGATGTTGCCGTCCTTGTCCACGGTTCCGGCCTCGTTGGCCAGGCCCACCATGGTGCCTATCGCGTCGAAGAAGATGCTGAGCAGGATCACGAACGCGAGCAGCGCCGCTGCCACGACACCCAGATGGCCGAAGGCGCCAATCGGGTTGGCCTTGCCGATCAGGGAGAGATCGGGGGCTGACCATTCGGTGAACTTGGGGGCAACCAGGGACCAGCCCTGCGGGTTGAAGTTCTTGCCGTCGAAGCTGGGTCCGATGTGCAGCGTGAACTCAAGGATGACGGCCAGGATGGTGGAGGCGACGATGCCGATCAGGATGGCACCCTTGACGTTGCGCACCAGCAGGGCGATGGTCAGGATCAGGCCGAAGACGAACACCAGGGTTGGCCACCCCAGGAGCTTGCCGTCAAAGCCTAGGCCCACCGGAACGGTGGTCCCGGCCGCGTCCGGAACGCGCCGGACGAAGCCGGCGTTGACCAGGCCAATGAGGGCGATGAACAGGCCGATGCCAACCACGATTGCGGTCTTGAGACCGTCCGGAACAGCCCGGAACACGGCGGTCCGAAATCCGGTAAGGACCAGGATCATCATGGTGACGCCGGAGAGGACCACCAGGCCCATCATGTCCGGCCAGGTCAGACCCGGGTTGGTGGCCACTGTCACGGCCACGAAGGCGTTGACGCCCAGGCCCGTGGCCATGGCAAACGGGTGCTTGGCCCACGCGCCCATGAGGATGGTCAGGATGCCGGCAACAAAGGCGGTGACCGCAGCAACGGCCTGGAAACCGAGTGTGGCGCCGGAGGAGTCCGCAACGGACAGGATCAGGGGGTTCAGCACCACGATGTAGCTCATGGCGAAGAAGGTGGCAAAACCGCCCCGGATCTCGCGGGAGAGGTTGGACCCCCGTTCGGATATCTTGAAGTACCGGTCCAGTGCAGAGCCCTGCTTGAGCATTAGTCCTCCGGTGAGAGTGTGGGGGGTTGCTTGAATCCTAGTAGGTTGCCGGATGCCGTCCCAGCAAATTCGCCTAGTCTGTAAGGAAGTCAACACTAGGAGTAGTCCGCCCATGCGTTTCACCCGCCAGCTGCTGTCCGCCCTCCTTGGTGGGCTCACGCTCGTCGCCCTGCTCCTTACGGCGGGTCCCGCTTCCGCACACGACGCCGCCGAATCCAGCAGCCCGGCCGACGGCGCCACCGTGGCGGCAGCGCCCGCCAAAGTCTCGATAACCTTCAACAACACCCCGCTGGGGCTCGGTTCCCAGGTCAAGGTGACGGATGCCGCCGGAGCCGACTGGGCTGACGGCAAGGTGGAGATCGTGGACAACGTCGCCACGCAGAACCTGCGGGAAGGTGCGCCTGCCGGGAAGTATTCGGTCGTGTGGCGGGTGGCGAGCTCGGACTCTCATCCGATCGAGGGGACGTTCTCCTTTACTGCCGCGGCGGCTGCAGCGGGGGCAACGGCGGCGCCGGTTCCGACCGTCGGTACGCCGCAGCCGGGGGCAACCCAGGCAACGGGGACAACCCCGAATTCCTCGGAACCTTTCCCGTGGAGCATCGTGGTGTTCGCAGCCGTGGCCCTCGGCCTGCTCATCACCCTGGGTGTGCTGGCCCGCCGGCGGCTCGGCGTCAGTGACGAGCCTGACGGCGACGGGAACTAACGACCGCTTCAGACAGCCGTGGCTTCGGAGAGCCCCGGCTTCAGAGAGCCCCGGCTTCAGAGAGCCCCGGCGGGCAGCGCCGGGAAACTTCCGGTCAGCACCGACGGCACGCTGTCCGGGTAGACCTTCGCCGAGATGGCCTGGCCCACCACCTTGGCCTGGCGCAGGACTTCCTTCGGCGTGGGCGTGATGAGCTCGCCGACGCCCACCAGGTAAATGCCGATGGCGCGCATGGCCGCGACGAGGTTGGCTCCAATGGAGATGCCGAGGTCCGTGAGCATGCGCCGCAGCTGGCTGTGGGCACAGCGCGTGAGCACGATGTGGTCGGCCAGCAGCACGCCGTCCGGGGTATGCACGGCCCAGCGATGCAGCGAGGCCTCCGCCCCCGGACCCATCTTGTCGAGCAACACGGCAGACGTATCGCTGCGGATGTCCAGCTGGTGGCTTGACGCGTAGTTGCGCAGGTGCCGGAGGATTTCGTTCCGCTCCTGGAGCGACGCCGCCTCGGCATCGTCGCAACGCTGCGGTGCGGATTTCTGGGACGGCTGGCCGCCCCTCGGGGATTCCAGCCTGCTGACGGTGATTGAATCAACGCCCCGGCGCCGGAGTTCCGTGGCGATTGCCAAACCGGGAAGTCCGGTGCCGATGACCACAGTGGTGGTCCGTTCTGCGCCGCTGAGACCAGGCATGCGTGACACTACAACTTCCTCCTCGAGAATTTCGAAGCGCAGGGCATCATTGCCGTGCACCGTCCACTGCCCCAGTAAGCAGACACCAGCCATCTACGGATGTGCAGTGGAGCACAATCCGGATCGATAGTGCCTCGACATTACAGAATTTTTTGGTCGCTGGATACCCCACCCGAAACATTGGCTTGCAGGGCTTTGCACGGCGTTACCAGCGCACCCCGAGCAGTGCCGATAGGGCACTCGGAGCCGTGCCGGAAGAGCACTCGGAACGGGCAAGAATCAGCCTTCCGAAAGGACCCGAAAAGCCGCGTGGGGCCCGCTTGCTAAGAGATCGCGGACCGAGAATAGTTGGACTTAAGTGCAGGCTGTACGTAACCGGGAACCGGACGGCCTGCCGGTGCCGGCTAGACAGGCTGCTTCTGGCAGAATAGCCGCATCATCAGGCAGTATCGCGAGGAGGCGGACCAAATGGACGCACACGAATTGCATCCCGACCCGGCACGGGATGGCGGTGCCCGGCACGCGAGACCCGAAGGAATCGTGGTCGGCGTCGATGGTTCGGACCATGGCCAGTGCGCCCTCGTGTGGGCTGCCCGTGAAGCCGAACGCCGCCGTAGTCCGCTCCATATTGTCACCGCCTACTCGGTGCCCATTTTTGCCGCTTCCGGACTCGACGGCGGCTATGCCACCGTGGACGACTCGGTGATCCGCGAGGGCGCCGAGGCCATCCTGCAGCACGCAGTGGACAAGGTGGCCGGCTACAACATCAACGTCAGTGCCTCGGTCGAGAACGGGGACGCTTCGGGCGTACTGCTCGACTTTTCCGAAACCGCCGAGCTGCTGGTTTTCGGCACACGCGGGCGGGGCGGCTTCGTGGGACGGCTCCTCGGCTCCGTGAGCAGCGCGCTCCCCGCCCACGCCAAGTGCCCTACGGTGACAGTTCCGCTGATCTGTTCCGACCGCTTGGGCGAGACCACCCAGGACAAGCACATCCGGGCGGAACAGGCCAAGGCCGGCCACGGCCCCGTGGAGAAAGCTGTCGTGGTGGGAGTGGACGGGTCCGAACAGGCCCGCGTCGCCGTCTTGGAAGCTGCGGAGGAGGCCGAACGGCTGGGTGCGCCGCTGCGCGTGATCTGCGCCGTGCCGCAATACAGCGGATCCCTGGCCTGGGTTCCGGCCCCGATGGACAGGGAAGCGCTGTTCGCCGATATCCAGGTCCAGCTGAAGGCCGGGGTGGCCTGGCTGCAGAGCCATTTCCCGCGGCTGGCCATTGAGACCCGCCTGCTGGACGGGTCACCCGTGGATGTGCTGGTGGAGGCCAGCCGGCATGTTGAGCTGATAGTCGTGGGAACCCGCGGCCGCGGCGGCTTCACCGGCATGCTTTTGGGATCGACGTCGGACGGCGTCCTGCACCATGCCAAAAGCCCCGTGATGGTGGTGCCGGACCGGGAGGACCCCCGGCTCGCCGACCGCGCCAGCTTCGGACCCATGCTCGGCGCCTCTTAACGCATGAACGGCCTGGTGCTCGGTCTCGGGGACCTCAGCGCCTCCATGCTGCCGGAGGTTGGCGGCAAGGCTGCCAACCTCGGCGAGCTGCTCGCGGCCGGCCTCCCGGTGCCGGACGGGTTCTGCCTCACCACCGATGCCTACGTCCAGGCCGTGGAGCCACTGGGCCTCAGGGACGTGCACCGCGCCCTCCAGGACACCCCGGCCGATGATCTCGAAGCCCTCGCAAGCCTGGCTGCCAGGGCCCGCAGCCTGATCACTTCGGCAGAAATGCCGACGGCGATCGCCGGGGAGGTGCTTACGGCCTACCGGACGCTGGACGGCGTTCCGGTCGCAGTGAGGTCCTCCGCCACGGCCGAGGACCTTCCCTTCGCCAGCTTTGCCGGCCAGCAGGACACGTACCTGAACGTCATAGACGCCGTGGCGCTGCTGGACGCCGTCCGGAAGTGCTGGGCCTCGCTGTGGACTGACCGGGCGGTGGCCTACCGCGCCAGCCGGAACATTGACCCCGCAACGGTGGCCCTCGCCGTCGTCGTCCAACAGATGGTGGATGCCGAGGCAGCCGGCGTGATGTTCACCGCGAACCCCGTCACCGGCAGGCGCCGGGAGGTTGTGATCGATGCGAGCCCCGGGCTTGGCGAGGCAGTGGTGTCGGGCGCAGTCAATCCGGACCATTTCGTGGTGGACACTGCATCCGGTGCCATCCGGCAGCGCCGGCTGGGGGACAAACGGACGGCTGTCCGGCCGCTGCCCGCGGGAGGCACCGAATTCGTCGAGCAGACGGCAGGCGACCAGGGTGCGCAGAACCAGCCCTGCCTGACCGACGCGCAGATCCGGGAACTCACCGCGCTGGGTGGCAAGGCGGAGGCCCACTACGGCGCCCCGCAGGACACCGAGTGGGCGCTCGACGGCGACGGAAAGGTTTGGCTGACCCAGTCCCGGCCCATCACCACGCTTTACCCGCTGCCGGAGAAGGTCCCGGAACGGTCCGGCCCGGGGGAGGACCTGCGTGTCTACCTGTGCTTCAGCCTCGCCCAGGGCCTTACCCGGCCGCTGACCCCGATGGGACTTGCCGCCCTCCGGCGGATCGGCTCATCAGTTGCTGCCGCGGCCGGCTTCGACCTTCCGGACCCACGCAGCGGGCCGCCGCCGTACGTCGAAGCCGGACAGCGCATCTTTATCGACCTGACCGCCGCCGCCCGGAGCACCGTGGGCCGCCGGATCATTCCCAAGGTCTTTGACGTCATGGAGGCACGCTCCGCAAGAGTCCTGCGCAGTGTGTTCGACGACCCGCGCCTGTCCATCACCCGCCGCACGCCCTGGGACCTCCTCAAGCACGTGGTCCCCATAGCTGCCCGGGCCCGCGTGCCGGAAGCAGCGCTCCGGGCGCTGCTCCGTCCCGAGGCGGCCCTCAAACGCCTGAACCGCTTCACCACGGAGTTCAACGCGACGCTGGAACTGCCCCATGGTGCTTCCCCGCGCGCGCGGCTTGACCATGCCGAGGGGATAGTGTCGCGGCTCTTCCCCAACCTGCCGGCCGTGCTCCCGCTTGCCGGCATGGGCTTCGCCATGCTCGGCCTCGCCGGGAAACTCCTGGGTGCCGGCAAACTCTTTGGTGCCCGCGAGGCCGGTGCTGGGGAGGGCAGTGTTAGCGAGGGCGGTGTTGGCAAGCTCCCGGGGGCCGGCAAGGACGGCGGCCCCCGGGGAAGCAGGAACACAGACCTGCAGCCTGTCCTCCGCGGCCTGCCCAACAACGTGACCACCCAGATGGACCTCGAGCTGTGGCGGGTCGCCACGGCGATCAAGGCCGACGCGGAATCGCTGGCCGTGCTCACGGCTCATCCGCCTGCGGTGCTGGCGCAGCGCTTCGTCGCGGGCGGATTGCCGGCCGCGGCCCAGACCGGCGTGGCAGGGTTTCTGGCGCGGTACGGGCACCGGGCTGTCGCCGAGATCGACGTCGGCATGCCCCGCTGGCGGGACGACCCCACCCACATTCTTGGCGTCCTGGCCAACTACCTCCGGCTGGAGGACCCGGAACGGGCCCCTGACCGGCAGTTCAGCAAGGCAGCAGCCGAAGCGGATGCACACATTGAGCGGCTGGTGGCCGAGGCCCGTTCGAGGGGACGCCTTCGCGCCGTGGCCGTCCGGGCGGCGTTGCGGCGGGCGCGGCTGTTCGCCGGGCTGCGCGAACTTCCCAAGTTCCAGATCGTCCTGGCGCTGGCGGAAGTCCGGAAGCAGCTGGCCGAAGTCGGCACCGTCCTGGCGGAGCAGGGACGGCTCGCCCGCGCAGAGGACATCTTCTTCCTGGACTTTGCCGAAGCAAACCAGGCGCTGGATGGTGCGGACATGCGGGATCTCGTGGCGCAGCGGCAGGGGGCCTATTACCTGGAACTGGAGCGGCGCCACATTCCGCGGATGCTGCTGTCGGACGGAACGGAACCGGAAACGCTGCTTACCGCCGTCGGAACCGTTGCCGGGGCACTGTCCGGGAGCCCGGCGTCGGCGGGGACGGTGACAGCGCCCGCACGTGTCATCCTCGAACCCGTGGGCGCCCACCTGGAACCGGGGGAAATCCTTGTGGCGCCGTCCACCGATCCAGGCTGGACCCCGCTGTTCCTCACGGCAGGCGGCCTGGTGATGGAGATGGGCGGCCCCAACTCCCACGGCGCCGTCGTGGCCAGGGAGTACGGCATCCCCGCCGTGGTGGGCGTGGCTGACGCCACCTCGCTGCTCAGGACGGGCCAGGAAGTGACGGTCGACGGCGGCGCGGGCACCGTGCTGCCCGGCGCCTGAGGGCAGCGGCTGCTGAGGGCGGTGGCTGCTGAGGGCGGTGGCTGCTCAGGCCCGTGGCTACTGCCGGTCCTGTGCCGGCTTCCCGCGCCGGATGTGCCGGACCACGAGCCAGGCCACGAAGCTGGCCAGGGCGGCGTAGACGGCGTAGTTGAGGTAGCGGGAGTACTGCTCCACCATCGAGTACTGCCGGCCCAGCAGTACGCCGAAGCCGATCAGCGCGCCGTTCCAGATGCCACTGCCGGCGATGGTGAAAATGCTGAAGGTGCCCAGGTGCATCCTCTCGGCGCCCGCCGGCAACGAAATGAGGCTCCGCACGCCGGGCAGCAGCCGGCCGAAGAAGATCGCCGACCTGCCGTGGCGGCGGAACCAGGCGTCCGCGCGCTCGAAGTCCTCCCGGTCCACCAGCGGCAGCTTGGACAGCCAGCGGATCGAACGCTCCAGCCCCACCTTCGCGCCCAGGAGATACAGCGCAAGGGCGCCAAGATAGGCGCCCAGTGTGCTGGTCACAAAGACCAGTACCAGGTTGAGGGACCCCTGCCGGGTCAGGAACCCGGCCAGCGGAAGAATCACTTCGCTGGGAATCGGCGGGAACACCGTCTCGAGGAAGGTAAAGAGGCCCACACCCCATTCCCCGAGCGAATCGATCGCCT
Organism: Arthrobacter sp. ISL-65; assembly: GCF_018613795.1. GTDB lineage: Bacteria > Actinomycetota > Actinomycetes > Actinomycetales > Micrococcaceae > Arthrobacter. Next base: position 99,458 of record NZ_JAGGPN010000005.1, read on the forward strand.
GGGCGGCGAAGCCCACGATGCCTGTCAGTTCGTCGGCGGGACTGGATGTGGCACCGGGAATGCGCATTGTCTACGGCTCCTGGACTGGAAAACGGCGTCCCACCCAGTCTGGCCCACCAGCCGGTACAGGGAAAGCGGACAGCCGGCCGGGGGCTGCCACAGGGGAGGCCGAGGCGTACCCTGAGGGTATGAGCTGCGACGTCGGAGCGGAGTTGACATGACTGCCATCTGGCTGCGGTGGACACCCGCCGTGGCCGTACCTGCTGTGATAGCTGCCGGAGTCCTGGCGGGGTCCTTGCCCGCGAGCGCCCGGGATCCGTTGCCAGAGAAGACACCTGCCCAGGTGCTGGCGATGATCGGACAACACCAGACCAAGTCCTTCTCCGGCACGGTGGAGCAGTCGTCCGAACTCGGCCTGCCCGATGTCCCCCAGGTAGGACCCACCTCGGGTGCAGGGACGGGTTCCCTCGCCGAGCTGCTGACCGGCCCACACAGCGCCCGCGTCTTCATCGACGGACCAACCAAGGCCCGCATCCAGGTGATGGACCGGATGGCCGAACGCGACGCCGTCCGGCAGGGCAATGAGCTGTGGCTGTACAACTCCAAGGACAACACGGCCACGCACGTCACGCTTCCCGCCGCTGCGTCGAAGGAATCCCGCAGCCATGACATGCCGGCAGGCGTGGCAACGCCGGAGGAACTGGCCGCGAAGATGCTTGAAAAGCTGGACGGCACCACCGACGCGGCGGTGGCCGAAGATACCGAGGTGGCAGGCAGGGCGGCATACAACCTGGTCCTCACGCCGCGGTCGGCTGTGACCCTGGTGGGGTCGGTGGCCGTGGCCGTGGATGGTGAGAACGGCATGCCGCTGAGCGTGGAGGTACGGGCCCGCGGTCAGCAGGAGCCTGCGTTCCGGACGGCGTTCTCCAGCCTAACGCTGGGTGCTCCTGACGCAGCCCTGTTCAACTTCTCGCCGCCGCCGGGTGCCTCGGTGAAGGAACTTGCGGTGCCGGCAAAGCCCAACGGCACGAAGGGCCAGGCCGACAAGAACCGTACCGGCAAGGATCTGGCCGACAAGAACAGCGCCAATAAGGACCTGCGCGGGCACGCCCCCACCGTCACCGGCTCCGGGTGGGAACGGATCGTCGGCATTCCGGCCCCGTCCGCTTCCGCCCCATCCGCGTCCCGTGAGTCCGGAAAGCAATCAGTCGACAGGCTGCTCAATGATCCACTGCTTCGCCAGGCGACCGTGACTGTCCAGGGCGGGCGGGCCATCTCCACATCACTGGTTAATGTCCTGCTGACCGACGACGGCCGGACGTTCGTTGGTTCCGTGCCCCTGGAGCGGCTCCAAGCCGCCGCAGCCGTGAGGTGACAGCCGCTGGCCGCGCTCTGGCGCTAGAGACACAGGGGCTGAGCAAGCGGTTCGGCCACCAGTTGGCGGTCAACAGCATAGATCTGGCTGTGCCCCGGGGTTCCGTCTTCGGCTTCCTCGGGCCCAACGGATCCGGCAAGACCACCACCATCCGCATGATGCTCGGCCTCGCCGCGCCGACCGCGGGCGAGGTCCGGGTCCTCGGGATGGACATGCCGCGGCAGCTGGATGAGGTCCTGCCCAGGGTCGGTGCGCTGGTGGAGGGGCCGGCTTTCTATCCTTTCCTCTCAGGTGCGGCAAATCTGCACCGCTTTGATGCAGCGGACCGGCACGCTGCGCCGTCCACCCGCCGCGCGCGGGTGGACGAAGCGCTGGAACGGGTGGGGCTTTCCCATGCCGCCCGCAAGAAGGTGCGGGCCTACTCGCTCGGCATGAAACAGCGGCTGGGAATCGCCAACGCGCTGCTGGCACGCCGCGAACTGCTGGTCCTGGACGAACCGACCAACGGGCTGGATCCCCAGGGCACACGGGAGGTGCGGAACCTGGTCCGGTCCCTCGCCGCTGACGGCGCCACCGTGTTCGTCTCCAGCCACCTGTTGGCCGAAGTGGAGCAGATTTGCACCCACGCGGCTATCATGAGCGCCGGCAGGCTGGTGGCCCAGGGGCCCCTGGCCGAACTCCGCGAGTCGGGCACCGCGCAGCTCCGCCTCGTGACGCCCGACGCCGGTACGGCCTCGGGCGTTTTGGTGCGGTTCGGTCTGTCCCCCGTTGTGGGTCATCCAGACGGAGTGGATGCCGTCATAACGTCCAGCCTTCCTAATGGGGAGGGGTTTGACCGTACAGCAGGGTTCTCCGGTGGCGCAGGGTTTGACGGCACGGCGGGGCTCCCAGCCGCCGACGGAGGCGTGGCACCGGAGGCGATCGTCGCTGCCCTCGTGGCGGACGGCGTGCGGGTGCGCGGGTTCACGGTGGAGCGCGGCAGCCTGGAGGACCGCTTCGTGGCTTTGACGGGGGAGGGCTTCGATGTCGCACAGTGATTGGTCGCCAGTGCAGGACCCTGAAGCGCAGGAGCCGGCGGCGGGGGAACCGGAAGCTCAGGCGCCCGCAGGGCAGGAACCGGATGGGCATGGGCTGGCGGCACGGGAACCGGCGGTGCACCGGCTCACCGTGCAAAACAGCCCGGCGCCGGGTGCCAGGCGCCGGCCGTCCAGCGGTTCGCTGCTCGCCTCGGAGCTGAAGCAGCTGTTCCGCCGCCGCAGGATCCAGGCCATGCTCCTGGCGCTGGCCGCCATCCCGGTGGTGATCGCCGTCGTCGTCCGCGTTTCCTCGGCTGTTCCTCCGGGGAGGGGGCCGGCGTTCCTGGACCGGATCAGCCAGAATGGCCTGTTCGTGGCCGTCACCGCGATGCTGGTTTCCGTTCCGCTGTTCCTTCCGCTGACCATCGGGGTGGTCGCGGGGGACACCATTGCCGGGGAAGCCGGACTAGGCACGCTGCGGTATTTACTGGTGGCTCCGGCCGGCAGGGTGCGCCTCCTGCTGGTCAAGTATGCCGGGGCCGCTGCGTTCTGTCTTTCCGCCCCGCTGGCTGTGGCGCTCGCCGGCGCGGGCATCGGCTGGGTACTTTTCCCGGTGGGACCGGTTGCACTGCTCTCGGGCGACCTCGTGGAACCGGACGAGGCGCTGGTCAGGATGCTGCTGATCGCCGCTTATCAGGCCGTGTCCCTGCTGGGTTTGTCGGCCATCGGGCTGTTTCTGTCCACGCTGACCGACGTGCCTGTCGGCGCCATGGCCGCCACGATCGTCCTGTCCGTCGTTTCCCAGGTGCTCGACCAGCTGCCCCAGCTGGAGTGGCTGCACCCGTGGCTGTTCACGCACAACTGGTTCGGCTTCGCAGACTTGCTTCGCCAACCCATCGGCTGGGATTCGTTCGGTGACAATGCGCTCTTGCAGGCGGGCTACATCGCAGTGTTCGGCGCGCTCGCGTACGGCAGGTTCGTGAGCAAGGACGTGCTGTCCTAGGTGTTTCCGCTGTCGGGGTCCTTGTAGCGGGGTGCTAGTGGCGGGCGAGCTAGTACCGCGCAGCGACCGGGTGGAGCTGCATGCCGGCCATCATGCTCAGGTCCGTCACGGTGATGCCCGCGGACGGGTTCAGCGCCTGGACCACCCTGCCGCCACCCAGGTAGATCGCCACATGGTAGAAACCGGGCGCCGATCCCCAAACCAGCAGATCACCGGGCTGCGCCTGGGACAGGGGCACGTGGACGGGCGCCTGGGCGAACTGCTCCGCAGCCGTGCGCGGAAGTTGCTTCCCGATGGCCGCGAACGCGTTCTGGACCAGACCCGAACAGTCGAAGCCGTACGTGCCAGTGCCGCCATATTGATAGAAGTACGGGGACCCCACCTTGCCCATGGCCACCGAGATGGCAGCCATGTTGGAACCGCCGGGAGACGGGGCAGGCTGGACCGGGGCTGGTGCCGGCTGTGCGGGTGCCGGCTGCGCTGGGGCAGGCTGTGCTGGCGCGGGAGCCGGGCGGGCCGGAGCAGGTGCCGGGCGGGCCGGCGCGGGAGCTGCCGGAGCCGGAGCCGCCTCTGGAGGAGCGGCCGGAGCCGCAGGTGCCGGAGCTGCCTGTGAAGGAGCGGCCCGGGCAGGCGTCCGGGATGGCGCGGAAGCGGACTGCTCCGCCGAGGCAGCACTCGCGCTGCCTGCCGCCGCAGCGTTCGCCGCCGCTGTCTTGTCTGCGGCCGCCTGGGCCGCGGCGGCCCGTTCAGCTGCTGCAGTTACGGCGGCGAGGCGGGCCTGCTGGCGTTGGCGTTCCAGGCCGTCCACGCGGGCGGACTCGAGCGCTGCCGTAGTGTTCCGCAACGAGGCAAGCTGCCCCACAAGAACAGTCCGCTGCGCCTTGGCGTCCGCTACCGCCTTTACCTGGGCTGCATTGGCCTGGTCTGCCTCTGCCTTGAGCGTCTCGGCAGTTTTCGCGGCGTCGTCTGCCGCGCGGCGGGCGTCGGCGGCAGCAGCGGTGAGCGATTCGGCGGCCGCGGCGGTGGTTTCTGCGGCAGCGAAGGCCCTGCTCCGGCCGGCGGTAAGTGCCTGCAGCGTTGCCGCCTTGGCGAGGACATCGCCCGTGCCCGTGACCAGGCCGCTCACCTCAGGATTAAGCCCACCGTTCCGGTAGAGGTCCCCGGCCAGCAGCCCCACGGCCTTGCGGCTTTTGGACTGTTCCTTGTCCGCGGCGGAAGCCCTGGCCGTGGCCACCGCGGCCGCGTCCGACCTTGTGTCCAGCTCCACGAGTGCGTTGCTGTACGCGTTGTTGGCTTCGAGCGTCCGTGCGAACGTGACCTCCTGGGCCGTGGCGGCGTCGGCCAGGATGCCCTCAATGTCGGCGACCTTTGCCGCCGTCGCACTTTCACTGGACCTGGCGGCAGCGATGTCCGCGGGGGAGGGAACTTCCGGCGACGCCGGTACCGTCAGGGCTGTTGCCAGAAGACCTGTCGTGGGCACCATTTTGGCAATGGCCCGGTCAGCGGTCGCAGGTGCCGCGAGGGTTCCGAAGAGGACGACGGCGGTGCAGAAGACTGCCGCTGTGCGGCCGGGGCCGGTCAAACTCATTCATAACCTCGCAAGTCAGGGCGGGGCAAACGAGTCGGGAGGCAGCACGGAAGTGCTCCTCTGAAGATGCCCAGCCCTCTGAGGTTAGGGCCAGGTTGCCACTTTGGCAACACTAGTCACATCAATAACATAAACAACATCAGTGCATTTTGATGGAGATGCGACGCGCGGGTCGCGTCACCGTCGCCCGGAGGCAACGAAACAGGCAGGAAACGCCTCAGGCGTGCTGAGGCGATTCGTGCTCGTAGTGGCTGGCCGGTTCCAGTTGGAAGGTGCAGTGCTCGGTATCGAAATGCGAGCCCAGGCAGGTCGTGAGTTTGTCCAGGACCTGGTCTGCACCCTTCGCGCTCAGCATCTCGTCCTCCACCACCACGTGGGCGGAAAACACCGGCACGCCGGACGTGATCGTCCAGATGTGGATGTCGTGGACGGCAACCACGCCCGCCACGGAGAGGATATGTTCGCGGATCATGCTGACTTCCACGCCCTTTGGGGTGGCCTCCAGCAGGACATCGACCACTTCGCGGAGCAGGTGCCAGGCTCTCGGCAGGATCATCAGCGCGATGATCACGGATGCGATGGTGTCCGCCGCCAGGTAGCCGGTGAACTTGATGACCAGTGCCGCGGCGATGACGGCGAACGAGCCGAGGAGATCGCCCAGCACCTCCAGGTAGGCGCCGCGGACGTTCAGGCTTTCCTGCTGGGCCTTTCGCAGGATCAGCAGCGAGACGAAGTTGGCGGCCGCACCCAGGATTGCGGCGTACAGCATGATGTCTGTGTGCACCTCGGGCGCGGAGCCAATGCGGCGGATGGCTTCGGTAAAGATGACAGCCGCGACCACCACCAGGATCAGGGCGTTGGCGAGGGCGGCCAGGACTTCCGCGCGCTGGTAGCCATAGGTCCGTAGATCGCTGGCCGGCAGTGCAGCGATCCATGCAGCCATCAGGGCGATGAAGACGCCGGCTGCGTCGGAAAGCATGTGGCCCGCATCGGCCAGCAGGGCAAGGGAGCCGGAGAGCAGGGAACCGACCACCTGGATGAGCATCACGGAGAGGGTGATGACCAGAACCGCAATCAGCCTGCCGCGATGCCTACCCGTTGCCGTGAGGCCGTGGGTGTGGTTGTGGTCGTGTCCCATGCCTACAAGGCTAGTCCCACCCGAGTTCGTGAAGCCGCTGGTCGTCGATTCCGAAGTGGTGCGCAATCTCGTGGATCACTGTCACCGCCACCTCCTCCACCACGTCCTCGCGCGAGGAGCAGATGTCCAGGATGGGCTGGCGGTAGATGGTGATGCGGTCCGGAAGCGATCCGGCATCCCACCAGGAATCGCGCTCGGTCAGCGGAACGCCCTCGTACAGTCCCAGGAGCACCGTGTCCGGGTCCTCGCCGGGCTGGGGGACGTAGTCGTCGTCGATGAACACCGCCACGTTGTCCATGGCCCGCGCCACCTCGGCGGGAAGCTGGTCCAGGGCGTCGCTGACGGCGGCTTCGAAGTCGGCTTCGGACATGTCGAAGCCGGAGGGGTCGCCAGCTCCGTCCGGCACGATCGGGAGGCCGGGCGGCAGGTTAGCGGGCATACCCAAACTTTAGCGGGATCTCCGCCGGGTCAGCCCCACGCCGAGGAGGCAGATGGCGCCGCCGACGAGTCCCCAGGCCGTCGGGATTTCGCTGAGCACCAGCCATGAGATCAGCACCGTCGTGCCGGGCACCAGGTACGTGGTGGCAGCCAGTTTGCCGGCATCGATCAGCGAAAGGGCGTAGGCCCACGTGGTGAAGGCGATGGCAGTGGGGAAGATGCCCAGGTAGACCAGGCCAAGGGTGGCTGGCAACGGCGCCGCCTGCAGCTCCTGCACCAGCTGGCCTGCGAAAGGCAGGCAGCAGACCAGACCCACCATGATGCCGAACCACGTGGCCTGCCCCGCCGGAAACTTCCGCAGCACGGGCTTCTGGATGATGACGCTCACTGCGGCGAGTGCAGCAGCGAGGAGGCAAAGCAGCACGCCTGCCACGTCCGCCGTCGAACGCTGCCCTGAACCCAGCGCGATGACCGCGACACCGCCGAACGCCACCAGGCTGCCGATAATCAGCCAGCGCGGAAAGCCCTCCTTGAGGATGATGCCAGCCATCACGGCCACCAGGATCGGGTTCACGTTGATGAGCAGCGCGCTGGTTCCGGCGTCGAGCGAATGCTCCGCAGCGTTGAGTGCCACGTTGTACCCGGCGAACCACATGACGCCGTAGGCGAGGATCGGCCACCACTCCCGGCCCCGCGGCAGCGCCCGGAGTTTGGGAAGCACCACAGCGCCAAGCACGATGGCGGCAACCGCCAGCCGCCCCAGCGTCAGTGCTCCGGGGGAGAAGCTTGGGCCAACGGCGCGAATGCCCACGAAGGCGGAGGCCCGAAGTATCACCGTCACCACGACGGCGGCGACGCCGAACGCGTTCATGGAGGGTGCCGGTTTTTCGGAGGCGGGGCCTTCCGGCATCGATCCTTCAGGGGAGGGGCCGTCGGGGGAGTGGGGCTGGAGTGGGCTGGTGCCGGCGGGGGATGCCATGGTGCCAATCTAGCTCCGTTCCCCGCGCGGTGGCTGGCGGAAATCGGCCATGTCTAGCCAAGAAACTGCCAATGTGGCGGGCTTCGATTTGCCTGCCGTTTGTGCGTCCACCGGGCCGATTTTGGATATTCCGGGGAGAGGCTCTATAGTTTTACAGGTCCAGTTCGGAGGAACACGAAAGGACAAGAACGAAAGGCTTCGGCCCTTTATTTTTGCCCTTGTTCAACCGAATTGAGTCCAGGCCCCCATCGTCTAGCGGCCTAGGACACCGCCCTTTCACGGCGGCGGCACGGGTTCGAATCCCGTTGGGGGTACGCAAGGAAGTGGTCAAAGCAGGCAAGAAAGTCTGGTAGGCTGGAGTCCTTGAAAAAACGCAGTAGCAATACTGCGCAAAGCAAGAAATAGCAAGGCCCTGTAGCGCAGTTGGTTAGCGCGCCGCCCTGTCACGGCGGAGGTCGCGGGTTCAAGTCCCGTCAGGGTCGCTTTGATTGCCGGAAGAAATTCCGGCATTCATGGTGACATGTCACCTAGGCTCTGTAGCTCAGTTGGTAGAGCGTTCGACTGAAAATCGAAAGGTCACCGGATCGACGCCGGTCGGAGCCACCAGCTAGAACCCCGCTGTTCCCTTAGGAACAGCGGGGTTTTTTCGTTCCCGGGTTTCCCTGCACCCTGTTCCGTTAAACCCCGGTTTCACTGCCACCCTTTCTCTTCTGATAGCGACCGCCGTCGGGCATTTGGAGGCCTCGGCATCTTAAATCACGACGGCGGCCGGCGTGTTGGGCGTCGAAGTCCCCCGTTTTGGTCGGCCGGCCCGCCAGCCACGGGTGTGATCACGGCCATTGATGACGCGATTATGAAGACACATTTGATTCCGGTCCTGAAGTGGGGCACGCGCGCGCAAACGAGATGTAAGCGCTTGCACACCAGGAGGCTTACCCAGGGGTGAGGACCGAAAACCGTGTTGAACTCGGGTGACAACGTTGTCTAGCGTTGAGTGTGGGCCGCGAAATGTAAGACATTTCTGAGCGTCCAACGCGGGGTCCACCCAAACCCCGTCTCTCCCTCGACACAACGGCGTCCTCGATGACGCACGCCGTGTCATCGGGGTCGCCGGAGTGAAGGGACAAGGGCAGCTGCCCGTCTTCCACGAACGTAACTCCGCGAGAAGAGCAAAACATGCACAAGCACCCCAACACCCCCCGGATGCTGCGGTGGCGCCCCGCCGCCGCAGCTCTGGTGGCAACTGTCGCCGCCACGGCGTTCCTCGCCGTGCCCTCGGCGCAGGCAAACGAGCCGTCGGATCCGCCGGCGAGCACCCAGATGCCGGCGCCGACTCCGGGCTTCCCCCTGCCGACGCCCCACACCCAGACGGCACACGATCCGGCGTCGGACTTCACCTCAAAGTGGACCCGTGCGGATGCCAAGCAGATCATGGCGCAGAGCGATTCCAAGGTTAAGCCGGGCCAGAACTCCATGAGCCCCGACGTCACCATGCCGGAGATCCCCCAGGACTTCCCCGCCATGAACGATGACGTGTGGGTTTGGGACACCTGGTCGCTGACCGACGAGAACGCGAACCAGATCAGCTACAAGGGTTACGACGTGATCTTCTCGCTGGTTGCTGACCGGCACGCAGGCTACGGCTTCGACCAGCGCCACTGGAACGCCCGCATCGGCTACTTCTTCCGCAAGACCAACGCTGACCCGGCCAAGGACAAGTGGAACTACGGCGGACACCTGTTCCTGGACAACACTTCCATCGGCAACACCGAATGGTCCGGATCCACGCGTCTGATGCAGGGCAACCACGTGAACGTGTTCTACACGGCCACCACGTTCTACGACGTCAAGGAGCGCAACGCCGGCGGCGGCGGCATCGCCCCGGACGCAGCCATCGCCAAGGCGCTCGGCAACATCCACGCGGACAAGAACGGCGTGACCTTCGACGGCTTCCAGCACACCAAGCTGCTTGAGCCGGACGGAAAGCTCTACCAGAACAAGGCACAGAACCCGGGCTTCGCGTTCCGCGACCCGTACACGTTCGCTGACCCGGCACACCCCGGCAAGACCTTCATGGTGTTCGAAGGCAACACCGGCGGCAAGCGCGGCGACTACCGCTGCAAGAACGAGGACCTGGGTTTCGCCAAGGGTGACCCCAACGCCGAGAACCTCGCCGAGGTCAACAGCAAGGGCGCCTACTACCAGACCGCCAACGTTGGCCTGGCCGTGGCAGACAACAAGGATCTGACCAAGTGGCACTTCCTGCCGCCGATCCTGTCCGCCAATTGCGTCAACGACCAGACCGAGCGTCCGCAGATCTTCATCCAGAATGAAGGCGGCAAGAACAAGTACTACCTGTTCACGATCAGCCACCAGTTCACCTACGCTGCAGGCATGCGCGGACCCGACGGCGTCTACGGCTTCGTGGGCAACGGCGTCCGCTCCGACTACCAGCCGATGAACAACAGCGGCCTGGCCCTCGGCTCCCCGACAGATCTGAACCTGCCGTCAGAGTCCCCGGAAGCGCCGACGCCGAACCAGAACGGCCGTCAGTTCCAGGCCTACTCGCACTACGTGCAGCCGGGCGGCCTGGTCCAGTCCTTCATCGACAACGTGAACGGCGTCCGCGGCGGCTCCCTGTCGCCCACCGTGAAGATCAACTTCCGGGACGGTGTGTCCAAGGTTGACCGCAGCTTCGGCAAGAACGGCCTCGGCCCGTTCGGTTACCTGCCCACCAACGTCCACGTTGGCGGCAACGGCCTCTACAAGTAAGCCGTAACTGTTGCAATAACCGGGAGGCGCCCGGACCTGGTGAGTATTTCCAGGTCCGGGCGCCTTCTGCTGCACCGAATCACTGTATATACAGAGCTGTTTTGAGGCCGGACAGCAAAAGTGCACCTGGCCTGTCAACTTGGAAAGAGGCGCTTCCGCCGGGCTAGACTCGCACGCCGGGGGACGGGGCAGGCGTTCGTCGGCTGCCCAGCCAGGCCGCCGAAGGCGGCAAAACCACTCCAGGAATGGAAACCGTGAACTATCTTGCCCGCCCGCTGCACTTCGCCGCCCTTTTTGCCGTAGTGGCACTTACTGCCTGCTCCGCGCCCGCCTCCGGCGGTGCGCCGTCGGCCTCTGCAACGTCCACGACGCCGGCCGGCAGCGCCGCTCCGACCGCGTCCGCGAGCGCGGCGTCCGGTCCCTTTGGCGGCTACGCCTCGGCGGCTGAGGCCTGTGCCGCCATTTCCACGCAAGCCACGGGGGCCTCCCTGCTGCCCCTTTCCGCCGCCCAGGGCAAGACAGCGGAACTGGAGCAGAAGAAAGCGGAGCTTGCGGAGACGGCACAGCGGGTGCCGGAGGCGCTGAAGGCGGACTTCGCACGGTTCAACGAGGTGGCGCTGGCGGGGCTCTCTGACCAGAGCGTATATTCCAACGGCGAGTTCGAGGCGGCCATGGCCCCCGTGACGGGGTGGCTGTCTGCGAACTGCCACTAACCCGCCGGGGGCACGGGGCTTCGCGGGGCCCGCGGGGAACGCGGTGCGCCCGGCCCCTGACGTTGTCCGGCCTAGGGGATAGGGTTGTGTTCAACAGAAGGGGAGTGCTGATGGAATACCAGAATCCGCAAACCGCCGCCGTTCGAGTGGACCCTGCCCCGACGCCGGCTGCAGCCGGCGGGCGGACCGTGATCTCCGAGACCGCCGTGGCCAAAGTCGCCGGGATCGCGGCCCGGGCCGTGCCCGGCGTGTACTCCCTGGGGACCGGCTCCTCCCGGGCACTCGGAGCCATCAGGGACGCGGTGGGCAGCTCCGATCACGCCGCAGGCGTGCACGCCGAGGTCGGGGAGACCCAGGTGGCAGTAGACATCACCCTGGTGGCGGTCTACGGCGTTCCGCTGCACGCCCTGGCCAACCAGGTACGGGCAAGCGTTTATGCGGCCGTCGAGAAACTGGTGGGCCTGCAGGTCATTGAGGTGAACGTCGAGATCAACGACGTCTACATTGCACCGCCGGTAAAACCGACGGGCGCTCCCGCCGTCGCTGAGAGGGAGGCGGTCCTGTGAGCCCCACTGTCGTTGGAATCGCAGCCGGCGCCTTCGTGGCGTTCATGTCACTACAGTTCGGTCTCTGGGGCTTCCTGATCTCCCTGCTGTTCATGGGAATCGGCGCGCTCCTGGGCCGCGCCGCAGAAGGGAAACTGGACCTCCGCAGCGTCATCGATGCCATCAGCGGGCGGCGCTCATCCTCATGAACCGGGCAGCCGATAAGAGCCAGGCAGCCGCAGCAGCCACGCCCAGCAGGCAGTACAGCGGCCACAACAGGATCAGCACCCAGGCGCTCACGAGCCTGGCCAAGGCTGCCGCTGCCGAGGCCCTGGGCATTCACGCCCATGACGTGCGCGCTGACTGGACGGACGACGGCGGCCTGCTGGCTTTGTCACTCGTCGCCCCCATCCGGATCCCCAGCCTGACTGCCGTCCTCGCCGACCCGGGACGTGTCCCGGCGCTGGGCGGCTCCATCTGGGACAGGACCGTGCACGCCAAGACCGACATTTTGACCAAGGTCACCGAACTCAGCGGTGCGAGCCTGAGCAGGGTGGACATCCGCATCAGCGGTGCCCACGTCACGGAAGAGGGCAGGGTGCGGTGAGTTCCGTCGTCGAACAGCAGCATGAGGCCGGCGGGGACCCGGCGCAGGGCGGCTCCGGTGCGGCGCACGCCGCTGGCATTGACATGCGCCGCGTCCTGCACCGCGAGACCCACGCCTCACGTGCCGTGGCAGCAGTCATCGCAGGTTCCCTGGTCACAGTGCTCTGTCTTTACGCGCTCCTGGAATCCGCGGTGCGCGCCATCGGCCAGCCGCCCTGGCTCATCGACCCGCAGACCGCAGCCGAACGGATCGTGGCGCTCCCGTCGGGCATACCGCCGCTGCTGCTGGGTGCTGCCGGAGCCGTGACCGCCGCAGTAGGTCTCTTCTTTTTCCTGAGCGCGGTCCTCCCCGGGCGCCGGGCCCGGCATCTGCTTGCTGACCGGCGGATTGCCGTGGTGGTAGATGACGAGGTCATCGCTGCCGCCCTTGCCCAAAGGGCGCGCGTGGCGGCTAACGTCACGCAGGAACAGGTCATGGTGGTGGTTTCCCGGCGCCAGGTAGTGGTCAATGTCCGCCCCACATCCGGAGTCCCGACCAGCGAAAACGCCATCCTGCAGGCGGTGGAGGACGAACTGCAGGCGATGGGACCGTCCCCCATGCCCCAGGTGACCATCAATTTGTCGACCTCGGGGGTGGTGGGCGCATGAATGGCACACCAAGGCTTCTCAACCGGATTCTTCTCGGCATTCTTGGCTTCAAGCTGCTGGTGATCGGCGTGCTGCTCGTTCTCCTGGCTGCCGTCCCCGCCGTCGCGGCGTGGTGGCACACCTGGTCCAGAAGCCTTTCGGACAACGTCACCGCGGCCTTCGAAGGCACGCAGTTCCCCGGCCGGCAGGGGAGTTGGCTGTGGGTCGTCCTGGCCCTCGGAGTGGTGCTGCTGATCGGCCTCATGGTTGCGTGGATCGCGCAGCAGGGCAAGGGCCGCACCGACCTCCTGCTGGCGGCGGATGATCCGGGCGGCGTTCCCGGCGACATCAGGATCGGCGGGGGAGTGGCTGAGCAGGCACTGAAGAACGCCCTGGCCGACCGTCCCGAGCTCGCCGGCGCCACGGTCTCGATCTACGACGTCAAGGGCCAGCCGGCGCTGAAGCTCCGGCTCCACCCTCGGCCGGGCGTGCCTCCGCAGGTCGTCGCGGCCGAAGCGGCGGACTTGGTTGACGCGCTGAGCGCCGTGGTGGGCCAGCGGACGCCGGTTCTGGTGCACATCGCCGCTGGCGCGCGGACCCGCTTCAGCCGCGCCGAGCGGGTCCGCTAGCTCCGTTGACCAGAGCTCTGTCAGCCAGAAACCGTCGGCCCGCTTATCCGGCCACCAGGTAGGCCGCACTGTTGGGCGCAACCACGGCTTCATCAGCGCCTGATTCTGCAGCGCTCGACAGCGCCACCCGGTAACCGTCGGGGACCGGCGTGGGATCCGCTCCCGTGTTGGCCACCACCAGGACATCACGGTTGTGGAAGGCCAGGACGCCCAGTTCGGGATCGTGGTTGTCCGCCCAGCAGAATGTCCCCGATCCCAGTCCGTGGCTCCGGCGTGCGGTGAGCGCGGCGCGGTACAGCTCCAGTGTCGAGCCTTTGACGCCGTCCTGCCGGTCCGCGGCCAGGTCTTCGAAGGATTCTGGCTGAGGCAGCCAGGGCGCGGCGGGGTCCTGCGCAGTGGACGCCTCTGCGAAGCCATACCCGGGCGCTGCGGATTTCCATGGCAGCGGCACCCGGCAACCGTCGCGCCCGCGCTCAATGCCGTTGGTCCGGAAGAACGTCGGGTCCTGCCGGGCTTCGGCGGGCAGCGTGGTGTGCTCGGGGAGGCCAAGTTCTTCACCCTGATAGATGTACGCGGAGCCGGGGAGGGCCAGGGACACCAGCGAGGCGGCCCGGGCACGGGCCAAGCCCAGGGTCTCATCGGGCTGCTCGTCCTCGGCGGCAATCCCCTTGGGAAAAGTGGTGGGATCCTGCAAACCGAAGCGGCTCGGATGGCGCACCGTGTCATGGTTGCTCAGCACCCACGTGGACGGCGCCCCCACGGACGCGGCCGCCTTGAGGGAGTCCTCGATGGCCACGGCCATCCGCCGGGCGTCCCAGCCTGCCAGGAGGAAGTCGAAGTTGAAGGCCTGCTGCATCTCGTCCGGCCGGATATACCGCGCCAGCCGCTCCGCCGGTTCAACCCACGCCTCGGCCACCAGCATGCGATCGCCGTCGTACCCGGCCAGGACCCGGTTCCAATCCCGGTAAATGTCATGGACGCCGTCCTGGTCAAAGAACGGCGACGGCGGATACAGCGGCGACACTGGTTCGTGTTCGGAGGCCCCGGCGGTGTCCCCGGCCCCGGCGCCCGAGCCGGCGGTGTCACCAGCGGTATCACCAGCCGGAGAGGCGTGCGCCGTATGCGGCTCAACTTCCTCTCCGTGGGCGCCCGGGGGATCCGTCACATGGGCGGCTTCGGCGGAGCCTTCCACCATGGCGGCCACACCTTCCCAGTCCGGAAGGCCGGCCTCCTTCACCATCCCGTGGGCCACATCTACCCGGAATCCGTCCACGCCCCGGTCCAGCCAGAAGCGGAGCACGGAACGCATCTCTTCCCAGACCTCGGGGTTTTCCCAGTTGAGGTCCGGCTGCTTCGTGTCGAACAGGTGCAGGTACCAGTCCCCGGGGGAGCCGTCCGCATTCGTGGTCCGCGTCCAGGCCGGTCCACCGAAGATGGAATTCCAGTTGTTGGGCGCGAGGTTACCGTCGCCGGACCCGGGGACCTCGTCCTTCCCGGGCCGGAACATGTACCGCTCCCTGGCGGCCGAGCCGGGTCCCGCCGCGAGGGCCTCCTGGAACCACACATGCTCATCGGACGTGTGGTTGGGGACCAGGTCGACGATCACCTTCAGCCCGCGGGCGTAGGCCTGTTCCAGCATGGCGTCGAAGTCGGCCAGCGTACCGAAGGCCGGGTCCACCTGCCGGTAATCGGCGACGTCGTAGCCGCCGTCGGCCTGTGGGGACCGGTAGAACGGCGAGAGCCAGACGGCGTCGACACCCAAGTGCTGCAGGTAGGGCAGGCGAGCCGTGACACCGGGCAGGTCACCCATGCCGTCACCGTTCCCGTCGGAAAAGGAACGTGGATAGATTTGGTAAACAGCTGCGTGGGCCCACCACGCCGTTGTCTCGGAAGCCGGCGTGCTGATCGGGCGGTGACTCATAGTTGCCTCTCCGGTAACAATTAGGTGTAAACGCTTGCATATCTTCGGGCAACGTTACTAGTGTGACAGTCACCACATCAACCGCACGAATGATTTTCATGTCACTCAGCGAGGAGTCTCCAGCCAATGAAAACCCCTAAGTTCTTACTCCCGGTTGCCACTGCCGGTGTGCTCGCCCTGACCCTGTCCGCCTGTGGCGGCGGCGGCGGGGGCAGCACAACGGGCGGCGGTGCCGGGGGAGGCGACGCCGCCAACAACCTTGACGGCCGCGGGCCCATTACCTACGTTCAGGGCAAGGACAACAGCAATGTGGTCCGCCCACTGGTCGAGAAGTGGAACGCCGCCCACCCGAACGAGAAGGTGACCTTCAAGGAGCAGACGGACCAGGCGGACCAGCAGCACGACGACATTGTGCAGCATTTCCAGGCCAAGGATGCCAGCTACGACGTCGTGGACGTTGACGTCGTGTGGACCGCAGAATTCGCCGCCAAGGGATGGCTCCAGCCGCTGAAGGACAAGATGGCCTTCGATACCAGCGCCATGCTGAAGCCGACCGTCGACGCCGCCTCATACAAGGGAACGCTGTACGCGGCCCCGCAGACCTCCGACGGCGCCCTGCTGTACTACCGCAAGGACCTGGTTCCCACCCCGCCGAAGACGTGGGACGAGATGATGGGCATGTGCTCTATCGCCAAGCAGAACAACATCGGCTGCTACGCCGGACAGTTCAGCAAGTATGAAGGCCTGACCGTCAACGCTTCGGAGGCCATCAACTCCGCCGGCGGCGCCGTTCTGGATCCGGACGGCAAGCCCAGCCTGAACACCGCCGAGGCCAAGACGGGCCTGGAGAACCTGGCCAAGGCCTACGCCGACGGCAACATCCCGAAGGAAGGTATCACCTTCCAGGAGGAGCAGAGCCGCCAGGCGTTCCAGGGCGGAAAGCTCCTCTTCCTGCGCAACTGGCCTTACGTCTACAACCTGGCAACCACTGAAGGTTCCTCGGCAGTGAAGGACAAGCTGGGCATCGCCCCGATCCCGGGCAAGGACGGCCCCGGTGCATCCACGCTGGGTGGCCACAGCATGGCAGTCAGCGTCTACTCCAAGAACAAGGCAACGGCCCTGGACTTCCTGAAGTTCATGACGTCGGAAGAGACCGAGAAGTTCTACGCCACGCAGGGTTCACTGGCTCCCGTACTGGGCAGCCTCTACACCGACGCTGCCTTGGTGAAGAAACTCCCGTACTTGCCGGTGCTGAAAACCTCCATCGAGAACGCAGTGCCGCGTCCGGTCAGCCCGTTCTACCCGGCCGTCACCAAGGCGATCCAGGAAAACGCGTATTCAGCCATCAAGGGCGAGAAGCCCGTGGACACCGCACTGTCTGACATGCAGAAGTCCATCGAATCCGCCGGTTCAGGATCGTAGTTCCGCCATGGCAACCGAAGTAGGCTCGACGCCGGTCAAGGCACCGGCGTCGGGCGGCACCCCGATCCACCACGGCCCCAAGGGCGTGGGTGAGGATAACAAGATTCTGAGTCAGGGAAAGTGGGCCTCCTGGCTCCTTGCCCCGACCATCATTGCCCTTGCCGTGGTGATCGTTTACCCAATTATCAGCGCAATCGTGATGTCCTTCCAGAAGGATGCCGGCCTGGATCCGGCCACCGGCCTCTTTACCGCAGGCGGTCCGGCAGGCGTCCAAAACTACGTCAACTGGCTCGCCCAGCAGTGTTCTGCTCCGGCAGGCGGAACGGTGGCTTGCCCGCCGGGTACGCTGGGTGCGCAATTCTGGTCGGCCACGGCAACAACGTTCTTCTTCACTGTGGTGACCGTAACCTTCGAGACCGTCCTGGGCTTCTGGATGGCAATGATCATGGCCCGCACCTTTAAGGGCCGGAGCATGGTCCGTGCCGCCGTTCTGGTGCCGTGGGCCATCCCCACTGCCGTCACCGCGAAGCTCTGGTTCTTCATCTTCGCCTTCGAAGGCATCGCCAACAAGCTGTTCAACACCTCGATCCTGTGGACCGGCAGCGAATGGCCGGCGAAGTGGGCAGTGGTCATCGCGGACGTCTGGAAGACGACCCCCTTCATGGCTTTGCTGATCCTCGCCGGACTCCAGATGATCCCGGCCGAGGTTTACGAGGCCGCCAAGGTCGACGGTGCGACGGCCTGGCAGCGCTTCCGGTTGATTACCCTGCCGCTGGTGAAGCCCGCCCTGATGGTGGCCATTCTGTTCCGTACCCTGGATGCGCTGCGCATGTTCGACCTCCCGTACATCCTGACGGGCGGCGCAAATAACACCACTACCCTGTCCATCCTGGTGATCAACCAAATCAGACAAGGGTTCAATGCCGCCGCGGCGTTGTCGACCATC
>NZ_JAGGPN010000059.1 GCF_018613795.1 Arthrobacter sp. ISL-65
GGGCTCTCCCGCATTTAACCCATGTGTGATCCCTCCCGGCGGCCGGTTTCGACAGGCCCAACCAACGGACCTACCCCCAACCCTCCCTCAGCTCCTGCAACTCTTTCCCCAACCCTTCCTCAGCTCCTGTCGCTTTCCCCCCAACCCTTCCGTAATTCGGCTGGAAGGTGATGGAGCGCCGCGTCCCGGTACTCGGCCCTGTTGGGGAACATGTCCAGGCTGGGCGCCGTTGTAGGTGGGGAACCGTCTCATGGATCAGCGGGTCAACCCCCCAACAAAGGACACCTTATGCCCCAGCGCACCATCGTCATCACCGGCGCCAGCGACGGCATCGGGGCTGCAGCCGCGCGGAACCTGGCGCAGGCAGGCGAGCGGATCGTCGTCGTCGGGCGTTCGCCGGAGAAGACCGCAGCGGTGGGTTCGGAACTGGGCGTTGACTATTTCGTCTGCGACTTCGCGGAGCTGGCGCAGGTGCGCGACCTGGCCTCGGCGCTGCGGGAGAGGTACCCGCGGATCGATGTTTTGGTGAACAACGCCGGCGGGATCATGCGGGGCCACGAGCTGACAGCGGACGGCCATGAGAAGACTTTCCAGATCAACCACCTGGCGCCGTTCCTGCTCACGACCGAACTGCTGGATATTCTCACCGCCAGCCGTGCCACCGTCATCAATACCTCGAGTGCCGCCAACGGATTCGGGCGGCTGGATCTGACGGATCTCAACTCAGAGCGGAGCTACTCGACAAATCGCGCTTATGGCACCGCGAAACTCGCGAACATCCTGTTTACCGCCGAACTGCAGAACCGCTACGGGAAGGACGTCGGCATTGCGGTGGCCGCCTTCCACCCTGGCGTCGTGGCGACCAACTTCGCTGCGGAGTCCACGAGCTGGTTCCGCTATGCCTACAAGACCGTCCTAAACCGGTTCCTGCTCTCGGCCGAGCAGGGCGCTGACACGCTCGTCTGGCTCGCTACTTCCACGCCCGGACGGGACTGGTTGCCCGGAGCCTTTTACGTCAAGCGTGCGCTGGCGAAGGCCCACAAGCAGGCCTACGACGTCGGGCTGGCGAGGGACTTCTGGGACCGCAGCCTGGAGCTCGTCAGTGCAGACGAGCCTGCAGCCCCGTCCGAACTCGACAACGCCTGAGATGCGCTGGCCCCATAGGGGCGGGGTTCAGCCCTCGCAGCCTACGCCGTCGCTGTTGCTGTCCAGGCGGTAGATGTCCGAACCAGTGACAGTCACGGGCCCCTGAACGTAAGCAGGTCCGCTACCGTTGCCACCGGCGCAGTCCACGTCTGGGGCGATAGGCACGTAGGCGCCGGAGTAGTTCGGGTCGCAATTGGATGGCACCGGTGCAGCCGGAGCGGGCGGTGCAACGAGTGCCTGCTGAGCTGCCTGCTCTGCAGCAGCCTGGGCCGCCGCTGCCTCCTGCGCGGCCTCGGTTTCTGCTGCACGTTGGGCTGCCTGAGCTGCTGCGGCGGCGTCCGCGGTTTTCTTGGCTGCAGCCTGCTGCGCCGCGCGTTTTGCGGCGTTCTCGGCAGCCGAGTTGGCCCCCGCATCCTCCGTGCCGGTGAGGGTAACGGCTGCCTGGGACGTCTGCTCGTCTGCTGTGTCGCACGGCGTCAACGCAGGTGCACTAGGTGACGGTGTAGCCGAGGCCGCGGCGGCTTTGGCCGCAATCACACTGCTGCTGGCCGCCTGGCCATCTCCGCACGCTGTGACTGTCAGCAACAGAAGACTCAGTACAGCTAGCCCCCGGGCGCGCCGCCGCTTGATCGACACAGCGAGAACCGCCTCAGTGCGCCCCATCGGCAGGTTCGTAGTCATATTTCGCCCTAGATCCAACAACAGGTCTCCTGCCTAATCGTCAGTTCACCTGCTTGATGAAACCTTAAGGGCACAGCAAAAAGGTCCCCTCAGGAAGCGCCCTGAGGGAGGGTGTGGATCTAAGCGGCGAAAGGTGAGGGAGGGTTTCGGTTTAGGCGGCGAAAGCTGAGGGAGCGTTTTGAAATCAGCGGCGCAGGCGAAGGCCCTCAAGCGCCTGAAGCGCATCGGCTGAGCGGCTGATGGCCTGATCGAGGCCGGCCTCGGATTCAGGAACCGAGAACAGATAGCCCTGCAGCGCGTCGCACTGCAGGTCCGTCAGGAAGGCGGCCTGGGCGGAGGTTTCGATGCCCTCAGCGGTGACGCTGAGGCCGAGGCTGTGGGCCATGTTGATCATGGAGCTGAGGATCGGCAGCTTCTCCGCCCCGGTGCGGACCATGGAGACAAAGGACTGGTCGATCTTCACCGCATCCACCGGCAGGTCCTGAAGCCGGCCCAGTGAGGAGTAGCCGGTGCCGAAATCATCGAGCGCAACCCGCACGCCGGCGCTGCGCAGGCTCGCGAGCTGGCTGATCACGTGGTCGTCGGCGTCGAAAAAGACGCTCTCCGTCACCTCCAGCACCAGCTGCCTGGGATCCATGCCGTGGGATTCGGCCATGGCCAGCACATTGCCGGCGAAATCGCGGTCCCGCAGCTGTACGCCGGACACGTTGACCGCCAATGAACGCTCAGCGCCGCCGGAAAGCCAGGCGCCTAGCTGAATGAAACTTTCCCGCATCATTTGCAGGCCGATCGCCGAGATCAGTCCGCTGCGCTCCGCCGTCGGAATGAACTGCGACGGCGGGACATTCCTGCCGTCGCGCTCCCACCGGGCCAGGGCCTCGAACTGGATCACCGCTCCTAGCCGCGCCGAAACAACCGGCTGGTAGCTCACACGGATCTCGTCGTTATCGATGGCGAGCCGCAGCCCCGCCTCCATGTCCGTCCGCTGCACCAGGGCCGTCATCATCTCCGGCTTGAACCGCATGTACCGGTTCTTGCCGGCGGCTTTGGCCGCGTACATCGCCACGTCCGCGCGACGCAGGAGCTCCGACGCAGCCACCGCGTCCGCGCATAGCGACGCGATCCCCAGACTCAGGCTGGGCCGCAGCATGGACCCTTCGATCCACACCGGAACATTGAGCGACTGCACGATGCGTTCCGCGACTGACTCGGCATCCGCAGATCCGGTCAGGAGCACGACGAACTCGTCACCGCCCAGCCGGGCCACAGTGTCATCCGGCCGGACGCAGGCCCTGAGCCGGCGGGCCACCTCCACCAACATCTGGTCTCCGGCGGCGTGGCCCAGGATGTCGTTGACCTCCTTGAAGTCGTCCAGGTCCAGGAGGAGAACGTCGACGGCGGTACTACTGCGGCCGTGCAGTGCTTCGGACAGCTGGTCATGGAACAGCTTGCGGTTGGCCAGCCCGGTGAGCGGATCCTGGAACGCCATGGCTTTCAGCTGTTCGGCCAGATCCGCCATCGCTTGCCGGGCCTGTTCCTGGGCCCGGCGCCGCGGCGTGACATCCCGGAAGCTCCAGACCCTGCCCACCACCACGTTGCCCACCCGCTGCGGCCGTGAGTAACGTTCGAACGTGCGGCCGTCGAGGAACTCCAACGTGTCGTGGCTTTCGGCGGTCGGGTGCGCGTACAGTTCGTTGACCTTGTCCAGGAAGCTCTCCGGGTGCGAGAGGAGGCCAAGCACGAAATTAATCACGGCCGCGTCATCGCCCGCGGCCATGAGCTCACGGGGGATGCCCCACATCTTCGTGAACTGCTCGTTGATACCGGCGATCTTTCCGTCGACGCCCACCACCAGGATCCCGTCAGCCGTCGACTCCAGGGTGGCGCTGAGCAGCGACATCGCCTCCCGCAGCTCGGCGTCGGCCTCCTGCCGGTGAAACGTGGCACGGACCGAAGCGACCAGGGATGGGCCGCCGTCGGAATCCAGCAGCGAGCAGGCCACCTCGCCGTGGAACTCCGTGCCGTCGCTGCGCAGGCCGTAGGACTCGAAGGGGGTCTGCGGGGCCGAGCTGTCTCCGGACTCCCGGTCGCTGCGCAGGCTGGCGAAGAGGCGGTCGAAGCCGCTGCGGTAGCCCTCGGCGAGGAGCATTTGGTGATCCTGGCCCACGAGGTGAAGCCTGCCGTAGCCGAAGAGCCGTTCGGCGGCGGCGTTGACCTGGGTGATGACGCCGTCGCTGCCGACAACCAGAACGGCGTCCGGCAGAGAATCGAACAGGGCAGCGTAATCGCCGGCTGCAATCCCCTCAGGACGTGGGGAAGCCGCCGTCATGCGACCGTTGCGTGAGACCGCGAGAAACTCATTGAGCGTCGACCCCCTCAGCAAGATCGTACCCCTGATCGAGCTTGTCGAGATCGAGGTCCGGCGGAGGTCCTTGGTTTCGGCTAGCTCAAACAGCGGGCCCAGACTCAACCAGCGGAGACGTGCCCAACCACCGGCGCCGCCTGGGTGCCGAGGCCGCGCACCGTCCAGCCTTCGGCCTGCCAGGCCGCGGCGTCCAGCACGTTCCGTGCGTCCAGCACTGTCCGGCGTCGTACCAGCTGCCCGACGGCGTCCGGCGAGAGTTCGCGGTACTCGGCCCATTCGGTCAGCAGCAGCACCAGCTCGGCACCCTCAAGCGCCTTCGTGGCAGAGGCCTCAAACCGCAGTTGCGGGTAGCGCATCCATGAGTTGTTGATGGCCTTCGGGTCCGTCACCGTTACGTGCGCCCCGGCAGAGGCGAGCCGGAGCGCGACGTCGAGTGCGGGGGAGTCGCGGATGTCGTCCGTGTCCGGCTTGAACGCCGCGCCCAGCACGGTGACCGTCCGGCCGGCGATCATGCCCCCGCAGAGTTCCCGGGCAACCTCCGCGGTCCGGGCCCGCTGGCCGACGTTGATGGAGTCCACCACACCCATCCAGTCGTCCACGGACCGGACCTCCAGCGCCTGCGCCTGGGCCCGGAAACTGCGGATGTCCTTGGGCAGGCAGCCCCCGCCGAACCCCAGCCCGGCGTGCAGGTAGCGGTTGCCGATGCGCGGATCCATGCCCATCGCCTCGCTCAGTTCGGTGACGTCGGCACCGGCGGCGTCGCACAGTTCCGCCATCGCGTTGATGAAGCTGACCTTCGTGGCCAGGTAGGCGTTCGACGCCGACTTGATCAGTTCCGCCGTCGCGAAATTGCACACGAGCCGCGGGATGCCGGCGCGCAGCAGCGGCTCGTACGCCGCGTCCAGCACAGCGGTCACACCGCGGGCAGCTCCCTGTGTGCCGTCACTGCGGCGCCCGAACGCGCCCTCCTTGCCGCCGGGCACCCCGTACACCAGCCGGTCCGGCACCAGCGTGTCCTTCACAGCGGTGCCCTGCCGCAGGAACTCCGGATTCCAGCCCAGCAGCACGTCCGGCCGCGCGACGAGCATGCGCCCCAGCCGGTCAACGGTGCCCACGGACACGGTTGATTTACCGACGACGGCGGCACCCCGGCTCAGGTGCGGAAGGAGACTTTTGGTGGCGGAGACCAGGTAGCTGAGGTCGGCGCCGTCGGAGGTCTTGGACTGCGGTGTGCCCACGCAGAGGAAGTGCATCTGCGCCCCGGCGGCGTCGGCAAAGTCCGTGGAGAAGCTGAGGCGGCCGGTGGCGCGGCCGTCGCGCAGGAGCTCGTCGAGCCCCGGCTCGAAGAAGGGGGCCCGGCCGGCCGCCAGTTGCTCGACGCGTGCGGGGTCGACGTCAATTCCCACCACGGTGTGGCCCATGGAGGCGAGGGTGGCAGCATGGACGGCACCGAGGTAGCCGCAGCCGATCACGGAAATTTTCACAGGGTGGCTCCTTGGGTGCGGGTGGCCGTGGTTTGGACGGTCCGGGTTTCGGCGGGCTCAACCAGCGGGGTGCCGGCAATGGCCTCCTTGTAGTGCCGCACCAGCTCCGCGCACAGGGCCGGCCACGTCCGGCCCTGGACCGAGGCGTAAGCGGCCGCCGCGAACGCGCGGCGCTTGGCGTCGTCGCCCATCAGGTCCATCACGTGGCGGCGCAGGCCAGCCAAGTCACCGGGCTCATAGAGCCAGCCGGTGCGGGAATTCTCCACCAGATCCAGCGGGCCTCCGCGCCCCGTGGCCACCACCGGAACGCCCGATGCCATGGCCTCCTGGATGGTCTGGCAGAAAGTCTCGAACTCGCCCGGGTGGACGAACAGATCGAACGACGCCATGGCCCGGGCCAGCTCCTCGCCGCCGAGGAAGCCGGTGAACAGCGCGGTGGGAAGGACCTCCTCCAGCGCCCCCCGCTGCGGACCGTCGCCCACGATCACAAGGCGGGTGCCCGGAACGTCTGCCAGCGCGGCAAGATCCTCCACCTGCTTCTCCACGGCCAGCCGGCCGACGTAGCCGATGATCCGCTCGCCGCCAGGCGCCACGGAATCCCGCCAGCCGTCGTCGCGCTTTCCCGGCGCAAAACGCGCGGTATCCACACCGCGCCGCCACATGCCCACCCGCAGAATCCCTCGGCCGCGCAACTGGTTCAGCGCGAAAGTGGACGGCACCAGCGTCCGGGACGCCAGGAGATGAATGTTTTCCACCCGGTTCCAGGCCCAGTTCTCCAGGAACGGCACCCCATACCGGGCGGCGTAGCTGGGAACCTCGGTCTGGTAGATGGCCACCGTGGGGATCCCCAGCTGATGCGCGGCCTGCGCCGCCCGCCAGCCGAGCACGAACGGCGACGCCAGGTGGACCACGTCCGGTGCGTAGTCGGCAAGGATTCTCTTGACCCGGTACACACCTCCCGGCGCCACGCGCACGTTCGTGTAACCGGCCAGCGGAACGGAGGGCAGCCGGTGCACGAACGCGCCGTGCACAACGTCCAGAACATCAGCGTCCGACGTCGACGGCGCAATCACCAGCACCTCATCGCCCCGCTCCTGCAGATGCTCAAGCACCCGCAGGATGGAGTGCGTGACTCCGTTCATCAGCGGCAGGAATGATTCGGCAACGATAGCGATCCTCACACCTCAACGGTGTTCCCGCCGTCTAACCGTGCGGGGGAGCCGGCGTGACCGGGAAGCGAAGGTTGGGTTAACAGGCGGGGCTACCGTTCCCCATGGCGGAGAACGTCCGGCAGCTCATCCACGAAGACGGTCTGCGGCGGTTCGAAGTAGATGACCAGCACCTCGTCACCCACCGTAAAGACACTGACCTTGTCGAACGGGTAGGCGTGGAAGGCGCTGGTGCCGCCGCGGTAGGCGAGCATGACCTCGCCGACGGTTCCGGGGCCAATCTGTCCGCTCACCCTGCCGATCTTCCCGGTCAGGGTCCGGTCGACGTTCCTGCGCGCCATGTCCCTCGGCTTCCCTGGGCTTCCTTCGGCACTGTGCTTAGGCGCCGGGCTGCTTCGGCGGCTGCTTGGCGTGGTTCTGCCCGTTTTTCAGAGCACCTGAAAGCCGCGGCAGGAACGAGCCCGCCTGGGTGATGATTCCGCCGACCATGCTGTTGAGGCCGTCCGCGCCGTTCAGGACGGTGAGCTGGTCCACGTGTCCGAACGGCTCGGCCGCCGCCGCCACAATGGCCGGCATGTTCTCCGCCAGCTGCTGGGCAATGACGGCATCCTGGTTGCTCTCCAGCGCCTCGCCGCGGGCCTTGATGCCCTCCGCTTCGGCCAGCGCCTTGGCCTGGATGGCGGACGCCGCGGCATCGCCGCGCGCCTTGGTGGCCGCCGCCTCGGCTTCGCCTGTCACGCGGGTGGCTCCGGCCATGGCCGCGGCTGCACTCGCGCTGGCCTGCGCCTCCACTTCCACCCGTCGGGCATTGGCCTGGGCCTCGAGTTCCGTCCGCTTGGCACGGGCTTCGGCTGCGCTGATGTCAGCGGCCTTCTGCGCCTCCGCCTCGGTGCGCTGTGCGTAGGCCTTGGCGTCGGCGGGCTTGCGGATGGTGGTCTGCAGCTTCTGTTCCTCGCGGTCTGCCTCGAGCTTGGCCACCTCGGTTTCCTGGACCACCACCTGCTGCCGGGCGGTGGCGTCGGCCAATGGACCGGCCTGTGCCGCGTTGGCCCTTGCCCGTTCCGCGTTGGCCTGCGCCGCCGACTGTTTGATGGCGGACAGGCTCTGCGCATCGGCGACCTGTGCGGCGGCCTCGGCTTCCCGCTCCGCGGCCTCGCGGTTGCGGGTGGCCTCCGCGATGCGGGCCTCCATCTTGACCTGGGCGATGTGCGGCTTGGCTATGTTCTGGATGTACCCCGTCGGGTCCTGGAGGTCCTTGATCTGCAGGGAATCAACCACGAGTCCCAGCTTTTCCATTTCCACACCGCTCGCGCCGCGGACCTGGGACGCCAACTTGTCGCGCTCGCGGATAATTTCCTCCATGGTCATGCTGCCGATAATGGAACGCAGGTGGCCCTCGAAGACGTTGTACACCTGGCTTTCCATTTTCGGCTGCTGGCCAAGAAACCGTCGGGCGGCATTGGCAATAAACGCCGGGGCGTCCCCGATTTTGTAAATGACGACGCCCTCAACGATCACCTCGATACCCTGGGACGTGACGCAGGAGACCTTCAGCTCCGTCTCGTTCAGCGTGAGGGACAGCGTCCGGACGGTCTGCAGGCCCGGAACCACCAGTGCGCCCTTGCCGGTGACGATCTTGAAGTCCATCCCGTCGGTGCTTTCCAGGGTGCCGCGCGTCAACCCCGAAATTATGAGGGCCTCGTTTGGTTCGGCCACTTTCCACATGAGTCTGACGGCCAGCCAAATAACCAGAATGCCCAGAAGCACCGAGACAACAATGATGATCAGCGGAAGGATGGCTGCCAGGTTCTCCATGGCCGTGTCCTCTCAGTGCGAAGGCCGAATGAAGTTGGGCCGCCTTACTCGACCAAGGAATCCCGGCGGGTAGGGCGCGGACTTGCGGAACCGGCAACCCCACAAATGCGGCATGGCCAGCTGTAATAGACAGTCTGGTGGTGCGCCGGGGCATAGTCCAGCGATTCCGGCGGCCGCAGGAGAGCGAGCTCTCAGGCACACCCGATCGGCACCGGCTCTGGCCGGCCACTGCCGCCGGCTGTAGTGTCGGTCCTGATGGCCGACGCCGGTCCCAACGTTCCAGATCCAGCTCGCCAGAACCTGATCCACCAGATCTGGGCCCCGACCCCGACTCGAGGAGCACCCGTGGCACTGACCAAGGGCACCGAAGTGGAGTGGAACACTCCGCAGGGAAAGACCCACGGCAAGATCGTGGAAAAGAAAACCAGCGACTTCGAGCTCGACGGCCACAACCACCGGGCCAGCGACGACGAACCCCAGTATGTTGTGGAGTCCGCAAAGTCGGGGGCAAGAGCCGCGCACAAGGCGGGCGCCCTGACGGAAAAGAAGGGATAGTTCCCATGGCACCGGAATCAGGTCCTCCGCGTTCCAGCACACCGCCGGTTCCGCCGTCGTTCGGGAACCGTGCCGAGACCGGCGGTGCTTCGGTCCAAGCGAGCAACGGACGACGGCGGTACAACGTGCTGGTGATCGGCGGCGGGAACGCCGGGATATCGCTGGCCGCCCGGCTGCGGCGCTACGGTGTCCGCGACGTCGCGGTGGTTGAACCCAGCGGCAGGCACCTGTTCCAGCCGCTGTTCTCGCACATCGGCGGCGGTACCGCCGAGGCCGCCGAAGCCGTGCGCTCGCAGGAATCCGTCATGCCGAAGGGCGTGACCTGGATTCCGGACAGCGCGGTGGACATCAAACCGGAAACCAACAGTGTGGAACTGGCCTCCGGGATCCGGCTCAGCTACGGCCACGTGGTGGTCTGCCCGGGTTTGCAGCTTGACTGGCACAAGGTGCCGGGACTGGCCGAGGCCATGGAATCGCCCCATGCCTCCTCGAACTATGTGTATGAGCTGGCCCCGAAGACCTGGGCCCTGCTCAGCGGGCTGACCAGCGGAACGGCCGTGTTCACTATGCCCTCGGGGCCGGTAAAGTGCGGAGGTGCTTCGCAGAAGCCCATGTACCTTGCCTGCGACTACTGGCGCCAGCAGGGAGTGCTCGCCAACATCCGTGTGGTGATGGTGGTGCCGACCCCCACGGTCTACGGGGTGCCCGGCGTGGACGAGGAACTGAACCGCAAGATCGCCGAGTACGGCATTGAGCTGCGGTGCAACAGCGACGTGACCGCCGTGGACGCGGCTGCCCGCGGCCTGCAAATCCGCAACTCCGTCAGCGGCTCCAGCGAGAGCCTCGGTTACGACGTCCTGCACGCGGTGCCGCCGCAGTCGGCGCCTGACTGGCTCAAGTCCACGGCATTGCCGGCATCCGGTGACGACGGCGGCTTCGTGGAAGTGGATCCCGAGACGCTCCGTCACCCCCGGTACCCGAACGTCTGGTCCCTTGGCGACGCCGCTGGCACCAAAAACTCCAAGGCCGGCGCCGCGCTGCGGAAACAGACCACCGTGCTGGCGAAGAACCTTAAGGCGGTTATCAGAGGCGAGGACCCTAAGACCAAGTACAACGGCTACTCCGCTTGCCCCTTCACTGTGTCCCGGTCAACGGTCGTGTTCGCCGAGTTCGACGACGAGTACAAGCCGATGCCCTCGATCCCCAAAGTCGGCGTGGTGAAGGAGCGGCATTCCACCTGGATCCTCGAGCGCGACCTTTTCCCTGGGATCTATTGGAACCTGATCCTGAAGGGCCGGGCCTGAGCCCGCGCTACTGCCTGACCTCCGCCACCTAACCACAAACGAACGGCCGGGCCCGCGTAAAGCGGCCCGGCCGGCGTCGTACTTGGATTCTTTAGATTGACATCGCCGCTACGTGTTCTGGACGTGGTCCCTGGCGTCCGTGGCGGTGGTTTTGACGTCGGAGGCGGCGGTTTGGCCTTCTTCCTTGACGTGCTGGGCGGCGTCGGTGGCGGTGGCCTTGACGTTTTCCATGGCGTCCTGGGCGGGTTCCTTCAGGCCCTGGGCCATGTCCTTGGCGGCCTCGGTCAGCTGGCTGGTCATCGGTTCCGCGGCGGTCTTGAGCGCGTCGGCTGCTTCGCGTTCCTTCTGGCTGGGCGGGATCAGCGAGGAGACCAGCAGCCCGGCGCCGAAGGCGATCAGCCCGGCCGCGAGGGGGTTGCCCTGGGTTTTCGCGGCGACCTGGTGGGGTGCGTCGGCGATCGCTTCGCCGGCGCCGTGGAGGGCGTTCCCGGCGGCGTCGGTGGCCTGGTGGACCCCGCCGCTGGTGGTGTGTGCGGCGTGGTGGAGGCTGCCGGAGGTGTTGTGGGTGGCGTGTTCTGCGGTGCCCATGACTTTGTCCTTCACTCCGAAGACGGCGTCCTTCACCTTGCCGGTCTGGCGGTGGACGATGTTGGAGGGGGTGACCTTGTCGGCGACGGCGTCCACGTTGGTGCCGAGGCGGGTGCGGGTTGCTTCGATGTCGGCGCGGATGGCGTCCGGGTTCTCACTCATCGGTGGTCTCCGTTCGGTTTGAGGGTGGGCGGGATTTCCTTGGCTGTCTCCATGGTTTGGGGCATGCCTTTGAT
>NZ_JAGGPN010000060.1 GCF_018613795.1 Arthrobacter sp. ISL-65
GGTCTGATGACACACACAGAACAAATCTTGCCGGTCTCCGGTCCGGCGGTGGTCGCGCACGCCAAGGGGGACCTGCGGATCGACGACGTCCCGCTGAAGGCCCCGGCGCCGGATGAGGCCGTCGTCGAGGTCCTGTACGGCGGGATTTGCGGGTCGGACCTGCATTACTGGCTGCACGGCGCGGCGGGCGAGTCGATCCTGAAGGCGCCGCTGGTGCTGGGCCATGAGATTTCCGGGCGCGTCGTCAAGGCCGCGGCGGACGGGACCGGACCGGCCGCGGGGACGCCGGTGGCGGTGCACCCGGCCACCCCCGGAGCGGGCACGGGCCCGGACGCGCCCCGGTATCCGGCGGAGAGGCCGAACCTGTCGCCGGGGTGCACGTACCTGGGGTCCGCGGCGAGGTATCCGCACACGGACGGGGCGTTCAGCAGGTAAGTGACCCTGCCGGTCCGGATGCTCCGGGCCCTGCCAGAGGACCTGGACCTGCGCACCGCCGCTTTGATCGAACCGGCGTCGGTGGCGTGGCATGCCGTGGCAAGGGCAGGGGACGTGGCCGGCAAAACCGCGCTCGTGATCGGGTCCGGCCCGATCGGGGCCTTGGCGGTCGCGGTCCTCAAACGCGCCGGCGCTGCCCGGATCGTCGCGGTGGACATGCACGCCAAACCTTTGGAGATCGCCACACAGGTGGGCGCGGACGAGGTCCTCAACGCCGCCGACGCCGAGGCGATCGCCAAGGTGCAGGCCGACGTCGTGATCGAATCCTCCGGGAACCACCTCGGCCTGGCCTCCGCGATCCAGGGCGCGGCCCGGGCCGGGACCGTGGTCCTGGTCGGGCTGCTGCCCACCGGCCCGCAGCCGGTCCTGATCTCCCTGGCCATCACCCGCGAACTGGACCTGCGCGGCTCGTTCCGGTTCAACGACGAAATCGACGAGGTCATCACCGCCCTCGCCGACGGCACCCTCAAGATCGGCCCGGTCATCACCCACGACTACCCCGTCACCGACGCCCTCGAAGCCTTCGACACCGCGCGCGACTCCGCCCAATCCGGCAAAGTCCTCCTCAACTTCGCCGGCTAGGGCCACGAACGGAAAGAACAACAATGATCACGAACCTGCCGCCCCTGGTTGTCATGGGCGTCTCCGGCTGCGGAAAGTCGACGGTCGGCGCGCTGCTGGGCGAGCGCCTGGGCGTTCCCTTCTTCGACGGGGATGACTTTCATCCGCCGGCCAACAAGGCCAAGATGGCAAGCGGCACGCCGCTAAACGACGAGGACAGGGCGCCGTGGCTCGCCGAGATCGGCGCCGCCCTGGCAACGCCCGGCGACGGAGCGGGCGCGCGCATCATCGCCTGCTCGGCGCTGAAGCGGAGCTACCGGGACCTGCTGCGCAGCTACGCACCTGACCTGGTGTTCATCCACCTTTCCGGCGAGGCCGCCACCATTTCGGGCCGGATCAGCGGCCGGGCGCACGAATACATGCCCAGCAGCCTCCTGGCTTCGCAGCTTGCGACGCTGGAGCCGCTGGGAACCGATGAGGCGCATATTCTTGTGGATATCCTCGGCGATCCGGCATCGCTGGTGGACAGCATCGTCCGCGGGCTGGAACTTTCCTAGCCCTACCTCTGGGGCAGGATCCCGGTGGCCGTGCCCTTGGCGAGCTTCACCTCGGTGTTGATGACTTCAACGGAGCATTGAAACTGCGCGTTGCAGCTTTGCAGAACGATGGTGGCCGCGGCCGTGCCTTCGTTGAACGCCATCACGTTGGGAACCACCCGGAGGGTGACGGTCTGGGCCTGCCTGGTGCAGCTGAGCTGTTCGTTTCCGATGCCGCCGGCTATCCGTCCATCGCTGACCCTTTGGGTGAGCTGGATGACGGGTACCGCGATGAGCAGGGTGGGATCGCTGTCGCAGACAAAGCTCACCGGAACATCGACGGCGGCGCCGTCGGCGACGAGGATTCCGGGTCCCGCGCTAACAAGCGTCGCGGGGGCTGCGTGGGCGGGGGCGGCGATGCCCATGAGGCCGGCGGCGAGAGCGACGGCGGCGAGGCGGCTTGTGGTGCCTAACATCAGGTTCTCCCTTTATCGGAAGCGTGGCGTCCTGCGTCGCCCGTGGCGTGCCAACGCGGCGAGCGGACGCCTGGAATTACGGGGCCATGATGGAACGCGTCATAGCCCCAGACGGCGGCGCCGTTTGGGGTGCCGCGCTGTACTGCCAGACATCCGGCGCGGCCGAAAGTCCGGCTGGCCGCACCATACTCACGTACCGGTTGCGCTGACAAGAGCCAAAAACAAAGGAAGCGGACGACGGCGGGAGGGCCCGCCGTCGTCCGCTTCCTTTTGTGGCTTATTGGTTAGTGCCAAAGCCCTAGTGCCACAGACCGAGGGCGAACTCCGCAATCACCGTGGACAACAGGAACGATGCGGTGACGGCCACCAGGCCCACCGGGATGATCTTCCAGCCGATGTTTTTCAGCAGCGGAATGTCCTTGCCCAAGGACAGGCCGGCGAGGGTCAGCATGACCGTGGCGATGGACAGGAAGTCGACCGACTTGATGGGCCCGGCGAGTGCTGCGGCGCCGAAGAACCACGGGCTGGAGATGTAGGCGCCGATGGTGGTGATGTAGACGATCGCCGAGATTTTCTTGGTGAGCTTGGCCAGGGCGATGCTGACCAGAACGAGGGCGAGCATGATTGCGTACCCGGCGACGATGGTCAGGCTGAATCCCTTGGCCGCCACCGAAGCGGTGCCGATGCCGAGGACGGTGAGGACAGAGAGGGAGAGCCACAGCGGCAGGTGCATGGCCGCTGACGATTCGGCCACCCGCTCACGGAACCGCCGG
Source organism: Arthrobacter sp. ISL-65 (assembly GCF_018613795.1). Taxonomy (GTDB): domain Bacteria; phylum Actinomycetota; class Actinomycetes; order Actinomycetales; family Micrococcaceae; genus Arthrobacter. The sequence continues at coordinate 2,842 of NZ_JAGGPN010000060.1, forward strand.
TTTTCCTCGGCCTGGGCTGCTTCCCGTGCGCTTTCAGGGCCGCCGAGCTCCGTTTCAGCAACGCGCTGCGTGGCGGCAGTGCTGCGTTGGGTGTCCGCATGCTGTGGTGGGGCGCCGGCCGTGACCGCAGCCTCTTCCCTGGTCTGCCTGCGGGTGAGGAACCGGTAGAAACGGTCCGCCAGCGGAAGGGCGAGGTAGATGCCGACGTAGACGCCGAGGATGGTGGTAATCAGGTTGGAGATGGCCGCCATGCCGAGGATGGCCTCCTGGTCGCCGGGGTAGGCGGCGATGATACTGGCGGAGGACGCTGCCATCATGGACCCGGACCCCACGCCTGCACCCATGGCCAGGGCAAGGGGGTCGAAGATCTTCCAGTTGGACACGAGGGAGGTCAGCAGCGTGATGTACACGGCGCCGAACAGGGTTCCGAAAACGTACATGGCCAGGACGCCGCGGTACTGGTCGGAGTCGGGGCCGTACTTTTCGGAGACCATGGCGAAGGACGGTTCCCGGTCAAGGGAGAACGTGGCACCGACCGTCGCCTTGCCCATCCGGAGCAGCACGGCCAGCGGGAGGGCCAGTGCAATGGTGCCCAGCAGGTGGCCCACCTCCTGCAGCAGCAGCGCCGGCCCTGCCTTGAGCAGGGTGGGAAGGCTGGGCCCGATGTTGAACGCCAGCCTGGCCACCAGGAGCAGCACGGCAACGCCGACCAGCGCGGCGGCGACCCGCTGCAGGTCCAGGCCCAGGGGCTTGAACTTTTGGACCGAGACCAGCAGCCCGAGGATGAGGCCCCAGACCATGGGGAAGATGACGATCACGCCGATGCCGACGTCGATCTTGGCCTGGCCGATCAGCTGGACCGCCAGGGCAATGACAAAGGCCAGTGCGGCGATGGGAAGCGTCAGCCGGGTACCAGCCCTGTCTGTCCGCACGGGTGTTGTGCTGGTGCTCATGAGGTGCCTTCCTGTGTGACCGTCTGAGCGCGGTAAGCCGCTTTGATCAGGCGTGCCCTTTCGGTGGGGGTGGTGGCCGCGGCGGCGACCGTCCAGGCCAGCGCGATGGCTGCCTCGGACATCACGGCGTAGGCCGCGGGGGAGTCTGCAAGTGCTGCAAAGCTGTGCGAGTGGATGGGCACGTCCGCACCGGGAATGCTGAGCCAGGGATGCAGGCTGGGGATGACCTGGGAGATGTTGCCCATGTCCGTGGAGCCGCCGCTGATGCCAGCCGAGGGGGAGGTGTCCTTGCCAAACACCACCATGGCTTCGGTCCAGTGCACCGCCAGGGCGTCGTCCTGGATCAGCGGTTCGTAGAGCGGCTCCGTATTCTCGATGGCCAGCGTGGTGCCGGTGGCCAGGGCGGCCCCCTCGAAGCAGCGGCGGACACGCTCGAGTAGCGCCTCGTATTCCTTCAGGGTGAAGGCCCTGCATTCAAACTCCACCACTGCCCGCTCCGGAATGATGTTGGTGACGTGACCGGCCTCTGCGACATACATTGCGATGCGGTGGTCGCCGGGAATTTGCTGGCGCAGCAGCCCGACGGCTACCTGGCTCAGCACGGCGGCGTCCGCGGCGTTCACGCCCTGGTGCGGGGCTGCCGCGGCGTGGGCTGCCTGTCCGGTGAACGTCGCCCGGTACCGGCCGACGGCCTGGGCGCTGGTGCCCGCGGGGTTGTAGGTTACCCCGTCCTGGACCGGATGGACCATGAGGGCGAGGCTGACGCCGTCGAACGCGCCGCATTCCAGCAGCAGCGCCTTGCCGCCGCCGTGTTCCTCCGCCGGCGTCCCGATGGCCTTCAGGGTGATGCCTAATTCATCCACGAAGGGCTGCAGGGCCAGGGCGGCACCCACGGAGGTGCCGGCGATCAGGTTGTGCCCGCACGCGTGTCCGATGTCCGGGAGTGCGTCGTATTCCACGCACAGCGCAACCGTCAGGTCGCCGCTGCCGGCGGTGGCGGTGAAGGCCGTGGGAAGGCCGCCCGTGCCGCGTTCCACCTCGAAGCCGCCCTCGGCCAGCAGGTCTGCAACCGCTTCGGCCGAGCGGACCTCCTCGAAGGACACCTCCTTGAATGCGTGGATCTGGTGTGCCATTTCCTGCACCCGCGGTTTCCACCTGCTGACCCCCTCGGCAAGTGCCGTGCGCAGGGCGGAAGTTTCTGTCAGTTCCATGAACAATGCCTGCCCTAGTAGGAGAGGGACGGGAAGGGGGCGCCCGCTGCACGGGTCGGCACCCAGATGGCCTTGGTCTGCGTGTACTCGTCCAGGACGCCCGGGCCGGAGGAGCGGCCGTGGCCAGAGTCCCCGAAGCCGCCGAACGGAACAGCCACGTGGATGGTCTTGTAGGAGTTGATCCAGAACGTGCCGGCCTTCACCTGGCGTGCCACGTGGTGGGCGCGTGAGACATCGGAGGTCCACACCGCGCCGGCCAGGCCGAAGTTCGTGTTGTTGGCCCGGGCGATCGCTTCAGCCTCCGTGTCGAAGGCATCGGCCCCGACGACGGGCCCGAAGACCTCCGTGGTTTCCAGCCTGTTCTGCGGCGTCACGCCGTCGAGCAGGGTGGGCATGACCCAGTGGCCGCCGGCCAGCGGTGACCCGGCCAGAGTGTCGGGAAGCGTTCCGCCCGTGACCCGGCGTCCGCCGTCGTTCATTCCTGCCTCGATCAGGGAGGTGACGGTGGCGAACTGCTGGGCCGTGATGATGGGGCCCACCTCGGTGTCCGCGCTCAGCGGGTCGCCGACCCGCAGCCGGGCGGCTTTGTGTGCGACCAGCTCCACGAACTGGGCGTGCACGCTGCGCTCCACCAGGAGCCGCGATCCGGCCACGCATGACTGCCCGGCGCCGGAGAAGATCGCCGCGATGGCGCCGTCGGCGGCCCGTTCCAGATCCGCGTCCGCGAAAACGATGTTGGCGCTCTTGCCGCCGAGTTCCAGCAGGGCGGGAATGCCGGCCTGTGCGGCCGCGACGGCCACCCGGCGCCCGGTGGGGACGGAGCCGATGAAACTGACCTTGCCGACGCGCCGGTCGCTGGTGAGCGCGGCACCCACGGTCTGGCCCAGCCCCGCCGCCACGTTGAACACACCTGCCGGCAGGCCGGCCTCGTGCGCCAGCTGGGCGAGGCGGATGGTGGAGGCCGGCGTGAATTCGCTGGGCTTGATGATCACGGCGTTGCCCGCGGCCAGCGGTGCGGCGGAGTTCCAGCCGGCGGTGAACAGTGGCGCGTTCCACGGGGTGATGGCGACGACGACGCCCCAGGGCACACGTTCGGTGTAGGTGTGCCAGGGGCCGGGAACGGGGATAGTCTGGCCGGTCAGCTTGTCTGCCCAGCCCGCGTAATAGCCGAACATCTCGGCCACCTTGGCGGCCTCCACCCGGGCGTCGCGGATGGGCTTCCCGGTGGTGGCTGACTCGAGGATGGCCAGCTCCTCCGCGTGCGCTTCCACGGTGCGGCTGACGTTGCGAAGGATGGCGGCCCGTTCGAACCCGTTCATTTCGCCCCAGGTTTTCGCCCCGGCGACTGAGCTCTCCAGGATGGCGTTGGCGCCCTCGGTGCCGGGGTCGGCGTAGGTGGCGAACGGTTCGCCGGTGGCGGCTGCGGTGAGGGTGACGTTCTCGCCGCTGCCGGGGACGGTCCTGCCGTCAAGGAATGCCCCCAGGCCCGCGGGGAATGCTGCGTCCAGGACGGCCCGTGCGGTGGCCGCTGACGAGGAGGTGGGTGCTGTGGCGGTGCTCAATGTATTGGTCCTCTGGTTGTCTTATTAAGGGAGCCGTCAGGCGACGGCGGTGGTGTCGTCTCTATTGCCGGGCGCTCCGGCGGGGGTGATGGCCGGGGCAACAGTCCGCGCGATCTCGGTGAAATCCGCGCGCGGCCCGAGGACGGCCAGGGCTTTCTGCCATTGGCCGGCGACGGCGGCCAGCAGCGCCGGGTTTTCGCCGATCTGGGCAGCGACGTCGACGGCGAGGGCGGCGTCGCGTGCCATGAGCCCAAGCGAAAAACCGGAATCGTGGGTTCCGGAGAGCACCCAGTTGGGGTACATGTTCGCGGAGACCTTGCTGCCGCCGGAGGCTTCGCTGATGCTTGCTGCCGCCTTGGCCGGATCGATGCCGTAGGCGTTGGCGACACCCAGGGCCTCGCCGACCGAGACCAGGTTGGCCGCCGCCAGGACGTTGTTGAGGAGTTTGACGACGTTGCCGCTGCCGGGTCCGCCGATGTGGTTGTACTTGCCGCCGGTGAGTGCCAGCAGAACGGGTTCGGCGGCGGCAAGGGCCGCGTCCGTTGCTCCGACAAAGGCGCTCAGGGTTCCGGTTGATGCGCCGTCGCGGCCGCCGGAGACCGGGGCATCAACGAACGCTGCGCCTTGCGCTTCGGCGAGTTCGGCCATCTGCTTGCTCGTTGCCGGTTCGGAGGTGGTGGTGTCAATGATCGCGACGGTTCCCGGTGATGCCAGGAGTTGGGGAACGGTGGACTCCACGACGCTGGCCGCGGGCAGCGAGAGCACCGCGTATGGGGTGCCAACGAGATCTTCCAGGCTGCCGGTGGTGGCGATGCCGGCGTCGGACGCGGCGGTCCGCGCTGCCTCGGAGGGGTCGAAGCCGGTGACCTCCCAGCCGGCCTTGTGGAGTGTGGCTGCCATCGCCCCGCCCATGGAGCCGAGGCCGATGACGGCGATGCGGCGGTCGGTGCTGGTGTTCATGAAGTTGCTCCTGGAAGAAGGTGTGTGGTGTGCAGTTGACGGAGCTGCAGGTCAGTCGAGGTAGATGTCGAGGTCTTTCCACAGCTGCTGGGTGCGGCGGATGGCTGCCCGGCTGCGCTCCGGGTGGGCGGCCTCCATGCCCGCAAGCAGGCCGTAGACCAGCGAGTTTGCTGCGGTGACCGATTGGAAGAAGGAGATGCCCTCCGAGGCCACCACCAGAAGGTGGTCGGCGACGGCTGCCAGGCGGCCGCGGCGCATGTCGCTGATGGCGATGACCTTCGCGCCAGCCTGTTTCGCGGCTTCTGCGGTGACGATGATCTGCCGCATGGAGCGCCACATGTTGATCACCACCAGGACGTCGCCCGGACCAAGGGCGTTGACGCTGGAGGCGAGGTGGACCGCGCCGCGGTTCTCCAGCGTGATGGGGTACCCCATGGTCGAGCCCAGATGCGCCATCACGCTGGCGGGGCCGGCGAAGGAGCCCAGACCGACGACGGTGATGGACTTGGCCGCGGCCATTGCTGCTATGGCTGCCTCGGCTTCGTCGGCCGTGTTGGAGTCCAGGGTAAGGCGCAGGTTTTCGATGTCGTGGTTGAGCGCGTCGTGCAGGGGACTGCGGTGTTCCCCGTGCTCGGTCAGGGTGTCCTCGGTGGAGATCATGACCAGGTAACGGGACCGCAGTTCCCGCTGGAGATCCGGCCAGCCGCGGTAGCCCAGGTGCTGGGCAGCGCGGACCACAGTCGAATTGTTGACGTCCGCCCGCTGCGCGATTTCGGCGATGTCTGAATACGAGGAGAGCTGCGGGTTGCGCGCAATCACGTCGACCACCCGGCTCTGGGCCTTGGACAGCGGAACATCGGGAAGCGCGTCGCCGAGCCACGCATGTGAAGCGGCGGCGCCAGTTCCTGTGCTGGCTTCCACGCCGGCCGTGCTGGAGTTCAAGTGCAAGCTCTTTCTGTAAGGGGTTTTTCTGTCACGCCGGTCACTCTGCAAGAATCTTTGCATTCAATGTACTCTGCAATTTCCTTTGCGAAAAGGGTTTTTGGTTTTGGGCCTGTAAACCTCGGTCCGATGGTCCATTGCGGCGGTGGCGGGACCGCGTCACCATGAAGGTATGACCACCGAAATACCGGGTGCCGGGGAGCTGAACCTGCCGCAGGCGTTCCTCCTTCTGGCGACGAATGATAAGGACGGCGAGCCGGAAGTGCCGCCGAGCGTACTCAAGGCCGGCCTCTCCGGGGCAATCCTGGCCGAGCTGGACCTGCTGGGCGCAATCCAGCTGCAGGGGAAATACGTTCGGGCCACCGGAGCCCCTCCGCAATCCGACTTCCAGCACCAGTGGGAGCTGATCCACGACAAGTCACGGCCGCACAGCCCGCGGCGGTGGGTTGCCATGCTGGAAAGCCGCGCCGAACTGCACCGTGTTTATGAGGGCATGGCGGCTCTCGGCGTCGTAGCTCATGTGGGCGAAAAGCATCTTGGCGTCTTCAGGACCACGCGCTACCCGGAGAAGGACCATGCTCCGGAAGCGGCACTTCTGGCGAGGATCGAAAGCCTACTCAACGGATCGGCGTCGGACGCCAGAACCGCCGCACTGATTGGACTGCTGCACGCGGCAGGGCTGATGGACAAGCTTTTCCCGGGCGCCGGTCCTGCCCGGCTCAGGGAATTGACCGGTGACCACTGGCCTTCCCGTGCGGTGCGGGACGAACTTCGGATGATCAGGCTTGCGGAGGCAGAAGCCGCCACCTAGCAAGATACTTGCAGGGAATCCGGCCTGCTGATTTACTTCCTGCACGGTTCCCTATGCAAACGGGTCCGAGCGCTTGCGCGCTGCCATCGGGGGAGCACCTGTCGGAGGGGTTATGGCTGGGGAACATCGCGACGATTTAGTGATGCAATCGCTGCTGCTGGACGAGATCGGCCAATCGGTCATCGGCATGGACGGCGACTGGCGAATTACGTACTGGAACCGCGCATCGGAGCGCCTGTACGGGTTCAGCCCGGACAAGGTTCTGGGAGCGAAGATCACGGACCTGGGAATCGTAGGCGATGCTGACGCGCGGGGCGGGGGCGCCACGGACCGGGAAATAGCGAACAGGGTGGCCGGCGGCGGGGACTGGGCCGGCGAACTGTGGGTGCGTCACAGCACAGGCCGGGAGTTCCCGGTCCACGCGACAGTCAGCCGTATCCGAGGCCGGCACACGGTGCCCGTGGCCGTGGTGGCGATCTCGAAAGACATCACCGACCGGAAGCACACGGAGGCCATCCTGCGCCGGCTCTCAGCGATGGTCGAGTCCTCCGGCGATGGCATTATCGGGGCGGACCTCACCGGGAAGATCACCAGCTGGAATGCCGGGGCTGCAAGGATGCTCGGCTGGAGCTCCTGGGAAGCTGTGGGACAAAGCCACCGGCTGCTGACCGCCGACGACGGCGCGTTTTTCGGGACGGAGGTCACCGCCCGTTCAGGGAGCGGGGCGTTCGTCACCGGAGTGGAGGCGCGGTGGCAGTGCAAGGACGGGTCGGTCATCGACGTCGAACTGACAGTGTCTCCTGTCTACGACCAGGACGGCGTCCAGGTGGGGGCATCCGCCATTGCCAGGGACATCACGGAGATCCAGCGCCTGAAAGCCGCGGCTGAGGCGGAGCGCGAGCGGCTATTGGCCGCCCAGGAGATGGCGCATGTTGGAAGCGTCGAGCACACGGTTGTGACTGGGGAGACGTGGCACTCGGAGGAGTTCGGCCGGATTCTGGGGCTGTCCGCGGAGGACCGGAAGGACCGGGAGTCCATCCTGGCGCTGACGCACCCCGAGGACAGGGACCGCGTTCGCCAAGTCTGGAAGAGCCTGGACGGCGGGCTCGGCTTCGCGGACTTCGAATACAGGATCCTCAGGCCCAGCGGCGAACAGCGCTGGCTGCACTCACGGATCCGCACCATGAACAATGCGGACGGCAAGCCCGTACGGTTCATGGACACTGTCCTGGACATCACCGACAGGAAGAACGCTGAACAGATCCTGGAGTGGCAGGCGCGCCATGATGCCCTGACCGGCCTGCCTAACAGGTACATGGTCACCGAAGTCCTTCAGGATTTCCTGGACCGGGCGGCCCAGCCCGTGGTGATGTTCGTCGACGTCGACCGTTTCAAACTGATCAATGACGGCATCGGTCACGGCGCCGGGGACACAATTCTGGTACTGCTGGGTGAACGGCTGAAGGCCGCCGTCCGGGACGGCGACACCGTGGGCCGGTTCGGAGGTGACGAATTCGTGGTGATCTGCGAGAACCTCCAGATGTGCGGAGCCCAGGGCCTGGCCGAACGGATTAAAGAGGCGACCCGGCAACCTTTCGATGTGGACGGCCGGCAGATTTACCTCAATGTCAGCGTCGGCATCGCCCTTGCCGAAGCAGAGGACACCGCAGAATCCATGCTGCAGGGAGCGGACGCCGCCATGTACCGGGCCAAATCCGCCGGCGGGGATTCGTCAGCGATTTACGACGTGCGCATGAGCGGCAGGGCTACGGGACGCCTGGACCTGGAGTCGGATCTGCGGCTTGCCTTGGAGCGCAATGAGCTGTCTTTGAACTATCAGCCGATCATTGACGTTTCTACTGAGGGCGCCGTCGGCTTCGAGGCGCTGCTGCGTTGGCACCACCGTGAACACGGCCCGATCATGCCCGACGCCTTCATCCCCATTGCCGAGGAGACGGGCCTTATCCTGCCGATCGGCACCTGGGTGCTCGGCGAAGCGCTGCGCCAGGTGCAGCAGTGGCGCACGCAGCTTCCGGGGGCGGAGAACTTCACGGCGGCAGTGAACATCTCCGGCCGCCAGCTCGTGGCCGACGATTTTCCCGGCGTCGTGGAGGCGGCCATCCGCGACACCGGTATTGACCCGAGGGCCGTCCACCTGGAAATCACCGAGACGGTGCTCATGGACCAGCCGGACCTGCCCAAGGAAACCCTGCAGCGACTGGCCCGCCTTGGGGTGGGCCTTTCTATCGACGACTTCGGCACCGGCTACTCGTCGCTCAGCTACCTCAAGTGGCTCTCGGCCCGCACCCTCAAAATCGACCGCACCTTTGTCGAGGAGCTGGGGACCGACCCGCACGGGGCCACGATCATCGAACTGGTCCTTGGCATGGCCGAGAGCCTGCGGCTTGACGTGGTGGCCGAAGGCGTGGAGACCGCCGTTCAGCTGAGCGAACTCCGCCGGCTGGGTGTGCGCCTCGCGCAGGGTTACCTGTGGAGCAAGCCGCTGCCGGCAGAGCGGATCCCAGCCTGGCTGCAGTCTCACCCGGCCAAGCGTCCAGCGAGGATTTCCCTGCCCCGGGTCGGCTGATTGGGGAGAGTTTTTGTACAGATAATGGCCGCTAAACGCCCCTCAAGTCGCGGCAAGTGGACAGAAACTCGCCTCCCACAGCGGGTGTAGATTTGCAGCATGGAGGCCCGCAAACGAAACCGCCGCTGGTTGATCGCAGCCGCTGTAGGGGCCGCCGTGCTGGCGCTGGGACTCGCGTTGTTCAAGCCGTGGCTTCTGTTTGTCGACGTGCGGGTGGATGAACAGATTCCCACGGTTGCGGCTTCGGCGGAGCAACCTCAACCGGCCCCTTCCGCCACCTCGAAGCCGCCCTCCGGTCCGATTCAACTTGCCGCGGGCTCGCTCATCAGCCACGAACACGCCACCACAGGAACCGTCAGGATCATTCAGGAGCCCGGCGGGAAGCGCGTTCTGACTCTGGAAAATCTCGACACTTCCAACGGTCCGGATGTGCACGTCTGGCTCAGCGCCGCGGACGTCGTGGAGGGAACAGCCGGATGGTTCACCGCCGGTTCCGCCGAACACTTTGACCTGGGCATGATCAAGGGAAACCAGGGCAACCAGGTCTACGCGATCCCCGACGACGTCGACCTGGCCAAGTACAGGTCCGTCGATCTGTGGTGCGTCCAATTCAGTGTTTCCTTCGGAGCGGCCCAGCTCGCCAAGTGACAGTCACCGGCCTGATAGCCGACGGCGGGTGGTCCCGCCGTCGTCCTCCTTCACTTGGAGTATTTGTACAGATATTGGCCGCTAAACGCCCTTGAAGTCGCGACAAATGGACAAAAACTCCATGATGGTGAGGTGGTGTGAGGCGCGGTTAGAGGTGCGCGGCGAGGTGCTCGCCTACTGCGAAGGCCCGGGTGATGGCCGAGCCCAGGGTTGCTCCGCCGCCGGGATAGTTGTTGCGGAAAACGCCCGCGGAGACGTTGCCTGCCGCGTAGAGCCCGGGGATGGGCTGCCGGTGCCGGTCAAGGACGCGGCCGTTGAAGTCAGTGTCCAGTCCGCCGGAGGTTCCCAGCACGCCGGCGGAAATCCGGACCGCGTAAAACGGCGCAGTCGTCAAAGGCGCCAGGCACGGGTTGGGCGTGTTGGCTGCGTCGCCGAGGAAGCGGTCCTGGGGCGTCGCCCCGCGGTGGAATTCAGTGTCCACTCCATTCGAGGCGTCGGCGTTGAACCTGGCCACCGTGGCGGCCAGCCCGGCCGGGTCCATCCCGACCATGCCGGCCAGCTCCTCCAGCGACTCCGCGGCCGTCATCCAGTCAGCCGGAGTACCTGCGGCCGAACCGGCCACCGGGTACTTCGACAGATACGCCGCGTCGAACACCAGCCACGCCGGGTTGTTCTGCTGCCGGCCGGTCAGCGGGTCAACGGAGGCGAACACGCGGCTGGCATCGTGGTAGTTCAGCGCCTCATTGACGAAGCGCTTCCCGGCCGCATTCACGGTGATGGAGCCGGGCAGTGTCATCTCCACGTTCCCCATCCGGCCGGACCGCACGCCGTCGTACTCGTGGGCGGCCTCGGAAATCACAGGGACTCCCCAGATCGCGGTCATGTCCGCCACGGCGGCGCCGGCCTTCAGCCCCAGCTCCAGCCCGTCGCCCTCATTGGACGGCGCGCTGATGGGCGTCACCGGAAACGGCAGGAACGCCTGGCGGAGCCTCGGGTTCCATTCGAAGCCGCCCGAAGCGAGCACGACGGCGGCCGCGGACACGGTCCTGCCGGCTGCGCCGCCGCCGAGGGTCACCGTCCAACGGTCATCCTCGCGGGCCAGGTCCTCGACCGGCGCAGAGGCGGCGATCTCCACGCCGCGGTCCAGCGCGCTCGCCAGCAGCGACCCCACCAGGGCGCCGCCCATGGTCCGCACGCCCGTGGCGGCACGCCGGGCCAGCAGCTCCGGATCCGCCGCCCGGCCGTTGAGCCGGTCGCGTTCGGTCATGGTCAGCAGCGGAAAGTACGACGACGGCCGGATCGCCTCCGCGAGGCCCGGGTACCCCGACGGGTCGAAGGCGCCGTTGTCCAGGCCGCGTCCGCCGTCGGCCGCCCCGGGCCATTCCATGTGGTAATCCGGGCGGGAGATCGGTGTCAGCGAAAGCCGGGTTTCCCCGTCGAGATAGGCGACGGCGCGCGGCGCCGTCCGGACGTACCACTCTACTTCCGCGGGGGTCAGCACGTGTCCGGCGGCCTCGGTGAGGTACGCGACCCCGTCCTCATGGCTGTCCCGGAAGCCGGCCTGTCCGGCCAGATGGTTGTTCGGTGCCCACATCACGCCGCCTCCGGCTGCCGTGGTGCCGCCGAGCAGTGGTGCCTTCTCGGCAACCAGCACCCTCAGCCCGGCATCGGCTGCCCGGATCGCCGCGACCAGGCCCGCTGCGCCGCTGCCCGCCACCACAACGTCGTAGGTGCCCGAGATGTTTCCGGCGGGGGTGAGCAGAGGGGCCGGCTCGCCGCTCACGATTCTGCCCCGGTGAGGGTGGCCCCCGCGTGCGTAGTCTGCGCGGCCGGCATGTCCACCACAATCTTCCCCACCGGCTCGGTACGGCTGCGCATCAGTTCAAAGGCCTGCTGCAGGTTTTCGAAGGCGAACCGGTGCGTCATCAGGGTGCGGGCCTGGTCCCGGTGCCGGGCCAGCAGTTCCAGTCCTGCCGGGATGAGGTTCAGGCTGTTCCGGCTGCCCAGCAGGTCGATCTCCTTGAAGGGGATGGCGTTCATCGGAACGGAGGCGGTCCGCGCGGAAATCCCCACCTGCACGACCCGTCCGGCACTCGCCACCAGGCGCACGGCCGTCTCCAGCGAGGACGGAACGCCCGTGGCCTCGATGACCAGCTCCGGCCCGGATGAATCCGTCAGCGCATCCAGCCGGATGGCCTGGCTGGCGCCAAGGAAGTCAGCACGGGGATCCACCAGCAGCGTCTCCACGGCGCCGAATGTAGAGGCCAGCTCCAGCCGGTCCGGCTCCGTGTCGGCGCAGACAACCCGCACGCCGAGATCCGTCAGGTACAGCGCGGCGAGCAGCCCGATCGGACCGCTGCCCAGCACCAGGGCCGTTTCCCCCGGCGAGGGCCGGCCCCGGTTCACCGCCTGCATGGCGATGGACGCGGGCTCGGCCATTGCGGCCAGGTCCAGTTCCAACCCCTCCGGCACAGGACAGAGCTTGTCCACCGGGACGCTGATCAGCTCCACGAGCGCGCCGTCCGAATAGCAGCCGATGCAGCCGATGTTCTCGCAGACGTTGAACCGGCCCAGCCGGCACGGCCGGCACTGTCCGCAGTAGACCATCGGGCTGACCGCAACGCGGTCACCGGTGCGGATGCCGGCGTCGTTGTTTCCAATGGCCTCCACGATGCCGGCGAATTCATGGCCCTGGATGACGGGCAGCCCGGCCGGGTAGTCGTCCTCCCAAATGTGCAGGTCCGTGCCGCACAGGGTGACGTTGTGGACCCGGACCAGGGCGTGGCCCGGCTCGAGGGCCGGCTCCGGAACGTCCTGGTACCTGATGGTCTCCTTGGCGACGGTGCGGGCGATCAGCATGATGCGCTCCTAGTTCCGCGCGGCGTCGGCGGCTGCGTCAGCACCAAAGACAATGTTCCATTGCCGGATGCTGCGCTGCTCCACGAGTCCGTTGAGATAGAACGGGTCCTGGTCCATCAGTGCTTCGACGTCGGCCTTCGAGGCCGCCTCGATGATCAGCAGTGCGCCGGGATCCTCGTCTGGCCCGAACGGACCGCTCTTCACCAGCCGGCCGTTGTCGAACTGCTCCTGCAGAAATTCGACGTGGCGGGGGCGGTGTTCGTCCCGTCCCGCGGTCGAGCCGGCGGAGTAAGCGTAGGTGACAGCGAATGTTTCCATGGGTGTGTCCTCATCGTTGAGCTGGTGGATGTTCCCCTCCATCGTGGCCACCGGGATTGTGCCGCGTCCAACACTTATTTGGTCAATGAGCATGTGCAGAAAACACATAATGCACGACGGCGGGGGGCCGGCTTGGGTGCCTCAGCCGGCTTGGGTGCCTGAGCCGGCTTGGGTGCCTGAGCCGGCTTGGGTGCCTGAGCCGGCTTGGGTGCTTCAGCCCGCCGGCGTGGGGAGGACTTCCTCGGCGACGGCCAGGGCCAGTGCCAGGGCGGGCGAGATGCCGGCCGGGTTCCAGGCGAGGCCCGACTCCAGCAGCGGCGCGGTGCCGGTCAGCGGGATGAACACGGTCCCGCCGGGCATGATGCTGGCGACGGAGGCGGGCATCAGGCTCACCCCTACGCCGCCGGCCACCAGCGACAGCGCGGTGTAGGGGTCGGTGACCTCCTGCGCCACCCTGGGCCGGAACCCCGCGGCCGCGCAGGCCGCAAAGATGCCCTCGCGGAGCGTGGATCCCTGCGCGGCACGCATGGTCACGAACCCGTCCTCGGACAGTTCGGCGAGCCCGATGGCCGGCCGCTCGGCCAGCGGATGGTCCACCGGCACGGTGGCGCCCAGCTGTTCGAGGGCGATGGTGCGGGTGGACAGCGCGCCCGCATCCAGCGGCAGCCCGACAAACGCCAGGTCCAGCGACCCGTTCCGGAGCTGCTGCAGGGCATCCTGGGTCAGGAGGCCTCCGGTGAGGGTGAGGTCGAGTGAAGGGTAGCGGTTGCGGAGGGCCCGGGTCAGCGGGGGCAGGGTCCGGTGGTTCAGCGCCCCGGAAAAGCCGATGCTGAGCCGGCCGTAGAACGTGCCGGGCTCGGTAACGGCGGACCGGCGGGCGAGATCAAGTTCGTCGATGATCCGGCGGGCATGGGGAAGAAAGGCGACTCCCGCCGTCGTCAGGGCCACCGAGCGGGTGTTGCGTTCAAACAGATCGGAGCCGAGCTCCTTCTCGAGCTTCCGGATGGTCTGGCTCAGCGGCGACTGGGCCATGCGGAGGCGGTGCGCTGCGCGGCCGAAATGCAGCTCCTCGGCCACGGCAAGGAAAGCCTCAATCTGCCGAAGCTCCATTCAGTTCCTCCTATGCCTCCAAAACGGAAAGGTTCCGACACGGCAGATAATGCCCTCAAATCCGTAGATTGAGGGCATTATCTGCTTGTTCGCTGCCGTGGTTACCGGACCGGGTTGCCCAGTTCCCGCAGCGGGGTCTTGTGGGTTTCGCGGGCCCAGTATGCGCCGGCCACAGCAAGCAGGGACGACGCCGCGACGATCCAGGCAGCGGGGCCCCAGTTGGCCTTGTCGGCGCCGACCAGGGCGGTGCCCAGCAGGGGAGTGAAGCCGGCGCAGAGGATGCCGACCTGCAGGCCGATGGCCATGCCGGAGTAGCGGACCTTGACGTTGAACAGTTCGGAGAACCACGCCGGGTAGATGGCGTTGGACATCGCGTAGGTGCCCGCGGTGATGAGAGTGCTGGTAAGGAAGATCATCGGGATGTTCCCGGTAGAGATGACGGAGAAGTACACGAAGATCATCAGCCCGGATCCCAGCACGCCGGTAATGAACACCGGGCGCCGTCCGAAGCGGTCCGAGAGACGGGCCATCAGCGGCTGGCTGAACATGGCGATGACGTTGCCCAGGATGCTCACCCACAGCATGGTCGACGTCGGGACGCCGACGGACACCGCATAGGCGAGGCCGAAGGACTGCATGAACGTGTTGGTGACGGTTTCGAAGGACATCAGTGCCACCTGGAAGAACTGCGCCGGGTGCGTCTTGAACATCTTGGCGAACGGAAGCTTGACCAGTTCGCCGTGGTCGTGCTTTTCCTCGAAGACCTCGGGCTCCTCGAGGGAGCGCCGCACCAGGTAGGCGACGACCAGCACCACGAGGGAGAGCCAGAACGGAATGCGCCAGCCCCAGGCGAGGCGCTCGGCCTCGCTCATGGCCGCCACGGGGAGGAAGGCGAGGGAGGCCAGGACGATGCCGGCGGAGATCCCGCTCATTGCGAAGCTGGCGAAGAAGCCGCGGCGGCCTTCCGGAGCCTCCTCGGTGGACAGGGCGGAGGCGCCGGCGGTTTCGGCGCCGGCGGAGAGTCCCTGCATGAGGCGCAGGAGCACCAGCAGGGCAGGTGCCCAGTAGCCGACCGTGTTGAAGTCAGGCAGTGCGCCGATCAGGAACGTGGCCGATCCCATCAGCACGAGGGTCAGGACGAGGGTGTTCTTGCGGCCGATCTTGTCACCCAGGTGGCCGAAGACGACGGCACCGAAGGGGCGGGCCACATAGGCCACGCCGAACGTGGCAAACGAGGCGATCAGGGCGACGGTGGGGTCCCCGGACGGGAAGAAGATCTTGGAGAAGACAAGGGACGCCGCGGTGGCGTAGATGAAGAAGTCGTAGTATTCCAGCGCGCCGCCAAGGAAGGCGGCCAGGGCGGCCTTCTTGGCGCGCTTGAGCCGGTACTGCTTCGCCTCGGCGGTGACATTGGGGGCGAGATCGGTCATTGCAGGGGGTCCTTCCGCACTGAAAGACGGGGTCGGGATTATTGATTTGTGCGTATCGCGAACAAGCGTGCGATATGCGACTAGAAAAAGCATAGCGCAGAGTGAAGTGACTCACAATCCGTTTTCGTTTACCTGCGCCCTGCCGCGCGGCGGACCGTATTCTTGGTAGGTCAGGAACAGCGTGCAGCTTCACGAGTCTTAGCGGTCTCCGCTGGAGGTTGCCGGGAGGTGCAGGGAGCTCATGGACGAACAGCCGGCCTACTTTGTGAAATCGGTCGAAAAGGCGTTCGACGTGCTCCGGGCCTTCGCTCCGAACACTCCCCGGATGACGGTGTCCCAGGTGGCCGCGGCGGCGGACACGACCCGGGCTTCCGCCCGGCGGTTCCTCCTCACACTTGCCGACCTCGGCTACCTGCGGGCGGACGGGGCTCACTTCGAACTGACCGCCCGCTCGCTGGAGATCGGCCGGTCCTTCCTGGCCAACCTCGAGCTTCCGGCCATCGCGGAGCGGCATCTGAAAGCCCTCGCAGCCGAGCTGAACGAGACCACCTCCCTCTGCGTTCTCGACGGCTCCGACGTCGTGTATGTCGCCTGCGTGCCCTCGCCGCGGCTGCTCAGCGTGACCATCACCGTGGGCACCAGGTTCCCGGCCTGGGCCACCTCCATGGGGCGTGTGCTGCTGGCTGCCCTGACAGAGGAGGGCCTGCGGGCCTACTTCGAAACCGTCCGGCTGCAGAAGCTGACCGAACACTCGATTGCAAGCCTGGAGCAGCTGCGGGCGGAAGTAGAGCGTGCCAGGTCCAGGGGGTGGGCCATGGTGTCGCAGGAACTGGAAGAGGGGCTGCGTGGCGTGGCGGTGCCGGTGTGCCGCGGCCATGACGTGGTGGCGGCGGTCAACGTCTCCCTGCAGACCCACCGTTCCCCCGCCGAGGACATTGAAAAGTCCGTGGTGCCGCGCCTTCAGGAGGCTGCCCGCCAGATCGGCCTGGACTACGGCGGGGACGCGTCCGGACTGCGGCGGGCCTGATGGCCAACTCGCCTTCCGGCGAATCCGTCATCCAGCGCGTGGTGAAGATCCTCGACGCCTTTTCGAAGGGCCGCCCGCGGATGTCGTTGATCGAACTGGTCCGCGCCACGGGCATGTCCAGCAGCACTGCCCACCGGCTGGCCAACGACCTGGTGGACAGCGGGTTGCTGAACCGCGGCGAGGCCGGCGACTACGGTGTTGGCATGAAGATGTGGGAACTGGCGTCCCGCAGCAATCCCCTCGAGGAATTCCGACGGCGGGGCCTTCCGTTTCTTGAAGGTGTCCATGCGGCTGTCCGGGAGCAGGTCTCGCTCTCCATTCCCGACGCCGGTTCCGGCACCGTGCTGTACCTGGAGCAGCTGGACCGGCACGGCACCGCCACCAACCTTGCCGCTGTGGCCGGCCGGCTGCTGATCCACGACACCTCGTCCGGCATGGCCATGATGGCGCACATGCCGCGCGACGTGCAGGAGCGCTTCCTGGCCGGGCCGCTGGAGAAAACGACGGCCGCCACGGAGACCGATCCGGCGCGCCTTCGCGCCCAACTCGCCCTGATCCGGGAACGCGGCTACGTCCGCATGGCGGGCGTCCTGGTGGCGGAAAACACCGCCTACGCCGTCCCCGTCTTTGGTGAGGGAAACAGCGTGATCGGAGCGATCGCCGTCGTGATTCCGACGGCGGACGAGGACCCCAAGGTGGTTCTTCCCGTCCTTGTGGCCGCAGGGCGCGGCCTGTCCCGGACCATGGGCGCAGAGCGCCGTCCGTACGGCACGCGGCCCTGGCTGCAGGGCTCCTGACCCCGGGCTTCACCCCCTCAGCCACACAGAATCTTCACCGAGCCAGCGTCCCGTTGAATGGGAAGTTTCGCCTCGGCGCTTTTCGCTGCTCCTAGTGTTTTCCCCCAGAGCCACTGGCACCCGAACAGGGTGCATGCTCAACACTTCGGCCCCGCCAGCAGGTGGCGGCCGCCCTGGAAGCTCAATGAGGAGAACCTATGGGACACGTCCAACCCCCAAACCCCGTCGCGGAGCCCGCCGTCCTGGAACGCGCGGGAAGCCTCCCGGCGAAGACCCCGAGGAAGGCCGCACTGGCTTCCTTCCTTGGTTCCACGCTGGAGTACTACGACTTCTTCATCTACGGCACGGCGGCAGCGCTGGTGTTCCCGAAGATCTTCTTCCCCGGCGGAGACCCGGTGGTCGGCCTGCTCGGCGCGATGGCCACGTTCGGCGTCGGCTACCTGGCGCGGCCGCTGGGTGGCGTCATCATGAGCCACTTCGGGGACAAGCTCGGCCGCAAGCAGGCGCTGATGATCACGCTGGTGATCATGGGGGTGGCCTCCATCGGCATCGGCTTCCTGCCCACCTATGACCAGCTGGGCTACTGGGCCACGGCGCTGCTGCTGGCGGGCCGGCTGGCGCAGGGATTCTCCGCCGGCGCCGAGGCCGCGGGGGCGTCCACCCTGACCATGGAACACTCCCCGGAAGGACGCCGCGGCTTCTTCACCAGCTTCGTGATGACCGGCTACGCGTCCGGCATGGTGCTCTCCACGGTGGTGTTCATCCCGCTAGCCGCCCTCCCGGAGGAGCAGTTGCTGGGCTGGGGCTGGCGCGTCCCCTTCTGGCTGTCCGCTGTTGTGCTGCTGGTGGCCTACTGGATCCGGACCCGGCTGGAGGAACCGCCCGTGTTCGAAGAGACCGTGGAAGCCAAGAAGCCCCAGGGCATTCCGGCGGCCGAAGTGATGAAGACGCAGTGGCGCGACGTCCTGCGGGTAGCCCTGGTCATGCTGTTCTCGGTCATGCAGACCACCTTCACCGTGTACGCGCTGGCCTACGCCACCGGCAAGGGCATCGGCCTGGACCGGACCCTCATGCTCACGGTCAACGCCGTCACCATCGGCCTGTCCATGTTCACCATCCCGCTGGCCGGCATCATCTCGGACCGGTTTGGCCGCAAGAAGGTGCTCCTGGTGGGATCCCTGGGCTGCGCCGTCACCTCGTTCGGCTACTTCTGGGCCATCAGCGAGCACAACATCGCCCTGATCTTCGTCTTCGGGTTCCTGAACATGTCCGTCTTCTACTCTTGCTGGAACGGCGTCTGGACAGTCTTCTTCCCCGAGATGTTCCCCGCCCCGGTCCGCTACTCCGGGATGGCCATCGGCAGCCAGGTGGGCCTGATCCTCACCGGCTTTGCCCCCGCCATCGCCACCCTCCTGGCCCAGCCGGGACCCGGCGGATGGATCCCGGTGGCCGGCTTCACGGTGGCCTGCCTGGCCGTCTCCGCGATCGCCATTGCCACGGCCCGCGAAACCCACAAGATCCCGCTCGAGGAACTCGGACTGCCGCGGCCCCAGAGGCCGGTCCGCAGTTCCGTTTCCACCGACGCCTAGTCCCGGCCCGGTCCCGATACCCCCGCCCGGCCCCGAAACCCGGCCCGGTCCCGCCCACCACCCACCAGAAAGTTGAAACCATGACCCAGTCAGCAACCGCCCCCCGCACCTACCGAGCCGGAATCGTGGGCTGCGGCGCCATCTCCCGCAACCACCTCGAAGCGTTCGGCGCCCTGGAAAACGTCCAGGTGGTCGGCGTGTGCGACATTGACCTGGACCGGGCACGCGCCACCGCCCGGGCCTGGGAGGTGCCGAATGCGGTGAACACCGTGGACGAGATCCTGGCGCTGGGCGTGGACATCGTGTCGGTCTGCACACCCCACCCGACCCACGAGGAGGTGGTGCTCAAGGCTGCGGCAGCCGGGGTGCATGTGCTGTGCGAAAAGCCGATCGCCACCCGGCTCGACGCGGCTGAGCGGATGGTCGCCGCCTGCGAGGATGCCGGGGTGCAGTTCGGTGCGCTGTTCCAGCGCCGCTTCTGGCCGGCCGCCCAGAAGATCCGCTCCGCCATCGACGACGGGACACTGGGCCGGCCGCTTATGGCCCAGTGTTCCGTTATGCTGCACCGCGCGCCGGACTACTATTCCCGCGACGCATGGCGCGGCACCTGGGAGAACGACGGCGGCGGCGTGCTCATGACGCAGGCCATCCACCAGCTCGACCTGCTGCAGTGGTACCTCGGCGACGTGGCGGAGGTCTACGGAAAGGTCAACACGTACCGGCACGGCGACTACATCGAAGTGGAGGACTCCGCCACGGCAGTCATCACCTTCACCTCCGGCGCCATGGCAACGCTTGAGGCGTCGACGGCGGTGTCCCCCAACCTGGGCATCCAGCTCCGGATCACGGGTGAAACGGGAGCGTCGGCATCGCTGACGGAGTTCCCTGAGGGCAGCGACGGCCGGCTGGACCTGTGGGCCGTGGGGGAGAAGATCACCGTGGAGCCCGTCCATCCCGAAGGCGTGGAACCCAATATTGACCTTTCCACCATCAACGGCCAGCTGATTCCGCACCACACCAGCCAGGTCCGCGATTTCGTGCACTCACTGGACGCCGGCACCGAGCCCGCCATCACCGGAAAGGATGCCCTGAAATCCCTCCGGATCCTGCTCGCGGTCTACGAATCCTCACGCACCGGCCGCCCCGTCCGCTTCGCTGACGTCGAGGTTCCCTCGGGCGTCGTGGTGCCGGCCAACGTCGTTACCCGTGTTCCGGCGGAAGCGGCAGGCTAGGCCATGATGGAGCACAACACCCGCTACGCCGCCCGCCCGCTCACCCTGGGCCGGAACGGACGCACTCCGCGGACCCTCCGCAACCGGCTCGCCTCCGCCCCGATGGAGCGCAACTACGGCACAGCGGACGGGCACATCACCGAGCAGTACATCGACTACCTCGTCACCCGGGCCAGGGCCGGTCTGGGCCTGGTCACCACCGAAGCCACGTACGTCCGGGCCGACGGCAAGGGCCGCACGCACCAGCTGGGCCTGCACACGGACGCCATGATTCCGGGGCTGCGCAGGCTCACCGACGCCCTGCACGCCGAAGGGGCGCTGGCCGCCGTCGAACTTAACCACGGTGGCCGCACCGCCCAAACTGCGGTGTCCGGGCACAAGAACGTGGCGCCGTCGCCGGTGCCGTGTGCGGTGGCCGGCGGGGAGGTGCCGCGGGAGCTGACCGCGGGGGAATGCCACGACCTCGTGGCGGCCTACGCCGCGGCGGCACGCCGGGCCGTGGCCGCGGGCTTTGACGTGATCAACATCCACGGCGCGCACGGCTACCTGATCCACCAGTTCATGTCCCCCATCTCCAACCACCGCACGGACGAGTTCGCCGCGCCGGAGCACTTCCTGAACCTGGTCATCGACGCCGTCCGCGAGGCCGCGCCGGACGCTATCGTCGGGGTGCGGGTGTCCGTCGTCGAGGGCCCGGCGGAGGGCATCAGCGCCGAGAACCAGTTGGCCATCATGGCAAAAGCGAACCTGGACCAGCTGGACTTCCTCGACCTGTCCGCCGGCAGCTATGACGCCGGCGAATGGATCGTGCAGCCCGGCGAGTGGAAGCCCGGCCTGCTCCGCGACTACGCCGCGGCGTACCGGCAGTTCGGGCTTCCGCTGGGCATGGCAGGGCGGCTGAACTCGCCGGCCGTCATCGAGGAGGTCCTCGGCGACGGCGTCAGCGATTTCGTCAGCCTGGCCCGCGCCATCCACGCCGATCCCGCCTTTGTGGGTGGCGTCCTCCGCGGAGAGGCTTACCGTCCCTGCATCGCCTGCAACGTCTGCATCGACACCCTCGGCCAGGGGCAGGTCACGTGCACCGTCAACCCAGCCGTCGGGCGCTCGCGGGTCCCGCTTCCCACGCCGGGAGTGCGCCCGGGCTCCCGGGTCGCCGTCGTGGGGTCCGGCCCCGCCGGCCTCACCGCCGCCCGGGAACTTGCCCTGGCAGGTGCGCAGGTCACAGTGCTCGACGACGGCGCTCGGCTTGGCGGGCAGTTAGCCCTTGCGGAACGGATGAAGTCGACGCCGGATTTCCACCGGTTCAGCGACTGGTCGGAGGCCGAGAACGAACGGATGGGGATAGAGCTGCGACAGCGCAGGCGCGTCGACGTTACCGATCTGGCCGGGCTGGTCCGTGAAACCGGGGCCGACGCCGTCGTGCTGGCCACCGGCGGGACCCGGCCCGGGGCAGGTTTCCCCGGCGCCGACCTGCCCGGCGTAACGGACGTGCGGGACTGGCTCGCGGCCCACCCCGAGGTGCTGGACGGCGGTGACGTCCCGGACGCCGTGACCATCTGGGGTGCGGACTCGGTGGCCATGAGCCTGGCCGACACCCTCGCGGACCGCGGCACAGCGGTCCTGCTGGTGGGGCCGCAGGACGTCCTCGCGCCGGAATCCGGACGGCGGGCGAAAATCCTGGCCGTGCCCCGGCTCGAACAGAATCCACGGGTCCGGGTCCGGCTGGGTGCCACGATCGAGGAATACGACGGCGGCCGCATCCGGATAGCCGGCACGTCCCGGGACGGGTCCGGCTCGGAATGGCTGGACGCGCCCGGAAGCCTGCTGGTGTCCCGTTCTGTGCTGCCGCTGGACGGTTCCGTCCCCGCGGAGGACCGTGAGGCAGACTTGGCCCGCGTGGCCGGCGTGCCGGTGGCGTTCGCCGGAACGGTGGTGGATCACACCCCCGCCATCGCCTCCAACGCGGTGAAGAGCGGCTACGACGCCGCGCAGCGCATCGCTGCAGCGCTTGCCGCCGAGCCCGCGGCTTTTGCAACCGAACCCGAAGCGGGTCCCTTCGAGCTCAGCATGAACGGAGCAGCATCATGACCGCACCGCGCCGACAGCTGGGCCTGGCCCAGCTCTCCCTCCTCAACACCGCCCCGCCCCAGCTGGTGGCCGTCGCCGCGCAGGCTGGCTTCGACTTCATCGGCGCGCGCGTCCGTCCCGTCACTCCCACCGAGCGCCCCTACGACCTGCAGCCGGGATCGCCGATGCTGAGGGAGACACTGTCCCGGATGGCCGACACTGGGGTCACTGTCCGCGACATTGAGTTCCTGCTGCTGGACGGCACCGACCAGCGCGATGCGTGGCTGGCCATGATGGAGGCCGGGCAGGCCCTGGGTGCGGCCTCTCTGACGGTGGCGGCGTCCGACCCCGACACCGCACGCCTCGCCGACACCCTGGCGCGCATGACGGAGGATGGCCGGAGTTACGGCATCGTCCCCACCCTCGAGCCCATCTCCTACCAGGCGGTGAACTCCATCCCCGCCGCGGTGGCCCTGGCACTCATCTCTGGCTGCAACGTCGTGGTGGACGCGCTCCACCTGAACCGCTTTGGCGCGGTCCCGGGGTCCCCGCAGTGGCAGAACCTCGAAGCGAACCGGGACCTGGTGCCGCTGCTGCAGCTGTGCGACGGGCCGGTGCAGCGTCCGGCCAGCCATGCGGCGCTGGTGGCGGAGTCGCGCTCGGAACGCGGTGTTCCGGGCAGTGGCGGCTTCGACCTCGCCGCCCTGGTGAACGCTTTTCCGGCCGACGTTCCGGTGAGCGTCGAGGTGCCGTCGGACAGCACGGTGGCCCGGCTGGGCGAGCTGGGCTGGGCGCGGAAGCTCAAGGAGGCCGCCGTGGCTGTCCTGGCAATGGAATCCAAAAAGACAACCGAGAAGTCAGCAATCGAAAAGGCGGTAACAGCATGACCGGAACAGCCGCAGAAGCAGCCGGAACCGCAGCGGAACTGGGCACGACGGCGGAACTGGCGCCCGGCGTCGTAATTCCACTCATCGGGCTCGGCACCTGGCCCATGACCGGCGGGGAGGCCACCGACGCCGTGGCCCGCGCCATCACCAACGGCTACCGGCACATCGATACGGCCGAAAATTACGACAACGAGGTGGCCGTGGGGGAGGGGATCCGCCGCAGCGGCATTGCTCGCGGGGACCTGTTCCTCACCACCAAATTCAACAAGCAGTGGCACGGCGGCACGGGCGTGCGCGAGGCCTTCGGCGCAGCTGCCCGGCGGCTGGGCACCGAATATCTGGACCTCTTCCTGATCCACTGGCCGAATCCTGCCCAGGGCCGGTTTGTGGAAGCTGCGGAGGGGCTCACCCGGCTGGCCGAGGAGGGGCTGATCAGGTGCTGGGGCGTTTCCAACTTCAAGCCGGCCCATCTGTGGCAGCTGCAGGCGGCAGGCCTGGAAGTCCCGGTCAACCAGGTGCAGATGGATCCCGAGCACCAGCAGCTGGACCAGCTGGCCTTCCACCGTGAGCACGGCATCGTCACCGCTGCCTACAGCCCGCTGGGCCGCAACGGCGGCTTCCTCTCGGCCCCTGCCGTCACCGGCCCGGCCGAGGCATACGGCAGGACACCGGCGCAGGTGGTGCTCCGCTGGCAGGTCCAGTCCGGCCGGGTGGCCATCCCCAAGTCCGCCGATGACCGGCGGCAGCGCGAAAACCTCGACGTCTTTGGCTTTGCCCTCACCGAGGGGGAAATGGCCGGCATCGATGCCCTGGACACGGGCGCGCCGCCGCGGCTGGACTCGGACGAATTCGGACACTGAAAGAAGCACTGGAGCCAGAGATGACTTTCCCGACTAATGCAACAACCCCTTCCGCGGCCGGCGACGGACTGCCGGCCGCCGGAGATGGACATTCCATCCTGGACTGCGACGTCCTGGTGGTGGGCTCCGGAGCGGGCGGGCTGGCCGCCGCCGTGACGGCCGCGTACCACGGGCTGAAGGTGGTAGTGGTGGAAAAGGCGGACGTGTGCGGCGGCGCCACGGCCTGGTCCGGCGGCTGGGCCTGGGCCCCGGGCAATCCGCTGGCCAGGGCCGCCGGCGTCAGCGAGGACAAGGAGACCTTCCGCACCTACCTGCGCGGTGTCCTCGGGACCGACTACCAGGCTGACCGGGTGGACGCGTTCCTGGAGGCCGTGCCGCACATGGTGGGCTTCTTTCACCAGAAAACGTCATTGCAGTTCGTGCCCGGCGCCAAAATCAATGACGTTTATGGCGGGCTTCCCGGCGCCGGGACCGGACACCGCTCCGTGGGTCCCAAACCCCTGAACGCCCGGCGGATCCGGCCGGAGATGCGCGCCACGCTGCGGCACCAGTTGTATGAAACCTCGTTCCTGGGAATGGGCATCATGGCGGGGCAGGACCTGGGCAGGTTCCTGTCCGCGTCCCGGGGTAATCCGCGCGGGATCCTCCATGCAGGCTGGCGCTTTGGCCAGCACATCCTGGATCTGCTGACGCACCGGCGCAACATGCAGCTGGTCAACGGCACGGCCCTGACCGGCCGGCTGCTGCAGTCAGCAGACCACTTCGGCGTGGATATCCGCGTCTCCACCCCGGCCCGGCGCCTGCTGACCGACGGGGCAGGCAAGGTGACGGGCGCCGTCGTCGGAACCCCTGAAGGGGAGCTGCAGATCAACGCCTCACGCGGAGTGGTCCTGGCCGCCGGAGGATTCCCGAACGACGTGCAGCGCCGGAAAGAACTGTTCCCGAACACGCCCACCGGGCGTGAACACTGGACACTGGCGCCCGCCGAGGCCAGCGGCGATGGCATCAGCCTGGGCCAGTCGGTGGGTGCCCGCTTCCGGACCGACGTGAAGTCCGCCGCGGCGTGGTGCCCGGTGTCGCTGGTGCCGTACCGGAGCGGGCGGACCGGCACGTTCCCGCACATCATGGACCGCGCCAAACCCGGCAGCATCGGCGTCCTTCGTAACGGGAAGCGGTTCGTCAACGAGGCCAACGGGTATTACGACTACGTGGCGGCAATGCTGGAGGCCACGCCGTCGGGGGAGCAAGCGGAGGCCTGGCAGATCGCCGATTCCCGCTTTGTGCGCCGCTTCCCGCTGGGCATGGCCAAGCCGCTGCCCGTGCCGCTCTTTCCCTACCTGCGCTCCGGCTACCTGAAGAAGGGCCGCACGCTCGAGGAGCTCGCGGCCCGGTGCGGCATCGATCCCGCCGGGCTGAAGGAGACGGTGGAGCGGTTCAACCGCAATGCCGCGGCTGGCACGGACCCGGACTTCGGCCGAGGCTCCACGCCGTTCAACCGCTACGGCGGTGACGTTACGGTGGAACCGAACCCGTCGCTGGGTCCCATCGAGAAGGGCCCGTTCTACGCCGTCCGCGTGGTGCCCGGCAGCTTCGGCACGTTCGCCGGACTGGATGTGGACGGCCGCTCCCGCGCCCTGGACAACGGCGGCCGGCCCATCCCCGGCCTGTACATCGCAGGCAATGACCAGGCCAGCGTGATGGGCGGGCACTACCCGGCCGGCGGCATCAACCTCGGTCCAGCGCTGGCGTTCGGGTACGTCGCCGCCCGCGACTTGGCCGGTGCGGTGGCGTACGAGGATGACGGGAGCATGCCATCGGAAACGGGCGCCGGGGTGGGTGCCGCATGAGTGGGACGGCGGGGCTTTCAGGCCATTGACACGCGTCCGCCGCCGTCATATCCTACAACCAAATGGTTGTAGATCAGCTTAGCGATGCCGAACTCGACCGCCTTTTCCAGGCGTTCGCGGACACCACCCGGCGGGACATCATGCGCCGGGTAACGGTGGGAGAGTACTCGGTGACCGGCCTGGCCGCCCTCTACGCCATGAGCTTTGCCGCCGTTCAGAAGCACGTGGCGGTGTTGGAGCGCGCCTCCCTGGTCACCAAGGAAAAGCGCGGAAGGGAGCAGATCGTGCGGGGCAACCATGACGGCCTGGAGAAAGCCCGCAGGCTGCTTGACGAATACGAGGCGATCTGGCGGCAGCGCGTCGCCCGGATCGCAGACATCCTCGCTGAAAAATAGGAAGGGTCCGGCAATGACGGTTATCAGTTCCACCAAGAATCCCGAGGCGCTCAGCTTCATCCTCGTGGCAGAGTTCGACGCCGACGTTCAGCGCGTCTGGCAGATCTGGGAAGACCCGCGGCAGCTCGAGCGCTGGTGGGGCCCGCCCACCTGGCCTGCGACGTTTAGCCAGTACGAATTCACCCCCGGGGGAGAGGCCTTCTACTACATGACCGGCCCGGAAGGTGAGAAGGCCGGCGGCTGGTGGCGCATTACCGACATCCAGGCGCCGAACCGCCTCGAGTTCGACGACGGGTTCGCCGACGACGACGGCGCCCCGGTGGAGGCCATGGGAACCACGCACGCTACCGTCACGCTGGAGGACATCGGCGGCCGCACCCGGATGACGGTCCAGTCCGTCTTCGAGTCCGAAGAACAGATGAACAACATGATCGAGATGGGCATGGAGGACGGCATGAAGGAGGCAGCCGGACAGATCGATGCCCTGCTGGCCGAGCACGCCCGCGCCTAGCGCTCAGCCCAGCCACAACGCAAAAGAAAGAGGACGACGGCGGTAGGTTCCCGCCGTCGTCCTCTTTGGTTTGTGCTGCCTGCTATGTGCTGCCTAGAGAGCAGCGGTGTTCAGGCTGAGCGTAAAGGTGTTCGGGCCGCTGAGGGTGACCGCAACGTCACTCTTCTTTGCGTTGGCCCGGCTCGAAAAATCGTGCACCAGCGTCTCCAGTGTGTGGTTCACTGCAGAACGGTCCCAGATCTTGATCGTCATTGATTCGGCGGTCTCAAAGGTCATTTTCAGTGCTTTCGTGTCTGGGCATGGCGCCAATGCGATGCCGCGGAACAGGTCAGCCCAGGAACGCTCGGAGGCCTTAGGCAGCTCGACGAGCTCACCGGTTTGGCCTCATTGCGTCCACCAGGATTTTGTTGTGTTTGAACTTCTGAACCACTTGCAGAAAAGCGTATTTCTTTGTGGTTCCATTCCATGATGCACAGGCGCGGGAGAGCTTTTCAAACGATTTGGCCCCAAATGGCGGGTGAGGTTTGCCACACGCCCCTCCAGCGCGAACGGATCCTTCTA
>NZ_JAGGPN010000061.1 GCF_018613795.1 Arthrobacter sp. ISL-65
CGAGGGCCGCCGTCGCTGCATCGCGACGGCGGCCCTACCTTTTGCGGTTCCGGGGCCGGGTCGCCCGGCGGCTTGTAACCGGTCCGCCGGTTCCCGGTCCGCAGCGGCTCCGGCCATAGACTGAAGCCATGCCCCAGACCGGACTCTCCGCCAGCAGACGCTTCCTTCGCGGCCGGATCAGGACTGGGATGGTCCGGAGCCGGAATTCATTGGTCCCCGGGATACAGATGACCTTCGGCGCCGTGGGAGCCTATGCCTTTGCCGAGTACGTCCTAGGCCATACAGGCCCGCTGTTCGCCGCCACGTCCGCCCTGATCGCCCTCGGATTCTCCCGCGATCTGCGCATGCGGAGGGTGATGGAGGTGGGCCTGGGCTGCACCATTGGCATCGCCGTGGGCGACATGCTGCTCCACTGGCTCGGGGCCGGGATCTGGCAGGCCGCCGTCGTGCTTTTGGTCTCCATCCTGCTGGCCCGCTTCCTGGACAGCGGCAACATCTTCACCACCCAGCTGGCGCTGCAATCTCTGCTGGTGGTGCTGCTGCCGGCGCCTGCCGGCGGCCCCTTTACCCGCAGCATCGACGCCGTGGTGGGCGGCGTGGTCGCGCTGCTGGTCACCATCCTGGCGCCCAAGGATCCCCGCCGGGAACCGCGCAAGGACGTCCAGAAGCTGCTCCATGAACTCGCGGAAGTGCTCCGGGAATGCGCCGCAGCCCTGGTTGAGAGCGATTCCACCCGGGCCTGGCATGCTCTGGTCCGGGGCCGGAACAGCCAGCCTCTGGTGGATGCCATGCGGCACTCGCTGCGGGCGTCCGGCGAGGTGGCCACGCTGGCGCCCGCCTACCGGCGCCACCGGGAAGAACTGGACCGGCTGGAGCAGTCGCTCGAATACATCGACCTTGCCCTGCGCAACAGCCGCGTCTTCGCGCGCCGGCTCACCAGCTCCATCAATCACGCCGCACTGTCCGACGAAGCCACCGAGAACATCGCCGAGGTGCTGCTGGAGACAGGGGCGGCCGTGGAAGAGCTCTCGCTCGGCCTCGCTGAAGTGCAGGAGGGCGCCCGCCATGCCCACCTGCGCAGCGCGCGGCAGGACCTGGGCGAGATCGCCGGACGGCTGCACCCCAGGATGTTGAAGGTTCAGAAGCTCGAGGGCGAGACCGTGGTGATGCTGTTCCGGCCGCTCATGGTGGACCTGCTGGAAGCCACCGGCATCGATTCCCGCGAAGCGCGCGACCTCCTGCCCCCGCTGTAGGCGGTCGGGCCGGACAAAAATGTCACAGCCCCCGGTTAGTGTGGAGCAATGGCTACAAAGACTTCCCGGGTTTCCAAGGCGCCGGGCTATAAATGCGCGGAATGCGGCTGGACCACGGTCAAGTGGGTGGGCCGGTGCGGTGAGTGCCAGGCATGGGGCACCGTTGAGGAAACCGGCGCCGCGGTGGCACGTACGACGGCGGCCACTACAGTTCTGGAGCCCGCCCGCCCCATTGCCGATATTGACGCCACCACTGCCGCCTACCTGCCCACCGGCGTGGACGAACTGGACCGCGTCCTCGGCGGCGGAGTGGTCCCCGGCGCCGTCATCCTGCTCGCGGGCGAGCCCGGCGTGGGAAAGTCCACCCTGCTCCTGGACGTGGCTGCCAAGTTCGCCCGGACCGGGCAGAACGTCCTGTATGTGACGGGCGAGGAATCGGCGGCCCAGGTGAAACTGCGGGCGGAGCGGATCAGCGCGATCGCGGACACCCTCTACCTCTCAGCGGAGACCGACCTTGGCCAGGCGCTGGGCCAGGTGGAGAAGGTGGAACCGAAGCTGCTGGTGGTGGACTCCGTGCAGACGCTCAGCAGCGCGGACGTGGAGGGCAGTTCCGGCGGCGTCTCCCAGGTCCGTGAGGTCGCCGCCTCGATCATTTCCGCGGCCAAGCGCCGGAACATGACCACGCTGCTGGTGGGGCATGTGACAAAGGACGGCTCCATCGCAGGGCCCCGCCTGCTGGAGCACCTGGTGGACGTCGTGTGCCAGTTCGAGGGCGAGCGCCACTCCCGCCTCCGCCTGCTCCGGGCGGTCAAGAACCGCTACGGGCCCACCGATGACGTGGGCTGCTTCGACCTCACCGAGGACGGCATCCTGGGCCTCGCCGATCCAAGCGGACTGTTCGTCACCCGCACCAAGGACCCGGTATCCGGCACCTGCATCACCGTCACTATGGAGGGCCGCAGGCCGCTGCTTGCCGAGGTGCAGTCCCTGCTCGCCGACACCCAGAACTCACAGCCGCGCCGGGCAACCAGCGGCTTGGATAGTTCGCGGGTGGCCATGCTTCTGGCGGTGCTGCAGCAGCGTGCCGGGTGCCAGCTGCAAAAGGACGATTCCTACGTGGCCACGGTGGGCGGCGTGAAGCTCAGCGAGCCGGCCACCGACCTCGCTGTAGCGCTGGCAGTGGCGTCCGCGAAGCACAAGAAACCCCTGCCGCAGCGCCTGATCGCCTTCGGCGAGGTGG
Organism: Arthrobacter sp. ISL-65; assembly: GCF_018613795.1. Lineage (GTDB taxonomy): Bacteria > Actinomycetota > Actinomycetes > Actinomycetales > Micrococcaceae > Arthrobacter. Next base: position 2,494 of record NZ_JAGGPN010000061.1, read on the forward strand.
GCCTGGCCGGCGAGGTGCGCCCGGTCCCCGGTATCAACCAGCGTATCCACGAGGCCCACCGGCTGGGGTTCACGCACGCCGTCGTTCCCGCCAGCCCCACCGGTCCCGGCCCGGTCCCGGCAGGCTTTACCGTGAAGGAAGTGGGCCACCTGACAGAGGTCTTGGAACTGCTCATCACTAAGCCCTGACCCACTGTTGGCCTGAGGTCTGTTCGCCGTTCAGCAAAAGCGGCCCGCGCCGTCCCCTGGCAGCCCCAGGAGATGGCGCGGGCCGCTGCAGTTCGATGCGGCCCTTGGGCTACTTCTTGACCGCTCGGGTGCGGACCAGGGCCGTGGCGCCCGCGGCGAGGCCAAGAAGACCCGCGACCAGCCCGATCCAGCCCGCGGCCTGGCCGCCGTTGGAACCTGTTGCCTGCGTTTCCGATGCGGGCGCGGCATCCGGCGTGGCCGTTGCGGAACCATCAACGGCTTCCGCCGCGGTGACGACGAACGAGGGCGCGGGGTGGTACTCCTTCGCTTCAGCGGCCGGAGCAGAAGCTGCGTCGGAGGATGTTGCGGACGGGTTGCTGTGCTCACCCTCGGCCGCGTCGGCCCAGTTGGCTGTGGTGCCGTCGGTGTAGCCCTGGGCCGCGGGCAGCATCAGGGTGGTGCCGGCTGCCGGGAGCCGGCCGACGGACAGAGTGAAGGTCTGGAATTCCTTCTGCCCGATCTGGTGGGCCGCGTCAGCGGTCCAGATCACGCTGGTTGGGGCCTTGGTGACTGTTGCGCCCGCAATTTCCACCGGCTTCGGCAGGGTGGTGGTGACCACCTGCGCCTTCCAGCCGTCCATCGGCTTCACGGAGACCGAGGTCAGCGGGGTGTCGGTGGGGAGCTTGACCTCCAGCCGGTTGGTCTTGGCCGTCTCGGATTCGTTGGGCACGCTGAACGTCAGCTTGGTGAAGCCGCCCTCGGCGGTTGCGGAGGGGTCGACCGTGACGTGCGCGGAGGCGGCGGCGGCACCGGCGGCCAGGAGGCCGGCTGTGAGGGAGGCGGCTGCTGCGGTCTTGAGGGTACGGCGAATGGAGGTGCTCATGAGGTGGTTCCTTTCAGGAAAATCAGTCAGGGCCCATGCGCCATCGATGCGACACGGGCAGGTAGCTACGCGCCGCCGTCGGACCCTGGCTGGAAAGCGGAACCGTCCGTAAAGGTCCGGCCCGTTCTGTAAGGAACCCGTCTAGGCGGCCAAAGGCACCGGCGGCCCGCGCCGGGTTGGCAGCCGGACGCCCAGGCGCGTCCGCGGGAGGAGCGCCGGGGCCGGAAAAGGCACGGGGATGCGGGCAGGAAGGATAGCTGCCGGTTCGGGCTGGCGGATAAGCGGCTGCAGCCAGGAAGCAAGTGCTGACAGCACGCGTTCCCCGCGGGCCAGCAGGACTGCGGTGCACAGCGTGGCCACGACGTGCGCGACGAACATGACGGCATCGGATGCCGCGGAATGGCCACTTCCGGCGGCCGCCGACCCTGCGGCGGCCAGCGCGTCTGGAGTTATGGCACCCGGATCTAAAGCACCCGAATGGCCGGCGTGGCCCGGCATCAGCGCCGCGGACTCCGGTGCGGCCGCACCCGCGCCGCCCAGCGCGTTGAGAGCCCAGTGCAGCCAGAACTGACTGGCACCCAGCAGGGCCGCCAGGGCAGGGAACGAGAGCCGGAACCGCGTCAGCGCGGCGACCGGAACCAGTGTCACAGCGAACAGCGCCGCCAGGATGGACGCAGAGGGAAGCTGGCCGCCGCCCGCAAGGTGCCCGCCCGCGGCAAACCCGATAACGAGCGAGCCGATCAGCCCGGTGCGGAAAAGCCTGAACGAAGCACAGGGCATCATCAGCGGTCCTTTCCGGAAGATGGACGGGCAGAGCGGAAGTCACAGCAATTCTACGGGCCGGCCCCTGCCGCTGCTGCTACGGGACCACCATTCCGGGCCGCCCAGACCTGTAACACGCCGGCGCTGGGCCCAAGGTTTTCCCACGCTGCCGTGTTTACGGTCGGAGGTGTCACAGCAGCTCCGGGCCTTGTGGAGGGAGGCACCGATGGAACTCCAAGGTCCCCTGCGCCTCTTCCGGCGGCCCTGGTCACCGCGGTGGCGGTCTCTCTGGCCGCCGCCGGCCACGTTCTGGGTGGCGGGCAGCTTCCGGACACCGGGACATTGGCCGTGACGGCCGCGGTTCTGTTGGCCCCGGCCGCCTGGCTCGCGCGGCGGCAACTGTCGTTCGCTGTCCGGCAGTTTGGCGCACTACGGGCATGGGAGCCTGAACTGCACGGCCAATGCCGGAGCCGTCCCCATGAATGACGGCGCCAATTTGCCCGCCATGTTGGCAGGCCACCTCCTCGCCATGCTGGCCGCCGCCTGGCTGTTGCGGCGGGGCGAGGCCGCGCACGGCCAACGAGCCTGCGGGGGGTGCCGGGACGCTGCCTGATCATCCATCACCCAGCTGCCCTCGGCGTGAGCGCGGCAGCACCCGCGAAAGGCCCTGTCATGACCACCTCAACAAGCGGTGCTGTGAAGTCCCGAGCCCCGAAAACCGTCACCGTCGCAGCGGCGGCTGCCGGCCTCATGGTCCTGGGGGTGGGCTCAGCATCCGCCCACGTCCACGTGGACCCGGCCTCTACCTCGGCTGGCGGCTTCTCGCAGCTGACCTTCAGGGTGCCCAACGAGTCCGCTACCGCCAAGACCACCAAGGTCGCGGTCACGCTGCCCGCAGCGACGCCGTTCACGTCCGTCTCGGTCAAGCCCATGGACGGTTGGACGGCGAAGATCACCGAGGCGGCCCTGCCCGCACCCGTCACCGTGGAAGAGGCCAAGGTCACCAAGGCCGCCGCCACAGTCACCTGGACAGCCGATGCAACCCACCAGCTCGGCCCGCATGAGTACCAGACGTTCTCCATCTCGGTCGGCCGGCTTCCGGAGGCCGGGACCACCGTGGCCCTGCCCGCGGCACAGACCTACTCGGACGGAACAGTGGTGAACTGGAACCAGCCCGTAACCTCCGGCCAGCCCGAGTCCGAGCACCCGGTCCCCTCGTTCGTCACCACCGCTGCGGCGGACGAACACTCGCATGCGGCACCGGCAGCCTCCGCTGCTCCCGCCGCAGGCAGCCCAACTGCGGCCCCCGCCGCAGGCAGGACAACCGCAGCCACGTCGGCGGCAGCGTCGACCACCCCGGTCGCGGCCACGCCTGACAACACGTTCGGCATCGTCGGCCTCGGCGCGGGCCTGCTCGGCCTGGCTGCCGGGACCGCGGCACTGGTGCGGACCAGGAAGCCGTGAGGTTTAGGCGCGGGTGACCACGAGCGCCGCGCTGTGCCCGCCGAACCCGAAGGCATTGACGAGTCCCGCCGTCGCGGTGCTGCCGCTGACGGTACCGGTGATGACGTTGAGGTCCACCTCGGGGTCAAGGGCGTCCACGTTGTAGGTGCCGGGCAGGTCGCCGGTCCGGAGGGCCTGCAGCGTAGCGATGGTGGCAAGTGCTCCTGCTCCGCCGAGCAGGTGCCCGGTGAGCGACTTCGTGGAGGTCACCGGGACCTGGTCACCGGCAATGGTCTTGATGGCCTGCGCCTCCAGCCGGTCGCCCACGGGCGTCGAGGTGGCGTGCGCATGCACGAATCCGATGTCCGTCCCGCGGAGGCCGGCGGAGGCAAGGGCCTTCTCCATGACCCGCACCTGCATGTCCGGATCGGCTGCCACGATGTCGTTCGCGTCCGAGGTCACGGCTGCCCCGGCTATGACGCCGAGCAATTCCGCGCCCCGGGCACGTGCGTGGTCCTCGCTTTCCAGCACCACGATCCCCGCACCCTCGGACAGGACGAACCCGTCGCGGTCCCGGTCGAACGGCCGCGAGGCCCGCTCCGGATCGTCGTTGCGCGTGGAGAGTGCCCGGATCTGGGAAAAACCGCTGATGATGAGGTCGTTGACGCAGGCATCGACGCCGCCGGCTATGACGACGTCGGCCGCCCCGGACCTGATCATTTCGGTGCCTTGGGCGATCGCTTCAGCGCCGGACGCACAGGCGCTGACGGGAGTGAGTGCCCCGCCCTTGGCGCCGAGGTCGATCGAAACCCACGCGGACGGTCCGTTCACCATGAGCCTGGTCAGGGTGTGCGGGGAAACCTTGCGCGGGCCGCCGTTGTCCAGCTCCCTGACCTGGGCGAGAACGGTATCCATGCCGCCGTAGGCCGAGCCGATCACGACGGCGAACCGCTCCGGTCCGACGCTCGGCTTCCCCGCCTGCTCCCAGGCTTCGCGGGAGGCAACGAGTGCCAACTGCCCGCAGCGGTCCATCCGCTTCAGCTCGCGGGTGCTCAGGAACGCGCCCAGGTCGGCCGTGACCCGGCCGGCGATGCGCACCGGCAAGGCTTCAGCCCAGCCGTCCTGCAGCGCCGCGATGCCCGAGCGCCCGGCCAGCATCGCTTCCCACGTCTCTGCCACGGTGGCCCCGAGCGGGTTCATCGAACCCATGCCGGTCACGACGACACTGGTTGATCCTGTAACAGGTGTTACGGCAGACGGCTGGTTTGTGGTCACGGCGATACCTTGCTTCGTTGGTTGGGAGACCGTTCGGGAACCGGAGCCCCGCGTTGGCACAGTTACTTAGCGGGGTTGTGCGTCCCGATAGGTACCAGCGTGAGGTCCGGATGGTTCTTCTCGATGCGGCGCAGGGCCCAAACGTCATTGAAGAGGGCCAGGTATTCGCCGTCGGACCGCAGCAGCACCTCGGCGCCCGGCACGTTGGCCAGCGCCGGCATGGCGTCCGCCGTCGAGATCCTGGCCATGGAGTACGGGAGGCGTTCCAGGCGCATCGGCGCGCTGAAGTCGTGCGCCATGCGGTCCTCCACCACTTCGAACTGCATGGGTCCGACGGCGGCAAGCACGGGCGCCTGGTCACCGCGGACGTCGGAGCGCAGCACCTGGATGACGCCCTCGTGCTCAAGCTGCTCGATGCCGCGGCGGAACTGCTTGAAGCGGCTGGGGTCCTTGGAACGGGCAACCTGGAAGTGCTCCGGAGCGAACAGCGGAATGGCCGGGAACTCCACGGCTTCCTCAAGGAACAGGCTGTCGCCCACGCGCAGCGAGGACGCGTTGACCAGGCCCACGACGTCGCCCGGGTAGGCCTCGTCGATGACCTCGCGTTCCCGGCCGAAAACCTGCTGCGCGTACTTCGTGGCGAACGACTTTCCGGTGCGGGTCTGGGTGACCACCATGCCGCGCTCGAACACGCCGGAGCAGACGCGGATAAAGGCAACGTGGTCGCGGTGGGCCTTGTTCATGCCTGCCTGGACCTTGAAGACGAAGCCGGAGAACGGCGACTCGACGGCACGCGGGGTGCCCTCGATGTCAGGCCGGGGCGCAGCCGGCGGGGCGAAGTCCACCAGGGCGTCCAGCAGTTCCTTGACGCCAAAGTTCAGCGCCGCGGAGCTGAACAGGATGGGGGTGGCCTTGCCGGCGTGGAAGCTCTCGACGTCGAAGCCGAGGTTGGACTCGATAACCAAGCCAGCCTCGTCGACGGCGTCCGTCCAGTTGCGGCCCTGGCTTTCGGCCGCCTCTTCGGGAGTGAAGTACTCGGTGAGGGCGATGCTGGCGCCCGCGCTGTTCCGCTGGAAGCGCGCGAACCTGTCGTTGCGCAGGTCCCACACGCCGCGGAAATCGCCGGAGATGCCCACGGCCCAGGTCAGGGGCATGGGCTGCAGCCCGGTGCGCTCCGTGATCTCGTCTATGAGGGCCAGTGCGTCCAGGCCCGGGCGGTCCCACTTGTTGATGACCGTGATGATGGGGAGGTTCCGCTGCTTGCAGACCTCGAACAGCTTCATGGTCTGCGTCTCAAGGCCCTTGGCCGCGTCCACGAGCATCACGGCGCAGTCGACGGCGGCGAGCACGCGGTAGGTGTCCTCGGAGAAGTCGGCGTGCCCGGGGGTGTCCAGCAGGTTGATCACGGTGTCCCGGTAGGAGAACTGCAGGGCGGCCGAGCTGATGGAGATGCCGCGGTCCTTCTCCATCTGCATCCAGTCCGAGACCGTCTCCTTGCGGTTGGCCTTGCCGCTGGAAGCGCCAGCGGTACCGATCACCTTGGCGTGCAGGGCGAGGGCCTCGGTAAGCGTGGACTTGCCGGCGTCCGGGTGGGAGATGACGGCAAACGTCCGGCGGCGGGAGGCCTGCTTGTGGATCTCGTGCACTCGGGCGGGGCTCTGCACTTCTTGGGACACGGTGCTACTTTCACTGCGATCCGCGGGGGATCCTGGTTGGAAAATCTGGAACGGCCTGAAAAGTCTCCGTTGCATCAGATGGCGACATCAGATGCTCCGAAAATCCGGCGGCCGGGTGGCGGCGGAACCTGCCAGCCAAGGCTTCAAGTTTATCGCAGGGGCGTAATCCGCACCGAAGCCGGGCCAAAAGTGCCCCTCCGACTGCCGCCGTCGGACGCACTCGGGATGCGTGTTCCGCAGGCCCCCGACGGGGCACTTTGAGGCTTGCCCGTGCGGTTGCTGGGGTAATCTACCTCTAGGATGGTGCATGCGGGAAACCGAGTACTTTTGATCCTGCCGGCGCACTATCGAAAACCGGCAAACCTGCAGGCCCGCCTGCACCTTTGAAGGGAATATCTATGGCTCGCAGCCCTGAAGAATCGCTCAAAGCGACTTTGGGGAGGGTGGCCCCGGGGACCGCGTTGCGGGACGGCCTGGAACGCATTCTCCGCGGACGCACCGGCGCGCTGATCGTGTTGGGCTCGGACCGGACCATCGACTCGATCTGTTCCGGCGGCTTCGACATCGGCATCGACTTCTCGCCCACCAGGCTCCGCGAACTGGCCAAGATGGACGGCGCCATCATCTGCGACAGGGACGCCGGCAACATCCTGCGGGCGGCCGTCCAGCTGGTGCCGGACCCAAGCATCGAAACCCAGGAATCCGGCACCCGCCACCGGACCGCCGAACGCGTCGCGATCCAGACCGGCGTGCCGGTGATCTCGGTGAGCCAGTCCATGCAGATCATCGCCCTGTACGTCAACGGGCTGCGGCATGTGCTCGAGGGCTCCGAAAAGGTCCTGGCCCGCGCCAACCAGGCCCTGGCCACGCTGGAACGCTACCGTTCGCGGCTGGACCAGGTGACCAGCTCGCTCTCAGCCCTGGAGATTGAGGCCATGGTGACGGTCCGCGATGTGGCCGTGACCCTGCAGCGCCAGGAGATGGTGCGCCGGATCTCCGAGGAAATCTCGCAATATGTGCTGGAGCTCGGCGAGGACGGCAGGCTGCTGTCCCTCCAACTGGACGAGCTCACGGTGGGCCGCGGCCCGGGCAGCGACATCATCATCCGCGACTATGCCGGGCCGAACGCATCTCCCGAGGACATCGACCGCGCGGTCAGCGCGCTCCTCAACCTTGGCCCCACCGAACTGATCGACCTCAGCAAGATCGCGGGGATCATCGGCTTCGCCGGCGGCGTGGACACCCTCGACGCCGTGGTGCAGCCGCGGGGCTACCGGCTCCTGTCCGGACTCAAGGCCGTTCCGAAAGCTGTCGCGGACAGGCTGGTGGACCACTTCGGCGGGCTGCAGTACCTCATGGCTGCGACCATTGACGACCTGATGACCGTGGACGGCATCGGCGACCAGCGGGCCCGGACGGTCCGCGAGGGCCTCAGCCGCATGGCCGAAGCCAGCCTGCTGGACCGGTTCCTCTAATTCCCAGGCAGCGTCAGCTGAGCTGGAAGACTGTCGGCGGGCTGACCTTGGCGCCAAGCTTCGCGATGAACACGTAGTACCCGCTGCCGGCAACCGAACCGTCCGGCACCTGCTCGCAGCCCTGCACCGAACGGTTTCGCAGCCACGGGAAGTTCGCCGTTTCGCTCTTGCCGGGCGCGATGGTCTTGACCAGGTCAGTGCTGGCAGCCTGGCAATCGGCGGATGAGAAGACGCGGTCCGAGCCGCTGGTGACCAGGAAGTCCATCTGCGACGTGCCGATGTTCACCTTGCAGGGAAGCTTTCCGCCGTTGGTGACCGTGAGGCTCAGCACCGGCTTTTCGTCTGCGGCATAGGACGTCTTGTTCGTGGCCGCCTTGACCGTCACGAGCTTCTGTTCGCACGTGGGCGATGCGGAGGGAGTTGCAGAAGGGCTTGCCGACGGCGTTGCCCCAGGCTGCGCGGTGCCGGTGCCCTGCGTTGAGGAACCCTGCGTGGAGTCCTCTGCGGAGACCCGCTGGGCGCCGCCGAGGAGGCTGGTAACTGTTGCGACCCCGCCGGCGATCAGGCCCAGGACCAGCAGCAGCGCCACTCCGGCAAAGAGCCGACGGCGGCGGTACACGGCCGGGCTCGGCTTGCGCCCTGCGCGGGGCGCCGTTTTGCCGGCTGCTGTTTTCTGTGCCGCCGGTTTCGGTGACCGGTCCCGGCCCGCGCCGGAGTTCGGAGTGTCTTGCCTGCCCATCCTTCTAGGCTAAGTAACAGGGGGCTTTCTGCGGCCCCACCACGCCGCCCCGGCCCCACCATGTCCAATTCGTGACTCAAATTCGGGTGACAACTGTCAGCACACTTACTAAAATTGAATTCCGGTTACCACTTACCGGGCCGAGTTGGAGAGGACCACTGATGGTAGATCACTTGTCTGGCGGTCACCTCGAACGCGTTCTTCTGCCGCTGACGTTTGGCACACATCAGAGCCAGGGGACCGAGTTCACGGTGCTTGCGGTTGAGATCTGGAACACCGGCATAGTGGTGAACCTGCACCTCGCATCAGTCAATGAAGACGTGCCGCACAACCCCGAAATCGTCGTCCATGACCACTTCGGCACAGAGTACAAGCTGGATGAGGTGGCCACCGTCGGCTCCCGCCAGCTGCAGTTCTTTGCGCCCTCAATACCGGAAGGAACACGCAGCCTGACCATCCGCTCCGTTGATGACCCTGACAGCGCCAGCTTCGTCGTGGCCCTGGCCGTTCCGGCAGCCAACGGCCGCGGCGGTGAAACCGTACACGGCCATGTGCGGCGGTTGCCTGCCCGGCGGGAAGGGCTGCCGCCCAGCGAGCAGCAGGCCAGCTGACGGCATCCGGCAGGGAACCGCCGTCGGGGTTTTCAACTAGAGTGTTGGCATCAAAACCATAGCCGACTACCCCGACCTGACAGACGTCCACTCCTCGCTGGAGGACTGGTTCGACGCCGAAGCCCGGGATTTGCCGTGGCGCTCGCCCGACTGCCCGCCTTGGGGCGTGCTGGTCAGTGAGATCATGCTGCAGCAGACCCCTGTGGTTCGTGTGCTGCCGGTCTGGGAAGAGTGGCTGCGACGTTGGCCGGAGCCTGCAGCGCTGGCACGGGAACCCGCCGGTGAGGCGGTCCGCGCCTGGGGCCGGCTGGGCTATCCGCGGCGCGCGCTCAGGCTGCATGGTGCTGCAGTCGCCATCGAACGCGACCACGGCGGCAGGGTCCCGCAGGACTACGCCGAGCTGCTCGGACTGCCGGGCGTGGGCAGCTACACGGCGGCCGCTGTCGCCGCTTTCGCCTTTGGGCGCCGCGAGACGGTGGTGGACACCAACATCCGCCGCGTCCACGCGCGGCTCTTTTCCGGCTCCGCCCTTCCCGCCCCGGCCCTGACGGCCGCGGAGATGCGACTTGCCGCGAAACTGCTGCCGTCCGACACCGGCAGATCCGTCCGCTGGAACGCTTCGGTCATGGAGCTGGGGGCGCTCGTGTGCACGGCCCGGGCACCCAAGTGCGCCGCCTGCCCCGTGCGCGACCGGTGCGCCTGGCTCGCCGCCGGCGAGCCGCCGCCGTTATACACGCCCAAGGGCCAGGCATGGCACGGCACAGACCGCCAGGTCCGCGGCGGCGTGATGGCCGTCCTCCGGCTGGCGGACGCGCCGGTGCCGGCGGAGATGTTCCAGCAGGCCCCCGCCGACCTCGGGTTCGAAGCCGCCGGCATCGGCGTGCCGCTGGCCGCCCTGCACCGGCTGAACTGCGCGCCGGAGCAGCTGGAACGGGCGCTGGCGGGCCTCCTGGAGGACGGCCTGGCCGAACTGCACCAGGGCGGGTACCGGCTGCCCGCCTGAGCGGCCCCGTCCAGGTCGCCCCCGCACGGATTTTTGGTCTCAATTTGGCACCCTCCAGCGTGTCCGGATAACGATGAGGGCGCCAGTTTGGCCCGGCCGGGTCCCCTTCGGGACGCCGGATCTACGCTGAGGTATGGGCAAGACAGGGGTACTTTTGGCCACAATCACGACGACGGCACTCCTTTCGGGATGCCATGCTTTCGAGGCGGCGTGTCCGGCAATTGCCCAGGCGTCAGGGGTCGCGGTCACGGTGGCCGCAGGCTACGCGCCCGAGGTGAAGACGCTTCAATTGAAGGCCTGCCAGGACGGCAAGTGCAAAGAGGACACCCTCGAGCTCGTAGCGGGCTCAGTGCCGGTTGATCTGGGCTGCGCCGATGATTCCAGGCCCGATGCCGTGTGTTCGGCAACGTCCAGGCCGGACGGCACGCAGCGGGGAATGCTGAATCTGGACACGCTGGGCGAGTCCCCGATCGACGTCACGGCCAGCGGGCGGTACGTCAACGGCAAGCCGTTGCCCGTGCGAACGCTGAGCTTCGCCCCCAAGGCCAGCTACCCGTTTGGCGAGCAGTGCGGACGGTTTGTCTCGGCGTCGGTGGTGCTGGATGCGGCGGGCCTCAGGCAGGACAAGTAGCCTGGCCTGAACCGGCTCAGGGTTCCCCGAAACCGTCCCTGACCAGCCCCGCCACATACGCCACGGCGCGCTCGGCGTCGGGTCCGTACGCTTCCACGTGCAGTACCGATCCCTTGCCGGCTCCCAGTGTCATCAGCCCCGTCATGGAGGCGCCGTCCACTCCGTTCACGGTCACGTCCGCGTCCAGCCCCGACAGGCCGCCTGCTATCTTGGCGGCTGGCCGGGCATGCATGCCTGCGAGGTTTACGAGCTCGAAGTCGGCGCTGGCATCCGGGGCGGCCAAATCTGCCGGTTGTCCCCCGGGCTGCATTCCGGGCTCCTCTCCGGCAGTTGCAACAGCCATGTGATCCTCTGGCTTGGCCCGCGACGCGGGATAGCCATGGGTGGCCTCGGCTGCACGCCGGACAGCATGAACGCTGGCTCCCCCCTGGGCCGCCACCGCTGCCGCCACGAGGCCCTCGATGATCGGGGCGTCAGCGAGGAGCACGGTGCCGCTGCCTTCGGCGAATTCCATTGCCGATTCCGCGGTCATCACAGCCGAGCCCAGATCGGTCAGCACCACCACGCCGTCGCCTCCGGCAGCGGTTTCCAAGGCTGCCATCACCTTTTCCATGCTGGTGCCGATCCGGCCGTCGGACGTTCCACCGGCCGGAACCATCATCACGTCCGGCGCCATCTGGGCCGCGAGTTCCACGGCGCCGTCGGCAATCTTGTCACTGTGCGAAACCACCACGATCCGCACCGTCATGCCGCGGCTCCCGCAGCGGCGCGGAGGATGAGGGCACTTGAGGCGGCCCCGGGGTCCCGGTGACCGGCGCTTCGCTCCCCGAGGTAGCTGGCCCTGCCCTTGCGCGCCACCAGCGGATCAGTGGCCACGGCACCGGCCTCGGCGGCCTCCGCCGCGGCGATCAGGACTGCCAGCGTGTCGCCATCTGCCGCTGCCGCTGCAGCTGCGTCAACGGCAGGCGTCCAGGCATCAACCATCGTCTTGTCGCCCGCCTCGGCCTTCCCCCTTGCCACGATGCCGTCCCGCGCCGCTGCGAGTGCTGCAGCGAGCGCTGCGGCGTCGATGTACGCGGCATCGCCCAGCGTGGTTGCGGCCCGCAGGAATGCCGTGCCGTAGAGCGGACCCGCAGCCCCGCCGACCTTCGACATCAAAGCCATGGCTGTCAGCTTGAGCGCTGCGCCGGGGGTCTCGGGAGGACTTTCGGCGAGCTTATCGAGCACCGCCTGGAAGCCGCGGTCCATGTTTTCGCCGTGGTCAGAGTCGCCGATGGCCCTGTCCAGCTCGATGAGCTCCACCCTGTGCTCCGCCATCGCCTGGGCCGACAGCGTCAGCCATTTGACGGCCCAGGTCACGTCCAGCCCCACCGCTACACGCCCCATCGCAGGGCCGGCGTGTGCACAGGCGCATCCCAGAGGGCCGTCATCTCGTCGTCAAGCCGCAGTACCGAGATGGAACAGCCCTGCATCTCGAGGGATGTGATGTAGTTCCCCACCAGGGAACGCTCCACCGTGAGGCCCCGCTCCGCCAGGATCTGGGCTGCCCGGCGGTAGACGATGTACAGCTCGCTCAGCGGCGTTCCACCCATGCCGTTGACGAACAGGAGCACTTTCTCGCCCGACGCCGCTCCGAGGTCGCTGAGGATCGGTTCCAGCAGGCGGCTGGTGATGCCGTCGGCGTTTTCCATGGCGATCTTGTGCCGCCCCGGCTCGCCATGGATCCCGATGCCGATTTCGATCTCGTCGTCCTCGAGGTCGAAGCTCGGAGAACCGGCATGGGGCACCGTGCAGGCCGAGAGCGCAACGCCCATGGTCCGCACATTCTGGTTCACGCGGTCACCGATGGCCGCCACCGCGTCGAGGTCGTCGCCGCGCTCGGCTGCGGCCCCGGCAATCTTCTCCACCAGGACTGTGCCGCCCACCCCCCTGCGGCCGGCGGTGTACAGCGAGTCCTCCACCGCGACGTCGTCATTGACCAGCACGGTGCGGACGTCCACGCCCTCGGCCTGGGCCATCTCGGCCGCCGTCTCGAAGTTCAGGACGTCGCCGGTGTAGTTCTTCACGATGTGGACCACCCCGGCGCCGGAGTTCACGGCGAGCGTGGCCGGAATAATCTGGTCGGGGGTCGGGGAGGTAAAGACGGCGCCGGGCACGGCGGCGTCGAGCATGCCGCGTCCCACAAAGCCGGCGTGGAGCGGTTCATGCCCGCTGCCGCCGCCGGACACCAGGCCGACTTTGCCGGCAACGGGGGCGTCCTTGCGGGTGACGTACTTTGGATCGGCGCTGACGGTCACTAGGTCTGCATGGGCTAGACCGAATCCCTCCACGGATTCATCCACAACAGCGCGGGGGTCATTGATGAGCTTTTTCACGGCCGGCTCCTGGGCTCTCGGTGCTTCATTGACATCGGTCAGGATGTGCTTTGACCCTACTACCGGTACCTGCTGCGCGGTAGGTCGGAAACGGCGGAAGGGACAGCCCCCAATGCTGTCCCTTCCGGTTCACAAGAGTTTATCCAGCAAATTTATAAAAGGAAAGGAGTGTTACGCGGCGACTTTGAACGGGATCCAGCCGGCCGAGTCCAGCCCCGCGGAGATCGGGGCGGGCTCTAGAGAGCCTTGATCATCCGCGTGTTGCCCAGCGTGTTGGGCTTCACGCGCGCAAGGTCCAGGAACTCCGCCACGCCTTCGTCATGCGAGCGCAGCAGCTCGGAGTACACCTGCGGATCCACTGCCGACTGGTCCGCCATGACCTCGAAGCCGTGCCGCTTGAAGAAGTCCACCTCGAAGGTCAGGCAGAACACCCGCGATACGCCCAGCGCCGCGGCCTGCTTCAGGAGACTCTCGACGAGGACGTGCCCCACTCCCCTGCCGCGCCAGGCATCCGAGGCGGCAAGGGTGCGGACTTCTGCGAGATCCTCCCACATGACGTGCAGGGCGCCGCAGCCGATGACCTCGCCGGCCGCCGACTCGGCTATCAGGAACTCCTGCAGGCTCTCGTAATAGGCCACCGTCTCCTTGGCCATCAGTATTCGCTCTTCCGCCAGCGGCGCCACCAGTTTCTTGATGGCAGCCACATCGCTGGTCCGGGCAGGGCGAACGGTGAAGGAGTCAGTCACAGCCCCCATCTTACGGCGGCGGCCGCGGCCGCCTCCGGCTCGGAGGTCAGAGGCCCAGATCCGCGGGCAGCTGGATGTCCTTGCCGAGGACGTTCCTGGCCAGGAAGTGTTCAACCACGCCGTACCAGACCTTGGCGTGCTGCGGCTGCAGGATCCAGTGGCTCTCGTCAGGGTAGAAGAGGAACCGGTGGCTCGTCTGCCCGTTCTCGTCGGACGCGAGCTGAGACTTGGAGAGCAGTTCGTACCAGAGCCGCAGGCCCTCCCCAATGGGTACCCGGTAGTCCTTGTCGCCGTGGATGACCAGCATGGGCGTCCGGATCTTCTCGACGTGCAGGTGCGGGGAGTTCTCCAGCGCCATTTCCGCCGTCATCTCCTTGAGCCAGTACTGCGACGCGTCGGTGGTGGGCACGAACTGGTCCAGCGCCCACAGGCTGGCATGGGTGACGATCGCCTTGAAGCGGTCCGTCTGCCCGGCCACCCAGTTGGCCATGTAGCCGCCGAAGGAGCCGCCCATCGCGGCCATGCGGCTTTCGTCGATGTCCGGCCGCTGCACCACCGCATCCGTGATGGCCATAAGATCCGTGAACGGCGCCTTGCCCCAGCCACCCCAGCCCCGCTGGATGTATTCCTGGCCGTAGCCCGTGGACAGGGCAGGGTCCGGCAGCAGGACAGCATAGCCCCGGGCCGTGAGCAGCCACGGGTTCCAGCGCCAGGTCCAGGCATTCCAGGATCCCAGCGGGCCGCCGTGGATCCACAGCAGCAGCGGCGCAGGGCTCCCGGGGGAGGCACCGGCCGGCAGGGCCAGGTAGGCGGGCACGCGGGTGCCGTCGGCCGCCGTCGCCTCCACCCGCTCCAACGACCCCCCGGTTTGCGGCCGTTCCGCCGGGGACGGCAGCCGCATCACGTCCCCGCTGGCGAGGTCGATCCGGACAGGCTCGGCGGGGAACTCGTACGAACTCCGCAGCGCATAGGCGCTGCGGCCATCGGGTGAAACGACGACGTCGGTGTAGGCCGCCGTGTCCGGCGTCACCCGGGTGACACTCCCCCGGACGGCAGCTTCCGCAACGCTGAGGCTGAAAACCGGCGACGCGCCGTCGTCGTCTGCCGTGACCAGGAGGGCAGAGCCGTCCGGGAGCCACGCTTCCGGGTGGGGCCAGCGGTCCCATTCTTGCGCCAGGGGCTGCAGGTCCTCCGGACCGGCTTCCCCGGAGACATCGAGGAGATGCAGCCTGACCTGCGGCGCCTGCTGCGGCGCTGTATCGCTTTCACTGACTACGGCGAGCAGGCCGCCGTCGGGGCTGACCGGGCCGGGAAAGAAGTTGAGGCCCTCCTCGTCGAGGAGGACCCGCTGAGTGCCGGTGGCGACGTCAACGGCCACGAGGACCGACCGCAGGTCCGCCTTCGGCAGCGGCTTCACCATGCTCGTGTAGATGGTCTTTCCGTCCGGGCTGACCACCGAGACGGCCTCCCGGAGGCGGGAGCCCGCCGCCGGGGTGAGGTTGCGCAGGGTAAGGGGCGCGGCGCTGTCCACGGTGGCGGGCTTGCCGGGTTCCGGCTCGGGCCCCGGCTCCACTGCGAAGAGCCGCGGCTGGGCAGGGCCGAGGTCCGCGTCCCAGTACCGCACCGGATACTCGCTGTGCAGGATGGCCGCCACCTTGTTGTCCTTGCGGCTCTTGCGGCGCTCGGCGTCGGCCTCCTCGTCGCTGGAGCCGGCAAGAACGGACGCGGTGACGAAGGCCGCGTTTGCGTCCCTGGCCGCCATGACCTTGTCCACGCCGCCAGCCCGCGACAGCACCACGCGGGCCTCGCCGCCATCTGCGGGGAGCACCCAGAGCGCACTGACCGGATCGCCGTCGGCCTCCCTGTCCGGATCCGGCCGCGCGGACGTGAAGTACACGTCTCCGTTGGCCGCGAACACGGCGCCGGCTTCGCCCTTGGCGCTGCGGGTGATCCTGCGGGCCTGCTTCTCGCCCGCGGGGTCCAGCTCCCACAGCGCCGTGCCGTAATCGGTGCCCTTGCTGTTGAGGGTGGCGACCGTCGTTACCAGCCGCTGGCCGTCTGGGCTGAAGGCCAGGCCACTGACACGCGGGATCGCCAGGTAGTGGTCGAGGTCGTGGAAAGGGGTCGCCGGTTGCCCACGCAGGATCGCTGCATCATCAGAAGACATGTGCCGATTCAACACCCCCTGTGCCCTGGATCACAGAAGGGTTCACTATCAGTGAACCAGCACATTCCAAACCTCTTTTGCCGGCGGGAGCGCAAGTTTTGCCAGCGGGAGCGCAAGCAAGAGGCCCCGCCTGCCCCCCTTTCGGGGGCTGGCGGGGCCTCTTGGCGCTGGAGTGCGGCTGGCGGTTAGGCGCCCAGCGCTAGGCGCTAGGGGCGATTTCCGGGATGCGCGGCTTGGCGTTGCCGGCGAAGGTGAACTTGGCGTCGTCGCCTTCGCCGTCCACATCCACCACCACGATGTCGCCGGCGTGGATCTCGCCGAAGAGGATCTTCTCGGAGAGCTGGTCCTCGATCTCGCGCTGGATGGTGCGGCGCAGCGGCCGGGCACCCATGGCGGGATCGTAACCGCGGGTGGCCAGGAGCACCTTGGCAGCCGTGGTGAGCTCGATGCCCATGTCCTTGTCCTTAAGCCGCTTCTCCAGGCGGCCAACGAACAGGTCCACGATCTCGATGATCTCGTCCTGCGTCAGCTGCGGGAACACCACGACGTCGTCAACACGGTTGAGGAACTCGGGGCGGAAGTGCTGCTTGAGCTCCTCCGTGACCCGGGCGCGCATCCGGTTGTAGCCGGTCTGGGTGTCCGTGCCGGACTGGAAACCGGTGGCGACGCTCTTGGAGATGTCCCGGGTTCCGAGGTTCGTGGTCATGATGATCACGGTGTTCTTGAAGTCCACCACGCGGCCCTGGGAGTCGGTCAGCCGGCCGTCTTCCAGAATCTGCAGCAGTGAATTGAAGAGGTCCGCGTGGGCCTTCTCCACTTCGTCGAACAGCACCACGGAGAACGGACGGCGGCGGACCTTTTCGGTCAGCTGTCCGCCTTCTTCGTACCCGACGTAGCCCGGAGGGGCACCGAAGAGGCGCGAAACCGTGTGCTTCTCGGAGTACTCGGACATGTCCAGGGTGATGAGGGCGTCCTCTTCACCGAACAGGAACTCCGCGAGGGCCTTGGCGAGCTCGGTCTTGCCGACGCCGGTGGGGCCGGCGAAGATGAACGAGCCGCCCGGACGCTTCGGGTCCTTCAGGCCTGCACGGGTGCGGCGGATGGCCTGGGACAGCGCCTTGATGGCCTCGTTCTGGCCGACGACGCGCTTGTGCAGCTCGTCTTCCATCTTCAGCAGGCGCGAGGACTCTTCCTCGGTCAGCTTGAAGACCGGAATACCCGTGGAGTTCGCGAGGACTTCGGCGATCAGGTCCTCGTCCACCTCGGAGATGTCGTCCATGCCGCCGGTCTTCCAGTGGCGTTCCTTCTCGGAGCGCTCGGTGATGAGCTTCTGCTCCTTGTCGCGCAGCGCGGCAGCACCTTCGAAGTCCTGCGCGTCAATCGCGGACTCCTTCTCCATCTTCAGCTCGGAGATGCGCTCGTCCATCTCCTTGAGCTCAGGCGGAGCGGTCATGCGGCGGATGCGGAGCCGGGCGCCGGCTTCGTCGATGAGGTCGATCGCCTTGTCCGGCAGGAACCGGTCCGAGATGTAGCGTTCGGAGAGGTTCGCGGCCGAGGCGAGGGCGCCGTCGGTGATGGTGACGCGGTGGTGCGCCTCGTAGCGGTCCCGCAGGCCCTTGAGGATCTCGATTGCGTGCGCAACCGAAGGCTCCTTGACCTGGATGGGCTGGAAGCGGCGCTCGAGGGCGGCATCCTTCTCGATGTGCTTGCGGTACTCGTCCAGCGTGGTGGCACCGATAGTCTGCAGCTCGCCGCGGGCCAGCATCGGCTTCAGGATCGAGGCCGCGTCGATGGCACCTTCGGCGGCACCGGCACCCACGAGGGTGTGGATTTCGTCAATGAAGAGGATGATGTCGCCGCGGGTGCGGATTTCCTTGAGGACCTTCTTCAGGCGCTCTTCGAAGTCACCACGGTAGCGGGAGCCGGCCACGAGGGAGCCAAGGTCCAGCGTGTAGAGCTGCTTGTCCTTGATGGTCTCGGGCACATCGCCGCGCACGATCGCCTGGGCCAGGCCCTCGACGACGGCGGTCTTGCCGACGCCGGGCTCGCCGATCAGCACGGGGTTGTTCTTGGTGCGGCGGGAAAGGACCTGCATGACGCGTTCCATTTCCTGCTCGCGTCCGATCACAGGGTCCAGCTTGTTCTCGCGGGCAGCCTGCGTGAGGTTCCGGCCGAACTGGTCCAGCACGACAGAGCCGGCGGGGGTACCCTCTGCCTGGCTCTGGCCGACGCCGGCGCCGGTGGTCTCTTTGCCCTGGTAGCCGGAGAGCAGCTGGATGACCTGCTGGCGGACCCGGTTCAGGTCGGCACCGAGCTTCACCAGCACCTGGGCTGCCACGCCCTCACCCTCGCGGATGAGTCCCAGCAGGATGTGCTCCGTGCCGATGTAGTTGTGGCCGAGCTGCAGGGCTTCGCGCAGCGAAAGCTCCAGCACCTTCTTTGCACGCGGCGTGAAGGGGATATGGCCGGAGGGAGCCTGCTGGCCCTGGCCGATGATCTCCTGCACCTGCTCACGGACGCCGTCGAGCGAAATGCTCAAGGACTCAAGAGCTTTGGCGGCAACACCCTCACCCTCATGGATCAGACCCAAGAGGATGTGTTCGGTACCAATGTAATTGTGGTTCAGCATGCGTGCCTCTTCTTGGGCAAGCACAACTACGCGACGGGCACGGTCCGTAAATCGCTCAAACATTTCGCCACACTCCTAGCTACGACGTACTTTGATGCTACGTGGGGGAAGCCTGACTTGGGGAGCTTGTTCGCCACAGGGGAAACCGGGGGCCTTGCATAGGTCCACGCAGCTGCCGTACCAGCCGTGCGGCCGCGATGCCGGAGAGGGCCTGAATAGTATCTGGGTGCCACCGGGGCGGCATTTACTGTTTCCCCCGACGGGGTGTTGGAAATCACCCGGGGCGGAATGTTCCAAAGGGACCCGGATTAGCTTGCGCACCGCTCACGTAAAAGCGGCCGGATTGCCGCGGGGCATGATTCCCCGCGGGAGAGCATTGTCGGATTCCGCTGACCGGAGGAGTCGATTTCCTGCCTGGCCGCCGGTTCCGGTTAACGGCGGTTCTTATTAATGAGGGTGGCACCCGCCGGTTAAAGCGCAGCGCCCCCGTCAACCGGGGGCGCCACACATATGTTCAGAACGTTTTGTGCCCCAACTGGTCGTCAGGGCACCAGGCTAAGAATTGGCCTTTTGGTAGGCTTCCTGGATTTCCGCCTGAATACGGCCCCGCGCGTTGACGGTGTAACCGTGATCCCGCGCCCACTGGCGTATCTGGGCAGAGTCCTGGTTGCGTCCACCCGATGCCTTGGCGCGGGCAGGCCGGCCGCCGGACGTTTTGCGGCCGGCTGAAACAAAGCGTTCCAGTGACGACCGCAGTTCTGAAGCGTTGGCTGAGGACAGGTCAATTTCATAACCGACGCCATCCAGGCCGAAGCGAACGGTTTCGTCCGCAGATCCCCCATCCAGATCATCCACGAGGACGATATTGACTTTCTGTGCCATCAAGAATCTCTCTTTTGGAAAGGACGTGTAATCAGAAAAGCGGATGTTTCTACCTGAAGTATGTCCCCCAATAAGGCAACGCGTCAAAACGCGCAATGGTTCCTTGGGGATAACCGGGCGGTATTGAAAGTGGCCTGTTATTTGTCTGATTTAGTCGGCGGCTCGGAGGAATCATCTCCGGCTGCCGCCTGCGCGTCGGCTTCAGCCTGTGCGCGGGCTTCGGCCTGGCGTTCGGCCTTGTCCGCGTTAAAGATCGACTTCATGGCAAACCAAAAGAGCAGGCCAACCACCAGCGAGGGCAGCAGCACGGCGACATAATCCATAATCAGTGGCCTTCGGGCTTGAGGAGGGGGAAGAGAATCGTTTCGCGGATGCCGGCACCGGTAAACAGCATGACCAAGCGGTCGATGCCCAGGCCAATGCCGCCCATGGGGGGCGCACCGTATTCCAGGGCGCGCAGGAAGTCCTCGTCCAGCTGCATTGCCTCGACGTCGCCGGCTGCTGCATGCATGGACTGCTCGGTGAGGCGTTCGCGCTGGATGACCGGGTCAATGAGCTCGGAGAACGCGGTGCCGCGTTCCATGCCGCCGATGATCAGGTCCCAGGCCTCGATCAGGCGGCCGTCTTCCCGGTGCGGGCGGGCCAGCGGCTGGGCGGACGGCGGGTAGTCGTAGACAAACGTAGGGTTCAGCAGGGTGGGTTCCACGATTTCGCCGAAGAGTTCCACGGCCAGCTTCTCCGCGTCCCACTTGGGATCGACCTTGACATCGTACTTCTCGGCGACGACGCGCAGCTCCTCGACCGTGGTGTCCGGGGTGATCTCCTGGCCCACTGCCTCGGAAAGCCCCGGGTACACGGCCACCCAGGCCCAGTCGCCGTCGAGGTTAATCTCCCCGGCTTCGGTCTGGAGCACCCGTCCCACACCCACGGCGTCCGCGGCGTCCAGGATGATCTCTTTGATGCGCTCCGCCATGACGAACTGGTCCGCCCAGGCCTCGTAGCACTCAAGCGTGGTGAACTCCGGGCTGTGGGTCGAGTCCACGCCCTCGTTCCGGAACACGCGCCCCATGTCGTAGACGCGGTCGATGCCGCCCACGACGGCGCGCTTGAGGTACAGCTCGGTGGCGATGCGCAGCGTCATCTTCTGGTCGAACGCGTTCATGTGCGTCTCGAACGGCCGGGCCAGGGCGCCGCCGTGGACCAGCTGCAGGATGGGCGTTTCCACCTCGACGTAGGTGTGGCGGAACAGGGTCTCGCGAATGGAGCGGGTGATGGCGGCGCGGGTGTAGACCATCTCGCGCGCTTCGTCGCGGACCATCAGGTCCACATAGCGCTGGCGGACGCGGGTTTCCTCGTTGAGTTCGGCGTGCAGCACCGGCAGCGGGCGGAGCGCCTTGGAAGCCATGGACCACGATTCGGCCATGACGGAGAGTTCACCGCGGCGGGAGGAGATGACTTCGCCCCTGATGAAAACGTGGTCGCCCAGGTCAACCAGGGCCTTCCAATCGGCGAGGGCCTCTTCGCCCACGTTCGCCAGGCTGAGCATGGCCTGCAGCCGGGTGCCCTTGCCGTCGGTGCCGCCTTCCTGCAGCGTGGCGAAGCACAGCTTGCCGGTGTTCCGGACAAACACCACGCGGCCGGTGACGCCGACGACGTCGCCGGTGGTCTCGTCGGCCTGCAGGTGGGCGTACTTTTCGCGGATCTCGCTGAGCGAGTGCGTGCGCTCAACACCCACCGGGTACGCCTCCGACCCGCGTTCGATCAGCTTGGCGCGCTTGTCCATGCGGATGCGCATCTGTTCGCTGGCGTCGAGCGGTTCTGGGGCGTTCTTGGGGGCGGGGGTGTTTTGGGAAGTCACAGTCATCAAGTTTACCGGGACTTCCCGCCTCGGAGTTCGGGACTTCCCACCTTGGAGTTTTTGTCCAGATATTCGGACTTCCGGGGCCATTTAGGCGCGGTATCTGTACAAAAACTCCGGACAGGCGGGGCATAGACTCGGGCTGTGGAGACCTGGACAGTTGAGACGGACGACGACGGCAGCCGGCTTGAGGTGCACTCCTTCAGGCCCGCCGCACCCACCAGTGCCGAAGGAAGAGATTCTGCCGGCAGCACTGGCGGCAGCACCTCCGCGAAAGGTGACCCGGCCCCGGTCACGGCCCCCGGCGTCGTCGTTATTCACGGAACACTGGTGACCGACGCGCTGTACCGGCCGTTCGCCCGGAACCTGAGCCTCCTGCTGAGCCGGCCGGTGCACTGCTACAACCGCCGCGGCCGGGCAGGATCCGCACCCCAGCCGGACGACTACTCCGTCGACACCGAGATCCGGGACCTGGCCGCCGTGATGAAAGCGACGGGCTCGGAGGATGTGGTGGCGCACAGCTTCGGCGGCTTCGTGGCACTCAAGGCGGCACGCGACATGCCTCTGCGCAGGCTCGTCACGTACGACGCCGCGGTGTCCCTTTCCGGCAACCTCCACCACCGTTGGCGGCCGGAACTGGAGCAGGCCGTGACGGACGGGCAGCTCAACCATGCCTGGGCGCATCTGGTGCAGGGGCTGGCCACGGCCGGCCCGCTGTCGTACCTGCCCCTTGGCGCGCTGCGGATGCTCAGCATCATGTCAGCCCGGACCAACGTCGGCGCGGAAATGCGGGAGCTGCTGCCCACGGCCGTCAAGGAAATGCGGGCCGTGCTCGACGCCGACGCGGAGCTTGCGGATTTCACGGAACTGGCCACCCCCACGCTCATGCTCAGCGGCGGCTGGAGCCCGGGATACTTCGCCGACACCGGCCGGCAGCTGGCGTCGGCCGTGCCGGCGATCGACTTCGCGGTAGTTCCGGGCCAGCTGCACGAGGGGCCGATCCGGCCGGGCAAACGCCTGGCCATTCGGATTGCCCGCTTCCTGAACGGCACCGACGGGACCATCACTCCCCAGAGCAAGAAGCGCCGGCGCGGGTAGCCGCCGGCTGTCGGGCATGGCCGGCTGTCGGCACACGCCGGCCTCCGATAGGCTCGGGGCATGACTCGCGAGATCATCAGCACACCCGACGGCGGCAAGCTCGAGCTGTTCAGCACGGGCGCTGAGCTGGCCACGGCCGGCTCCGGCGTGGTTGTGGTTACGGCCTCCATGGTGACGGCGGCGGACTACACCCGCTTCGCGCAGAAGCTCAGCGCCTCCCTCGGCCGGCCGGTGCACACGTTCAACCGCCGCGGCCGGGGCGCGTCCTCCGAGCAGGCCGGCGACTACACCCTGGACGTTGACATCCGCGACCTCGATACGGTCATGAAGCACACGGACAGCACCGACGTCTTCGGCCACAGCTTTGGCGGGGCCGTGGCCCTGCACGCGGCCAGGACCCTGCCAGTGGAACGGCTCGCCGTGTACGACCCCGCGGTCTCCGTCAACCACAGCGTCACGGCGGGCTGGACCACCGAATACGAACGGGCGACGGCGACCGGAGACGACGACCGCGCCCTCGCCGTCCTGCTCCGTGGGCTTGAGGCCGAAAGCGCCTTCTCCTCCCGCATGCCGCTGTCCATGATGACCCTCGCCAACAAGCTTACGGCGGGAACCACGGTGGGCAAGCAGATGCGCGAAATGATGCGCACCGGCGTCCGGGAGATCAAGGCAATCATTGCCGCGGACATGCCGGCCGAACCGTTCCTGGCGCTGCCGCTGGAGACGCTCATCATCGTCGGCGAAAAAAGCCCGGCCTACTTCGGCGTGGCCTGCGGCCAGATCCACGACGTCCTCTCCGGCTCCAGCTACACCATCCTGCCCGGCTTCGGGCACGACGGCGTCAACCGCGCCCCGGACAGGCTCATCACCGAGCTCAGCGACTTCTTCGCCGGCTAAGGCCCGCCCCGGGCTCCCCTCAGCCCGCCGCCGCCTGGAGGGCTGCGCTTAGTGGGTGGGGGCGCCCTGGGGTGCTTCGGCGCCTGCTGTCTTCCGCATCATCGTGGAGAGGACGACGGCGGCAACGGCGATGACGGTCGCCGTCAGGAACGCTGCGTTCATGCCCGCAACGAGGCCGGAGTCCGCCGAAACGAGGGCGAAGATGGACACGAGCAGCGCCGTGCCCGCCGCGCCGGCCACCTGCTGCAGGGTACTCATAATGGCCGAGCCGTGCGAGTACAGGTGCGGCGGCAGCGGGTTCAGGCCCGTGGTGAACGCGGGCGTAAAGAGCAGCGCCAGCCCGAAGCTGAGCCCGACGTGCAGGGTGACGATCCACCAAACCGGAGTGCCGGCGTCGAGCATCGCGAACTGCCACAGGGTCAGGACCATCAGCGAAGATCCGGTGACAGTGAGCGGCAGCGGTCCCACCTTGTCGAACAGCCGGCCGATCACCGGGCCGAGCAGGCCCATGGCCAGGCCGCCGGGCAGCAGGGCCAGGCCGGTCTCGAGGGACTGCAGGCCGCGGATTTCCTGGAGGTACAGCGGCAGCAGGATCACGGCGCCGAACAGCGCCACCATGGCCACCACCATCAGCAGCACGGAGACCGTGAACATCCGGAAGTTGAACGCCCGCAGGTCCAGCAGCGGGGCCTCGGACTTCTGCAGCCGGAGCTGGCGGAACGTGAACGCGGCAAGGCCGGCGACGCCAAGAACCAGCGCCACCACGGCAAGCGTGCTCGGGCCGCTGCTGCCGCCGTGGCCGCCGCCGATTTGGCTGAAGCCGTAGACAAGGCCGCCGAAGGCAGGGACGGTCAGCACCACGGAGAGGAAGTCGAGCCGGGATTTCTCGGTCTCGCCGACGTTGGTCAGGAACTTTGCGCCGATGGCCAGCGCTGCCAGTGCGATGGGCAGCACGAAGATGAACATGAAGCGCCAGGAGAAGTGCTGCAGTATGAATCCGGAGACGGTGGGCCCCATGGCCGGTGCAACGGAGATGGCGATGCTGACGTTGCCCATCACGGCGCCGCGGCGGGCCAGCGGCACCAGCGTGAGGATGGTGGTCATCAGCAGCGGAAGCATGATTGCCGTGCCGCCGGCCTGGATGATCCTGGCCAGCAGGAGGATCTCATAGCCGGGCGCCGCTGCGGCCAGCGCGGTGCCGCCAGCGAACAGGCCCATCGCCAGGAGGAAGACGGCGCGCGTCGAAAGCCGCTGGAGGATGAACCCGGTAGTCGGAATCACCACCGCCATGGTCAGCATGAACCCGGTGGAGAGCCACTGGACGGTGGGGGCATCCACGCGCAGGTCCACCATGAGCCGCTGCAGGGCAACATTCATGATGGTTTCGTTCAGGATCACCACGAAGGTGGCCACCAGCAGAGTGACGATCACCGTCACGGACTCGCGGGACATCCTGTCCGAGGGCCGTGCTGCTGCCGGCGCCGGTGCTGCGGCCGGGGATGCAACGGGAGCGGCCGGCTCCTGGGCAGGTTCGCCAGACGAATTGGACGTGACTTTGGTAGACATGGCGAGGCCCTCAGGGTGTTGGAATTGGTGGCTGGCGGTCAGCGCCGCTGCAGACTCCAACAGTGTAGTGGCCGGACCCATTCCCGTACACGTGATTTAGCCAGCCGAGATCCAAGTCACCCGGGAATTGAGCGCCGGGCACCTTATCCGTCAGGAGTTGAGCGGCACGTTGTCGATCAACCGCACGGCGCCCACCTTCGCGGCAACCAGTGCCAGCCCTTCACCGCGGAAGGGTGTCTCGTGGCAGTTCTCGGCGAGCGGCTCCAGCGCGACGGGATCGACGACGTCGAGGTAGTCGAGCCGGACCAGGGGCTGGGACTCGATCAGGGCCCTGGCCGAACCGACATCAAGCGGCTCGTTCGCGTTCGCCCGCTCCTCAATGAGGCGCAACGCGCGGGACAGGACCAGCGCTGCCTCGCGCTCCTCGTCGGAAAGGAAGCGGTTCCGGCTGGACAGCGCCAGCCCATCGGTGTCGCGGGCGGTTGGCACGGCAACGATCTCCACGGGGAAATTCAGGTCGGCCACCATGCGGCGAACCAGGACCAGTTGCTGGGCGTCCTTCTGCCCGAAGTAGGCGCGGTACGCTGGCAGCCCGCCGCCGGAGCCGGCAACGAAGGCGCGGCCGCCGGGAAGGCCGGTCCCGGGGATGCCCAGGTGCAGCAGCTTGGCCACGACGGTTAGCGCGCCGTCGAAGTGGCCGGGCCGTGATGCGCCCTCCCATTTCTCCCCGAGCGGGCCGGAAGTGATCCTGACCATCGGCGGCCCGTCGGGATACATCTCCTCGACCGACGGCGCGAAGACCAGATCCACGCCCTGCTCCTCGAGCAGCGCCATGTCCGCCTCGAGGGTCCGCGGATACCGGTCCAGGTCCTGCGCCTCTCCGAACTGCAGCGGGTTCACAAAGATGGAGGCCACCACTACGTCGTTCTGTTCGGCGGCGGTTCGCGCCAGCCGCCCGTGGCCGGCATGCAGGGCGCCCATGGTGGGCACGAGGCCCAGGGAGGAACCGTTCTTTTGCGTCAGCAGCAGTCGGCTTTGCGCACGGAGGGAGTCCGCCGTCGTTACGAGTCGGATTGCCATGTCAGTGTCCTCCCTTGGGCCCCGTGGCCGGTTTCATGCACGGCCGCCATTCTGGCCGTCGTCGTCGTCTGTGCCCTCAAGTGCGGTGCGGATATTGTCCGCCTGATCCGGCTTCAGCAGGCCCCGCCCTTCAGCGCGCCTGGCGGTAGCCTGAGCCATGGCGAGGTACGCCGCGAGGACGTCGCCGCCGGTCCCGCCGTCGTGCTCCCGCAGCGCGTGGGCGTGCGCCTTCACCGTTCCGGCGTCCCCCCGCGCCACCGGGCCCGTCAGGGCCGACTCGCCGGAGGCGAGCGCATTCTCCAGGGTCGCCCGCAGCAGCGGCCCGAGCATGCGGTCCGGCGCCTCGACACCCACCTCGGCCAGCAGCTGCGACGCCTGCGCCACCAGCGTGACCATGTGGTTGGAACCGTGGGCCAGGGCCGCGTGGTAGATGGTGCGGTCGCCCTCGGCGATCACCACGGGTTCGGCCCCCATCTCGACGACGAGCGCCTGGGCGATGGGAAGCATGGCGGCGTCCGCCGTGACACCGAACGTGCAGTCCAGCAGCCGGGTCAGGTCGAGGCTCATGCCGGTGAAGGTCATGGCCGGGTGCAGCGCCAGCGGCACGGCACCGGCCGCCCGGACCGGATGCAGCACGCCGACGCCGAACCGGCCCGATGTGTGCGCCACGAGCTGGCCGGGCTGCCACGCACCGAGCTTGGCGAGCCCCTCCACCAGCCCGCCGAGGGCATCATCCGGAACGGCCAGGAGCACCAGTTCCGAGCGTTCCACGATGTCCTGGATCTCCAGGACGGGAACGCCGGGCAGCAGGGTTTCGGCCCGTTCCCTGCTCGCGTCGGAGACGGCGGAAACCCCGACGACGGCGTGCTCGGCTGCGCGGAGCGCCGCACCGAGGACAGCACCCACTTTGCCGGCACCGATGATTCCGACGCCGAGGCGTCCTGGCTTAGCCACGTTGCTGGCCTTCCTGTTGGGGTGCTTGGGTAGTCGGACGGGTTTCGGCGGGCTCGGTTTCGCTCCCCGGCCGCTCAACCAGCGGAGTTGAGGCCGGCGCCACTTGGGCCAGCCACTGTTCACTCGTCTGCCGCCGCCGGGCCGCCCTCGCGCGGGCTGCCTGCGCGTCGAAGAGTGCCTGCGCCTCCCGGATGTCCGCCTGGATCACCCGCGGAGCGACCGGCCCTGCAGTGGTGTGCAGCACGAGGTCGGCCAGCCCGAACCGGCGCGCCAGAGGTCCCTGCTGCAGCGCAATCGACTGCGTCCGCTGGTGCGGGACCACCACAAGCTGCCTCCACCAGCGGCCCGACCGCATGAGCAGCGCGGTGTCCGTGGCCGCGAAGGCGTTGCGCCGCCAGCCCAGCGGCGCAAGCAGCCACGCCCGGCGCGGCGTGGTGACAAAGCCGCCGTCGGAATCCAGTCCATTCACACCCTGCTGGAAAACGCCCAGCGGATCAGCCGTTCCCGGGTCCGGCAGCACGAGAGCCATCATGTTCAGGACGTCATCCATCTTTCCCACCGGCAGCAGCGTGGTGCGGGAGCCTCCCTCGCCGTTGTTCGCCCCGGCCCCGTAACCGGCGGCGTTGACCTGCATCCGGTACCAGCCGAAGAGGCGCCACAGGGGCGGCTGCGCCACCTTCAGCGCCTGGATTCGGCCCGGCGGCAGTGTCTGCGCCTGCGTGTCGAGAAGCCCGTACCGGAGCCGGATGCCGTCCGGGGAGATGGCCGCCGTGAAGTTGTAGCCCTTGTTGAACGCGCTCCAGTATGCGGCGACGAAACCAAGCGCCGCCGGAATCAGATAAAGGAAGAAAGCCCTGTTTTCGGTGAGCGCGGACAGCACCACGGACGCCGCGGCACCCAGGACAATGAACACTGTCTGCTCGCTGAGCAGGAGCGAGCCGAACAGGCGCGACGGCGGGACCTGCAGGACCTGCTGCTCCGGCGCCTCGGGAGCGGCTGCTTCGGGCTGCGCGGGATCCAGCCGGACGCCCGACGCGCGGGCGAGGATGGTGGCGCGCAACTGGCGGGCATCGCCAATGCGCAGGTAGGCCAGGCGAACGGCTGACTCGCCGGCGTCGGCAACTTCGAACTTCAGTTCCGCGAGGCCGAAGATCCTGGCGAGCAGCGGCTGAACGATATCGATGGCCTGAACCCGGTCCAGCCTCGCCTGCCGCTGCTGCTTGAACAGGAAGCCGGTGTTGACACGGACGTAGCCCTCCGCCACCTGGTACCGGGTGAAATACCAGGACAGGATGAAGCTTAGGACCGCCAGCACCAGCATCAATGCCCCGGCGCCCAGGAGCCATGGGGCGCGCCCCGCGAAGCGGTCATCGATCAGCGGCTGGCCCTGCAGCATCCGTTCAAAACTGTCACGCCCGAAGAAGTAGCCGATGGCGGCCAGCGCAACCCAGCCCCGAACAAACGGTGTCGCCGGGTGCACGCGCAGCCACTCGCCGTCGGGCTTTCCGGAAGCGAGGCCGCCGGCGCTCACAGCCCGGCCAGCCTGGCTTCGCCGCGCGCCGAGAGCTGTTCCCTGAGCCGGGCGCCTTCCTCGGTGGGAAGGCCGGGAATGCCGGCGTTGGTGCCGGCCGATGCCGTATGCAGCTTCAGGGTGCACAGGCCCAGCCCGCGTTCCACCGGGCCGGCGCTGATGTCCACGTACTGCATGCGGCCGTACGGCACCACCATGACGCGCTGGAAGAAGATGCCGCCGCGGATGAGGAGGTCGTCCTCGCGCTCGGCGTAGCCGATGGCCCGCACCTGCCGCGGGATCAGGACCAGACGCCACAGCGCCAGCAACAGCATAAAAGCCGGAAGGCCGATGGCCAGCCAGAGCGGCGGCCACCGCCACCAGCCGAGCCGGACAAACACCAGCGGCAAGCTGAGCACGGTCACCATCACCAGGTTGCCGAGGGCCCACTCCACGAGCCGGACCGTGACGTACTTCGGGGACACGCGCAGCCAGGTGATCCCGGGAGGATCAATCGCCGCGGTAGGCATACTCGCCTTCCCCCTTGGCCTTGCCCCGGCCATGGCCCGGCAAGCCCTCTGCAGTGTCCGTCTCGCCGTCCTCCGGCGGGATCTTGCAGAAGCGTTCGACGACGAGCCCCACCACGATCATGACCAGCCCGCCACCGGCCATGCCGAGGGCGAGCCAGGTGACGTCCAGCCCGCTGCGAATGCTCCAGAACCGCAACTGGTCCAGGAAGATCCCGGCGTGCCAGCCCAGCAGCATCGTGCCGGTGTAGGCACAGGCCTGGGCGAGGACCAGCGTCCACGCCGCCAGGAGGGGGTTCAGCATTTTCTTCTTTTTGCCGTTCCTCCAGCGCAGCACGCGGATGCCCAGCACCAGGGTCAGGGCGACGATCACGCCCATGCTGACCAGCGCCGTGGCCGGCAGGACCGGCGTGGCCATGCCGTAGCGGACGGTCAGGACGGCAGCGGACCAGCCGGCGATGGCCAGGGCAAGGCCCACGACTGCGAGCAGCAGCGGGCTCACGGGTTTCACGGCTGCTCCACCGCCCCGCCGTCGGGCACGCCGTCGAAGTCCCCGAAGCCGTCGAATGGCAACAGGTCCGGGAAGTCGGCGGCCTTGGCGGCCAACTCCCCCACCGGCTGCCCGTTCAGGGTGGCCGAGGGGTCCATCTGGGACCAGGGATAGAGCACGAAGGCCCGCGCTGCGGCGAACGGGTGAGGCAGGGTCAGCACAGGATCGGAACTTTCGATGTCCCCGTAGACGATCACATCGACGTCGAGCGTGCGCGGACCCCAGTGGATCTCACGAACTCGGTGGTGCTTGTTCTCCACCGACTGGCAGTGCCGGAGCAGGTCGAGCGGTTCCAGCGATGTTTCGACCGAAATCACCATGTTGAGGAAGTCCGGCTGCCCGGCGGGGCCGCCGACGGCCTTGGTCTGCACTATCGGCGAGACGGCCAGGAGCCGCACCTCCGGGCGGTCCACAAGGTCCGCCACGGCCTCGGACAGCGTCTCGTTCCGCGCCCCGAGGTTACTGCCCAGGGCCAGTACCGCGCGCGAATAGCTGGTCTTCGCCGGTGCTGGCTTCTCATGGACCGGATTCTCATGCAGTGCGGGTGCCGGATTCATGTCCGCTCCCGGTAGACGCTGACGGCGACGTCGCCGAAGGGAACCTCGATGGGAGCTTTCGGCTTGTGCACCGTGATCTCCACGGCCTGGATTTTGAATTCCTGGAGCAGGCCCTCGGCCATCCGCACCGCCAGTCCTTCTATCAGGTTCAGGGGCTCGCCGGTGATCCAGTCGGTGATCCGTCCGGCCACCTCGCCGTAGTGGGCGGTGTCGCGGACATCGTCCGACGCCGCAGCCTGGCTGAAATCCAGGTGCAGCACGGCGTCCACAACAAACGGCTGGCCTTCGCGGCGCTCAAAATCGAACACCCCGTGGTAGCCGGTGGCGGTGACACCGGTCAGCGAGATCCTGTCCATGGCGGTTCTGCTCGGCCCTTCCTGGTCAGCGGCAGTGGTCCGGGGCCGCCATGCGGGCGGCCACCTTGACGGCGTCAAGGCTGGGTCCGACGTCGTGCACGCGCACAGCCCAGGCGCCGCGGGCGGCGCTGATGGCGGTAATGGCGGCCGTGGCGCCGTCGCGCTCTTCCGGGAGCGCCGACTTGCCGGCAACCGTCAGGAGCGTGCCCAGGAAGCGCTTGCGGGACGCGCCCACCAGCACCTTGTGGCCCATGGCATCGAGCCGGTCCAGGTTCCGCAGCAGTTCCCAGTTCTGCACATCAGTTTTCGAGAACCCGATGCCCGGGTCCACGATGATCTGCTCGGGCAGGACGCCGGCCGCATACAGCTTGTCGCGGACGCCGTTCAGCTCGGAGACGACGTCGTTCGCGACGTCCTCATACTCCGTCAGGGAAGTCATGGTCTTGGCATCGCCGCGGCGGTGGGTCAGGACATACGGCACCTTGGTCTTCGCCACGAGCTCGGCCATGCCGGGTTCGATGGTTAGGCCGGAGATGTCATTGATGATCTTCGCGCCGGCATTCAGCGCGGCCTCGGCGGTGGAGACGTGGGTGGTGTCGATGCTGACCAGCGCACCGGCCTTCACGAGGGCTGCGATGACAGGCACCACCCGCCGCTGCTCCTCCTCCGGGCTGACC
The DNA here is from genome assembly GCF_018613795.1 of Arthrobacter sp. ISL-65. GTDB lineage: Bacteria > Actinomycetota > Actinomycetes > Actinomycetales > Micrococcaceae > Arthrobacter. The sequence continues at coordinate 33,609 of NZ_JAGGPN010000061.1, forward strand.
TCCTCCGCGCCGGGGCGGGTGGATTCGCCGCCGACGTCGATGATGTCGGCTCCCGCGTAGAACATCCGGAGGCCCGCGGCGATGGCGGTGTCTGCCGTCGCGTGCTTGCCGCCGTCGCTGAACGAATCGGGGGTGACGTTGAGGATGCCCATGACGAGCGTGCGGTCGGTGGGCAGGTCGTCGAACTTGGCTGCCGGCCGCGGTTTGCGCAGGATGGGCAGGGGTGATGTTGCGGGTCCGGTTCCAGGTGCTGCAGCTAGGGAATCCATAGTCTGTTTTTTACCTTCCGAGTATGAGGCTCATGGCCTCGGCACGGGTGGCCGGGTCATGAAGTTGCCCGCGAACCGCGCTTGTGACGGTTTTGGCTCCGGGCTTGCGGATGCCGCGCATGGACATGCACATGTGTTCGCATTCCACCACCACGATGGCTCCGCGCGGCTTGAGGAATGTGACCAGCGCTTCGACGATCTGGGTTGTGAGGCGCTCCTGCACCTGCGGGCGGCGGGCATAGATGTCCACCAGGCGTGCCAGCTTGCTCAGGCCTGTCACCCTGCCGTCGTGCGAGGGGATGTACCCCACGTGCGCGACGCCGTGGAACGGCACCAGGTGGTGCTCGCAGGTGGAGTAGAACGGGATGTCCTTCACCAGCACGAGTTCCTCGTGGTCGAGCTCGAACGTGGTGCCGAGCACGCTGCCCGGATCCTGGTGCAGGCCGGCAAACATCTCGGCATACGCCTTGGCCACGCGCTTGGGCGTGTCCAGCAGCCCGCCGCGGTCCGGGTCCTCGCCTATGGCCAGCAGGATTTCCCGCACGGCTGCTTCAATCCGGGGCCTGTCCACCTTGTGGTGGTGGCCTGATCCGCCCACCGCCGAATGGTCGGCGGTGGCGGTGAGGTCGTCGTCGTCGAAGTGAGTCACACCAAAGAGCTTAGCCGTGGTGGCCGTCTGATCCCGCTTCCGTTACTCCGCCCTGGAAGGAGGCATCCTCCGGAACTCCCTGAGGGTGCGGCGGAATCGCGTCCAGCGGTTCCTCGAGGCGGGCTTCCTTGGCTTCTTCCTGGGCCTCGCGTTCGGCACGTTCCTGACGGGACTCCACAGGACCGGCAGACTGCACCGGACGGGTTTCCTTGGACAGCCAGACCTCGCGGAAGTCGCGCTTGCGGATGTCGCGGAAGATGTCGGCGATCTCCGACTGATTCAGCGTTTCCCGTTCCAGGAGTTCCAGAGCCAACCGGTCCAGGACGTCCCGGTTTTCGGTGAGGATGGCGTAGGCCTCGTCGTGGGCCTGATCGATCAGGCGGCGGACCTCCTCATCCACGATGTAGGCGATCTGGTCGGAGTAGTTCCGCTCGTGGCTCGCATCCCGGCCGAGGAACGGCTCGCCACCGCCCTGGCCCAGGCGCACGGCGCCCACACGCTCGCTCATACCGTACTGCGTGACCATCTGGCGGGCCGTGGAGGTGGCCTTTTCGATGTCGTTGGAGGCGCCCGTGGACGGATCGTGGAAGACGATTTCCTCGGCCACGCGGCCGCCCATGGCGTACGCCATCTGGTCCAGGAGCTCGTTGCGGGTGATGGAGTACTTGTCGTTCTCCGGGACCACCATTGTGTAGCCCAGTGCGCGGCCGCGGGGGAGGATGGTGATCTTGGTGACCGGGGCGGAGTTACGCAGCGCCGCGGCAACCAGGGCGTGGCCGCCTTCGTGGTAGGCCGTGATCTTGCGCTCGTGCTCCTTCATGACGCGGCTGCGCTTTTGCGGGCCGGCCATGACGCGGTCAATGGCTTCGTCCAGTGCGCGGTCGTCGATCAGGTTGGCGTTGGAGCGGGCTGTCAGCAGCGCAGCTTCGTTCAGCACGTTGGCCAGGTCAGCACCGGTGTAGCCGGGGGTCTTCTTGGCCACGGCCTTGAGGTCCACGCCCTGCGCGATCGGCTTGCCCTTGGCGTGGACCTGGAGGATCTGGTCGCGCCCGATCAGGTCCGGGGCTTCCACGGAAACCTGGCGGTCGAAGCGCCCTGGGCGCAGCAGCGCCGGGTCCAGCACGTCGGGCCGGTTGGTGGCCGCGATCAGGATGACGTTGGTCTTGACATCGAAGCCGTCCATCTCGACCAGGAGCTGGTTGAGGGTCTGCTCGCGTTCATCGTTGCCGCCGCCGATGCCGGCACCACGGTGGCGGCCGACGGCGTCGATTTCGTCGACAAAGATGATGGCGGGTGCGTTGGACTTGGCCTGCTCGAACAGGTCGCGGACGCGGGAAGCACCCACACCGACGAACATTTCCACGAAGTCGGAGCCGGAGATGGAGAAGAACGGGACGCCGGCCTCGCCTGCGACGGCGCGCGCCAGCAGGGTTTTGCCGGTGCCCGGAGGGCCGTAGAGCAGCACCCCCTTGGGGATCTTGGCGCCTACGGCCTGGAACTTTGCCGGCTCTGCAAGGAATTCCTTGATCTCCTGGAGCTCCTCGACGGCTTCGTCAGCGCCAGCGACGTCCGCGAAGGTTACCTGCGGCATGTCCTTGCTGACCATCTTGGCCTTGGACTTGCCGAACTGCATGACCTTGGAGCCGCCGCCCTGCATGCGGGAGAGCAGGAACCAGAACAGGACGCCGAGCAGCAGCACCGGCACCAGCAGCGAGAAGAGCCCCGAGAGCCAGTTACTCTCGATCGGCTGGTCCGTGTAGCCCTTGGAGGGGTTGGCAGCGGTCACTGCCTTGACGACGTCCGGGCCGCGGTCATTGACGAAGAAGAACTGGACGTTCTTGCCCTTGTCCTGGCCATCGACGACGAGGTTGTCTTTCAGCACCAGGTCGACGCGGTTTTCGCCGTCGAAGATCTTGGCCTGTTCCACCTTGCCGCTCTGGGCGAGGAGCTCGAGGCCCGGCTGCGTGTCGATGCGCGTCGAGCCACCCGGAGCCAACGTTGCAAAGGCCAGCAGGAGCATGCCGACCACCACAATGATCCAAATGCCCGGGCCCTTGAAGAAACTCTTAGCTTTCATCTGTTCGGGGGCTGGCCCCGTCCCTCCTGGTAGTGCTGCACGGCGCGAGGACTGCGCGCGTGTGGTGCTGCGTCGTTTCTAGCTATACACCGTCAGGAGTAATTCACGCACGGTGTAATACAAAAGTTCCCTCTGGGCGTAGTGGCTGGTGGGGCCGGGGTCGCGTCGCTATTGGACCGGCCGTCGGCATTTCTGCACCGCTTTCAGGCCTGCCCGGAAAACGCCCCCGCGGCATTGCCGGTCCAGGCCACGCATTGTGCCGCGAAAGTGGCGCAGAAATGCCTGCAAGATGGACCCTTGCCACGCGCCCGCGGACGCCCTGCTAATCGGCCCGGCGGACTTTTCTGCACCGCTTTAAGCAGCACGCGCCGCCGTCGAGCCCGTGGGTTCAGGGCTCGACGGCGGCGCGGTCGGCGAAAGCGGTACAGGAATGCGGGCCGGCTTGCGCGGCAGGCGTTTACTCGTAGACGTGCGGGGCGAGGGTGCCCACAAAGTCCAGGTTGCGGTACTTTTCGGCGTAGTCCAGGCCATAGCCCACCACGAACTCGTTGGGGATGTCGTAGCCGACGTACTTGACGTCGATCTCCACCTTGGCGGCGGTGGGCTTGCGGAAGGCGGCGCAGATTTCCACCGAGGCGGTGCCGCGGGATTCGAGGTTGGTCTTCAGCCAGGACAGCGTGAGGCCGGAGTCGATGATGTCCTCAACGATGAGCACGTCCTTGCCCATCAGGTCCGTGTCGAGGTCCTTGAGGATACGCACCACGCCGGAGGACTGCGTGCCGGAGCCATAGGAGGAAACAGCCATCCAGTCCATGGAAACGTGGCTGTGGAGTGCCCGCGCGAGGTCAGCCATCACCATGACAGCGCCCTTCAGCACACCGACGATGAGCAGGTCGCGCCCTTCGTAGTCCTTGTCGATCTGGGCCGCGAGCTCGGTGATGCGCTGCTGGATCTGTTCCTTGGTGTAGAGAACGTGCTTGAGGTCTGCCTGGACGTCGGATGAATCCACCAATTGCTCCTGTGTAGATGCGGGTGCGACTATTTGCGGGACGGTTTATGAAGCCAGAATACAAGCTTCCCACAGCGGGCGGCCTCGCGGGGAACGCCCTCCGCCCCGCCCTGCCCCCGGGCGCGCTCCCGGTCCTGCAGCTCGGCAAGCGAAAGACGGAACACGCTGACCCCGCCGGGCAGTTCCACGGGACCGGCCGAGCCCTTCCGCCGCAGCAGTGCTTCCGCCGCCAAAAGGCGCTGATAACTGGGCTGTTGGCCGCCGACGCCGGCAGCCGCCTTTGCGATCACCCGGAACCTGATGGCCGGGGCCAGTTCAGTCAGGGCAGCCTCCGGGAGGCTGGCGTCCGGGCCGTCGTGCTCAACGAGCGAGGTGTACGTGCTGTTGGCCACGTCCTCCAGATAGTCGGCATCCAGCTGCAGGATGGCGGCCGTGCGTGCCAGGGATTCGGCCACCCCCGGGCCGAGTTTTTCCTCCAGCACCGGCATGACCTCCACCCTGGTCCGCGAGCGGGCGAAGGCGGGATCGGCGTTGCTGGGGTCGTGCCAAGCGTCTAGCTCCTCTGCACGGCAAATGTCCAGGGTGTCTGCCCTGCGCAGGCCAAGGAACGGCCGGAGCAGCTTCCCCCGCGAAGGGCGCATCCCGGCCAGGGACCGTGTGCCCGAGCCGCGGGCCAGGCCCAGCAGCACCTGCTCCGCCTGGTCGTCGAGCGTGTGCCCCAGGAGGACGGCACCGGCCCCCCACTCCCCCGCCGCCGCGTCGAGCGCGGCGTGGCGGGCATCGCGGGCTGCGGCTTCCGGTCCGAAACCGGTGGAGGCGACATCGACCGTGCGGATCTGCACCGGGTCCAGGCCGAGCTCCCGCAGGGCCTCAGCGGTTCTAGCGGCAACATCGGAGGAACCGGCCTGCAGTTGGTGGTCCACGACCACCGCGCCGACGGCAACCGGCCGGCCGTCAACGTGGCCGCGCCGGGCGAAGTAGGCGGCCACAGCGGCCAGGGCCAGGGAATCGGGGCCCCCGCTGCAGGCCACCAGGACCCGTTCCGGGTAACCCGCTTCAGCCAGGGCAGCCTGCAGCATTCTCCGTGCCGTGCCGAGAACCGGAGCCAGCCGGCCCGGCCGCCGCCTGCCGCGGGGAACCGGCTTTTCGGCGGGAGGGCCGCTGGGAACAGGTCCGCCGGGAACAGGGCCGCCAGCAGTGTTGGGGAGGTGCTGCACGGAAACCTAGAAACCCATCCTGTCGAGCCAGATCCTGGAGTTGTGGATCTCCTCCTCGGTGGGCAGGTTCGCCGGAGCCTCCCAGACCCGGTTAAAGCCGTCCATCCCGGCCACGTCCACCACGGCCCGGACGAACTTGGCGCCGTCGCTGTACTGCTTCATCTTGGCGTCGAGGCCCAGCAGGCTGCGGATAAATTTCTCGATGACTCCCCGGTCCTTGCCGCGGGCGTTGAACCGCTGCCGGATGGTCTTCACGGACGGGACGATGCTGGCGTCCACGGCGTCCATCACCACGTTGGCGTGGCCTTCGAGCAGGCTCATGACCGCCGTGAGGTGGGACAGCGAGGCCTTCTCCTCGGGGTCCTGCAGGAGATCAAGGATGGCGCCGCGGCCCGGAGTGGACCCGGAGGCGGCGCGGTCCTTAAGCGAGCGTGCGGCTGCTGAAGCGCGTTCCATCAGGGAGTCCACGTTGCCCAGCAGGTGCCCACTGAGGTTGTCGATCTCGTTCAGCATGTGGTGCCGGAGCCAGGGTGCCGCGGCGAACTGCACCCGGTGCGTCTGCTCATGCAGGCACACCCAGAGCCGGAAATCCGTGGGATTGACATTAAGCTCACGCTCTACGGCGATGATGTTGGGCGCGACGAGCAGCAGGCGGCCGCCCGACGGCGCGTGCGATCCTTCGGCGAGGGCAGCGAAAGGATCGTACTGGCCCAGGACCTTGCTGGAGAGGAATGCCAGCACGGCGCCGAGCTGGCCGCCGGTGATGGCGCCGCTGACGGTGGCGGCTCCGGGGCTGACGGTGCCGCGGCGGCTCTCCAGCATCTTTTCGATGGCGGGCTTCAGCATCACCGCGAAGCTCTGCGTGTTGGCCTTTGCCCAGGAGGCGCGGTCCACCACCAGGACTGATGAGTCACGGAGATCGCGTGCGGCTTCCAGCCCGGTGATCTTGTGAACGTGTGCAACGGAGGCATCCGCCAGCTCGCGCAGCTGGGAGACGGCGTCCCCGATCTCGGCGGCAGTCAGCGACGGACCCGGCGGAGCCAGCCGTGCTGCGGCGGACGCGGCAAGGTCCCAGTTGATGAGGGCCTGGGCCGGGGCGGATGACTGGCTTGCAGTGGACTCCATACGCTCCATCAGAACATACACGCCCGTCAGCGCGCCTTAAGTTCGCTGACCGGCGAACCGGCACGGGACTGCCGCGGAAGCCGGAGGCAGCCCTAGCTGCAGCCGCAGCCAGCCAGCGCCGTGGCCGCCGTGTCCAGGGCCGGCTTGTTGCCCTCGGCTCCCGGTGTCAGCCCGTTGCCAATGAAGGAGAACACCAGGAGCCGGCCGTCGGCGTCCACCACGTACCCGCTCAGCGCGATGACAGTGTTCAGGGTTCCCGTTTTGGCCCGCACCAGGCCGGCGCCCTCGGCCGTTGACTCGTCGATATATCTGTCGCCGAGCGTGCCCGTCAGCCCCGCCACCGGGAACCCCGCCAGCGCGGCCCTGAGCCGGGTGTCGGTGCCGTTGGTGATGGCGCGCACCACTTCCGAGAACTGGCGGGCGGATACCTGGTTGGCAAGGGCCAGGCCGGAAACGTCGGCCGCGACCATCCCTTCCGTGGGAATGCCCAGGCCGGAGAGCTGCCCCAGAACGGCGGCCCTGGCGGAGTCATTGGTCGCCGGCTGGCCACCCGCCACCGCGGTCATGCGGCCAAGGGTTTCGGCGAGGTAGTTGTCCGAGGTCTGGAGCATGAGGTCCACCTGCTGGCTGACCGTCGCAGACTGCACTTCGGCGAGGACTTTCGCGTCCGCCGTCGGCTTTCCGTCAAGACGTACGACGGCGGGTGCCACCGTGAGGCCCGCGGCCGCACCGGCCGCTTTAAGGCTGGCAGCGAACGCCTCCCCCGCGGCGATGGCGGAGTCCTGCGGCCGGGGTGCCGTGGTGTCTGCAGGATCAAACCGTGCCGCGTTCAGGGCGAGCGGAAACAGCGGGGCAGTCTCGCCGGCGGCAACGTCATCCGGGCTCCAGGCCGGGTTCAGCGCCGGCCCGGTGAAGAGGGAATCATCCACAAGCACTTGGACCTGCCCCTTGAAACCGCCCTTCCGCAGTGAGTCCGCAGTCAGTTTGGCCAGCGTGCCGAGCCCGGCATGGCCCAGGACTTTGTCCTCGGCAGATTCGCCGGCACCGAGCAGGACGTCGCCGCCGCCCACCAGCACCACGGACCTCGTGGCGGCAGCAGCACCCGGTGTTGCCGCTGCAGCCGGTTCGGCGACCACCCTGGTGCTGAACCGTTCCTCGGGGCCGATCCCCCGCAAAGCGGCCACGGCGGTGAGGAGCTTCATGTTGGAGGCGGGGATCCTAGTGGCGGCGCCTTCCCGGTCATAGAGGACCTTGCCGGTGGCGGCGTCCTGGACCACGGCCGTGAAGGAGCCACCGCCGTCGGTCTTGAGGACGGGATCCAGCCGGGCCGCCACGCCTGCGGGAACCGGCACCGGCGCCGCGTAGCTGAGCGGGTCGATGCCCTGCGGCACGGACAGGCGTTCCGGGACCAGCTGCCAGGCGGGGGTCTGGGCAGGCTGGGCCGTGGACCGGGCCGGGCCGGTCAGCGCGGGCGAAATGAGCAGCCCCGCGGGAAGGGCCAGCGCCAGGAGGAGCACCGTGAGCAGGAGCGTAGGCCAGTTCCGGACCACTGTGGAAAGCCTGCCGCGGCCGCTCGCCGTGCCCCTGGTGCCGCTCATGCTGCTGGTCCTCAAAGTCCTGAAATTACCCCATTAGTTCCTGAAACCTGGGCCTCTCGCTATATCCTCAATAGTAGTCGGCGGCACCGACAGTCCATTTTTGGTTGATCATCGCGTGTGCCGCGAACACCAAGCAATCGTCGAGGAGCATTCCATGAAGCATGACGTGACCATCGAGATCCCCAAGGGATCGCGCGTCAAGTACGAAGTCGACCACGAGACCGGCCGAGTCCGCCTGGACCGTGTCCTCTTCACTTCCATGCAGTACCCCACCCACTACGGCTTCTTCGAGAACACGCTCGGCGAAGACGGCGACCCGCTGGACGCACTGGTGCTCCTGCAGGACTTCGATCTGCACCCGGGCGTCATCGTCGAAGCCCGTCCGATCGGCGTCTTCAACATGACCGACGACGGCGGCGGAGACGCCAAGGTCCTCTGCGTTCCGGCCGACCCGCGGTTCGACCACATCCAGGAAATCAGCGATGTCAGCGAGTTCCTGATCAAGGAGATCGAGCACTTCTTCACCCGTTACAAGGACCTGGAGCCCGGCAAGTGGGTCAAGGCCGAAGGTTGGGCCGACCGCGCCGCTGCCGAAGCCGAACTTGAGGCTTCCATCAAGCGTTACGTGCCCGCAGCACACTGACTTTACTTCCGACGGCGGTCGGTGCGGTTCCTAGCGAACGGCACCAGCCCCACCGCCTCCCTAGCCTCGCTGCGCTCGCCCAGGGAACCCTGGCGGCGTGGGCCCAGCCGTCGTTGTTTTCTACTGTTCGCCCCACCGTGAGATCCGTAACGTCCCGTAGGCTCCCAGCTTGCCTCGGGCTTGCCACCCGGTAGTCTGATGTCCACCATGTTCACGCTGACTATCAATCAAACAGACAGCCGGCGCGACGGCGACCGGGTCCCGCATCTCCTCAAGGACCTACGGCATATCCCTGCGCGACTGGACTTTGACCGCTCTGTGGAGGACGAGGTGCAGGGCATCGTGGATTGCCCGCATCAGGCGGTGGATGCCGCCCTGATCGCGCTTCGCTGCGGGAGCTGGTATGTGGGGATCGGCGTGGGCCCGGTAAACGAGCCGCTGCCGAACCAGATCAAGGACGCCAGCGGGCACGGCCTCATCTACGCCCGCCGTGCCGTGGATCGCCTCCGCAACAGCAAAGAGCGCATCCCTGTGGCCGTGGAGGGTCCCCTGACGGAGGTCGCGGCGGAGTCCGAGTCGGTTCTTCGCCTGCTCGGCCACATAGTCCGGGACAGGAGCGACGCCGAGTGGCGCGTGCTTGACCTGATGACCCCGGGGGTACGCGGCCAGCAGAAGACCGTGGCCGCCGAACTCGGCATCACGTCCCAGGCGGTCAGCAAGGCTGTGGCGAGGTCGCAGTGGAACGAGGAGCACGCAGCCCGGCCGGCAGCGGCCAGGCTCCTCTCGATGATCCTCGACGTACGGTAAACCGGCCCAGTGCGATAACCCGGCCCAGTGCGATTAAACCGGCCCCGACAGGGGGCCGGCCGTTACAGGGAACTCCTTACAAAAGGCCGCGCAGCACGTGGGCTGCGCCGTCGTCGTATACCGATTTGGTGACCTCGTCCGCGGCGGCGACCACTTCCTCCGGAGCCTGTCCCATGGCCACCCCGCGGCCCGCCCAGGTGAGCATCTCGATGTCGTTGCGGCCGTCGCCGATGGCAACCGTGGCGGCCGGATCGACGCCGAGGCGGCTGCGGAGATTCTCCAGTGCGCTGGCCTTGGTGACGCCGGCCGCGGCGATATCCAGCCACGCGGTCCAGCCGACGGAATAGGTCACACCGGCAAGGCCGATGTGTTCGATGGCTTCATTGAACTCCTCCGGCGTGTTCTCCGCGCTGAAGACGACGACGCGGACGGCCGTGGCCTCGAGCATGGTCTGGAAGTCAACGCCTATGGCCTCGACACCGAAGCTTGCGTCCTGGAAGCGCTCGGTGGAGAGGAAGTTCCCGTCCTCATCCTCCAGCGCATATTTCGCTGCCGGCAGGCGCTTGCGGAGGGCGCGGAGCGCCGGGCCGGGATCAAAGGTGGCCTTGTGGATGATGTCGTAGCCGTTGGGCAGCCCGGGGTCCAGGCGCAGTGTCACGCCGCCGTTGCAGCAGACGGCGTAACCGCGGTCCAGGCCGATCTGTTCGATGATCGGGAGCGTGGCGTTGAGCGAACGCCCGGTGGCGATCATTACCTCGTGCCCGACCGCGACCACCGCTTGTGCGGCCTCGCGGACTGGAGCGGACATGTGGCCATCGTGGTCGACCAGAGTGCCGTCCACGTCCAGGGCGATCATGAGTTTCTGTTGCGGTTTTGGCCGGTCATCGGTGCCGGCGGCTGAGGATTCAGTCAGTGTAGTCATGCTTCCTAGTAGACCAGACGCCCCTGATACCAGCTAGGACGCAGACCACAGCAGCGTATGAACAGCGGGTAAATACCCACAGGTTATCCCCCGTGTGAGTATTTACCCGCTGGGCGGAGTTCCGGTTAGAGAACCGGGAAAACCTGGAGTCCGCCGAGGTACTTCTGCAGGGCCGCGGGCACGTTGACCGAGCCGTCGGCGTTCTGGTGGTGTTCCAGGAGGGCGACGATCCAGCGCGTGGTTGCCAGCGTGCCGTTGAGTGTGGCCACAGCGCGGGTGCCCTTGGGGCTGCCGTCCTCGGTGAACACGCGCTCACGGATGTTGAGGCGGCGCGCCTGGAAGGTGGTGCAGTTGGACGTGGAGGTCAGCTCGCGGTACGCGCCCTGGGTAGGGACCCAGGCTTCGCAGTCGAACTTGCGGGCCGCGGACATGCCGAGGTCGCCGGCGGCGGTGTCGATCACACGGTAGGGCAGCTCGCACTTGGCCAGCATCTGCTCTTCCCAGGCCAGCAGGCGCTCATGTTCGGCTGCGGCCTCTTCCGCCGTGGTGTAGATGAACATCTCCACCTTGTTGAACTGGTGGACGCGGATGATCCCGCGGGTGTCCTTGCCGTGCGAGCCGGCCTCACGGCGGTAGCAGGAGCTTTGGCCGGCGAAACGGATGGGGCCGGTGGAGAGATCCAGGATCTCGTCCGCGTGGTACCCGGCGAGCGGCACCTCGGAGGTGCCCACCAGGTAAAGGTCGTCCTCGGCGAGACGGTAGATCTCGGCGTCGTGCTTTACGTCGAATCCGGTGCCCTGCATGGTCTCGGGGCGGACAAGCGTGGGGGTGATCATGGGGATGAAACCGGCCTCGATGGCCTGTTCCATGGCCATCTGCAGCAGGGCCATTTCCAGCCGGGCACCCACGCCGCGGAGGAAGTAGAAGCGTGCCCCAGAGACCTTCGCGCCGCGCTCCATGTCTATCGCGCCGATCAGCTCGCCGATTTCGAGGTGGTCGCGGGGCTCGAAGTCAGGGAATTCGCGCGGCGTGCCCACGGTCTTGACCACAACGTAGTCGTCCTCGCCCCCTGCCGGCACGCCGTCTTCAATGAGGTTGGGGATGGTGCGCAGCAGTTCTTCCTGCTTGGCCTGCGCTGCGTCGGCCTCGGCCGAGGCAGCCTTCACCGCACCCGCAAGTTCGCGGACTTCGGCGAGCAACGCCTGCTTTTCCTCGCCCTTGGCCTGCGCCACCTTCTTGCCGAACACGTTCTGTTCGGCGCGGAGGTTCTCGAAGCTGATGAGTGCTGTGCGGCGCGCGGCGTCTGCGTCGATGATCGCGTCCACCAGGGTTTCGTCCGCACCGCGGGCGCGCTGGCTGGCGCGGAACTTGTCCGGATTTTCGCTGAGGTCTTTTACGTCGATCACCAGACAAGGGTATCGAATCTGCGGGACACTCCGGGCGGGATAGTGTTGGAGCACCATGAGCGACCTGCTTCTTTACGTCCTGATCGCTGCAGCCCTGGCCTTCGCCGTCTCCAGCTGGTGGGGCGTGCGCAAGCTGAAGGCCCTGCATGTCCGCAGCGCCGTGGGGGAAGTGGCCCACGAACACGGCCTGGAACGCCAGCGCGTCGCCGTCATCCTCAACCCCATCAAGGCCAAGGCCGATGAAGCCCGCGCCACCATCCAGCGCGCCTGCCTGACTGCCGGCTGGGAGGAACCCCGCTTCTTCGAAACGACGGTGGAGGACCCGGGCCACTCGCAGGTCCGGGCTGCGCTGGAGTACGGGGCCGACGTCGTTCTTGTGGGCGGCGGCGACGGTACCGTGCGCGTGGCGGCTGAGGCCCTTGCGCACACCGGGGTGGCCATGGGCCTGATCCCCCTCGGCACCGGCAACCTGCTGGCCCGCAACGTGGACCTGAACGTCTACGACCTGCACGGCAACGTCCAGACGGCGCTTTTCGGCCACCAGCGGTTCATCGACACGGCGCGGATGGAAATCGAGAACTCGATAACCGGCCACTCCTCAAGCCACTCGTTCCTCGTCATGGCCGGCATCGGCATGGACGCCGAGGTGGTGGGTGACACGAACGATGGCCTCAAGCGCGCGGTCGGCTGGCTTGCCTACACGGAAGCAGGAGTCCGCCATCTTCCCGGGCGCAGGAAGAAGGTGGCCATCTCCCTGGATGACCAGCCTGACCAGTCGAGGAAGATCCGCAGCGTCCTGTTTGCCAATTGCGGCCTGGTGCCGGGCGGCATCGATCTCATCCCGCAGGCCATGATCGACGACGGGATGCTGGACGTGGTGGTCATGAGCCCCCGCAGCGCCGTGGGCTGGCTGGCGATGTACGCCAAGATCCTGTTCAAGCACAAGCGGCATCTGCCCGTCATGAGCGTGTACCGCTCCGGCAAGGTGGTCATCAGGTGCCCGGAACCCATGCCCACCCAGCTCGACGGCGACACGTCGGGGAACGCCACGAAGGTGACGGTCCAGGTGGAGCCAGGATCTCTGCTGGTGCGGGTCAGGGAAGAAACCGCGCGCCTGGGAACGCCCGGCTAGGCTGACTGCGCCCTAGGCTGACTGCGCGGAGCCGGCGTGCTTGGCGGCCTCGGCAGCGGCCTTAGCGGCTGCCCGGGCCTCGGACTGTTCGCGGATCATGGCCTGCTCCTCTTCAAAGCGCAGGCGGTCCGCACGGTCGGCCTCGTCCCCGTCCCAGTCCTGGTTCTCAGCCGTGGGCTTGGGATTGACGATCATTCCCTGGCCGTCATTGTCATTCTTGTCCGACATGACCCGCTCCTTTCGTTGGGGCCATCCCTTTGTTGATCAAGCAAGCATACGCACAGCAACAGAGGCAGGGAAGTGCCCCGAGGGGCATTTATCTACGCTGACGGCGAAGCTGCCACCGGCAACTCCGAGCCCAGGGGTCCGCCGCCGAGTATCCCTTTGACCCATGCATGCGCAGCCTGGAATGCCTCGTCGGACGTGTGCTCCGGCACCACGGGCGCCTGCGCATCGGCACGGCCATAGGAACCGAGGAACCGCGTGGCGGGGCTGATGCGGTGCAGGCCGGCGAGGGCGTCGGCCACCCGCGCATCGCCCACGTGTCCGTCGGCGTCGATGCTGAAGAAGTAGTGCCCCAGGTACTGCCCGGTGGGCCGGGACTCGATGCGGCTCAGGTTGACGCCGCGGGTGGCGAACTGGTCCAGGATTTCCATCAGGGCACCCGGCCGGTCCTCGGGAAGTGGCACCACGACCGTCGTCTTGTCCGCGCCGGTCGGGGCCGGCAGGATGCCCGGACGGCTGACCAGGATGAACCGGGTCACGGCGCCGGGATTGTCACCGATGTTCTCGGCCAGCACGTGCAGCCCCGGCTGCTCCGCGGCGACTATGGGCGCGCAGATGGCGGCGTCGTAGTGCGCGTCGTCCTCCAGCAGCCCCATGGCAGCAGCGGCCGTGGAGGAACCGGGAATGTATTCGGCGCCGGGAATATGATCGTCCACCCAAAGCCGGCACTGTGCCCAGGCGTGCCCGTGAGTGGAGATCCGGCGGATCTGGGAAAGTTCGACGCCGGGCCTCGCTACCAGCACGAAGCTGATGGGCACGAGGGCCTCCCGGATGATCCGCAGTTCCTGTCCGGTGGCAATGGCGTCCAGGGTGGCCGTGACGCCGCCCTCCACCGAGTTCTCGATGGGCACCATCGCAGCATCGGCCGATCCGTCCCGCACCCTGTCCAGCGCCGCGTTGACGTTGGAGGACGGGATGCGCACGGCTTCGGCAGCATCCGGAACCTGCAGGAGCGCCGCCTCCGTGAACGTGCCCTCGGGGCCGAGGAAGGTGTAGGTGCGGCGGGCGGCGGGCATGGGTATTCCTTTGCGGGTATGGGAAGGGCAGAGCGACGGCGGGTCGGCGGACCGGCCTACAGAACCACGGGCTTGAGGCCGTTGTCGGACACCAGTGGCTTGCCGGATTCCAGCCACTGGTCCATGCCGCCGGCCACGTTGACCGCCGTGTAGCCCTGGCCCACTAGCCACTGGGCTGCGCGGAAGGAACGCCCGCCGGTCCGGCAGATGACATACAGGTCCTCGTCCGGGTTGAGGTCGTCCAGCTTGCCGGGCAGCTGGTCTAGGGGGATGTGCAGGGCACCTTCAGCGTGCCCGGCTACCCATTCGTAGTCCTCCCGCACGTCCAGGATGGTGGCGTCCGCGGGGACGTTCTTCACGGTGACGGTATCGAAGTCGCTCATGGGAGTCCTCTCCTTGGCCTCAAGCTCTCAGTTCCAGCGTATCGCCAGCGCAGCACCCCGTACCCTTCGGCCGGCACAGGTTACGCTGGTCCGAAGCCCGCGAGCCGCCGCAAAGGAGCACAGTGTCCGCCCCAAACCGCCTGGCTGACATCCACCACCTGCCGGCAGTGCAACTGAGGGCAGCGCTGCGTTCCGGAGAGCTCTCCGCCCGCGAAGTCACGGCCCATTTCCTGGCGCGGATCGAGGAATCGAACCCGAGGCTGGGGGCCTTCATCACCGCGACCGGGCCGAGGGCGATGGCCGAGGCCGCCGCCGCAGACGCTCTGTTCGCCCGGCGTCACCCGGACCAGCCGCTCCCGCCGCTGCACGGGATGCCGGTCGCCTTCAAGGACCTCACCGATGTTGCCGGGGTGGTCACCACCCACGGCAGCGCAGCGCTGGACCGCCGTCCGGCACCGGCCGACGGCGCCCTCGCCGCGGCTCTCCGGGGCGCCGGTGCCATCTCCCTCGGCAAGACGCAGGTTCCTGAGTTCGGGCTGACGGCCTACAGCGAAAACCGCATCGCACCGCCGTCGCGCAATCCGTACGCTCTGAGCAGGAGCTCGGGCGGTTCCTCCGGCGGCAGCGCCGCTGCCGTGGCGGCGGGACTGGTGCCGTTCGTGCCCGGGACCGACGGCGGCGGGTCGATCCGGATCCCGGCGGCGGCATGCGGCCTTCTTGGCCTGAAACCCGGCAGGGGCGTTGTCCGCGCGGGTGAAAGCAGCGGGGATCCCGCGGGGCTGGTGGTGGCCGGACCGCTGGCGCGCTCTGCGGCCGATGCCGCGCTGCTGCTGGATGTCCTGGCCCCTAACGGCCCGGCCCCGAACAGCGCGGGAAACCCGGACGGAGCGGGTTACCTGGATGCCGTGGACCGAGCGCCTGCTTCGCTGCGGATCGGTGTCAGCCTGGACAGCCCATGGGGCGGGATCTTCCCGTTCACTCCGGATCCGGAGGCACTGGACGCGCTGGACGCCGGCGTCCGGCTGCTCACCGGTGCCGGGCACGACGTCGCCGAGGCTGAGATCCGGTACGACAACCGTTACCCCGACGCGTTCACCACCGCTTGGACGGCAGGAGTGGGTGCGGCCCGGATCGCGCCGCACCGCGAGGCCCTGCTAACGCCGCTGACGCGCACATTCCGGCGGCGCGCGCAGCAGCGGAGCGCCGCCAAACTCAACGAATGCCTCGCGTTCCTGCGGCAATTCGAGCGCGACACTCTGGCGCAGTACTCAGCCTGGGACCTGATCCTGACGCCTGCACTGGCCCAGACACCGCGCCCGGTGGGCTGGTTCACCGGGTCGGGGCACGGGGACGGCCGGTGGCCCTCCCCGGAATGGGCGGGCGACGCCGACGGCGACTACCGCAGGCAGTGCGAGTTCGCGCCATGGTCATCCATGGTCAACGTGTGCGGCCTTCCGGCCGTCAGTATCCCCGTGCACTGGACCGGGGGCATTCCGGGAGAGGGGCTGCCGATGGGCATCCAGCTGATTGGCCGGCCCGGCTCGGAGTCGCTGCTCCTGCAGGTGGCAGCCCAGCTGGGGTTCTGAGCGCATCCTCGGGCTCCCGTTGCCCGCGCTAGCCTTCGTTCAGATAGTGCTGGACGTGCTCGCGACGCTCGCCAGGATGGCCAGCCCCACAATCGCAAGGACCGTCAGGGCGAGGCCGAGATACCCCATCACCAGACCGGCAATGGCGAAGCCGCGGCCTGACGGTTCACGCCGCAGCGCCATGTGGCCCAGGATCACGGCGGCCAACTGCGGCAGTAAGAAGACCCCGAAGCCGAGGTAAACGGCGATGCCACAGCACAGGCTGGCAATGCTGAGGCCCTTCGGCTGGGGCGCTGCACCGTAGTACGACGGCTGGCCGTACGGGCTGGAATACTGCTGATTATATTGCTGGCCATATTGTTGCCCGTACTGCTGGCCATACTGCTGGCTGTAGGGGCTCACCGGCTGGCCGTAGGCACCGCCGGCGCCCGCGTCACTGTGCTGCCCGCCAACCTGCTGGCCAGGCGGGGTATACAGCGGCGGGTTGTACAACGGCGGGGCCGGAATGTCCGAACCCTGCTGTTGACCGAACGGCGGTTGCTGGTGGGTGTCCGGTTTCGGCTCGTCGCCGGTTCCGGGACGCTGCTCTGTCATGGAAATCCCCTCATCCTGTCCTCAACAGAACATTACCGCTGTCCCCGGACATTTATGCCGGGGATTTCTGATCCCGGGCACTCGTGGCCTTACTTGGGCAGCAGCTCCCACAACAGCCACAGGGGCGGCGCCAGCAGTGCCGCTGAAACGAGACCCGCGACGAGCGACCTTCCCACCACCCGCAGCACGGTAACCGGCCGGCGATCCATGCCATACCGGTAGTGCGTTGGGGCCGGACGCTTGTGGGCCGGCCGCTTGTGGGCCGGGCGCCGAAGCGCTGCCCTGGACGTGTTCGGGTCCTCCGTTCCCCGGGTGCCGGGGCCGCCCGTGGCTGGGCGGTACGCAGGGTTCCGAACGGTGCCGGCCTCCAGCACCTGCGGACGGGTGAGGAGTTGCCCGAGTTGTGCGTAGAGCAACAGGGCCGAAGGTGCATCCAGCACGTCCGGCAGGCTGGTTACGGCGGCCGCCATGCAGTCGATCCCCCGCACCTCGATGCCCGAACCGGTGGTGCCCCGCAGTTCCGGCTGGGCTGTCAGACAGATCAGCGAGCGGACCAGCCTCCGCCACGGTGCCGGCAGGACCGCGGCCACCGCGGCTGCCTGCGCCAGCGCCGTCTCCACCGCCGGGAACCGGTCATGACCGTTCTGCCGGAGCGCGCCATCCACGACGTCGACGTGCCCGGACCAGGTCTTGGCGCTGACCACCACCACACCGCCGGGCCCCACCAGGACATGCTCCAGCCGGGCCAGCGGGCGGCCGGGCCAATGAACGTCGTGCAGGAGAAACCAGCCGTAAGGCCCCAGCTGGGCAAGCCTTTCGGCCATCAGGTGGCTGCTTTGCTCCGCACCCACAGCGCCCGCACCAAGAGGGCCGGCACCAAGAGGGCCGGCACCAAGAGAGCCAGCACCAACCGGGACCGCTCCAAACTGGCCGGCGGGACCGAAGCCCGCGCCCTCAACGGAGCCCCCGCCGCGGGGCGCGAGGTCGCGCTTCAGTCGCGCGATCCGTTCGGAGGCGAGCCTCGTCCGTTCGAATGCTGCATCTCCAGCCCCCATTGTTCACCTCTGCATTGCTCGCTCGTCTTCCAAATGACCGGCCCAATTCAATCGAACCAAATCACCCGGCCGTAAATTTTTCCCGGCCCAAAAGCCGGACAAATTGCCGGCCCCAACGGGCGGAATTCCCCTCCCGCAGTGGCACGGCTGGAATTCAGCCACAGGCTTCCGGGACGTTTCCGCTGGTCCGGACGCCCGGCGTCGTACATGACACCGGGTGGTCCTGCCGTTTGAACGTAACAGCCCCCTCAGGGGCGGGTATATAAGTACTTTTCCCGCACTACTCAGTTTTTTGTTCCGGATAAATGCAAGTAGCCCGGAAAATTGGTGACATTTTGCGTCACAGGGGCCGGATTCCGGACACTCCGTGTTTCCCTTCGCTGTCGTCTGGCATGCTGGTGCCATGGCTAGCCGAGCGGGCACAGTTGCCCAACCCCAAGACCTTGTTGACCTGACCGCACTGCTGGACGCGTACTACGACGTCGAGCCTGACCTGGGGGATCCCGGCCAGCGCGTGGCATTCGGAACCTCCGGGCACCGCGGCTCAAGCTTGAAGGCGTCCTTCAACGAGGGTCACATCGTGGCGATCACGCAGGCGATCGTGGAGTACCGCGCCGGACAGGGCATCACCGGCCCGCTGTTCCTGGCCAAGGACACCCACGGACTGAGCGAACCGGCGCAGAACTCCGCCCTTGAGGTGCTGGCCGCAAACGGCGTGAACGTCCTCATCGACGCGCGGCACGGCTACACCCCCACCCCGGCGCTGAGCCACGCCATCCTTACGTACAACCGCAACGCCCCCGCCGGAGCACCGCAGGCTGACGGCATTGTTGTCACCCCTAGCCACAACCCCCCGGGCGACGGCGGCTTCAAGTACAACCCTCCGCACGGCGGCCCGGCCGACACCGACGCCACGGGCTGGATCGCCAACCGCGCCAACGAACTGTTGGAGAATGGGCTCCGTGGCGTGAAGCGGATTCCGCTGGCCCAGGCCCTCGAGGCCGAAACCACCGGAAAGTTCGATTTCCTGAGCAGCTATGTGGACGATCTGCCCTCGGTCCTGGACTTGGACGCCATCCGCGACGCCGGCGTCCGGATCGGGGCCGACCCCATGGGCGGCGCGTCCGTGGATTACTGGGGTGAGATCGGCGAACGCCACCAGCTGAACCTCACGGTGGTCAACCCCACCGTGGACCCGCAGTGGGCCTTCATGACCCTGGACTGGGACGAGAAGATCCGGATGGACTGCTCTTCGCCGTCGGCCATGGCCTCGCTCATCAACCGGATGTCCGAAGGCGCCTCGTTCGATGTCGCCACCGGGAATGACGCCGACGCCGACCGGCACGGCATCGTTACCCCTGACGGCGGCCTGATGAACCCCAACCACTACCTCGCGGTGGCCATCGACTACCTGTACCGCAACCGCAGCGGCTGGAACCCGAACTCCGTTGTGGGCAAGACCTTGGTGTCCTCCTCGATCATCGACCGCGTGGCGGGCGGCCTGGGCCGCAAGCTCGTGGAGGTGCCCGTGGGCTTCAAGTGGTTCGTCCCCGGTCTGCTCTCCGGCGAGGGTGCATTCGGCGGCGAGGAATCCGCCGGCGCCTCGTTCAACAAGCGCGACGGCAGCGTCTGGACCACGGACAAGGACGGCATCCTGCTGGCGCTGCTGGCCTCGGAGATCACCGCTGTCACCGGCAAGTCGCCGTCGCAGCTCTACAAAGGCCTCACGGACCAGTTCGGTGCGCCGGTCTATGCACGGATCGACGCCGCAGCGACGCGGGACCAGAAGGCGGCGCTGGGCAAGTTGTCGTCGTCGGACGTCACTGCGACGGAGCTGGCGGGCGAAGCAATCACGGCGAAGCTGACCGAGGCGCCGGGCAACGGCGCATCCATCGGCGGCCTGAAGGTGGTCACCGAGAACGCGTGGTTTGCGGCCCGCCCCTCCGGCACCGAGGACGTCTACAAGATCTACGCGGAGTCCTTCAAGGGCGCCGACCACCTCAAGCAGGTCCAGGCCGAAGCCAAGGCGCTGGTGGACGGGGTCATCTCCTAGGAATTTACTGGATTCCCGAGGAACAAGAAAGCGCCGGATGGCTGTTGGCCATCCGGCGCTTTCTTGCTGCTGTCAGGCGCATGTTGCGGCAAGACGGACCGGCTCAAAGCGGCGGGCTCAAGAAGTCCAAACAGGACTAACATTGGAAGTGGCCCGGATGCATGCCTTGCAGTTTTTGACTGCAGAAATACTGTCCAGAATGCCTCCGGAATGTCCCCCATATTGCCGGAGGCATTCCGTGTCCGGAGGCTGTCCGCAACCCGGCCGTTAGACCGTGCGGACCACGTCCTCGTAGGCGAACTTTGGCTTCGCGTCACCCCAGGCCTCGGGGCCGGGCTGGCCGATGTTCACCACCAGGAAACTCTTCTGGTCGCCTGCCGGGAAGAACTCCGCGTCGATGGCGGGGAAGTCTGCGCCGGTCATCGGGCCGGCGGCGAAACCGAGCGAGCGGACGGCCAGGATGAAGTAACCGGCCTGCAGGTGGGCGTTGTTGTTGCCCGTGGAGGTGGCCAAGTCCGGTGCGGCGTCGTACATGGCCTTGGGGGCGTTGTAGCCGGGGAGGAAGTTGTCCCAGTGCTCCTGCCAGGCCGTGTCGTAGCTAAGGATTGCCACCAGGGGTGCCGAGGCCGTCTTGGCCCGGTTCCCCGAGGACAGCGTGGCCACGAGCTTGGCGCGGGCCTCCTCCGAGCGCACGTAGGTGACGCGCAGCGGCTGGGAGTTGAAGGCCGTGGGGCCGAACTTGGTCAGTTCGTAGATGGCGCGGGCCTGCTGCTCGCTCACCTCGCCGGTGAACGCGTTGGCGGTGCGGGCTTCGGCAAAGATGGCATCCACGGCGGCGGAATCGATGACTGCTTCTTCATGGGCGATTGTCATTCGCGCCCCTTTCACTAGGCCGAGATCCCTGCGGGCGGCGTCGGGTAATCCTGCTTGCTTTCGTTTGGGTTCAACCGGATTCAGAGGCCTGCTCTTCCCGGAACGGCCAAATCGGCGTCGTGACGTTTGACACACGACGGCGTCCAATCCTGGCTGCACCGGCTGTTGGCCGGAAGCCCTCTCGCGCCCGCGTCCGGCGGGGTATTCTTGCTCCTGAAGATCCAGCCCGACGAGCGGGCAAACTCCCCCTCCGAAAGGCCCCGCCAATGAGCATGCTCGGAATCAAATGGAAGCTGCACGGCAACGGCAAGGCCGTACGTCCGGGCGAGGTGGTCGCTCCCGGCGAACGGCTCGCGTGGCCCATTACGATCGGCGTGGGCATGCAGCACGTTGTGGCCATGTTCGGCGCCACATTCCTGGTGCCGATCATCACCGGAATGCCGCCGGCCACCACGCTCTTCTTCTCCGGCATCGGCACACTCCTGTTCCTCGTGATCACCCAGGGCCGCGTTCCCAGCTACCTTGGCTCGAGCTTTGCGTTCATCGCACCCATCACGGCGTCCCAGCAGCAGTTCGGTGTGCCCGGGGCGTTGGGCGGCGTGGTGCTGGCCGGAGCCGGCCTCGCCGTGATCGGCGCGATCGTGCAGAAGTTCGGCGCCGGCTGGATCAACCGACTGATGCCGCCGATTGTCACGGGCGCCATCGTGGCCCTGATCGGGCTTAACCTGGCTCCTGCCGCCAAGAACAACTTCGACGCCGCCCCCGTGACGGCAGTGATCACGCTGGCGACCATCATCGTGGTGAGCGTCCTGTTCCGCGGGATCATTGGCCGCCTCAGCATCCTGGTGGGCGTGCTGGTGGGCTACCTGGTGGCCATGCTCCGCGGCGAGGTGAGCTACGACAAGGTGGACGCCGCCGCCTGGGTGGGCCTGCCGCAGTTCCAGACGCCAGAGTTCCACATTGGCGTGCTGGGCCTGTTCGTGCCGGTGGTCCTGGTGCTGGTGGCCGAGAATATCGGCCACGTGAAGTCGGTGTCCGCCATGACCGGCCAGAACCTGGACGGGGTTTCCGGCCGCGCCCTGTTGGCCGACGGTGCCGCCACGGTGCTCGCCGGCTTCGGCGGCGGTTCGGGCACAACGACGTATGCGGAAAACATCGGCGTCATGGCGGCCACCAAGGTCTACTCCACTGCGGCCTACTGGGTGGCCGGCATCTTCGCCATCCTGCTGAGCTTCTCGCCGAAGTTCGGCGAACTGATCGCCACTGTACCGCCGGGCGTGCTGGGCGGCGCCGCAACCATGCTTTACGGCATGATCGGCATCCTCGGCGTGAAGATCTGGGTCCAGAACAAGGTTAACTTTTCGAACCCGGTCAACCTGACCACGGCCGCAGTTTCCCTCATCATCGGCATCGCGGACTACACCTGGACCGTGGGGGACCTGAAGTTCACGGGCATCGCGCTCGGGTCCGCCGCGGCCCTCGTGATCTACCACGGCATGAAGGCCATCGCGAAGGCCCGCGGCACCGCTGCCGAGCCCGAGACCGAGCAGCAGGGCCTGCCGCCCGCCGCCAAGGCAGCCATCAATGCCGCAGCAAAGAGGCAGCCCAAGAAGCGTTAGCGCTCCCGCCGGCCCCACCCGGCGCATTCTGCTCCGCTTCGGGCAGGCAAAAGGCCCTGGCTCCCCGGATTTCCAGGGGCGCCAGGGCCTTGCCGTCTCCATAGTGGTGCAAATATGCGCGCGCACTCCGGGGGAAAGACCGCGGGCTTACCCGGCGTCGAAGGTTTCGTCGTCGTCGTTGGGTGACTTTTCCTTCGGCAGGTCGTTGCCGCTGCCGTCCGGAATGCCCGCCGCCTCCTGCCCGGGCTCCGAGGAAAACTGCCCGGCGCCGGATTCGTCAGCGTTGCCTTCGTCTATCTCGGCGTCCGCCGAGGGCACGGCCGTGTCCCCGTCCTCCGCGCCGGCCCCGGGTGAGGCGTCCGGATCGCGCGGCAGCGGTGACTCACCGGGGAGCGGGTCAAAGCCTGCCACGCCGCTTTCACCCTCGGCGTGGAGCTGGTCGTCGGTTCCGCCGAAGCGACCGGCCCCGGGTTCGCCCGAGCTGTCCTGGTCCTCCTCGGCGAAGTGGCTGAGGTTCGGCGTGCCGGTCTGGAAGGTCTCTCCCTCGGGGCTGTTCTGGTTCAGGCCCGCAGCGTCGAAGTCTTCCTCCTCGCGGGGCTGGGCAAACTGCTGGCCGCCGGCTTCCTGCTCCGCGGTGGGGGTGCCGTAGCCTCCCGCTTCCTCTTCAGGGGCTGCGTGCTGGTTGTCCTGGCTCATCTGTTCCTCCTGCTTGGTGGGAATTGTTTGGCTGGGAAGTACTGGAAACTCAAAGGCCCTTGCCGCCGGTGACGGGGACCACCGCCCCGGACATGTACGAACCGGCGGCGGACGCCAGCAGTACGTAGGCGGGGGCGAGCTCGGCGGGCTGGCCGGCACGCTGCAGCGGTGTGTCCTGGCCGAACTTGGGCAGCTTGTCCGGCCATTCGGTGGCCGGGATGAGCGGGGTCCAGATTGGCCCCGGCGCCACGGCGTTGACGCGGATCCCCTTGGGTCCCAGTTCCTGGGCGAGGGCCTTGGTGAAGGCCACCTGGGCCGCCTTGGTCATGGCGTAGTCAATGAGCCCGGGAGACGGATTGAATGCCTGGATGGAGGCCGTGGTGATGATCGAGGCTCCGGCCTTCAGGTGTGGCACCGCTGCCCGTGCTGTCCACAGCAGCGAGTACAGGTTGGTCTTAAAGACGCGGTCGAACTCCTCGGTGGGCAGGGACTCAAGGCTGTCCCGGTTCTTCTGGTACGCCGCATTCAGCACCACAACGTCGAGCCGGCCAAACTCGGCAACGGCGTCCGCGACTATCGATGTGCTGAAGTCCTCGTTCCTGCCGTCACCGGCGAGAAGCAGCGCCCGCCGACCTGTCTTGCGGATCCATTCCGCGGTGTCCTGCGCGTCGTCTTCCTCTTCGGGAAGATAGGAGATGGCGACGTCGGCCCCCTCGCGTGCGAAGGCGATGGCCACCGCCTTGCCGATGCCGGAGTCGCCGCCCGTGATGAGCGCCGCCTTGCCCTCCAGCGCCCCGCTTCCCTCGTAGCTCAGCTCGCCATGGTCCGGCTGCGGATCCATGGGTGCGGTCAGGCCCGGCTGCTTCTGCTCCTGCTTGGGAAAGGGCCCTGAGTGGTAAGTTCCCCGGGGGTCACCGGGCTGGTCAGACTGCTTGGCTGGGTCGCTCATTATCCACCTGCTCACATTGTCGGGGTGCCGGTTGTTCGAACCTAACGCAGGTTTGAGGAGCAAGTCCACCACCTGACGCAAAAGTAGTCAGTAAACTTAGCATTTGTTGAAATGGGGCAGACTTGAGCCTAGGTTTGGAGCAAGCGCGCCCGCAGCGGGCCAGACAGAGGAGGGTTCATGACCGATCCGGACGCCCTGGCTGGCAGCGGCCGGAACGAGACCCGCGAGGAGCAGCTGGACCGGAACTGGATGGAACTGATCCAGGAACTGCGAGTCCTGCAGACGGGCGTCCAGATCCTTGCCGGCTTCCTGCTGACGCTGCCTTTCCAGCAGCGCTTTGAGACCCTCGATGATTTCCAGGTCACGCTCTACCTCGTGAACGTGGGCCTCGCCGCACTGACCACCGCGTTCATCCTCCTGCCGGTCAGCGTCCACCGCCGGCTGTTCCGGAAGCGGCTCAAGGCAACCCTTGTGGCCAGCGCCGACAACATCACCAAGATCGCCCTCGGCGGAGTGGCTGCCCTCAGCGTGGGAACCGCCGCGCTGGTGTTCGACGTTACGGCAGGCCGCACCGTGGGCCTTATCGCCGGCGGCGTGCTTCTCGCTGTGCTGGCCATCCTCCTGGCCTATGTCCCCGTGCACCTGCACCGGAGGGCCAAGAAAGAGGGCGGCTAGGCCCCTTCCAGCACCTGGCGGGTGGCCCAGACGAGGTATTTGCCGGCGTCGGCCATGGCGTCCTGCGGGCTGGGCGCGACGTCCAGCAGTTGCGCCGCAGCCACCACGCCGTGCTCGGCCAGTTCCTCCGGCGTGACCAGAATGCGTCCCGCCACCGCGACCACCGGAATGCCGAGATCCCGGGCGGCCTCCGCAAGCGCGATCGGCGCCTTGCCCGTGAGCGACTGGGAGTCCATGGAACCCTCGCCGGTGATCACCAGGTCGGCGTCGGCCAGCCGTTCGGCCAGCCCCGTGAGCGCGGCCACCAGCGCGAAGCCGCCTTCCAGCGTGGCCTGGGTGAAGGCAAGGAACGACGCCGGGAAGCCGCCGGCCGCACCGGCGCCCGGGACGTTGACGTCCCGGCCCGTCGCCTCCCGGAGGAGGGATGCCCAGTTGCGCAGGCCGGCGTCGAGCTTCTCAATGGCGTCGTCGTCGGCGCCCTTCTGGCGGCCGAAGACGTGCGCGGCACCGGTGGTGCCGTAGAGCGGGCTCTGGACATCGACGGCGATCCGGAATTTGACGGCGGAAAGCCGCGGATCCAGCCCGGTGACATCCAGGGAAACGGCGTCGGCGAGTGAGCCGCCGCCCAGCGGCACCACGTTTCCGGCCGCGTCGAGCGGCTTGAGGCCCAGCGCGCGCAGGGCGCCGCTGCCGCCGTCGGTCATGGCCGAGCCGCCGACGCCCAGCACGATTTCGGTGGCGCCGGCGTCGAGGGCAGCGGCGATGAGCTGCCCGCAACCGTAGCTGTGTGCTCGCAGGGAGTTCTCCGGCGTCGGCTCCATGTGGGCCAGGCCGGAAGCCTGCGCGGTCTCAATGACCGCAGTGGTGGCGCCGGACCCGTCCTTCCGGTAGGCCCAGGCGGCCCCGATAGGGGCCAGGATGGGACCAACGACGGCGTTGATCCGCTCCTCGTAGCCGGCGGCTACGGCTGCCTCCAGGGTTCCCTCGCCGCCGTCGGCCACCGGAAACTGGGTGGTCACGGCGTCCGGGTAGACGCGGAGTGCGCCTTCGGCGATTGCGGCGGCGGCTTCGACGGCGGTGAGGGATCCCTTGAACTTGTCCGGGGCGATAAGGATACGCATCCCCCTATCCTGCCACCCCCGCCGGGGAATGCGCTTACCCGTCCCGTCATCCGGTCAGCCGCGGGACTCCTCCTGGCCCGCATAGGTGTCCAGCAACGCCGCCGCACCCTCACCGGATTCGCCCTCGGCGGCGAGCGCGGAGCGCATGCCGTCCAGCTTTTCCGCCCCCGCCGGGAATGGCGGCAGCAGCGGCACGTCCGGGTCGGTCAGGACCTCGATCACCACCGGGCGTTCCGCGGCGAGGGCCCGGTCCCAGGCGCCGGCGAGCTGCTCCGGGGATTCAACGCGGATGCCGGTAAGCCCCAGCAGCTCCGCGTATCCGGCATAGGGAAAGTCAGGGATTTCCTGGCTGTCCGGGAACCGCGGCTCGGATTCGGTCTCGCGCTGCTCCCAGGTGACCTCGGCCAGATCCCTGTTATTGAACACGCACACCACGAAGCGCGGGTCCGGCCACTGCCGCCAGCGGTGGGCCACGGTTACCAGCTCGGCGATGCCTGCCATCTGCATGGCGCCGTCGCCGGCCAGAGCCACGACGGGCCTGTCCGGCCGGGCCAGCTTTGCCGCGATCCCGTACGGAACCGAGCAGCCCATGCTGGCCAGCGTCCCCGAAAGGTGCGCCGGAACTCCGGCCGGCAGGGTCAGCTGGCGCGCGTACCAGTAGACGCAGCTCCCGACGTCGACACTGACCTGGGCGTTGTGTGGCAGCCTGCCGCTGAGCTCGCGGACCACGAGCTCCGGGTTGACGGGGCTGGCCGGAACGCGGGAACGCTCCTCGGCGAGGGCGCGCCAACTGCGGACCTGTTCCTCCACTTCCGCCCGCCACTGCTTGCGGGCCTCTGCCTGCGGACGGCTGGCCTGCGGTTGCCCGCCTTCGCCGTTCAGCAGCTCCGCCAGCCTGGCAAGGGTTTCGGCCGCATCGCCCACAAGACCAACTTCGACGGGGTACCGGTTGCCGACCTTCCGCCCGTCGATGTCCACCTGGACGGCCCGGGCAGCCCCGGGTTTTGGATAGAACTCGGTCCACGGGTCGTTGGAGCCGATGATCAGGAGGGTGTCGCAGTTCCCCATCAGATGGGCGCTTGCGGTGGAACCGAGGTGCCCCATCGTGCCCGCCGCAAACGGCAGCGTCTCATCCATGTACGGCTTGCCCAGGAGGCTGGTGGTGATGCCGGCATCCAGCTGCTGAGCCAAGGCGACCACCTCGGCCTGGGCGTTCTTGGCGCCCTGCCCCACCAGGAACGCCACCTTGCTGCCGGCTCCCAGCACCTCGGCGGCCCTGGCCAGGTCGTTATCGTGGGGCAGCACCCGTGCAGGCTGCCATTCGGGCGCGGTGACGATGATGCCGTGCTCCTGGTCGAGCTCGGGTGCCGGAGCCTTCTGGATGTCGTGCGGGACAATCACAACGCAGGGGGTGCGGGTTTCGAGGGCTGTGCGGAAGGCGCGGTCCAGCACCATGGGAAGTTGCTCCGGTGTGCTGACCATTTGCGCGAACTGCGCCGCCACGTCCTTGAAGAGTGTGAGCAGGTCGATTTCCTGCATGTAAGCCGACCCCAGCACGCTGCGGCTCTGCTGGCCGATGATGGCCACCACAGGGACGCCATCCAGTTTGGCGTCATAGAGCCCGTTGAGGAGGTGCACCGCGCCCGGCCCCTGGGTGGACGTCACTACGCCCACCTGGCCGGTGTACTTGGCGTGCCCGACAGCCATGAACGCTGCCGTTTCCTCGTGCCGCGCCTGGACGAATTCGACGCCGGCTCCCCTGTTACTGCTGTCGGTGCCGCCGCCGGCTCCCGGGTCGCCGGCGCCGCTGCGGCGGAGCGCGCCCATGAAGCCGTTGATGCCGTCCCCGCTGTAGCCGAAGACCCTGTTGACGCCCCAGGCTTTGAGGCGCTCCACCATTACGTCGGCAACCAGCCGGTCAGCCATCGCACACTCCTTCTGATAGTCGTCCTGCTATTCGTCGTGCCCCTGGTCGCCGCTCATCTGGTCTTCGGCGGGCGGTGTCTCGCCGGGCGGAACTCCTCCGCCGGGCTCGAGGCCCGTGACGTTGCCGTTCAAGGGGTCGGGGTTGGGCGTGGCGGCCGAGTCCCCGCGGGCGTCGTCGTCGGTTCCGGCTTCGCCCGTCCTGGCGGCGTCGCGGTCCGGGTTGGCCGGGTCATTTTCGGGATGGTAGGTGCTCATGGTCCTGCGGTCCTCCTTGGAACAGGTGCGCCGGCGTGGCGACGGACTTCGGTAACGGACTCATGCCGCCGGGGCCCGGCAACACTGGACTAATTGTAAGCATGCTGATAATTCTGGAACAGTCAGATGCCGCACAGTCCGGCCCGGCCGGAACGTTTCGAAGGAGCAAACTGATGGGAATCGGCGACAGCATTGGCAAAGCAGCGGAAAACGCGATGGAGGACTTGGCGCAGACGTCCGACCCGACCGACGACGCCCACGCGCCTGAGCCCGGAGCGGCCGACGAGGATATCCAGGTCCACTCCTCCATCAGCGAGGGCTCCAACGCCAGGGATGGCGACGAGGGCCCGCGGTCAGGTGTGCACACCACCTACACGCCGCAGGGCCCGGGCACCGAGGCGAGCGGGGGCCAGGGCACATCAGGCGCCTCCGGCGCGTCCGGCACGGGCGAGGCCGGCGCAGCGGACGAGTCAGCCGGGGCGGCGAGGTCCGGCGGCATAGGCGCGGCAGGCGCCACGGACGCCCCCGAAGCAGCGCGCGGCGTACCCGGCCCGGCGGGACTTCCCGATCCGGACCCGGAAGAACTGCGGGCAGATCCTTCCGAGGGGGACCAGGACCCGGGCACCGGGATGGGACGCAGCTAGCGCCACTGCCCGCGCGCCTGCAGGACTTCCTTCAGCAGGTCGGCGCGGTCGGAGACGATCCCGTCCACGCCGAGGTCGAGCAGCCGGTGCATCTCGGCGGGGTCGTTGATGGTCCACGCGTGCACGTACAGCCCGAGCTCATGCGCCCGGCGCACATATCCCGGCGTGATGACGGGCACGGCCCGGTAGCGGACCGGCACCTGCAGGGCGTCGACGTCGCGCAGCGCCCGGCGCAGCACGGCCCGCACCGGGGGCGCCAGCGCGCCAATGGACAGCAGTGGCCCCAGCATCAGGAAGAGTGCGTTAGCCCGGGTCCCCGCCGACGATGCGGTCCTGCGGCTGAGTTGCTTCAGGACCGCGCGGCGCCGGCGGTCGGAGAAACTGGCGATCAGCACCCGGTCGTGGACCTGGTGGCGCTCGATCGCGGCCACGACGCTGGGGACGGAGTGCCAGTCCTTGACATCCAGATTCAAGCGCGCGTCCGGAAACGCCGCCACAAGTTCATCGAACGTGGGCACAGGCTCCCTCCCGCCGATCCGCGCCCGCCGCACTTCGTCCGCGGTGAGTTCATGGATGTTGCCGTGGCCGTCCGTGACCCGGTCCAGGGTGCGGTCGTGGAAGAGGAGCAGCTGGCCGTCGGACGTGGTGTGGACGTCCGTCTCCAGATGGGAATAGCCAAGCTCGACGGCGGCGCGGAACGCCGCCAGCGAGTTTTCCAGCCCCGCCAGCGAAAATCCGCGGTGGGCCATGGCCACCGGCCTGCCCGAGCCCGGCCCACCCAGCCCGGGCCCGGCAGCAGGCCCGGGGTGAAGACCTGGTTCAGGACCGGAAGCGGAGAAGTAAGGCAGGGTTCCCGTCATCCCCGAAGCTTAGACCAGCCTCAGGCGGGTAGGATTTCGACGCCGTCGCTGCAGTGCAGCAGCGTGCGGCCGCGGCCGCCGTCGAGATCCACCCACACCACGGTGCGGTCCGGCGTGACGGCCGAAACGCGGCCACCGGTTTCAAACCCCGGCGCAAGCCGCACGCTGACCCGGTCCCCTTCGCGAAGCGCCGACCAGTGAGCGGACGGCTCTACGGGACGCAGCGGAGCTTCGGTAGCATTTTTGCTCTTTTTCCTGGCCACGATGTCCCCTATCGGTCACTCACCCAACAGGCCACACCCTATGGGGCGGACATGAACGCAAGTTGACCGCCGGCCGGGAGTTCGGTGGCAGGCGGATGACTGCCGGCTTACGGCAGCTGGAGCCCCAGCGCGGCGAGCCTTTCCTCGAGAATCTGGGCCACGCCGTCGTCGTCAAAGTGCGGTGCCTGCTGCCCCGCGGCCCGGATCGCTTCCGGGTGCCCGCTGGCCATGGCATAGCCGTGGCCGGCCCAGCGGAGCATCTCAATGTCGTTGGGCATGTCGCCGAACGCCACGACGTCCGCGGCATCAATGCCCAGCGAGGCGGCGTAGTCGGCCAGGGTGACGGCCTTGTTGATCCCCGGCACGGCGAGTTCCAGCATGGCGACGGTGGGCGCCGAATGCGTCACCGAGGCGAGGTTCCCGACGGCGGGGCCCACTTCCGCGAGGAAATCGTCGGCCGTGCCTTCACGGACAATGGCCAGGAACTTGACGACGGCGTCTTCCGCAGTGAGCGTCGAGGCCAGCGGGGCAGGGGTGAATTCGGAAAGCAGCTCGCTCGAGCCGTTTTCAATGAAGCCGGGCTCGAGGTGGAAGCCGGTGAGGGTCTCGGCGGCGAAGAGCGCGGTGGGCCGCAGGTTCTTGATGATTTGGCGGATTTCGAAGATGTCATCGATGGCCATGGTCTGCGCCGAGACAACCTTGTCCGCTTCGAGGTCCCACACCACGGCGCCGTTCGAACAGATCACCGTGCCCGTGTGGCCCAACTGCTCCTCGAGCGGGTGCAGCCAGCGCGGCGGACGGCCGGTGACAAAGACGAGTTCGACGCCGGCCTGCCGGCAGGCGTGGAAGGCGCGGACGGTGCGGTCGCTGATTCGTCCGTCGTGCCCAAGGATCGTTCCGTCTATGTCACTCGCTACCAACCGCATGCTGCCAGTTTACGTGGGCGGGCCGGATGCTCCCCGCGGCAGCTGGCGCGGGCTCACGATACGGGGCCTCAGGAGACGGGGAGGCTTACCGTCACGGTGGTCCCCTCGCCCGGGGCACTCCGCAGGCTAATGGAACCGCCGTGGCCCTCGACGATGGTCTTGCTGATCGGCAGCCCGAGGCCTGCGCCCGGAATGGCCGTCTCACGCGAGCGGGCGGACCGGAAGAACTTGGTGACGGCCTGTTCCTGTTCGAGCCCGTCCATACCGATGCCGGCGTCCGCAATGGAACAGACCACGTGGCTGTTCGCCCGGTGGGCCCGCGCCATGACCCGTCCCCCCGTCCGGCGAGAACTTGATCGCGTTGGACACCAGATGGCCGAACACCTGGCGGATCCGCTCGGGATCGACGCGGGCGGTCAGAGGCTTCTCGACGTCGAGCACAAGTTCCACACCATTGATGGCGGCCTTGGCATGAGAGGAGTCCACGACGCTGGTAAGCAGGCTGGCCACATCGGCTTCATGCAGGGTCAGTTCGATCCGCTCCGAGGCAACCGCGATCAGATCGTTCACGAGGCCCAGCAGGTGGTTGGCATTGCGGTGCACGATCCGCAGTTCCTCCTCGGTGTCCTCGTGGCCGGGCTCGTCGAGGACGAGCTCGAGGTAGCCGATGATGGACGTCAGCGGGGTGCGGAGCTCATGGGAGACGGTGGCCACGAAGTTGTCCTTGGCCGAGAGGGCACGAATCAGTGCCGTGACTTCGGCGAAGGTGATCACCGCGCCTGCATGGTTTCCATTCGTGGAAATCATGGTGCGGGCTGTGACGGAGTACGCGCGCATGTCCTCGCCCTCGCCGGCCCAGTACAGCTCGTCGGTGAACGTTTCGCCGCCGGCCGCACGCGCCGTCGGGAAGCGTTCCGGCGGCACGGGGGTGGTGCGGTCGGCCTGGAAGAGACCTGCAGGGCATTGTTGGTCAGCACATCCTGCCCGTCCTGGTCCACCTGCCGCTGCACACTCTCGGCGACGGTGTCCGCGAGCGCCTCGTCCTTCCTGACCAGCGTCTGGCGCTGGCGGTAGAGCGTGCCCGCCACCACGTGGGCCGTGAGAGCTATGGCGGCCATGACAAGCGGGAGGAAGATCGTCCTGATCATGGACAACTGGGTGGGCGCCGTGCCGAAGGCTGCCGCGGGCAGGACAGTGCTCAGGACAGTCGCGGCCACAGCGAGGACGACGCCGGCCCGCCGGCGGTCAACGGACAGCCAGATCACGGGGAACGCGAGCAGAATGCTCAGAACGCTGAAGCTGGGGCCGCCGGCCTCACGGGTGAAGCCGATGGCCACGCAGTCCAGCACGGGAATCACGGTGTATGCCCCGGCCGGGAGCCTGCCCCAAGGCAGGGCCAGGCTGACGCCAAAAAGCGCGGCGTGAGCCAGCAGGGCGAACTGGAAGCGTTCAGCGGCCAGCGTTTCGGGGTGAAAGACGGCGGCGGCGGTAACCACCAGCACCAGAGTGACGGACAGGGGCAGCTGGCACATCACCACCCGGCCCCGGAGCCCAAGTCCGCCGAAAAAAGCGTGCACCCTGTCGGCAAGCGGACTGCCGGCCTCCGTACCCAACGGAAGGCCCGGCCAGCCCACCGGTTCCTTCAGACGACTCATCAGACCGTTTTCCCCCCGGAGCAGGTCGATAGAGTCCTCCGGCTGCTTGGAGGGCACTGGTCACAGCCTAACCTGCAGGTGCCGGCCGGGCAGAGGCTAGCGCGGGCTGGCCCCGTCTTTACCTGGCTCTTTACGGCGCACGTCTCCGCGCGGCCGGGCTGTGGATTCCCTGACCACCAACTGGGTGGCAAGCTCGACCCTTCGCGAATCGAGAAGCTCTCCGCGCATCTGGCGCAGAACGAACCGCAGGGCGGTGGCGGTGCTGGACGCGCACACCGGCGCGCTGGTCCGGGAAGGCCGTGCCGGCCATCCGGACCGCACCGAGGTCCACCCGGACCACTGGTGGCGGGCGCTCTCCCAAGCGCTCGACGACGCCGGCGGGCTCGCAGGGGTCAGCGCGCTTTCCGTGGGTGGCCAGCAGCACGGCATGGTGCTGCTGGACCGGGGCGGCAACGTGCTGCGGCCGGCCCTGCTCTGGAACGATACCCGCTCGGCAGAGTCAGCCGCCGCCCTCACCGACGAAGTGGGCGCGGAGGATCGGCGGCCACCCGGCTGGCGATCGCGGGCTCGTGGTCGCGGACCCAGCGGACCTCCCGTTGCCCTGCCGCATGACTGGCTGACATGGCGGCTGCGGGGCTACGGCCCCACCGACGCCAGCCCGCTGGGACCCGACCTGGAGCAGCTCACCACCGACCGCTCGGACGCCAGCGGCACGGGCTACTGGAACCCGGCAACTGGTGACCACCTTGCAGCTTTGGGTC
>NZ_JAGGPN010000062.1 GCF_018613795.1 Arthrobacter sp. ISL-65
GCTCTTGTGGTAGCCCTTGTCCTCAGCGTGGAGAAGGTTTTCGGTGGCGTGTGCCTGGGCCGGGACCGTATGGTCAGTGACCGCCGCGTTCGAGGCGGCGCCCTGTGGGGAGTTGGACATGGGGGATCCTTTGGTTTCCGGTGCGGGGGGGAACAGCAGTGGTGGCGGTGCTCGCCGGTCGAGCTTGTCGAGACCTGGTTTCGGCAGGCTCAACCAGCGAGGCTCAATCGGCGGTTGGGGGTTACTTGCTGAGGTTGGCCAGGCGTTCGGGGCTGAGGAGCTCCCGCAGCTGGGTTTCGGTGAGCAGGCCGTGTTCAAGGACCAGTTCGGCGACGCCCTTGCCGGTGGCCAGGGCTTCCTGCGCGATGGCGGTGGCGGTGGCGTACCCGAGGTGCGGGTTGAGGGCGGTCACCAGGCCGATGGACTGTTCCACGGTGAGGCGCAGGTGTTCGGTGTTGGCGGTGATGCCGCGGACGCAGCGGGCCGTGAGGGTGCGGCAGGCTGCTTCGAGGTGCGAGATGCTCTTGTGCAGGCTGTGCACGATGATCGGCTCGAAGGCGTTGAGCTGGAGCTGCCCGGCTTCGGCGGCCATGGTGATGGTGACGTCGTTGCCGATGACCTCGTAGGCGACCTGGCTGACCACTTCCGGGATCACCGGGTTGATCTTGCCGGGCATGATGGAGGATCCGGACTGGACGGCCGGTAGGTTGATCTCGCCGAAGCCGGCGCGCGGTCCGGAGGAGAGCAGGCGGAGGTCGTTGCAAATCTTGGAGAGTTTCACGGCCACGCGCTTGAGCACGCCGGACAGGTGGACGAACGCGCCCACGTCCTGGGTGGCCTCGATGAGGTCGACGGCGGTGACCAGCGGCAGTCCGGTGATCTCTGCCAGGTGCCGGCAGGCTGCCGCGGCGTAGCCGGCGGGGGCGTTCAGGCCGGTGCCGATCGCGGTGGCGCCGAGGTTGATCTCGTGGATGAGCAGGTCGGCTTCGGCCAGGCGGAGCCGGTCTTCGCCGATGGTCACGGCGTAGGTGCCGAATTCCTGGCCCAGGGTCATGGGAACGGCGTCCTGCAGCTGGGTGCGGCCCATCTTCACGACGGTACGGAACTCCATGGCCTTTTCCGCGAACGCCTCTTCGAGTTCCGCCAGCGCGGAGAGCAGCTGGCGGGCAGCGAAGATGGTGCCGAGCTTCACCGCGGTGGGGTAGACGTCGTTGGTGGACTGGCTGAGGTTCACGTGGTCGTTGGGGTGCAGCCGCGCGTAGTCGCCCTTGGCGTGGCCAAGGATTTCCAGTGCCCGGTTGGCGATGACCTCGTTGGCGTTCATGTTCGAGGACGTTCCGGCGCCGCCCTGGATCACGTCGACGACGAACTGCTCGCTGAGCTCGCCGTTCATCACATCGGTGCAGGCCTGTTCGATGGCCGCGGCACGTTCGGCGTCCAACAGCCCGAGTTCGAGGTTGGTGCGGGCGGCCGCGAGTTTCACGGCGGCGAGGCCGCGGACCAGGTGCATGTTGCTGGAGAGCGGCTGCCCGGTGATGGGGAAGTTTTCCACGGCGCGGAGCGTGTGGACGCCCCAGTAGGCGCTGGCGGGGATGTCGCGGTCGCCGAGCAGGTCGTGCTCGGAGCGCACGCCGCCCTGGGAAGGGGCATCCGGCAGGGTTTGGGTTTCGGTCATTTGCAGTCCTTAGAGAACGTCGTCGGTCGGGGACAGGGAGGAAAAGTCTGCGGCCTGCAGCAGGCCCACTTGGCGGCCTCCGCCGAGGACCGCACCGGTGGCGATGCCCGCAAGGGCGGAGGTGTCGACGTCGAGCGCTTCCAGCGCGCGGACGGTGACAGGCATCCGGGCCCGGTCACCGCCGTCGGAAATCTTGACGGCGACGGCACGTCCGTCCGGCAGCCCAACCAGCTGGATGCCCTCGAAGCCGTCCTTCGCAAGGGCGCCGGGCAGGAGGCGCATGAGCTCCGTGACGTCGCGGCCCTCGCCCGCCACCATTTCCGGATGGCGGCGCATGGAATGCGCGACGGCGGCTTCCGGGCTTTCGGGGGCGGACGCACTATCAGCCAGTTCGGCCGAGGCTAGGCGGCCGAAGGCGCGGGCCATGCCGGCAAGAGTGAGGGCGAACAGCGGGGTGCCGCAGCCGTCGGTGCTGATACCGGCGGGTTCCTCGCCCGTCAAGTCGGTGACGGTTGCAGCGACGAGCCTCTGCAACGGATGGGAGGGGTCGAGATAGCCCTGCACCGGCCAGCCGTTGATGACGCAGGTAGCGGCCATGGCGGCATGCTTGCCGGAGCAATTCTGGGCCAGCTGTGTGGGCAGGCCGCCATCGCGCAGCCACTCCTCGCGCTCGCGGACGCCGTAGGGGAGGTCGGTGCTGTTTTCGAGTGCTGCGGGCGTGAGCCCGTGGAGTTCCAGGATGCGGCTGGCGCCGTCGAGGTGCCGGGCTGCGCCGGAGTGGCTGGCGGCGGTGAGGGCCAGCAGGTCGGCGGGCAGGTCCAGCCCCGCCCGGACCATGGCCACGGACTGCAGGGGCTTGAGCGAGGACCGGGGGTAGAACGCGGCGTGGGGTTCGCCGGCTGAGAGCAGGGTGCGGCCGTCGGGCGCGGTGGCGATCAGGGAGCCGTAGTGGACGCTTTCGACCAGCCCGTCGCGGGTCTGGAAGGCGAGGGGCTCGTGCCGCGGCAGGATCGCTGCTGGTGCGGGAGGCGCGGAAAGGGAGTGGCTTGCCGGCATGGCGGGGGAAGGCATGGTGTCCTCTGCGTTGGGTGTTGATGTGTTGAGTTGGGTGTGGCTGGTGCCGGGAAGGCTGGGCCGTTACTGGTTGAGGATGAAATCGAGGGCTTCACCGACGGCGCGCAGGTGCTCAGCCATGGCGGCGCCGGCGTCTGGAGCGGAGCCGGCTTCGATGGCGTCCAGGATGAGGCGGTGCTCGACGTCGGAGGCGTGCTGGCGGTCGGCCACCATATTGAGGGTTTCGGACTGGTGGGCGAGGGCGTCGCGGATGTCAGCCACCACGCTCTCGAACACCTTGTTGCCGCTGGCGCGGGCGATGGCTGCATGGAAGCTGGAATCGAGGGCGACCCAGGCTTCTGGATCGGTCTCCGTAGCCATGGACGCCATCATGCCGCGAAGGATTTCCAGGTCCTCGGTGGTGCGGCGCTCGGCGGCGAGGCCGGCGGCGGGGACTTCGATGTGTGGCCGGGCCTCGGTGAGGTCCCGTGCCGAGAACTGGCCCAGGACGAGGTCGTTCGCCACATGGTCGGCGACGACGAACGTGCCGCGGCCGGTCTTGGTTACGGTCAAGCCTAGGGCGGTGCAGGAACGCAGGGCCTCGCGGATCACCGAGCGGCTGACGCCGTACTGCGAGGCCAAAGATGCTTCGGAGCTGAGCTTGGCGCCAACGGCCAGCGCGCCGCTCTGGATGTCGCTGCGGATAGCGTTGAAGACAGCTTCGGCGGCACTGAGGCGCGCCAGCGGAAAGTTGCCCATTCCGATTTGCTGTCCGGCTGTCCGGCTGTCTGACAGGTTCACGCTTAAGAATATGGCACGGGTCACAGGCGGGTGTCAACCGGAAACTTGAACCCGTCCGGACGCGACAGTCCGGGGCCTTGGGAGAGCACATGCTCTGGTCGGTACGTTCGTTCCGATTCAGGTCTTGTGCGCTTGGAGTGGTGGGGCGTAGCGTGGAAACTACGAGCAAACCGGCACGATCGTTCCTAATTGCTGAGGAGGTGCGGTGACCAACCCCTTCACCACACAGCTCGCCGCGGCCGTCCGTACCCGGCGCGCCGACCTCCGCCTGAGCCAGCAGGACCTCGCCGGCATGGCCGGGGTCTCCGAACGCTTCGTCCGCTTCGTCGAGCAGGGCAAACAAAGCCTCCGGCTGGACACCCTGCTGGCGTTGCTGGACACGCTCGGGCTCGAGTTGCAGCTCGCCACCCGGACCAGCGCCGCCGCCCGCGCACTGGTGACCCAGTCACTGGTGACCCAGCCGTCGGAGCTACCGCTGACACAACCGCCGCCGGACGTCCCGCCGTCGGCGGCCCCACCGGAAGGCCACGAGCCCAGCGAACGGGAGAACCAGCCGTGAGGCACCGGATCGCTGACATCTACAAGCGTGGCGTCCTGGCCGCCCGGCTGGAACGGCACGACGGCGGCACCAGGTTCAGCTACCTGCCGGCCTACCTGCAAAGCGGCCGCCCCGCCGTCGCGAGTTCCCTGCCGCTTACAGCGGAACCTGTGCTCTCCGGAGCAGGGGCCGCACCGCCGTACTTCACTGGCCTGCTCCCGGAGGGCCGGCGGCTGAACGCGCTGCGCCGGTCCATCAAGACCAGCGCCGACGATGACCTCTCGCTGCTGATCGCCGCCGGCGGCAACCCCGTGGGCGACGTGCAGATCGTGGGCCACGGGGAGCCGCTGGACCCGGAGGAGCACGCCGTCGAGGTGGATCCGCGCAGGCCCGTGGACTTCGACGAGCTGCTGGGCGACTCAGGCCTGATCGATCCGGTGGCGCTCGCGGGCGTACAGGACAAGCTGTCCGCCGGGATGATTTCCATGCCCGTAGCCAGCGCGGGGCGCCGGTTCATCCTTAAGCTCAACGCGCCCGAGTTCCCGCACGTGGTGGAGAACGAATTCATCATGTTCCGTTATGCG
The DNA here is from genome assembly GCF_018613795.1 of Arthrobacter sp. ISL-65. Classification (GTDB taxonomy): domain Bacteria; phylum Actinomycetota; class Actinomycetes; order Actinomycetales; family Micrococcaceae; genus Arthrobacter. The sequence goes on from NZ_JAGGPN010000062.1 coordinate 4,652, forward strand.
GCGAAGCTCCGGATTCCGCTGAGCCGGGTGCAGCTGATGCGCGACGTCGCCGGCCGGCCGGGGCTGCTGGTGGAGCGGTTCGACCGGGTGCCCTTGGCAGGAGGGACAGCAACGGCCGGAATAGTGGCGGGCGCGCAAGGCGCGGCTGGCGGGCCGGACGCGGTAGAGCGACTCGCCGTCGAGGACGGCGCGCAGGTGTTGAAGCTGTACCCGGCGGACAAGTACAACGTGGGGTTCGGAACGGTATGCCACGCGCTATCCGAATACTGCGCGGCGCCGCTGCCGGCGCTGCGGAACCTCGCCATTCAGGCCGCCTTCGCCCTGCTCAGCGGCAACGGCGACCTCCATGCGAAAAACGTGTCCATGGTGCAGCAGCCGCACGGGGAATGGTCCATCGCGCCCGTCTACGACATCCCCTCCACAGTGGTCTACGGGGACAAGACGCTCGCCCTGACGCTCGGCGGCAAGCGCAGCGGCATCTCGCGCAAGCACTTCCTGGCCTGGGCCGCGGGCCTCGGGCTGCCCGAACGAACGGCGGTGCAGGCGGTGGATCTGGCGCTGAAGGCCGCGGGCCCGCTGTTGGCTGATCTGGAGGCCGGGACGGCCTTCGCTTCAACGGCGTTTACGGCAACGGCTGCCGTTTTAACGGACACGGTTCCAACGGACGACGGCGGCGCCTCACCTTTTCCGGACATGGTCACCAGGGCGTGGGTCAAGGAGCTCAAGCACCGGCGGAGGCTGCTGGAGGGGTGAGCCCCGGAACTAGTGGGACGGACCGCCGTCGTACCAGTTGAGGACGCGCAGGGCCCGAAGCGTGTTCCAGCGGCTGGGGCGTCCGTCGCCGTCCTCCATGGCGAAGTGGATGCGTCCCGGATGGGTGTTCTCGAGCAGCCAGGTTCCGTCGGGCTGCCGTTTTGAGCGGAGCAGGCCGACGGCCTCGGCGAGGCGGATGTCCGGCGGTCCGCCCGTGCCTTGGGAGTACGAGTCGCGGAAGTAGTCAAGGCCGCGGAGCGCATCGTAGAACCAGCGGGTCGGGTAGGAAAACTGCAGCCAGTCCGGGTCCACCAGCTCGCCGGTGCTCTTGCGCCGGAGCAGCGCACGTTCCAGCAGATACTCCTCGCCCCGCTTCCGCGCCTCAACGGATTCCGGAGTTCCCCCCGTGGCCCGCTCGTGTTCCAGCAGCCCCTCCAGCACGTTGATGGTGGTGGCGAACGACGAGCGCACCGACCCCCGCTCCGCCTCGCAGTTCCAGCCACCGTCGGCGAGCTGCTCGCCGAGGAGCCGATGGACGATGCCGTCGACGTTCTCGCCGAAGTACGCTCCGAGGGCCACGGCCTTGCCGTTGATGCAGGGCTCCGCCTCGCCGTCGAAGAACGGCTGGCCGCCCTCCTCCCAGCGGCTGTTCTCCCGGACTTTTGCCACTGCCCTGCAGGCTGCTGCGCTTCCGGGCTCGAGTCCGAGGTCGCGCAGGAGAAGCAGGCTGTACATGGTGGCGGTCCACGGCTGGCCCGGCTCGGAGCCGTCATACGGGACCGGGAAAAACGTGCCGCCGCCCCACTGGCCGTCGCCGCCCTGCAGGGCGAGCATGCGCGCACCCCAGCCCTCGGTGGTCACGCGGTCCCGTTCGGCGCGGACCTTTTCGGCAGGGGCATCCGTCAGGTCACGCAGGACCTGCCAGCGGATCGACGGGTCGGAATCGAGCAGCCAGTCGAGCACCTACTTAACCGATCCGCAAAACCGGCGCTAAAGGTGCTGGATGCCCGCGCGCTGCATGGCGTCTTTGTAGACGTCCACGCTTTTGGTCAGGAGTTCTTCCTGCTTGGCCTCGGAAACAGCAAAGGCCCGGCCGCCGAGCGCGCTGGCCTTGTAGATTTTGATGCCGCTGTTCTTGAGTGAGGCATGGTAGGTCTTCTCGAAGAGCGTCAGGAAGGTGGCGGCGTCGGTTCCATGGGCGATGACGGCCGAGACGCGTCGGTTGATCTTCATGAACTGCCGGAAGGGCCGAAGTCCGTCGGTCTTCTCCTGGATGCTGAGGGCGGAGGGCATGTCCGGGTCGCGCACCCAGGGGTAGGCATTCCACGGCATGACGTAGCGCGGGTCCAGTTCGGCGAGCTCGTAGATCTGGGTGGCGCGCCGGGCGGCCTCGTCGTCGTTGAAATGGGAAACGAAACCCGATTCGGTTCCCTTGCCCGGGCTTACCTGGAGAGTGACTATGCGGCATTCGTCCTCGTCATGGACGGGGTCGATGTAGGGGACGATGGATCCCGGCTTCTTCTCCATAAGTTCATCGCACAGTTGCGTTACTGCTGCGATGTTCGGTTCCTGTAGCAGGGCTTTCTTTTCGTCCCAGTCAATCGTCACGATTTCTCCCTTAGCTGCATGGCGTCCAAGAATCAGGCGTCTTAGGCCACTCTACGCTTTTGACCGTAAGGGTGCTTGGGGGAGTTACCGCCGATCCAACAGGACGCCTAAACCCCTGCGCCCCGGAACGTGAACCGGCCCGCCATGAGCGTGGCAGCCACGGGCATCGTTGCGAACACGGCATCGGGCACGCCAAGGGGATCAGCGTTCAGCACGGCGATATCCGCCACATCACCGGTCCGGATCCGGCCGCGCCCGCGGGTTGAGGCGACTAGCGCTTGGTCCCGGGTCAGGGCCTGCTCCGGGTGCCACGGCCCTCGGCCGTCGTCCCGCGCCCGGGCTGTCGCGGCGGACATCGCCAGCCACGGATCAAGGGGTGCCACCGGCGCATCGGACCCCAGCGCCAGCCGCGCACCGCCGTCCAGCAGCGAGCGCAGCGGGAAGGCCCGGTCAGTGCGGCCGGCCCAGTTGGCGTCAGCGGCGTCGCGGTCGTCGAGCGCGTGCACGGGCTGGACGCTGGCCGTCAGGCCAAGCTCACCGAACCGGGGGAAGTCCTCCTGCCGTACAAACTGGGCGTGCTCGATCCGGCCGCCGATCCCAACTTCGGCGAAGGCATCCAGCGCAACCTTGTTGGCGCCGTCGCCAATGGCATGGACCGCCGGAACGAAGCCCGTCTCCCGGGCCCTGGCGAGCAGGGCAACAAGTTCGGGTTCGCTCACGGTCAGGATGCCGCGCCCGCCGTGCGGGTACGGGTCAACACAAAAGGCGGTACGGGTGTTGAGGGAGCCGTCGATGAGCACCTTCAGCGGACCCACCCGCAGAAGGCCAGCACCGCCGTCGACCAGCTGCCCCGTGCGCATCCCGGCAGCGGCCGCCCGCTCCAGATCCTCCGGGTACACGCCCGCGTCAACGCGCAACGAGCCGAATCCGCCGCGGATCCGGCGCAGCCAGACGTCGCGGTTCCACGTCATCTCCAGGTCCACCACGCCAACAACTCCGCGGGCGGCGGCCGCCTGGCCTGCCGCGCCGACCCAGCTGTCCACGACGTCGTCGGGCAGCTTTCCGAGTTCGCGCGTGAGGGCGAACGCCGGTTCCTCACGGAGCAGGCCGTCTGCCGGAAGCTGAACCCCGAAGCGCCGCGCAGCCGCCGAATTCAGCCAGACGCAATGCAGATCATGGCTGATCAGGGCGGTGGGGACTTCCCATGTGGCGTCGTCGAGCATTTGGGCGCTCGGGACGTCGCCCCAAATGGCGTCGCGGAAGCCCGCACCCACCACCGTACTGGCCCCGCCTGCCGCGGCAATCCGCTTCCGGACAAGCTCGACGGCGGCGCTCGCCGAAGCGGCGCCGGAGAGGTCGATGCGGTTGGCAGCCAGCGCCCACTGCGTCAGGTGGACGTGCTCGTCCCACAGCCCGGGGATGACGAAGCATCCCTCGAGATCCAGCACCTGGGCATCCGCTGCCGTGGAACCTTCGGGGCGTTCTCCGGCTGCGGTGATTGCGGACACCCGGCCGTTGCGAATATGGAGGTCGGAGCACTCTGTGTCGCCCCGTAGCCTCACGGACGCGAGCACCATGTCAGTGAGCATCGGGTCTTGAGCTGCTGGGCGGTCCTGGCTGGAAGGCATAGGGACAGGCTAGGCAGGTATCCGGTCAGCACCAATCCGCGCCGCACCCCTCTTTCGTTGCCCCGCGCCGCCATGGCTCACCGGCACTCCTCTTCCCAGCGCTGGCAACAGGGTGCATTCTGGACGTGACACGGTTCCGACAGCGAAGTCGGGGAGGCGTAGGCCACATGAACTTTAGTATCCGCTACCTTGATACGTTACGGCCGAGTCAACTTGGGCAGCGACTGCCCGCCAGGGGGACGTGAGCGCTGTGGACATCACCGCAAGCCATCACCGTCTCAAGGTCGTGGTCCACATCGACGCGAACATGGAGCGCGCCTGCATCGAGGTCCGCGGAACCCTGACGCCGGCCAACATCCGGGCGCTTTATGTTGTTGCACGGCGTGCCAGGACTCTGCTTCCGGGCAAGGAAATCATTCTGGACCTGTCGATGGCACGCGCCGCCATGGACACCATCACCTCGCTCCATGATCCCGCCCAGCTCACCCAACTCAGCGGCGAGGGCACGTCCGAGAAACCTTGCCGGCTGAGCATCCTGGACCCCCGGCCGGGCATCCACGCGCACCCCTCATTCACTCACGGGCGCGGCGATCACAAGCCCCCGGACGGCAAGCACAAAGACAATCAGCACCCCGACGGCAAGCACAGCAACAAGGCCAGCAGAATCCAGGAACGCAACGCCGAACCATCCACCGCCCGATCACGCACCGCCCGATCAAACGATGTCCAAGCAACTGCCATGGAACCGGGCACCGCCCACCCCAGCCATGCCGAACCACGGGCGGCAGCCCGCCGCAGGGCCAGAGATAAGGAACCGGCATGAAACCTGGCCGCATGGTGATGCTCGTCCTCGGTACAATCGCCGCGCTCCTGGGACTGGGGCTGCTGGCGGGCGCAGCCGGGGTGGGCTGGCTCAACTTCCAGCAGCGCGACGAAGGCTACTTCACCACTCAATCGCACCGGTTCGACGCCGCGTCCTCCGCCATCACCACGGCAGGGCTGGATGTCATGGTCAGAGGCAGGCTGCCGGACGTCATTCCTTCGGAAACGGCAGGCAGCATCCTGCTCCGCGGAGCGGCAGCCACTCCAGGCAAGGGGATTTTCATTGGCATCGCACCGCAGCAGGACGCGGTGCGCTATCTCGAGGGCGTCAAGCGCTCCGAAATCCGGGAATTGAATCTGCGGCCCTTCAGGGTCGACTACACCGAAGTGCCCGGCACGCGGACGCCTGCCCGCCCCGGTGCCCAGAATTTCTGGGTCACATCCGCCGAAGGCACCGGCACGCAGGAACTCAAATGGAACATCCTTCCCGGCAGCTGGACCGTGGTGGTCATGAACGCCGACGCCACCGCCCCGGTGTCCGTGGATCTGCAGGCAGGCGTCCGCTCCGACCTGCTCTGGCCGCTGTTCCTGTGGCTGCTCATTGCCGGGATCGTGTTGCTGGTCATCGGAGTGCCACTGATCATTGCGGGTGCAATGGGGCTCGGACGGCACGGGCCGCCGCCGCATCTTCCCCCGGCCCACTATCCACCAGGCCAGTACCAACCCTATCCCCCTGGTCATCCGCTCGCGGGGCATGCCCCACCAGTGGAAACCCCGACGGCGGGACCTCCCGCCGCTGCCGGCGCCACCGGGCCGTTCGCCAGTTCTGCCGTGCCGGGGGAAGGACCGGGCTACCCGGCTGCGGGCTATCCCGCCCCTGGCTATCCCGCCCCCGGTGGCGGGGCGGGCGCACCGCCACCACCCGCCGTCGTCGACCAATTCGAGAACCCGAGGTACCCGGCCCGCCTGACCGGTCACGTCGACCCGGCCCTGTCCCGGTGGATGTGGCTGGTGAAATGGTTCCTGGCCATCCCGCACCTGATCGTCCTGTTCTTCCTCTGGTTCGCCCTGATTGTCACCAGCATCGTGGCGTGGTTCGCGATCCTCTTCACCGCCCACTACCCGCATTCGCTGTTCAACTTCAACGTGGGCGTGCTGCGCTGGAGCTGGCGGGTGTCCTTCTACGCCTTCACGGCGATCGGGACGGACCGCTACCCGCCCTTTACCCTGGCCCGCACTGACTACCCGGCCGACTTTGACGTCGACTATCCGGACCACCTCTCGCGCGGTTTGGTGCTGGTGAAGTCCTGGCTGCTGGCCATCCCGCACCTCCTGATTGTGGGCGTGCTCGCGGGATCCTCACGTACCTGGATGGCCTCCTCCGACGATGACTTCGTCGGGGCCGGGGGCTACACGGCAGGCAGCGCGGTCTCGCTGCTCACGCTGCTGGCCTTCATTGCCGGCGTCATTCTGCTGTTCACCGGCAGGTACCTCCGGACCCTGTTCGACCTGCTGATCGGCCTCAACCGCTGGGTTTACCGCGTCGCGGCATACGTGGCGCTGATGCGGGACGAGTATCCTCCGTTCCGGCTCGACATGGGCCCCGTCGATCCCGGCGGAGCCTCGGTCGCAAGTCCACAAACCACTCCACCAAGAGGGCCGTCATGAAACTCACCGTTCACACCTTCGTGAGCCTCGACGGCGTCATGCAGGGCCCGGGCGGCAGGGACGAGGACACCAGCGGCGGCTTCGAATTCGGCGGCTGGTTGGTGCCGCTCTTCGACGAGGACATGGGCAGGATCGTGAACGGGTGGTTCGCCGAAGCCGATGCGATCCTGCTCGGCCGCACCACTTACCAGATGTTCCAGCCCTACTGGGAGCAGGTCACGGACCCGGACGACGCCGTTGCCAGGGCGCTCAACAGCCTGCCCAAGTACGTGGTGTCCTCAACGCTTACCGAGGCGACCTGGAACAACACCTCCATCCTTCCCGCAAACTTCCTCGAAGCCGTTGACGACCTCAAATCGGGCCCGGGCCGGGAGCTCCAGGTCCACGGCAGCTACCGGCTGGTCCGCGCCCTGCACGACGCCGGCCTGGTGGACGAGTACCGGCTGATCATCTTCCCCGTGGTCCTCGGCCAGGGCAAGCGGCTCTTCGAGCCCGGCGTCACGCCGTCGGCATTTACCCTGGCCGGGAGCAAGGCGACGTCGTCAGGTGCCGTCCACCTGACCCTCCTGCCCGCCGCCTTCGGTGCCGCTGACCTGGAGGTAGGGGAGTTCGAGGTGCGGGAAGGCCGGGAGCAGGTTAAGGACTGAGGCGCTGTCAGCCCAAGCCGCGCAGGCGCTCCATTTCGCGGCGGTCCTTCTTGGTGGGCCGGCCGGTCCCGCGGTCCCGCTGCGGCAGCCCGAGCGCCGGCGCCACGGGCCGGGGAGGCGTATGGTCCGTGAAACAGTGCGACGCTGCCTCTGCACCCACCCGCTTGGCGATAAGCCTGCGCACCTCGAGGATGCGCTCATAACCGGGCTGGCGGACGCGCACGGTGTCGCCGGGCACGAGTGACTGCGAGGCCTTGGCCGGGTTTCCGTTGATGCGCACATGCCCGGCACGGCACGCGGCGGTGGCGGCGGACCTGGTCTTGTAGGCGCGGATCGCCCACAGCCAGGCGTCGACGCGGACGGTGGCGGGGGCTGAGGGAAGGCTGCTCATGATTGCAGCCGAGTATAGCCGGGGCGCCGCTGGCTCAGGCGTCCGGGACGGCGGAACCTGCCGACGTCGGGCCGTCCGCCAGCACGATGTCGAAGGCCTCCACCCGGCGGTCCGTGACCGTGGTGGGAGATTCCAGGTGGACGGCGCCCGTGGGCAGGATGCCCGCGCCGCCGAACTTTTCCATCACCCGCCACTGGGCCACCACGTCCTCACCGCAGTGCTCGGGTGGAAGCTGAGTCCAGAACCGGAAGCCGCCCGCGTCCTCCAGGGCCTGGCGGCGGAACATGGTGCACCCGCCCAGCCAGGCCACCTTGTACGGAATCCACTGCCCTGATTTCAGTCCCAGCTCGGTGCTCAGGTGGCTCAGGTTGGCTGCGCTGTGCAGCGGCCAGCGCTCAAAAGCCTCCTCGCCGGGACGGATGCGCTCGGGGTCACGGGTCCCTGCCATGGCGTGAAGGTTCCGGTCTGGTCGGGGCGGCGGTCGTCCAGGAAGGACAGGCCCTGAGGGGCCATGCCCACAAAGCCGCAGCCCAGTTCATCGAGGGCATCACTCATTCTGGCCAGCGCGCCCGGCTCCAGCCAGATATCGTCATCGAGGAACAGCACTTTGTCTGCCCGTGCCCGTTCCAGGACGAAGTGGCGGTGTTCGGCGAGGCCCCGGCGCGGCATGTGCCGATGCAGCTCGACGGCGGTGCCCTGCGCACGAAGAACCCGGAGCAGGCTGGCTGCCGGCGGATGCTCCCAGGCCGGCGGCCCGTCCGACTGGTCGCTAAGCACCAGGCGGAAGACCGGGCCCTCCTGCGCCGCAAGCCCGGCCAGCGTGACGGCAAGCTCGGCTGGCCGGTTGCAGGTGGGGATGAGGATGTCCAGGACGGCGTCCTCAATGGTGTGGCCTGAGGCCCAGTTCGCGGATGTGTGGCGATCCATGATCACCGCCTTTCCGGGACCAATGTGACGGCCGCGACCAATAGGCCGGTCGGGACCGATGAGTCGTACGGTGCACTGGGTTCAGGTACCCAGGGCTTTTGCCGCCTAAACGCGCTTAAGGCGTGTCGGACGGGACTCGCCGACAGCGTCGAGAGCTCACCTCTCGGTGCGAAAACTACGCGACCAGGACGGCCGCGGCGGAGTCCATGTGCTCGCGGATGGTGTTGCGGGCCAGGGAGGCGTCGCCGGTTTCGATGGCGGCGACGATGTCGTTGTGCCGGTCCACGCTCATGTTCCGCACGCCCTTTTCGAGCCCGGCGAACATGATGGACATCCGGATGGACCCTTCCAGGGATTCCCACGAGTGGAGAAGGGTCTCGTTGCCGGTGAGGCGGCACATGGTGCGGTGGAAGTCGAGGTCGGATTCAACCCTCTCCTCCAGCGTGCCGTGGGTGGACGCCTCCATGGCCTGGATGGCTGCGCGGAGGGACCCGATGACGTGCTGGCGGTCCGGCAGTTCGCAGAGGGTGCGGGCAGCCAGGGATTCAAGGGCCGCCCGGACGGAGTAGATGTCGCGGATTTCCTTGGCGTCCAGGTGCCGGACCGAGAGCCTGCCTCGGGCGCCCGCGGACACGAGGCCTTCCTGCTGGAGTTGCCGCAGGGCCTCCCGGAGTGTTCCGCGGCTGATCTGCAGCATTTCGGACAGCTCGGTTTCCACCATGTGGCGGCCGGGCTCGAGGGCGCCGCTGGTGATGGCCGTGCGCAACGCGGCCAGCGCCTGCTCGCGGAGGCTCTTCTTTTCCAGTCCCAGCAGGGCTGCTGTCGCGGCCATCGGATTCTCCCAAGGTCAGAGGTCGACTGTTTACAGTCGCCGTGTTAACAATGATGCCACGGCAGGAGCGCTGGGGGCAGCTGTTGTCCCTTCGCTCCTGCCGTGGCTGCGCTCCAGCGGAGCCGAAGCCCGGCTCTAGCTGAGCTCGGCGAGTACCTTCGCCACGATGCGCTGGACGGTGAGGCCGTAGCGTTCGTGCAGCGTGGGCAGGGCGCCGGCGTCGAGGAACTCGTCGGGCAGCGCCACCGGCACCACGCGCTTGCCGATGCCGGCGGTCACGACGGCGGAAGCCACCGTTTCGAACAGCCCGCCGATGACGCTGTGGTTTTCCAGGGTCACGGCCAGCCGGTCGGTGTTGATCTCGGCCAGGACGGTTTCGGCGTCGAACGGTTTGATGGTGGGCGTGTGGACGACGGCGACGTCCACGTTGTGTTCCGCGAGGGCCTTGGCTGCCTGGAGGGCGCGCATGGTCATCAGGCCGGAGGAGATGAACACGACGTCGTTGCCTCCGCGCAGGACTTTGGCCTTGCCGAGTTCGAAGTTGTAGCCGTACTCGTCCAGTACCGTGGGCACGTTGCCGCGGAGCAGGCGCAGGTAGGTGGGTCCTTCGCTGGCTGCGAGCTGCGGGACGGCCTGTTCGATGTCGATGGAGTCGCAGGGGTCCACGATGGTCAGGTTGGGCATGCCGCGGAAGATCGCCATATCCTCGGTGGCCTGGTGGCTGGGGCCGTATCCGGTGGTGAGTCCGGGGAGGCCGCCCACGATGTTGACGTTCAGGTTCGGTTCGGCGGCGTCCAGGCAGAGGAAGTCGTAGGCGCGGCGTGCCGCGAACACGGAGTAGGTGGAGGCGAACGGCACCAGGCCGGTTTCGGCGAGGCCGGCTGCTGCGCCGAAGAGCAGCTGCTCGGCCATGCCCATCTGGAAGAACCGTTCCGGGAAGGCCTGGGCGAAGATGTGCATGTCCGTGTACTTGCCCAGGTCCGCGGTGAGGCCAACGATCCTGTCATTCTCCTGCGCGGCCTTGACCAGTGCGTGGCCGAACGGCGCGGACGCGGTCTTCTGGCCGGCGTCGGCGAAGGAGGCGATCATCGCCGAGGTCTTCAGCTTCGGCTTCGCGGCTGTAGTAGTGTCGGGAGCCTCGGTGGTGGCGCTCATGCTGAAACCTTTCCTTCGTAGCCGGCGGTGAGCTGCTCGCGGCAGGTCTGCCATTCGTTCTCTTCGATGCGCATGAAGTGCGCCTTTTCCCGTTCCTCCAGCAGGGGTACGCCCCGGCCCACCTTGGTGTCGCACAGGATCACGGAGGGGCGTCCGGTGGCGGTGGCCTGGGCGGCGGCGTTGTCGAACGCTGCGAGCAGCGCGCCGACGTCGTTGCCGTCCACGCGCTGGGTGTACCAGCCGAACGATTCCCACTTTTCGGTCACTGGCTCGGTGCGGAGCACCGTGTCGGTCTTGCCGTCGGCCTGCAGGGCGTTGATGTCCACCATGGCGGTCAGGTTGCCCAGCTGGTGGTGGTGCGCGCCCATTGCGGCTTCCCAGGTGGAACCTTCGTCCAGCTCGCCGTCGGAGAGGAAGTTGAACACCCGGGCGCCGGAGCCCTGATAGCGCAGGCCCAGGGCCATGCCGACGGCGATGGTCAGCCCGTGGCCCAGGGAGCCGCCGGAGATTTCCATGCCGGGGGTGTAGGTGGACATGCCGGACATCGGAAGCCGGGAATCGTCCGAGCCGTAGGTTTCCAGCTCCTCGACCGGGACGATGCCCGCCTCGGCGAGGGCGGCGTAGTGTCCAATCGCGTAGTGGCCGGTGGAGAGCAGGAACCGGTCCCGGCCCTCCCAGTGCGGATCCTCGGCACGGAAGTTCAGCTGGTCTCCGTAGACGGTGGCGAGCATGTCCGCTGCGCCGAGCGCCTGGCCCACATAGCCCTGGCCCTGGACCTCGCCCATGTTCAGGGCATGGTGTCGGATCCGGTACGCCGCGGCGGACACCCGCTCGAGGCGGTCGGCTGCGGTTTCCCCGGCATCGCCGGGGGCTTGGTTTGGCGTGTGTATTTCTTGGCTGAGAACCATGATTCTCCCTTTCAGAGGTGGCGGCTGTGCCGCCTGTAAGGCCGTGGAGCCCTGGGGTAGGTAAGCGGGAGCGCGGCTAGGCGTCTACGCGCGCGGGGGTGCTTCTGGTGACCTCGTCAGCCAGCTCACGTTCCCGCTTGCCCCAGGTTTCGCGGGTGGCGATTGCTGCCCAAAGGCCGATCAGGGCGTAGGTGCCGAAGAGCAGCGCCGGGCCCATCCAGCCGAAGCTGACGAACAGCAGGGTGGTGATGAACGGGGTGAAGCCGGAGACCATGGCGGAGATCTGGTAGGCCAGCGAGGCGCCGGAGGCGCGGGTCTTGGCCTGGAAGAGTTCGGGGAACCAGGGCCCTTGGGCTCCAGCGAGGGAGTTCTGGCAGACCGCGTAGGAGATGACGATCGTGGCGATGATGAAGACGAACAGGCCGGTGTTGACCAGCAGGAACATCGGGATGGCGAACAGTGCGGCGAAGGCGGTGGACCAGACGTAGAGCGGCCGGCGGCCGATCCTGTCGGTCAGCCGGGCCCAGGCCTGGGTGGCGAAGATGCCGATGGCGGAGGCGATGCAGAGAGCGACGAGCGTCTGGGTCTTGTCGGCCAGGTGCTGGCTGTTGAGGTAGGAAATCATGTACGTGACGGAGACGGCGTAGCCGGCGGTCTCGGCGATGCGCAGGCCGATGCCCTTGACGATATTGCGCCAGTCGGTCTTGATGACCTCGATGATCGGGGACTTCACGATGGCCCCGCTGTCCTTGACCTCATCGAAGACGGGGGACTCGGGGACCTTGGAGCGGATGATCAGGCCAACCACAACCAGCACGATGCTGGCAAGGAAGGGGATGCGCCAGGCGAGCTCGCCGCCGAGGTTCACGCTGACCAGGAACACCAGGTTGGCCAGCAGCAGGCCCACCGGGAAGCCGGCCTGGACAATTCCGGTGTACTTGCCCTTGGTCTTCCACGGCGCGTGCTCGTAGCTCATCAGGATCGCTCCGCCCCATTCGGCGCCGAAGGCCAGGCCCTGAACGATGCGGACAAATACGAGCAGTGCGGGGGCCCACAGGCCCACCTGGCTGTAGGTGGGAAGCAGTCCGATGAGGAAGGTGGCCACGCCCATGAGGATCAGCGACGCGACGAGCACGGGCTTGCGTCCTACCTTGTCACCGAGGTGCCCGCCGATGATGCCGCCCAGCGGCCGGGCGGCGAAGCCGACGCCGAGCGTGGCGAAGGCGGCGAGCGTTCCGGTTACCGGGTCACCGGTGGGGAAGAACGCAGTTCCGAAGTAGAGGGCGGCCGCAGTACCGAAGCCAATGAAGTCGTACGTCTCGATCACGGCGCCGACGCCCGAGCCGATGGCGACCCGCCTGGCGTCCTTGGTGCCGTGGACCGGCCCCCGCATGTTCAGAGCTTCGTTGCTCATGGTGGTTCCCTTTCGAAGAGCGGCTGAAGAAAGTCCAGCGCTGTCGACTGTTAACAAGATACGTCCCAGTGTGACGGGCGTCATGCTGACTGTCAACAGTCACCGTCCGGAGTTGACTGTTAACAGTCAGCGCAGCTAATGTGGTGTCCATCACTACCGCCTGCCGGGCGCGACCCAGAGGATCAACGACGATGTTCCATTCCCGACTCGGGTGCTCTTCCATCAGCTTCCGCCACCAGGATCTGCCGACAGCCCTGGGAACCATCGCCGGGCTCGGTTTCGGCGAGATCGACCTGGGCGCCCTTCCCGGCGTCTGCAACCACGTTCCGTATGAGCTGGACGAGGACGCCGTCTCCGCCGTAGCCAGTGACGTGGCTGCATCCGGCCTCCGGGTGCGTTCCGTCAACGGGGATATCGGGGACCTTAACGCGGTGCTCGACGCCGGCCAGCAGGCTGAGCGGGACAGTCACCTTGATGTCCTGCTCACCCTCACCGCGAAAACCGGAGCCAAAGCGCTGGTCCTTCCCTGTGGAGCACTGAGCCACGAGCCGGTGCGGAGCCTCGAGGAGGATCTGGACACCGTCGCCGCCCAGCTGATCCGGGCGGAGGAGCGCGCGGCAGGGTTCGGCGTCGAACTCTGGACCGAATCGCTGCACTTCCTGCGGTTCTGTTGGAACCTCGAACGGGCCGAACTGCTGGCGCAGAAGCTGGCGGGCTCCGGCGTCGGGATTGTCATGGACTTTAGCCACATCGTCGCCGCCGGCGAGGACCCGCTGGAGTACCTGGCAATCCACGAGGGCCGAATAGCCCACGTGCACCTGCGCGACGCCGTGCCGGGCAACATCAACCTCAGCATCGGCGACGGCCAGGCGGATTTCGCCGCCGGCCTGCAGGCCCTCGCGGCCCAGGGCTACACCGGGCATTTCAGCCTGGAACTCGAAACCCGGGACATCACCCACGATGAGCGCCCGGCGGCCGCCGCGAAGGCAGCCAGCTTCATCACCGACCTCATCTGATCAACCCACCACAAGAATCACGTAGGAGAATCATGTCTGACACTCAACGCACCGCCGTCCTCACCGGAGCCACTTCGGAGCGGGGCATCGGCATCACCACCGCCCGCCGCTACGCCAGCCAGGGCTGGGGCGTGGTGATCCTGGACCTCGACGGCGAGAAGTCCGCGAAGGTCGCCACCGAAATCAGCAACGAATTCAACGTCCCGGCGTTCGGCTATGAGATCGACGTTGCCAGCGAGGACTCCGTCAACGCCGCGTACAAGGCAGTGGCAGCCGAGGTCAAGAACGGCGCCCTTCCCGCCGTCGGCGCCCTGGCCAATATCGCCGGCATCACCTCGCCCGTGCCCTTCCTGGAAACCACGCTTGAGCTGTGGAACAAGGTCATGGCCGTGAACTCCACCGGCACCTACCTCGTCACGAAGGCCTTCCTGCCGGACATGATCGACAACGGCTGGGGCCGGATCGTCAACATGTCCTCTGTTTCCGCGCAGCGCGGCGGCGGCGTCTTCGGCAAGGTCCCCTACTCCGCCGCCAAGGCCGCCATCCTCGGCTTCACCAAGGCCCTCGCCCGTGAGCTCGGGGACTCCGGCGTCACGGTCAATGCCATCACCCCGGGCGCCGTGGACACCAACATCCGCGTCGGCAGCACCGAGGAGCAGGAGGCCGCCATCAACGCCGGCATCCCGCTGGGCCGTAACGCCACCACCGAAGAAGTCGCCGCCGTCATCACCTTCCTGTCCTCCGACGACTCCGCCTACCTGACCGGCACCACCATCGACATCAACGGCGGAAGCCACATGCACTAAGAACGCGGACCCCGCTTACACGCGCTGCGCACCAGGTGCGCAGCTCCCCGCCGCAGCGGGAGCCGCTGTATGACCGCCGCAGCAGGTGCTCCCGCGCTGTGGCTCATCGTGGGCGCCGATGAAGCCGGCGTCGACTACAAGAACCGTGTCCTGGAGGATCTCCGCTCCGACCCCCGGGTGGCCGACGTGATCGACATCGGGGTCAACCGCAGCGACGAGCCCAACGAGTTCAGCAAGCCGTACCCGCATGTCGGCATCACTGCGGGCGAGATGATCCGGGACGGACAGGCGGACCGGGCCATCCTGTTCTGCGGGACGGGGATCGGCGTGGCGATCGCCGCCAACAAGGTGGCGGACGTCCGTGCCGCCACCGCCCACGACTCGTTCTCGGTGGAACGGTCCGTGCTTTCCAACAACTGCCAGGTCCTCACCATGGGCCAGCGGGTGGTCGGTTTGGAACTGGCGCGCAGGCTCGCGCGGGAATGGGTGGGCTACACCTTCGACCCGGGATCGGCGTCGGCAGGCAAGCTGAATGTGCTCAGCGATTACGAAGGGTGCTGAGCGGCCGTAACTCCCCGGTTCATTCACCCTGGTGCATTCTGCAGTGACACCTATTCGACGATGACCCGCACCCGCTGCACCGTGTTGTTGCCCAGGCCCTGGTAATTCCAGTGCTGCTCCAGCGGCTGGGTGGAACCGGTCGCGTCGCTTGCCCGGCACGCCAGTTCGTGGTGGCCGGGGTCGGCCACCCATGGCAGGCTCCAGCCGCGCCAGGCAAAGGCACCGGCAGGCTTGTCCAGCTGCGCCGTAACCCACTTGCCGTCGATGCCGACCTCCACCTTCGTTACTGCGCCCTCACCGGACCACGCCCGCCCCTGGAGCATGACGGGCCCGCGGGGCAGGTACCTGCGGCGGGTGAAAAAGTCAGGAATGCCCGGCGGAACCATCAGGGACCGCACCCTGATCCGCGAAACCGGCGTGCCGGCGTCGTCCGCGTTGTGCTGGTAACGGTAGGCGACCGACTGCTGGAACCCGGTGAACGGTGTCGTGACCACCTGGATCGACTGCAGCCACTTGACGCTTGCCATGCCGTACCAGCCCGGAACGACGAGCCGCAGCGGATAGCCGTGCTGGGGCGGCAGCTCGGTGCCGTTCATCTTGTAGGCAAGCACGACGTCGGCCCGGGACGCTTCCGAAATCGGCAGGCTCCGGGCGTACTGCTGCCGGACGCCGCCCTGGATTCCGGCATCCAGCCCGGTGAAAACCACCTCGACGGCTTCGGGCTCGACGCCGGCCTGGGCCAGCAGGTAAGCGAGCGGAACACCAGTCCATACGGCCGTTCCCACGCCCTCCAGCGTCCAGGGCTGGCTGAGCGGCCGCGGCCTCAGCAGCGAACGCCCGTTGCCGGCGCATTCCATGGTCACCTGGACGCTGATGGCAGGATCGCGCTTCAACGCCGCAAGGCTCAGTTCCATCGCCCGCTCCACGGCGCCGCCGATCCGCAGGTGCCAGGGTCCGGTGACGTCCGGAATGTCGAAGTGCGTCAGCACGTAATGCAGCCCGGGCGGAGTCACGTCCTCGCGCAGGGCCTCGAGCGGCATGGAGTGGTTCCGCACGGCTAGCTGCAGCTCTTCCCTGGTGAGCGGGCCATGCGTGGGTTCACCGGAGTGTGCTGTTACACCGGAATGTGCTGCGGGGCGGGCGGACGGTCGGCGTCGGTAGATCAGCTTGGACATGGCCTGGCGATTCTGCTCGGTGCTGCGGTTTCTCTGGTGCTGCAGGGTGCAGCTGCCAAGAGGCGTGCTCCTCCTCACAGGTTTACGCCGCGCGCATATGACCGTCAACAGCCCGGCACCGTCGCCCCCTACAGCTGCGGCAGCTTCACCAGTTCCTCGAGTGGCATAGGGTCCTGGCCCGTGAGGCCGTGCACGTCCGACGTCACCCCGGCCAGCTCTCCTGCGGCTATCGCCGTATACGTGCTGACCCAGGCCTCGACCTGCCACGCCGGGGCGCCGTAGGAGTCGCGGGAGGCGAACGCCTCCTTCACGGTTTCGTGCTGGTACGTGACGGTCCTGCCCGTGGAACGCGTAAGCACCTCGGCGGCGTGCGCCAGCGAGATGTCCTCCGGGCCGGTCAGGTCGTAGGTTGCCCCGGCGTGGACGGCCGGGTCACGCAGCACGGCCACCGCGGACCGGGCAATGTCCTCCCGCGCGACGGCGGCCATCACGCCGTCGCCCGCCGGACCCCGGATGACGCCGTCCTCCCCGGCAAGCATGGGCAGGAAATCCAGGTAGAAGTTGTCCCGCAGGAAGGTGAACCCCATGCCGGACGCCCTGATCCGCTCCTCGGTAGCGTAGTGGTCGCGGCCCAGCGTGAAGGTGCAGTCCGGCGCCGCACCGAAGAAGGACGTGTACACAATGTGCTGCACGCCTGCCTCCGCGGCGGCGTCCACGAAGGCGTAATGCTGCTGCAACCGGTCCTCCGCCTCCGCCGCCGACACCATGAACAGGACCTTGACCCCCTCCAGGGCCGGGCGCGACAGTACGGGGTCCCCGTAGCTGACCGCCACCGCCGGGGCGGCGTCCAACAGGCCCGGCGCCCGCCGGGGGTCGCGCACCAGCAGTCGTTGGGAGAACCCGGCGTCGGACAGCTGGCGGGCCACCATACCGCCCAGGACCCCGGTGGCACCGGTGACAGCAAGGTCTGGAAGATCAGTCATGGGCGCTCCTAGGCCTCCCGTGTTGCGGGGGACTTTGTCTGGGCCGGGTCCCGCTCGGCGAGGGAGCCGACGGCGGCGTCGATCTTCTTCAGGACGTCCGGTTCAAGGCGCACTCCCGCGGCCGCGGCGCTGTCGGCGACCTGTTCCGGCCGGGAAGCGCCCACGATGGCCGAGGCAACGTTCGGGTTCTGCAGCACCCAGGCCACCGCCAGCTGGGGCATGGTCAGCCCGGTTTCCTCGGCGACCGGGCGCAGCTCCTGCACGGCGGCCAGGACGTCGTCCCGCATCCAGCGCTGGATCATCCTGGCACCGCCCTTGTCGTCGGTGGCGCGGCTGCCCTCC
>NZ_JAGGPN010000063.1 GCF_018613795.1 Arthrobacter sp. ISL-65
GGCGTATCCGATGGCTTCATCAATGGTGCTGTAGCGGATGATGGGCAGGGCCGGGCCGAACTGTTCCTCGGCGACGAGCGGGTTGTCGTTGTCGATGTCCGCGACGAGGGTGGTCGGGTAGAAGTAGCCTGGCTGGTCGGGGTCGGGGTTTCCGCCGAGCAGGATCCGGGCGCCGGAGTCGCGGGCGGCTTCGACGAGGTTGGCGACGATGTCGTACTGGGCCTTGTTTTGCAGCGGGCCCAGGACGTTGTTCTCGTCCAGGCCGTTGCCCATCGGCATCGCGGCGGCCACGGCCGCGAGCTCGGAACATACGGCCTCGTAGATGTCGTCGTGGACGTAGAGGCGCTTGAGGGCGGCGCAGGTCTGGCCGGTGTTGAGGAAGGCGCCCCAGAACAGGCCTTCGGCGATGGCTTTGGGGTCGGCGTCGGGCAGGACGATGCCGGCGTCGTTGCCGCCGAGTTCGAGGGTGAGGCGTTTGACGGTGTCGGCGGAGGATTTGATGATTGCTTTGCCGGCGGCGGTGGAGCCGGTGAACATGACCTTGCCGACGGCGGGGTGTTCGGCGAGGCGGGCGCCGACTTCGCGGTCGCCGGAGATGACGGACAGGACGCCGTCGGGGAGTTCTTCGTTGAGGACCTTGATCAGGGCCAGGACGGAGAGCGGGGTCATTTTTGAGGGTTTGACGACGGCGGTGTTGCCCATGCGCAGGGCGGGGGCGATCTGCCAGATGGTGATCATCATGGGCCAGTTCCAGGGGCCGATGGCGCCGACGACGCCGATGGGCTTGTAGTGCAGTTCGGCGTAGGTTTCGCCGTCGTCGACGACCACTTCGGGTTTGAGTTCGGTGGCGGCGGTGGCGCGGAGCCAGGCGGCGCAGGCGCCGACCTCGAAGCGGGCGTTGGGGCCGTTGAGGGGTTTGCCCTGCTCGCGGGAGAGCAGCTGGGCGAGTTCCTCGGCGGAGCGTTCGACGGCGTCGGCTGCCTTGAGCAGCGCGGCGGACCGGGCGTCGTGGCCCAGCGCAGCCCAGGCCGGCTGGGCTGCGACGGCCGCAGCGACGGCGGTTTCGAGGTCCTCAACGGTGTGGACCGGCGCCTCGCCGACGACGCCGCCGGTGGCGGGGTCGAAAATGGTCCGGGTCTCGCCGGAACCGGGGGCGATGGATGCGAGGAGGGCATCGTAGGTTTCCAAGAGGTACTCCACTTCGAGTAGGAAAGTGCGCTCAGCCGGGCGGCGAGGCGGGCATACCTAAGTGTTGTCCGTCCGCAGGGTCGCTGGCTTGTCTTTGGGTGCAGAACCCTTGACTTGGGGCGAACGACTGCTGGCCGGAGCGAACCACAAGTGTTGGCTCCGGCCAGCCGTAAGTGCTGGTGTGCAGGTCTAGACGTTGGCGGATGCCTTGGCGGTGTCAGCCGAAGCCCGGCGCCGGTCGAAGATGGTGGCGCCGACCTCCTGCTCCGCCTGGTTGTTGATGCCCAGGTCGATGCCTTTGCGTTCCCGGATCACCAGGACCGCGGCCGTTGATACGAGGGCCACGATGAGCAGGTAGACGGATACCGAGGCTGTTGTTCCGGTGGCCTGGACCAGGGCGGTGGCGATCATCGGAGCAAATGCGCCGCCGATGATGGCACCGAGCGCGTAGGAGATTGCGACGCCGGAGAACCTGATGGAGGCGGGAAACAGCTCGCTGTAGAGGGCTGCCTGCGGGCCGTAGGTCAGGCCGAGCCCGACGGTGAACAGCGCAAGGCCAAGGAACAGCGCCCAGATGTTCCCGGTGTTCACCAGCCAGAACAGCGGGAACACAGTCAGGATGAGGCAGGCATAGCCGATAAGGTACGTCTTCTTACGGCCAATGCTGTCCGCCAGGTAGCCGGAGATCAGCGTAAACATGAACCACAGGGCAGCGGAGCCGGTCACTGCGAGGAGCACTTCCGTGCGGTCCATGGCCAGTCCGGCGGGATTGGCGGCATAGCTGAGGATGTAGCCGCCGGTGGTCATGTAGCCCGCGGCGTTGTTGCCCGCGAAGACCAGCGCCGCGATGATGACCAGCAGCCAGTGCTTCTTGAAGAGTTCGACGATCGGAACGCGGGTCTGCTGCTTCTTCTGTGCGATCTCCTCGAAAACCGGGCTTTCCTCCACGCTGCGGCGGACAATGAAGCCGACGACGATCAGGACGAAGCTGAGCAGGAACGGAATGCGCCAGCCCCACTGCACAAAGGCTGCGCCGGGGGAGACCACGCCGGACATCAGGGCCAGGATGCCGGAGGCCAGCAGCATGCCCAGGGGAACGCCCAGCTGGGGGAAGGCACCGAACAGTCCCCGCTTGCCGCGGGGTGCATGCTCGACCGCCATCAGGACGGCGCCGCCCCATTCGCCGCCGGCCGAAATGCCCTGCAGGATGCGCAGGAGCAGCAGCAGGATGGGTGCCACAACGCCTGCCGTCTCGAAGGTCGGCAGCACGCCGATGAGGGTGGTGGCAGCCCCCATCATGATCAGCGTGATGACCAGCATGGCACGGCGGCCCAGCCGGTCCCCGAAGTGTCCGGCCAGGAAGGCACCTAGCGGACGGAACAGGAAGCTGAGTCCCACCGAGGCGAAGGAAATCAGGATGCCGATGTCGTTGCCGGCGGGTTCGAAGAACAGTTTCGCGAAGACCAGGCCCGCGGCGTTGGCGTAGATGAAGAAGTCGTACCACTCGACGGTGGTTCCGATGATGGTGGCAAACGCTACACGGCGGTTATCCCTTGCCGAGCTGCGCTGCCCGTGCTGGACAGTACTCAATGTTTTTCCTTGCTGTGTGGACACGTCATTGTGTGAATATGTCACTGCGTGGGTACGCCGCTGTTTCAGTTGGCGTAGGGGTCGGCGATGCCGATGTATTGGGTGGTGGTGTACTCGGCGATGCCTTCGGAGCCGCCTTCGCGGCCGAGGCCGGATTGCTTGACGCCGCCGAAGGGTGCTGCGGCGTTGGAGATGACGCCGGCGTTGAAGCCGACCATGCCGAATTCGATCTGTTCGGCCACCCGCAGGAGGCGGTTGAAGTCGCGGCTGTAGAGGTAGGAGGCCAGACCGTATTCGCTGGCGTTGGCCAGGCGGATGGCGTCCTCTTCCGTGGTGAAGGTGGTGACGGGGGCGACGGGTCCGAAGATTTCCTGGCGGAGGATCTCGGCGTCGTTGGGGACGTTGCCCAGCACGGTGGGCTGGTAGAAGTAGCCGGCACCGTCAACCGGGGCGCCGCCGGTGATGGCGGTGGCTCCGGCGTCGACGGCGGCGCTCACCAAAGCGTGCACGTCGCTGCGGGCGCCGGCGTCGATGAGGGGGCCCACCTGGGTGGTGGGTTCGGTGCCGCGGCCGGTGGCCAGGGCGCCCATGGCGGCGGCGAACTTGGCGGTGAACTCGGCGGCGACGGACTCCTGCACCAGGAACCGGTTCGCGGCGGTGCAGGCTTCACCCATGTTCCGCATCTTGGCGGCCATGGCCCCTTCCACGGCCTTGTCCAGGTCGGCGTCCTCGAACACGATGAACGGTGCGTTGCCGCCGAGTTCCATGGAAGTGCGCAGGACGTTCTGGGCGGCGTCAGCCATCAGGCGCTTGCCCACAGGGGTGGAGCCGGTGAAGGAGACCTTGCGAAGGCGCGGGTCGGCCAGCAGCGGGCCCGAGATCCCGGAGGCGGAAGAGGAGGAGACCACGTTGAGGACTCCGGCGGGCAGGCCGGCGTCGAGCATGGTCTGCGCGAACAGCTGCGCGGTGAGCGGGGTGAGCTTGGCTGGCTTGAGGACCATGGTGCAGCCAGCGGCGATGGCGGGCGCGACCTTGCGGGTGGCCATGGCCAGCGGGAAGTTCCACGGGGTGATGAGCAGGCATGGGCCGACCGGCTTGTGCTGGACGAGGATCTTATTCTTGCCCTCGGGCGTGGTGAGATAGCGGCCGTAATCACGGACCGTTTCCTCGGAGAACCAGCGCAGGAACTCGGCGCCGTAGGTGACCTCGCCGCGGGCTTCGGCCAGGGGCTTGCCCATTTCCAGGGTCATCAGCAGTGCGAAGTCCTCGGCGCGTTCGGTAACCAGGTCGAAGGCGCGGCGCAGAATCTCGGCCCGGACCCGCGGCGCCGTCCGCGCCCAGGAGGCCTGGACCGCATCGGCCGCGTCAAGTGCGGCGAGGGCATCCTCGCTGGTGGCCGAGGCCAGGGTGGCGAGTACCTCCCCGGTGGCGGGGTCGTGAACGTCGAACGTGCCGCCGTCGGACGCGTCCCGCCACTGGCCGTTGATGAGCAGGCCGGTGGGCACGGACGCGAGAAGGGCGGCCTCACGTTCGGGAGAGACGGAGGCCGGCGAGATGGCAGGGGAGAGTACGGGCGAAGTGGTCATGCGGGGGTCTCCTCGGGAAAAGTGTGGTTTCGACAGGCTCAACCAGCGGTTCGGGTCAGTAACTGGCCGGGGTTTCGACAGGCTCAACCACCGGGGGCTAGTAGCTGGAGGGGGTGCCGCCGTCGGCATGCTTTACATACTGCGCTGCGAGGGCTTCGGAGCCCCGGGCGAGGAGGGCGACGTCGGCGCCGACCAGGATGAAGTCAGCGCCGTTGGCGAGGTAATGCTCTGCGGTGGCGGGGTTGAAGGCGTTGACGCCCGCGGGTTTGCCCGCCGCTTTTGCGGCGGCGAGGCAGTGTTCGACGGCGGCGCGCACCTCGGGGTGTTCCTGCTGTCCCAGCAGCCCCATCGAGGCGGCGAGGTCGGAGGGGCCCACGAAGATGGCGTCCACGCCGTCGACCTTCAGGATGTCCTCCACGGCCTCAACCGCGGCCGTCGACTCGATCTGGACCGTGACGCTGACGGTGTCCGCGGCCCTGGCGAGGTAGTCCGGGACGCGGTTCCAGCGGGCCGCGCGGGCCAGCGCGGAACCGACCCCGCGCACCCCGTGCGGCGGGTAACGGGTAGCAGCCACCGCCGCTTCGGCCTCGGTAACGGAGTTGACCATGGGGACCAGCAGGTTCTGCACGCCGAGGTCCAGGTACTGCTTGATCAGAACCGTGTCGTTGACCGGCGGCCGGACCAGGGTGTGGACCGGGTAGCCGTGGATGGCCTGGAGCTGGGCGAGGATGGATTCGAGCCCGTTGGGGCTGTGTTCGGCGTCCATCAGGAGCCAGTCCAGGCCGGACCCGGCGCAGAGTTCGGCGATCAGCGGGCTGCCGGAACACACCCACATCCCCGCCAGCGGCCGGTCAGCAGCGGCAAGGGCGGACCGGAAGGTGTCTTCTATTCGAAGCGGCATGTGACAGTCCCCAAGGGTCCGTAGTCGGCGTGGACGGTGTCGCCCTTGTACACCCAGAGGGGGCGGGTGAAGGAGCCGGCCAGGATGATGTCGCCGGCTTTCATGGCGTCCCCGTGCGCGGCGATCTTGTTGGCCAGCCAGTGCACTCCGTTGGCCGGGTGGTCCAGGACGCCGGCGGCCACGCCGGTTTCCTCCACGGCCTGGTTCTTGTAGAGGATGGCGGAGACCCAGCGGAGGTCGACGGCGTCCGGCTTTACCGGGCGGCCGCCGATCACCATGGCGCCCATGGCTGCGTTGTCGGAGATGGTGTCCACGATGGTCCGGCCCTCCATCTCGATCCTCGAATCCAGGATCTCGAGGGCCGGAACCACGTAGTCGGTGGCGTTCAGGACGTCGAAGATGGTGCAGCCCGGGCCCTTGAGCCCGTCCTTCAGGACGAACGCCAGCTCCACCTCCACCCGCGGGTGGGTGTATTTGTCCCATTCCACCGAGCAGCCGGTTTCGAGGACCATGTCATCGAAGATGGCGCCGTAGTCCGGTTCGGTGATGCCGGTGGCCGCCTGCATTGCCTTGGACGTGAGGCCGATCTTGCGCCCCACCAGGGTCCGGCCGGCGTCCTCGTTGCGGCGGCGCCACAACTGTTGCACGGCGTAGGAGTCCTCCACCGTCATGTCCGGGTAGCGGGCAGTCAGGCGGGGTATCGGGGTGCGGGTCCGGCCGGCTTCCACCAGCTCGTCCGCGATGGCCTCAATGGTCTTGGCATCCAGCATGGCTACAGCTGCGCTCCCAGCTTGAAGCCCTCGTGTTCATCAACGGAGCCCGGCTTGCGGGTGTAGGAGAAGCCGTCGGCGCCAACGGTGACGGCCATTTCGGAGGCGTCGGTGCGCTCGATGACGGGCTGCGGGTTGCCGTCGAGGTCCAGGACCAGGGAGGCCTCGGTGTACCAGGACGGGACCACGGGGTTGCCCCACCAGTCGCGGCGCTGGTTGTCGTGGACGTCCCAGGTGACGGTGGGGTTGTCCGGGTCGCCGGTGTAGTAGTCCTGGGTGTAGATCTCGATGCGGTGGCCGTCCGGGTCCAGGATGTAGAGGTAGAAGGCGTTGGACACGCCGTGGCGGCCGGGGCCGCGTTCGATTCGGTCGCTGATGCGCAGGGCGCCCATCTTGTCGCAGATCTGGATGATGTTGTGCTTCTCGTGCGTGGCGAAGGCGACGTGGTGCATGCGCGGGCCGTTGCCGCCGGTGAGGGCAGTGTCGTGGACGGTCTGCTTGCGGTGCATCCACGCGGCGTACGTGACGCCATCGGAATCCTTGATGTCCTCGGAAACGCGGAAGCCTAGGTCCTCCAGGTAAGCACGGCCGCGGGGAACGTCCGGGGTGACCTGGTTGAAGTGGTCCAGGCGGACCAGTTCACCGGCGGAGTAGAGGTCGTAGCGCTGGGTGAGGCGCTCCACG
The DNA here is from genome assembly GCF_018613795.1 of Arthrobacter sp. ISL-65. Lineage (GTDB taxonomy): Bacteria > Actinomycetota > Actinomycetes > Actinomycetales > Micrococcaceae > Arthrobacter. The sequence continues at coordinate 6,720 of NZ_JAGGPN010000063.1, forward strand.
TGCTCCACGTCGTAGAAGAACTCGTACGGGAAGCCCAACGGATCCTCGACGCGGACGGAGTCACCGATGCCCTTGGTGAAGCCTTCCTTGCGGCGCTCGGTGCGGCAGCCCAGCTCCTTGTAGTAGGCCTCGGCGGCGTCCACCTCGGCAGGGGACTTCACCCGGTAGGAGAAGGCGGCCACGGCGGCGATGGGTCCCTTGCGGAGCACCAGGTTGTGGTGGATGAACTCCTCCAGGGGACGCAGGTAGATGTTGTTCTCATCTTCCTCAGTGACGTGCAGGCCCAGGACGTCGACATAGAACTCGCGCGACTTGGCGAGGTCCGTGACCACGATTTCCATGTAGGCGCAGCGAACGATATCCGGTGCCGGGACGGTGGGGGTGGGGACGAAGTTGGTCATGGTGTGCTCTCTTCTTTGAAAGGGGTCAGTAAGCGCTGTTAGGCGCCGAATTTGGGGGTGTGGACGGAGCCGAGCGTGATGTGCACGGCCTGCTGGGCGGTGTAGAAGTCGATGGAGCGGTAGCCGCCCTCGTGGCCCAGGCCGGAGGCCTTGACGCCGCCGAATGGGGTGCGTAGGTCGCGGACGTTGTGGCTGTTCAGCCACACCATGCCGGCTTCGACGTTCTGCGAGAAGTTGTGTGCGCGGGTCAGGTTCTGGGTCCAGATGTAGGCCGCCAGGCCGTACCTGGTGTTGTTCGCCAGGGCGAGGGCCTCGTCGTCGTTCTCAAACGGGGTAATGGCGACGACCGGGCCGAAGATTTCCTCCTGGAAGATCCGGGCGTCCGGGGCGACGTCGGCGAACACGGTGGGGGCGATGTAGTTGCCCTCCGGCAGGCCTTCAGGCCGTCCGCCGCCAGCCAGCAGCCGGCCTTCGGACTTGCCGATCTCCACGTAGGAGGCCACCTTCTCGTAGTGCTCGGGGTGGACCAGGGCGCCCACCTGGGTCTTGGGATCGTGCGGGTCGCCGACCACGATGTTCTTGGCGCGGGCGGCGTACTTTTCGCAGAACTCGTCGTAGATGGCGCGTTCCACCAGGATGCGGGAGCCGGCGGTGCAGCGTTCGCCGTTGAGGGAGAACACACCGAACAGGGCGGAGTCGATCGCGGCGTCCAGGTCGGCGTCGGCGAAGATGACGCAGGGGGACTTGCCGCCGAGCTCCATGGAGAGGCCCTTGAGGTTGGCGGCGGCGTTGCGGAAGATGGTCTGGCCCGTGGTGGTCTCGCCGGTGAAGGAAATCAGCGGAACCTCCGGGTGCTTGACCAGGGCGTCGCCGGCTTCCTCGCCGAGGCCGTTGACCAAGTTGAACACGCCGTCGGGCAGGCCGGCGTCCTTGAAGATCTGTGCCCACAGCGAGGCGGAGAGTGGGGTGAACTCGGCGGGCTTGAGGACCACGGTGTTGCCGGTGGCCAGGGCCGGGGCGAGCTTCCAGGACTCCAGCATGAACGGGGTGTTCCACGGGGTGATGAGCCCGGCGACGCCGATCGGCTTGCGGTTCACGTAGTTGATCTGTGAGCCCGGGACCTTCATGGCGTCGTCGAACTGGGCCACGATCAGGTCCGCGAAGAAGCGGAAGTTCTCCGCCGCACGAAGCGCCTGGCCCTTGGCCTGGGTGATGGGCAGGCCGGTGTCGAACGTTTCGAGCTCGGCGAGGCGACTTTCCTGGGCTTCGACGGCGTCGGCGATCTTGTTCAGGATGCGGGCGCGCTCGCGGGGCTTCATCTTGGGCCACGGGCCGCTGACGAACGCTTCGCGGGCTGCGGCGACGGCGAGGTCGATGTCTTCCTTCTGGCCGGCCGCGGCGGTGGCGTAGTTCTGGTTGGACACCGGGTCCAGGACATCGAAGGTCGCCCCGCCCACGGAATCAACGAACTTGCCGTTGATGTAGTGCTGGATGTGGGTGGGGAGGTTTTCGGGAACGTAGTGCTTTGCTGCTGTTTCTACAGGGGTCGTCATCATCGAGGTCCTAACTGTGGTCTTTGAGGTTGGTTTGGGAGAGGTATGCGTCCAGGGTGGCGCTGCGGTGGAGTCGTGCTGCTTTTTCGATGGTGTCAGCGTCGGCCCCGGATTCTATGAGCCGGAGCAGGGCCTCGTGTTCGTCCACGGACTGGTGGGCCCGGCCGGGAACAAAGCGGAACGTTGAGGACCGCAGTGATGCCAGCCGGTTCCAGCCGCGGTGGACCAGATCCAGGATGTGCGGGTTGGGGCAGTGTTCGAACAGGACGCTGTGGAAGTCCTGGTTGAGCCGGGTGAAGCGGACGGGGTCGAAGTGCTGCAGGCAGTCGCGCATCTCGGCGTTCACGGCGCGGGCCCGGGCAATGTCCGCTTCGCCGACAAGCGGTGCGGACAAGGCGGTTGCGGCACCTTCCACGATGCTCAGCGTCTGCATCGTGTAGAGGTACTCGGTGGGGTCGATGCCCGCCACGGTGGCCCCGACGTTGCGCTCGAACTTCACCAGGCCTTCGGCCTCGAGCCGGCGGATCGCTTCGCGGACCGGGACCACGCTGAATCCGAGGTCCTTGGCGATGGCGGCCAGGACCAGCCGGTAGCCGGGTGTGTAGGTGCCCTCCACGATCCGTGCCTTGATGGCCTGGTAGGCCTGCTCGGACTTGCTGCCGGCGGTGCTGTCAGCGATGCTGGCGGCGACAACGGAGGCGGTGGCCGTTTCAGTCATTGGCTTTGCCTGCTTCCCATTCCAAATACTTCGTGCGCCATTGCGCGTTGAGCGGGTAAAGCCCGTCCACACTGTGGCCCTGCTCCACCATTTCGGCGATGAAAACCTCTTCGCGTTCCTGGGCGATCGAGTCGTTGGCGACTTCCTCGGCGATGGCCGGCGGGATCACCAGGATGCCGTCCGAGTCCGCCACGATGATGTCCCCGGGCTGAACCGTGGTGCCGCCGCAGGCGATGGTGATGTCCGTGTCCCACGGGATGTGGCGCCGGCCCAGGACAGCGGGGTGCGGGTTGGAGTAGTAGGTGGGCAGCTCCATGGCGGCCACGGCGGAGAAGTCACGGACGCCGCCGTCGGTGATGATGGCGGCGGCGCCGCGGACCTGGGCGCGCAGCGCCAGGATGTCGCCGATGGTCCCGGTGCCTTTCTCCCCGCGGGCCTCCATAACCAGGATCTCGCCCTCGTTCACGGAGTCGATGGCACGCTTCTGGGCATTGAAGCCCCCGCCGTGCGTCTTGAAGAGGTCCTCACGGTTGGGCACGTAGCGCAGGGTCCGCGCCAGGCCAACCACCTTGCGGTCCGGCCGGGTGGCGGTCAGGCCGTCGATGCTGACGTTGTTCAGGCCGCGCTTGCGCAGCTGGGAGGACAGCGTGGCCGTGCAGACGCTCTCCAGCTTGGTTTTCAGCTCCGGGCTCAGCGGAGATTCGGCTGCGGGGAGCCCTGCCGCCTCCCGCGAGCCGTACGCCTCTTCGCGCTGCAGGTCATCGGCCTTGGGCCGGGCACCAAAGTCGGCGAACGCCGTCGTACCTTCCTCCACTGTGGTGGTGAGACGGCCCGTGCTCAGCTGGTCGTCAGCAGTGCTGACCTCCACCTCCAGCACGTCGCCGGGGACGGCGACGGAGGCGCCGGCCGGTGTGCCGGTGAGGATGATGTCCCCCTCCTCGAGGGTGAGGAGCTGGGACAGGTCCGCCACGAGCCGGGCGAACGGGAAGAGCAGGTCCGCGGTGGTGTCGTCCTGGACCAGTTCGCCGTTGTGCCAGGTGCGGATGCGCAGTTTGGCGGGGTCGACGGCGTCTGCCGGAATCAGTGCCGGGCCCACGGGAGTGAAGCCGTCGCCGCCCTTGGACCGGAGGTTGGAGCCCTTGTCCGCGTAGCGGAGGTCGTACACGCCGAGGTCGTTGCTGGCCGTGACGGCGGCGACGTGGCTCCAGGCATCTTCGACGTCGACGCGCCGGGCACCCTTGCCGATGATGATGGCGATCTCGCCCTCGTAGCCGAGGAGTTCGCAGCCGGCCGGGCGTTCGACGACGGTGCCCGTCAGGGACAGCGAGGACGACGGCTTCAGGAAGTAGGAGGGCTGCGCCGGTGTCCGGCCGCGCTGGGCTGCCCGGCTGGGGTAGTTGATGTGCACAGCGATCACCTTGCGTGCTGCTGCCAGGGTGTCGTCGTTGACCTGCTCCAAAGCGCTCTCCTCATCAGGTACGAAATCGTATACGAAACATACTGGACCGTTTCCGGCAATTTCGTCAACCCCTGGTTTTCGGGGAAGGGGAGCTGCTTGTAACGCGGGTCATATGTGACGTACAGTACTGAAACATAACCACAATTTCTATTATCGAACCATCTGTTCAGATATAGAACACATGATTTGGCGAAAGCCAGCCACACAGTGAAGTGAGGAAAGCCCGTGCAGTTCCACCACCACGGTTACGTTTCCGGTGACCCGCGCATTCAGCCGGCCGCCGGCGTCGGCATCAACCGCCCCGAAGAGCTGCCCGACGAGGTCGACGTGCTCATCGTTGGCTCCGGCCCCGCGGGCATGCTCGCAGCAGCCCAGCTCTCCCAGTTCCCGGACATCACCACGCGCATCGTGGAGCGCCGTGGCGGCCGCCTCGCAATCGGCCAGGCCGACGGCATCCAGGCCCGCAGCGTCGAGACCTTCCAGGCGTTCGGCTTTGCCGAGGAGATTACCGCAGAGGCCTACCGGATCACCGAGATGGCGTTCTGGAAGCCGAGCCCGGAGAACCCGAAGCACATTGTCCGTGCCGCCCGCGCGGTCGACGACGAGATGGGCATCAGCGAATTCCCGCACCTCATCGTCAACCAGGCCCGCGTGCTGGACTACTTCGCCCGGGTGATGGCCTTTTCCCCGACCCGCATGACCCCCGACTACGGCTACGAGTTCCACAGCCTGCACGTCGGGGACGCGGGGGAGTACCCGGTCACCGTGGCCCTGGTCCACACCACCGGTGAGCTGGCAGGCCAGGAGCGTGTTGTGCGGGCCAACTACGTGGTCGGTGCTGACGGCGCCCGCAGCAAGGTCCGTGAATCGATCGGCTGCACGCTCGCCGGAGACCAGGCCAACCACGCCTGGGGCGTCATGGACGTCCTCGCGTCCACCGACTTCCCGGACATCCGCACCAAGTGCGCCATCCAGTCCCACGACGGCGGCAGCATCCTGCTGATCCCGCGCGAGGGCGGCCATCTCTTCCGCATGTACGTCGATCTCGGCGTCGTGCCGGAGAACGACAAAGGCGCCATTCGCAAGACCACCATCGAGCAGATCATCGCCCACGCGAACCAGATCCTGCAGCCCTACACCCTCGACGTCCGCAACGTCGCCTGGCACAGCGTATACGAGGTGGGCCACCGCCTCACCGACAGGTTCGACGACGTCCTGCCCGCCGAACGGGACACCCGCACGCCGCGCGTGTTCATCACCGGCGACGCCTGCCACACGCACAGTGCGAAGGCAGGCCAGGGTATGAACGTGTCCATGCAGGACGGCTTCAACATCGGCTGGAAGCTCGGCCACGTCCTCGAGGGCCGCAGCCCGGAGTCGCTGCTCGCCACCTACTCCGCGGAGCGCCAGGTGGTCGCGAAGAACCTCATCGATTTCGACAAGGAATGGTCCACCCTGATGGCCAAGAAGCCCGAGGAGTTCGACGACCCCTCGGAGCTCGAGGACTTCTACGTGCGCACCGCCGAATTCCCGGCTGGCTTCATGACCGAATACGCGCCGTCGATGATAGTCGCCGAGGCGAAGCACGCCGGGCTGGCCACGGGCTTCCCGACGGGCAAGCGCTTCAAGTCTGCGCCCGTGCAGCGGGTATGCGACACCAACCCGCTGCAGCTGGGCCATCAGGCAACGGCGGACGGGCGCTGGCGGATCTACGTGTTTGCCGACCCGGCCGAGGCCGGCGCACCGTCGCCGACCACTGACTTCGCGCAATGGCTGGAGAAGTCGCCGGAGTCCCCGCTCGCGGCTACCCCGGAGGGCGCCGACTCTGACGCCTGGTTCGACGTGAAGGTCATCTACCAGCAGGACCACAGGGGCATCGAGATCAACGCTGTCCCGGCCGTGTTCAAGCCGGAGGTCGGCCCGTTCAAGCTCACCAACCTCGAGAAGGTCTACGGCACCGACCCGAAGGCCGACATCTTCGACCTGCGCGGCCTTGACCGCGGCGGCGTCGTGGTGGTGGTCCGCCCGGACCAGTACGTGGCGAACGTCCTGCCGCTGACCGCTACGGCGGAGCTCGGGGCCTTCTTTGCGCCGCTGCTGCCGGCCCGCCAGCCGGCTCCACTCCAGACCGAGCCGCTTCAGGCCGCTGGTTCGGGGCTCGTCGCCAACCTGGTGTAAGCGCAGTCTTCCGGGGAGCTCGCAGCCTCACCGGCAGGCCTCTTGTTCCTGGAGTCCGGATCCCTGAAACGGGGGATCCGGACTCTTTTGTTCTCGGGCCTGGTTGACCTCGTGCGGGCTCCGCGGGACCCTCGGAATGTAGGCTCCGCCGGTCACGACCAGTGCGCTGAGGCACAACAACTGATCGCTGCCAGACAAGCCCCGGCAGCCCGGGACTGCCAAGCTGGATTCAGCGGTGCGAGGCCATTGCCAGCACCCCTCCAACGCTCATGACCGTTAAGAAGGATCCAATGAGTATTTCAAATTCTGAATCCCGGACTGCTGAAGCAAATCCGCCCAAGGAGCAATCTACCGCCCTCCGCGCGGGCAGCATCGGCGTCCTGGGCATTCTCTTTTTCGTTCTTTCAGCCCAGGCTCCGCTCACCGGCATCGTCGGCGCTGCGCCCCTGGCGGCTGCACTCGGCAATGGCGCCGGGGCACCGGGCGCGTACCTCGTCGTGGGCATCGTCATTGTCATCTTCGCCGTCGGGTTCGTGGCCATGAGCCGGAAGGTGCAGGCCAACGGCGCCTTTTACGCCTACATCACCGCCGCCTTCGGCAGAAAGACGGGCACAGGCGCAGCCTGGCTGGCGCTGCTGGCGTACAGCACGGTTCAGGCCGCCATGTATGGCCTCTATGGTGCGGCCTTCTCCGGCTTGCTGGGTTCCGCCGGCGTAACCGTTCCCTGGTGGCTTCTGGCCGTTGCCACCATGGCAGGCGTGCAGGTGCTTGGGTCCATGAACATCGAGCTCGGCGCCCGCGTCCTGGCTGTCCTTGTGGGCCTGGAGGTGGCGATTCTGCTGCTGTTCGGTTTCACGGTCCTGCTGAAGGGCGGAGGCCCGGAAGGCCTCGGCATGGCAGCCTCATTTTCCCCGGAAGCGATCGCAAGCGGCGCCCCCGGAGTGGCCATCATGTTCGCCGTGGCGTCCATGTTTGGCTTCGAGTCGACGGCCATCTACTCCGCCGAGGCCAAGGACCCCCACCGGACGGTAGCCCGGGCAACGTACCTCTCCGTGGGCATCATCGCTGTGTTTTTCGCCTTCATTACCTGGATGCTGGTCAGCTTCTACGGGCCCTCGCACGTCGTTGACGCCGCCGGGGCCGCCCTGGAGTCAGGGGACGCGACCTCGTTCGTAATTGGCCCGCTGGTTGAGCTGTTCGGCCCCTGGGCCGGCGTGACCGCCGGAATCCTTCTGGTGACGTCCCTCTTGGCAGGCATCATCGCCTTCCACAACGGCATCAACCGCTACCTCCACTCGCTGGCCCTGCGCGGTTCCCTGCCCGCTGTCCTGGCGCGGACCAACAGGCACAGCGCCCCTGCAAACGCCGCCTGGGTCCAGACGAGCGTCGCCGTGCTGCTCGTGGCACCGTTCGCGGTGCTGGGAATGGACCCGGTCCTGACGCTCTTCTCGTGGTTCAGCGGGCTGGCCGTTACAGCGCTGCTGGTGCTGTACATGCTCTGTTCCCTGGCCGTCGTCGCATTCTTCCGGCGCGAACGGGTGCAGGGGCAGCGCTGGCAGACCCTCATCGCACCGGCGCTCGCGGCGCTGTTGCTGGCCTGGGTCCTCTACCTGGTGGTCAGCAACTTCACCTCCCTCATCGGCGGCAGCGCCGAAACAGCCGTAGGGCTGCTGGTTGCCGTACCCGTGCTGTTCGTGGCCGGAGTGCTGGCGGAAATCGTAGTGGAGAAGCGGGCGGGGACCCTAGAGCCGGAGCTCGCCGGGTAAGGGGCGTTCGACGACGACGGCACCCGTTTTGCTGCGGCGGCCTCGCCTCGCGAGGCCGCCCGCCAGCAGCAGAAGTGTGGCAAGGCCGGCCCCTGTGGCTGCGGCCGCTGCGATGCCAGCCGGCCATAGCCCGGTTATCCCCAGGAACGCCGGCACCGTTGCAGAGGCCTGGCTGGTGAGCACGAGGGACCAGCCGATCAGTGGTGCCATCCGCTGAAAGCCCAACGCCATGTGAAGAAAGAACAGCAGCCACAAGTACGTCCAGCAGAGCCACAGGACGGCAAGCAGCGGATCCTCCCCGGACCAGGCCACAGCGAGCAGGATGCCGCAGACGCCCACCATCCCGCAGAACCAGCCGAGGCCGGTGGACCCCAGTCCCAGCAGGACGTCCAGGCCCACGTAGACATAGGTCAGCCCGAACAGGAATATCCCCGCGGCCCCCAGCAATGACTGCGTCCCGCCTCCCGCGGTGACAGTCAGATGCGCAACGCCCAGGATCAGCTGGGCGTTTCCGATGACCAGGCTGAAAACGGCAGCGTCCCGGCGGGGGACCAGATCCAGGGCGGCCAGCCCGTTGATCAACAGTGCGGCTCCGGAGAGGAGCAAGCAGACATACGCCATCAGACGCCCTTCCCGGCCCACGGCACTCTGGATCGATTTCTCATTGTATGGAATCTTTCTGTCACATTACGGAGAATATGGCATTTGGGCTGCGGCTGCTTACCCGACTGCGGTCTTAATCGGTTAGGTTGAAAGCTCAACCATAGGCGGCTGAAAAAAATCCTTTTGGCCGTTGCTCGCGGAATTGAGGACAGATTCATGGATGCACGGCTGGAAGCCGTCAGGGATACGGTACTGGCGCGGAACCCCGGTGAGTCCGAGTTCCACCAGGCGGTGGTCGAGGTGTTCGAAAGCCTTGGCCCCGTCCACGACCGGCACCCCGAGTTCCTTGAAGCCGCCATCCTGGAACGGCTCTGCGAGCCCGAACGCCAGATCATCTTCCGGGTGCCGTGGACCGACGACTCCGGGCGGGTGCAGATCAACCGCGGCTTCCGCGTGGAGTTCAATTCAGCGCTCGGCCCCTATAAGGGCGGGCTCCGGTTCCACCCCTCCGTTTACCTCGGGATCGTGAAATTCCTCGGCTTCGAGCAGATCTTCAAGAACGCGCTGACCGGCATGCCCATCGGCGGCGGCAAAGGCGGTTCCGACTTCGACCCCCGCGGCCGCACCGACGCCGAAGTCATGCGCTTCTGCCAGTCGTTCATGACCGAGCTCTACCGCCACATCGGCGAGTACACCGACGTGCCAGCCGGCGACATCGGCGTGGGCGGCCGCGAAATCGGCTACCTCTTCGGCCAGTACAAACGCATCACCAACCGCTACGAATCAGGCGTCCTGACAGGCAAGGGCATCTCCTGAGGAGGTTCCCTGGTGCGGCCCGAAGCCACCGGCTTCGGCACGGTGATCTTCACCGAAGAGATGCTCAAGACGCGGGGCTCATCCTTCGACGGGCAGCGCGTGGTGGTTTCCGGCTCCGGCAATGTTGCCATCAATGCCATCGCCAAGGCCCAGGCGCTCGGCGCCAACGTGGTGGCCTGCTCCGACTCCTCCGGGTACGTCGTGGACGAGGCCGGGATCGACGTCGGGCTGCTCCGCCAGGTCAAGGAAGTGGAACGCGGACGCCTCAAGGACTACGTTCTGCGCCGTTCCGGCGTTTCCTACGTGGAGGCCGACTCCGTCTGGGACGTCGACGCCACTGTCGCCTTGCCGTGCGCCACGCAGAACGAGCTCGACGGCGGTGCTGCCGCCCGGCTGGTCCGCAACGGACTGCTCGCCGTCGGCGAAGGCGCCAACATGCCCTCCACCCGGGACGCCGTGGCAGTCTTCCAGGAGGCGGGCGTGCTGTTTGGCCCCGGCAAGGCCGCCAACGCAGGCGGGGTGGCCACTTCGGCGCTGGAGATGCAGCAGAACGCGAGCCGCGACTCCTGGTCCTTCGAACACACGGAACAGCGCCTTACGGACATCATGGTGGGAATCCACCACCGCTGCGCCTCCACCGCGGACGAGTACGGTGAGCCCGGCAACTACGTGCTGGGCGCGAACATCGGCGGCTTCGTCAAAGTGGCGGACGCGATGCTCGCGCAGGGGTTGATCTAGGTTGATGAGAAACCAGGCGCAGGCTCCTTAGGCGCCACGGCGCCAGTCGCTGGGGGACTCGCCAAAGGCGTCTCGGAAAGTGCGGCTGAAATGCGCCGCGTCCAGGAAGCCCCACCGGGCGGCGACGGCCCCCACGGAGGTGCCCGAGTGCAGCGGATCCCTGAGGTCCCGGCGGACCCGTTCCAGCCGGCGGCTCCGGATCCAGCTGGCAACAGTGCTGCCGGACTCGTGGAAGACGTTATGCAGGTGGCGGGTCGAAATGAAATGCGCTGCGGCAATGCTGGCCGGCGAAAGCTGCGGGTCAGCGAGGTTCGACTCAATGTATTCACGGACCGACGTCGCCAGCACCGCCTGGGGCTTCATGCTGTCCGCAGCCAGATCCAGTTCCGAATGGAGCATGGTGGAGACAAGGTCCAGGGTGTTGGCCGCGAGCCGGGAACCACTGGGCCCGCTGAGTGCCTCCAGGTTGCCGGCGAGCTGCGTGATGAACGGTCCCACAATGCCCGCCAGGCTGGACTCGCCGGCCAGCCGGACTGCTGACAGCTGTCCCACGTAGTCCGGCGGCAGCGACAGGGAGTCGTGCGGGAACATGACCACCACCACGCGGGCCTGATCTTCGAACGCCAGCGTGTACGGGCGGTTGGTGTCATAGATGGCCAGGTCGCCGGGGCGGAGCACGGCCTCGCGGTTGTACTGGATGAGGAGCCCGGTACCCTCCAGCTGGAGGTTGAGCTTGAAATAACGCTGGTCGGACTGCGCCAGAAGCGCCGGTGTGCGGTGGACGCTGTGGCCCGAAGCCGACACCTCAACGATGCACGTGCGGTCCAGCACCCTGGAGCGCATGCGGCCGCGGAACTGATCGGGCCGGGCTGTTTCGGCGGCCAGCGGCACGAAGGACTGGGCTACGAGGTGCCTCCAGTGGTCAAAGGAGGTGGCCACGCTGGCGGTGAGGGTCTGGTCCGCGGGGCGGGCTGTGGTTGCTGGCATGAACATTCCTGACGCCGGTTGGCCATCTAAAATCGAGTCCCCAACACTGTGTCTTGGGACACAGTCGTTTCAGGTTAGCGGCGAAATCCCGCCCTGTCATCTTTTTTCAACATATGGCGAAAAAAGATTTCGTGAACAAGAAGCGGTCAAGCCTCTCACTTGTTCTTGCCCCGGGCCGCCACCGCCCAGCGGTCCACGAGCGCGCCGCCGCTGACGACTGCGACGTCGTCCACCAGGTTCATTGCGAGGCATACGTGGTTGGGGATAACTCGCAGCCGGTGCCCGATGGCGGGGGCAGTCCCGAGCTCGGGCCACTCGACAGTGGCGTGGTGCTCCGACAGCGCTGTGATCCGGGCGTCGGGGTGGTTCATCAGCCGACCAAATCCGCTTGCCCACGCCGGCCGGTCGCTGCCGAGGACCTTGCTGCCGGCGTCGATGATGAAACGCGCCGGTCCGTCCGCAGGGGTTGCGTGGTGGCTCACCACGGTGGCCGCCACCGTCAGCGCGATGTCCTCGGCGGCGCACCGCCCCAGCTCCAGCTGCTGGGCGTCGCCAAAGACGTAGACGCCCGGCCGGACCTCAGTGGCAGCCGAATTCCCGGTCAGCATCGCCGTCGGGGTGGAGCCGCCGCTGCGGCAGGTGACGTCGAATCCTGCCGCCGCTAGAATCTCGGACGCCCGGTTCAGGGCGTGCTGCTCCTGCCTGGCCGCCTCGACCGGCATGCCCGGGGCGTAGCTGTGTCCCGGGAAGGTGAAGACTCCCGCAACTTTCAGTCCGGCGCGCGCTGCTGCTTCGGCGACCGGTGCGACGGATTCCGGATGGACGCCGCTCCGGTGGTGGCCGCTGTCGACTTCCACGAGGACGCTGACGCTCCCCGCGGCATTTGCCAGGCCGGATCCCAGCGCTGTTGCTCCCTCCACGGAGTCGACGCCGACGGAGATCTGCACAGTTTGCGACAGGCGCCGAAGCCGCTCGGCCTTCTGCGGTGAAATCCACAGGGGGTAGGCAATGAAGAGGTTGCCGACTCCGGCAGCCGCGAACACTTCAGCTTCGCCGATGGTGGCCACCGTCAGTCCGGAGGCTCCGGCCGCGATCTGACGGGCGGCGATTTCGGGAATCTTGTGTGTTTTGGCATGTGGGCGCAGGCTCAGGCCCCGCGCCCGGACGGCTGATGCCATCCGCTCGATGTTCCGGTCGAGGATGTCGACGTCGATCATGATTTCCGGAGTATCGATTTCGTGCGGGATGGTCACTGCCGGCGTCTCCTGGCTGTAGGTGGGTTCTTTCGGGCGGGCTGCGGTGTGTGAGGTCCCAAGGCTAGCGCGTCAGCAGGCTAGCGGGTCAGTAAGGTCAGGAAGCCCTCGAGCTGCCCATCCAGGCCGAGTTCCGTCTCGCCCTCCGGAAGCAGTGCGGCTGCAATCTGGGCGCCCAGCAGCATGTTGAGCAGCTGCCCGGCCAGGCTGGCGTCGTCGACGGCGGTACTCACGTCGCCGCTGTCCCTGGCCTCCCCGAGATAGCGCCGGATGGCGTCTAGCCACTGCTGCATCGATTCCCGGTGGATCTGCGCCTTGCCGGGGTCGTTGATGGCCTTCTGCCAGAAGGGGATGACGATTCGGGCTTCATTGATCCGTTCCTCATCGAGGGGGAGCACTTCGACGCAGAACGCCCGCAGGGCCGCCAGTCCCGAAAGCCCCGCGGTGACTTCGGCGATGCGCCCGTTGGTCCGGTTGAAGACGTGGCCGAAGGCGAAGGTCAGCAGCGTGTCCTTGGTGGGGAAGTACGGTTTGAGGGCCCCGTTGGCGAAGCCCGCCTCGGTGGCGATTTCCCGCATCGTGGCGCTTTCAATGCCCATCCGGGCGATGATCCGCCAGGTCGCATCCACCAGTTCCAGGCGGCGCTCGTCGTGGTCAACAATCTTTGGCACGCGGCCGCTCCCCAGTAAATATTTAGCCCAGACTCTTGTGAGCCATCTTACGTTCGCTTATTATCTACAACTATAGAAAATAAAAAATCCGACCCGCCAGGGTCCCGGACAAAGGCCGCTATGACGCTCTCCATCACAGAAACAGCCAGCCCGTTCCGCCTTGCCTCAGCCGCGGAAATCAGCGAGGTGCAGGGCATTCTTCGCTCTGGGGGTCTCCTTGGTCCGGAGAAGCGCATCGCCTACCTGGGCGTCCTCGACCCTGCCCGCGGAACCGGAACTGAGGCGGATCGCCGTTTCCGTGTCTTCATCCACGATGTTTCGGGCGGCCGGCCCCAGGACATCACCGTCTCGGTCACCAGCGGCACGGTGATCTCCGACGTCGAACTCGACACCGCTGCCACCGGCGAACTGCCGGTCCTCGAAGAGGAGTTCGAGGTGGTGGAGCAGCTCCTGGCCACCGACGAGCGGTGGCTGGAGGCCCTGGCCGCGCGGAACCTGAACGTCAGCACGGTGCGAGTCGCCCCGCTGTCCGCCGGCGTCTTCGAGTACGCGGAGGAGACGGGCCGCCGGATCCTCCGCGGGCTTGCCTTCGTGCAGGAGTTCCCCGAGGACAGCGCGTGGGCCCACCCGGTTGACGGACTGGTGGCCTACGTGGACGTGGTCAGCAAGGAAGTCACCCAGGTGATCGACACCGGCGTGTTCCCCGTCCCGGCAGAGCACGGCAACTACACCGATCCCGAGCTCACGGGCCCGCTCCGCACCACCCAGAAGCCCATCAGCATCACCCAGCCCGAAGGCCCCAGCTTCACGGTGACCGGCGGCAACCACATCGAGTGGGAGAAATGGAGCCTCGACGTCGGATTCGACGTCCGCGAGGGTGTGGTTCTGCACAACATCGCCTTCCGGGACGGGGACCGGCTCCGGCCCATCATCAACCGCGCGTCGATCGCCGAGATGGTGGTCCCGTACGGCGATCCGTCCCCGATCAGGTCCTGGCAGAACTACTTCGACACGGGGGAGTACCTCGTGGGCCAGTACGCCAACTCCCTTGAACTGGGCTGCGACTGCCTCGGCGACATCACCTACCTCAGCCCGGTCATCAGCGACGCCTTCGGTAACCCCCGCGAGATCCGCAACGGCATCTGCATGCACGAGGAGGACTGGGGCATCCTGGCCAAGCACAGCGACCTCTGGTCCGGCATCAACTACACCCGCCGTAACCGCCGCATGGTGATCTCCTTCTTCACCACCATCGGCAACTACGACTACGGCTTCTACTGGTACCTCTACCTCGACGGCACCATCGAGTTCGAAGCCAAGGCCACCGGCGTCGTCTTCACCTCCGCATTCCCCGAAGGCGGCTCGGACAACATCTCCCAGCTGGCGCCCGGGCTGGGAGCACCGTTCCACCAGCACATCTTCAGCGCCCGCCTGGACATGGCCATCGACGGCTTTACTAACCGTGTGGAGGAAGAGGACGTGGTCCGTCAGGCCATGGGCCCGGGCAACGAGCGCGGCAACGCGTTCTCCCGGCAGCGCACCGTGCTGACCCGAGAGTCGGAGGCAGCCCGCGAAGCGGATGCCCGCACCGGGCGGACCTGGATCATTTCCAACCCCGAATCCCGCAACCGCCTGGGCGAACCGGTGGGCTACAAGCTGCACTCCCACAACCAGCCCACCCTGATGGCCGACCCCGAGTCCTCCATTGCCCGGCGTGCGGCGTTTGCCACCAAGGACCTGTGGGTCACCCGCTACGCGGAGGACGAGCGCTACCCGACCGGCGATTTTGTGAACCAGCACTCCGGCGGCGCGGGCCTGCCCGCCTATATCGCCCAGGACCGCGACATCGACGGCCAGGACATCGTCGTGTGGCACACCTTCGGCCTGACCCACTTCCCGCGCGTGGAGGACTGGCCCATCATGCCGGTGGACACCGTCGGGTTCAAGCTCCGTCCCGAAGGCTTCTTCGACCGCAGCCCGGTCCTGGACGTCCCCGCGAACTCCAGCCAGTCCGGCAGTCACTGCCGCGGCTAGGTTCACGCCGTGACCGCACTGCGGCTGCACTCCCGAACGGTTTCGGCGGTGACCGCAGCGTCCTGCGCGGTGCACCTGTGGCTTGTCGCCGGGAACCACCACGGCCCCTGGCTGGGCATCATGATGCTCGCGATGGTGGGGGTTTGCCTGCCGTGCGCTGTGCACCTGTGGCGCAGGGGCCGGGAGAGGGCCCTGCGTCAGGTGATGGGCTGTGCCCTGGCCATGACTGCCCTCCATGCAGTCCTGCTGCTGGGCGTGCCCGCCCTTTCCGGGGGCGGCGCACCCGGCCACTCCCATTCCGTAGCGGCGGTGGCGCCTAGTGCCGCTGGGACTGAAGGCCTGCTGGCCGTCGTCGTCCTGGAAATTACGACGGCGTTCCTCGCCGCGACGCTGCTCGCCCGCCTTCGCTCCGTCCCCCGGACGGCGGTTCTTTTCCATGCTGAAATGGAGCCCTAAGGGAAGGCCGGCACGCGGATGATCCTGCTCGACTCACTGGAGCGCCAAGTAGTGGCTGCCTTGCAGCTGGATCCCCGCTGCCCCTGGCGCAAGATGGCCGCCGTCCTCGGTGAGGCGGAGCGCACCGTTGCCCGCCGCGGGGCACAGCTCCTGGAATCCGGCGCCGTCGCCATCGCCGCCGTGCGGCCGCATCCGGCATCGATGCTCGTGGAAATGCGCTGCACCCCGGGCACGGCACGCGCTGCTGCGCAATCCCTCGCGCAGCGCTCCGACACCACATTCGTTTACACGATCACCGGCAATGGCGACTGCGTGGCCGAGATCCTGACGGACCCGGACCGGATGGGGGATATCCTCTCCGACGAACTGCCGTCCACAATCGGGCTGCGGCACTCCGTGAGTTATCCCGTGCTGCGGTACTTCCGGACCATCCAGGGTTGGCGGCCGGAGATGCTCACGGCGGAACAGGCCGATGCCCTGCGCTCGCCGGTTGCTGCGGACGCGGGCGTGTTCGCAGTCCGGCAGACCCTGAGCCGGCAGGATACCGAGCTCGTGGAAGCCCTCTGCGCCGATGGACGCATCAGTTTCGAGGCGCTGGCCCGGCGTGTGGGGGTTTCGGAAGCAACCGCCCGCCGGCGCTGCGAATGGCTGCTCGCCAACAACCAGGTCCAGCTCCGCGTGGTGGTGGAACCTGCCGCGCTTGGGTTCGCCGTCGAGGCGCTGGTGTGGATCAGGGCAGCCCCGCATCAAGTGGAGCGGCTGGGCAAGAGCCTGGCCGAGCTGCCCACGGTGCGCTACGCGGCAGCGCTGGCCGGTGACTACCAGATCGTGGCCGACGTGACTGTGCCCGACCTGCCGTCCCTTTACCGCCTCATCACAGCCTCCGACTGGGCGGCGCAGGCCGCCTGCGTGGACGTGTCCGTGCTGCTGGATGCGCGCAAACGCGGCGGACGCGTCATGCGCCCGGCGCGGACACCGGCCTGAGCCCACCGCGTCCGGAGGCTGACGTACCCAGCTCAGGGGCACCGAGCTCCGGGGCAACCGCGGAGTAACTGGTCTGCTGCTCGAACGCCCTGGCCCAGCGCAGCAGCTGCACGTCGGTGTAGTGGTTGGAGGCCAGCTGCAGTCCGATGGGAAGACCGGCCCCGCTGAACCCGGCGGGCAGGCTCAGCACCGGGAGGCCGGTGGCGGAGAGAAGGCAGGCCGACCTCATCCAGTCCAGATAGGTGTCGGAGGGGATGCCGGCCACCTCCTGCGGGTAGCGCAGCGACGCATCGAACGGCAGGACCTGGGCGCACGGGCTGGCAAAGAGGTCGTAGCGCGTGAAGAAGTCCTGAACGCTGTGTTCAAGCCGGGTACGGGCAGCATTAGTGGCAATGATGTCCTCTGCGGTGAGGGCAAGGCCCTTGCCGACGTTCCACCGGACCTCCGGCTTGATGAGATCGCCTGATTCGGCGACCAGCCCGCCCAGGCCGGCCGCGAAATCCAATGCGCGGGTGTTGCCGAACACCAGATCCGCCTCGCGGAAATCCGGGCACGCCTCCTCCACCACCGCGCCCAGTTCCTCAAACACGGCGAGCTGGCGTTCCAGGTGGTCCGCGATTTCCGGTTCCACCGGAACACCGATACCAAAGTCCCGTGACCAGCCGATCCGGACGCCACGCATGTCCGTTTCAAAGCCGGCCCTGAAATCATCCGGATCCACCACCTGCGGATGGGGCACGCGCGGATCCCGCCCAGCGGTGACGGACATGAACAGGGCGATGTCCTCCACCGTGCGCGCCATCGGGCCGGTCCGCCCCAGCCAGGACCAGGCGTTGACGTCGGACGGCATCGGAATGACTGCCAGGGACGGCCGGAACCCGACGATGTTGCAGAAGGACGCCGGGATCCGCAGCGAGCCACCCATGTCGCTGCCATCACCCATCGGCTGCACCCGGGAACCCACGACGGCGGCCACCCCGCCGCTGCTTCCGCCTGCGCTGAGGTCGGGCGCATACGGGTTGGTGGTGGTGCCGAAAAGGTCGGTGAACGTATGCGAGCCCGCCCCGAACTCGGGAACGTTGGTCTTGCCTGTGCTGACCACGCCGGCGGCCTTGAGCCGGGCGATGATCAGGTCGTCCTTGGCCGGCACGAAGTCCTTCAACACCACCGAACCCTGGGTGGTGCGCATGCCGGCTGTGTTGTTGGTGTCCTTATGGGTCAGGGGCAGGCCGTGCAGGGGCGGCAGTTCGGCGCCGGAGGCCGTGAGCTCATCGGCACGGGCTGCCAGCTTTACGGCGCCCTCGGCGTCGAGGGTCACCACCGCGTTGAGCTGGGGATTCACCTCGGCAATGCGTTCGAGATGGGAGTCGAGGGCCTCGCGGGCAGAAATTTCGCTGTTCCGGATGGCGGCTGTGAGCTCGACGGCGGAAAGTTCGCTGATGGTGTCAGGCATGGGTACTCCTTCGGGCGGCGGTTGCAGTGTGCGCGGTTGTACTTCCCTGAAGTGTGGAGGACCCGAAGCGGGAGCGGTAGGCATCCGCGGATGAAACCGCGGCATGACTGATCCGGCCAGATTTCTGGCCGATTCCGCCATCCCTTGCCGTCCGGAGCCGGTGTCCCGGACAGTATTCCTAACCTGCTGGCCGATCCGGTCGGAGGTCCAGATCCCGCGACGCAGCGGTCCTGCCCGCGGCATCGGCATCACCGGCCCCCAGTGGGCCCCAAACCAGGAGGCTCCCATGCACGCACCCATGGCCCCCACCGGCTCCACGGACATCCTTGCTATTGCCAACGCCCCCGTCCTCTGGCTCTGCGTCGCCGGCGTCTTTGGCGTCATCGTGGTCCAGTCGCTGATCTTCCTCCGTGCCGTGCGCCGGGCAGCCCCCTCGGTCCAGATGACACCAGCGGACATCAGGACGTCGTTCCGGTCCGGGGCTGTCTCCGCGATCGGCCCTTCACTCGCCGTCGCGCTGGTGGCGATCGCGCTGCTGGCACTCTTCGGTGCGCCCGCCGTGCTGTCCAGGATCGGACTGATCGGTTCCGCAGCCTACGACGTCTCGGCAGCAGGCATCGCGGCTGGCACCCTCGGAGCCAAGCTGGGCGATGAGAGCTACACTCAAAGCGTCTTCGCGGTGGCCTTCTTTGCCATGAGCATCGGCGGAGCAATGTGGATGATCGCCACGCTGATCCTCACGCCGCTGCTCCGCCGCGGCGACGCAAAGATCCGCGCGATCAACCCGGCGGCCATGGCTATCGTCCCCGCAGCCGCCCTCATCGGAGCCTTCGCATGCCTGGGCTTCACCGAGCTGCCAAAATCCGGCACCCACGTGGTCACCTGCGCGGTGTCAGCCGCCGTGATGGCACTGTCCCTGCTGCTGGCCAAGACGCTCGGCAAGAGCTGGCTGCGTGAGTGGGGCCTCGGTATCTCGATCGTAACCGCCCTTGGCGCGGCGCTGCTCACGTCCGGCAGCTGACGGGCGCACCCGCCACTGCCCGAACCGGGCCAGCCCGCACTAACCCCGAACCAGACTTAACAGGACAGGAAACCCAGGAATGACAGCCACGAGCACAGCACCAGCGGCCACAGACCAAGCCATGGCCGAGTTTGACCGCACCACCTCGCGCTGGGGAAGGGCCACGATGATCGCGGGCCTGCTGGTCTCCATCGCCGGCCCCCTGTACCTGGTGTTCGCCGGGGGACTGGACATCGCGCCGGCGCAGCTCTGGATCGCCTTCGCCGCCGTCGCCGCTACGTTCGGGATCATCTGGATCGTCGAGCCGCTGACGTATTACCCCATCCTCGGACCTGCTGCCATGTACCAGGCCTTCATGATCGGCAACATCTCCAACAAGCTCCTGCCCGCCGCCCTGATCGCGCAGACCAACATCGGAGCCAAGCCCGGAACCCGCCGCGGCCAGCTGGCGTCTGTCGTGGCCATCTGTGGTGCGGCCGCGGTTCACCTGGCCTCACTGGCCCTCTTCGTGGGGCTGCTGGGGAGCTGGCTCATCAGCGTCATCCCGCCTGCCGCCATGAATGTGACCCGGCTCTATGTGCTGCCCGCGGTCCTCGGCGCCGTGCTGGTCCAGGCCATCGTCTCCATGAAGCAGCCGCGGACCACGGTCATCGCCCTGGCCGTGGCGGCCGCCGTCGTATTTCTTGTCCTGCCCGCTGTTCCGGGACTGGCCATGGTCTCCACCGCGATCGCCGTGCTGGGGACGGTGCTGCTGGCGTGGTTCTTCCGGAGCCGGCAGCCTGCTTCCAAAGCCCGGCCGGCACAGCCGGTCCACCTCGAGTAGCAGGTCCACCACAAGTGCGTCCGTCCGGTATTTCCGGCCGGGCGCACTCAGCTTTAAGCCGCCGGCCCCGCTACGGTGCCAGCCGGCGGAACTCCGAGCCGAAATGCACCAGCGGGTCCGGAGCCTCGGACGGTGCCGCGGCCGTGCCCATGGCCAGCACCTCGCCCACAACAAGTAGGTGGGTGGCGGCAGGGTGGACCGAAACGGTGCGCAGCTCGAAGTAGGCGAGGCAGTCGTCGATGATGGCCGATCCTGTGGCCGGCCCGCGCCGGAAAGGCACCTGCGCGAGCAAACCATGCAGCGGCGTCCCCGGACTCGCCAGCCACGTCGCC
Organism: Arthrobacter sp. ISL-65; assembly: GCF_018613795.1. GTDB lineage: Bacteria > Actinomycetota > Actinomycetes > Actinomycetales > Micrococcaceae > Arthrobacter. The sequence continues at coordinate 26,966 of NZ_JAGGPN010000063.1, forward strand.
GTGCCCTGATGCTTGCCGGACAGCACGCTCAGGGCCCAAGTGCCCGCTTCCTCCACGGCTTCGCCGATGCGGGACTCCGCGTACAGGCTAACCAGCATGGTGGGCGGGTCATAGGACACCGAGAGGAAGGCGCTGACCGTTGCGGCGTAGTCCCTGTTCCGCAGCCGGGTGGAAACTACGGCGACGCCGGCGGTGATGTCCGAACTCAGCCTGCGGTACAGGTCCACGTCGGAATCCGACGGCGGCCCCCCGCCCAACTGCCGTGCGTCCAGCGGCTCTGAAGTTTCCATGACGCCATCGTGCCACGTGGGGCCGATGTTAACCCTGTGGACAGTGGTGAATCCACTACGGCTGTGGCGCAGCTAACGCAATGGCGACCCAGCATCTGTAAGCCAATGGCCCGCCGTCGTTAACCCTGCGTTCACCTCCGACCCCAAAACTTGTTACCTGCGGCCCATAACTTCATTGAAGGTACAAAAAGTACGAATCTCACGCTCGGACGTCTCCGGTCCGCACCGCATCAGAAACCCTGGAAGGGGTACACCCAGTGAAGGCACTCCGCTTCGGCCGCCACGCGGCAATCGCTGTTATCGCCGTTGGCGCACTCGCGCTCACCGCCTGTGGTTCAGACAACGCCACGAACACCGCCCCGGCAGGCAGCGCCTCCGCCGCCGGCACCAAGGTCACCGGCACCCTGACCGGCATCGGCTCCTCCGCGCAGGGCGCGGCCATGGACGTGTGGAAGACCAACTTCGCCTCCGCGAACCAGGGCGCCACCGTGCAGTACTCCCCGGATGGCTCCGGCGCCGGGCGCAAGGCCATCATTGACGGTTCGGCTCAGTTCGCCGGTTCCGACGCCTACCTGAAGGACGAGGAACTGGCCTCGGCCAAGAAGGTGTGCGGCCCCGAGGGTGCCATCGAGATCCCCGTCTACATCTCGCCGATCGCCATTGCCTTCAACCTGCCGGACATCACCGAGCTGAAGCTGGACGCACCCACCGCGGCCAAGATCTTCCGCGGCGAGATCGCCAAGTGGAACGACCCCGCCATCGCAGCGCTGAACCCGGACGCGAAGCTCCCGGACCTTGCCGTCAGCCCGGTGAGCCGCTCTGACGACTCCGGCACCACCAAGAACTTCACCGAGTACCTCTCCGCGGCGGCTCCCGACGTCTGGAAGGACAAGGCCGAGGGCATCTGGCCGGCCTCCCTCAAGGGCGAGAACGCCAAGGGCACCTCCGGCGTCGTCAAGACCGTCACCGACACCCCGGGCGCCGTGACCTACGCCGACGACTCCGCCGTTGGCGGCAAGCTGGGCATCGCCCAGATCAAGGTCGGTTCCGAGTTCGCCAAGATCTCCCCGGAAGCTGCTTCCAAGGCAGTCGACGCCGGCAAGGCTGTTGAAGGCCGCGCCGACACCGACGGCGCCATCAAGCTTGACCGCACCACCACCGAGGCCGGTGCCTACCCGGTGGTCCTGGTTTCCTACCACATCGTCTGCTCCACCTACGACAAGCAGGAAACCGTGGACCTGGTCAAGGCTTTCGAGACCTACGTAGTTTCCGAAGAGGGCCAGAAGGCTGCCGCCGAGTCCGCCAAGTCGGCTCCGATCTCTGCCACCCTGGCCGAGAAGGCTGTCAAGGCCATCGAATCCATCAAGGTCAAGTCGTAGCTTTTGACCTGAACGCCGAGGTTCCCCGCCCAGCCGCCAGGCAGGGCGGGGAACTTAGCCGTGTAAAGCGCGGCTACAGCACGATCCACTTCTCTGACGCACCACCAACACCGAAGGGCCGGGTATGACCACCACCTCCCTGACCAGTTCCCAAGGCGCCGGCCGCGCCGGGGACAAAGTCTTCTCCGGAGCGGCCCTGGCGGCAGGCTGCCTGATCCTTGCCGTACTGTTCGGCGTGGCGCTCTTCCTCGTCATCCAGGCGATTCCCGCCTTCACCGCCCCCGCCGCGGACATCCAGGGCGGCGAGGGCTTCTTCGCCTACATCTGGCCGATCGTCATCGGCACCCTCATTGCCGCCATCATCGCCCTGGCCATCGCCACGCCGGTGTCAATCGGAGTGGCCCTCTTCATCTCGCACTTCGCCCCTCGCGGCCTCGCGTCCGGCCTCGGCTACGTGATTGACCTGCTCGCCGCGATCCCTTCCGTGGTTTACGGTGCCTGGGGCGCGGCCTTCCTGGCCCCCCAGATTTCGCCCGCGTACGGCTGGCTCGCCGCGAACATGGGCTGGCTGCCCATCTTCCAGGGACCTGCCTCCGCCACCGGCAAAACCATCCTGACCGCCGGCATCGTGCTGTCCGTCATGGTAATTCCGATCATTACCTCGCTGTCCCGCGAGATCTTCCTCCAGACCCCCAAGCTGCACGAGGAAGCAGCCCTCGCGCTGGGCGCCACGCGCTGGGAAATGATCAAGATGTCGGTGCTGTCCTTCGCCCGCCCGGGCATCATCAGCGCCGTCATGCTGGGACTCGGCCGGGCCCTGGGCGAAACCATGGCCGTGGCCCTCGTGCTGTCCTCCGGCGCGCTCACCGCCAGCCTGATCCAGTCCGGCAACCAGACCATCGCCGCCGAGATCGCCTTGAACTTCCCCGAGGCCAGCGGCCTCAAGGTGAGCACCCTGATCGCCGCGGGCCTGGTCCTGTTCGTGATCACCCTTGCCGTCAACATGATCGCCCGGTGGATCATCAGCCGGCACAAAGAATTCTCGGGAGCCAACTAAATGACCTCCACCCTGACCCCGGTCCGCAAGCGGTCAGCCCTGACCAAGGGCCAGTTGCCCAAGTACGCCCCTTACGTGGTCCTGGGCGTCGCGCTGGTCCTCGGGGCCGCCATCCTTGCCCTGATCGGATTCAATGCCTTCGGCTGGGGAGTGGTCTCCGCCATCCTGTTCGCCGCAGGACTCGTCGGCTGGAGCGCCGCCGTTGAGGGCTCACGGAAGGCCAAGGACAAGCTGGCCACCTGCCTGGTGGTGGGCGCCTTCCTGGTTGCACTGCTCCCGCTGATCTCCGTCATCTGGACCGTCATGGTCAACGGCATCCCGGGCCTGCTCAACCCCGGCTTCCTGGGAACCTCGATGAACGGCGTCACCGGCGTGTTCGACAACCGGGCGGCAGAAGGCACCGGGCCGGTAGTCGGCGGCATCTACCACGCGCTCGTGGGCACCCTGCAGATCACCCTGCTGGCCACCGTCATCTCCGTGCCGGTGGGGCTGCTGACGGCGATCTACCTCGTCGAGTACGGCAACGACCGCCCGCTGGCCCGCGCCATCACGTTCTTCGTGGACGTCATGACCGGCATCCCGTCCATCGTCGCCGGCCTCTTCGCTGCGGCGTTCTTCTTCGCCGTAGTGGGTCCCGGCACCAAGACCGGCGCCGTCGCCGCCGTCGCACTGTCCGTGCTGATGATCCCGGTGGTGGTCCGATCCAGCGAGGAAATGCTGAAGATCGTGCCCAACGAGCTCCGCGAGGCAGCGTACGCCTTGGGCGTCCGCAAGTGGCGGACCATTCTTAAAGTGGTAATTCCGACGGCGATCTCCGGCATTGCGTCCGGTGTCACCCTGGCAATCGCCCGGGTCATCGGCGAGACCGCACCCATCCTGGTGACCGCAGGGTTTGCGACGAGCATCAACAACAACGTGTTCGGCGGGTGGATGGCGTCCCTGCCCACGTTCATTTACACGCAGATCCTGAACCCCACCTCCCCGTCCAACCCCGATCCGTCGTCGCAGCGGGCGTGGGGTGCGGCCCTGGTCCTCATCATTCTGGTGATGCTGCTCAACCTCGGCGCCCGCCTGATTGCCCGGGTCTTCGCGCCGAAGGCAGGCCGCTAGGCCGGACCGCCAGTACCAGACCGTCCATACCGGCCCGTGCGGCCGGGATTTAGACTTCATTTCATACCAGCAAGTTAAGGAACATCATGTCCAAGCGCATCGACGTCAAAGACCTGAACGTGTACTACGGCAATTTCCTGGCCGTGGAAGACGTCAGCATCAACATCGAGGCCAAGTCCGTCACGGCGTTCATCGGCCCCTCGGGCTGCGGCAAGTCCACCTTCCTGCGCACGCTCAACCGCATGCACGAGGTGCTGCCCGGCGCGCGGGTGGAGGGTGAGGTGCTGCTCGACGGCGACAACCTGTACGGACCCGGCGTGGATCCGGTTACGGTGCGGTCCCAGATCGGCATGGTGTTCCAGCGGCCCAACCCGTTCCCCACCATGTCCATCCGGGACAACGTCCTGGCCGGCGTGAAACTGAACAACCAGAAGATTTCCAAGGGCGAGGCCGATGCCCTGGTGGAGCGCTCGCTCCGCGGCGCCAACCTCTGGAACGAGGTCAAGGACCGGCTGGAGAAGCCGGGTTCGGGACTGTCCGGCGGCCAGCAGCAGCGCCTCTGCATCGCGCGCGCCATTGCCGTGGAGCCGCAGGTGATCCTCATGGATGAGCCGTGTTCCGCCCTGGACCCGATCTCCACCCTGGCCGTTGAGGACCTTATTAACGAGCTCAAGGACCAGTACACCGTGGTGATCGTGACCCACAACATGCAGCAGGCGGCCCGCGTCTCGGACAAGACGGCGTTCTTTAACATCGCCGGCACCGGCAAGCCGGGCAAGCTCATCGAGTTCGCCGAAACCAGCACCATCTTCAACAACCCGAGCCAGAAGGCCACCGAGGACTACGTTTCCGGCCGCTTCGGATAATCCCCACCGGCTCCCAGCCTTCGCAAGCTCAGGCCGGGGCCCTCGCCGGCGTGGGCCCAACCGGCTCCCAGCCTTCGCAAGCTCAGGCCGGGGCCCTCGCCGGCGTGGGCCCAACCGGCTCCCAGCCTTCGCAAGCTCAGGCCGGGGCCCTCGCCGGCGTGGGCCCAACCGGCTCCCAGCCTTCGCAAGCTCAGGCTGCAATCAGCGGGGAGAGTGCCAGTTCCAGGACGAAGGCGCCCGCGGCGGTGGCTGCCGGCGTCAGGACCCACAGGGACAGGATCCGGGTGACCAGCTTGCGGTGGCTGGTGGCAAACTGCTGGTTTTCCCCAGCGCCGAGCACGGCGGACGTGACCGTGTGGGTGGTGGATACGGGCCAGTGCAGCCCGATGGCGCCAATAAACAGCAGGAGCGCACTGAAGCCCTGGGCCACCACGCCACGCAGCGGATCGATCCGCGTGAGCCGGTAGCCAATGGTGTGCGAGATGCGCCAGCCGCCGAACAGCGTTCCCACCGTGATCATGACCGCGGACAGCAGCGCCACCCACATTGGAAGCGAGCCGCCGTCGGAATAGCCGGCGGCCAGCAGCGCCAGGATGAGCACTGCGCTGACCCGCTGGCCGTCCTGCAGCCCGTGGCCAAAGGCCACGGCCCCGGCGGCGATGGACTGGGCCGCCCGGAACCGCTTGTTGACGACGCTCGGCTGGGTGTAGCGCGCAGCCCAGGTGACGGGAAACACCAGCAGGTAGGCGGCGATGAAGGCTATAACAGGCGAGAGGGCCAGCGGGAGGACCACCTGAAAGAGGAGTGACTGGTCCACCCCGCGCACCGAGTTGCCGCCCACCACCGCGCTGGCGGTACCGGCGCCCGCCAGTCCACCCACCAGGGCATGCGTGGAGGAGGAGGGAACGCCCCGCCACCACAGGAAAATGCCCCAGGCGCACGCGCTGGCGAGGCCGGCGGCGATGATGGTCAGGCCGCTGTTCCCGGGAGGGAGGGCCACCCAGTTCTGGCTGATGGCCACGGCCAGTCCGGCGCTGAGAAGGGAACCGATGAGGTTGAAAAGGGCGGCCAGCAGGACGGCGATGGTGGGCGTCAAGGCTCGCGTGCGCACGGCCAGGGCAACGGACGTGGACACATCCCGGAAGCCGTTGATGAAGGCAAACGCCGCGGTAAGGAGAACCACCAGGGCGAAGATGAACAGCGTCACCCTCAGGATTCCTTGACGATGATGCTGCCCACCTGGGTGGCGATCCGGCGCATGTCCTTGGTGACGTCGACCAGCTGGTTGGCGATGTCCCGGTTGCGGGCATACTGGGCCGATTTCATTTCCTTGAGCATGTCCGCGACCCAGACGCGGTGCGTGCGTTCGGCCCGCTTGGCCAGGCGAAGGACCTCGATCCAGTAGTCCTCAAGGTCGTCCAGGTTGTTCAGCCGGCGCATGGCGTCAGCCGTCAGCTCAGCCTGGCGGCTGATGATTTCCAGCTGGTCGGCCGCGCGCTTCGGCAGCCGGTCCAGGTTGTAGAGCGCCACCAGCTCGGCGGCGGCGTCCAGCTTTTCTATGGCTTCATTCAGGCTCTGCGAGAGGGCATACATGTCCTCGCGTGGGAGTGGATTCACAAAGCTGGTGCGCATGTGCGTCAGGAGAGCGAAGTGCAGCTCGGCCGACTTCGCCTCGTGGTTGTGCATGTCCTCCACCAGCCGGTGGTGTTCGGTGGCCGGCGCGCCGAGGATTTCCGCCATGGTGGCGCTGGCAAAAACGATCTGCCGGGCCAGCTGCGAAAGAAGGATCAGGCCTGCGGGCTCCTGGGGAAAAAGGCGCAGCTTCATGAGTACCGGTCTCCGGAGGATCGTCAGGGCGGGACGCCGCGGGAGGTTTGACTTGACGTCGGAGCCGCAGCTAGTCAGTACTTTACCGGCAGCTGGATGAGGGCATAAAAATGGTGCCGAACCGGATACGCCTCTCGGCGGTAGGCCGCTCTAGGCGGCTAAATGTTGAAGCCCGGGGGTTTCGCGGTTCGGCACCTATTTCAGTCTTCTACTTTGGCTAAGCCAAGTCAACATTGACAGATCGGGCCTGATGGGTCAGTCAAGCTCACCCAGCCGCCAGGCGTTGGCGGCATGTTCCAGGTCCTCTGCGGTCTTCACGAGCAAGTGGGAGTTGCGTGTCAGCTTGCGCGCGTGGCTCTCGTTGGAATGCTCCGCGCCGTCCGCGAGCGTGGCCTGGCCGAGCGCCACAACCCGGCAAAAAGCGGCAGAGCGCTCCAGCGCAACGTCGAACTCGCCGTCGAAGGCCCCGGACAGGATCGCGTCCGCCATGATCTTCATTTCGTCGGCGCCCGGCGGCTCGGCCGCGCCAGCCACCACATTGGAGACCTGGGCGGTGTCCTTGCCCGCCTTGAAATAAACGGAGATACGCTCGGGATCCTGCACTGTTGCTGCGCGGAGGGCGTACAGCCGCCACAGCGCACCGGGCAGCGAACGTGCCGGGCTTTCAGCCCACATCTCCGCTATCGCCTCAAGGCCCTGCTCATCGGCCAGCTTGACCAGCCGTTTGGTGATGACGGGATCATCGCTGTCCCGCCCGTGGCGCACCAGGGCCTGGGCGGCCAGGTGCGCAGCTTCCGAGACGCGCGCCGGATCGGCGCCGCCCGCGAAAGGTTCGAAATCAATGGGCGCAAAAGGCTTCGGTTTGTGGTGCCGCTCCGCCCCGCCCGGGCCGCTGGTTCCTGCGTTCTGGCTCATGGTCCCACGCTACTCCTGCAGGGAACCGGAATCGAGCGGCTGTATCAGTGCCCGCACTTTTGGAAACGGACCCACCGGCAGCCCGAAACCCTTGCTGCCTCCCGGCAAAGACACGTTCGACGGCGGCGGCGGGGCGCCGTGCTGAAGTCGCCACCGTCTGGGGTACAGTATTAAACGTTCAGAAATGGACTGGAACTGTTTCGCGTTTGCAGGCCTTGCGGCCCGCATTCCAGCAGGCAGTTTGGGCCTTTAGCTCAGTTGGTAGAGCATCGGACTTTTAATCCGTGGGTCGTGGGTTCGATCCCCACAGGGCCCACTCTTTTAGCGAAGAGTGGAAAATCCCCGGCTTCCTGGCAACAGGAAGCCGGGGATTTTTTATTTGCGGAATTATCGGAAAACGGCGCAATAGGACAAACGGCGGCTAACTCGCTGCCGGCAGGGTGTCCTCCGCGGCCACAATGCCTTGACGCTCCCGTACTGGGCAGCCCAGCCTGCCCGTTTCCGCTTCCGGGTTGGCGCCGTGCGTGCCGGCCTCCGCTTCCACGCCTGCCGTCACGTCCAGCCCAAACAGTGTTTCAAGGGCAGCGGTGTACTCGTCATGCCGGCCGGCTGCCGCCAGCTCGCGCCCCCGCGCGGTTGGCACATGCAGGAGCTGCCGCACCACCCGCCGCAGGGCGAATTCCACCGCTTCCGCCGTGGCCGTGCAGCCGTGCTGGTTCTTCACCCGCGCCACTTCACCAGCCAGTACCGACTGCATGTGTCCGCGCAGCGCCACGATCGCCGGATCCAGAAGCCGCGCCTGCCGGTCCTCCTCAAACCTCAGGGCGGCCTGCCGGACAAGCTCACCGGCCTGCCGGACGACGTCGGTATGTTCACGCGGCGAGGCCAGCCGCACATGCTCCAGCGTGATGAGGTCAAGCCCGGGCAGTTCGCCTACTTCGGGCTCAAAGTCCCGGCTGAGGGCGAGATCGACGACGACGAGCGGGGCACCAGCGCCCTGCCGGAAGGTCCGGAAGTCCTCGGACCCGAGCCTGGGGCCGCGGCCGCTGCAGCCGATCATCACATCCGCTCCGCGGACGGCAGCGGGGAAACCCTCGGAGGTCAGGCCGGTGGCGCCCCGCGCTGACGCAAATTCTTCGGCCCGTCCGGACCAGGAAAACACGGAGACCGCGGTGCATCCCCTTGCCGCCAGGAGGGCCAGGGTGGAGCCGGCGTAGGCGCCGGTGCCGATGACCACCACGGACAGTCCCCAGAGGTCCTGGCCTCCGAGCTTGGAGCGGGCTCCCAGCTTGGATGAGGCCACGTCCAGGGCAACGGACACCATGGAGCGGCCAGCCTCACCCAGAGCCGTCAGCGAGCCAACTTCGCGGGCGGCCCGGGATGCTGCCTGAAAAAGCCGGACCAGTGCTCCGCTGGCCGTCCCCGCCTCCTGGGCGGAGGCCAGCGAGCGGCGCAGTTGGCCGGCGATTTCGCGTTCGCCCACCACTGCCGAATCAAGGCCGGCGCCCACCGAAAAGAGATGCTCGGTCATGGCGGTGCCCGTCAGGCAGTCAAGTGCCCGGTCGAGTTCGTAAGGGGAAACACCCGAACATGTGCTGATGACATGCAGCACGCGCTTTCTGGTGATGTCCGCATCCGCGGCCGGAGCAACGTCGCAATACACCTCAAACCGGTTGCACGTGGCGAGCACAACTGCTCCTGCCACGCCGTCCACGTCCGCAATAACGTCCGAAGTAATACGGACGGGTCCCGAACCGAGCCGGGCCAGGAACTCCAGGCCGGATCCCCGGCCCTCCGCGTCGCCAGCCGGTCCGGGACCCCCGTCTCCGGACCGGGGAATGGAACCCCGGTCCGGTGTGCGGGCATGATGGGAAACCACAAGAGCAAACTGCCGTTCTGACGGGGGTAATCCTTCTATGGACCCCCCTGCACCCTGCAACAATTCGGCCCCCTTCCGCCGCAACGTTCCCCACCCTGTCCTGCCGCGGCCACTTGGTAACCGCCCCGGGTGGTGGCACCGCGCGGCCACCGTTTTCCGGACCGGTCCCGCAGGTGGCCGCCGCTTAGAGGACACCGCCGGTTGTCGCCGGGGCCAGGCGCCGTTGCCTGGCCCCAGAGCCAAGAGACCTTGCAGAAAGGGTGGGGCACCCACCTTGGGAAATTCTTGACGGGCGGGGCGGCCTGCATTCTGCAACGATGTAGCTGAGAGAGATGTAGCTGAGAGATATACCCGGGCGAAAAGTCTGCCGTGAAAGGGGCTTTGCATGGCCGTGACAATGAACGATGTTGCCCGCGCGGCCGGAGTTTCCCTGAAAACCGTGTCGAACGTGCTCAATAACTATGAGTTCATCAGGCCGGCCACCCGGCAGAAAGTGCTGGACGCCATTGCCGAGCTCGGGTACGAGGCCAACCTGACGGCACGGAGCCTGAGGTCCGGAAAATCCCGCATGCTGGGCCTGGTGGTGTCCGACCTCTCCGTGCCATATTACGCAGAGCTCGCTTCCCGGCTTATGACGGTGGCCGCCGCCCGGGACTACCGCGTCCTGGTGGAGCAGTCCGCGGCGACCAGGGCCAACGAGCTCACTGCCCTGCAGGGATCCCTCAGCCAGCTGACGGACGGCTTACTGTTCACGCCGCTGGTGCTCGACGCGGACGCCATGGCCGCCGCCCGCCGCGGTACCAAGCCCCTCGTGATGCTGGGCGAGCACATCGACGACCCGCGGTTCGACCAGGTCACCATGAAGAATGTTGGCGCGGCCAAGGCCATGACGGCCCACCTGCTCGCGGGAGGCCGGCGTCGTATTGCGGTGATCGGTGCTTCCCCTGGGGACCGTGCCGGTTCGCCCGGCCTTCGGCTGGCCGGATACCGGGCGGCGCTGGCCGCGGCGGGAGTCGACTTTGATCCGGCCCTGATTGTGCCGGCGGAATGGCGCCGTGACGGGGGCGCATCCGCGGTGGCCAGGCTGCTCGAGGGCGGCCAGCCGTTCGACGCCGTCTTTGGACTGAATGACGCCCTGGCCCTGGGTGCGATGCACGAACTGGTGCTCCGCGGGATCAGGGTGCCCGAGGACGCAGCCGTGGCAGGGTTCGACGACATCGATGAGGCGCGGTTCTCGTCCCCGTCGCTGACCACTGTTGCTCCCGGCATGAACGAGATCGCCGAGCGGTGCGTGCAGCTGCTGATCGACCGGATCGAGGGGAGCGAGAAGGCCGCTTCGGGCGTGCATGTGGAAGCAGAATTTGAACTGAGGATCCGTGGCTCGGCCCCCGCAGCCCGGGTTTCGCAGTTGCCGCAAACGGGTACCTCACCTACACCGACACCGACACCGGCAGCGGAAGGAAAGGTGGACCCATGATTGCCCTGCTCATCATCGACATGCAGAACGCGTATTTCGAAGCGCCGGAACTGGCAGCCCAGCGGGAGCGGCTGGTCACCTCCTGCAACAGACTGCTGGAGGGCTTCACCTCCAGCGGACACAAAGCGCTGCTGGTTGGCACCGAGCACGAGCGGGACAAGTCAACGTGGACGCTGAGCATGCTGGATGACGACCAGGGCTTCATTTTCCGCGGCAGCAAGCAGGCGGAGGCTGTGCCCGGCCTCGCCACCGACGGCCTGCCGCAGCTGAGCAAGACGCGGGACAGCGCCTTTATTGGCACCAACCTGCTGTCCCGGCTGCGGAACTGGGGCGCCGACGAAGTGGTGCTGGCCGGGGTTTCCACGCACAACTGCATCGCCCAGACTGGAGCGGACGCTTTCGCCCACAACATCCGGGTTACATACGCGGAGGACGCCATGGCGTCGGAGGACAACCAGGATGCCACGGACATGCTGCGCATCCTGTCCACCACGTACCGCCAGCCAGTACAGTCGAGCGATGAGATCCTCGCCCGGCTCAGCGGCGGGCTTAGCGGAGGCCGTTGAGGGCCGCTCCGGCCGCTCCTGAGCCGGATCTGCACTCTTGAAACGTGGTGGAAACGAACGGGGCCTAGTCTGGGTCCCACGCCGACCCGCAGGCCGTTGAAGGGATCCTCATGCATCTGCTGCCTCGTGAGCAGGAAAAGCTCATGATCGTGGTCGCCGCCGACCTCGCCCGCAGGCGCCAGGGGCGCGGGCTCAAACTGAACTACCCGGAAGCCGTGGCTATCATCAGCTATGAGCTGATCGAGGGTGCCCGGGACGGCCGCACCGTGGCCGAGCTTATGAGTTACGGCACCACCCTGCTCAGCCGCGACGACGTCATGGAGGGCGTGCCGGAGATGATCCACGATGTCCAGATCGAGGCCACCTTTCCTGATGGCACCAAGCTCGTCACCGTCCACAATCCCATCCGATAGGGGCGCCATGATTCCCGGAGAGTATGTCCTGCGTCCTGAACCGCTGGTGATTAACGCGGGCCGCGAGGCGGTCGACGTCGTTGTTCTCAACACCGGTGACCGTCCCGTGCAGGTGGGCTCGCACTACCACTTCGCGGAGGCGAACCCGGCGCTGGAATTCGACCGCGACGCCGCCTATGGGCGGCGCCTGGACATTCCCGCCGGCACCGCAGCACGGTTCGAACCGGGCGACGGAAAGACTGTCCGGCTGATCAGGCTGGCCGGCGGCCGGGAGGTCTACGGCCTGAGTAACGCGGTGAACGGCAGCCTCGGCCACGGCGCTGGCCAGGGCGGCACTGACCGGGACGGGGGAGACCGATGAGCTTTGAATTGTCCCGCAGGCAGTACGCGGACCTTTACGGCCCGACAACGGGCGACGCCATCCGTCTCGCCGACACCGATCTGTTCCTCGAGATCGAAAAGGACCTCACGAACTACGGCGAGGAAGTGGTCTTCGGCGGCGGCAAGGTCATCCGGGACGGCATGGGCCAGAACGGCCAGGCCACGCGCGACGGTGTCGGTTCCGGCGGCGGTGTGCCGGACACCGTCATCACCAACGTGGTGGTGCTGGACTATACCGGCATTTACAAGGCGGACGTCGCACTGAAGGACGGCCACATCTTTCGGATCGGCAAGGCCGGAAACCCGCAGATTGCCGACGGCGTGGACATCGTCATCGGCGCCAGCACAGAGATCATCTCTGGGGAACGCAAGATCCTTACCGCCGGGGGAGTGGACACGCACATCCACTTCATTTCCGCGGACCAGGTGGCCACGGCGCTCTGCAGCGGGGTGACCACCATGGTCGGCGGCGGCACCGGACCGGCTGAAGGCACCAAGGCCACCACCGTCACCCCCGGCAAATGGCACATCCACCGCATGCTGCAGGCCGCCGAGGGTTTTCCCGTCAACATCGGTCTGCTCGGCAAAGGGCACGCTTCCGCCGTCGAGCCGCTGGCCGAGCAGATCCGTGCTGGAGCGGTGGGCCTGAAGGTCCACGAGGACTGGGGTTCCACCACATCCTCGATCGACACCTCGCTGAAGGTGGCGGACGAGTATGACATCCAGGTGGCCATCCACACGGACACGCTGAACGAGTGCGGCTTCGTGGAGGACACCATCCGGGCCATCGACGGGCGTGTCATCCACACGTTCCACACCGAGGGCGCCGGGGGAGGGCACGCGCCGGACATCATCAAGATCGCCGGCCTGCCGAACGTGCTTCCCGCCTCCACGAATCCCACGCTGCCCTACACACGGAACACCATCGAAGAGCACCTGGACATGCTCATGGTGTGCCACCACCTCAATCCGGACATCCCTGAGGACGTGGCCTTCGCCGATTCCCGGATCCGTGCCGAGACCATCGCGGCGGAGGACGTCCTGCAGGACATGGGGATCTTCGCCATCACGTCGTCTGACTCCCAGGCCATGGGGCGCGTGGGCGAGGTGATCACCCGCACCTGGCAAGTGGCGGACAAGATGAAGAAGCAGCGCGGCGTCCTGAAGGACCCTGCCGGTGGTGCCCACGGTGCAGCATCTGGCTCAGGACAGGACAGCGACAACTTCCGGCTGAAGCGTTATGTGGCGAAGTACACCATCAACCCGGCGATCGCCCAGGGCATGGCTGATTCCATTGGCTCCGTGGAGGAGGGCAAGTTCGCCGACCTGGTGCTCTGGGATCCGGCATTCTTCGGCGTGAAGCCCGAGCTGGTCCTCAAGGGAGGCCAGATTGCCTACGCCCTGATGGGCGACGCCAACGCCTCCATCCCCACACCCCAGCCGCGCACCATGCGACCCATGTTCGGCGCCCACGGCAAGGCCCTGCAACAGTCGTCCATCACCTTCCTCTCCCAGGCGGCCATTGACGCCGGTGTGCCGGAGGAGCTGGGCCTGGAGAAGGTCATCCGGCCGGTCTCCGGCATCCGGACCCTGACCAAGGCGGACCTGAGGTACAACGACGCCACGCCGGACATCCAGGTGGACCCGGAAACCTACGCGGTGACTGTGGACGGAGAAGACGTCACCTGCGAACCGTCGGACGTACTGCCCATGGCGCAGCGGTACTTCCTCTTCTAGGAGTTTCAGATGATCATCGAGAAAGTCCTCGGCAACCTGCACGACCAGCCAGCCGAGTTTTACTCCGGCCTGCACCGGGAGAAGGTGGTGCTGCCCAGTGCCCAGCTCGTTAAGCGGATCCAGCGCGTCACCACCGACCACGGCAATGAGATTGGCATCCGGCTTCCTGCCGGATCGGCCGACCTCCGCGACGGCGACGTGCTGCACGTGGCCGAAACCAACATGGTCGTGGTCTCAGTGCTGCCCACCGATGTCCTGGTGATCGCACCACGGACCATCCACGAGATGGGGATTGTGGCCCACTCCCTCGGCAACCGGCACCTGCAGGCGCAGTTTTTCGACGCGTCGTCCGAGTACGGCGCCGAGGTCATGGTGTGCCAGTACGACCACACCGTCGAGGACTATCTCAAACACGTCGGAGTGCCCTACCACCGCCAGGAACGCGTCATGCCAGTGCCTTTCCGCCATGCTGAACACGCGCACTAACCGTTGTCGCGTCTGGCGGCGAGGGCGGTCGGCTTGGGAGGCCGCTCCGGAATTTGGGCCGTGCCAGCTTCGCGATGCCCTCCACACCGCGGCCAAAAATTCCGGAGCGGCTGTTTGGCACCTCACCGCCGGGGGCCAACAGTGACGTCTTACCAGCTCTCTTTGCAGCAGTTGTGTGATTCCTCGCTTCCTACTGGGGCGTTTGCTCACTCGTTGGGGTTTGAAACCTACATCGAGCGGGGGGTGGTGCGGGATGAGGAGTCATTTGACCGGTGGTTGGGGGCGTTCCTTTCACAGCAGCTGACTTATTCGGATGCCTTGGCTATCCGGTTTTTGTATGAGGGTGTTCCTGTGGTTGAGCTCGATGAGTTGCTCTCCGCGCAGCTTTTGCCGCGGCAGGTTCGGGAGGCCAGCGTCAAGATGGGGAACCGGATGCTCGAAATCGGCACCGAAGTGTTTCCCTCGCCGGAATTGTCGGCGTACCGGGCGCTGGTGAGCGGGGGCCGGGCCGCCGGCCATCAGCCGCTGGCGTTCGCCGTCGTCGCCCGTTCGCTGGGGGTTCCGCCGGCTGCGGCGATCGCCGCGTACCTTTTCGCCACCGTCACGTCACTGACACAGAACGCCGTCCGGGCCATCCCGCTCGGGCAGAGTGCCGGCCAGCGGGTGCTGCGGAACGCGCACGACGCCGTTGCTGCCGCCGTCGAGCGGGCGGCCTGCCTGACGCCGGACGACTTCGGGGCCGTCAGCCCCGGACTGGAGATTTCGCAGATGAGGCACGAGCGCCAACGTGCCCGCATGTTCATGAGCTAGCAGGAGGACAGCATGACTGAACCCATCAAGATCGGCATCGGCGGCCCCGTCGGCGCCGGAAAGACCCAGCTCGTGGAACGGCTCACGCGCCACATGAGCACGGAGATCTCCATGGCCGCCATCACCAACGACATCTACACGATCGAGGACGCCAAGATCCTGGCCGCCAACGGAATCCTGCCGGAGGACCGCATCATCGGCGTCGAAACCGGCGGCTGCCCGCACACCGCCATCCGCGAGGACACGTCCATGAACACCGCGGCCATCGAGGAGCTCAAGCAGCGGCACCCGGACCTGCAGGTGATCTTCGTGGAGTCCGGCGGCGACAACCTCTCGGCCACCTTCAGCCCGGAGCTGGTGGACTTCTCGATCTATATCATCGACGTTGCGCAGGGCGAGAAGATCCCGCGGAAGGCCGGCCAGGGCATGATCAAGTCCGACCTCTTCATCATCAACAAGACAGACCTCGCCCCGCACGTCGGCGCAGACCTCGCCGTCATGGAACGCGACTCCAAGGAATTCCGCGGTGCCAAGCCGTTCTGTTTCACGAACCTCAAAACGGACGAAGGCCTGGAGCACGTCATCGAATGGATCCGGCGCGATGTCCTGATGCTCGACCTGGCGCAGTGAGCACGACGGCGGCAGTGCCACCAGCGGCTTCACCGGCCGCTTCTGCGGCCGGGTCGCCTCACGGGGTGCTTGAGCTCGTCATCAGCGAACGTGGAGGGCGTTCCATTGCGTCCCGGCAATTTCATCAAGGCGCCTTGCGCGTGTTGCGCCCGCACTATCTGGATGAGTCCGGCCAGGTTTGCTACGTCGTCGTCAATCCTGGCGGGGCGTATTTGGGGGCCGATCTTTACGTCGTTGACGTGGAGGTGGGGGACGGGGCTGACCTGCTGCTCACCACGCAGTCCGCGACGAAAATCTACCGGACTCCGGCATCATTTGCCGAGCAGCGGATGACCGTCCGGCTGGGGGAGGGGTCGCGGCTGGAGCTGGCGCCGGACCAGGTGATCGCCTACCGAGAGGCCAGCTACCGGCAGAACACGTACATCACGGTGCGGCCAACGTCGAGCCTGGTAATGGCTGAGGTGATCACGCCGGGATGGTCCCCGGACGGTGCCTCCTTCCGGTACGAGGAGCTGCGGCTCCGCAACGAGATCCACGTCGAGACGGACGGCGGCACCCGGCTGCTCGCCCTGGACAATCTGCTGATCCGCCCGCCGATCGACGACGTCACCGGCACGGGCTTCATGGAGGGTTATAGCCACCTGGGTTCGCTGGTGGTGGTGGACGCCCGGGTGGACCAGGCGCTAGCCGATGATCTGCACCAACTGGCCGAAGAGTTCGACGCCTACACAGGGGTCTCGCTCAGTGCCACAATGGACGGCATCACGGCACTGGTGCTCCGGTCCCTGTCGAACAGCACCGAAAAACTCAATACGCTACTGGGTGGCTGCAGTGGCCTTCTCCGTCAACGCTGGTACGGCCAGGCGCCCCTGAACCTGAGGAAGTACTGATGACTACCTTGACCCAGTTCGCCGCCATGTACCGCGAGCGGGAGCAGTTGCCGCTCCGGACGCGCATACTGGCCACCTTTTCCGCGGTGGGCATCCTGCACCTCGCAGCCGTCGTGCTCCTCGTTGCCGGCACTGCGGCGTCGGGGCAGCCGCTGGCGCTCGGACTGGTGCTTACGGCATACCTGGCCGGCATCAAGCACAGCTACGACTGGGACCACATCGCCGCAATCGACAACTCCACCCGGAAGTTCGTGGCGCAGAGGCAGGATCCCACCAGTGTGGGATTCGCCTTCAGCCTGGGGCACAGTTCGGTGGTGATCCTGGCCGGGGCCCTGGTGGTCTCCGGGGTGTCGCTGGTGGGCAGGTTCATGACCGAGGGCAGCACCGGAAACCTCGTCCTTGGGCTAATTGGCAGCGGGGTTTCCGGTTTGTTCCTGCTGGCCATGGGGCTCTTCAACGGGTCGGCGTTTCTCGGTGCCGCCCGGTCCTACCGCAGGGTCCGCGGCGGCGGAACGGTGCTGCCGGAGGAGCTGGAAGCCAAGGGCTTTGTGGCCCGCCTTCTGGCCCGGCCGCTGTCAAAGGTGCGGCGGCCCAGGAATGTGTACGTGATCGGCTTCCTGTTCGGGCTCGGTTTTGATACCGCCACCACCATTGGGCTCCTGGTGATGACGGCGGCGGCCTCCTTGGCGGGCGTTTCGCCGGCCGCGCTACTGGCACTTCCGCTCGCGTTCACCGCCGCCATGACCCTGTGTGACACCACGAACGGCGTTGCCATGATGCGGATGTACAACTCGGCCATCCACGATCCCTTGCGCAAACTTGGGTTCAACGCCGTCATTACCGGGCTATCGGCCCTCTCCGCGCTTTTCGTTGCCGTGATAACCCTCGTCGGCTTTTTCAACGCGGCGTTCGGGCTGAAGGACCCGCTCACCGCCTGGCTGGGTGCCATCGATCTGGGCGATGCCGGGCTGCTGCTGGTGGCTGCGTTCCTGGCGCTGTGGGGTGCGGCGTCGTTGCGCGGGCGCCGGAGGGCCCGCGCCTAAGCGCCCACCTTCGCCCGAAGCCCGCCCAGCCTCTTCCTAGCCGACAAGCTTCGCCCGAAGCCCGCCGATGACCACGTCCAGGCCGAAGTCGAAGGCGTGCCCGCCCCGTTCCTCCGCTGGCCCGGCATTGCCGAGCGCGCGCTTCAGCGTGGGATAGCCCTCCGCAGGCGGGTCCCACACCACTTCCGGTGCCGCGAGGTCCAGGGCCGCGCCGAGGGCGAAGCTGTCGATGGTGGAGATGGCGGCCACGACGTCACGCCCGCGGAATCCCGCGCCCTCCAGGGCCAGGGCCAGGTCCTCGTAGAGACCGATGACCGCCGGGTCCGTGATGGACTGCAGCACCAGCAGCGGAGCCAGCCGCGGATGGCGGGCAAAGGCGTCCCGGTACGCGCGGATCAGGACGCGAAGGGCGGCCTCCCAGTCGCTGTGGTCCACGGGAGTGTACGGCTCCTCGGTGATGATCCGGTGGCGCAGCAGTTCCAGGATCTCGTCCCGGCCGCTGACGTGGTTGTAGATGGAGGACTGGCTCACGCCGATCTTTTTGGCCAGCTTCGGCAAGCTGAAGTCGCCGCTCTCATCGACCAGTTCCAGCGCGGCCGTGGTCAGGGCCCCCACGGATATCAGCGGGAGGAGCGGGCGCCCCATGGAATCTCCTGTCTGCAGCATTGGAACATCGGAACCCAGCCTAGTCTCCGGCTCCTGAGGTGACCGCTTCAAACAAACCTGTTGTGCTCCGCGCCACACACCCCCATACTAAACGAAAGCCTTTCGTTTAGTATGGGCTTCCAGAAAGGACGGACCAGTGCCGGATACCCAAACCAGACCTCCGGCGTCGTCTGCGGACGGCGCCCTCAAGCGCAATGCCCTGGGCACAGGCGGCATTGCCTTCCTCGTCATTTCGGCGGCAGCGCCGCTGACCGTCATGGCGGGTGTTGCCCCGGTGGCCATCAGCGTCGGCGGCATCGGCGCCCCGGCGGGCTACCTCCTGGCGGGCATCGTGCTCACGCTCTTCGCCGTCGGTTTCATGGCCATGACCCGGCACGTGAAGGCGGCCGGCGGCTTCTACACCTACATTTCGCTGGCCATGGGCAAGACCGTGGGACTTGCCTCAGCCATCCTGGCGATCGTCTCCTACAACTGCCTCCAGATCGGCGTCTACGGACTCTTCGCCGTCCAGACCCACGACATGCTCAAGGTGGTCTTCGGGCTCGAGGTGCCCTGGCCGGCGATTGCCCTGGCCGCCGTGGCCGCCGTATGGTTCCTCGGCTACCGGGGCATCGACGTCGGCGCCAAAGTGCTCGGGGTGCTCCTCGTGGCCGAGACCGGCATCCTGGCCCTGATGGGGGCGGGCATCCTCGGCAGCGGCGGAGCGCACGGAATCAGCGTGGGCTCCTTCACCCCGGAGCACGCGTTCGGGCCGGGCGTCCTGGCCATCCTCGGCATCTGCTTCGCCGCATTCATGGGCTTCGAGTCCACCGTGCTGTACCGCTCGGAGGCCCGGGACCCGGACAGGTCGGTGCCCCGGGCCACGTATATCGCCGTCGGCTTCATGTCCGTGTTCTACGCCTTCATCGTCTGGGCCGTGGTGCAGGCCTACGGCGAAGACCGTGCCGTGGAAGCCGCCGGGCAGCTGGCGGGCGGGATGTTCTTCCAGACCATCAACCACTACGTGGGTCCCTGGGCCGAGGTGGCGATGTACTTCCTGATCGTCACCAGCGTCTACGCTTCCCAGCTGGCCTTCCATAACGCGATCAACCGCTACGTCTACATGCTGGCGCGCGACGGCGTGCTGCCGGACTTCCTGGGGCAAACCCACCCGAAGTTCAAATCACCACACCGGGCCGGCCAGCTGCAGACGGTCCTCGCCGCCCTGGTCATCATGGTCTGTGCCCTCCTGAACGCGGATCCTTACCAGCAGCTGCTGATCTGGGTGAACACCCCGGGGATCTTCGGCATCGTCGGACTGCAGGGTCTGGTATCGGTGGCGGCCTTCCTCTACCTGCGCCGGAATCCCGAGGCCGTCACGCACCGGCTGATGGTCCCGCTCAGTTTGGCGTCGGCCGTCCTGCTCTTCGGCGTGGTGCTGCTGATCGGGTTCAACATCGAACTGCTCACCTTTGCCGATGCACTGACCAACACCATCCTCATCCTGGTGACGCCCCTTGTCTTTACCGCCGGACTCCTGGCCGCCCGCTGGGTGCGCCGCCACCGGCCGGAAACCTTTGCACAGATCGGAAGCTTCGAAACCCATGAATCCTGACCTGATCATCCTCGCCGGCACCGTCCACACGATGGACGGCCTGCCGTCTAGGAACCCGGAGCCACAGGCCGTTGCCGTCCGGGACGGCGTGATTGCCGCCGTCGGAAGCCGTGCAGATGCGGCAGAGTGGCGGGCCGCGGAGGTCATCGACTTCGGTGACGCCGTGTTGACCCCCGGCCTGGTGGACTGCCACATCCATCCTGTTTTTGGGCTGGAACTGACCCGCGGCTGCGACCTGTCCGGC
The DNA here is from genome assembly GCF_018613795.1 of Arthrobacter sp. ISL-65. GTDB lineage: Bacteria > Actinomycetota > Actinomycetes > Actinomycetales > Micrococcaceae > Arthrobacter. Next base: position 47,226 of record NZ_JAGGPN010000063.1, read on the forward strand.
GCCGCGGACCTGGCTGCGGTGCGCACGCTTCTGCGCGCCGAGGCGGCCGCGACAGCGCCCGGCGAGTGGGTGCGCGGCTGGGGCCTGGACCCCAACGTGTTCGGATCCGCTGCCGCACACCGCGGGCTGATTGACGACGCCGTCTCCGGACGGCCGTGCCTTCTCCGCCTGTTCGACGGGCATTCCGCGCTGGCCAGTTCCCGGGCCCTCGAAATCGCGGGCGTCACCGGTCCACGCGCCTTCGACCAGGCCGCAGAGGTGGTCTGCGACGGCAGCGGCAGGCCCACGGGGCTCCTGCTGGAGGCGGCCGCCGTCGAACTCGTTGCCCGGGTGATGCCCGCCGAGTCCTTCGCCGAACGGAAGGTGCGGCTGGCGGAACTGCTCACCCAGTTCTCGCGGTCCGGGCTGACGGGGGCGCACGTGATGGACTGCAACGACGATTCGCTGGAGCTTTACCGGGCGCTTGAGGAGGAGACCGACGGCGGCCTTCCGCTGCGGCTGAGGATCTCGCCGTGGTGCATGCCGGGCACCGGTGAGCCTGACTGGCGCGGGCTGGCCGGGCAGATCGGGGTGGGAGGGCGGCGCTGGGAGGTGGCCGGCATCAAGCTGTTCGTCGACGGCACGGTGGACAATGGAACTGCCTGGCTGTTTGAGCCCGATGCCTATGGTGAGTCGGTGGCATCGTTCTGGCCCCGGCCCGCGGAATATGCCGAGGCCGTGCTCTATTTCGCCGGCCGCGGTATTCCTACAGCCACGCACGCAATCGGCGACGCCGGGGTGGCCGCGGTCCTGGATGCCTTCGAGTCCCTGCCTCCGGGCACACCGCCCGGCGTGCACCGGATCGAACACCTCGAGACCGTTCCGGACGAACTGGTCGGAAGGTTCTCCCGTTCCGGCCTGATCGCGAGCATGCAGCCGACCCACTGCACGCACTACTCCCGTGCCGACCACTCGGACAACTGGTCCACCCGGCTCGGCACGGAAAGGGCCAACAACGCCTGGCGGTGCGCGGACCTCCGTGCTGCGGGAACCACCCTGGGGCTCGGATCCGACTGGCCGATCGCCCCGTTCGAACCGCTGCCCATCCTGGCGGACGCGCAGTTACGACGGCGGTCGGGCCGCCCGGGTGAGCAGCCGATTGTTCCCGGGCAGGCCCTCTCGGCCCGTCAGTCGCTCGAAGGCTACACCGCGCACGCCGCCAGGGCCGCGGGGGAGTGGGACGTCTCCGGCTCCATCACCGTGGGCAAACGCGCGGACTTCACGGTGTTCGATCTGGATCCGCTGGCGGCTGCGCCCGATGACCTTGCTGCTGCCCAGGTTCTGGCCACATTCGTCGACGGGCAGGCCCAGCACTCGGCGGAGCAGCACTCGGCCGTCGGGGCCGGGAGGTCACCGCTGTCCTAGCGACAGGTGTCTTACGCCCCACCTGTCTTAGGCCCGGTCCCTCAGGCGACCGCGGCGGGCGCCACATCCTCGGGCGTCGCCGCTTCCTCCGTCAGGTCCGCCAGGAGTTCGGCAGCCGTGGGCGGGTTGGCTCCGGGACGGCGCACTGTGATCGCGGCGGCCTTCGATGCCGTGCGTCCGAGTGTTTCCAGCACTGCCGGTGCCAGGCCGTCCGCTCCGCGCGCCAGCAGCCCGTAGATCAGCGCCGCCATGTACGAATCCCCGGCGCCGATGGTGTCGGCCACTGCGGACCGGACGGCCGGCACCACCAGCTGCAGCTCCGGAGTGGCCAGCAGCGACCCCTCGGAGCCGCGGGTGACCACGGCCAGCCCCGCACCCAGCCTGAGGATTCGCGCCGCGGTGTCCTCCAGTTGCAGCTCCGGGTACAGCCAGCGGGCATCCTCGTCGCTCAGTTTGACCACGTCGGTGAGCGGGACCAGCTCCTCGAAGATGGTCCGGGCCTCAGCGTGGCTGCCGAGCAGTGCCGGGCGGATGTTGGGATCGTAGGTGACCACGCATTCGCGGTGCGACTGCTCCAGGAGGGTCCTGACAGCTGCTGCGCCCGGAGCCAGGAAGGTCGCGATGGAGCCGGTGTGGAGCACCTTGGGAAGTGATGCCGGTGCCACCGGCGGCAGTTCCCAGCGAATGTCGAAGTCGTAGGTGGCGGAACCGTCTGCGGCGAGGGTGGCGGTGGCAGAGGCTGTGCGGCCCTTGGACCTGGAACCGGGGAGGAGCTCGACGCCGGCGCTGCTCAGGTGCGCTTCGATCGCCGCGCCGCGGTCGTCTTCGCCGATGGAGGTCAGGAGGGCTGCGCGAACGCCGAGGCGTCCGAGTCCGTAGGCGACGTTTGCCGGCGATCCGCCGGGGTGCTCGACAGTTCCGTCTGCGGACGCAACGACGTCGACCAGGGCTTCGCCGATGACGATGACATCAGGCATTGTGGCGGGAGTGCCAGTGGAATGGGTCTGAGGCATGGAGGGCCTTTCATGGAGCCGTCCGCGGACCCGGTGGAGGCCCGCGGACGGAGTTGGGGGAGAATCGGTGGTGCTCTTGCGGACTAGGCCGTTGCGGCGCCCGTCATGATGGCCACGGCGTCGGTCATGCTGTGCGACTGCGGCGTGATGGTTGCCGCGCACTTTCCGAGCCGCTGGATGTGGATCCGGTCCGCCACGTCAAACACATGCGGCATGTTGTGGCTGATCAGGATGACCGGGAGGCCGCGGTCCCGGAGATCGCGGACCAGCTGCAGGACCTGGTTCGACTCCCGGACGCCAAGTGCCGCAGTCGGCTCATCGAGGACAACCACCTTGGAGCCGAACGCCGCGGCGCGGGCCACTGCCACCGCCTGGCGCTGGCCCCCGGACAGGTTCTCCACCGGGACTGTCACGTCCTGCAGCGTCGAGATGCCGAGCCGGGTCAGTTCCTCCTTGGCCTTGCGGCGCATGCCCTTGGTGTCCAGGACGCGGAAGAGCTTGCCCAGCGGGCCGGGAAGCCGCTCTTCGCGGCCCAGGAACAGATTGGAGGCGACGTCGAGCGCCGGTGATACGGCAAGGTTCTGGTAAACGGTTTCGATGCCGTGGACGCGGGCGTCCTGCGGGCGCTTGAAGTGGACTTGCTGGCCGGAAACGAACAACTCGCCCGAGTCCGGGACCTCGGCACCGGTGAGGCACTTGATGAGCGTGGATTTTCCGGCACCGTTGTCGCCAATGATCGCCAGGACTTCGCCCGGGTACAGGTTAAGGCTGACGCCGTCCAGACCCACAACGCGGCCGAAGGTCTTGACGAGGTTCCTGGCCTGCAGGATCGGCTGGCGGACCTCGGTCTTGGCCGGCTGGAATTCTGTGGCGGTCATGATTTCACCTTTCGGATCCACTGGTCGATCGACACAGCGAGGATGATGAGGACGCCCACGGCGAGGGTCTGGTAGAGCACATCGAGGCCGGCGAGGGACAGGCCGTTGCGGAACACCCCGACGATCAGCGCCCCGAGGAGGGAGCCCCAGATGGAGCCACGTCCGCCAAAGAGGCTGGTTCCGCCGATGACGACGGCGGTGATGGAGTCGAGGTTCAGGTCCACGCCGGCGTTGGGGCTGGCTGCGTTCGTGCGGCCGATCTGGATCCACGCGCCAACGGCCAGCACGGCCCCCGCTGCGAGGTAAACGCTCATCAGTACCCGGTTCACCGGGATACCGGCCAGGCGGGCGGCTTCCTTGTCATCGCCAACCGCGTAGACGTGCCGGCCCCAGGCGGTCTTTCCGAGGATGAACGCGACCGCGATGTAGAGCAGGAGCATCATGACCACGCCGGTGGAGATCCGCACGGGGCCGACCGGGAACGTGCTGCCCATCCACGTCAGCAGGCCGGGCATGCTGGAGCCGCGGACTGTAGAGCCGCCGGAGTAGAGCAGCGTCACGGCGATGAAGATGTTCAGCGTTCCGAGCGTGACGATGAACGGGGGGAGCCGGAACCTGGTGACCAGGAAACCGTTCAGCGCCCCTGCTGCCAGACCCACGACGAGGCCGAGGAGGAGAGCCAGCGGAGCGGGCATGCCGCTGCCGACGGCCAGCTGTGCCACCACCATGGACGCGAGGATCATGACGGCGCCCACTGAGAGATCGATGCCGGCGGTGAGGATGATGAGGGTTTGAGCGATTGCGAGGGTTCCCACCACCGAGACCTGCTGAGTGATCAGGGACAGGTTCTCGACACGCAGGAACCTCTCATTGAGGAGCCCGAAGACCACCACCGCAACAAGCAGGACAATGGCCGGGCTGAGCGCGGGATAGCGGTGGAGGATGTTGCGGATTCGGCTGAGCGGGGTCTGACGGTCGAGGAATTCCTCGGCCGGGTCTGCATGGCCTGCGGCGGGCGGTCCGGCTGTCTGTTGCTGGGTCACTGTTGCTCCTGAACTTCAAGGTCCTGCTGGGGCTGGTTCGGCTGGGACTGGTGCGGCGGCTGCTGCTTCTGCAGTTAATTCTCCTGCTGTGAACCGCGGGAGAGTACTGAATCTTCAGCACGCTCCCGCGGTGCGGGGTCCATGCTGGTTACTTGCCCCAGCAGATCTTGGAGGCATCGGACGTGGTGATGCTCTTGACGCCGTCGACGGCCTTATCCGTGACGAGCTCGACGCCGGTGTTGTAGAAGTCCAGTCCTGGTGAGTTGGCCGGCTTCTTGCCGGTCTTGGCCAGCTCAACGATGGCCTTGACGCCCAGTTCCGCCATCTTCACCGGGTACTGCTGGGCAGTGGCGCCGATCACGCCGGCCTTGACGTTGTTGACGCCCGAGCAGCCGCCGTCCACCGAGACCACCAAGACGTCCTTTTCCTTGCCGGCAGACTTCAGCGCCTCGAAGGCGCCGGCCGCAGCTGGCTCGTTGATGGTGTAGACCACATTGACGTTCGGGTTCTTGGCGAGGAGGGTCTCCATGGCAGTCCGGCCGCCGTCTTCAGCGCCCTGGCTTGCCTGGCTGCCCACGATTTCGTAGTCGCCGCCCTTGCCGCCGGTGTATTTGCCGGTCTTGGCCTCGTCGCCGTTCTTCTTCTTGTCCGCGGTGTCGATGCCGAGGCCGGTCAGGAAGCCCTGGTCCCGGTTGTAGTCCACCGAGACGACCTTGTCGTCGAACAGGTCCAGCAGCGCGATCGTGGCCTTCTTGCCGCCGAGTTGGGCGGCGGTCCACTTGCCGATCAGTTCACCGGCGGCGAAGTTGTCGGTGGCGAAGGTGATATCGGCGGCGTCAGCGGGGTCCGGCGGGGTGTCCAGGGCGATGACGAACAGCCCGGCATCTTTGGCCTTTTTCAGGGCATCGACGACGGAAGGGCCGTTGGGCGTGATGAGGATGCCCTTGTCGCCTTTGGAGATTGCGTTTTCGATTGCCTGGATCTGCGTCTCTTCGTCGCCGTCGGCCTTGCCTGCTGCGAGCTTGAGGTCCACGCCGTCGGTTTCGGCGGCCTTCTTGGCGCCGTCCTGCATTGAAACGAAGAACGGGTTCGAGGTGGTCTTGACGATCAGGGACACGCCGACCTTCTCGGCCGAAGAGCTTCCGGCTGACGATGTGGTCGGCGAACTCCCGCCGCAAGCGGTGAGGCTGAGCGTGCCGAGGGTCAGGACTGCACCGATGGCAAGCAGGCGGTGGGTGACTGTCCGCGGGGCTTTGGAACTCAACATTGAATCTCCTGGTTTCATGGCACTTCTGGTGCCTGACAACGATGTCATGCATCATGTAATCAAGGTCACAAGGTACAGTCAAGAGAAATTCGATGATGAAGGACCAATTTATGACAACGATGTCTAATCGTTACCAGCCCGATACGACAAAGAACCGGCCTACGATGCGCCATGTCGCGGCACTGGCCGGCGTCGGCATCAAGACCGTCTCCCGAGTGATGAACGATGAACCGGGGGTCTCAGAGGCGACCCGCCAGCGCGTACTCGGCGCTTCCCAGCAGCTCAACTATCAGTTGGACATGGCAGCGGGAAGCCTTCGCCGGGCGGGCCGCCGGACTCTTTCCATCGGCCTCCTGCTGCCGAGCGTGTCCAATCCCTTCAGCGGTGAGATTCACCGCGCCCTGGAGGACTCCCTGGCCGCCCGAGGGATTGCGGTCTTCGCCGCCAGCCTCGATGACGACCCCGAAAGGGAGAAAGCCCTGGTTGCCGCCTTCCTGGGCAGGCGCGTGGACGGGCTGGTCCTGACGCCGATTGCAAAAAGCCAGTCCTACGTCATCCCGGAGCACTCACGTGACCTGCCCATGGTCTTCATCGACCGTGAACCCGTGGGCATCGAGGCAGACGCAGTGGTGACGGATAACGCGGTCGGATCAGCCATGGCCGCCAGCCACCTGATCGCACAGGGCCACACGAAGCTCGCCTATCTCGGTGACCGCACAGATATCCAGACCGCCCGCGAACGCCGGCGCGGTTTCATCGAAGAAGTCGGCAGGGCGGGCATCGCAACCTCCTCGGTTCCGGTGCTCGAAGGCCTCCACGACGAGGATTCGGCGAGGCGGGCCGCCCTTCAGTTGCTGACATCGGAGAACCCGCCCACGGCCATCTTCTCCAGCCAGAACCTCGTCACGTTCGGCGTTATGCGGGCGCTGAAAGAGCTTGGCGCCAGCAAGCGCGTTGCCCTCGTCGGCTTCGACGACTTCACCCTGGCCGACATGATGGAGCCGGGCGTGACCGTCATTGCACAGCACCCCGACAGGATCGGAAAACTGGCCGCCGAACGCCTGCTGGCCCGGATCGACGGCGACAACAGCGCGCCGCAGACCTACGTCGTCCCCTCGGAACTCATTACCCGCGGGTCAGGCGAGCTGCGCCCACCGGTGTAAACCAGAACCACCGACCCCTCAAAACCCATCCCGACAGGAGAACCATGACCAAGACGCTCTACGCCGAATTCACCGTCAAGCCCGGCAGCGAGACCCGCGTTGCCGAGATGATGCGCGCACTGACCGAGCAGGTGCGCAGCGAGCCCGGCAACCAGCTGTTCCTGCCGTACACGCGGGAAAGCAACCCCCGGGAATACTTCGTTTTCGAGGTGTATCGCGACGATGCAGCCTTCCAGGAACACATCACGGCGGACTATGGCGCCCGGTTCAACGGGGAGCTCGCGGACCATATTGAGGAGGATGGTTCGGTGCTGACCTGGCTGCAGCCGGTCCACTAGGCCGGCGCCGCCCCGCCACGAAGAAGGCCGGTGGCCGCAGGTTCTGCGGTCACCGGCCTTCCTTGTGCCGGCCTTCTTCGAGGCGCCCTTACTTCCTGTTCTTGGTGGGCACCTGCGCTGCCTGGAACATGGACTGGCTGAGCGGCGTAACAGTCAGCGACTTCAGCCGGGCGGTGCCGCCTTCTGCAAAGAGCGCTACCTGGTTGGCGCCCTGTTCAGGGAAGACCTGGTCCGTGATGGTCCGCAAGCCGTTCTGGGCGAACACCTCCACCGAGGACCTGTCGACATAGATCCGTAGCGTCACGTTGCCGCTGCTATCCACGGCCACGGGGGCGGAATCAACCGAGACGAAGAGCGGGTGGAAGTCAGTCATGCCGGAGTTGCTCCGGTCGACATACAGCTCTCCGGTTCCCTTGTCGTACCCGATGACGGTGGACTTGCTGCCGTTCCCCAGGACGGTGATTCCGGCCTTGGCTGCTGTACCGGGCGAGAAGGTCACGTCGATCCGCTGCACGTCACCCGCGGCCGCAGGCGGCAGCACGTGGGTGCCGGCGGGAATGTTCCGCGCCCGCTTTTCGGCGTAGCTTTCCTTCCCGGCGAGGCCATCCACCTGCTGGACTGCCTTTTGCGTCAGCCGCGGACCGCCGGCCGTCTGGGTCAAGGACACTTCGCGCGGGAGTGACATGGCGCTGCGCCACGGCGAGGTGGGAATGCTGTTGGCGTAGTCCCAGTTGTTCATCCAGCCGAGCATGACCCGCTTGTTCTGTGGCATGTTGTTGAAGGACACGGACGCATAGTAGTCCCGGCCATAGTCCAGCCAGTCGTAGGTCTGCACCCGCGGCGTGGCCGGACGCGGTGAGGCGACGAACTCGTCCGCCAGGATGTGGCCCCAGCCGAAGCGGTTGTTGTCCACCACCCGGATGCTGGCCTGCCGCCCCTTGAACTCGGAAACGTTCCACGACGCCCAGTCCAAAACCTCGCTGTTGGCGCCGGTGGCCGTCCTGACAACCTTGCCGTCCACAACGAGATTGACGGTGGTCTCATCGGAACGGGGCACTGCGGCCTGGTCCGTCAGCATGACATGGTCCAAGGTGAGGTGACCCCAGCCGCCGGTGGCCTGGTCCACGACCCGCAGCTGTGCCTGCTGGCCCGAGAATTCGGCCACGTCCCAGCCCTTCCAATTCAGGGCGCCGGCTTCGTCCCCAGCAAGACTGCGCACCACGTTCCCGTTCACCAGGAGCTGGACTTCCAGCGTCTGCCCGGAGCCCGCCGTGCGGTGTCCGCCGCCCACCAACATGCTCATGAAGTTCCGGTTCACCGTGAACGACGGCGACGTCAGGGTTCCCTGCCTGTCGTCGCCGGGCGCTCCTCCCGTATCGAACGTGTTGATCCGCTTGGCGCCGATATAGAAGTCGCCGCCAGAGGTTGCCGGCTGGAACGCCGGTGCCAGATCCCCGGTTCCTGTCCACCCGGCGTCGGCCAGAGTAGAACCGTCCGCTACCTCAAAGCCGTTGAACAGCAGGTCCCCGGGCGGCGGCGTGTTGTCCAGCTTGTCCGAGACCCGCGGATGCTGTCCGCCGCCCACCAAGAAGTTGAGGTAATCGCTGTCCACGGTGAACTGCGGCGAGTTCATCGAGCCCACCGGCCAGTCGCCGTCGTTGAATGAATTGATCAGGCCGGCGCCGGCAAAGCCGGTGACGCCGTTCTGCCCGGCGAGGGTGCCGGCCGCCGGCGCCCCGGCGAAGGGGCCGTCCTTCGAGTTGCCGGGTTCGTTGTTCACCGTCCAGCCGCTGTACGTGCCGTCGTTGAAGCCTGCCAGGGGAGTGCCCGCGGGCAGTGCGTCAACGGCCTTTGTGGTCTCCGACGTGAAGGCGGTGCCGTCGAAATTGCCCACGAAATACTGCCCGGCCGAGCCTCCCGCCACGCCTCCGGGGTTGATGTTGACCACCATCACCCATTTGACGTTCGCGGGGTCGCCGTCGACCGCAAGCGGGAACAGGTCGGGGCATTCCCAGAGCCCGCCCGTGGCATTCGCCGGGCCGAACTCGCTGAGCTGCGTCCAGTCCTTGAGGTTGCCGGACTTGTACAGCACCACCTTGTGCTCGGTGGCCTCGACAGCGGCCATCACCCAGTAGCCGCCCCCGCCGGGGGAGTCGTACCAGAACACCTTCGGGTCGCGGAAGTTCGCCGAGTTGCGGTTGAGCACCGGGTTACCGCTGTACTTGGTCCAGGTCTTACCCTCATCCAGGCTGTAGGCGAGGGATTGCGCCTGCAGCCCCTTGTAGGGCGAGGCGTCCTTGTAGGCGCTGGTGAAGATTGCCACCATGGGCGGGTTCTCGGCCGTGCCCAGGCCGGAGCTGTTGTTCTTGTCCACCACGACGCTGCCGGAGAAGATGTCCTGCTGGTCATCCGTGGCGATGGCCAGCGGCTGCTCCTTCCAATGCACCAGGTCTGTTGACGTGGCATGGCCCCAGGACATGTTGCCCCACTGGTTGCCGGACGGATTGTGCTGGTAGTAGAGGTGGTAAACGCCCTTGTGGAACACCATTCCGTTGGGATCGTTCATCCAGTTCTGCTGCGGGGTGTAATGGTAGGCCGGCCGGAACTGCTCGTCGCCGGAGAACCCGGCCGCCGTCGCTGTTCCTGCTCCGGCCAGTACCGCGGCCAGGCTGAGACCTGCCACGGTCAGTGCGGTACATAGCTGTAGTCTGCCGAATTTTCGCTGGTGCATAGTGCTGGTGTCGCCCTTCATCGCGCGTGCCTTCTGCCCTCCCCCTAATTGACGGGCAGAATAGACAACGTTGTCAGTGACTGGAACGCTAGGGGATGTCCACAAGACAAGTCAACGGATTCGACGGCGGCATATTGGCCTGGCGCGCTAACCCTTGAAGCCTTTGTGGCCTGGGGCCGAGACGCCGCTGTCAGCCCCGGTTGCGGTGCCCTGGCCGGGCGGCCTTGGCGGCAAGCCGCTGTGGAACGCGGACCGGACACCGTTGTCAGTCTCTGTCGACGGCTGAGCGTCGTAGGCACGAGGGCAGGCTTCAGTGTCGGAGTTCCCCGTGGCACCGTTGCTAGGGTGGGATCATGAAACGCAGCCACCTCGCCATGACCATGATTCCTCTTGTTGTCCTGCTGGCGGGCTGCGCCCAGGCCGGGGAAGCGGCCCAGAATGCGGCGAGCTCGGCGGTGTCCCAGGCTGCCAACGCTGCCGCCGGACAGGTGAAGGGACAGATCTGCGCCATCATCGAGGACGGCCTGGTCAGCGCCTCGGACAAGGCGGCACTCGCGGGCCTTGTGGCCGGTGCCGAGACCGCTGGCGTCCCCGCCGATATCACCGGGCCCCTCAGGGCGATCGCCCAGGCCGGCGACCAGGTTCCCAGCGATTCCGTCGATGATCTTCAGAAGGCCTGTGCTGCCGCTTAGGCCTGGCCGCGGGAAGATCGCTACCAGCAGATCACTATCACGGCAGATCATGGCTCGGCGATCGCCCGTCAGAACGACACCCGCCCGGGTTTCTGCCCGCGGCGCCCGGGACAGTCAACGCAGCCTGCAATAATCGGAACCAGCAGTTGCGGGGGCGCTGAAAACGGCCGGCCGCGACGGACAGCAGCGTTAGTTTCGGGCCGATTACAGCAGACGAGGCGGATATATGAAGGCTCCCAGCCAGCAGCACGCGAGTTCCCCTGACACACCTTCCCCCGCGACCTCTTCCCCTGATCCCTCTCCCTCTGAAACACAGGCGGGCAACGGAACGCCGGTAACCAACACCGCGGTCAATCCCGAGCTGCTGCGCTGGCTGGCGGAGGCCTACGGCGTTGGCACGTCTTACCAGGGGTGGGACGGGCAGCCGCATGACGTAGCGGCCGAAACCTTGATCCGCGTCCTGGCGGCGCTGGGAGTCAACGCCCGCACTGACCCGCTCATCGAGCACGAACTGGCCGAGGCGGAACTGGCGCCCTGGCGCCGGATGCTGCCGCCCGCCGTCGTGGTTCAGGAGGGCACGCCGGAGCAGGTGAGCGTCCATGTCCCGCACGGTTCGCCCGTCCGAATGTGGGCCGTCACCGAGGACGGACGCGAGCTGGAGGCCGTCCAGGAGGACGTCTGGGTGGAACCGCGCGAGGTGGACGGCATTCTGACCGGCCGGGCCACCTTCGCCGTGCCCCAAAACACGGGCCTGGGGTGGCATACCCTGCGTGCCGAGGCGGCCGGAATGGTTGCCGAGGCCACGCTGGTGGTGACTCCCGCCCGGCTCTCCACGGCAGCCGACCTTGAACAACGCAGGGGCTGGGGGCTGGCGACGCAGCTGTACTCCGTCCGTTCCAAGCGGTCCTGGGGTGTGGGCGATTTTGCCGACCTCGCCGAGCTCGCAGCGGTGGCCGGAGCCCGCGGGGCCGACTACGTGCTGGTCAATCCGCTGCACGCGGCCGATCCCGTGCCGCCCCTGGAGCCGTCGCCGTATTCACCGTCGACCCGCCGGTTCTTCAACCCGCTGTACCTGCGGATCGAGGCCATTCCGGAACTGGCGTACCTGAAGCCGAAGAAGCAGTCACTGGTCCACAGCCTCATGAAGCAGGCGCGGAAGCTGAACAAGGATGCCATCAGGCTTGACCGGGACAAGGCCTACTCCGCCAAGCTGGCCGCACTGGAGCTGATCTTTGGGGTGCGCCGTTCGCCGTCGCGGCAGCTCGCGTTTGAGGACTACTGCCGCCGCGCCGGCGCCGGCCTGGATGACTTCGCCCTTTGGTGTGCGATCCGTGAGGATCTCGACGCCGATGACCCGTTTTGGGCCGACCCAACGGCTGCGCTCGGCTCGCCTTTGGCGGAGAAGCTCAGGGGTGAGCTTGCCGAACGGATTGAGTTCCACCGCTGGCTGCAGTGGCTCTGCGACGAGCAGCTTGAATCCGCGCAGCAGGCCGCCCGCAACGCCGGTATGCGCCTGGGCGTGGTGAACGACCTCGCCGTCGGCGTAGACCTCCAGAGTTCCGATGCCTGGACGCTGCACGGGGTCCTCGCTCCCGGCGTCAGCGTCGGCGCACCGCCGGACATGTACAACCAGCTGGGGCAGGACTGGCACCAGCCGCCATGGCACCCCACCCGTCTGGCCGAGGCCGGCTACAAGCCGTTCCGGGAGATGCTCGCAACGGTGCTGAGGCACTCCGGCGGCATCCGGGTGGACCACATCCTCGGCTTCTTCCGGCTCTGGTGGGTGCCGGAAGGGAACTCGCCAGCGGACGGCGCCTACGTCCGTTTCGACCACGACGCCATGATCGGCATCCTCGCTCTGGAGGCGCACCGCGCCGGCGCCGTCGTGATCGGCGAGGACCTGGGCACCTTCGAGCCGTGGGTCCGGGACTACCTCGCGGCCCGGGGCATCCTGGGCACCTCGATCCTGTGGTTTGAGAACGACGGCGACGCCCCGCTGCCGCCCGAACGGTACAGGCTGCAGGCGCTTTCCAGCGTGAACACGCACGACCTGCCGCCGACGGCGGGTTACCTCGCAGGCGACCACGTGACGCTGCGGAACGCGCTGGGGCTGCTCGAGCGCTCGGCGGAGGAGGAGCGCCTGGAGCACAATGCCAAGCTGGAGAAGATGATGGACCTGCTCCGGCATCGGGGCCTCCTTTCGGCCAGCGACGCCGGCTCCGAGGAGGAGCGCATTGAGGCGCTGCACCGACTGCTCGCGCAGACCCCGTCAGTCCTTCTCGGGGTGGCGCTCGTGGACGCGGTCGGCGAACGGAGGGTGCAGAACCAGCCCGGCACCACCTCCGCCCAGTACCCCAACTGGCAGGTGCCGCTGGCTAACTCCGACGGGGACTCCGTGCTGATCGACAGCCTTGAGGGCGACGACAGGTTCAACTCCCTGCTCGCGGCGGTCGAGGAGGCCATGCGGGCCTGAGCCTGAGCCGCCCTGCGGGCCGTGAGCCCGGGGTTACTGCCCGGCTGGCAGTAGCCCCGGGCAACCTAGCCGGCCGTGATGACGTGCGTGGTGTGGCTGTACCGGAAGGTGACCGGTCCGCCGTCGTGGTTCAGCACGATGTTGGAACCGTTCGGAGCGCCATCCTGGCCGTAGTTCTCCTCCCAGGAACCGTTGATGGCCGCCTTGAATTCGTACTGCCCGGCCGGAAGGTCTGCCGTTAGTTTCCACAGGCGGTCAGCCGGATCAAAGGCCATGAACGCCGCCTCACACCCCGGCTGCCAATCATCCGGGCAGCCCATCTCGCTGTTCAGGCTTCCCGCCACAGTGACCGATTCGGGCTGTGCTGCGGCACCAACCACCACTGTCCGGACATTGCTCACCACGTCTGAGCCGCTGAGTTTTGCCCGGTACTGGACCTCGGTTCCGTCGGCGAGGTTCAGGGCGGCCAGGTCGTCGACCACCGTGTACGAGGGCGATGACGCATCGTCGGAGCCGACGGCCGTCCATGGGCCGCCCGCGACGCTGCGCTCAAAATGCACCACGTGGCTGGCCTTCTCAGGGTCCGCGGTGGCAACCACTTCCACCTTTCCCTGGACGGTGCTGCCCTCGTCCGGCTGCTGGATGGTCAGCGCCGGGTCCGGCACCACAGTTGACCGGGAAGCACTGACGGACGTGCGGCCGGCGTTGTTCAGGACGACCGCCCGGTACTCCACCGCAGTGCCGGGGTTCAGCCCCGAAACGTCGTGGAACACGCGGTAGGGGGTGGTGTCATCTGTGCCAACGCGCTCCCACTTGCCGCCCGGCGTCCTGGCCTCAAAGGTGACCTCGTAGAGCGAGCTGCCGTCGACGTCGGCTGTCACCTGGATGCGTCCGTTATCCCCGGCGGACGTGACGGTAGCTGCGGCGGAAACGGGGGACTGCAGCGCGACGGCGGGCGCCGTCTTCTCGCGGGGGATCCGGCCGGCGGACTGGTAGACGACGGCGGACAGCGGCGGCACCGTGACGGTCAGCTTGCCCTCGGCTGAGGTCTTGGAGTTTTCGGCGGCGTCGCCATAGATGAGGCTGTAATTGCGCTTGGCGATGTAGGTGGGAACAGCGGCGGTCTGCGGTTCCTCGCTGTTGTTCAGTGCCACGACGTACTCGCGCTGGTCCTTGGCGCTGCTGCGGGAAAACGCGTAGATGCCGGGGCCGTCCGAGGCGTACCGGTGCTGGTGGGCGCCGTCGCGCAGGGCAGGGTGCTCCTCGGTCAGCTCCGCGAGTTCACGGATCTTGGCGTAGAGGGGATGCCCGGTGTTGAAGTTGTCGGTGGCGTGCGCGGCGTCCGTGCCGAGCAGGTCGTCGTCGAGGTAGTCGGGCACCTTGCTGGCGAACAGCGTCTGGCGGGCGTCCTGGTCCCCGCCGGGCCCCGTAAAGCCCTGCTCGTCCCCGTAGTAGACCACCGGGTTTCCGCGGGAAAAGTACATGAGCTCATGGGCGAGTTCGTCGCGGGCCACCCGTTCGGCGTCGTCCGCTTCCGGGTTGTCGGTGCTGATGAAGCTGCCGATCCGGCCCATGTCGTGGTTCCCCAGGAAGGTGGGCAGCTGGTAGACGTTGGAATCCGCATCGGTGTACCAGTCGTCGGCGGCGAAGAAGGTTTCAAGCTCTTTCGCGGTCTCACTTTTCGAGGCAAAATTCCGCGCCGCATCCTGGAACGGGAAGTCGAGGACCGCCTGCATCCTGTTGCGGGTAGTGAACTGGGACGTGTTGCTCTTGGACGTGTCGAAGACCTCGCCGAACATGAAGAATTCGTCCTTGCCGTGGGCCTTGGCGTAGGCGAGGACGTCGGGCCCGAACTGTTGCCAGAATTCGTCATTGACGTGCTTCATCGTGTCGATGCGGAACCCGTCCACGCCGAAGTCACGGATCCACGTCTCGTAGATGTCCGTCATCCCGGCCACGACCGTCGGGTTTTCGGTGAACAGGTCGTCAAGGCCGAAGAAGTCGCCATAGAAGGAGTTCTCGCCGGCAAAGGTGGTGTCGCCGCGGTTGTGGTAGAGCGTCGGGTCGTTGAGCCACGCCGGAACCTTGAGGTTCTGTTCCGTTGGATCAAGCACCGGCGTGTACGGGAAGGAGGTTCCGGCGTCGAGCTTGGGGAAGTCCGCGCGGCCGGCGAAGTCCCGGTCATCGAAGGCTTCGCCCGATGCGGTGCGGTACGGCTCCTTGTCCTTGGAGACGTAGCCGGTGCGGGCGCCCTCCTTGTAGCCAATAACGTCCGCGGTGTGGTTGGTGATGATATCGAAGTACACCTTCATGCCGCGCGAGTGCGCCTCGTCGATCAGCGCTTTCAGTTCGGCGTTGGTGCCCAGGTGCGGATCGATCTGGGTGAAGTCCGTGACCCAGTAGCCGTGGTAGCCAGCGGAGTTGTCCTCGGGCTGGACCGCCTTGTTCTTGAAGCTCGGTGTCAGCCAGATCGCCGTGGTTCCGAGCCCCTGAATGTAGTCGATCTTGTCCAGTAGGCCGTTCAGGTCCCCGCCGTTGTAGAAGCCCTTGCGGGTGGGGTCGAAGCCGGAGACCATCGGATCCGGCCCCAGGCCGCCCTGGTCGTTGCCGGCGTCGCCGTTACTGAATCTGTCCGCCATGACGAAGTAGAAGTTCTCACCGGTGACGGGAGTGCGGAGCGAGTGGGCCCCTGTTCCCGGTTTAGTGTCCGACGGCGGGCCCGGGGTTTTAGTGGCGGCTGCGGCTTGGGCAGGTGCCTTGGTTGGCAGGGCTGCTTGGCCCGGTACGGCCGACGCAGCCAGCAGGACGAGTGCGCTCGCCGCCGCAAGAGTTGTTCGGGCGGACTTGGTGGGAACGCCGGCGCGGCGCGGGGAATTCAGGCGAGGGACGGTGAGCATGTTGGACCTTCCGCAAAGCAACGCTGCTTGTCCGGGTGGGGATGCCCGGAATCCGTTGGGTGCCGACTCGTCCAAGGCAAGCCCAGCCACCCGCCATAGCTCCTGTGATGGAGCCGTATTGGCGATGACTAATCTTGTATTGGTTTTGTCGATTGCCGTTTAGCTTGCCACAGCCAGGGCCGTGGGGGAACCCGCCACGAGGCGGTGAAGGGGGCCCTGCGGAAGGCCGGTCTGGGAGTCCAGGCGGAAGGTGGTGATGTCGTGGGAGCGCTCATGGGCTACGCGAAGCCATTCGCCGTGGACCAGGTGGTGGCGGGGCCAGTCGCCGCCACTGGAGAAGTCGCAGACCGGGCTAAGCAGGCTGCCCTCCGCCGATGGCGTCACTTCCAGCACGCTGATGCGGTTGGATCCCCGTACGCCGACGTAGGCGAAGCGCCCGTCAGCCGACAAGGCAATTTCGGCCGCAGAGTCCTCGTCCCTGGCGCCATCGGAGGTAGCGGGACCCTGGCCGACCAGTTCGAACTTTCCTGATGACGAGGCGGCCCGGGCCGCAAAGACCTCGATGGAATACTCGGAGACCACGAACACCGTTCCAGCGGGGTGCTGCACCAGGTGGCGGGGACCGCTGTCCTTCGGAAGCACCACCTCGTGGTCCAGCGCCAGGCCCGTCGCAGGGACGTGGTTCCACACGCGGAGGAGGTCGTGGCCGAGGTCGGTGGTCATGATGCGGCCGTCTGCGAGTACCAGGCTGGCGTGGGCCCGGCTGGGGCGGTCGTCCCGGTGCGGATCGCTGGATGGTGCCGCCGGAAGGCGGCGGGCGATGCCGCCGTCATCCGCCAGTTCGTACAGCAACACTTGGCCGTCGCCCCAGCAGGCAACGATCAGGAACTTGCCCTGCGGATCGACGGTGACGTGGCAGGCAGCTTCGCCTGCAGGCCAGGGCTTGCCGACGGCTTCAAGGCCGAACTCTCCCCGCCGCCGGTACGCCTGAACGGTTTTGGCGTTCTCGCCGACGGCATAAACCATTGGCAGTGACCGGTGCACGGCAACGAACGACGGCGAGTCCGCCTTTGCGGCGGTGCCGCGCCAGGTGAGCGTCCCATCAGCGTTGGCCGAGACGGCCCCGATACCAGCGCCGTGGCCGCCGCTGTCCGCAGTGTAGGAGCCGGTCCAGATGAGCGTGTGGTCTTCGCTGTGGGTCATGGTTCCATCCTGCCAATAATTGCCGGTTTCGGCGTCGGATAGCATGGATTTTGCGGGGCCGGTTTGGGCACTGCACACGTTTGAAAATACGGGAGGTGAGAACAATTCACGCAATGCCAGCCTGGGTTCTTCCTGCCCGCCGCCGTACGGACCGCCAAGGCTAGTCGGACGTATGCACGGAGCGCCCATCATTCAACCGAAGGACGCGTCCATGCCTGTTCAATCATCGCTTTCCCGCTCCAGTGTCATCGGCAGGCTGCGCGCCGCCGGCTGTGTCTTTGCCGAGGACGAAGCGGACCTCCTCCTTTCCGCAGGCCTCGCCCGCAATGAGCTGATCAACGCCGTGCAGCGGCGAATCGAGGGGTTTCCGCTCGAGCATATTCTCGGCTGGGCGGAGTTTTGCGGCCTGCGGATCAGGGTCGGGGCCGGAGTATTTGTGCCGCGCCGCCGGACAGAACTGCTAGTCCGCGAGGCAGCTGCACTCCTTGGCGTCGCGGGGGCAGGGTCCGCGGAGAGATCGCCATCGACCCCGCCAATTGTTGTTGACCTGTGCTGCGGCTCCGGAGCTGTAGGCACCGCGTTGGCGGCACTGGTCCCGGAGATTGAGGTGCACGCTTCCGACGTCGACCCTGCCGCGGTGCGTTGTGCCCGCCTCAACGTACTGCCAGCGGGCGGAGTGGTCCATGAGGGTGACCTGTACGCGGCGCTGCCTGCCCGGCTCCGAGGCAACGTTGACATGCTGGCGGTCAATGCGCCGTATGTACCCACTGCTTCCATCAGCAGCATGCCTCATGAGGCCCGAGTTCACGAGCCACGGGTGTCGCTCGACGGAGGGCCCGACGGCCTCGACATCCAGCGGCGGGTGATCGCGGAAGCGGGTGCTTGGCTCAGGCAGGGAGGGCATCTCCTTATCGAAACGAGCCGGCTGCAGGCTCCGCATACAGCCGCGGCCATGGTCAGTGGGGGCTTGAGCCCTCGGATCGCCACGTCAGCCGAACTGGACGGGACAGCGGTGATTGGGAAGCTGCTGTAGCTCTGGAGACGGCGACATTCAGGGAGCGCCGCTGTTACTTCCGGCGCCCCAGCTCTGGCAACGGTAACCGCCACAATGGCAGGGCCCACTTCGGGGGCCCAATAAATGCAACGGGCTAGCGGGCAGTGCCCGCCCCAAATCGAGACGTCGTCACGCTCTGTCCGCTGGCGCTGCCCTTTTTGTGCTTGCCCGCCGGGTCTGCCATCGACTCATGTTTTGTGGTGGTGGTTTTGTCGGGGGTGTTGGCGGGGGTCGATGTGGGGTGGCGGGATGAACCAGGGGGTTCCGTTTTTGATGTGGATTTTCCACTGTTCTTTGTGGATCAGGTGGTGGTGGTGGGTGCAGAGGAGGGCGCCGTTGTCGGTGCTGGTGGGTCCGCCCCGGGACCAGTAGGTGATGTGGTGGGCTTCGCACCAGGGTGCGGGGATGGTGCAGTTGGGGAAGGCGCAGCCTTGGTCGCGGGCGGTGAGGGCTTTGCGGATGTGGGGCGGGAAGATCCGGGTGGTGCGGCCGATGTCGAGGATGCGTCCTTCGGAGCCGAGGAGGACGGGGATGATGTCGGCGTCGCAGGCGATTTTCCGGATGGTGGAGGCCGTGATGGGGCCGGTGTAGGTGAAGGTCCCACTGCCGGTGGCCGTGCTGGAGAGGGGAGTGCCGCGCCAGTTGGTGCCAGGCAGGGCGGTGCCGGGCTGCCGGGTGTTCGGGCCGGTGCCCGGCTCGGGCTGGGGTTCGTTGGTCTGCCGGGTGCCGGGGCGGTTTCCGTTCGGGGCGTAGCGGGGGCCTTGGGCGGCGGCGGTTTCGATGCTGTTGAGGAGGTCGTGATGGTTGATGGTGACCATGACTTGGGGGCGGAGTCCTCCGGTGGCGGGCAGGGTGCCGGCGGCGAGGGCTGCCTTGCAGCCGCCGACGAGGCCGTCGAGGCGCTGTTGGGCGAGGGTGCGGCGGTCCAGGTCAGGTGCCGGGGTGGGGGCGTTGATTACGGCGTCCAGGTTGGCAGCGGCGCTGTCACTGTTGGCGGTGCTGTCGCTGTTGTCGTCACTGCCGCTGCCACTGTCAGGGCCGGTGCCCTCTGCACTGCTGCTGTCGCTCGCGCAGGCGGTGGTGTTGGGTGTGGTGGTGCGGGGGTTGGTGGCGGTGTTCATGACGGTGGT
>NZ_JAGGPN010000064.1 GCF_018613795.1 Arthrobacter sp. ISL-65
CCCCCCGCACCGGACTCGCCGGACGGCCCATGCCACCGGCACACGAAGAAGCCGCCGCCGCCCTCACCGCCGGGATCATCGCCTCCCGCGCCGGAACCATCATCACCACCGCCCTGGACAAAGTCCGCCACATCCCCGACCCCGACACCATCGCCGAGATGGAACACAACCTCACCCTGACCGCGATCGAAAACGACCACGACTTCCTCACCCGCATCGCCCACCGCTGGATCGACGCCCTCGACCAGGACGGCACCGAACCCAGCGAAGAAAACCTCCGCCACCGCCAAGGCGTCTTCCTCCACCACAAACGCGGCGGCCTCCACCACCTCGAAATCCGCGCCACCACCGACCAATACGAAGCCCTCACCACCGTCATGAACACCGCCGCCAACCCCCGCACCCAACACCACCAGCTGCCGGAGCGACAGCAGCGGAGAAGGCACCCTCAACGAGGGCAGCGCCAGTGACGACAACAGCGACAACGGCGGTAACAGTGACAGCGCCGCTGCCAACCTGGACCAGGTGTTCAACGCCCCCACCCCGGCACCTGACCTGGACCGCCGCACCCTCGCCCAACAGCGCCTCGACGGCCTCGTCGGCGGCTGCAAGGCAGCCCTCGCCGCCGGCACCCTGCCCGCCACCGGAGGACTCCGGCCCCAAGTCATGGTCACCATCAACCATCACGACCTCCTCAACAGCATCGAAACCGCCGCCGCCCAAGGCCCCCGCTACGCCCCGAACCGAAACCGCCCCGGCACCCGACCCACAGACAGCACCCGGCAGACCAACGAACCCCAGCCCGAGCCGGGCACCGGCCCGAACACCCGGCAGCCCGTTACCGCCCTGCCTGGCGTCAGCTGGCCCGGCACTCCCCCTTCCAGCACGGCCACCGGCAGCGGGACCTTCACCTACACTGGCCCCGTCACCGCCTCCACCATCCGCAAAATCGCCTGCGACGCCGACATCATCCCCGTCCTCCTCGGCTCCGAAGGACGCATCCTCGACATCGGCCGCACCACACGCATCTTCCCGCCCCACATCCGCAAAGCCCTCACCGCCCGCGACCAAGGCTGCGCCTTCCCCAACTGCACCATCCCCGCACCCTGGTGCGAAGCCCACCACATCACCTACTGGTCCCGGGGCGGACCCACCAGCACCGACAACGGCGTCCTCCTCTGCACCCACCACCACCACCTGATCCACAAAGAACAGTGGAAAATCCACATCAAAAACGGGACCCCCTGGTTCATCCCGCCACCCCACATCGACCCCCGCCAACAACCCCGACAAAACCACCACCACAAAACATGAGGCGATGGCAGACCCGACGGGCAGGCAGCACCCGTCAGCGGGGCGCCGCCGTGCCCGCCGGTACTGGGTGGCTTCACTAACTTCGGACCCAAAACCAGAAGCGCCCAGCCCCTCAATTCGGGACCAAGCGCTTCCGGTGAAACAAGACTTTCGTTTGCTAAGCGTCCTGCCAGCCCGTGCCTTCCGTGAAGGTGGCTACGAGAGTTCCCACGCCAGCCTGCAGCGAATTCGAGGGGTCCTCGTACAGGGACGCCTCCGTCGCGCGGCTGTGGGTGATGAGCTGCTCGGCTTCGAGCTTCGCCTCGGGCACGGTGGCGCCGATAATTCCGGTGCGCGCGGGAAGCTCAGGAGTGTGAACTACCTCGGCATTGGTCTCCGAGAGCGGGATAGTGGTGCCCGGTCGAATCTCGTCATGCGGAAACTCGAATTCGGCGTCGTCGGGGGCAGCGGGAATCGTGTACTCCAGGAAGTAGTTCATGACCTCAGCCTTGCAGATATTCCCCACGCCAGAAACCCGCCCCGCCGCCGTCGGACACGAGTATTCGCCGCCCCTTCAATGAGGACGCTGGCGAAAGAACGCTCCGCTCCTACCGTCCCGCCGCGTATCCCTGCGCACCCCGGGGGTTAGCGGCGGCCTGCAGCACGCCAGTCCGGGGATCGCGTACGACGGCGGACAGCCGTCCCAGCGTCCAGTCGCCTGCCCTGGTGATCCGGTGACCACGCCGTTCGAGCCCGGCGATGACGTCATCTCCCAACCGGTCCTCGACGACGGCACCGCCAGGCTCCCAGGTACGCGGCCAGAAGGATCCGGGCATCGACGTCGTGTGGAACGCCGGCGCGTCGATGGCCTGTTGCGGAGAGT
Source organism: Arthrobacter sp. ISL-65 (assembly GCF_018613795.1). Taxonomy (GTDB): domain Bacteria; phylum Actinomycetota; class Actinomycetes; order Actinomycetales; family Micrococcaceae; genus Arthrobacter. The sequence goes on from NZ_JAGGPN010000064.1 coordinate 2,177, forward strand.
ACCCCCCGACGATGGTCCGCAGCAGGTACAGCAACTGCCACTGGTCCTGTTGGTCTCCCCCGGGCGAGCCGAGCGCGGAAACAGCAACTCCATCGCGCAGCACCAGCGTCGGCGTCAGCGTGGTCCGCGGCCGCTTGCCCGGCGTCAACGTCGACGGCGTTCCGGGCTCAAGCCACGTCATCTGCAACCGCGTGCCCAGGCAAAACCCGAGCTCAGGAATCGCCGGCGACGACTGCAGCCAACCGCCCGATGGCGTGGCCGACACCATATTGCCCCAGCGGTCCACGACATCGATGTGGCACGTGTCGCCGCGGGTTTCCCCGTTGGACGCCACACTAGGGTCACCGATCGTGGGTTCGCCAACGCCGGCGGCGGCAGCTGCGGAACCCGCGCGGCCGGGAGCGGCACGACCTCCCAAAACGGGCGACCCGCCATCGTCATCCGACAGCGCAGGCGGGACGTACTCGGTCCGGAGCGTGGGAAAGTACGGCTCACGCCCGGGAACGGAGCCCGGGCGGAGCTCGTGCGACGCATTTTCGGTGATGAGCTCCCGGCGCGACGCCGCGTACTCCTCCGACAGCAGGTAATCCAGTGGGACATCAGCGTCGCCGTAGTACGCCTCGCGGTCTGCCAGCGCGAGCTTCTGTGCCTCCAGGATGGTGTGCGCCCCGAGCTCGGTGGAAGGGTCGAGGTGGTCGTCATCGAAGCCGGCCAGGATCGAAAGCGTCTGCAGCAAGACCGGCCCCTGTCCCCACGGGCCGGTCTTGGCGATGGTGTGGCCGCGGAACTCGAACGTCGCCGCGTCCTCGAACGACGCGCGGAAGCCGGCCATGTCGGCCATCGTCATGACGCCGCTGTGGTCGGACCCGGATGAGTGGCGGTGCGGAGTGCGCACACTTTCAGCCACAGCGCGGGCCACGAATCCCTCGCCCCATTCCCTGCGGGCGGCATCGATGCGTTCCTCGCGGGTATGGGCCGGTTCCGCGGCGAATGCCTCGCCGAGGCCGGCACCGGCCTGGACCAGTTTCTGGAGGGTGCGGGCAAACGCTGGATTCCGGACCAGCTCGCCCTCCTCCGGGATACGCCCCTGCGGCATCCACAGGTCGGCAGACGTGGGCCAGTGCTCCCGGAACAGCTCCGCGACTGCCGAGATTGTGCTGCAGACGCGTGGCAGCACCGGGTGGCCGTCGCGTGCGTATCGGATGGCGAAATCCAGGACTTCCGCCAGCTCCCACGTTCCGTGGTCCCTCAGCAGCAACAGCCAGGCTTCGACGGCGCCGGGGATCGCAGCGGCCAGCGCACCTGACCCGGGCACCAGTTCCAGGCCTTCCGCGCGGAAGTGTTGGACCGTCGCGCCGGCCGGAGCCGGGCCTTGGCCCATGAGGACCACCGGTTTCCCGGGCTTCTCCGCCGTGCTGAACACGCCGGTCATGTCGCCGCCGGGCCCGTTGAGGTGCGGTTCCACCACGTGCAGCACGAACGCCGCGGCCGTGGCCGCGTCGAACGCGTTGCCGCCCCGCTCCAGCACAGCCTGCGCAGTGCCGGTAGCGAGCCAGTGGGTAGTAGCGGACATGCCGAACGTGCCCTGCAGCGTAGGACGGGTGGTAAAAGTCTCCGGCCTCGTAAAACTCATAGGGGCTACTGTAGTCACCGGCTTCCGATGCTTCCGGGATACGGAGCCTGCGACACGCTACGCCGTGCGGGACTTACTTGCCCAAGCCGGCCCGCCGCAGTGCTTCGGCCATGGCGGTATCCACTTGGGCTGGTCGCTGCCCGGACTGCTTCGGCTGCCGCCTTCCGCTGTCTCGGTCTTGCGCAGACTGGCCCGAATCGCTCCCCTCACGAGCCGCCGGTTTTGCGCCGCCTTGGCCAGAAGCGCCCGTGCGGTCGCGGCCGCCTTCGCGGGGGCCACCTCTCGGGCGGCCGGCTGCGCGGTCGCCGTCGCGGGGGCCACCTCCCGGGCGGCCGGCTGCGCGGTCGCCGCCCGCTGAGCGCCCACCGTCACGGCCCCGGCCACCGCGTTCACCAGCTGGCCGTTCACCCGCCGGGCGTTCACCAGCCGGCCGGCCGGCGGAAGAGCTGCCGCCGGAAGCGGCCGGTTCGTCGTCGAGCCTCAGCGTGAGGGAGATACGTTTCCGCTCCGGATCGGCCTCAAGCACCTTCACCCGTACCACCTGTCCGGACTTGACCACCTCGCGCGGGTCGGCGACGAACCGGTTGGCGAGGGCGGACACGTGAACCAGACCGTCCTGATGAACCCCCACGTCCACGAACGCGCCGAACGCGGCAACGTTGGTGACTGTTCCTTCCAGGACCATGCCGGGCTTCAGGTCGGAGATCTTCTCGATGCCCTCGGAGAATGCTGCCGCCTTGAAGGCCGGACGCGGATCGCGTCCCGGCTTCTCAAGTTCGGCGATGATGTCCCGCACCGTGGGAAGGCCGAAGCTCCCGTCCACGAAATCAGCAGGGTTCAGGCGTCCGGCATCAGCCAGCGGAGCAAGGCCGGCAGCGCCTCCGGAAGCACCGGAACCGCGGCCAGCTCCCGCCGCAGTCAGGATTTTCCTAGCCACCGAGTAAGCCTCTGGGTGGACGCTTGAGGCGTCCAGCGGCTCCGCTCCCCCGGTGATCCGCAGGAACCCGGCACACTGTTCGAACGCCTTCGCACCCAGCCGCGGCACCTTCTTCAGCTCGCTGCGCTTCGCGAACGGCCCGTGCTCGTTGCGGTACGCCACGATGTTCTCGCTCAGCAGCGGCCCGACGCCGGCCACCCGGCTCAGCAGCGCCGGCGACGCCGTGTTTACGTCCACGCCCACAGCGGTCACGCAGTCCTCCACCACGGCGTCCAGGCTGCGGTCCAGCTTCGCGGCCGTGACGTCGTGCTGGTACTGCCCCACGCCGATCGACTTCGGATCGATCTTCACCAGTTCAGCCAGCGGATCCTGCAGCCTCCGGGCAATGGACACCGCGCCGCGCAGCGATACATCCATGCCCGGAAGTTCTGCGGCGGCAAGGGCGGACGCCGAGTACACCGACGCACCCGCCTCGGACACCACCAGCTTCTGCGGCGCGGCGGCACCTGCCCCGGATTCCGCACCAGTCTCGGAGCCGGAAGCTGCCGACAGCCGCTTGATCAGGTCGGCCGCGAGCTTGTCCGTTTCGCGTGACGCCGTTCCGTTGCCAATGGCCACGAGTTCGACGGCGTGCTTCCGCGCCAGGCGGGTCAGCGTCGCCAGGGCTTCGTCCCACTTGCGGGCCGGAGCGTGCGGGTAGACGGTGTCCGTGGCCACGACCTTGCCGGTTCCGTCGACCACCGCCACCTTCACGCCCGTCCGCAGCCCGGGGTCCAGGCCCAGGGTTGAGCGGTTTCCGGCGGGCGCGGCCAGCAGCACGTCCCGCAGGTTGGCGGCGAAAACGCGCACGGCCTCGTCTTCTGCTGCGGCGAACATGCGTCCCCGAAGGTCGGCCGTCAGCCGCGCCAGCACCCGGGAGCGCCACGCCACCTGCGCGGTTTGGAGCAGCCAGGCATCGGCAGGCCGGCCACGGTCGGCGACCCCGAGGAACCGGGCCAGGGCGGATTCGTAACGGGTGCGCGCGGCGGCCAGGGCGTCGCCGTCGGCCGGCTCCGCTTCAGCGAGGTCCAGCTCGAGCACGCCGTCCTTCTCACCGCGCAGCAGCGCCAGCACGCGGTGCGACGGCATTCCCGACGGCGCCTGCGAAAAGTCAAAGTAGTCCGCGAACTTCTGCCCCTCGGATTCCTTGCCCTTCTTCACCCGGGACACCATCCGGCCCTGCGTCCACAGCCGCTCGCGCAGGTTCTGTGCAAGGTTGGCGTCCTGGGCCACGCGCTCCACGAGGATGGCGCGGGCGCCGGCGAGCGCCGCAGCGGCGTCGTCGACGGCGTGCTCCGTGTTCAGGTACTTGGCTGCCTCGCGCTCGGGGTCGAGTTCCGGGCGTTTGAGCAGCGCGTCCGCGAGCGGCTCCAGCCCAGCCTCACGGGCGATCTGCGCCTTGGTGCGGCGCTTTGACTTGAAGGGCAGGTAGATGTCTTCAAGTCGGGACTTCGTATCGGCGGCCACGACGGCGGCCTGCAGTTCCGGGGTCAACTTCCCCTGCGCGGCAATCGCCTCCAGGACAGTACGACGGCGGTCCTCCAGTTCGCGGAGGTAGCGCAGGCGCTCGTCCAGCTCGCGGAGCTGGCCGTCGTCGAGCGTCCCGGTGGCTTCCTTGCGGTAGCGGGCGATGAACGGAACGGTGGACCCGCCGTCGAGCAGTTCCACGGCCGCCTTCACCTGCCAGGCCTTCACACCGAGCTCGGCGGCGATCTGTTCCGCTATGCGGGCGGCAACACCGTCCGCGCCCTGACCGCCGAGCGGCCCGGGTGAGGGGGTGTCCTTCGGCTTTGTCCCGGCGGCGGAGGCGGGGCTGGGCGTGGGCGTGGCGGGGTGCTGCGGCTGTTGGGTCACCAGAACATTTTGCCCTACGCGCCCGGATCCGGGGCGATCACGGGTTGGCGGACGGAGCAAACCGCACTACCCACAACCGCCCTTAAGTGGTGTAGTGACTTTATGCAGCGGGGGTCATCGACTTAGGCGGCGCATCATGCAGGAATTGCTCATCATTCTTCAGGACGGCTTCAACGAGGATGAGGTCGCCATCACGGTCAACGGCAAGGAGGCCCGGTACGACCGCGACGTCACCACCCGGGAACTGTTGGGCATGGCCGAGGAAGTCTCCGTTGAATTGCCGGCAAAGGGCGCAACGGTGGGGGTCGAAGTCACCAGCCGCAATCTCAGCGCGGAAATGAAACTCCATGGCAGGCCACGGAGCCTGCTGGTGTCCATTGAAGACGGCGAACTCGTGCTCAGCGAAGGGACGGGCCGCGAGGCATTCCTCTAGCCTGCGTCTACCAGCGACAGTGCTTCGTCCAGCACTTTTCCGAAGTTTGCGGCGTCGTGTGCGAACCGGCCGAGGAACAGCCCGGACACACCGTCCAGTGTGGGCAGCAGGCCGGGTTTCGCGGAGCCGCCGTAGATCACGGGCAGCCCGTGCAGCCCATGGGCAGCGAGCAGCTCCCGCAAAATGCGCACGACGGCGGACACGTACTCCGCGCTGGCGGGCTCGGCGGCGCCGATGGCCCAGACGGGTTCATAGGCGATGACCAGCCGGGCGGCCAGGTTCCAGTCCCCGCCGACCGCGGATTCGATCTGGCTGTAGACGAACCGGGCGGCGCCTTCCGCACCGGCAGTACCGCCGGCGTCGGCCGCTCCGGTATTCGAGGTGGTCTTCGGGCCGACCGACTCCTCCCCCACGCACAGCAGCGCGGTGACGCCGGCGTCGTCGGCTGCCCTGACCTTGAGCGCGATCATGGCGTCGTCCTCACCGAAGTGCCGCCGCCGCTCGGCGTGCCCGATCTCCACGAGTCCCACGCCCAGCTCGGCGAGCAGCGACGGCGAGAGCTCGCCCGTCCACGGACCGTCGGCCCAGCCGCAGTTTTGGGCCCCTAGGACCAGCGGCGACCCGGCAATGATCTCCCCCGCTGCCGGAAGCATCGGAAAGGAAGGAATCACGAACGGGACCACCCGCCCGGCCGCGAGGGCCGGGCGGGCGTCCACCTGCTGGCGCAGTTCATCCAGCCAGCGCAGGCTGTCCCGGTAGCCGAGGTACATCTTGGTGCTGACGCCGACGAAAATGGTGCCGGGGTCTTCGATGGCCTGCCTGAGCTGGGTCACGGGATTTCCTGCCTTTGCTGTGTTACTCGGCGCTGGTGTTGCTGCGCGCCTGCGGTTTGCTGCTGCCTACTTTTCCAGCAGTGCCTGATCTTGGGCAGTGCCAGCCGTTCTGGTGGCGCTGGTTTCGAGCAGGTCGTCGGCCTTGTTCTTGAACTTCCGAGTGCCGGTCATCATGACCGCGGCGAGGAACGGCAGCACGCCGAGTGCGTAGACGCCCATGGTGCCGGTATCCGAGGCGGTCACCTGGTTGACGGTGGTCCGCAGGATCGGGGCCACGAAGCCGCCCAGGTTTCCCAGCGAGTTGATGAGACCGATGCCGGCCGCGGCGGCAGTTCCGGTGAGGAACGCCGTCGGGTATGACCAGGCGATGGGTCCGATGGAGAGGAAGCTGCACACCGCGAGGGTGATGAACACGATGCCCAGCGCGGGGAGGTGGTTGGCGCCGGCCCAGGCGGAGCCGAAGATGCACAGGCCGGTGGAGATGAACAGGCCCGTTCCCCAGACCCGGCGGCGGATCACGGTGTTGGCGGCCTTGCCGATGAAATAGCAGGCGAAGATGCCGAAGAACCACGGGATGGCAGCCATGAGTCCGACGGCGAGACCTACCTTCTGCCCGGTCAGCTGCGCCACCTGCTGCGGCAGGTAGAAGGTGACGCCGTAGACGGCGATCTGCAGGCAGAAGTAGATGACCGTGAAGTACCAGACCTTGCCGTTCTTCATCGCGGCGAGCACACCGCGAGGACCGGTCTCTTCCTTGACGGTGTCTTCCAGGGCCATGACGTCCAGGAGCGCTTTCTTCTCGTCCCTGTTGAGGAATTTGGCGTCCTGCGGGCTGTTGATCAGGAAGAAGAAGGCGGCGATGCCGGCCAGCACGGCGAGCATGCCCTCGACGAAGAACATGACCTGCCAGCCCTGGACGCCGGGAACCTGGTCGCCGATGTTGATCAGCCAGCCGGACAGCGGGGCGCCCATCATCTGGGAGAACGGCTGTGCCAGGTAGAAGATGGCGAACATCTTGACGCGGACCTTGTTCGGGAACCAGGCGGCGAGGAACATGATGACGCCCGGGAAGAGCCCGGCCTCGGTCACGCCCAGCAGGAATCTCAGGATCACGAAGGAGGTCTCATCCTGCACCAAGGCGAAGCAGGCGGAGACGATTCCCCAGGTAACGGCGATGCGTGCCAGCCACACCTTGGCGCCGAACTTGGTCAGGAGCAGGTTGCTGGGGATTTCGAACAGGGCGTAGCCGATGAAGAAGATACCGGCGCCGAGTGCGTAGGCACCTGCACTGATGCCCTTGTCCGCTTCGAGGGCGGCCTCGGCGAAGCCCACGTTGGTGCGGTCCAGGAAGGCCACGACGTAAAGGATGACGAGCATCGGCATGAGCCGGAAGGACGCCTTGGAGATGGCCGATTTGAGGATCGGCGAGTCCAGCAGCTCCTTCGTGGTGGATGGTTTGGTGACAGTCATTCAAACTCCTCTTTGAGCAAAAGTGAGCAAATCAGGGCACTGCAGATGGGTCCGTTCGGGAGGAACTGGTCCCGGTAAATCAGGTTGTTGGTGCGAAAGACTCAGAGCGAAAAGACGATGAGCAGCACGCCGGCAAGGCTGGCGAGGACGCCGATGGCGAGATAGATCTTGCGTTCCCTGGTCCAGGAGCGAAGCATGGCTGTCCTTCCTAGTGCATGTAGAGGCCGCCATCCACATTCAGCGTCTGGCCGGAGATGTATCCGGCGTCCTCGCTGATGAGGAAGGCGATGGCTGCGGCGATGTCCCGCGTGGAACCGACCCGGTTGACCACGAGGTCCCGGACCAGTTCGTCTTTGCGTTCCTGGCTGAGGGTGCCGCCCATGATGTCGGTGTCGATGGGTCCGGGTGAGATGGCGTTGACCGTAATGTCGTACTCCCCCAGTTCGCGGGCGGTGGAGCGGGTCAGTCCGATCACGCCGGCCTTCGCCACGGAGTACGGGGTCTTGGAGAACGTTCCGCCGCCGCGCTGCGCGGAGACGGAGGAGATGTTCACGATGCGGCCAATCCGGTTCTTCGCCATGGATTCGGCGACGCGGCGCGTGGCGTAGTGGACGCCGTTGAGGTTGATGTTGAGCACGCGGTCCCACTCGGCGGCGTCGAGTTCCAGGTACGGGACCGGCGAGCTGACGCCGGCCACATTCGCGAGGGCTACGATCTGGGGCAGTTCCGCCTCGATGGAATCGATGGCTGCCCGGACCGATGCCTCGTCCGCGACGTTCGCGCCCACGCCGTGGGCCTTCACGCCGTACTGGCTGGCGATTTCCTTGGCCGTGGCCTGGCAGAGGGCGTCGTCGAGGTCGATGATGCCGATGTTCCAGCCCTGCTCTGCCAGGTAGTTGGTGGTGGCCCGGCCGATGCCGCGTTCCGAGACGGCTCCGGTGACGATGGCCGTGCGCTCGGACGGAAAAGTGCTCATGTGTATTCTCCTAAGTCGTTTGCTGGACCGGTTGCTGCCGGCGGTGCCCCCGCCCCGGCCCAGGTGAAATGGGCAGCACAACAGGAGGGCAGCTGCCCGGAGGCAGCGCCCACCTGCCGTGGTGCTTAGTTGGATTGCGCTAGTTGATCGGCGCGGGGCCGAGTTCCTCGATGAGCTTCTGCATGGCGACGTAGGCCTTGTTGCGGTAGGCGATCAGCTCGGGGGTGCGCTCGGCCGGGACGTTCAGGAAGCCTGCACCCGTCTTGGTGCCCAGTTTGCCCGCCTCCACGAGGTCCGTGAGGATCTTCGGGGTGGCGAAGCGCTCCGGGAAATCGGTCTGCAGCGACTTGTAGCAGAAGTTGTAGACGTCCAGGCCTGCCATGTCGGCGATGGCGAAGGGGCCGAAGAACGGCAGCCGGAAGCCGAAGGTGGTGCGGACCAGGGTGTCCACGTCCTCGGCCGTGGCGATGCCCTGTTCCACCAGCTGTGCTGCCTCGTGGAAGAGCGCGTACTGCAGGCGGTTGAGCACGAATCCGGTGACGTCCTTGACCACGGCCGTCTCCTTGTTGGCCGAGTGGACGAGGTCGCGGACGGTGCCCACGGTCTCGGCCGAAGTGCCTGCGTGCGGGATGATCTCCACACCGGGGATGAACGGCGACGGGTTGGAGAAGTGCACGCCGAGGAAGCGCTCCGGGTTGGCGACCGGCTGCGACAGCTCCGCGATGGAGATCGTGGAGGTGTTGGAGCCGATGATGGCGTCCGGCCGGGCGGCGGCGCTGATGCGGGCCAGGGTCTCATGCTTGATGGCGATGATCTCGGGCACCGCCTCCTCGATGAAGTCAGCGTCGGCCACGGCTTCCTCGATGTCCTTCGCGGCCCAGAGGTTCTGCTTCAGGATCTCGGTGGATCCTTCCGGGAACAGCCCGTCGGCCACGAACTGGTCGGACTCGGTGAGCAGGCGCTCGTAGTTCTTCTGTGCCACCTCGGCCGATACGTCGGCGAGGGCAACGCGGGCACCGCCGAGGGCGAGGACCTGGGCGATGCCGCCGCCCATGTAGCCGGAACCGACGACGGCGAACTTGCGGGAGCTGGTGGGTGTTTCGGTCATGTTCAGTCGGCCTTCGTGTAGTCGGGTTCGTAGGAGCAGATGGCATCAACCTTGGCGGCGGAGGAGGAGTTTTCGTCGAAGCGGTGCTCCAGCCATTCGGCCACGAGCTTTTTGGCCAGTTCCAGCCCGATGACGCGCTGGCCCATGGTGAGGACCTGGGCGTTGTTGCTGAGGACGGAGCGTTCCACGGAGTAGCTGTCGTGTGCGGTGACGGCGCGGATGCCGGGGACCTTGTTGGCGGCAATGGCCACGCCGAGGCCAGTGCCGCAGATCAGGAGTGCGCGGTCCGCTTCGCCGTCGGCCACCTTGCGGGCGGCAGCAACGGCCAGGTGCGGGTACGCGGTGGAGTCGTTGGCCGCGACGCCAATGTCCTCGACGGAGGCAACCCGGGGGTCCGCCTCCAGCAGGGCCTTCAGTGCTTCCTTGTATTCGACGCCGGCCTCATCGTTGCCGATGACAATGCGCCAGCCTTCTGTATTGCTCATTCCGTTGCTCCTTTTCCGGCCGTCGAGGCCATGTGGGACGCGGCCGGTGTGGAATCGGCTGCATCAGATGCGAGGTAGGTGGCCACGCGCTCGGCAATCAGTCCAAACGAGACTGCGCCGGGGTCCGGGTGGCCGAGGCTCTTTTCAGCCAGCGGGCGGGCGCGGCCCTTGAGGGGGCGCAGGCCCGCGGTCCGGCGGGCTGCTTCGTTCGCCGCGGCAGCGGCGGTGGTGAGGGCACCGCCTAGGGAGGCCCCGCCGTCGAACGCTTCTTGGAACGCATCCCGGAACGGCAGGAGGGCGTCAACCATTGTCTTGTCCCCCGGCTCTGCCTTGCCGAGTTCGGTGATGGCGTTGCTGAAGGCGGACACGGCTGCGTTCGCATCCCCGGCGGCGTACGAATCGCGGTTGCCCAGCGCGAGGCCGGCGGCCATCACGGCCGTCCCCCAAAGCGCGCCTGACGTGCCGCCGGCGCGCTCGCTCCAGGCCTCGCCTGCGGCCGTGAGCACGCGTTCAGCCGAGGCTCCGGCTGCTGCGTTCTGCTCGCCGGCCGCGGCAGCCGCATCAACGCCGCGGCGCATGCCGATGCCGTGGTCGCCGTCGCCGGCAATCGCGTCCAGGTCGCCGAGTTCCGCTTCGTGTTCGACGACGACGTCCCGCACCTGGGCGAGGACGGCGGCTGCCAGCCGGCCCAGGTTGGCGGACGCCGCGGTTGCCTTTTCGGTATCCTCGGCAGCCGTGTCCTCGGTGCTGGAGACTTCGCGGCGGGCACGCCGGGCGAGGTTGCCCTTGCGATAGGCGGGGGTGTCGGCCGGCGCGCCCCAGAACTGCTCGAGTTCGTCGTCGAGCCACAGCAGGGTGAGCGAGAGCCCGGACATGTCCAGGCTGGTGACGAGCTCGCCGCACTCCGGCTCCACGACGGTCAGGTTGGCGGCGTTCAGGAGCTTTTCGACCTTGCCGAAGAGGAGGAACAGCTCGTCGTACTTGACCGTGCCCAAACCGTTGACGATGGCAACCACGCGGTCCCCGGCGTCGTCCGGCTTGTCCTCAAGCAACCGCGACACCAGCAGTTCGGCAAGCTCGGAGGCGGTGGGCATGGGGTGCTCGGAGATGCCCGGTTCGCCGTGGATGCCCAGGCCCAGCGACATCTGCCCGGCCGGGACGTGGAACAGCGGCTCGGATGCGCCGGGAAGGGTGCACCCGTCGAAGGCCACGCCGAGTGAACGCGTGCGGTGGTTCGTCTTGATGGCGAGGCGCTCCACCTCGTCCAGGTTTAGGCCCGCCTCAGCCGCGGCGCCTGCGATCTTGAAGACCGTCAGGTCACCGGCGATGCCACGTCGCTTCTCGATCTGGTCGAGCGGGGCGCTGGCAATGTCGTCCGTGACCAGCACGGTGCGCGTCTCGATGCCTTCGGCGTTGAGACGGAGCTGCGCCTGGCCGAAGTGCAGCACGTCGCCGGCGTAGTTGCCGTAGCTCAGCAGGACGCCGCCGCCCGCGTTTGCCGCCTTGGCCACGCGGTAGACCTGGCCGGCGGCCGGCGAGGCAAACATGTTGCCGCACGCGGAGCCGGCAGCCAGTCCCGGTCCGACCAGGCCGGCGAAGGCCGGGTAGTGGCCGGAGCCGCCGCCCACCACAAGTGCCACCTGGCCGGCGGGGATCTCGGTGGAGCGGACGACGCCGCCGTCCACGCGGGCAACATAGCCGCGGTTGGCGGCGACGAAGCCGTCCAGCGCCTCATCTGCGAAATCAGCGGGATTGTCGAAGATCTGGGTCATGGTTCCTCATTGAATCCGAATTGGTTAAACGGTATTGCTGCGTTTCTGGTGCTGGGCGTCCCTAGTGCGCGACGGCGGCGGGCTGCTGCCGTCCCTGCGCCACCTGGCTCTGGCCGAGGGCGTAGCCGTCCTTCTTGGGCAGGACATGCCGGCGCAGGTATTCCTGGTTGCTGGCCGTCACGGAGAGGCCGTCGCCGCCGTAGTGCTCGGTGCAGATGATGCCCTGGTAGCCCACTGAAAGGGCAACCTTGAACGCCTCGCGGTAGTTGATGAGGCCGCTTTCCATGGGGGCAGGCATGGCCACGTACATGCCGCGGGCCACGTCCTCGTCACGGATGTAGTTCTTCATGTGCCAGTAATTGGAGTACGGCAGGGTCTTGGCAACCATTTCCCGCCAGTCCTCGATGGGCCGGTGCAGGCGGATCAGGTTGCCGAGGTCCGGGTTGAGGCCGACATTGGACAGGCCGATGTCCTGGACGAACTGCACGGAGGAGTCCGCGGTACCGATGTAGGTGTCCTCGTACATCTCGAGGGAGAGCAGGACGCCCACCTCCGCCGCGTGCCGGCCAAGTTCCTGGAAACGGGCGACGGCGTTGTTCCAGGCCTCCTTGTTCCCGACGGGGTCCTTGTGACCTTCGACGGTCCAGAACCACAGCTGCTTCTGCTGTTCCGGGGTGATTGCCTGGTGCAGGCCGAAGGAGACAACTTCGCAGCCGAGCTCAGCGGCGGCGTCGATGGTGCGGTGGCTGTAGGCCAGGTTGTCTTCCCATTTGCCCTCCTGGATCACACTCCGGCGGATGGCGGAGATGACCGGGATCCCGATACCGACGTTGTCAGCCGTCTGCTTGAATTCGGCGAGGCGCTCCTTGCCCAGGTCGCCGGGACGGACCCAGCTGTCGGTGAGGTCGGCGTTGGCAAAGCCGGCTTCCTTCACCTCGGTGAACACCTCGGCCCAAGCCGAGGCATCGGCATCGTTGATGTGGGTGCCCTGGGCGTCCACGCCCGGGAACTGCAGCAGGGCCGCGGTGATGGGCCAGTTATCGGCGGTATAAGCCATGGTGTTCACTCCCTTGTGGAATCCTGTTTCCTATAGGATTTACCATTCGGCAGGAGTTGTCAAGATCACATTCCCCGGCGGCGGTCGCGATTCCCAGCCATCGAAGATCCTATAGGAATGCATCCAGCGTGTGAAGGGTGTCACGCCCGAGGCGTCAAGTCGTTGCATCTTCCACGCTACGCCTCCCCCAACTGAGTAGCAGCAGAGGGCGTTCCCAACGCTGGGAACGCCCTCTGCTGCTACCTACTTTGGGGTGCGCGGGCCTGAAGCGCGGGTTGCTGCCGCTCAGCACGGCGGATGTC
>NZ_JAGGPN010000065.1 GCF_018613795.1 Arthrobacter sp. ISL-65
GCAACTTTTCAAACTTACCCGTTCCGGCGAAGCTTTGCAAATCGGCGTTTCCGCGATTTCCGCTTGCAGGAAAGGTCCCCGGCCCGTCCGCGGCGCACCGTTCAGTGCGCCATTTTTCAGGCTGTTAGAAAGGGGGTCGGTCGCTATCTTTCCGCATCAGCGGCGGCGACTCGAAAGACTCTACACGGCCCCCGTGGCCCGCGCAAATCGGGCCCCGAGGTGCATTCTTCCCCGCTTTGGGCGGGGCGGGATCGCAACGCGCCCAGTCAGTCTCAGGCACCACCAGAATGCGCGTGACAGAGGCCTGGCGTACTCTGCGGTAGCGAGGGCCGGACAATGGTCTGCGTGTGACCGGCTCAACTAGACAGAACAGTCTGTCTCGCATAAATTTCAGGTAGATCGCTGGCCGCTATGGGCAGAGATCCGTTATCGCTGAAGCAGAAACGGCGGATCAATGTGCATGCCTCAGAGGAGCCAAAAATGGATGCCACCCAGTTTCACTCATTCATCGCCGAAGCCCTGACTACCGAGCGGGAAACCGACACGGTCCTCGGCCCCGACGAGCTCTATGGCCTCTACACCAGCTGGTGCCTGATTCATGAGTTGCAGCCAGCCGCCCCCGGCTCCTTGTTCACAGCCGTTAGGGAGCGCGGCATCGATCCGGAGAACTGCCAGCTGGCCATGACCGGCCCGGCAGCCGCCGACTACATCCTGGCGAGCGCCCCCAGCCTCATCTAGGCCAAACCACCGAAAGAGCCGATGCAAGTCGGCTCTTTCGGTGTACCCAAAACTCTGCATCTGGCGCACACTGCTGTCACACCGCTTCAACGCACGAATATCGCCGGCCCCGGGGGCCCGGCGGGAAAATCAAGGTATCTCATGGCCGTACAACCCGGCATTGCAGAAGGCGCAGTCATCGGCGGAAGGTACCGGGTGGCCGAACAGATCGGTTCCGGCGCCATGGCCAACGTATACCGGGCGGTCGACGAGTCCCTCGAGCGCGAGGTGGCCCTCAAAGTCATCAACAGAAGCAACGCCGCTCATGAAACAGCATGGGATGACGACGCCGAAGTCAAAGTCCTTGCGGCCCTGAACCACCACAGCCTGATCACACTCCTTGACGCCGGGGTGGACCGGGAAGAGCCAGGCCGCACCCGCATTTACCTGGTCATGGAGCTGGTGGAAGGCCCGGATCTCAAGCGCCGCCTCGGCGAAGGCCCGCTGTCCTCCCGCCACACGGCTGAGATCGGCTACGACGTGGCGGATGCCCTGGCCTACATACATGAAAGTGGCGTGGTTCACCGGGACGTGAAGCCGGGCAACATCCTGGTCTTCGACTACCAGCACGACGCCGCCCGGATGCACGCAAAACTGACGGATTTCGGCATCGCGCTCATGGCTGACGCGCCGGACCTGCACGACGGCGGCTTCCTTGGCACCGCGGGCTACCTCAGCCCGGAGCAGGCGAAGGCAGAGCCCCTGGGACCACCAAGTGACGTGTACTCGCTGGGGCTGGTGCTGCTCGAGTCCCTGACCGGGCAGCAGGCCTTCCCGGGCGACCCCCTGCAGAGCGCCCTCGCCCGCCTGATGGACGACCCCCACATTCCTGACGACGTCGAGCCTGAGTGGCGGCTCCTCCTGGCCGCCATGACAGCACGGAGCCCCGAGGACAGGCCGTCGACCACCGAGGTGAGCCAGGCCCTGTATGAGCTGTCCCTGAGCAGCCGTGGAAAGCACAAGGTTGACGCCACCGTCATTCCCGCCGACGAGGAAGCCCGGATGGAGGCCGTGCGCAGCTACAGCATCCTCGACACTCCCCCGGACGGCGCCTTCGACAGGATCACTGCGCTGGCTTCCAGGCTGTTCTCGGTGCCGGTGGCCATCGTGTCGATCGTGGATCATGACCGGATCTGGTTCAAGTCCCACCACGGCCTGGACGTGGAGCAGATCAGCAGGGATCCGGGACTCTGCGCGTCGGCAATCCTGCAGGACGATCTCTGGGTAGTGGAGAACGCGCCGGAGGACCCGCGGACGCTGCTCAATCCGCTGGTCGCTGGCGAGTTCGGCCTGAAGTTCTACGCCGGCGCTCCCCTGAAGACCCGGAGCGGCTACAACCTGGGCACCCTCTGCATCCTGGACTTCGAACCTCGCACCATGACCGACGGGGACAGCGCAAACCTGCGGGATCTGGCCGCGGTGGTCATGACGGACCTCGACCTGCGGCTTGAGGCGGCCGCCGGGATGCCTGCACCGCTGGATACCGGCGTCGTCACGTAGGGGCGTAAACAGCGCCGCCGGTGCGGACCATGTAAGGACATGAGCCTTGTCGACGGCGGTCCCAAGCTTTCCCTAGGCTCCAGCCACAACCATGGAGGCAGTCTGAAAGCGCAATTGGGGGCGAATATGGACTTGCATTTCAGCTTAATTCCGGTCCCCAGCACACTGGGAGGTCGGGCGTGGCTATTCTGGACATCCATATCAACGACGGATTCGTTCCTATGGTGGACGGATCGCTGGTTTACCATCGGGGGTTCGGGGAACGCCGCACGGCATTAAACGATCCGAACCCGGCGCTGGCCATGAGCCCGAGGGTCATCACCGCCAACGGACGGGTGGTGGCCAGCAGGACGTACCCGCTGGGCGCTCCTGTGCCGCCGCACGGGAGGCCCTCGCCGCTGCGGCCGGACCCGGCATTCCCCCGGCAGTTCCTTGCCCGGCGCGGCTATTGGGCCAGCTTCTTTCCGCCCCGGACGTTGATAGCGGAGACCGGGAGCACCATCGAGATCATGGTCCATAACAACCTCGCGCAGCCGCACGAGATGCGGTTCCACCGTGCCGGACCGGGCGGGGCCGACGTCGGCTCCGGGCCGGTGGCGCCGGGCAAAGCGAAGCTGCTGCGGTTTCCGGCGCCCTTGCCCGGGACTTACGCGTACACGGACCCGGGCAACCAGCCCGTGGAACGGACACTTGGCCTGTACGGGGCCCTGGTGGTGATCGATCCCCGCAACGCGTGGCGGCTCGCGCCCGGCGCGGCGGAGTTCGAACGCCAGTGGCTGTGGCTGTGCCACGATGTGGACTCGAACTGGGCCCGGATCGCCTCGAGGGGGCAGACAGTCGATCCGCTCGCCACCCCGGCGGTGCCGGACTACTTCACCCTCAATGGGTTCGCCGGGTTCCAGTCGCTGGCAGTCACCGATGATCTGGAGTTCAACGAGCGGCGGCATCAGGACACCCTTCCTTCAGGCCATCCGCGCGAGACGGATGTGCGCAACTTCAGCGCCTCCCCGTCAGCCGGTGCTGTCCGCACCGGACACCTCATGAGGATGGTCAATGCCGGCATCGCGGACCACCAGCTCCACTACCACGGCAACCATGTGTGGACCGTCCGCGCGAACGGTCTCGACTTTCCACGGTCCAACGGCCGGGTATCTGCCCAGGGCGAAGTGCAGCTCCAGCAGTGGGAGGACACCGTCCAGCTGCGGCCGCTGGAACGCAAGGAGGCCATACTTCCGGTCAGGCGGCCGCCGGAGGTGATCGATCAGGTATGGAACGCGAGGACCGAGGACTGGACCTACCCCATGCACTGCCATGCGGAGCCGTCCCAGACGGCGCGCGGCGGCTTGTACCCGGGCGGGCTCGTGGCGGACTGGGTGCTGGCCGCTCAGCCCGCCCCGGCGCAAGGGACGCCGCCTACGGCCGTAGATTCACACCACACCTTCAGGAGCCAGGTGGAATTCTCATCCGACCAACCGCATGAGGGCAGCCCGGAAACCGAGTTTGCCCTGAAGCCTGACGTCTCCCTGGAGCTGGATTTCTTCAACAGAAAGTTCGACTTCCCTGACGGTTCCGAGCATGAGATGTGGAGCTTCGAGGGCAACAAATTCGGCCGCCAGATCCCCGGCACAACGGTGCGGATGCAGGAGGGCCAACTGTTCCAGTCCACGATCAAGCCCAGCAAGAGGGTGCACACCATCCACTGGCACGGCATCGAACCGGACCCCCGAAACGACGGCGTGGGCCACACCTCCTTCGAGGTTACCGGCCATTACACGTACCAGTGGAGGGCGGACGTGCCCGAAAGCGGCAACCCCAACCGCGGCTCGGCGGGAACCTACTTCTACCACTGCCACGTCAACACTCCGCTCCACGTCCAGATGGGCATGTTCGGCCCGATCGTCGTCGACCCAGCGCCCAATCCCGCTAAGCCGGCGCCGGCCGGTACCCGCCGGCATTCATTCGAGGGTCCCTTGTATGACATCGCCACGGAAACCCTGATCGCGCCGTACTCCCTCGATCCGCGATGGCACGAACTGAACCATGCAGCGGGGCTTAACGGCGAGGACGCGGGGCTGAACCGCTTCGAGCCCAAACACTTCTTCCTCCTCGGCGGCAACATCCCCAACCGGCCAAGGGGCGACGACATCGTTTGGGCAATCTCCCAGATGCGGGCCAACGTGGTTCGGACCGGCAAGTCTCCGACGCTGGTGCGCATGGTGAACGTCGATTACTTCCCCACACTGACCACGATCACGGACGCGGCGGGCAGGCCAGCCAGGATCGCCGAGCTGGTCGCTCACGACGGACGGCCCTTCTGGACCACCCTCAGCCCCACGGGCCCTGCGGTGCAGCCGTCGATCGCGGGAAATCCGCTCCTGACCAACGTCATCAAATCCGGTGCCGCGGAAAAGTTCGACTTTCTGCTGCGCCCTGCGGCTCCCGGCAAGTACACCATCAGCGTCCAGTTCCTGCACTGGATCACGTCAAAGGTTCTCGCCACCAGGACTGTAACGGTCACGGCTGTCTGACCGGTCCGCTCGGACCGGTCGTTAAAGCTCGACGGCGGGTGGACGCCAGCGTCGCCGGCCACCCGTCGTCGGGGTCACCAGCTAGCCGCCAACGTGGTGGATGGTGAAGGCGGAGAGGAAGCCCACGGCGGCCACCAGGCCGGTGAGGTTGTGGTGCTCCTCGAAGGCCTCAGGGATCATCGTGTCCGCGAGCATGGCGAGGATCCCGCCGGCGGCGACGGCGGTGATGAAGGCGACCATGCTGTCGGGCGCGGTTTCCAGGGCGGTGTAGCCGATCAGCGACGCGAGCCCGCAGAGCAGGGCGATGCCGCCCCATACGCCGAAGACGTATTTGGCGCCGCGCCCGGCCTTCTTCATGCCTGCCGTGCTGGACAGCCCTTCCGGGATGTTCGAGATGAAGACGGCGGTGAGCATGGCCGGGCTCACCGTGCCTGCGGTGACGAGGCCCAGGCCGAGGACCACCGATTCAGGGATGCCGTCCAGGAGTGCTCCGACGGCGATGGCCGTGCCGCTGCCCGGATCGTCCTTTTCGGAGGGCTGCTGGTCCTTGGAGCGCTTCCGGTGTTTGGCTCCGGAGCGGGCCAGCAACGCGTTGGCGCCCACGTAGACCACCGCGCCGGCAAGGAAGCCGAGGACCGTGGGCCAGAGTCCCCCGCCCTGCACAGCCTCGTCCACGAGTTCGAACGCCAGCGCGGAGATGAGCACGCCGGCGCCGAACGCCATGATCGAGGAGACAAGCTTGGCGGGGATGTTCCATTTCCAGGACAGTCCCGAGCCGAGAACCAGCGCTCCGCCGGCCAGAGTTCCCCAAAACAGCGCCTGGGCCCACATGGGCATGAGTGTCCGCCTTCCCCGGCCGTGAGGCCTCGTTGAGCTGAGGGCGGAGCCGATACCGTGCCCGTCCCCCGTCACGAGCATTCTCGCAGACGGGAAGAATGAACCCGCGGCGGCAGGCCGCAGACGCGGCAGGTCAGTTGCCGGCGGTCAGCCTGCCGGGGCGGAGCCGGTGCCAGCCGCGGGTGATGCTTGCCCAGATCGCCCACATGGTGGCCGCGGCTGCGGAGAGTGTCAATGCAGCTGTGACCGCCTGGCCGGCGGCGAAGTACCGGATGGTGAGTCCTGTGAGGTAGGCCAGCCCGACGGCGGCCGCCGCACCCAACACGAACAGCACCAGTCCCGCTGTGGTGCTGGATGCGCGCTTCGCGGCTCTCGGTTTGGCGGTCGCGTTCGGTTCAATGCGGTCAATGTCAGAGCGCTCAAAGTCGGGGCGCTCAACCTCGGCCCGACTCAGCTGCAGCAGGTCAGCGCTGCAGGCCCCAGCGTTCTCGGCGTTAACCGTGCCGGCCTCAGCGGTGCCGCCGTCGTCGGCAACCAGGTGCGGAACGGCGTCGTGCACCGCCACGGCGAGGTTGGCGTCGGGCGCCACGGCCGCGAAGTTGGCACCGGGCTCGCCGAGTCCCTCAGGCGCGTCGCCAGCTCCCTCACGTCCGGCGGAGGGTGATTCAGCCTCCGGGTCGGCGTCGGTGCGGACGCGCCGGCCACGGCGGCGCTTGCCGACCGCCGTCGTCGGCCCTTCCCAGGCCTCGGCCAGAGTGGTGAGTCCGCGCGTGGCAGCGATGGCGAGCACTATCTGGGCGCAGGCCAGCGCGTGGGAGCGGGGCTCGTGGCGCTCAACGGGCGGAAGATCCAGCGCGGCCAGCACGTCGCTGAGGCGGTGCCGCGGGAGGGTCAGGTGGTCCTCCGCGAGGTGCAGCGCGCAGTAGAAGTCCTTCGCCGGCAGGTCCAGATGCTGGTGCTCGGTGGCTTTGCGCATCACGGAGGCGTCGTAGGCGGCATCGAAAGCCACGATCGGATCCTCGGAGACGAAGTGCAGAATGCCCTCCAGGGACATCTCCCAGTCGGCGGCGTTCTGGACGTCCGGTTCGGCGATGCCGTGGAGCTCCACGTTGATGGGATCAAAGTCGTCGATGCCGGGCGGCGGCTTGATGAGCCACGACGCCGTGTCCACGATGCGTCCGTCCCGGACCTTCACCAGGCCGACGGCGCATGCCGAGCCGCGGTGGCTGTTGGCCGTTTCGAAGTCGATGGCCGTAAAACTGATTCCTGACATCTTCGCCTCCCCAGGGCATTGCACGGGAGGTCCCAAGCGCCGTTGCTTGTGACCTCCCGCACATGACTTCGCTATTCTTGCAGAAGCAATGCCGGATTACATTCTCGGCGGAAATGTGTCGTGCATCATTCGGCCAATGAAAAGACCGTTGACAGTCCGCCCCCGGTTAGGGTGCCGGTGGGGAGCGAAACCTAGCGCCCCGGGTTCGGATCCACACCCTCCGCGACGGGCAGTCCGCCGTCCTCCTGGGCACCGGCAACGTCCCGGCCGTCCGCCGTCGGAGTTGCCGCCTGCGTGACCGTCTCATCGTTTTGCGGATGGTCCTTTTGGCGGGCTTCCTGAAGATGCTGTTCCAGTTTCTCTTCGGCATCCCGGCGGCGCTGACCAACGGTGCGCATCTGCTGGGTGGTGGGTGCCGCGTGTGCGTGCAGGTGCGGCCCATGGTCCGGAGGGAACTCGCTCATATTGGAATCCTCCCACCGGACGGGCCGGGTGACTACCCATCTGAGCCGCACGCCCGCTGGCGAGAAATTCCGCCGTTGCTGGCCGCAGAGCGGCCTGCCATTCTGGGTGAATCCCGCTTCCGACGGCGAACGAAAGGCAAGACCATGCCCCTCTATCTATCCAGGTTCAGCTATACCCCGGAAACGTGGGCAAGGCTGATCAGCAACCCGGAAGACCGTCGAAAGGCCGCGCAGGCCTACATCGAATCGGTCGGCGGGAAGCTCCACGGATTCTGGTACGCCTTCGGCACCCACGACGGCTACAACCTCTGGGAGGCTCCGGATAACGTGTCCATGGCGGCGGTAGCACTGGCAATCAGCGGAGGCGGAGCGCTGGGCTCATTTGAAACCACGGTGCTCATGACGGTCGAGGAAACGATGGACGCAATGCGGCAGGCCGCGCATATCAAGTACCAGCCTCCCGGCACCGTAGAGCAGCCCGAGGTTACCGTCGACTGAGCCGGGCGCCGCCGGTGGAGCGGGCTTAGCGCTCCGGGTTCAGGTCCTTCCGGAAGACCACGGCACCGTTGGCGTTGCGGAGGGTCACGGAGAAGACGTCGTCCTCACCGAGGTCCACGTGGCCGAAGTACTGGCTTTCGCCGCTGCGCGGGGACTCGCCCGCGTAGGCGCCGGCCCGGGAGAAGACCACTTCCGGACCGAACGTGCCGTCCATCTGGTTGGGACCGAAGCTTCCGGCGTTGATGGGTCCGCCGACGAACTCCCAGAACGGGTCGAAGTCCTGGAAGGCGGCGCGCTCGGGCGAGTAGTGGTGGGCGGCGCAGTAGTGCACATCCGCGGTGAGCCACACCGCGTTTTTAACCCGGTTGCGCTTGAACGCGGACAGCACGCGCGCGATCTCGAGCTCCTTGCCCAAGGGGGCACCGGCGTCGCGGTTGGCGAGGGATTCCTGCGCTGCCGGCCCGTCCGGGACGATGATGCCGAGCGGGAGGTCCGCGGAGATCACCTTCCACGTGGCCTTGGACTTGCTGACTTCACGGATGAGCCAGTCGGCCTGCTCTTGGCCGAGGATGTGGGTGCGGCGCGTTTCCTTGCCATCGGTGTTGGGGTCCTTGAAGGTGCGCATGTCCAGGCAGAAGACGTCCAGCTGCGGGCCGCGGGAAATCTTGCGGTAAATGCGGGCCGGTTCGAATCCGGTGCTGCCGTCGCTGAGCTGGGCGATGGGCTGGTATTCCTGCCAGGCCTGGCGGCCGCGGGCGGCGAGGACGTCCACGCGGCGCTCGGTATAGCGGGAGTCGGTGAGGATTTCGCCGGGGTACCAGTTGTTGGTGGTTTCGTGGTCGTCCCACTGGGCGATGACCGGGACCTCGGCGTAGAGGGCGCGGATGTTCTTGTCCATGAGGTTGTAGCGGTGCCGGCCGCGGTACTCCTCAAGGGTTTCGGCCACCTTGGAGACCTCGTCGGTGACCAGGTTGCGCCAGATCCGACCGTCGGGCTCGGTGACCTGGGCGGCAATGGGGCCGTCGGCGTAGATGGTGTCGCCCGAGTGAATGAAGAAGTCCGGCTTGGTGGCAAGCATGGCCGCGTACCCGCGCATGCCGCCGATGTCCTCATTGATGCCCCACCCCTGGCCTGCAGTGTCCCCGGTCCAGACGAAGCTCTGGCCGCGCTCGGTCCCGCCGCTGCGGGACCATAGGCTGTTGGCCTTCGAACCGGGCGCGGTGCTGAATGAGCCGCGGGCGGCATCGCCGGCGTTGCCGTCCGGGTCCTCGAAGTGCATGGTGAGCGCGAACTCGGTTCCCGAAGGGAGGTCGCGCGCGTGGATCTTCGAGGTGAAGTCGGTGGCATCGCTGGCGGTGGTGCCGCGCAGGACCCGCCGGAAGGCGCGGCTGCCGCGGAGCGGCGACCCGTCCTCGTCCACCGCCAGCAGGTTAGCCACCAGCCGGCCCGGACCCGACGCACGCGACCACAGGACGCCGGAGTTGGTGGTGACGTCTCCGGTAGCGATGCCGTACGGCAGGGTCAGGCGGTTGCGGACCAGGGGAACCGCGGCAGGGCGGGCGGCGTGCGCCGGGACTACCAGTGAAGGGGCGACGGCGGCGGCACCGGCACCGGCACCGGCGATGGCACCTTTGAGGACGTTTCGGCGGGTGAGAGCAGTCATGAGGCCCATGGTTGATGGGCCGGGTTACAGGCTGGCGACGGCGGGGTGAACTGAGTGAAGCAAGCCGGTGACAATGAGATCGAATTCCTTGACAATTAATGAAATTGCCTTCCCATTGGCGCGAAGCAGGGTCTAATATCCAGCACCTAGGCATTAATCAAAGAGGATATGTCGAGAGCTGACCCTTACTTTCGGGCAAGGGAAAATGGGTGGGAATTAGACACGCGGCGCTTTTCCCGTGGCAACTCATGTGCGGCTTCCCAATGGAAGAACCGCTCACACCTGATATTCAAGGGTGAGTTTTACGCCCCTAGCTTCCAGCGCGCAATTGCTCCGCATTTGGCATGCGCGCTTTCGCAAACAGATTAGGAATAGAAATTGCCATGAAAAGGCTTATAGTTTTTGCTGCGGTTTTGCTTGGCGTAGTTGTGGGTGGGGGGCCTGTTGCCGCGGCCCCGCCGGGACCGGCCGACGTCACCTTCATCAATAGAGACTGCGGTTTCAGAATCGAGGCTACCGTCACCGGCGGGTCGGGTGTCAACGAACTCCCCGGCGGGGCCGCGATCATCACTGCACCTAATCAGCGGGTGACCCTCACCAACGTCAGAACGGGAGAAAGCGTGACCTATGTGATAACGGGAGCAACCCACATTGACACAAGCGATCCGGGGCTCTTGACCGTGACGTCTACCGGAAGAAACGTCCTGATCGTTCCTGAGGGCGATCGGGAAGGACTGTATCTCACCCAAGGAACCGTAACCTTCGTGTTGGACGGTAAGGGACGTCAGGTCAGCGCATTTGAAGGACCTGGGCAAGTTGCTGATATTTGCGCTCTTCTGGCATAACTCATAAAACCGAAGTGCTCCTTGAGCGAAAACGGGTGGCTGGCATTCCTGCCAGCCACCCGCCGTCGAACGTTCCTTTAAAAGGAAAGCTCAGCGAGCCGGAACCTTTTCCACGAATGAAACGTGGGAGACATATTGCTTGTACAGCATCGCTGCTTCGTCGATGGCTATGTGGCCGAAGCCCAGGGACAGTTGCAGCCCCTCCAGTTGCGCGATTGCTGTTTCCGCTGCGGTGACCTTTTCGGCCAAAGCCTGGGAATTGGCAAAGTTCGTGGCGAGCCCGGCTCCGACGGACAGAATCACCGCTCCCAGGCAAAGGACCCGCCACACCACGGAAGCGTCGTCCAGGGAGAACATGCCCTGGAGTGATGCGGTGAACCCTGTGCCTCCGAACGCCGGACCAGCTGTAAGCATGGCTGCCAGCACACTCCCGGCGACGCTGAATTCCGTCAGCTTGTGCCGGCGCGGCCGCAGCCGTTCCAGGTAGGAGCGGAGTGCTGACTGCTTCTCTTCGATGCGGTCGGACAGCCGTTGGCGCGTCTCCGGCGAGTCATCCATGGCGATATCGGCCTCCCTCTCCGACGGTATGTGCGATCAGCATCCCACCGCCTGGATTACCGGTCCAGAGTGGAGAAATTCGGGCCAGCGCCGCCGGGGACCACTCAGGTTGGGCCGAGTTCGCCGGAACGTATCGAGGGCGCCGGAAACTTCCGGCGTACCGGGCAGGGTTCCGGCGGATTCGTGGAGCGGGACGGAATCTAGCCCCAGCCACACCGGGCGGACACAACGAGACAAGTTTGTCTCACTGTCCGGTGCAGGCAGGCTTGTGTACGTTATTGCCACGGGACTGTAATGGCGCAGACCGTCGAACTGGGGCACCCGACGAGAGGCGACGAGGATGGCAAAGACGACCGGAGCGGCACCAAGACTAGCCAAGGCGTTGGGCATCGTCCTGGGTACCGAGGAAATCCCCGTCCGGCTGCGGGCATGGGATGGCTCCGAAGCGGGCCCCCCTGATGCGCCGCTGATCGAGTTCACATCCCGACGGGCATTGCGGCGGATCCTCTGGTCGCCAGGGCAGCTGGGCCTGAGCCGGGCGTACGTCGCCGGTGAAATCACCGCACACGGCGACATCTTCGAGGCCTTCGCTGCCCTGAGTTCCGCCGGCAAGTTCGCCGAACCAGGCCCGTTCAGCCCGCCGACGCCCCGGGAAGTCTGGACGCTGCTGAAAGCCGGCATCCGGCTCGGCGCGCTGGGCCCCAACCCCGCTCCCCCGCCGGAGGAAGCGAAGGTGGAAAAGCACGGCCGCCGGCACTCGAAGAAGCGGGACGCCGCCGCGATCTCACACCACTACGACGTCGGCAACGACTTCTACTGGCTGGTCCTGGGCCCGTCGATGGTGTATTCCTGCGCAGTCTGGTCCGACGAAAGCAGAAGCCTGGAAGAGGCCCAGGAGGAGAAGCTCGACCTGGTCTGCCGCAAGCTGGGCCTGCAGCCGGGCCAGCGCCTGCTGGACGTTGGCTGCGGCTGGGGCAGCTTTGCCCTGCACGCCGCCACCCGGTATGGCGTGAGCGTTGTTGGCATCACGATTTCCACTGAGCAGGCCGAGCTGGTCCGCAAGCGGGTGGCCGAGGCCGGACTGACGGACCGAGTGGACATCCGCGTCCAGGACTACCGCGACGTGAACGACGGACCGTACGACGCGATCAGCTCCCTGGGCATGTCCGAGCACGTGGGCCGCGAACAGCTGGGCCGTTACGTCTCGCAACTACACGGTCTGTTGAAGCCCGGCGGCCGGCTGCTCAACCACGCCATCTCCTGGAACGCCGGGCCCACCGAGGACGATCCCGATTCCTTCATCCCCCGCTACGTCTTCCCCGACGGCCAGATGCTCAGCCTCTCGGAACTGATGACGGCGCTGGAGGGCGGCGGCTTCGAAGTGCTCGACGTCGAAGCCCTCCGCCGGCACTACGCCCTGACGCTGCGCGCATGGGTCAAGAACCTGGAGGAGAACTGGGACGAGGCCGTGCGGCTCACAACTGAGGGCCGCGCCCGCGTGTGGCGGCTGTACATGGCGTCCAGTGCGCTGGGCTTCGAGGGCGGCCTGACGGGTGTGAACCAGGTGCTGCTGCAGAAGCCGGGCGGCCAGGAGCCCCCGCTGCGGCTAAGGGAATGGACTGCTGGTTGAGCCTGTCGAAACCAAGAAACCCGGGGCACGCGAGATCTCGACAAGCTCAATCAGCGGTTGCGTCGAAACCAAGAAACCCACATAAGGAGCAAGGACAATGGCTAACATTCTGATGGTCGTCTCGGCGGCCGATTCGCTGACCATGAAGGATGGCAGCCAGCACCCCACCGGCTTCTGGGCCGAGGAGCTGGTGGTGGCACACCGGACCCTGCAGCAGGCCGGGCACAACGTGGACTTCGCCACGCCCGGCGGTGTCAAGCCCACCGTCGACAAGATCAGCCTGCAGGCAGACGCCGTTGGCAGCGAGGAAAGGGCGGAAGACTTCCGCACCTATCTGGAGATGATCGACGTCGACCTCTTCGCACCGCTGGTGCTGGCCGACGTCGACACGTCCGGGTACGACGCAGTGGTCCTGCCGGGCGGCCACGGCCCCATGGCGGACCTCTTCCAGGACAAGGATCTGGGCCGGATCCTCGTGGAGGCCAACGGCGCAGGCAAGGTCATCGCCCCCTTCTGCCACGGCCCGGCGGGCCTGCTCAGCGCAACGGCCGACGACGGCGCGTTCGCCTTCGCGGGCCGCAAGCTGACGGTGTTTGCCAACTCCGAGGAACTGGGCGGCGGCACCGGAGAGAACACGCCGTGGCTGGTGGAGACGGCGCTGCGGGAGAAGGGCGCCAACGTGGAAACCGGCCCGGACTGGGCCAGCCACGTGGTGCGCGAGGGCAATCTAATCAGCGGCCAGAACCCGCAGTCCAGCGAGGACGTGGCCAAGGAGGTTATCAAGGCCCTCGCCGAAGACACCGAATTGGCAGGCGAAACAACTGCCGGTTGAGCCTGTCGAAACCAAGCGCCTCGGATCTCGACAGGCTCGATCAGCGGATCAGCTGATCAGCGGTCGCCGCTGGTTGAGCCTGTCGAAACCTCAGTCCCCATGCCGGGCTGGACCCGCACGAAGTCAACCTTGTTTCCGGGGTTGGTCCGGCTCTTCGGGTAACGCGAGAATCCCTTCGCGTCCAGATGGTTCTGTGCGCGGTACTCGGCCAGGGCTTCGTCGTACGCCTGGTTGAGCCGCACGCCGGAGACCTCCTCCACCGAGCCGTCGGAAAAGGTGATGGAGACGAGGATGCTCTCCGGGAAATGCCGGTTCATTCGGATGAAGCCTTCGGCATCCTGCTGCAGATTGATCAATGTGGTCCGCCTTCTGGTTGGGGGTTCCAGTCTGCCGTACTTTTCACCGGCTAACCGCTGGTTGAGCCTGTCCAAACAAGAAGCACGGTGATCTCGAGAGGCTCGATCAGCGGAGACAGGTTCGCCGGACAATAGAACGACGGCGGGAGGCTGGCAGATCTGCCGGCCTCCCGCCGTCGTACTTGAGAAAATGACGCTAACCCGCCAGCCCGGCCACGCCGAAGATGGTGGCGGCGATGGCGAAGCCCATCACACCGATCAGGGTTTCCATGACGGTCCAGGTCTTCAGCGTGGTCTTGACGTCCATGCCGAAGAAGCGGCCCACCAGCCAGAAGCCGGAGTCGTTGACGTGGGAGACCACCACTGAACCGGCGGCCACGGCGATGACGAGCGCGGCGATCTGCATGCCGTTCAGTCCGGCAGTGGCAACACCCGGGGCGATGAGGCCGGCCGTGGTGGTGAGGGCGACGGTGGCGGAGCCTTGGGCGATGCGCAGGATGGCGGCGATCAGGAAGCCCGCGAAGATGAGCGGGATGCCGATGCTGCCCAGCACGTCGGCCAGGGCGTCGCCGATGCCGGAGGTGCGCAGCACGCCGCCGAACATGCCGCCGGCGCCGGTGATGAGGATGACGGAGCAGACCGGGCCCAGCGAGGTCTCGAGCAGCTTCTCCAGGGCGCCGTTGTGGACGCCGCGTTTGGCACCGAGGACGAACATCGCCACGAGGACGGAGATGAGCAGCGCCACCGGGGTTTCGCCGAGCGCGCGCAGCAGCTGGAACCACTGTGCGTCCTTGACGTCCGCCGGCAGCACGCCGGAGGCGGAGAAGGTGTTCAGGCCCGTGTTGATGAAGATCAGGACGAGCGGCAGGAGCAGCAGCCCGATGATGGTGCGGAAGCGCGGCGGGTGGGATTCGGCTTCTGCGGTGGCGTGGCCGAGGAGCTCCGGAACCGGAAGTTGCAGTTTCTTGCCGGTCCACAGGCCGTACAGGTAGGCGGTGACATACCAGGTGGGGATGGCGGTGAGGAGACCGGCGATGGTGACCAGGCCGACGTTGGCTTCGAAGAAGGCCGACGCCGAGACGGGGCCCGGGTGCGGCGGCAGGAAGATGTGCATCACGGAGAACGCGCCGGCTGCCGGGAGGCCATAGCGCAGCACTCCCCGCGCCCAGGCGGTGGGCGACGGCGAAGACCACGGGAAGCATGACCACGAGGCCGGCGTCGAAGAAGATCGGGAAGCCGAAGATCAGGGAGGCGAGGCCCAGGGCGAACGGGGCACGCTTTTCACCGAAGATGCCGATCAGGTAGTCGGCCAGCACCTTAGCGCCGCCGCTGGTTTCGACGATGCGGCCGAGCATGGCGCCCAGGCCGACGAGGAGCGCCACGGTTCCGAGGGTCGTTCCGAAGCCGTTGATGAGCACGGGCACCACCTGGTTGGCGGGGATGCCGGTGGCGAAGGCGGTGGCGAGGCTGACCACGATCAGCGCCAGCAGCGCATGCATGCGCAGCCTGATGATCAGGAACAGCAGGACGCCGATCGCCGCGGCCGCGATGAGCAGCAGCGGTCCTGCGCCCAGCGTTTGAGTCCATCCTTCGATGGTCATGGTTCTCCTTTGAAACAGATTTTGGTTGGGGAGGTGAAAGAGTTTTGAGCGCCTATTGGGCGCTGGGCTCCTGCTTGGACGGGAGCTTGAGGGCAGCCAGAATCTCCGTCAGGAGTTCCTCCGGGGAGCGGGTGATGTCCAGGCGGAGGCTTCCGGCCTCCAGTTCCTCAGCGGTCAGCGGTTCCAGGGTGGCCAGCTGGCTGGGCAGGAGGGTGGGAGGCATGAAGTGCCCCTCGCGTCCCTGCATCCGCTGGCTGAGCAGGTCCGCCTCGCCGTGCAGGTGGATGAAGAGCACGCGGCCTTCGGCTTCGGACAACAGCTTGCGGTAGCTCTGCTTGAGCGCGGAGCAGGTGAGCACGGTGCTGTGGCCGGCCTGGGCCTGCCCGGTCATCCAGTTCTGGATCTGCTGCAGCCAGGGCCAGCGGTCCTCGTCCTGCAGCGGGATGCCCTGGCTCATCTTGTCGATGTTTGACTGCGGGTGGAACTCGTCCGCCTCCGCGCATGCCCAGCCGAGCTGCTTGGACAGGGCCGCGGCAATCGTGGACTTGCCCGAACCGGCAACGCCCATCACCACCAGATGCGTGGTTGGATACTGCATGTTTACCTCCGAGGAAGACGTCTTTGGCTTGTGGAAGAAGCTCATTCTGCAGCCCGATTCGAACTGCGCTGGAGATAAGGTATCACCAATTGATCCAAAAGATACTATCTTTTCGTGTCACAGGTCATACCTTTGCCTTCAGGTTCCGGTATTCTGGAAGTGCGCTTCAGCGCCTAAGGAAGGCAGGATCATGTCGACGGCGACAGAAGACCACGCGGACAACGCGAACGACGGCGGGTTCTCACCCGCCATGCACGAACGCGTCCTGGACGCTGTGGGCGTGGCAATCGCGTCCGGCGCCCTGGCGTCCGGAAGCCGCCTGACCCTTGACAGCCTGCAGCAGGAGTACGGCGTATCCCGGACGGTGGCGCGGGACACCATGAAGGTCCTCGAATCGATGAACCTGGTCTACTCACGCCGGCGGGTGGGGATCGTGGTGCAGAGCCCGGATCTGTGGAACGTCTACGACCCCAAACTGGTGCGGTGGCGCCTGGCGTCCGAGCGCCGCGCCGAGCAGTACGCCAGCCTCACGGAACTGCGCATCGCCGTCGAACCCATAGCGGCGGCAGGTGCCGCACGCCGGGCCAGCGCGGCGGAACGCAGCCAGCTGGTGTCCTTGGCCGCCGACTTGCGCCGGCTGGGTGAAGCGGGCGACCTCGAGGGATTCCTGGCGGCCGACATCGCGTACCACCGGCTGCTGCTGAAGAGCTGCGGCAACGAGATGTTCTCATCCCTCGAGGGGATGGTGGCAGAGGTGCTCACCAGCCGCACCCACCAGGGACTCATGCCATTCAAGCCGCGGCCCGAGGCCCTCGACGCCCATGAGGAAGCGGCCGCCGCCGTCGCCGCCGGGGACGCGACGGCAGCGGAGAGCGCCGTGCACCACATCCTCGACGAAGTGCGCGAAGCGATGGGTCTGCACTAAGCGCTGATTGAGCCTGGCGAAACTAAGCCTGTCGAAACCCCGGCGGCAGGCGCATAATCTTAACGCCGCTCAAAAACTTCTACGTGCAGTGCACGCGAGCGGGTAATCCACCGGCTGGCCTATCGGGGCTGCCGGCATCCTGGCGAAGGTGGGCCGGGTCGGTCCACTGCTTCGCACCCTTACCGAATTGGAAACACCGGTCTCAGAGGGTTGGAAGAAGATGTTGTATCGCAGCAAAACAGGATTGATCTCGTTGGTCGCGGCTGCTGGACTGGCCGCAGGACTTATGCCCGGCGCCGCCGCCTACGGGAGCTCCACGCACGATGACGATGATCGTGACTCCAAGTTGACCTCCCAGCAGCGCAAACTGGTCCACACGCTGAGGGACATCACTGAGGACTACCGTTCGCTGGACGAAGCGATGGAGGACGGTTACAAGAAGGGGTCTGACTGCGTCGACAAACCCGGTGTTGGCGCCATGGGATTCCACTACGTCAAGAACTCGTTGGTGGACGCCAAGACCGACGCCCGCAAGCCGGAAGTGCTGGTCTACATGCCCAACAAGCAAGGCCGGTACAAGCTGGTTGCCGTCGAATTCCTCTCCACGGCCAAGAAGAGGCCGGAAATCGCAGGCCTGAAATTTGAGAACGGGCCGTTCCCCGGGACTTTCGCCCTGCACGCGTGGGTCTGGCGGGACAATCCTGACGGCATGTTCGCGGCCTACAACCCGGACCTCAAGTGCCCCAAGTAGCCCGGGATAGCGGGAGGCCGGCAGTTCTGCCGGCCTCCCGCCGTCGTTCTCCCGCTGGTTGAGCCTGTCGAAACCCTGCCCGGCGAACCCGGTCCTACCAGAGCCGGGCGCTGGAATAGGGGACGCTGGGCAGGTCTCCCGCGTTCCACGACTCGGTGGAGCGGACGCTGGGGTTGTGTCCCCGGCCGTCGGTGAGGACGGATCGGACGGTGGCGGTGACAACCCAGAGTCCGGTAAGAAGCAGGATAACGAGCAGTGCCATGATGTTTGCGCCTCGGTTTGAGTATTGCGGATGGGGTGATTGCAGTGTGCTCGGCCGGCGTGTGAGCAAGCGTGTGAACGCCCCGCTGACTCCGCGGAAGGCCGGGGCTAAAATGACGCGTATGGCCGACAGCACCATTCGGCTCCTCGGTCCGCCGGCGATCGAGTCCACTGGCACCTCTCCCCCGCAGCCCAGGGGCCGCAAGGCCTGGGCCGTGCTGGCCTACCTCGCGCTCCAGCCGGAAGGCACCGGGCGCTCCCGGCTGGCCTCGCTGTTGTTTCCCGACGCGGCGGATCCCCTCGGCGCCCTGCGCTGGAACCTCTCCGAGCTCCGGCGGACCCTCGCCGGTGTGGCGCTCGACGGCGACCCGCTGCGGCTGGCGCTGCAGCCGCCCTGGCGGTGCGACGCCGTCGAGCTGGTCGGGGCGGGTGCCATCCCCCGCCCCGACCCGCACAGCCTGAATGGCCAGCTGCTCGAGGGGCTGTCCTTCGGCGATTGCCCGGTTTTCGATTCATGGCTGGCGGACCAGCGCTACCGGCTGGAGAACTGCGCGCAGTCCCTCCTGTACGAGTCCTCCGTGTCCGCGCTGGCCTCGGGCGATCCCCGGGAGGCAGCGAATCTGGCGATGCGTGCCCTGCAGCGGGACCCGTTCCACACCGACTGCAACGCGGTGCTGGTCCGGGCGCTGGTGGCGATCGGTGAGCACCGGCATGCGCGCGAGCACGTGACCAGATGCGCCAACCTTTACCGCGACGAGCTGGGCCTGCCGCTGCCGCCGGAAATCCGCCGGGCACTGTCGGGTGCGGCCCCGGAAGCAGACCCGGGAATTCCCGCCACCGTGGCGACCGTGCGGTCCTATCTGGACGCCGGCGGCGCCTCGCTCTCAGCCGGCGCCGTGGACCGGGGACTGGATCAGCTGCGGCTCGCCGTCGTCCTGGCCCAGCGCACCCCCAGCCGGCACCTCCTCGCCGAGTCGCTGGTCACGCTGGCCGGGGCGATGATCCACCAGGCGGGCGGCCGCGGCGCGGAGGTGGCGGATTTCCTGCACCGGGCGCTGTCAGCCGAGTCACCGACGGCGGAGGCGCAGTGGGAAAAGTACGACGGCGCGTCCCCCACTTCGGCGGCCGCTTACCGTGAGCTGGGGTACTTGTCCGTCCAGCGGGGCGTTCCGGACCGAGCGGCGGGCTGGCTGGAGCGGGCCGGCGTGGCCGCCGCCGGATTCCCTGACGAGCAGGCTCGGGTGCTGGCGATCAGGGGCATGCTGGCGTCGGACACCGCCCGCTATGGCGAAGCGGTGGAGGTGCTGACCGCGTCCGTCAGGCTGGCCAAGGAGGCGCGGAACCGCCGGCAGCTGGCGTTCAGCAGCGCGCTCCTGGGCCGGGTGTGGCTGCTGCGCGGGGAGCTGGAACCGGCGGCCGAGACTCTGGACCACGCATTGGAATGGATCCTCGCCGAGCACTGGACAGCGTTCGAACCCTTTGTTGCCGGAGTGCGCGGCGAGACCTACCTTGCTGCGGGCGATCTCGAGGCTGCCGCGGAAATGATCGACCGGTCGTGGGTGATGGCGGACCTGGCCGGGGACCACTGTTACATGGCCCTGGCGGCTGGCGCGGAAGCTCGGCTGTTCCTCGCGCACGGCGACCTTGCTGCGGCACAGCACTGGGTCGATAGGGGGATGGAGCCCAAGCCCTGGTACCTCTGGTATTCGGCCCGGCTGCTTGATGTTGCGGCGGAGGTGGCCATCGCGGCAAGGTCTGAGCATGCTGGAAAAGTGGTCGAGCGTCTCGGCGCGCTTGCTAGCCGCAGCGGGATGCGCGAGTTCGTGGTGCGGGCACAGTCCCACCGCGCCGTGCTCGGCAACGACACCGCAGCCCAGACCATCCCGTGGCTGGCGAAGGAGATCGACAGCCCCGCACTGACAGCGTTCCTGGCAGCCCGCGGCCAGCTCTAACACCCGCGGGTTGAGCCTGTCGAAACCACGCCCGCCTTGATCTCGGCAAGCTCAAGCAGCGGCGAAAGCTCATTCAGCGGTGACAGGCTCAGTCAGCGGCGGTGCCAGCACAACCGGGTTAACAAAAGCAGGGCCCGTCGTGAAGACGGACCCTGCTCGAAACCTAACGGTCCCGGTTCTCTAGAAAATTAGAGAGCCTGGATGTTGACGGCCTGGGGACCCTTGGGGCCCTGCTCGGTTTCGAAGGAAACCTTCTGGTTCTCTTCGAGGGAGCGGAATCCGCCGGAGTTGATCGCGGAGTAGTGCGCGAAAACGTCCTGCGAGGAGTCATCGGGGGAAATGAAGCCGAAGCCCTTTTCAGCGTTAAACCATTTGACGGTACCAGTAGCCATTATTTTTGTCCTTCGTGAAGGTGGAGGAACTGTCCCGACTTTCGGGTCCTCCGGTGTGGGGTGTTCAAAACCGCTACTTCAGAAAGACGCGGACTTTCGACCGCGCGTACTGCCTGAACTACACAATGCAAACACAACAACGAAATCAACTGTACAGGACAATTTCGTGACTAGGCGACAAAGTTGAGGCATCAACCTTTCTAGACAGCGCAGCGCAACAAAAAACCTACTCCTGCCCGTTTCCGTCCAGCGCCGGACTGTACGCCACCACAAACCGGGCGTCGGCCACCCGCCCCAGCCGCCCGCCGTCGTCGTCATGCAGACGGTGGCCGGGGCCGACGGCCGGGCGTATGATCCGGGGCAGGGGATGGCGCACAGCCATTCCCACCCCTTCTGCCCGAGCCCTGCTACCCGGAGGCGCACCGATGGAAATGCCCAAAGCGACCGAGGCTGACAAGGAGCACTTCCGGGCTATTGTGCCTGACCATCCGGAGGTGGTCATCAAGCCGATGTTCGGCAACCTGGGGGCGTTCGTCAACGGCAACATGTTCGCCGGGCTGTTCGGGCCGACCATCGGCATCAAGCTCTCCGACGAGGACCGGGAGGCGCTCGAGTCCGGGGAGCGCACTGTTCCCTTCGGTCCCGCCGATCGCCCCATGGGCGGGTACACAGGTCTGCCCGAGATCTGGAACGAAGAGGGCGAGGGCGACGACGCGCGGGCCAGGGCCTGGACAGAGAAGGCGTTCGCGTACGTCGCCAGCCTGCCACCCAAGGCCGCGAAGGAACCCAAGCCTAAGGCGGCCAAGAAGTAGCCATTTCGTCGGCCACGGTGGCGCTGGTGGGCGCGGACGCGGCCGTTGTCTGTACAAAATTCGGCATCGTTTCCGTGTCCCGCCGCCCGCTGGTTGGGCCCTTCGAAACCGGGCCCCGTGTACCGGTGATCGAGCCTGTTAATCTCCGCCGCTGAGGACACATCTTCGGAGCGAGGACACGCGAATCCGTGTGTCATATGACCGTTTCCGCGTTCTAGGAAGGGCGGAGTGCCCTTGCCCACCGCTCATCCCACGCTCTAAAATTAGATTACTTAGTTTTAGAAGGTGCGTCATGGAAGCGGCACGAGCGGCACGCACTCGCAAGCAGCGGGGCGGTGGTTGAGATGGACTGGCAAGGCTGGGCGCTGTTCGGGCTGCTCGCCACCACAGCCCTGACCGCGGTGATGATTGCCTGCCAGATGGCCGGCTGGACGCGGCTGGACCTGCCCTTGGTCCTGGGCAGTCTGGTTACTCCGGATCCGGACAAGGCGCGGATCGCCGGCTTCTTCATCCACCTCGCGGCAGGGCAGGTCTTCGCTCTAGGCTACGCGGCGGTGTTTGCGCTGCTGGGCCAGGCAACGTGGTGGATCGGCGCGCTGCTGGGACTCCTGCACGTCGCCGTGGCTCTGACCGTCATCCTGCCGCTGCTGCCCGGCATCCATCCCAGAATGGCCAGCACCAGGGCGGGTCCGGCCAGCCGGGCCGCCCTCGAACCTCCGGGCCTGCTGGGCCTGAACTACGGAATCCAGACGCCGGCGGTGGCCGTGGCGGCCCATCTGGTTTACGGCTCACTGCTCGGGCTGCTGCTCACGGCCAGCTGACCCTAGCGAGAGAAGGTGGACGCACCATGGAAGCCAGGCACTCCCCCGCCCTTGCGGACTACGGCCTGCTGGGAGATACACGCACGGCCGCCCTGGTCTCGGCCGACGGCGGCATCGACTGGCTCTGCGCACCCACCTTCGACGGTGATCCCGTCTTCGGTGCACTGCTCGGCGGACCGGACGCGGGCACCTTCCGCGCCGGCCCCGCCCTGCCAGCCAAGCCCCTCGTGCGCCGCTACCGCACGCATACCGCAACGCTCCAGACGGTCTGGGCCACCGACGGCGGCACGCTGACACTCGCCGAAGCGATGGTGGCGGAAGTATCCGGCCGACTGCTGCCCACCACCCTCCTCATCCGGCGGCTGGAGGCCGACGGCGCACCGGCGGAGGCCGCCGTCGAATTTAACCCCCGCCTCGGCGAGCGCCACCTCCGCCCCCGTGTCCGGCAGGACCGGCACCTGGTCTGCGACTGGGGCGCCCTGGCCATGTCGCTCGGCGTCAGCGGCGGGCTGCGGGTGGAGCCGGGTACGACGACGGCAATCACCGTTGAGCCCGGGCGTCCCGTTGTGATGGTGCTCGCCCTGGCGTCCACGGAACCCCTGGTCTGGGTCGATCCCGAAACCGCGTGGGATCTGGTGGAGGCCGACGAAGCCCGCTGGCGGGAGTGGGCGTCCGCCATCAGCCAGGACGTCCCGTTCCGCGAAGCGGTCCTGCGGAGCCTGCTGACGCTGAAGCTGCTGACCTACTCCCCCTCGGGCGCGCCGGTCGCAGCCCCCACCACGTCCCTGCCCGAGGACCCGGGCGGCATCCGGAACTGGGACTACAGGTACGCCTGGCCGCGGGACGCCAGCATCGGCATCGCCGCCTTCCTCGGCCTGGGCAAGGACGCCGAGGCCCTGAACTTCCTGAACTGGCTCCTGCACGCGAGCAGGCTGCAGCGGCCCCGGCTGCCGGCGCTGCTGACCCTGACCGGAGGACATGTCCCCCGCGAGCGCACCCTGGAGAGCTGGCCGGGCTACGCGGGCAGCGCTCCGGTGCGGGTGGGCAATGGGGCCGCGCACCAGCATCAGCTCGACGGCTATGGCTGGGTCCTCGACGCCGCGTGGAACCTCGTCCGGCAGGGGCACCGGCTCAATTCGGAGACGTGGCGGGCGATGCGCGGCTTCACAGATCTCGTGGCTCGGCGCTGGCCGGAACCGGACGCCGGCATCTGGGAAATCAGGGCTGACGCGGCGCACCATGTGCATTCCAAGATCATGGGCTGGCTGGCTTTGGACCGGGCTTTGCGCATCGCCGAGAGCCACCGCATCGGCGCCCGGCGGCGGCGCCGCTGGGAAGGCGCCCGGGACGCTATTGCCGCCGACATTCGGACCCGTGGATTCGACGCCGCTAAGAACACGTACACCCGCTCGTACGGCTCGGGGGATCTCGATTCTGCCCTGCTGATCCTGCCGGTGACCGGCTTCGAGTCACCGGACTCGGACCGCCTGCGGGGCACGGTGGATGCGGTGTGGTCGGAGCTTTCGGCCGGCTACCCCTTCCTTTACCGCTACCCGCAGGGCCAGGACGGGCTGCCCGGCGATGAGGGGGCTTTTCTGCCCTGCTCGTTCTGGCTCGCCCAGGCCCTCGCCCTCACGGGACGGGCAGCGGAGGCCTCGGAATTGTTCGGGGCCGTTCTTGGGCACGCAAGTCCGCTGGGCCTGTTCAGCGAGGAGATCGATCCCGGCTCAGGGGCCCTGCTCGGCAACTATCCGCAGGCGCTGACCCACGCCGCGCTGGTCCAGGCAGCGCTGGCCCTCCGGGACGCAGCGCGCGGACAGTCGCTGGCTGAGCCTGTCGAAACCGAGCACGTCGAAACCAAGGTCGAGCCCGCTGGTTGAGCACGTCGAAACCAAGGCCGACCCCGTGGCTGAGCGCCACCGACGGGGTGTCCGGAACGGCTCGGGACGCGAACCACTGGTTCCAAGTGCAGGACCAGGGATGCAGGCGTGCTCGGCAGTCAACGCCCCATTTGGGTTGAAGCGCAGGCCACGTCGGCAAGCTTTTTCCAACGCGTTCGCCGGACACTAGGGCCTGTTGCACCTCAGGTCTCTGCATCGCCAAGGGGAGGACGGACTCGCGGCCATTGGTCGCGGGTCCGCTGTATGTGAATACATAGGATCCCAATGTCTGGAGGAGACAATGACGTCTCGCAGGGAAGTACTGAAACTGGGTGTGGTGGGCGCTGCCATCACCGGTGTGTTGGCTGGCGGCGCTGAAGCGGCAACCGCAAAGCCCATAAGCCGGAGTCAGCTTGCGCCGCAGAACACGCCCGTCCCGTACAGGGCTGTCTTCCGGCGGCCCCCGGAGCTCGTTCCGTTCCAGCGCGGTTTCGACGGCGGTGACCCGAAACGACCATTCGAGCGCTACGCCCTCACCCAGAAACTCGGACAGGCCCGCATGCTGCCGGGCCTCACCACCACCGTGGCCGGGTTCAACGGAATCTTCCCGGGTCCCACTATCCGGGCCAAACAGGGCACCCGGATTGAGGTGCGGATCCGTAATGCGTTCCCCCAGCAAGGTCTGGTCCAGCCGGGGGCATTCAGCACGTCCACGCACCTGCACGGCTCGGCGTCCCTGCCCCAGTACGACGGCTATGCCAATGACATCACCGTTTCCGGCTTCTTCAAGAATTACCACTTTCCCAACAGGCAGGCAGCGCGGACGCTTTGGTACCACGACCACAAGCACCACATCACTGCCCAGAATGTATATACGGGACTGGCCGGGCTCTACCCGCTGACGGACCGTTTTGAGGGGGCGCAGCTGCCGCAAGGGGAGTTTGACGTGCCGTTGATGCTTTCCGACGCGCTGTTCCAGTCGGACGGCTCGCTCGCGTTTAACGACAACGGCGAAAAGGGGCTGTGGGGTGACGTGATCCTGGTCAACGGGGTGCCTTGGCCCACCATGAAGGTCAAGCCACGCATTTATCGTTTCCGCGTGCTCGACGCATCGATCGCACGCTCCTACCGGCCTATCCTCTCCAATGGTGATCCCGTTCACATCGTTGCCACCGATGCCGGCATGACGCCGGTAGTCCAGGCCGTTTCGTCATGGCGAATGGGCGCTGCGGAGCGCACCGAAATCCTGATCGACTTCCGCAGGTACAGGACCGGGCAGACGGTTGACCTGCGCAACCTCAGCAACAAGAACAACATCGACTTTGCCAACACGGACAAGATCATGCGATTCCAGGTGGTCGCCGATTCGGGGTCCAGGGCAGGGTCCATCTCCTCTATCCCGTCGAGGCTGGACGCTGGAGGGCCGCCCAGGGCGTCCCTGGGCGGCATCGACACGATGAGCCTGACCCCGCAGATGGCCACGGTGAAGAGGCAGCTCAGGTTCGAGCGCCAGCACGGCCAATGGAGCATCAACGGGGTCCTCTGGGACGACGTGGAAAGGTCCGGGTTCACCAAGTTGTTCGGCAACCCGCAGCCGTTCGCCGTCGAGCAGTGGACCATCATCAACCAATCCGGAGGATGGTTCCACCCGGTCCACATCCACCTGGTCGACGCCAAAATCATCGCCCGCAACACCAACGGCGGCAAACCATTCGCTTGGGAGCTCGGCCCCAAGGACGTCTTCTACGCCGGTGAGAACGAGTCCATCACCACGCTGATGCAGTTCGACGCCACGGCGCAGGAGGGAGGGCGGTACATGATCCACTGCCACAACCTGGTGCACGAGGACCACGACATGATGGTTCAGTACGCAATGGGTAATTCGCGGATCAACGACCCCATCACTGCTGACCCGCCCAAGCGTGACCCCCTGCCCGCGAACGCCTTCCCGCCGGTGTATAGGCCCCTGTTTCCGCCAGGGACATGAGGTGAATCCGTGACCGAGAGGTGACAGGAAGCAGCTGGCTGAGCCTGCCGAAACCGAGCCCGCAGACAACGTCAGTCCCGGGTTCTACAATGAGCATCCACAGGCAGGTGCGCGGGCGCTCCTGCTTCGTTCGTGGACGGTGTGAGGCCGCCCTGGACGAATCATGAATGGGGATGACTGATCATGAGTGACGGCGCACCTGACTCCGGACAAGAACCCCGCGCAGTCCCGCCGCAAAGACCGGCGAATCCCCCGCGTATCGGAACAGCAAGGGAAAGCTCGACGGCGGCCAACGGACCGCCTGCCCGGCCCACCATGGCGGTGGCCAGCTGGGAGGAAGGTCCCGCGCTCGACAACTACGGAGAGTTCATCGCGCGGCTGGACGCAGCGGCCGGCAAGCTGACTCCGCGGCGGGATGCCCTGGCCACGGCCCTCGGCGCTGCGGAACTGCTCGTCGCCCAGAACCAGACAGGGCTCGAGCTGTGGGGCCAGCGTCTCTCACTCATCAGTCAGCTCCTGGCCCGGCACGGCGGAACGCATGAGGCGCGGCGATACAGCACCCTGAGGGAGCTTCATGACGTTGCAGCCAAGATGGAGCGGATGTTCAGGAGCCGTACGCAGCGCGTGCAGGGGGTGTGCCGCGCCATCCGTGCGCGCCGGGACCAGATCGACTCGTCGCTGTTTGAGCTGGAGAAGAGCCGAGTCAAGCTGACGTCGTCGCGGATGCTCGCGCTGGAGCGGGACAATCTGCGGAAGGCCGCCGATGATCTTGCCGTTTCCCCGGAGGGCACCAGCCTCGGTTTCCCGGATCCGGGCCTCCGGGAAAGTCTGCGGGAGGCGCGGGAAGCAATCATCCTGGCCGAGGCCTTACTGGAAGTGAAAGGGAACTGATCATGCCAACTCCACGGACCGAGTCCCGGGAAGTCTGCAGCTTCACCTCCAAGCAATGGACCGGCAGGCCGGGCGAAGAGGCGGGTGCCATGTTCGGCGGGTTTTCCGTCGTCGGATTCGTTTTGTGCCTGATCCTGATGCTCTTCGTGCCCGGCCTTCGGGACGTCGGCGCCACAATGCTGTTTGTCGCGCTCTTCGCCACCGCCTTCACGGCGCTGGGCATCCGGGCAAAGAGTGCGAGCGAGCGGGCGTTCCTGCAGCGTCTGACTGCCACAGTGAACGAAGTGATTCTCGAATTGACGGCGGACCGGACCAAGCAACTCTCGCCGGATGAGCTCCGCTCACTTCTCGTCGACGGCGGGAGCCTGCCCCTGACTGTGAACGGGGTGTCCGGCCTGCACCTGAAGGTCGTCCGACAACCCTCGCCGAAGCCGAAACAGAATGCCAAGCCGAAGACCGAGGTGGTCACCACGACGCGGATCGTCATCGCAGCCGCGCCGCCGGACTACGGCATCCGCAGCTTCGACCGGCTCCTGGAGACCGCGACCACCGACCCCGGCTTCAATTCGGCCGCCTCGTAGCGCAGAAGGGCGCGCCCGGCCAGGCCGGACGCGCCCTCCACTTTGCGCGGAATCCCCCAGCCGGGGTTCAGTCGATGAGCACCGGAGGCTCGGCGCGCTCTGAAGACTCCACGCGGCCCGGGGCCTTGGCGAAGCGCTTCATGGAACGGTGGTGCAGCCAGTTCGCCGCCGCCAGGACCGCCACGAGGGCGAACGTGCTCAGGAGCTGGGGACGGGAATCCTCGCCGATGAAGCCGACCGTGAAGATGGCCGCCAGAATGAGCAGGGCAACGCCCGTCAGCCAGGGGAAGCCCGCCATTCGCAATGGAAGGGCGGTTCCTTCACGGTCCGCGCGGAGACGCAGTGCAAGTTGGGCGAGCAAGGCGGAAGTCCACACCAGCAGGGATGTGGAGCCGACGATGTTGAGCAGGAGGGGAAGGACCTTCTCCGGGAAGGCCACCTCGAGCACTGCCGTGACGACGCCGAAGGAGACGCTGGCCAGGACCGCGACAACCGGGACCCGGGCCTTGGACAAGAAAGCGAGCGAGCGCGGCGCTTCACCCCGCTCGGCGAGCGAGAACGCCATCCGGGAGGCGCCGTAGAGGTTGGCGTTGAGGGCGGAGAGCAGTGCTGCGACGGCAACCAGGGTGA
This sequence comes from Arthrobacter sp. ISL-65, assembly GCF_018613795.1. Lineage (GTDB taxonomy): Bacteria > Actinomycetota > Actinomycetes > Actinomycetales > Micrococcaceae > Arthrobacter. Next base: position 27,844 of record NZ_JAGGPN010000065.1, read on the forward strand.
TGGCGGTGGCTGCGCCGGGCATGCCTGCAGCCTCCAATACGGCAGCGAACGGGCTCTTCAGGCCCGCCGACCCCACCGGAACCACGGCCGCGATGATGAAGATCGCGCCGATGTAGAAGATGAGGATGCGCCAGAGGACGGTGCGGACGGCCATTCCGACGCTGCGGGCAGGATCCTGGGTTTCGGCTGCGGCCACGGAGACAATCTCGGTGCCGCCGAAGGCGAAAGCCACCACGAAGAGCGCCGTGGCGATCCCTGCGAAACCGTGCGGAGCGAAATCGCCTCCGGTGAAGTTGGCCACGCCCGGCGACTGGACGCCGGGCAGCCAGCCGAAGAGGAGGGCGACGCCGATGAGGAGGAACCCGACGATTGCTGCCACCTTGAGCAACGCGAACCAGAACTCGAATTCGCCGAAGTTCTTTACCCGGGTGAGGTTCACGGCGGTGAGCACCGCGATGAACACGAAGGCCATCAGCCAAACCGGCAGGGCGGGGAAGATCGTGGCAAGCAGGCCTGCCGCACCCAGTGCTTCAGCCGCGATGACAACCACCAGCTGCAGCCACCAGAGCCAGCCAACGGTGGCACCGGCCACGGGCCCGAAGGCCCTGGCGGTGTAGACGGAGAAGGCGCCGCTGTCCGGGTTGGCGGCAGCCATCTCACCAAGGGCCCACATCACCAGGATGATGAGGGTGCCGGCGACCAGGTAGGAGATCAGCACCGCCGGGCCGGCGGCCTGAATGCCGGCGCCCGAACCGATGAAGAGACCCGCGCCGATGGCGCTTCCGAGTCCCATCATTGTGAGCTGGCGGGGTTTCAGGGCGGCGCCAAGCGCCGGGGCAGACGTCATTGTCTGTTGTTCCATGGGGAGTCCTCTGGGTTGTCTGTCGAACGGGTGAAGGTGGAACGGGTTGGGGGTTTCAGGCCGCGTGGGCTGGCAGGACGGCTTGCATGACCTGGAGCACGCGGTCGTTGGAAGCGGGGTCGGCAACGGTGATCCGGATGCCGTCGCCCTGGTAGGCCCGGACCAGGATGTCCGCTTGGTCGAAGGCGGCCACGAGCCTCGCCGTGAGGTCATCGTCTGCCCGGATCCACAGGAAGTTGCCTTGGCTTGGCTGCAATTTCCAGCCCTGCGCTTCCAGCCGTGCGGCCAACCGCGAGCGCTCTTCCCTGACGACGGCGACCCTCGCCTGCATCTCGTCGGCCGCGTCCAGCGAAGCGACGGCAGCCTTCTGGGCCAGGGCGGTCACCGCAAAGGGAATGGCGGTCCGGCGCAGCCCCTCCGCGATGTCCGGAGCCGCCACTGCATACCCCACGCGCAGGCCGGCCAGCCCGTAGGCCTTCGAGAAGGTGCGCAGGATGCACACGTTCGGGTACTCACGGTAGAGCGCCAGGGAGTCGGGCCCGCTGCCTGCCTCGGCATATTCCACGTAGGCCTCGTCGATCACCACGAGGATGTCGGAGCGGACGGAGCGGAGGAACGCGTCCATGCGTTCATGGCTGATAGGGACGCCCGTCGGGTTGTTGGGGGTGCACAGCAGGATCACCTTGGTCCGTTCGGTGACGGCGGCGGCCATGGCGTCGAGGTCGTGGCCCTCGGCGTCGTCCAGCGGGATGCGGACGGGCCGCGCACCTGCCAGCTCCACCAGGATGGGGTAGGCCTCGAAGGACCGCCACGCGAAGATCACTTCATCTCCGGCGTCGCAGATCCCGGTGATGATCTGCTGGAGGACGCCGACGCTGCCGGGTCCCACCGCGACTTCCCCGGCGCTGACGCCGAGGTGCCCGGCGATCCGTTCCCGGAGCTCGACGGCGGCCATGTCCGGGTAGCGGTTCATCCTGCTGGCCGCTTCGGCCACGGCGGCGGCGGCCGCGGGCAGGGGTTCGTAGTGGCTTTCGTTACTGGCGAGTGCCGCGATGTCCTCGCCGGCGCTGCGCCGGCCGGGGACGTAGGACGGGAGGCCGGTAACCGCCGCACGCAGGATGGGGAGCGCGGTTTCGGCAGCCGTCCGGATCTGATCTGTGGTCATGAGACTTGATCATGGAAGTGACCCGGACCACATTGCAAGATACTCTGGATCCCTTGGGATTTCTGCTCAACTTCTAGTGTCTGTGGTGAAAATATGACCATCCCGAATTCCCGCACCTTCGATTCCCTGGACGCGAGGATCATCCTCGCCCTCGACGAGGACCCGGAGGCCAGCGCCCTGGCACTTTCCCGGACACTCGGCGTCGCACGGAACACGGTGCATGCCCGCCTGGCGAAGCTCGAACGCGGCGGCGCCCTCAGGTCCTTCAGCCGAAGGCTGGACCCGGCGGCCTTCGGGTACGGCCTGATGGCTTTCCTTTCCCTGGCCATCAGCCAGACCCGCGCGGGCGCGGTGGAAAACGGACTCGAAGCGATCCCGGAGGTCATCGAGGTGCATGCCACCACCGGGGACGCGGATCTCATGGCCAAGGTGGTGGCCCGGGACACGGCCGATCTTTACCGCATCACCAACCAGATCCTCGAAATCGACGGGATCCAGCGGACCAGCACGGCCATTTCAGTCCTGGAACTTATGCCGCCCCGCTTCGACGGCCTGCTGAACCGGCTCTCGCAGCAGGAGAGCCGCCTGCCGGGCTAGGATGACCGTGACCCACGCCACTTGGGCATATTTTCACTATTTCCATGTCTTGGCTGACAAAAATCCCAGCAGATATACCGTCTCTTGCCTATCAAGCATCCAGAGCTGACGATTCCTGCATGACTTCACTTACAGTGTCCGGCCGCGTGGCGCAGGTTCTCAGCAGCTATCTCAGCGATGTGTTCGGTGTGATGGGCAACGGAAACGTCTACTTCCTGGACGCCGCCGAGAAGGAGGGCCTCCGCTTCACCGCCGTACGCCATGAAGGTGCCGCCATCGCGGCGGCGGACGCCTACTACCGGGCATCCGGGCGCCTGGCGGCGGGGACCACCACCTACGGCCCCGGTTACACCAACGCCCTGACGGCCCTCGCGGAAGCGGTCCAGGCGCAGATCCCGGTCGTGCTCGTTACCGGGGACGCCCCGAGCAGCGGCGCCCGTCCCTGGGACGTGGACCAGACGGCGATCGCCGCCGGGCTGGGTGCGGCGACCTTCACGGTCACCCGTGAATCTGCGGGCTCCATCACGCAGGAAGCGGTGGAGTACGCACTTGCCCGGCGGACCGCCGTCGTGATCGCTATTCCGTACGACCTGGCGGCCCTTGAGGCGGCGGAGGAAGAGCTTCCCGTGCCGCCGGCGGCGGCTGCGGTGGCGGACGACGTCGACGGCGGACTCGGACGGGCGGCGGAACTGCTGGCCGGCGCGAAGCGGCCGCTCATCCTTGCCGGCCGCGGTGCGCACCTCGCCGGAGCCGGCCCCGAACTCCGGGAACTGGCCGACCGTCTCGGCGCGCTCACGGCCGGGACGGCACTGGCGCTGAACCTGCTGCAGGGCGAGGGTTACCTCGGCGTAGCGGGCGGCTTCGGCACGGATACCGCCGCCGGGCTCATGGAGGAGGCGGACGTAGTGCTCGTGGCGGGGGCAAGCCTGAGCCCCTTCACCATGCGCTTCGGCCACCTGATCGGCCCTGACGCCACCGTGATCCAGATCGACGCCGCCATGGAGCCGACGAACCCGCGGGTGGACATGTTCGTCAGCGCGGACGCCAAGGCCGCGGCAGCCCGGATCCTCCAACTGCTGGATAACGCCGCCCCGTCCGGGGCCAATGCATCGAAGGCCTGGCGCGCGGAAGCCCTCAAGCGGCTGGCCGAAGGGCCCTGCCACCACCCCGGCACCACGGAGACCCCGGACGGCCGCCTTGACCCCCGCGCGCTTGCCACGGCACTGGATGCGGTCCTGCCGGAACGCCGCACCGTGGTCCAGGACGGCGGGCACTTCCTCGGCTGGGCACCCATGTACTGGCGCATCCCGCGTCCCCAGGACCTGGTCATGGTGGGAACTGCCTACCAGTCGATCGGGCTCGGCTTGGCCAGCGCCGTGGGGGCCTCCCGGGCCGTGGACGACGGCAACACCCTGGTGCTGGCCGCGGGGGACGGCGGATTCCTTATGGGCCTGTCCGACCTGGAGTCGCTAGTGGGCGCGGCGAGCAGCGCCGTCGTCGTGATCTACAACGACGCCGCCTACGGGGCCGAGATCCATCAGTACGGCTCGCAGGGCCTGACCGAAAAGCCCATGCTGATCCCCGAGGTGGACTTCAGCGGGATTGCCCGCGCGATAGGGGCGGAATCCGCGATCATCCGCACCCTGGCGGACCTTTCCGCGCTCACGGATTGGATCGACGCCGGCGCCAAGGGCACCTTCGTGGCCGACTGCCGCATCACCTCGAGCGTCCGGGCCCCGTGGATGAGCGAATGGATGAAGGCAAAGGAGACTACAAAGGAGACGGTCGCCAGCTAGGTGCCGGATCGCCCGCCGGAAATGTAGGGGAGTTTTGTCCAGATAATGGCTCCAAAAGGCCTCTAAGCGGCCATTATCTGGACAAAAACTCGGGTCACCGGTTGTTGTGGCTCGCACCGCGCACAGCCGGCGTCGCCTTCCCGTTGCACCTAGGGCTGGACAACATTTACGAGTTCTGACCGGCTGCCTGTCTGCAGGTCCTCGGTCAGGACCAACGACTTGACCTGGGGGCAGTAGTATTTGTGCTCCCGTGAGTTCTTCTCAAGCGGCGTCCAGTCGTAGACCTTGACGCAGTCGGTGTATTTGCCGGTTTTCGTGGAAACGGTCTGGCCGGTGGCGACGGTATCCCTCATGTCCTCCGCGTTGCCAATGTAGAATTCCTGCCGATAGGAATCGCCAGTGCGCTGGTCGGCCTTCATCCAAATCCCGGCTTTTGCTCCATCTTTTCCGTGGAGGAAGCTGCCCGAGTGGTGCAGCAGCAGCCCGTTCCAGTAGTTATTCACATCTTCCCCGAAGTACCACACGTCGCCGTTCTTGTGTTGCGCGAGGTAGTCCCTGGTTTCTTCCACCAGCTGCCCATTCTTGTATTCCTTGTCCAGATAGACGACTGTCTCAAAGCCCTCTATCTGCATATTCTCCGGCAGGATCTCAATCTCGATCCGTTCGGTGACTCCTCCTTGGTCGGTCGTCTCATACGTCATCTTCTTGCCGACAGGGAGTGCGAAGTACTTATTGGTTATGTTGGTGGTGAAATCTGCAGGACTTATCTCGGGGTTGTATTCCCCGGCTCGGCTCTTTTTTATGTTGTCGTTGTACAAAAACACTCCCCCGCCGACAACCAGCAACAAGACGAGGACACCAATAGAAATTTTGGTCCGTAAAGGCATGACCTTTCCCACTCCTCACTGAGTAGAAATTCCTGTCAAGGGTCAGGGCAACGTTGCCATGGCCATAGAAGAAAGGTAGTGCAGTCCGCCCCGAAGCAGAACCCACAAATAAAACCAGACTGTGGAGACCAAATGGGCGACGTGAAACGCATCTATTGGAGGTCCCGGCTGCTCCGTTCAGCAGGATGTTCGACGGCGTGCTGGCCGCGGTCGCGCTCGGGCGACGAGGGGCCTTACTGGACTACCGACTCGGGCGCCTGTGCATCAACCCGGGGATCGGCCTGGCGGTGGACAAGCAGCCATTCGTTGCCCTCCCGACGATAGATGTTCGTCGTGCGCAGGGCCACGTCGTCCGGATCGGCCCGCCCCGCAACCCGAACCCTGAACCGCTCGATCAGCACCACGTAGGCAAGGTCCCCGACGACGGCGGTGGCCTGGTTTTCCATGGACACGACCTCACCGTCACGGTAAGTCGCCGCTGCCTTGGCGATGCTGGCCGCGACGTTGTCCCGCCCTCGGGAAACGCCGCCGAAAGGATTGGCCAGCGTCACCTCGTCGTTCTTGGCGAACAGCGCCTGACAGGGCGCAGGATCCCCCTTCAGGATTTCGGCAAGCGCGGCACGCAGACGCTCGACCACGCCATCAAAGTCTGAATCAACCATCACCCTCACCACTCCAAAGGGACCACGCCTTCTGGCGCTGCCGCCAGTATGCACCCACCGTCCCCGGATAGCACCTCCGCATTGGTGGCCGTGGTTTAACCCACGTTCTGCCGGACCTACCGCGACTTGAAGATCGGGCGGATCGCCTCCAACGCTTATGCTCCCTTCGTCCTGGCTTGGACCAAGTTGGCGAAGGGCAGCTTTCCGTAAATCTTGACGAACTCCGCGTGGTAGGCGGCTTCGGCCAGGTTCACCTCCTCTGCTGCCAACTCCTTCCACGCGATAACCAGCGATTGAGAGTCGGCGAGTTGCCAAATGAGCCGCCCGTCCCAATGGCCGACAGGCTTCCCGCGGCCAAAGTCAGTGAACTCTTGAATATGCTTTCGCAGTCCGCGGTTGCCCGTGCTTCCTGGGCTGGCCTTTCCGATGTAGAGGACATCCGCGTTCTCGATCCACTCCGCCTCCAAGGCGGGCTGGAGCAGGGAGGGATCTCGCTTCTTGAAGCGGGCTCCCAAGCTCTTCGCAAGGAACACCCGCTCGAAGCCCTCGGGTTTGAGCACTACGTAGAGTCCGGGGGCCCGTGGAACCCGGTTGATATCCAGCTGATCAAACGATCTGAATCCGGAGAACCCGTCGTCTTTCAGCGTCTGTTTATTGATCGGCAAATTTGTGTTCCTTAATCTGGGACGTCACGAAAGTCGTCGCAACGGGCCTTCTTGACCCTCTGTTCCGCTTCGCCGAAGCAGACCAAATGTAAGACCGCTGGATCACATTCTGCCGCTTGCGGCCGAAAGGGCCTAAGCGTTTCTCTGGGACCAGCAAGCGGATAGCTACTCAGGGTGAATCAAAGATTCTTCGGACGGTTTGTCCGGCGGACTCCGACGGGCTGAGAACCCCAGCGGATCGCTAGTTGCTAGCCGAGTTTGCCGGCTCAGGCATCACTTGCAGCCACATAGAGGCCACCGCGTCGAACACCCGCAGCCAGAAGGTCCGCGTGCTGCCGGCCAGTTGACCGCTGCCGCGTCAAAACGCGTGCATAGCCCATTAGCTTCGTCATGTGCATCCCTCATGTGTCTCGTAACTAACGATGACCACGCCGATTAAGCCTGAGGGTTATGAAACATAGTTACGAGCTGGGGAGCCGCTCCGCGGCGTTGGGGGTTTGAGAAAACGGCCTTGTGGTTAGGTTGGGTAGCGGCGCATG
>NZ_JAGGPN010000066.1 GCF_018613795.1 Arthrobacter sp. ISL-65
GCACTAAGAATCGCCGGCGTCGACCGCGGCACTGCCATCATGCGCCGCTACCCAACCTAGCCACAAGGCCGTTTTCTCAAACCCCCAACGCCGCGGAGCGGCTCCCCAGCTACTAACTATGTCTCGCAACCAATCGGTGGAATTGGCGTATCACCCATTAGTCATAGACATCTGAGCACCATGTCGAAACTTGTTGGCTCCGCCACCTGTTTCGACCCGGCAGCAGGGCACGTACCTTACGTGACTCAATCGTTCTGGGCATATCTTCTCTCGCCCCGAGCCCGCTACCCCCAGATAACGTGGCCCAGGGCGTCCTGGGTCGTGGTGGTCAGCACTGTGCAGCTGAGCAGCCAGCGGCCCGGGTCATCCTCGGGAACAGACGGATCGGCCCACCACTCGTACAGGCCGGCGAATCCCAGCAGCGGTTCGTTCTCCGAGTACAGGTAGTTCGGGATCTTCTTCCCGTCCTCGGTCTTCTGCCACTCAAAGTACCCGTCAGCAGGGATGATGGCCCGGCGCTTGACCGCGGCCTTGCGGAAAGACGGTTTCTCCAGAATGCTCTCGCTGCGGGCATTGATGAGCTTGTTGCCGATCTTGATGTCCTTCGCCCACGACGGCACCAAACCCCAGTGCGCCACGAGCAGGTGCCGCTCAAGGGCGCCCTCGTCCAGCCGTTCGGCCACAATGGGCACGTCCTGGGTGGGCGCGACGTTCCAGCTCGGAGGCGGCGGGGTGCCCTCCACCTCCTTGGCCTCAAAATGGCTCAGAAGATCGCCCGTGGCCTTGGACATCACATATCTGCCGCACATGAGCCCATTCTGCCCGACCCGGCCCCGGCAGCAGATACCGCAGACCGCGGCCGGCTGAGGACAGGCCAGCACGAAGCAGTCAGGCCAGGCTCCCGGACGACTCACCCCGGGCGATTGATCCAAGCTGGCCAGGCACGGACTGCCTGTCACCGCGCGGCGGTCGCAGTGGGATTTCCGGCACCTCGTGCGCCTTAGGGGCGAATGGTGGCGGCCGCTCCCCCGGCGAGGCGGCACTCCCGTCGCGCGGTCCTGTCCATGATCGGGGGCAATTCGGGTTATCCACGGCCGGTCTCTTTCGGGAGCCACTGGGGAAGCTCCCTTCGGCAGCCGTAGCGGTGGATAACCCGGACGGAATTGTCCCCGGTTGTGGGCAGCGCCCCTCCCCCAACCCGCCCACAGGAGCCTGCAGCCAACGCACCCTGGGAGGAAAACACTTTGTCAGGGCCACCGGCTACACTGAAAGAATCGAAGATATGTTCGAATAAAGGTGTGTTGTGGGCGTGATTGTTGGTCCCCGCGTGGTAGATGCCGGGGTGTCGTTGTTGTCGGTGCTGATGGCCCCGGTACCGGTCGCGGCGGGCTACCCGTCGCCGGCGCAGGACTACTTTGACGGCCGGATCGACCTGAACGAGCACCTGATCAAGGACATCACCAGCACCTACGTCGTGCGGGTGACCGGGGAGTCGATGGAGGGCGCCGGGATCAGCGACGGGGACGAACTGATCGTGAACCGGGCGTTGGAACCCATCGACGGTTCGGTCGTGGTGGCCGTCCTGGACGGGGAGCTGACGATCAAGCGGCTGCGCATCACCCCGGACGGGGTGGTGCTGCAGGCGGAGAACCCGAAATTCCCGGACATCAGGGTCCCGGCCCTGTCAGACCTGACGATCTGGGGCGTCGCGACAAGGTTCCTGCACCATGTGTAACGCGCGCTCTTGCACCGAGAGGGAGGACGGTCGTGGCTAGGCCGGCGGTGATGCAGCGGATGCCGCAGATCGCGCACGTGGACGTGAACTGCTTCTACGCCTCCGCGGAACGGGCCTTCAACCCGTCCCTGGAAGGCAAGCCCGTGATCGTGCTGTCCAACAACGACGGCTGCGCAGTAACCCGCTCCCCCGAAGCCAAAGCCCTGGGGATCGCCATGGGCGAGCCGTGGTTCAAACTCGCCCCCAGGGCGAAGGAATGGGGCCTCGTCGCGCTCTCGTCCAACTACGAGCTCTACGGGGACATCAGCGCCCGGGTCATGGAGCTGCTGGGCCGGTACTCGGCCTGGCTCGAGGTGTACAGCATCGACGAGGCCTTCCTCGGCGTCAAAGGAACCCCGGCCGAGCTGGTCGCGATGGGCCGGTCAATGAAGTCCGCCGTCCAGCGGAACGTCGGCGTTCCCGTCTGCGTCGGAATCGCCCCCACCAAGACCCTGGCGAAGCTTGCCAACAAGTGGGCGAAAAACAATCCAGCCTTTGGCGGGGTCTGCCACTGGGACTCCGTACCCGCGGCAGTGCGGGAGGACCTGATGGGACGTTTGTCCGTAGAGGAGATCTGGGGCATCGCCGGGCGGCTCACCCGGCGCCTGAACGTTCGGGGCATCTTCACGATCGCCGACCTGGCCGGCGTCGACCCGGTGAAGATCCGGGACAAGTTCAACGTGGTGGTCATGCGCACAGTCCTGGAACTGCAGGGCACCCCCTGCATCCCCATGGAGGAGGAACGGATCGGCCGGGACCAGCTGATCTTCTCCCGCTCCTTCGCCAAACCGATCACCACCGCTGCCGACATCGGACAGGTGATGAGCGTGTACGGACAGCAGGCCTCCGCCCGGCTGGCCAAACACGGGCTGCAGGCCAAAATCCTCACCGCATTCGCCGGCACCTCACATTTCAACCCGAAAGACACCTCCTACCCCTCAGTGTGCGTTCCGTTGCCGATGCCCACCGCGGACCCGGTCATCCTGACCAAAGCCGCCCACGCGCTCCTGCCCCGCATCGTCGACGGGATCCGGTACGCCCGGGCCGGGATCATGGTCACCGACCTGCGCCCCACCGGCAACCAGGCGCCCCTGTCGCTGTTCGAGAACCCGTACGAGGAACGCCACATCGGTGAACTCCTCGAGGACGTCACCCGCCGGTACGGCCGCGGGTCGATCGGCCTGGGCTTTGCCGGGATCCGCGGCGGGCCGGACTGGACCATGAAACGCGACATGCTCTCCCCCCGCTACACCACCCACTGGGACGAACTCCCCCTCGTCAAAGCCGCCTAAGAACCAACATCACCAGCACCACACGAAAGAACCCCAATCAATGACGATCACATTCGACGCACCAACCCTGAACGCCCCCAGCCTGAACCTCATGGTGGACGTCCGCTTCACCCCGACAGGTACTCCCCTGGCCGTACGTTACGACGGCGGGATTTGGACGGTCGACCCCGAACTGGACACCATGCACTGGTTCACCCGCGACTCATGGTGGGACACCCGCACCACCGCCCCACGCGGCGTAGGGAACGTCGTCGACATCGAGCACTGGCGGATCCAGGTCCGCCTCTCCTCCAACTCGGCACTGCGTACGTTCCTGCTGCGCCGTGACCCCACCTCCACGCAATGGCTGCTGGACGGCATCGATGATGCCAGCTGAGCTATACCGCTCCCCCATTCCGCCGCAGTTCTGGGACGCGGTCCGTGATGAGTTCGGCCTGCCCACGGTCGGCCGGGTCAGGGAACGGCTCGAAGCCGGCACCCCGAACCCGGAACCGGCGTTTCGCGAACTCATTCGCGTCTTCATCGACGGGGGCACGTTCTGTCCTGGATTCCAGTTCCAGCCGGACCTGTCGCTAAACCCAGTTGTCGTGCGCCTGTTCCAGCGCGCGATAGGGCTCCGGATCCCGCACAACTACTTTGCACTGTGGATGATGACCGCTTGCCCTGCTCTGGGCGGGGCACGTCCAGTGGACCGGCGCGAAGAAAAGCACGGCCCAACGCTGCTGGCAGCGTTGGAAAGCACCCTGGCCCGGGCAGTTGTCTAAAATATGGGCGTGAAAGTAACCCTGACCGTAGAGACCGGCGACGGCAGCTCAGCTGTATGCAGCAGGGCCACCGGGTTCAGCACGTCAATCAGCGACCGGCTCAAACGGTCGACGCGCCACACACCAACGATGTCGCCTTCCTCGGCGTACTCAAGGAGCTTCTACTTGTACGGCTACAGACGAGCCCGATGGAATGTCTCGAAAAGCTGTGTTTTTTGAGGCAGTTGGGTCCTTGCCGTCCGTCCAGTTTCCTGTTGCGCCCTCCCTCAGAGCAGGACAGGGTGTCAACGGATTTTCTGCCGTCCTAACCTGAGAAAACCCTGGCAGTGTTACTAGTTTGGTTACTGTTTTGGTTTCTAGATGCGTATCATCTCAGTATGAATCATCAGCGTGAGGTTTACCCAAGTGCGCCCTTGGTTTCGGTGGCGTTTGAGCTACGCCATCCCCAATCAGAGACTCTAAGCCCTCGACAGAGAGCTATCTTCAAGGAGCTTCTAAGCAACGAGCTCCCTGTGATGCGTTCACAGCAGGTCTCCTCTCAGACCATCGAGTTCGGGCCCTCCGGCGCGGTTCCAACGGTCCAAACGGAGGAGTCCCCGAAGTACTTCGACAGAAAAACAACGGTTGCTGCTTCTCTGCTTAGCAGTTCGACCATCGTGGAGACGACCCAGTACCCAGGCTGGGAGGACTTTAGCGAGCTGCTCTTGAAGGTCTGCGAAGCTCGCAACGAGGTCTCTCCTATTGACGGCATAGAGAGAGTGGGCCTGCGATACATCGACGAGATACGGATACCTGACACTGAAAACCCAGAGTGGAGCGAGTATCTGGTCCCGTCCCTTCTAGGACCTCACGTCGAGAACGCCCAGGATCTGCCCCTGAATCAGTGGCAGGGTGTCGCAGTTTTCGGTCCCGAACGAGGCAGGTCTCTGGTCATGAGACATGCGACCGGCGAGGGTTTTGCAGTGAACCCCAACGGAGAGTTACGACGAAAATCTCCGGCCTATCCTGGCAAGTTCTTCCTTCTCGATCTGGACAGCTTCTGGGTGCCCGAATCAGGAGTTCCGGTGTTTTCACTTGATCTTCTCAAGGAGACCAGCGAGGCACTACATGCGCCCGTACGTGAGATGTTTGAACAGTGCATTACAGACCGCCTAAGGAATGAGGTGCTTCGCAAGTGACCAACACTATTTCTGCTGCAATGCAGCAGCAGACTTACTCTGTCGACTCGGGGACAGCCACGCCTAGCTTCACCCTGCCAACGATTGACATGCCCACTCGTATTTCGGCACTTGAACACACGGAGCGGACCGGCAACCTGGTGACAAAAGTCACGAGGTTGAACAATGACGTCCGAGAAACGCATGTAGAAGCTCTGACTCATGAGTGGCGCGTCCTTACTAGTCAACGAGCTGTGGGGCGCGTCCAGGATCTACTTCAGGTGCTCGCCGATCAAGGATTCGCGTGGAGAGACATTGCGCGGATGCTTGGGGTCAGTGTTCCGGCCATTCAAAAATGGCGGAAGGGTGAGAAGGCATCAGGAGAAAACCGTCACAGAATTGCCAGCCTGGTGGCAGCCCAAGACCTTATCGCGTCCAAAGGCCGGATCCAAGAGATCGAGTCTTGGTTTGAAATGCCCGTAACTGAAGGAATCCCTGTAACACCCATAGATCTTTGGGCTTCCGGCGAAACGTTCCTGGTTCTTGAATATGCCAGTGGACATCTTGATCCTGAGGAAGCCCTCACCCGGTTTGACCCCTCCTGGCGAACCACATACGAATCACCATTCGAGACATTCCGTGGTGAAGACGGCCAAATGTCCATTAGATCGAAAGGCTAAGTCTGAGATGCCTGGAAAAGACCTCGAGGCGCCTGGAACGCGCGAAGCCCCGGGCTGGGCTTCCATGTATCGGGCGAGGGGAGACGAGGTTTCGGAGTCGAGACCGGTGTTCACGGGTGACGTTTTCAAAGACGTGCCTTGCGACCTCGGGGATAGCGATTCACGAATAACGGCAGTCGTGCTACAGCACCCATGCGCACTTCGCGTCGATGGAGTGAATCTCGTTTCCAGGCTGCTCGTGGCGGAAGTACGTGAGTCCTCGTTGATTCCATTCGGCGGCTGGAAGGGCAACTACAGGCTAATGCCCCTTCCGGAATTATATGACGATGGCAATCACTTTGCCGCGCACCTTCACGAGCCATACCTCGTTCCGGAGGAGGCCCTACAACCTCATAACCGAGTCGCGTGTATGTCACAGGTAGGCGTCAACTTGCTGCTTCAGCGGTGGGTTCACCACAACAGTCGAGTGGTGGTTCCGACCTATGACTACCAACTTGTAACCGTGGCTCAGTTTGAAGAAGCTGATCTCATCGAGGAATGGTGTGACGAGCGCGCAGAAAACTCCGCGGAATTCGCCACCGAAACCGCCGCTGCCCATCAATGGTTGCGAGGCGATTCGACCAATGCAGGCAAACGATGGCAGAACCTCTTGGAGGACGCTCAAACGCGCGCCACAGTTCGTACCGCCATGCGACGGCACCTTAAGGAACTGCGCATAGCAGCGCAGGCCTGACCTTATACGTGGCCGACAACAACAACTGGCCCACCGTGGGGCAACACAGATTTCTCGTGCCACCGGATCAAGCGGCCAACGGCCGGGGTATGACCGGAACGGGCGTGTAGGTGGTGGCGTCGCGGAGCATGGCCCAGAGGACATTGAGTCGGCGCCGGGCAAGCGAGAGCATCGCCTGGATGTGGAATTTCCCTTCCACACGTTTGCGGTCGTAATAGCGGCGCGAGGCGCGACAGGACTTCAGCGCGGAAAGCCCGGAGAGGTAAAGACACGCAGCAATCGCCGGCCGTAGCGCCTGGGCCGGCGGTGGTTTCCGCTGATTCTTCCGGAGTCCCGGGGCGCCGGGGCCAGCCCGACAACACCCGCGGACCGGTCAGCGGATTGGAAGACGGAGAGGTCACCGCCGGTGCCGCCGAGGAATTCGGCGGCAAGGACGGGCCCGAAGCCGGGCATGCTCAGCAGCACCTGTGTGTGCTGGTGTTCGGTGACTTTCTCCTGATCAGCGCATCGAGTTCCGCCAGCTCCTCGTTCAGAGTGAGGATTTCCCGGGCCAGTGCCGCGACGATCCCCTCCCCCATGTGCTGGGCCGGAACGGCGGTGTGCTGTGAATTGGCGGCTGCAGCAACGGCTGCCGTGGAGCGTGCACCCTGCTTCTTCAGCCAAGCGTGAATTCTGGCCTGACCTGCGCGGCGGATCCCGCCCGGCGTCCGGTGTTTGCTCAGCAGGGTCAGTGCAGCCTTGGAACGGCTGTAGTCGAAGGCCCGCTCCAGCGCCGGCAAGTATTCGAGCAACTGTTTGGCGTCCGTTTTACCTTCGCCACGGTAAATCTTAGAGGCGTGATGCACGTTACGGCCCGGAATGTAGAGGATGTCCTGGCCGTGGCCGACCAGCAGGGCGATCAACAGCGCCGGTCCCCCATGATTCAGGTCGGTCGCCCAGACCACCGGATCCCCGCAAGCCAGGGCAGGAGGCAGGACATGTTCTGCTGGCATCAGCGGTTCCGGCGGATTGAGCCAGCGAATGTGCTCTCCATCCGGGTGCTGGATCAGAAACATGCGGAGCCTGCTCTTTGCATCCTGCTCAGTAATGTAAGCCCATGGGCGGGCGTGATGCTGTCATCCCGCACGCCCGTTCTTGTCTATCTTCCGGCTGATTTGAGGAGTCAGGCCAGACCTCGCTGATCGTGGGTTGGGCCGGTACTGCCGTGCCAGAGCCGGTCGAGGGTTTGTTTCACCGGCGATGGCGATCGTTGCGGCTGCCAGTTCGGTGACTAGGAGTCGAAGTACGCCGTCTGGCGAGCAGGGCCCTCGACCCTAACGTACGCGATGCCGTAAATGGATTCACCGAGGCCTCAACACGCCTCTCTAGGTCGCCTGAAGGCCTGGATGAAGTCGAAGACGGCCTTGAGGATCGTGCCGCACAGAAGGTGATGGACCTCAGCCACGCTTATGCCGCGGTCTCGAAGAACCTTGGGGAAGTTGTTCGGCGGGAAATCGCATGGCAACCGAAAAGAGTTGAAGTGAGAGTCTGACTTTGAGCGATAAATGGGGGCTTTTCGCAGGTAGTGGAATGCAGTTGAGTTCGAGCGTGTTCGAGGCCCACAATTCTCGGCTGCTAAAGCTCACATCGGTCTGATCGGGCCGTGGTCACGCCTCCGCTAGTCGTTCTAGGTCGTGGAAGCCGTCCCACACCTGAAACCCGACGAAGCCAATGACCGCGGCGACTAGTGCGAGAGCTGCAATCTTGACTTGCGGAATTACGTTTGTGTCGGCCAGCGCTGAGACGACTATGTCGAACTTGTCGACGGCTTTACGGCCCCTGGTGATGAAGCCGATCCGAGTGAGCTGGTTCATTGTAGTCTTGTCAAGGCTGGGCTCGAGCTCCAAGAGCCGATCTGCCGAAAGCGCTCCCCACGCTTTTTCAGCGCCGCGTCGCCCGAGCAGCGCCCCGAGCAGCGTCCCGACGGTACCGGGGGCACCATCGACGAGCTTGTCCTTGACCGTTTCGACCAGCTCGTCAAACTTGGATTGAAAGCGATCGGGCAACATCTTCCGTAGCTTGGTCACGACCCACTCAATGACGCGCACGGCTGCCTTCTTGAGCCACGAAAGCGCGCTCTCGACAGCATGGAATGCCTCCTTAACCTTGCCGGCCGCCACTACAGCGATGCCTTTCGCTCCGCCTACGACAACTGCATGCACCGTGGGACTCTTCGCGAGCTCAACGAGCTCTGTGCCTCCGGCAACCTGCAGTTCGTCAAACTTGCCTCTAACCGAGTCGGGCAGCTCCCTCGGCGTCGGTTCAACCACGCCGTCCGCCGAGCTCTTCAAGACCGCCACGTGCACCCGCGCTTCATCGAAAGAAACTGATCCGCCATCAACCCCCATTTCACTGAAGACCGAGGAGGGCTCCTGGCTAGCGGTCAGAAGAACATTCGCGACCTCGAGGTTCCCGAGCAGGATGTCGATGCCTCCGAGCTCGCCTGCCGCATCGACGGAAACATCAGCCGCCGTGAGCAGGCGGTCGATTCTTGCCTCTAGTTCCCCGACCGAGTCGTCGATCCCCCCCGCTGAAAACGGCGCGAATTCACCTTCGTCGACCGGCGCCGCCATCTCCGCGAACCCGATCACGCTTTCGGCGCCTAACCTCCAACTCTCCGTCGCAGCCGCGACCTTGTCGGCATCTCTCATGACCTCTCCTACGGGCTTCATCGTCCGAGGGTTGCTACCCAGGGTCGTTTCGGGTACAACTCGATAAAAAAGCAAGGTAGCAGAGCTATGGGGAAAGAAACAGAGGATTTCTTCACGCTATTCGACAACGGTCCAAGGGCGTGCCTGAGTGCGCCCCGACCGGAGATGAGCGCTCTCTCCAAGACTCAATTTCTCGTATTGACATCCCCCACCGAATACGGAGCAGTTCTGTCATCCGTGCGCGGCCTCGGCGTACAGGCGAGACCATATCGCCTCGTACCCGTGATCGAAATAAATTCAAACCCCGATCAGGCCCAACACATCCAAAGGATCCCGGGAGTTGAGAAGGTCATCCCCGCGCTCGGGGCGCTTGAGCAGTCGCGCACGTTCGCGAACGGTATCGACGTGCTTCTCCACATCGCGCGAGCCCAGGACGCGGGAAATCGCGACGGGCTCTTGTTCCGGGGGCGGGCCGTGGGCGATGCGCAGGGTTATCCGGTGTACTTGCCCGACCGCGGGATTGATTTCGATGACGAGCTAGATTGGCCCTCGCCCCCCGCGCTCGTTCCCGTCATCAACGTCAGTGCCGGTCCCGCGTCGCCTGACTTCCCCTTCGTCGGGAACGACATTGTCAATATCGCGACTCGGGCAGGATTAATAGCCCGCGTCCTGTTCGTCTTGGCTGCAGGTAACTGTGGTGCTCAAGGTGCAGGATCCTTGTCGGCATGGGCACGCGCCCCTTGGGTGCTGTCAGTCGGTGCGACGGTGGACGAGACGGGGACCAAGCTCGCCCCCTACTCCGCGATCGGAACCCGAGATGACCTGAATTCCGGACCGGACCTTGTGGCGGACGGGCGATCGGATATAGCCCCCTACCCTGAGGGGACGTCATTCGCAGCCCCAAAGGTGACCTACCTCGTCCGGGTCATAGTCGCCGCAATCTGTCAGCTGGGCCGCGAAATCCGCGTACAGGAGGGCGCGGACCCGCATGGCGTTCCCCTCGTGGGATGCGGAATTGTCGACCGCTTCGGGTCTTCGATCTGGACCAGCCCGCGTAATCTTTTACCCCTGACTGCACTTCCCGTCGTCGGCGTTGACCCAACGGCCGTCGCCGCTTGCCTTGCGGTCGCGAAGCGAGCGGGCGCTGTTCTGGACGTGGATGGCACCCCCGAGATCGTCCGCTCACTGCTGCTCACGGCGGCCCGACCGATGCCAGGTTACGGCCCTCACCAGGTTGGCGCGGGGTTCGTCAGCACGGATGCTGTCCTCGACCGCCTCGCAGCGATAAGTGGTCTTGAGGTGGTACGTCTATTCGATCGCGCAGCGGTCAATCTCACAGACGAGGCTGCGAATGAGCTAAGTACACTGCGAGTATTTGACGCAGGCCAGCTGAAGGACTTAGAAAACATCATTTACGTCACCGGCCCGCAGTTCGCCTACGACTACCGGGGAGAGCGAGTCGCAGCCAAGCCTCTTGATTCAGAGGATGTCCGGTCGCTGCCAATCTTTGAGCGCACACTAGGAGTATCGGCTGGCCCGCTTGACTTCGAATAGCCCGAGCCAGCACTGCCGACGTACATCGAAATCCGTGGCCGTAAAGTGGCGCATGGCTCGGTCGATGCTCCGAAGCCGGCTGATGCCCTTAACGATCGCAGGCAGGCGGCGGCGCCGCCGCTGGCTCATGCGAGCCAGCTGACGTTTTCGATGGTGTGCTGACGGACCGTGGAACCCAGTCAGCTGAAGCCCTCGCCCGTCGCGCCGGACACGGGTCCCCGTGGTTCCATACCAGCTTCACAGTCAGCTTCTCCATAGAAGTTGCGGACCTAGTCATTGTGCTTTCCCCAAGGGTCGTTCGCTCAAGCCACTCCAGGACGGCAATGTCCTGGCATTGATGTCATCAAGATCACCAGAGACGGCCATGTCCAGACAGCTCGCGGGCCGGCGTTAGCCGGTCACCCCATATCTCGTCTTGGTTTACCCCGACAAGAGCTAGGTAGTTGCGTGGCATTGCAGATGGTGAATTCATTCCTCGTCCGGGCTAGCCCTGGATCTTTTTACCACCTGGTCAGCGACGGGTGACCAAGGTCGCTGGATCATCTCCTATTCATGACCGGTTTTGGTTGCGCCGCCAAGGCGCCCTTTCGTCAGATAAGGTGTCGAGGATGAATTCGCACCAAAGCTTCGCGGCATTGACGGCTAAACGCGCATGCCGTGCACCGAGGCCGCTCCGCACTACGTCATGTCCGTGGCCTGTACCGTAGCCTGCGTTTCTCAGCTCCGCGACTCCCGTCGCAACTGTGCTCGCTGCCCCGAGGATGCGACGGACTGAAGGGGCTGCATCTGGCCCCCCAGCCTGTGTCGGATGCACGTTTAGAGCCTCTTGTGCGCGGCGGACAAGGTCGGGCACTTCTTCACGCCCCGACAACGTTTCCCCCCGTTCCCGTAGGACTAGCTTGGCTGTGCTCTCAATAAGTTCCTTCGCAGAACCTATGGCCTGGGCAGGGTCACCGTGCCTGACTGCCCGGCTTATCCGGTCGAGATGTTCCAAAATGACTGCCGGATCTGTGATTCCAACCAGAAGAGGATCCTCGACAACAGCAATTTCGGGCCCGCCAACAATTTTTCCGTCATCAGTCCACTCGTAGCCATCACGCCTAAAGAGACGGCGCAGCCGGTCAACACGCTCGGCGCCAGGCCGGTATTCGTTGGTCGGATCAAACAACCAAGAAAGTGCCGATCAAAGACTCTTAGCGCACGCGCAACTTGCGATGGGTCCGCCCAATCAACCTGATCTAAGTACCCTTGGAAATGAGTAACTCGCTGACCCCCAACTGGCTCTGGATCTTCAAATACTGGGGCAAAAAGTTCGTCCTGCCAGAGCTCGTCGATCTCACGCAACGTCGTGCCGCTCATAAAATCCCGAACAGCCTCGCGTGCACGTTGACTGACCAAGTCACGCCTAAGATTCGCCATATTCAAGAGAATATGGCGAAACCTCTAAGACCACGATTTGGAGTGTCCCACTTCCTTGGCAGTGGAACGCTCGAAGCGCTCGATGCCTCCCTGTATTCGCTAGGTCTGCGTCGGTATTCCGGTCTAGAACTGAAGGCCATGGAGAAACGGCCAAGCTAGTCCACCGTTTCAAGCATGGCCAGCACCTGCCGCGCGGCGTCCAGATGCTCCAGCGCCATACCTAAAGAGAACGAAACCCTATCCCCCGCTGTCCCAGTACGGTCACGATGTCGGCCAAGTCAGCGGTACTGCGGCCCAACCTGGTTAGATCAGCAACGGTCAGAACATTCCCCGGCTGCAAGTAGTCCAGGCATTCCCTCCATCGCATCCTTGCTTGCGTGGCTCGGAAGCGTACTCCTGAAATACACGCACTGCCCCGGCTGCGCCAAGCGCATCCACTTGGAAATCCAGCGACTGACCACGGGTACTTACCCTTGCATACCCAATACGTTGCCAGACACGTCATAAAGCCTCCATACCAGGTTTTGACCAGCTTTCATTTCGAAAACCAGTTTTGACCACGTTAAGCGAGCTTTTTTGACTTTTCGGAGGCTTGCCGAATGCAGGTCAGAAACGGTCGATTTTGACGTGCTCCTCATGAGCCACAATTGCTGATCCTGGCACTGTAGCGTTTCTGGTCTGGCTGTGCCGTGCGCATCTGAAGGTTCCCCCGGTTTCGCTGCCTGTCCCTCTTCTGCAACGTCAGGAGGTATTCAATGTTTTAGTGGTCCCGCCCTAAGATCTGCTTGCCACGACTGCCCCTGACGGGCGACAGCTGACGTACCCGTCACTGGTATTGGACGCCTGAAACTGAGACATGCCGCTGCAGCTCAACTTGGGCAGTTAACTTCCAAAATTAAGCTCTGATGCAGAGCGACTTCCGATACGCTCACGGGCATGGACATCGGATACGGCCGCGCTTCAACCGCCAAGCGGGACCTCGACCGATCGATCCCTTATAGGCACCTGCCACCCCGGCAGCTGAGTCGCCGATCGGCGATGGATTGTCGGCGCCGGTTCGTGCCGTGAGCCCCAATCAACGACCGCCCGACGGCTACTGAATGCACGACTCCTCCATCCTGGTCTTCAATCTCGTTTTCGCCGGCACCCTTGGTATAGGGCTTCTGATGCTCCTCGGTCAGCTCGCGGCCTTTATCGTTCTGCTCGCCCTCACTGCCACAGTCGAGTTCCTGGTGATCACCCTTGGAGCACTCGTCCGCCGCACACGGAAGTCGGCATCTCCCCGACAACTCCGCGGCCGCCATTTCTCGCGGGTATCGCCTGCCGCTGATACGTCCGACGGATGACGCACCTGCCCCTGGCCCGCTGCCGCTGGCGGCAAGCGATCTTCAGAGTATGGCGGCCTTGACCATGAGTTCCTGGGGCGGCACGTTCCGCTGCCGTCATTCAACCGCGGTCCCATTGTGCGCGATCGGGGGCAGGAAAGGAGCAGCACACCCGTTACCAAAATGTTCCTGCTGATGCAAATAGCACCTATTGTTACTGATGTGACTTGCGGATACTCTGTTTTTATGGTGCTTCCGGTACGGAGACCATTCTCCGCAGACACCCGGACCAGCAGTGCATATCTGTAGCACTGCGCAAGAGATTCCAATGGGGGAATTTCAATGGGGGAAATCCATGCTGGCGCGCCGGCTTCCAGCACACGAGCCGGGCGCTTGACCACGTTCGTCCACCAGACCATCGCCCGTGCACGGACGATGGCTGTTCCCTACAAACTCGGTGAAGTGGTCGTCGGCGATGACCCCTTCAACGGCCGCAGGGAAGGCCTGGTGGCCGTCAAGAACGGCACCGTCGTGGGGCTGCAGACTGCAGACAAGATCGTCTTCTACGACTACCGGCAGCTGAGGCGTCCTGATTAGCAGCCAGAGCAAACCACGCTAACCCGCCCAACCCAGCTCGGATCCGAACCGCAGGAGTCAGATTGCCATGTCCATTGCCAACCTACCCAGCCACTACCTGACCATCGCCGAAGTGGCCACGATGCTGCGTGTCTCCAAGATGACCGTCTACCGGCTGGTCCAGGCCCACGCCTTGGCCTCGGTGCGCTTCGGCAACTCCTACCGCATTCCCCAAGACGCCGTCGAGGAGTACATCAGGAAGGCCGGATCACCGGCGGATTCCTGAGACCGATCCAAATGGCCTGGCATTCCGGGTGACTTAGCTTTGAAAGGGGTGGCTCAGCCCTGTCGGGTCCGTCCGGGCTTTTCCCAAGGTGCGGCTGTCAGGCTCTGGGCATCTGGTCGGAAGTGGATCTCTGAATGGCCTGACCAGCCGCCGGGCCCGCAGCACCCCCCTAAATGCCGGGCCCGGCGGACCCCAAGCTAACCAGCCCTGTTCCCTATGGAACCGCGAGCCTCATGTTGGGGATGGGGGGCCGACGACGGCTGCGGGAAACATCCCGATCTCACAGGATTCTCGTCGCCGCCGGCCCCGTCTCTGTGCGG
Organism: Arthrobacter sp. ISL-65; assembly: GCF_018613795.1. Lineage (GTDB taxonomy): Bacteria > Actinomycetota > Actinomycetes > Actinomycetales > Micrococcaceae > Arthrobacter. Next base: position 14,571 of record NZ_JAGGPN010000066.1, read on the forward strand.
GATGTTGCACCCGGAAAATCGCAGGAAACACTGCAACTGGGCTTGCCCGTCTGTGTATTGATGCCGCGCCCCTAGTCAACACGGAAAGGCCGGGCCAAGGCACGAGTAATCGGTACCTGTTTTTGGAGTTTGCACTCTGCCGGGTTGGGCGGGCAGCAGCAAAGAAGGGTTCCCCTACGAACTCGCCCAGACGCTGGAATGCACGGTGGGACCGACGGGGGGTTGGGTCCCAACCAATATCAACAGTCCCTGTGTCGAAGCGTCATCGCGCACCAGCTGATGTAAACCAGTCCTCGCTCGATCGATGCCAGTCCCGAAATGGGACCCTTCTTCAAGTCCTTGGCGACGATTCGGGACGTATCTGCCTACCCGACCTTCATTTTTGGCTTCCATGCTCGGCAGTTAAGCATCATTGAGCCCGACGTCGCATAGTCTCACTTCATCAAGGAGGCAGTCATGGATCCATCATTAACCGTCATCGTCATCGCAGTGGCCGCCACAGTCGCGCTCGTTCTTGGTTTTGTCATTGCCGCCACATTGCGCCCAAGCAAGCCCGGCCGCCACAGGGGTCCCTACATTCCCGCCAAGCGCCGCCCTGTTATCAGAGACGCGACGGACCGTAACGCCTCAACAGAGGTTGTCGGGCCCCGCTCCACACGATTCCCCGAGCTTGAGCTGCCGCTGACCCGACGGAGAGACCGCGAGACGTCCTCACCCTCGTAAACTCGTTCGTCCCGCCACGGGACTGACCCAAGGTTTATCGGCAGAGATCCTTTAAAGACGGCATGTGGGGAAAGGGAGCGGCGTCATAGGGTTGCCGAAGGCAAGTCAGAAACGGTCGTTTTTGAAGGGAAGCTGTGCCGCCGTGATGTCTTGTGCCACTGGCGCACGCCGTCAGTTTCTTTACATAGAGGCCGGTAAAGGGTGCGGCTCTCCAAACCGGCGCACGGTCAATGCGCCCGATCGGGTAGCCGGGCCGGGTGTGGTCTGGTTCGCCATGAACGGAACCGGCACTGATTCCTCGTGACGACTGACGGCTCGCCGCACACTACCCGTCGTACCCGGGCAACCAGGGCGCGCCTAGAGGACCGCCGACGGAGCTGGGGGGCCGCTGGCGTCTGGGACGCCAGTCGGCTGTCCGCCGCCGGCCGGTTACAACCGTACGCCTATACGCAGGGTAGGCGGGAGTCATGCTGCCCAGTGAGTCCTGCCGGTAACCGGCCTTGAAGGCGCCCAGGTGAAGAGCAGATTATGGTCCGGCTGGGAGCACCGCGGGTTTCCCGCTGGCCCTGTAGGGTGGCAGGTCAACCGGGTCTAGGACTTCACGCAGGTGGGCGAGTGGAGCCAGTTCGGGATGACGGGGGTTCTCTGCTGGATGCCCAAGCAGGGAGAAATAGATGTCAGGATTGAGGGCCCGATCCCTGGCCTCCCAGCAGCTTCCTTGCCCTTACCGCCCAACTTTTCTGCGGCGTTACCAATCTTGTCATCCAACCCCGGCTGCGGTCATGCTCCGGACTCCTGGGTCCGCGGCGTCGATGCAGGGGCGGAGAACCGAGGCCCAGATCCTGCTGAGGTGGCGGAACCGGCCTTGTCCAGGATGAAGTCGCGGTCCTCCTGTGACAGCAGCGAGCCCCCGTGCAGGTCACGGTCTGCTGGTTTGCCGATCTCCTTGCAGATCACGGCAGCCATGGTCCGCGGCAGGATCGCGGATCCTGGGTTATCGGTGAGCCATTGCTGTGTGGAGGGGCTGAGCCTGTCCCAGTTCCCCCTGATGTCCATCTCCATCGATGCTGCCTTCCTGGGCTGGCGTGGCCCGCCGGTGCAGTCGGCGGGTCGCGCCAAGCCTACGTCCGAAAAGCGGTCTGGGAAAGATACCCCCGGTTGGATCTGGACGCCATGCACTCTCCATCACCTGGTAGGTCACCCGGCCGAACAGCAGAGCGTCAGCTCGGGCGAGATTGTCGGCTGCGTTCCTCATCTACGAGTATCGCGCGGTGATCCACGCAGCCGTCCAGCGTGACATTCATTGAATACCTGGGCGGTCGCATTCTGAAAGGGTCCCTTAGCGGCTTGGCTCCCCCGTGGCCTCAGGGTCCTCTTCGGGTTCGAATGTGTTGGGCTCCGCATCCGCAGCGATACCAATACCGTCCCCACCCTGGGGGATCCCGCCGTCGTCCTTGCCCCGTGCACCGGCTGTGTCCTTTTGCGGTTCGTCCTCAGGCAGTGAATCAGGTGAGTTGATCGTCATCGCTCCTCCTTCATTGGCTGGGCCTCCACGCTAACAGCCTGCGGGGCGAAAAGAGCGTGACAAGTCCGAGAAAATGGGAGGGCATCCGCTCAGTTCACATCAAAACCGCCCTACGTCCGGACAACCCGGGACTCTTGGTGGGACTCCCGCCGCACAGCCCCCGTCGGCGTCGGGAACGTCGTGACATTGAACACTGGCGGGTCCAGGTCCGGTCAAGTTCTGCGCTGGGGGCCGTGAAGCGCGTGCCCTCGATACACCCGCGACCCAGCCACCCCTAGTCCTTCGGGGCGCGCACCTTTAGTGCATAAATCTCAAAATTTCTTAGCCTGAGCACCCCACGGGCCAGCCTTTGCCAACCGCTGTCTGACTTGGCCACGGCGCCTTCATTTCGCCCGTTGAAGGGATCATCACCGATGACTACCTCCCCGAGCTTGTAGGGAACAGGTACTGTGGTGCACGTGCCAGGGTTTGGTGGACGGGGCTCCTGTCTCCTGGTCTTCAAACTCACCCATCCAGGCTCCGGGCTTGTCAACATCCTGCCGCCCCCTGGACGCCTCCGCCAACGCCGGGATGGCGGGTTTGGCAGCCTGACCCGTCCCCGCGCCGCAAGCCCGGAACGACCAGCCAGCCGCGGCACGGCAGCTGTCCGGCACTCTACAGACCCTCTACAATTTCGTTACGAGTTGAGTGTTTCAAAACAATCGGGGGATGAAGCATGGATCCAGAAATGGGCACACCGCAGGACATCGGAACGGAAACGGAAGCATCGGTGCCCGCTGATGACCCAAACGGGCGGCAGGAGCCCGGAGGGACGCAGGCTGCCTATGCCGGGAGCCCTGCTGTCAGGTTCCGGCACTGCGACTGGCCATAGCCTCGGCCGGCGGCCTGCTGGCCCGGGTTTCCCGTTCCGAACGCACCTCCTGGGTCCACGCGTGGGATCCCTGTACCGCCATCTTGATTCTCGGGCCGGTCCTTCCGTGCAGGTCCGTGGCCTGGGACCGTTACTGGTCCTGGAATTGACCCTAGCGGCGCCCAAGGTGAGGTCCTGTGGGACGCCGCAAACGACCGCGAGTTCGCTGGCTACCAAGAAATCCCGCAGAGGAACCTGGACCCGAAGACGTGTTCTCAAGACACATGAAAGCCCCTCGGACGAGGGGCTTTCAACGGATAAGTCAGTCATAGATTGGTCTGGGTCAGCGGTGATCTGCTCCTCCTTCCCGCGCCCCTTGTGCGCCCATGCCGGGTGGACAAGATCTTAGTAACGCATCCCCGGGCCGTCCAGAATCAGTAGCACCATTTCGTCCATCCGGACGGAAACCTGGCACCTGGGTTCGCGATCCGGGGCCCAGCCGGGCCGGCCGATGCATCAGTAGCCGGCGACGCCGTCGCATGACGAAAGACATAGGGGCACCCCGACTCTTCTATGTCTGTCAAGCGGTATTAGTGGTGCAAGATGCGTTGAGCGTGCGGTGTACGCGTGGGGCCAGATAGCGCTTGATGCATCGGTGGATTTCCAGGTTGGTGCGGCCTTCTGCTCGCCGCTTTTCGACGTTGTCGGTGACGGTCGAAAACTGAGCCATTGTGACGGTTGAAAACTGAGCCACCCGTTCCAAACGATTGGGTGGGTGATCACAGTGGAGGATTGGGCGCTTATTCGGCGGTTGCATCTTGCCGAGGGTGAGTCGATGAGGTCGATAGCGGCGCGATTGGGGATCTCCCGGAACACCGTTGCGAAAGCTGTCAGCGCTGACGGTCCACCGATATACGTCCGGGCGCCGCGGGACTCCGGAATCAAAGCCGTGGAGCCGGCAATCCGTGCGCTGCTGAGGGAGAACCCGCGGATGCCGGCAACGGTGTTGGCCGAGCGGGTCGGCTGGTCCGGGTCCCCGGCGTGGTTCCGGGAGAACGTGGCCAGGATCCGTCCGGAGTATGCCCCCGCCGATCCTGCCGACCGGATCAGTTACGATCCTGGTGATCAGGCGCAGTGCGATCTGTGGTTCCCGGAGGTGCGGATACCGGTCGGCGGCGGCAAGGCCAAGGTGCTGCCGGTGTTGGTGATGGTGTACTCGCATTCCCGGTTCATCATGGCCCGGATGATCCCGTCCCGGATGACCGGGGACCTGCTGGCCGGGATGTGGGGACTGCTCGGTGGATTGGGGGCTGTTCCGCGGCGGCTGATCTGGGACAACGAAACCGGTATCGGGCGGCGGAACAGCTACGCCGCCGGGGTGGCGGCGTTCGCCGGTGTCCTCGCCACCAGGATCGTGCAGGTCAAACCCTACGACCCGGAGAGCAAAGGCGTCGTGGAGCGGGCCAACCAGTTCCTGGAGACCTCCTTCCTGCCCGGCCGGGCCTTCACCTCACCGGAGGACTTCAACGCCCAGCTCCGCCAGTGGCTCCCCGTGGCCAACGCCCGGCTGGTTCGGCGGACCGGTGCCCGGCCTACCGAGCTGATCGGCCCGGACAGGGCGGCCATGCTGGCACTGCCACCGGTTCCGCCTGTGACCGGATTCGCCGGCAGGGTCCGGCTCCCAAGGGACTACTACGTCCGGATGGGATCCAACGACTACTCCGTCCACCCGCAGGCCATCGGCAGATTCGTCGACGTCACCGCGGACCTGGAAACCGTCACGATCAGCCTGGACGGCCGGTGCGTCGGAGAGCACGTCCGGTCCTGGGGCACCGGTTTATCGATCACCGACCCGGACCACGTCGAGGCCGCACGGACCTTGAGGAAAGCCTTCCAAAACCCCACACCAGTTGGGGAAACAACCGGGCTGCGTGACCTCGCGGACTACGACCGGGCCTTCGGCGTCGTCCTCGATGACGGGCAGGTCGCCTGATGCCCGCTGCCAAGGAAACCGCCGGCCAGATCGAGTACTACTCCCGGGCGATGAAGGCACCCCGGATCCGGGAAGCAGCGGCCCGGCTCGCGGACCAGGCCCGTGACGGAGGCTGGACCCATGAGGAATACCTCGCGGCGGTCCTGTCCAGGGAAGTCGCCGCCAGGGAAGCCTCCGGCGCCGAGACCCGGGCACGGGCAGCCGGGTTCCCCGCCCGCAAATCGCTCGAGGACTTCAACTTCGATCACCAAGCCGGACTCAAACGCGACACCATCGCGCACCTGGCCACCGGCGCGTTCCTCACCGAGGCGTCCAACATCGTCCTGCTCGGGCCACCCGGAACCGGTAAAACACACCTCGCCACCGGTCTGGGACTACGGGCCACCCAACTGGGCCACCGGGTCCTGTTCTCGACCGCCATCGACTGGGTCGCCCGGCTCCAGAGCGCGCATCAGAACGGCAGGCTGCCCCAGGAACTGGTCAGGCTGCGCCGCTACGGGCTGATCATCGTCGACGAAGTCGGCTACATCCCGTTTGAGCAGGACGCCGCGAACCTGTTCTTTCAGCTCGTCTCATCACGCTACGAGCACGCCTCGCTGATCCTGACCTCGAACCTGCCGTTCGCCCGCTGGGGCGACGTGTTCGGCGACCAGGTCGTCGCCTCGGCAATGATCGACCGCATTGTCCACCACGCCGAAGTCATCACCCTCAAAGGCTCCAGCTACCGCCTCAAACACACCCTGGTCGACTCACTGCCCTCGACAAGACCGGAAAATACGGCAGAATAACCAACGTCAACGTGGCTCAGTTTTCAACCCACAAAACGGCTCACTTTTCGACCATCGCTGACAGACGTATTTCCGGGTCTCAGGATCATGGGTCATTTTGGTCAGTGCGACCATGTGGAGGGCGCGGTTCAGGCTTCTGTCTCCACCTCGGTTCAGTCGGCGCCGGACGGTGTTTCCTGAGGAAGCGGGGTGGGGTTGACGCCGGCCAGGGAGGCGTAGGCGCCTCGTTCCGAACCCGTCCGTGATGGGACCAGGTGGTGAGACAGGTCGCTGCAGTGACGGGCCCAAAGCCCGTTTCCTGAAGTAGGGGCGCAGCCTCGCTGATCTGTACCAGTTCGGTCAGTTGTTTCTCGTTGGCTTTGAGCTGGTCATCCACTTCGAGGACACTTTTGGCCAGACGTACCGCCTCGGAGCGCGCAACGGTTAGGGAAAGTTCCTCCTCGCGCGCACGCCGCCGCGAGACCTCAGTGAATGTTCGGCTGAAAGAGCCTGCCTTACCGCAGCGTCGGCGGAGACTTCTACCCCTGGCGGGAAACACCCGATCGCGTCGACCTGACACTCGTGGACGTCATGGGCGAAGGAACAGCCGCCGCACTCATGGCCGCGACCATCCGCAGCGCCGTACGCGCCGCACCGGAGGGGGACCCGGCCGGTCTCCTCAACCAAGTGGCGGAAACACTCCTGTATGACCTTGACGTCACCGGGATCCTCGCCATGGCCATTCAGGCCACCATCGACACCGTCAAGGGCGAGATCACCTACGCGGACGCCGGACACGGCCTCGCCGTAGGCGTCCGCGCCTCGGCGGCGCCAATCGCCGCAGGACCGTGGGCCTGTTCAGATCCTCATCCGGGAAAAGATCCCCCGCCTTCCGCCCGTTGCTGCAGCGAAGATTACCAGTGCGATGACGGATCCCAGGATGGCCAGCGGCCAAGTGCGGAGACTGAAAAAACTTCCGAGGCCGCCGCCGAAGATGAGCGAGCCGATGCACCCGCCGAGGATCGCTCCGATAACGCCCAAGAGCAGGGTTACCAGCCGTCCCCCGCCTTGTTCTCTTGGAAGGGTGGCCTTGGCGATGGCTCCCGCGATCAGGCCGAGAATGAGAAATCCGAGGATTCCCATGACACGCCTTCTTTCTTGTCAGCTACCCGCCGGCCGGTCATCACCGGCCATACTCTGAGTATGATCAGCCTGCTTAGCATTTGACAAGAATCCAGGATTTGACCAGGTAGTAAGCCGCCGGCCGAGACTCCGGCGGGAGCAGACCGAAGAAGAAACACCATGGGTTTGGACGACAAGATAGAGAACGCCGCCGAGAAGATGGGCGGCAAGGGCAAGGAAGCTGCCGGCGAGGCAACCGGCGATGAGAGCCTGAAGGCCGAAGGCAAAGGCGACCAGGCCGCCTCGGACGTGAAGCAGGCGGGCGAAAAGGTCAAGGACGCCTTCAAAGAGTAGGCGGCCCGCAGCGTTCAGAAGGGTGCGGCCCCTGCTGGCCGCGCCCTTCTTCTCTGCCGGGCCTTCTCTGCCGGGCCTTCCCTGCCGGGAACACAAGCGATGGGCGAAGATGGCCACGCGCGGCGGCGTCAATTCGGGGCAGAGCCGGCAACCCCGGGCGGGAATGGCGCAGCTTGCGGCGAGGTCAGCGCCCGCGCCCTGGGGCAGTTTCCCAACGGGCTACCAGGGATCATCTTGATCCAATTTGAGTTTGACCACCTTTGGAGGCCGTCTCAGTTATTCGTCCCGGTCCCCGTCTTCGGGGTCCCCGGGCGCTGGCTTCACTGCAACTGATGGACACCCCACCCCGAAGAGCGCTTTGACCGGATCACCCGCATGGCGCGGGAAGTCTTCAAGGTCCCCCTCGCCGCCGTGAACCTCCTTGACGATGACCACCTGTTCAACAAATCCCCTCCAACCCCCGGGCGGATGTGGATGCCCCGCGACCAGACTTTCTGCAACGTGACCGTCCAGCAACAGGACATGATCGTGGTCCCCGACGCGCGGAAGGACCCGCGTTTCCGTTCGCTTCCCGAGGTCGCGGGCGGCAGGGGGTCCGCTTTTACGCCGGCCGGCCGCTGAGCGTGCACGACGGCCAGCGGGTCGGCACCTTCTGCCTCTACGACGTCGTTCCGCGCACCCTGGACGAGGCTGAACGCAGAATCCTTGACGAACTGGGCCGCTGGGCCGAGCACGAGCTTCAGGATGCGGCCGAACTGGACCGCGCCTACGAGGTCCAGCAAGCCCTGCTCCCCGTGCCCTCCGGGGCAGCCGGCTACGAGCTGGCAGGCATCTGCATGCCCTACCGCGTCGGCGGCGACTTCTACACCTGGCGGGAAACACCCGGTCGCGTCGACCTGACAATCGTGGACGTCATGGGCAAAGGAACAGCCGCCGCACTCATGGCCGCAACCATCCGCAGCGCCGTTCGGGCCACACCGGCCGGGGACCCGCGGACGTTCTCAACAGCGTGGCGGGAACGCTCCTGGAGGACCTGGATGTCACCGGAATCCTTGCCACCGCCATCCAGGCCACCATCCACACCGGCAGCGGAGAGATCACCTACGCGGACGCAGGACACGGCCTGTCCCTCATCGTGGACCCGGACGGGAACTACACCAGGCTCCCGGCCGGAGGCCTGCCCCTGGGTGTCGGCGAACCCAAAAGCTGGCCAGCCACCCCCGCCCGGCTGGTACCAGGGCACACGCTGATCTGCTTCACCGACGGGCTGCTGGACCTGTACTGAGGAACCCTCCAGGCACTGGACCACGTGGCCGGCATCGTCCACGAAGCACAGGATCCCGCCTCAGTCATGAAAAAGCTCAGGGAAGTCACCACCGGCTTGCGCCCGGATGATGACCTCACGGCCATCGCCATCCGCCGACACTTATAACGGATGCGCCGCTGCGCCCGGCGGGTGCCTGTTCAACCTCTCTGCCCTTCCAAGCCAGTGCGAACGCCGTCCCGGCCGAAGCTGGCAGCGCGGCGAGCCCAGGCTGGGTCCGGCCCGATCGGGATCCGGTAACAAGACCGTGGCCAGCAGGCCGCCAGAAACGGTTCGGTTCCACCCGCGGCCGGGCGATTTCTCCGGCGACCGGCCGCGACTATTGAATGGGACCCGGTTTTCCCTGGCCGTGCGGTGGCTGGTGCGGAGGGTGAGGGCCGGGATGCGGGCGCGGGGGCACATGTTTGTGGAGGTGTGGCGGCGGGGGTGGCGGGCCGCCATGTGGCAAGGGATGCGGGGGCCATTGCCCTGAAGCCGGCAACCGGGCGGCCTCGATCCGTCCTTCCTCGCCCACGGCATCGGCCGTAGTTTGGGTTGGCATTGCGTCCCCGGCTGCCGCCGTTGAGTCGTCCGGCCCTGATCCTGTGGAGGATCCTTCCTTGGATGCGCCCGCGTCGAGCCCGTAGTAGCTGTAGAGCTCCTGCTCCTGCGTCTGCGTGATAGCGCCGCGGTCGCTGTCGATCCGGGGACCGTTCCTAACCGTGTCTTTGGCGAAGGCGATCCTGATCCTGGATTCCTCGAGGCTGGCCCCGGAGAGCGGGGCGAAGGATTCTGACATGCCGAACAGGCCCGTCCGCACGGTGACGAAGACCGGCTCCCCGGAATCGCCGCTGGTGAACACCTGTTCCACGGAGCCTATTTTCTCCCCGGCCACGTCCACCACGATGCCTCCATTGAGGACGATGTTGTCAATGTCCTGCAGGCTGAGCATGAGGCACATCCTTCTTCTAAGTCGCTCCG
>NZ_JAGGPN010000067.1 GCF_018613795.1 Arthrobacter sp. ISL-65
CAGGAAATCCGGGTGCTCCGGGAGTTGGTGGGTGCTCACTGGGCCGCTCCAATCATGTCTGCTTCGAACGCTGCAATTTGGGTGCCGTCGCTGAGGTGGGGGTAGAGGGGGAACTGCCCGGCGAGCGCCGTGACGCGTGCGCGGAGTTCGACGGCGGTGCCGTCGTCGAGCGTGCCGGTGCCGGCAGCTGCGATGAGCGCCGTCGCGATGATGTCCGCTACTTCTGTGAATGCCGTGGCACCGAAGCCTCGGGTGGCCAGGGCGGGGGTGCCGATCCGGAGGCCGGAGGAAACCATCGGCGGGCGGGGGTCGAACGGGACGGCGTTGCGGTTGACCGTGATGCCGATCTTGTGCAGCGCGTCCTCTGCCTGCTGGCCGTCCAGTTCGGAGTTCCGCAAGTCAACGAGGACCAGGTGCACATCGGTGCCGCCATTGACCACCGTGATGCCGGCGGCTTCGAGATCGGGCTGCAGGAAGCGTTCGGCCAGCAGCTTGGCGCCCTCCAGGACGCGCTCCTGGCGTTCCTTGAAGCCCTCGGTTGCGGCGAGCTTGAAGGCCACGGCCTTGGCGGCGATGACGTGTTCCAGCGGGCCGCCCTGCTGGCCGGGGAAGACGGCGCTGTTGATCTTCTTGGCGTACTGCTCCTTGGCGAGGATGACGCCGCCGCGGGGGCCCCCCAGGGTCTTGTGCGTGGTGGTGGTGACGACGTCGGCGTACGGCACCGGGTTGGGGTGGAGACCGGCGGCGACGAGGCCGGCGAAGTGGGCCATGTCCACCATCAGGTAGGCACCGACGAGGTCGGCGATCCGGCGGAACTCGGCGAAGTCGAGCTGGCGGGAGTAAGCGGACCAGCCGGCCACGATGAGCTTGGGCTTGTGCTCCAGGGCCAGGGCCTCGACCTCGGCCATGTCCACCCGGAGGTCGGATTCGCGCACGTGGTACGGGACCACGTTGTAGAGCTTGCCCGAGAAGTTGATCTTCATGCCGTGGGTGAGGTGGCCGCCATGGGCCAGGGAAAGACCGAGCATGGTGTCGCCCGGGTTCAGCAGTGCGAACATCGCGGCAGCGTTGGCCTGCGCGCCGGAGTGCGGCTGGACGTTGGCGAACTCGGCGCCGAAGAGTGCCTTCACGCGGTCGATGGCCAGCTGCTCAACGACGTCGACGTGCTCGCAGCCACCGTAGTAGCGCTTGCCCGGGTAGCCCTCGGCGTACTTGTTGGTGAGGACCGAACCCTGCGCCTCCATGACGGCTGCGGGAGCGAAGTTCTCCGAGGCGATCATTTCCAGCGTGGACTGCTGGCGGTCCAGCTCACGGGCGACGGCTTGCTGGATCTCGGGATCGACTGCGGAAAGTCGGTCGTTCAACTGCTCAACCACGAATGCTCCTTATGAAATACCACTTTGCTTATGACTGATATATCAGTGTGAGGTCAATGGTATGATTGAGCTCACAACAGAGTCAATAGCTGGAAGCAAAATGACAGTTCGCTTCCACTTGGAGCCCATGAACGGAGTCCCGCTGTGAATGCTCTTCCCGCCATGCCACCCGCCGAGGACGAGGCGCTGTCCCAGGCCGAGGCTGCGTACCGGCAGCTGCGCGACAAGCTGATCATGCTGGACATCCGGCCGGGCGAGCCCATCAATGACGGCCAGCTAGCGGCAGAACTCGGCTTTGGACGCACACCCGTGCGTGAGGCCATCAAGCGGCTGGAGGTGGACCACCTGGTGGTCTCCTACCCCCGCCGGGGAACATTCGCCACCACCGTGGACTTCACGGAACTGGCCGACGTCTCGGAAATCCGGGAGCTGCTTGAACCGCTCGCGGCCCGCCGGGCCGCCAAGCGGGCGAACACCGCCATGCGCGAGGAACTCCTGGACGTCGCCAAGGCCATCTCGGAGCTGGCGCCCACCCCCGCCCAGTCGCGGGAGCTCATGCGCTACGACCTGACGGTGCACCGCCTGATCTACCGCGCCGCGGCCAACCCGCACCTCGAGGACACCCTGATCCGTTATGACAACCTGGCCACCCGCATCTGGTGCCTGGTCCTGGACAAGGTCCCGTCGGTGAGCGGCCACATCAGCGAGCACGTGGACCTGCTCAAGGCCGTGGCCGATGGGGACGCGGACAAGGCAGGCGAGCTCGCACTGCACCACGTCACGAGCTTCGAGGAGACCATCCGCAAGGTGCTGTAGGCCGCAGGACATGCGGGAGCGCTTGGAGAACGAAGAATCCCCCGGGGCTTTCCCTGGGGACTCCTTGGTTCACGGATGAAGGCGGTTCAGGGTCGACGACGGTTTATGGTCGACCGTGCCGCGCACTATCTCCTAGTGGCCGCCGCCTCCGATCACGCCCTTCTCGACGGCCTTCGTAACCGCGTCGGCTTCGGCCTGGGTCAGGGTGCCGTCCTTGACCGCCGTGTCCAGCTTGGTCTTCAAGGCTGCGGCGCGCTCCGTCTGTGCGGCGGCGCGGATTTCCGTCAGCGCCGCGGTGACCTTGGATTCGTCGACGCCGAGGGCCTTCGCCAGGGACTTGGCCATTGCGACGTCCTGGGCGGTACGGTCTGGCTTGGTGCCCTCGGTCGGCGCCGTCGTCGGCTTGTTGGCCTCGCGGAACGCTTGGATCGCCTCGGTTACCTTCGCTTCGTCAACGCCCAGCTTGGTGGCAAGGTCCGCCGCAATCTGGCCGCGGTCACCACCTTTACGGCCCCGGAAGCCGTCAGTCGATGCGCTGCTGTCCGTCGACGTGCTCGACGTTGCGCTGGGGCTCGGAGTGGTGGCGGCTGAGGCCATTCCCGTAACCCCCAGGCCGGCGCCCAGTGCCAGCGCGCCGGCGGTGATGCCGAGGGTGATTCTCTTGGTTCGTGACATTGTGTCTCCTTGATCGGCCGTGCGATACGGCTTTGAGTGGAAGGGCATCTGTCCTAGCCCCTTCCTCAAAGATCCGGCAGCAGGTTAGGGCACCGCTGTTCGAAAACTGTCAGGAGCCTGTGAACCCTGAGATCTGCGAAACCGACCCTTGGTACGACTGACGGAAATTTTCAACCAATGAAATCCGCGCATACTTTGGACGCCCTGATCCGCCAAGCTTGTCCAAACGACGTCCCCGCGGCGATGCCGAAGAAAGAAGGAAGCCATGACCCTCAGCGTCGAGGAAATGAACAAGCAACTGCCGGTTGCCAATGTGTTGCCCGGCGAAGCCGTGCCCTACTACATGGCCTCCGGCGAGGGTGCCCGCTACGAAATCGACGGGCAGTTGGTGACCGTGATCGCCCGCGCCGTGGACACCGGCGGCATCTTCAGCGCCGCCTACATTTCCGGCGGCATGGGAGCAAAGTCCCCCTTCGTCAGCCACAAGATCGAGCACAAGACCCTGTACGTCTTTGACGGCATCCTCCATGTCTGGCTTCCCGGCGAAAGCCGCATCCTGACCCCGGGCGACTCCGTGGTGATTCCGCCGGGAACACCGCACGCTTACCGGATGGCCAGCCACTACACACGCTTCCTGAACTGGATGACGCCCGGTGGCGCCGAAGCCTACTACGAGCGGGTCGGTACCCCCATCGATTCGCATGTTCCGCCGGTCCATGCGGGCCACCGGCAGAGCTCCCGGGAAGCTGCGGAAGTCGGGGCCGAATTCGGCATCACCTTCCCGGACATGGAGCGGGTGGCGCCCTCGCTGCAGCAGAATGCCGGGCTGCCTGCCACGCTGAGCCCCTATTTCCTCAGCGCCGGCGAAGGCGAACGCATGGTCAGCTACCAGACCATGTTCACCTACCTCTCCCGGCCGGAGAACACGGGTTCGAACTACTTCGCCGTCCACACCAAGGGCGCCAAGTCCCCCTACATTCCGCTGCATTTCCACTCCGAGCACACCGAGAACTTCCTCTGCACCGAAGGCCGCATGTGGCTCTACGCCAACGGCCGCGAGGTCTTGCTCACGAAGGGCGACTTCCTGCACGCCCCGGCGGGCACCGTCCACTCCTTCGCGTTCGACTCCCACAACACACAGATGGTCGGCTTCCTGACGCCGTCGGTCTTCAACGGCTTCTTCGAATACTTCAACAAGCCCACCGACAACTACATGTACACGGAAGGCGGCGAGCCCTACATGGACATGGAGGGCTTCGGCCGCGCCCAGGCGGAGATGGACCTCACCGTCGTCGGCCCGCCGCCCCAGCGCCGCGCCGCCCTGGGCATCTAGCGACAGGACACGACCAACAAGCCACGAGGCCCGGACTCCCCCATGGAGTCCGGGCCTTGTAGTGTGCGCAAAGAATCATCGACTGCTCCGTAACTGCCGTTTTCGTGGGTGAAAAGGGCGGCTACGGAGCAATCGATGGAGGGTTTACTGCGCTAGCGCCTGCCGCACCAGCGCACGGCCGTAGTCGTTGCCGTTCGGAGTGCGGAGGACCGTGTGCATGTGGAACGGGGCGGGGGTGTCGTTGTTGAGAAAGACGCCGCTGTGGTGGTCCAATTCCATGACCACCACGGGGCTCTGGATCCGGAAGTAGAACGCGTCCCCGCCCTGCCAGCCGCCGATCCAGGAGAACCGGGTCTCGCTGTAGTGCTCCCGGATTTCCCGCATCCGCGCGGCACGGGGGCCGGCGGGAAGGCAGGCGACGAAGTCCTCCACCAGCCTGTCCAGCAGCGCCAGTGATTCGGGCGGCATGGAATCAGCCAGGATGCCCTCGTAGGGAATCACCCGGTTGTCCTGGAAGCAGCCGGCCAGGTGGCGTTCGTCGCCGGGATGCAGCCGTCCCTCGGGCATCGCCGGATCCACCATCTCGGCGAAGGACACCGCTTCACCCCGCAGGGTCTCGGGCAGTGCTGCCATCAGTTCACGGGCCAGGCTGATCCGTTCCTTGAACACTTTCACGCCCTTGTGCGGCCCGGCATCGATGACGTCCGGCTCGGCGCCCAGGAACATCGGCGACAAAACCAGCTGGGTTCCGGCCACCAGGCAGTTGAGCGCCACGTGATGGCCGAACAGCTGCCAGCCCCACGGCTCCGATTCCGACGGGGCCCCGTAGAGGGCGAAGTTGTAGCTGTATTCGTTCATCAGCTCCGGCAGTTCCACCAGCTCCCCGAGAAAGCCGTTGATGCGCATCAGGTTCCGGACCAGCGCGTACCCCTCCGGACTCAGGCTCGCTTCCACCACGCCGAGCGCAGCATCGCGTACGGCCGCGTCCAGGTCCTCGAGGCGCAGCCCGGTGTCGTGCTGCATGAATTCCGGGTTGGCCCAGCTCTGCCATTCGTGGGCGTCCACGGGATACCTCAGACGGTCGCACTGATCCGGCGAGGCAGCGGCGAGCAGCTTGCCCGCGGCGGCGACCATCTCCGCCGTCGGCGCCGCTTCCGCTGTCCGCGCCTCGGCGAGGCTGAACAGCCCGGGGCGGATGACGCCGTCGTTCGTTACACCGGTGAAAGGCTCCGGGTAGAGCTTCTGCCAGCCCTCGATCATGGGGCCGGCAAAGGAGTCGTTCTTGGCCTCCTCGGCATAGGAGCGCGCGTCCAGTCCGCGCAGGTGCGCCACGCGCGGGTGGTCGGGCGCGTAGAGGAAATCACGAAACGACGGCGCCGGCATTGGTGCCCTCCTTCAGTTGCTCGAGTGGTTCGACGGCGGTTCCCCAGCCGGCCGCGACTGCCAGGGCAGCAGCGGCGGCGTCCGCGGAGGAACCGCGCCAGGCGATGTGCTGGTCCGGACGGACGAGGACGGCTTCGGCCGCCCACAGCTCCGCCATTAGCGTCCCGTCGTCGGAAGGCCCGACGGCAGTGACGGTCACCGGGATACCGTGGCTGGCACCGGCCGCGAGCACCGGAGCGAAGGCCTGCTCGGGAGCCAGGCCCACGCCTGCCTTGTCCAGAACCGTGCTGGCGGCGTCCACGAGCAGCGAAAATCCCGGCCCGAGGACGTCGTAGAGGGAGGTGGTGCCGTCCAGCCAGGCGTGCGGCAGCAGGGCACCCGGGCTGGCCGACGGCACGTAGCGGATCGGGTCCTCGGCCGGCACCGGCGCCCCGTCGGGGACCACCAGCGGGGACCCGGAATAGCTGTATCCCAGAACCAGGCCCAGCGAATCGAACTCGCTTCGCTTGACGGCCAGGGAGTCGTGGGCGGTAGCCCGTGCGGCCTCCCCCGCAGTCCCGTCGGCCGCCAGCGCGGGATCGGCGAAGTGGTAGGCGAGGGCTTTTCCGTTGGCCGCTGCGTCGCGGATAGTCCGGTCTGCCACGGGCCGTCGCTCCAGGCCGTAGCTCTCCAGCAGCCCCGGCCCCGCCCACCCTTCGAAGGCGGCGGCGATTTTCCAGGCCAGGTTGGCGGCGTCGCCGATGCACGTGTTAAAGCCGTGGCCGCCCCACGGCGGGTTCTGGTGCGCCGCGTCCCCCACCAGAAACACCCCGCCCATTCCGTAGGAACCCGTGCCGTAGGACGGGGCAAGGAGCATACGGGCAGTCCAGGGATCCGTGGCAATCACGTCAACGTCGATGTCGGCGCCCACGAGGGACCGCACCAGGGCGGCCGGATCAGGCTCGGACGCATCGCCGGCGTCCTGGCTGCCGACGCCCTGGATGATGGCCCACCAGGTCTCGTCCAGGTCCATCCGTCCCACCATGCCCGCGGCGCCGGGCCCCAACACCCAGTACTGGACGGCGGCGTCCAGCGTGATGGTGGCGGCCAGGTCGCGGGAGCGGAAGAGGATGCTGATGTTGGACAGGGCAGCGGACTCCCCTTCGAGCCGGAGGCCCATGCCGCGGCGGACTGTGGAGGAGCCGCCGTCGGCCCCTGCCAGGAAGGTGCAGTCGACGGCGGTGCGGTGGCCGGAATCATTGGCGACGGTCACACGCTGCCCGCCGTCGGGAAGGGTTTCAAATCCGTCGATCCGCAACCCCGTGAGCAGGGTGGCGTGGACCGATGCCGCCACGGCTTCCCGCAGCACCGCCTCCAGTACTGGCTGCGGCACCTGCTGGCCGCACTCGGGCTGGGGCTGGTAGTGGCCGGTTTCGAGTTGGAAGGCGTTGGGAAAGCGCCTGATCTCGCGGCCGGTCAGCGAGGAACAGAAGATGACGTCCTGAGCGAAACCCACCGGCAGCGGCGCGGCATTGCGGAGGGCAGCGGCCAGGCCGAGCCTGCGCAGGTGCGTCATGGTGCGTGCGTTGGTGGTCTTGGCGCGCGGCCTGTCCGGATCGATCAGCGTCCGGGGCTCCACGACCGTGCTGCGAATGCCCCGGCTGGCTAGGTCCAAAGCCAGGAACAGTCCGCTGGGACCTCCCCCGGAAATCAGGACCGGGATCTGCGCGGGGAGGTCCGCCAGCCCGGCATGATCGACGGCGGTCATCAGGCCCTCGCCCGGAGTGTCGGTTCGCCGACGGGGGTGACCAGGGTGCCCAGCCGCTCGATTTCGACCTCGACGGTGTCACCGGGCTGCAGCAGCCACTGCGGTGTGCGGGCATACCCAACGCCTTCAGGGGTGCCGGTGGCGATCACATCGCCGGGGTGGAGCGTGAACGTCTGGCTGATCAGCGAGATGATGGCGGGCACGGAAAAGATCATGTCCCGCGTGTTGCCGTGCTGCACCTCGGTGCCGTTGACCCGGGTCCGGACCTCGAGGCCGTCGCACAGGTCGCCCACCTCGTCGCGGCTGACCAGCGGTCCCAGCGGACCGGTGAAGTCGCCGTTCTTGCCGAGGGTCCACTGCGTTGTGAGCTTCTGGGCGCGCCGGGCGGTGATGTCGTTGAAGGTGGAGTAGCCGAAGATGGCGTCCGCGGCCTGGTCCTCGGTCACGGACTCCGCGCGCTTGCCGATGTACGCGGCCACTTCGCCTTCCCAGTCCAGGCCTGCCTCGCCGCCGGGCACCGGGACGGGGACGTTCCCGACGGAAAGGGAAGCCGTCCACCGCCCAAACAGGGTGGGGTACGGCGGCAGCTCCTGGTTCTTGTAGCTGCCCTCCGCGGCGTGCGCCCCGTAATTGAGGCCGACGCAGATGACGCGGGCCGAGGCAGGAACCAGGGGCACTTCGGTGACGGTGCCGCGCACCAGTGAACGGGGCTCCAGCGGCAGTGAACCGGTGCCCTCAACGAGGGACAGCGCTTTCTCCTGCCACCCGTCGGCGTCCGCCCAGAAGTCCGTCACGGGGGCCAGCGGAAACACAGTGGTGCCGTTCAGGGCGGCTGCCCAGGTGTCGCCGTCGTGATTTATGCCTATGTACTGCATGCGGGGCCTTTCAGGTTCGCCCGGGGGCGGGTGTCGGTCAGAGGACACGGCAAGTAGAGCCTCCCTTGAGGCAGTTGCCGAAGCTGGTACTACAGAAAACTCAGGGAACGCCGGCTTGCCGGCGGAAGAAGCTGACCGTGGCGGCCAGTGCCTTCTCCGCGGCGGCCGGGCTGCCGTCGGGAAGGGACCACATGTGGTCCGCCCCGTCGAGGAGTAGAAGTTCGACGTCGGCGCCTGCCTTTTCGAGCTCGGCCGCCAGGGTTTCGGACTGGGCGGCCGGCACAAAGCGGTCGGCTGTGCCGTGGACCAGGAGGAAGGGCGGGGCGCCGGGACGGACGTAGGTGACGGGGCTCGCGGCGGCTGCCTTCTGGGGCTCCTCCGCCAGGACGGCGCCTATCAGCTGTTCCTCCCGGGAGGCCGGGTCAGTGGCCCTCGCGACGGCGTTGGGCAGGGCCTGCTCCCCCATGCGGAACAGGTCCGTGGGCGGGTACCAGGCGGCCACGGCCGCGACGGGGCTGTCGCCGCCGATGAGGCCGACCAGGCTCGCCAGATGGCCACCGGCGGAGTCGCCCCAGGCGTAGATCCGGTTGGGGTCCACGCCGTAGCCGGCTGCGTTGTTCCGCAGCCAGCGGACCGCGGCCTGGGCGTCGTGCAGCTGGGCCGGGTAGTGGGCCTCAGCGCTCAGCCGGTAGTCGGCCGAGGCGACGACGAAGCCTGCTTCGGTGAGGACCTCGAAGGGTGACAGTCCGAAGCCGTCGGCGACAGGGCCGAGCGAAGACCGGGTTCCGACCCGCCAGCCGCCGCCGTGGAAATGGACGATCGCCGGCCGCAGCGTTTCCCCTGTTCCCGGTCGGATCCCTGCACCGTTTTCATCAGGCTCCGGGAGGTACAGGTCCAGCAGCAGCGGACGGGCAGCGGGGCCATCCGTGCGGGCGAACTCCACGCCTTTCAGCACACGGCCTTCCGTCATCATCGACTCCTTTGCTGCCTCTGCCGGTTCCCCGTTGGCCCGGTATGCCCCTCTGTAGGGGCTTGTCCTCTAAGACTGTCGGATCAGGAACCGGGCCAGTACCGGCCATTTCAATCATTGAAAGGGCTTTGCCGACTCCAGCTCGGCGGCCAGGAAGGACAGGCCCCGCCGCACTATGCTGACTGCCGCGGAGTGGTTGAGGTAGCCGTGGATGGCCCCTTCCTCCAATCGATAAGCCACGTCGATGCCGGCCCGACGCAGCCCCTCCACGAAGAGTTCGGCAGAGGGGCGAAGATCATCGTACTCGCAGGCAAGAACGGCGGCCGGGGGCAGGCCCTCGGGGTCGGCGCCTCCGGGCATCGCGTACGAGGAGGCCATGCCGGCGGGCCCTCCGATATAGTTCTCCACCATCCCGCGGCAGTCATCCGCGGTGAAGCGCAGGATCCTAGGGAGGGCTGCCATGACCGCATCCTGCGTCAACGGCAGGTCGGAGTGAAGGAACGGGTAGGCCAGCAGCAGCTTTGCGGGCATAGGCTCTCCGGCGTCCTTCAGGTACATCGCCGCTCCGACAGCCAGGTTGGCCCCAGCGCTGGCTCCGCCGAGGCACAACCGGTCAGTTGCGACGCCAAACTCCCCCGCATGGGCGGCTGCCCACAGCCAGGCCGCGAGCGCATCCTCGTGGGGCACCGGAAAGTGCACGCCATCCCGCGCCAGACGATAGTCCACGGAGAACACCACGCCCCCGGTGCCCTGCACCAGCTCGCGGGCCACTTGGTCAGCTTCCCGCATGTCCAGGGTGCCCGCGGCGAAACCTCCGCCATGCAGCCAGACCAAGCCGGGCACGCCGCCGACGTCGGGCAAACCGTCATCGGGCAAACCGCCATCAGTCACCGAGGGGGCAACCGGACCGTAAATCCGCACTGGCACCGGCCCGTTGGGCCCGGGTGCCTCTGCGGATCGGACGGGAACGTCGGGAAGCGAATACGGCAGGTGGGCTCCGGCAAAGGCGTCGAGCCGTTGCATCCCCTCCGGATCAGCCATCAGATCCGCGAAGGAGCCGACGCCGGCCACGTGCTGCAGGAGGGCCGCCAGCTCGGGGTCGAGGCTCATGGCTGCAACGCCGGCTCGGGATCTCCGTTAAGGAAATCTGCCGCATCCGCAGCGACAGCGGCCCCTGTCGGGGGGAAGGCGCAGCTGAAGGAGTGCGTTCCGGACCCAACCTCCACGGCCCCCGAACCGTCCGGCAGGGACACCGCGGCGGTGCAGCCGGCGGGGACCGTGAGCGACAAGGCGAAGGTGCCGCCGTCGTGTTCCCAGCGCACGGCCGCCTCGCTGTAGGGGGTCTCGTGCCGGGCGGCTGCCCAGGTCAGACCGCCGCCGGGCAGGGGCCGGACCAGCAGTTTCCGGCTGGCGAGATCGGCGGGGGCGAGACCCGCGACGGTGCGGTGCATCCAGTCGGCCACGGCTCCGAGCGCATAGTGGTTAAAGGAGGTCATGTCGCCGGGGTTGATGGTGCCGTCCGGGAGCATGGAGTCCCAGCGCTCCCAGATGGTGGTGGCGCCCATCGCGACCGGATACAGCCAGGACGGGCATTCCGTCTGCAGCAGCAGGCGATAGGCCGCCTCCACCTGGCCTTCGTCGCTCAGCGCGTCGGTGACCAGCGGTGTCCCCACGAAGCCGGTGGCGATCCGGTACCCGTCGGCGGCCACGGTTTCGGCCAGCCGCTCCCCGGCTGCCGCGTGCTCCTCCGGCTCGAGCAGCCCGAAGCGCAGGGCCAGCGCGTAGGAGGTCTGCGTGGAGGGCCGGAGGGTGCCGTCGTCGGCGATGTACTGCGTGCGGAAAACGGCACGGGCCTGGCGCGACACCTCGCGCAGGCGGACCGCCTCGCCGTCCTCCCCCATCAGGGCCGCAGCCTGGGCGGCGATCGATGCCGAGTACGCCAGATAGGCCTGGGCCACCAGCTGCCAGGGAGTGCGAGCGGCACCGGGATTGTTTGGCGGGGCCGCCGGGTCCAGCCAGTCGCCGAACTGGAAACCCTGCTCGAAGCGCAGCTCGGGGCCGGCGGCGTCCGCCGCGGCGGCCAGCCAGGCCGTCATGCCGGGCAGCTGCCGGCGCAGGAACTCGAGGTCTCCGGTCTGGCGGTAAATCACCCAGGGGACCAGCACGGCGGCGTCCCCCCAGGCAGCCATCACGGGACGGGTGGGGAACGGCGGCATGTCGTTGATCACCTCAGGGACCACCAGCGGCGGCGGCCCGTCCGTGCCCTGTTCGGCTGCCAGGTCCTTCAGCCAGGACGCGGTGAACCCGGGAATCCGGTAGAGGAAGGAGGCGGTGGGCGCGAAGACCTGGAAGTCGCCGGTCCAGCCGAGCCGTTCGTTGCGCTGCGGGCAGTCCGTGGGCACGTCCACGAAGTTGCCGCGCATGCCCCAGACCACGTTGGAGTGCAGCTGGTTCAGCATCGGCTCGGAGCACTCGAAGAAGCCGGTGCGCTTGAGCTCGGAATGGACGACGACGGCCGTGAAGGCTTCCGGGTCCAGCTCACCCGGCCAGCCACTCACCTCGACGTAGCGGAAGCCGTGGATGGTGAATTCGGGTGCCCAGACTTCTTCCGTCCCGGAGCCCCGGAGGATGTAGCTCTCCGTCTGCGTGGCGGTCCGCAGCGGCCGCATGCCGAGTTCGCCGTGTTCCAGCACCTCGGCATGCCGCAGCACTACTTCCGTGCCGGCCTCGCCGCGGACGCTGATGCGGACATGGCCCACGAGGTTCTGGCCGAAGTCCAGAACGGTTTTGCCGGATGGAGTGGTCAGCACGGCCTTGACGGTCAGCTCTTCAGTGGCGCGGACTGCCGGACCGTCGGGGGCCACCAGGAGGGCAGGGTCGAAGTCGTCGACTACGGCGGGCTCCAGCTGGGTGCCGCTTCCGGCCCAGCCGGCATCCGCCAGCCGCGCGTCGTACGTTTCGCCCTCGTACAGGCCGGCGGCAAGCACCGGGCCGCGCCCGGCCAGCCACGTGTGGTCGGTGCCCACCACGGTGAGGTGCCCGGCCGCGTCGCGTACTTCAAGCTGGCCGATCACGCCTGTGCGGTCTCCGTACGTGTTGCGCTTCTCCTGGAAGCCGAGCTGGCCGCGCCACCAGCCGTCGGCCACCTCGAAGCCGATCACATTGGTGCCCTGCCGGAGGTATTCGGCGACGTCGTAGGTCTGGTACCGGAGGCGGTGGTGGTAGCTGGTCCAGCCGGGGGCGAGGAGGTCGCGGCCCACGCGCCGCCCGTTGATGGACGCGACGTAGATTCCGTGCGCGCTGGCGTACATGCGTGCTGAGGCCACCGGCCCGGTGACGTCGAAGGTGCGGCTGAGGCGGGACGCAGGCTCGGGCGCCTCGCTGTCCTCGTCCCACGCGGGGCGGATCATGGATGCCTGCCAGTCGGCTGCATTCAGCAGACCGGCCTCCACCCAGGCGACGGGGCTCCAGTCGGAGGGCCCGCCGTCGTGGTTGCCCCAGACCCGCACCCGGGCAGCGACCCGCTCGCGGCTGGCCAGCGGCGCCGCCGGCCAGGGCTGCAGGAGCTGCTCAGCCGTATCAATACGGCCGTAGCTGACCAGGCTGTTCCGGTCCGGGCCAAGTTCGAGCTCGTAAGCCGTCTGCACCCAGCCCTCCTGCCCGGAAACGACCTGCCAGGACAGCCGGGGCCGGTCCTCGCCGATGCCGAAGGGCTCCTCGTGGTGTTCGAAACGGAGGGTGGAAGGGGTGGTCATCGGGGTGGCTCCTGAGGTGGCGGGGAATGTCATGGCTTGTTGAACTCCTTCGAGAAGAAGGACACCGAGGTCTCGAGGATGCGGTCCAGCTGGTCTTCGGCAAAGAAGAAGCAGTGATCGCCGCCTTCGATGGTGATGAGTTCCTGCTGCGCGCCGGCTGCGGTGAGGGCATCGGCCAGGAGTTCGCTCTGGGACAGCGGGACCAGGCCGTCGCTGTCGCCGTGGATGAGCAGGAAGGGCGAGGCGTCCGCGGTGACGTACGCCAGCGGGCTGGCGGCGTCCAGCAGGGACCGATCATGCGAATTGCCCACCAGCATGGGGCCGGGCTCCAGCGACATTCCGTCGGGCACCGCTGCGAGCAACGCGCCGCTCATAAAGCTGGTGGCCTCGTCCATCCCCGGCATCAGCGTCCGCGAGGAGACCCCGTAAAAGTCGACGACGGCGCTCACCGAACTCGGCTGCCCCTGGGCACCGAGGCCTCCCTCGAGGTCTTCGCGGCTGCCGGTCAGGCCGAGCAGCGCAGCGAGGTGGCCGCCTGCCGACTCACCCCAGGCACCGATGCGTTCGGGATCGATGCCCAGCACGTCAGCGTGGTGCCGGAGATACCGGACGGCGGCTTTGATGTCGTGGAGCTGGGCGGGGAACGGCGCCTCGAGGGCATGCCGGTAATCCACCGTGGCGCACGCGATGCCGGCCTTATTCAGGAGGCGGAACACCGATTCCGGCTCGAAGGTGGGCGGCAGTTCGCGGCGGTCGCCGAGCTGGAAGGCCCCGCCGTGGATCCACACCACCACCGGGACCGGGCCGCCCCCGGTGTTTCGCGGGAGCCAGATGTCCATGGAGAGCCGGCGGAAGCCGACGGCGATTGCGTAGTTGAGCTCGCGGTGCACCAGCGAATGCCCGGAGACTTCCTCGGGCGTGCCGGGCGTCTGGAAGGCCGGGAACGGCGGCGGGGTGGGGACGCGGCGCGGTGGAACTTCTTCAGTGGTGGTAAGGGTTTCCGGGGTCACTCGGCACTCCTTGAAGTTTGCGGCTGGGGGTCAAAGTTTGTGGCGGGTCAAAAGGGTTCAGGCGAAGTGGCAGGCGACGTCGGACTGACCGACTATGCGCAGGGCCGGGCGTTCGGCGGTGCACAGCTCGGTGGCGAGCGGGCAGCGCTGGCTGAACGGGCAGCCGCCTGCCGAGGCGGCCACGGCTGCGGCTGTCCGGACGCCCAGCGACTCGCGCAGCTTCCGCCGTTCGGCCTGCTCCGCGGGACGTGGCACCGGGGACGCCGCCACGAGGGCCTGGGTGAACGGGTGCTTCGGGTTTTCGGTGACTGCCGCTGCTGGCCCTTCCTCCATGACCTGACCGCGGTAGAGCACCACCACGCGCTGCGCCAGGAACTGGACCACTGAGATGTCGTGCGCGATGAAAAGGTAGCTCAGGCCGCGCTCGTCCCGCAGGTCGGCGAGGAGGTTCAGCACCTGGGCCTGGGTGGAGAGGTCCAGGGCGCTCACAGCCTCGTCGCACACCACGAGCTTCGGTTCGCAGATCAGGGCGCGCGCTACGGAGATGCGCTGCCGCTGGCCTCCGGAGAACTGGCTGGGGTACCGGTCCACGGCCTCGCGGGGCAGCCCGACCCGTTCCAGCATGTCCTCGGACCGGGTCCGTGCCTCGGCGGCTGAGACGCCGCGAACCCGCAGCGGCTCGGCCAGCGAGGCGCCGATGGTTTTCCGCGGGTTGAGCGACGAGTTGGGGTCCTGGAAGACAGCGCGCAGTTCCCCGCCGAGTTCCTGCCGGCGCGAGGAGCCGGCATGGGTGATGTCGCTGCCCTGGAAGCTGATGGAGCCGCCGGACACCTTCTGGAGGCCAAGGATCGCCTTGCCGATGGTGGACTTCCCCGAGCCCGACTCCCCCACCAGGCCCACGGTTTCGCCGGGCCGGATGGTGAGGCTTACGCCGTCGACGGCGGCCGGCGCCGAGGCCGCCTTGCGGCCATGGCCGTAGCGGACCACCAGGTCTTTGACCTCCAGCATGGCCGGTGCCGACAGGACTGCTTCGGCGTCCTCGCGTTCAACGGTGCTGATGCTCATGCCATGTCCTTTTCAACGATCTCGAGTACGCGGTGGGTGGGCACATCGGTGGCTACCCATTCGAGGCCTTCCACAGCCAGCTCGTCCGCCTTGACGCAGCGGACCTCGCCGTCCTCCGAGCCGGAGGGAAGCAACGGAACGGGAATGGTGCAGGCGGAGCCAGCAAACTGGCAGCGGGCGGCAAAGCGGCAGCCGGCGGGCCAGTCCTTGGGCTGCGGCACCTGCCCCTTGATGGTGGCGAGGCGCTCCGGCATGTCGTGGGCGGTGTTGGCGTGCGGATCCGCGGCCAGCAGCGCAAGGGTGTAAGGGTGGCGAGGGTTGTCCAGGATGCTGGCGGTCCGGCCGCTCTCCACCACCTGGCCCGCGTACATCACGGCGACGTTGTCGCAAATGTCCGCGACCACTCCGAGGTCGTGGGTCACCATCACCACGGACATGCCGGTGTCCTTCACCAGCGAGCGCAGCAGTGAGAGGATCTCGGCCTGGACGGTGACGTCGAGGGCGGTGGTGGGCTCGTCGGCCACCAGCAGCCGTGGCTTTCCGGACAGCGCCAGCGCAATGGCCACGCGCTGGGCCATGCCGCCGGAGATCTGGTGCGGGTAGGACCTGAGGATCCGCCGGGCGTCGACGATGCCCACCTTTTCCAGCAGGCTGAGCGCCTCGGCCCGGGCTTCGGCCTTGCCGGCCCTCCCGAGCCGGCGGACGGCAGCCGTCAGCTGGTAGCCCACCGTGAACATGGGGTCGAGGGCCCGCATGGGTTCCTGCGAGATCAGCGCGATGTCGCGGCCCCGGATGCCTTCCAGGTCCTTCTCCGTGGCCGACGCCAGGTTCTTTCCGTTCCAGAGGATCTGTCCGGCGGACACGGAAACACCTGACGGAAGCAGTCCGAGCAGGGACAACGCGGTCATGGTCTTGCCGCAGCCCGACTCCCCTACGAGTCCCAGCACGGTACCGGGTGCGACGTCAAAGGTGACATCCGTGACCAGCGGGGTGCCGCCGTCGACCCCCACCGAGAGGCCGCGGACGCTGAGCTGGCCGGCAGCGGGCAGATTATCACCGGCGGGAGCGGCGGCAGCGGATGCGGCCGCATCCGCCGCGCGCTTCCGGCGGATGGCCGCAGAGGGCAGGTGCGACGCCGTGGCGTTCGGGGCCTTGCCCAGCGCGTTGCCGATGGCGTTGGCGGACAGGACGGTCAGGGCCAGCACCGCGCCCGTGGGGACCATGAGCCAGGGGGCGTCGTAGACGTGCTGCGAGGCGCTCTGGATCATGCCACCCCAGCTGGGCTTCGGCAGCGGCGGACCGAAACCGATGAAGGCGAGGCCGGCCTGGATGAGCATGCCGACGGCGAAAATCAGCGCCGACTGCACCACGATGGTATTGGCCAGACCGGGCAGCACGTGCCGGAGGCCGATGCCCAGCGGACCGACGCCGTCCACCTTGGCGGCGTCGACGTAGAGCTGCGACTGCAGGGACTTGGCCTGGCCGAGCATCACGCGGTAAATCCCGGAGGAGATCAGTACGCCGAGGATGGCCATGATCAGCGGGATGTTGATGCCCACAGCCCCGATGACCGCCAGCATGATGACGGTTCCGGGCAGCGACATCATGATCTCGGTGATGCGGCTGATGATTCCTTCCGCCCGAAAGGACGCCGCGGCGGCCATGGCCAGGATGGTTCCCAGCCCGACGCCGACCACCGCCGTGATGAGCGACGTCCCCAGCGTTTCGGCGGCCGAGGAGAAAATCCGGCTGAGCAGGTCACGGCCCAGTTCGTCGGTCCCCAGCCAGTGGACCACGCTGGGACCGGAGAGCACGGCGGTGAAATCCTGGTCCTCGGTCTTGTACGGCAGCCACAACGGTGCCGTCAGGGAGGCCAGCACGAGGGCGGCAAGCCACACCGTTCCGGCAAGGCCGCCGGGGGACGTGAGGAGGCGGTGCCCGGAGAACTTCGCCAGGGCGGTCTTCCGCGGGGCTGCAGTGGGTGCAATGGAGGGAATCATGAGGCACGCAACTTCGGGTCAAGGAATTTGGTAGCAAGTTCCAGCAGGAGGTTCACGGCCACCACCACGATCGTGGCGATGACCACCACGCCCTGGACGGCGGGGGCGTCATGGGTGCTGACCGAGGCCTGCACGGCCTGGCCCAGGCCCGGCATGGCGAACAGCTGCTCCGCGATCACGGATCCGCCGAACAGGCCCATGAACTGCAGGGCTATGCCGGCAACAATGGGGAGGCTGGCGTACCGCAGTGCGTGGATGTAGAGGATCTTCCAGGTGGGCGTCGCCGTGGCGCGCAGGGTACGGATGTGTTCCTGCTGCAGGGCTTCGAGCATGGAGGCCCTGGTCTGCCGGGCAAGGAACGCGGCCGCGCCGACGGCGAGGGTGATGATGGGCAGCGCAAGGGACAGCGCCCAGTCCTGCGGCGACACCTCAAACGGAACGTAGCCGGTGGCCGGAAAGACCGAGGACTGGACGGCGAACAGGTAGACGAAGATGATGCCGATCCAGAAGGGCGGCAGCGCCACCAGGAGTCCGACGAAACCTCCGAGGATCCGGTCCAGCAGCCCGCCCCTGACCGCGGCGGTGACTCCCAGTGCGATGCCCAGGATGGCGCTCAGCACCGTGGTGCCGGCGGCAAGGGACGCCGTGACGGGGAGCCGGCTTGCGAGGTCGGCACTGACGGACCGGCCATCAATCAGCGAGGCCCCGAAGTTGCCCTGGACGGCGTCGCCCAGCCAGCGGAAGAACTGGACGAAGAGGGGATCGTTCCAGCCGAGGCGCTGGTTGAGCTCTTCGATGGCCTCCTGCGAGGCACCCGCGCCGAGGGATACAGCACCGGGGCTGCCCGGCATGGCGTGGACCAGCAGGAACGCCAGCACCGCCACCACCAGCACGGTGGCCAGCGCCATCAGCAGGCGCTTAGCGACGAACATTGCCATGGAGACCTCCATTGGTCAGAATCTGGATTGCTCGGGCCGGACGCCTTCCGTGGAGGGAAGGCGTCCGGGCCTTAGGTGGATCAGTTGGTGGGCGCGTAGGAGGACAGCAGCGGGTAGGCGTTCGTGCCTGCGAACTTCACCTGCTGGACCTTCTTGGTGTTGTAGCCCTGGTTGGTGAGGGACTCATAGAGCGGGATCATCCAGCCGGATTCCACCAGGCGCGTGTTCAGCTTGGTCAGCGCGGCCTTCTTCGCGGCGTCGTCCTTGGCCGCGGCCACCTCGCCGGTGGCGGCGGTGAGCTGTGCATCCGTTGCCTTCTGCACGTTTGTGAAGCCGTCCAGGATGGCCCCGTACATCAGACCGACCGGGTTGTCCCAGCTCATCGGCGCGTAGCCGAGCGGCGTCGTGGCCACGGCGGCGAACGCCTCGTCAGTGGTGGCGGCCAGCTTGACGTTCATCTTGATCCCGACGGCGGCCAGGTCCTTCTGGACGGCCTGCAGGTCAGTCTGGGTCTGGGCGCCGGCGATGATGGTGAACTCGAAGCCGTTGGCGTAACCGGCCTCCGCCAGCAGGCTCTTGGCCTTCGCCGGATCGTAGGCGAACTTGGTGTTCAGCTCCTCGGTGAAGCCGGGGTTGTCCTTGGGCAGGGCGTTCCAGGCGGGGACGTCGCCCTTGTGCAGGGCGTCCACCAGGGACTGCCGGTTGATGGCGTACTGGATGGCCTGGCGGACCTTCTCTTTGGCGAAGGCGGGGGCCGTCTTGCCGGTCTTGTCGAAGGAAATCATGGTCTGCACGGTGCCGCCGATCTGGGACACGCCCACGCCCTTGGACTTGGCGAAGTCCACCGTGGGCGAGGTCAGCGACGCGACGTCGGCCTGGCCGGACACCAGGGCGTTGGCGCGGGCCTGGGGGTCCTGGATGACGGTGAAGGTGATCTTCTTGTAGGGGTACTTGGCGGCGTCCGTGTACTTCTCATTCTTGGTGAACACGTACTTGTTGCCCTTGACCGTGCCCGTGGTGTCCAGCGTGTACGGGCCGGAACCGTCCGGGGTGGTGGCGAGACTGGCGGTGTTCGTGGAGGCTTTCTTGCCCACGATCATGCCCATGGTGGACGCGAGGTTCTTTTCGAAGCCCGGCTGCGGCTTGGCGAACTTGATGGCCACCTTCGTGGGGCTGACGACGGTCACCGAGGTAACCTCCTGCGCCCCGCCCTTGGCAATGGCGGAATAGGTGCTCAGTGCGGTATCGGCGCGGCGGTCGAGGTTGGCCTTGACCAGTGCGGCGTCCAGGGTGGAGCCATCCGTGAAGGTCACGCCTTCCTTGAGGGTCAGGGTCAGGACCGTGTTGTCGTCGCTGTAGCTGAAGGCCGTGGCCAGGCCCGGCCCCACGGAACCGTCTGCCTGCAGGGTCATGAGGTTTTCGTAGAGGCCTTCGAAGAACTGGCGCTGGGCGTCGGCAACGCGCAGCGGATCGAAGCCGAAGGAGGCGCTGTCGCTCTCGACGGCGATGGTCAGGGCGTCCTTGTTGACGGTGGATGCCGCCTGGGTCCCGCCGCCGCAGGCGGTGAGCGAGCTCATGAGGAGCACACCGGCCAGGACGGCCGCGCTCCGGCGGGCAGGGGTTGTAAGGAGTTTCATGTTGGTGCGCCTTTGCATTGTCGATGACGAACGGGAATCAACATCTGGGGGCCGGGACCCGCCGCGGTCGGCATCGACTGCATCGCGGGCCGTTCGGTCGGCGCCCTCTCGTCAGATGGCTTCCGGTGACCGGCTTCTTCAAGAATCCTTGGGACAGGCCCATGGGCCACACGGGAATTTCATTGGTTGAAACGATATTGTGGTGCTGGTCACTCAGTTGAACGACTCGAGGGCTGAACGAAGGGATGGCAGTGGCGGAAGAAGCAGGACTGGAAGCTGCAGGACCGGAAGCCGAAGCTCGGCAGCGCGGGAAGCGCCCTAAACAAGGTGAACCGGTGATTGACCGGGCGCTAAGCCTGCTCGCTGTATTCACCGACCGCCGTCGGGCCTTGACGCTTTCCGAGATGGCCCGCCATGCCGGCATGCCGGCGCCGACGGCGCTGCGCCTCATTGCCCGGCTCGTGGCGTGGGGTGCCCTGGAGCGGCTAGAGGACGGGCGTTACGTCGTGGGCGTGCGGCTATGGGAGGTGGCGTCCCTGTCGCCCCGCGGGCACGGCGTCCGGGAGATCGCCCTGCCGTACCTCGAGGACCTTTTTGCGGTGACGCGGCACCACGTGCTGCTGGCCGTCCGGGACAAGGGCGAGGCCGTGCTCATCGAGCGGTTGTCCTCGAAGGAGGCCACCGAGGTGGCGTACCGGGTGGGCGGCCGGGCGCCGCTGCGGTCGACGGCGGTGGGCCTGGTGCTGCTGGCCGGCGCCGACGCGGCATTCCAGGAAGCGGTCATCCGGCAGCCGCCGGACGCGGAGGCCGGCGTGGACGCCATGCCGGAGGGGCAGCTGCGGCGCACCCTGTCCGATGTACGGCGCACCGGCGTCGCCATGATCCGGAGGTCCGCGCCGTCCCGGACGGTGTCCGTCGCCTCGCCGATTTTTGATGCCGAAGGGTCCGTGGCCGCAGCGCTGTCCATCGTGGTTCCCGACGGCGGCACTCCCCCCAATGTCCTGGCGCCGGCCGTCCAGGCGGCAGCAAGGGCGGTCTCCCGAAACCTGGGCTACAACGCGCAGCCCACGGAGGGGATCTCGGCCAGGCGTTAGCCACGGCCGCCGGCGGCCCCACCATGAGGTGTGGACCGCCGTCGGGCTTTTGTTGGGGCTGTTTCAGCTCACCGTGGTGAGCCGCTCCTGGGCAGCCCGCGCCACGCCGCCGAGGAAGTGGGCGCTGGGCTTGGGGGTGCGCTCCTGGGTGGTGCGGTCGACGGCGATAAGGCCGAACTTGGGCCGGTAGCCGAAGATCCACTCGAAGTTGTCGAAGGCCGTCCAGGCGATGTAGCCGCGGACGTCGATGCCGTCGGCGAGGCAGGCAGCGACCCCCGCGACTGCCGCGCGGAGGTACTCCACCCGCTGGGTGTCATCGTCCGTGGCCAGCCCGTTCTCGGTGACCATGACGGGGATGCCGGCGATCCGGTCGGCCTCGCGGATGGTCACCTCGAGGGCCTGCGGGTAGATCTCCTCCCCCATCGCGTTGGTGGCTGCGCCATCGGGAGCCGGGGCCACGCCGTCGGGGCCGAACACGGTCCGGCCGTAGGTCTGGATGCCCACGAAGTCATCGCCGCGGGATGCTTCGAGGAAGCGTTCGTTGACGTCCCGCCGCACCTGGTCCGCCACGTGCTTGCCGCCCTCGGCCGCCTGGATGTCGGAGTTCGCGAGGGTCCAGCCGACCAGCAGCTCCGGCCGGTGCGCTTTGATGGCGTCCCGTCCGGCGCGATGGGCCGCCAGCTTGGTGTCGAAGCCGGCGTCGGACACGGTGAACTGGAAGGGCGCAACCCTGGCTGCTGCAATGCCGAGCCGCTCCGCCGCCGCCGACCAGAGCGGCACGTCCGCGCGCCGCTCCGCCGGTTCGCCGCCGATGCCGAGGGCCTTGAGGAGCCACGGCAGGTTGGGTTCGTTGAGGGTGCAGGCGACGCCGATGAGGTCGCCGAGGTGTTCCGTCACGCGGCTGCAGTAGCGCGCGAAGCGTTCCGGCGTGGCTTCGTCCTCCCAGCCTCCCGCGGCCAGAAGCCAGCGTGGTGAGGTGAAGTGGTGGTAGGTGACCACCGGGGTCAGCCCGTGCTCGTGGCACGTTTCAAGCACCCGCCGGTAGTGGTCGAGTTCCGCGATGGAGAAGTGACCTTCCTCGGGTTCGATGCGCGCCCACTCCAGCGAGAAGCGGTAGGTGGTGAATCCGAGCGAGGCGATCAGGGCGATGTCCTCGCGGTAGCGGTGGTAGTGGTCGATGGCATCCCCGGACGGCTCGGCGAAGATCGTGCCCGGCAGGTGTTCGAGGAGCCAGGTGTCGCTGTTGGTGTTGTTCCCCTCCACCTGGTGGGCCGCCGTGGCCACACCCCAGAGGAAGTTGTCGGGGAAGTGCTGGAGGCCTGTCATGGAATTTCCTTTCTGCGGTTGAGCTCCACCTTAGGGAAACATATTCCAACTTGGAATACTTTGGGAGGAATTTCTTGACCAAAGTGGAAAAGAAACTTGGTAATCTCGTGGAAGGCAAACTTCGGCCAAGGCGGCCACGGCCGGGAGGAGGCGCAGCATGACGGAGACGACGGCACGGCAGCCGGCCCGCAGCGGCCGGCGGGCACCCTACGCCAACGGCGAGCGCAAGCGGGCCGAGCTGGTGGACGCGGCCTTTGCGGTTTTCGCGGAAAAGGGCTTCCAGCGACTGTCGATCCGCCAGATCGCCGAGGAAATCGGGACGAGCCACACCGCGCTGCTGCACCATTTCGGGAGCAAGGACGCACTGCTGGAGGCCGTCCTGGTCCGGCGCGAGGAGCAGGAAGGCCCTTGGCGGCGCACGCTGCTGGAGGAACAGGGCCTGCTGGAAACCGTGCCGGAGGTGATGCGCCACAACGCCGCGATCCGCGGCGTGATCCAACTGGATGCCACCCTGCGCGCCGAGGCCGTCCGCCCGGACCATCCGGCCCACGACTTCATCCGGCGCCGCGACGAGGACATCATCGGCTCACTGCATGCAGAGATCGAGCGGGAGGTTGTGGCCGGCCGCATTCTGCCGGGCCTCGATCCCGCCGTTCTGGCGCGGCAAATCGCTGCGCTGATCGAAGGCGTCCAGCTGGCGTGGCTATACGACGAGTCCGTGGACATGGCCGCGCACCTGGAAGGGTTCCTACAGTTGGTTAAGGCGCCCGGCGCCTAGGGTTCCCGGCCCTCAGAGGCTTGGTTCGCCGTCGTCCCCGTTTACCAGAACCGAGCGGGCCAGCCGGCGGGCGTAGTCCCGGATCCCTTCGACCAGATCCAGCCCACCTCCGGAGAGTACCCACTGCAGCTGCAGCCCGTCGCTGACGGCAATAATTTCCCGCGCGATTGCCTGGGCATCGGTATCCGGCCGAAAGAAGCCACGCTCTACCCCGCGGGCGAGGAGCATCGCGGTCTCGTTCACGGCCTGCTCATACCACTTGCCGTACAGCTGGTGGGCCGGGGTGGACGGATCAGCGGCTTCAGCCGAAACCAGCACGAAGAGCTCGATCAGCCCCGGCTCCGCCACAAGCCTGCGTGTGGATTCCACCATGGACCGGAACAGTTCATGCGGATCGTCACCGCCGTCGGCCTGGACGGAGCTCCACCACAGCGCAGTCTGCTCCAGCCGCCGCTCGGCGACCGCCAGCAGAAGGTGCTTCTTGGAGCGGAAGTGGTGCAGCAGGCCGCTTTCGCTGAGTCCGACGTCGGCAGCAACCTGCGACAGCGGCACCCGGTGATAGCCAGAAGCTGCAAAGAGCCGCGTGGCAGCGTCCAGAATCTCCGCGCGCTTGGTCCTGCCTACCTCGTAGCTGCCTGTTTTTCGCCTCGTCCGCACCGCTTTAGGGTAGCGGCCCGAACTGCTTCAACGTAAAGGACGGCCACAGCTCCGGCGTCCCCTCGATCGCGGCATCAACTACCGAGGAGTAATGTGAAGGCCATGGACGAGTCGTCTCAGGACGGTGAACATACACCGCAATTTTTCCGCAACGTGGACGGAGAAACACTCCGGCGCCAGGTGCTGGAGATCATCAGCGATGTCCTGGCAGACTCCGATCCGCAGAAGGCCTGGGCCAGGGAGCAACTGCTCCACCTGCTGGCGGCCCACATGGACGACCCCGAACAGGCGCTGCTGCACCACCTGATCAGCACCAGGAACGTCCCCGATTCTTCACATGAGGAATCATCGGAGGATTCTTCCGGGCATACCCCGGCCGCACCGGGAAAGAGGATGCTGCTGACGGCCTTCCAGCCCATCAGGCAACTGCCGGGCGGAGAAGTGATCGGGGTTGAGGCGCTGGCACGGTTCGTCAGCCATGAAGGGACCAGTGCAGACGTCTGGTTCCGGGGAGCCGCGGCTATGGGACTGGGGCCGGACCTGGAAATTGCAGCCCTGCACCTCGCTCTTTCCGCGGCAGGAGAAATTCCGCCACACATTTTCGCGTCATTCAACCTCAGCCCCACCGCCTGCGCCGATCCCCGCGTTCAGGCACTGATGCTGGGAGGGACCGTCGACCCGGGCAGGATAGTCATCGAAATCATGGGCGACATAACGGACCGGGACCTGACGGCCCTCACCGCGGTCCTGAGCCCGCTGCGCCAACACGGTGTGCGTCTGGCCGTGGACGGCTCCGGACCGGCGGCCACCTCGGCGAAGCAGATCCTCCATCTGCTCCCCGACATCATCAAAGTCGACCGCGACTTCCTCGCCGGTGCCGTCGCTTCAGGACACCAGCCAGCCACACCCCCCTTCGTTTTCGCACTGGCCGAGCAGACTGGCGCGACACTGTCCGCGGAAGGAATCGAGAGCCCAGAGGAACTCGCCGCCGTTGTGGAATTGGGAATCGCCAGAGGCCAGGGCTACCTGCTCGGCAGGCCCTCGGTGGATCCCCGGGACTGGGCAGCGTGGACCGGCCAAGCTGATCCGGCGGAGGACCGCGGATAAAAACAGTGCGTACTCGGTTTTTATCGGCTACTCTTTGAGCACACTTTTCAAGGAGAAACCGTGACTGCCACCACTTCCCACACCTCCATCCAGAATGCCCTCCGTGATGCCGCCTGGATTTCCCCCGTAGAGACGGGCTGCACGAAGGCCGGCAACCGGCCCGCCTACTGGCTCCGGGGTACCTTCAACTGGACCCCGGACGCCCCGAAGGCTGCCAATGAACGGGCTGTTGTGCATGCCACCGCCCACGGCATCTACGAGCTCTTCGTCAATGGAACGCGCGTTGGCGAGGACGAACTGGCTCCGGGCTTCACGTCCTACCGGAAGCGACTCCAGGTGCAGCAGTGGGACATCACCGAGCTGCTGGTCAGCGGCGAAAACGTTGTTGCCGCCCTGCTGTCGGACGGGTGGTTCCGTGGCAGGCACGGCTTCGAGCGCCGGCCGGACGGCTTCGGCACCGAGACCGCCTTCCTGGCCTCGGTCACCAACGCCCCCGGCACGGAGACTTTCCTCAGCACCGGCGAAAGCTGGCTCTGCCGCGAAAGCCACATCACCCGCGCCGACCTGATGGACGGGCAGACCACCGATTTCCGCCGCCACGATCCTGCCTGGCTCAGCCCGTCCGGCTCTGCCGGGACAGCGGGAACGACGGCGGAGGGCTGGGTTCCGGTGGTCCGGCCAGCCGGTCCGCTGAACGAGGACCGCTCCCGGCTGGTCCGGCCGGTCTCGCCGCCGGCGCGGCGCATCGAGGAGTTGCCACCCGTCGCGGTGGCAACCCCGGCGCCGGGCATCACCGTCGTCGATTTCGGGCAGAACATTAACGGCTGGGTCCGGCTGGGCAGCCTGGGGCCGGAAGGGACGCGGACGGTCCTCCGGCATGGCGAGGTTTTGGACGATGCCGGGCTGGTTTCAACAGAGAACCTTCGGGCCTTCAACTTCGCCACCAAGACGCCTTTGCCTGCCGGACAGGTCGACGAGGCTGTCTCTGCCGGCCGGCCGGAGGACGTCTTCGAGCCCCGGCACACCACACACGGCTTCCGCTACGTCCAGGTCGAGGGCCAACCCGGGCCCCTCGCTGCCGAGGACATCGCCGCCGTCGTGGTGCACACACCCCTCGACCGCACCGGCTGGTTTGAATGCAGCGATCCGCGGCTGAACGCCCTGCATGACGCCATCTCCTGGAGCTTCCGCGGCAATGCCTGCGAGGTGCCCACCGACTGCCCGCAACGGGAGAGGTCGGGCTTCACGGGCGACTGGCAGGTTTTCGTGGACACGGCGGCCCTGATGTTCGATGTTGCCGCGTTCAGCGAAAAGTGGCTCAGGGATCTCGCGGCCGACCAGCGGCCCGACGGGCGGGTGCCCACGATCGTGCCCAACCCCGCCGGCGACGGCCCCTCCGGCAACGCCTTCGAAGACATGGCCGCGGGCTCGGCCGGCTGGGGTGATGCCGCCGTGCTCGTCCCGTGGTCCCTCTGGCGAGCTTATGGGGACAAGCTGGCGCTGGCCCGGGCGTTCCCGTCCATGCGCGGATGGGTCGACTACGCTGCCGCGGCCGCGGCCGGCGCCCGCCATCCGGAACGGTCCGGCCGGCGTCCCGTGCCGCTGGCGCACGAGGAGTTCCTGTGGGACACCGGCTTCCATTTCGGGGAGTGGCTCGAGCCGGACAGCCCCGCCCAAACCGGACCCGTCACGGGACCACGGGATCGTCGCCACGGCCTACCTGTTCCGCTCCGCCAGCGTCCTGGCAGGTGCTGCCAAGGTGCTGGGGGACGCGGCCGCGGCAGCAAAATATGGAGCCCTGGCAGAGCAGGTGCTGGCCGCCTGGCGGATGGAGTACCTGGACCAAAACGGCATCCTGGGCGAGGAGTCCCAGGGGCACCATGTTCGTGCCCTGGCCTTCGGGCTGGTGCCGGAAGCTCTTGCGCACAGGACGGCGGCCCGGCTGGTGGAGCTAATCCGCGGCAACGGGAGCCGGCTCGGCACCGGGTTCCTGGCCACGGGGCTGCTGCTGCCCGTCCTTGCCGACCACGGTTACCTGGACGTCGCCTACGAGCTGCTGCTCTCCACCGGGACGCCTTCCTGGCTGGGAATGTTGGAGGCCGGTGCCACCACCATGTGGGAGTGGTGGGACGGGGTGACGGACCAGGGTGCCCGCGGTTCCCTGAACCATTACAGCAAGGGCGCGGTGGGGTCGTTCCTGTACACCCACATGGCCGGCATCCGCCTGCCGGAGGATCCGGCACCGGAGGAGACCGCCTACCGGCGGGTGACTATCGCCCCGCAACCCGGCGGCGGAATCACGTCGGCCAGCGCCGCCGTCGTAACTTCCCAAGGCCGCATCAGCGTTGCCTGGACGCTTGGGCACGGGCAGTTCACGCTCGAAGTGGACCTGCCCGACGGCGTTCGGGCCGCCGTCGAGCTCCCGGACGGCAGCAGCAGGCCGGTGTTCGGAGGAAGGCATCACTTTTCCTGCCAGCTGGTTGGGCGCGCCGAAACTCACCTAAGTACGGTTCGTTTCGGCACGCCCGCCCTGCAGCTGGACCAGACTTAGATGATCGCCGCGCGCAGTTCCTTGGCGGCCAGTTCCGGGTCAGCGGCGCTGTAGATGGCACCGCCGGCGACGGCCACATCGGCGCCCGCCCGCTGGACGGCTTCGATCGTGGAGAGGTTCACGCCGCCGGCGACGGAGAACGGGACGCGGGCTTCCTCGCCGGCGCTCAGCAGCACGTTCAGGTTGTAGCCGGGCTGGGCCTGCTCGTCC
Source organism: Arthrobacter sp. ISL-65 (assembly GCF_018613795.1). Lineage (GTDB taxonomy): Bacteria > Actinomycetota > Actinomycetes > Actinomycetales > Micrococcaceae > Arthrobacter. The sequence goes on from NZ_JAGGPN010000067.1 coordinate 27,304, forward strand.
AGGCCGGCGTGCATCTCGACGAACTTCGCGCCCAGGGCGCGGACTTCCTTGGCGCGGGTCACCTTGTCCTTGATGCCGATCAGGTCCACAACGACACCCTTGCTGTGGGCCTTGGCTGCCTTGACGGCACCGGCGATGGTGGAGTCGTCGGCGGCGCCCAGCACGGTGATCAGGTCGGCGCCGGCCTTGAAGGCGATGTCGGCTTCGAGTTCGCCGGCGTCCATCGTCTTGAGGTCCGCGAAAACGATCTTGTCCGGGTGGGCGTTCTTGATGGCGGTAATTGCGGAAAGCCCTTCGCTCTTCACCAGGGGCGTTCCGAGCTCGATGATGTCAACGTGCTCGGCCACCTTGCCGGCAAGTTCGAGGGCGGCTTCGGTGGTGAGGAGGTCGATTGCGACTTGCAGTTTCATGTGTTTTTCCTTGATTTGAGAGGGTTTTTGGTGAATTGGTGGCGTGAGGGGCTTGCTGGGTTCGGAGCCGCAGCGCTACTCGAGGTTTGCGTGGCGCAGCCAGAGGTCTTCCGCAGCTGCGGCATCCTCATCCCAGAGGCTTTGGAACACTGCCTCGGTGGTGATGAACAGCACCTGCTCGAACAGGCTCCCTGAGTACTGGCGCGAGACTGCTGACCCGTGATCCGTCTTCTGGACTCCCGGAATTACAACGACGGCGGACGCCGACTCCGCGAGCGGGGAACCGGGGTTCGTGGTGTAGACGGCCACCCGCGCGCCTTGGGCGGCAGCGGTCTGGGCTGCCTTCACGACGCTTGACGTCGTGCCGGAGCCGGAGGCGGCCAGCAGGACATCTCCGGTGCGGATGGCGGGTGCGGTGGTCTCGCCCACCACGTGCACCGTCAACCCCAGGTGCATGAGCCTCATGGCGGCCATCTTCAGGACGAGGCCGCTGCGGCCCGCGCCCGTGACGAAGATCCGTTCTGCGTCCTTGATTTCCGACGCCAGGGCGGCAACCTGCTCCGGATCCACCCGGGCGGCGGTCCGCTGGATCTCATCCAGGACCAGGAGCTGGTTCCTGGTGACCGCTGCTGCCGGAACTGCGGTGGACGTTCCTGCCGGTGCGGCGGGAAGGGTGTCGGTGATGACACTCAAGGGTTACCTCCTTCGGGACGATATTGCCTTTCCATCTTCGGATGCTAAACGGGTGGGCGCCACGGCATGATCGGACGGTTTAACCCACCCAAAGGGATAGGCATCGCCACGGATTCCAATACAATGGACGGGTGTCCGCTATCACCGAAGCCACCAGCCCTCCCTCCGCGCCCGAGACCGCCGAAGGCCTGAAGCCCCTGCTTCAGGCGATCGCGCGGCTGTCCGCGGCTCCGCTGTCCCAGATTGCACAGCGCTTGCACCAGGCCACCCTCCCTTACCTGCGGAGCAGCGCCCTGGTGATCTTTACCGAAGACTGCACGGGCCGGCCGCAGAAGAAGTCCGGCGACGAGGCCGTCATCAGCCAGGTGTCCATCGCCGAACTAGACGCCATCCGGGCGACACTTTCAGAAAGCGAAACGTGGCATGGCCGGACACCGATCGGCGGTCGGGAGCGCCCTGTCCTTGCCCTCCCCTCGCCCACAAATGCGCTTCTGGTTCTGGTCGATCCCCAGCCGGTGGCGGGCGAAGCCGGTGCGGGACTTTCCGGGCAGGAAGTTCCGGTGCCATGGCTGGTCCGCTACCTGTGGACCCTCGCGGCCGAGCGTATCCGCGAAAAGGTGGCGGATGCACCGCCGTCGTATCTCATCGAATCCCGGGCGGCGTCCGCCGAACGGGTCAGGGTGACGGCGGAGTTGGTGGACCGGCATTCGACGACGCTGGAGACCCTGCTCGCGGCGCTGCGCTCCCCCTCCCTGACTGACGAGGTGGCACGGAAGTCCGCCACGGACGTCGCCGCCAAGGCCCTGGTGGAACTGCGGACCCTAAACGACCGCACTACAGAACTCGTCGAAGAACCTGTTGCGACGGCGTTCCAGCGCCTCCGTGAGGATCTTCGCCCGCTCATGCACTTCAGCGGCATCGACGTCCAGTTCATCGAGCCGCCGGTCAATGGCCGGGCACTTCCCGGGGAAGTTGCGCATGCTGCCCGGGCCATCGTCAGGGGCCTCGTGCTGGCCATGGTTGAACAGCCGGACGTGCGGCGCATCCGCACCCAGTGGGATTGCGACGGCGAGAACCTCCTCATCAACGTCCGCGATGACGGCCTGGGCAGCCTTTCCGCCGAGGCCCCCAGCATCGCCCGCCTGGCGCAACGGGTGGAGGTCCTGGACGGCCGGATGACGATTGACTTGATGCAGGGGTGGGGTGCCGACGTCGCCGTCACACTTCCGCTGGACCCGCCCGGGCGCAAGCTGCCCGACGTCGCTGCCTGGAACCTGGGCGACCGCGAACTCGAGGTCCTGCAGCTGCTCGCAGCCGGGCAGCGCAACCGGGCGATTGCGGCCAAGCTGCACGTCAGCGAGAACACCGTGAAGTTCCACCTCCGCAACATCTACCGCAAGCTCGGCGCCACGTCGCGCACCGAGGCGATCGCCTTGGCGCATAGCAACGGCCTGCGCTAGGGAAACTGGCGGCATGGCGATCGAAGTTCGTCCGGCAACGCAGTTTGAGGACGTGAAAGCGGTGGTGGGGCCCAAGCGGCCCGATGCGACCGTGTGCTGGTGCCTGAGCTACCGCATCCCGTCAAAGCAGAACGTTGAGCTGCAGGGCACGGCCCGCGGGGACCTGGTCCAGGAACTGCTTAAGCAGGATCCGCCACCTGGGGTGCTGGCGTACGACGGCGGCGAGGTAGTCGGGTGGGCAGGCGCCCATCCGCGCGCCGACACCAGCTTCGCCCGCAACCGCCGGATCCCGCACGTGGACGATCTGGACGTGTGGTCGGTGTGGTGCATCCGGGTCCGGCCGGGGTACCGGGGAAGGGGAATCTCCCATCGGCTGTTGCAGGGCGCCGTCGACTTTGCGCGCTCCTACGGCGCGCCTGCCATCGAGGGTTATCCGGTGGACAACGAAGGCAAGAAGGTGGACCTCACCATGGCCTACGTGGGCACCCGCAAACTCTTCGAGAAGGCCGGTTTCACCAAGGCCGCCGACACCGGCTCCGTCCTCAACGGCTTCCCGCGGGTGCTCATGCGCCTTGAGCTGGGCTGATTGAGCATGACGCCCGACGCCGTTACCCGGCTTAACGCGATGTGGGCCCCGTCACACTTCCCGGCATAGGATCAGGACATGGCTTCGAACAATGTCCTTGAATCCGACGCCGAGGGCGAGGGCGGCCAGCAGGGCGGCGTCCAGTCCGTCGACAGGGCGCTCGCTGTGCTGGAGATACTGGCCCGCGACGGCCATGCAGGCGTGAGCGAAATCGCCGAGGAAATGGGCATCCACAAGTCGACAGTTTCCAGGCTGCTCGGTTCGCTCGTAGTCCGGGAGATGGTTCATCAGAACAGCGAACGGGGCAAGTATCAGCTGGGGTTTGGCATCCTGCGGCTCGCCAGTTCCATTCCCGGCCGGCTGAGCCTGGTCCGCGAGGCACGCCCGGTACTCGAAAACCTGGCCGAGGAATTCAAGGAAACCGTCAACCTCGCCGTTTTACGATCCAATTACGCCGTCAACGTGGACCAGGCGATGGGGCCATCAACTCTGGCCACCTACGACTGGGTGGGAAGCCTGACTCCCTTGCACGCGACGTCGAGCGGGAAAGTCCTGCTCGCAGCGCTGACCGCAGATGAACGGGAGCGCATCCTGAAAGAGACAGGGCTGCCGGCCCGGACGCCGCGGACCATCACCAGGCGCGACAAACTCGAAAAGCAGCTGATCGACGTCGCCCACGACGGCTATGCAGTGGTCCTCGAGGAGTTCGAAATAGGGCTGAACTCCATGGCGGTGCCGGTCTACAACCACCTGGGAACGGTGATCGGCGCGGTCAGCATCTCCGGCCCGGCCTTCCGCTTCGACCCGGAGAAGACACCCGGCCTCATCGAGGGCCTGGGGCAGGCCGGCCTGCGGATCAGCGCCAACATGGGTTACACGCGGCGTTAGATCGGCCCCTGCACCAGGTCACTCGGGTCGGCGTTGGCGCCGCAGAGGACCACGCAGACCTTCTCCTTCGATGAAGTTTTAGGCGTCGCACTGCCCCTCGGCGCCTGCGGCCTCGAGGTTTCTGGAAACTGCTTTTGCGCAACAGGACTCACGATAGGCAACAGACTCAGCATCATAGGCCCGCTGTCAAGAGGTGGCGGTGCAAGAGAAATGTTCTTGACAACGCGTGTGAGCTGGCGCACTCTGTTGCTGAAGGCGAAGTGTGTTGATTACTGCGGAACCAAATAGGCAACGCTCCGGCGAACTGCCGATCCGCATTCACGAGGTCAGGACCGTCGACGGCGACCGTCATGACCATCGACTCCGAGGACGAGCCGAACCGGACGCCGGGCGTAACCGCCAACGGCCACGGCTAAGCCGCCCCACATATTCAGTTAAGGAAACCCCTCATGACAATCAATAGTGACGTCACTATCGATGAAAGCAGTGAAGACGACCGGGCCTCGGGGGTGGAACCGGCGTTGGAACGAGAACCTGAAACTCCCCAGGAAGACCTGCAAATCCTTCAGGCCCTGCGGGAAACCGAATCAGAACACGAAGAAGCGCGGCGCAGCAGCCAGCTGTTCCGGAAGGGAGGCATTGACAAAGTAGTCTTCGGCGTCGCCGGACTGCTCACGGTGGCCTTTGTAATCTGGGGCTTTGCCGGCCGAGAGAACCTGGCCTCCACGTCCCAAGTGGTCCTTGACTGGGTCATGAAAAACACGGGCTGGCTGTTCGTTGCCCTCTCCTCGCTGTTCGTGGTCTACGTGCTGTGGCTGGCGATCAGCCGCTTCGGCAACATTCCGCTGGGGAAAGACGCGGAAAAGCCCGAGTACTCCATGGTCTCGTGGGTCTCGATGATGTTCGCGGCAGGCATGGGCATCGGCCTTATGTTCTACGGCGTGGCCGAGCCGCTTTACCACTACATCTCCCCGCCGCCGGGCACCGTGGACGGCCAGACTCCCGCGGCAGTCCAGACGGCGATGGCAACCTCGATCTTCCACTGGACCCTGCACCCGTGGGCCATGTACGCGGTGGTAGGCGTTGCCATGGCCTACGGAAGCTACCGCCTCGGCCGCAAGCAGCTCATTTCCACGGTCTTCACTTCGCTGTTCGGCATCCGCAGGGTGGAAGGCCCCCTCGGCAAGGTCATCAACATGCTGGCCATCTTCGCCACACTCTTCGGAACCGCCGCATCGCTCGGACTCGGTGCCCTGCAGATCGGCAGCGGCATGGCGTCCAACGGCTGGATCGGCGGCCAGCTTGCCACTCCCGTGCTCGTGGTTATCGTGGCCGTGCTTACAGCCTGCTTCGTGGCCTCGGCGGTCTCCGGCATCAGCCGCGGCATCCAGTGGCTTTCCAACATCAACATGGTCCTGGCTGCAGTCCTGGCCATCATCGTGTTCGTGGCCGGGCCAACGCTCTTCATCCTGAACCTGATCCCGGCGGCCGTCGGCGACTATGCACGGGACCTGGCCGAGATGGCCTCCCGGACTGAGGCCGTCGGCGATGACGCCCTGCGCACGTGGATGTCCGGCTGGACCATTTTCTACTGGGCCTGGTGGGTCTCCTGGACGCCCTTCGTCGGCCTGTTCATCGCCCGCATCAGCCGTGGCCGCACCATCCGCCAGTTCGTCACCGGCGTCCTGCTGGTCCCCAGCGTCGTCAGCGTGATCTGGTTCGGCATCTTTGGCGGGGCCGCCATCAACATCCAAGCCACCGCAGATGCCACCCCGGACACCGGCGATGGCCTGGCCAAGATCGTCGACGGGACTCCCTCGATTTCCTTCGACGGCGCCCTGTTCGACCTGCTCCACCACCTGCCCCTGCCCAACGCCATTGCCGGCGCGGTCGCCGTCCTGGCGATGGTCCTGGTGGCCATCTTCTTCGTCACCGGCGCCGATGCGGCCTCCATCGTGATGGGATCGCTCAGCTCCGACGGTGCTGAAGAACCACGCCGCGGAGTCGTCATCTTCTGGGGTGCCCTCACGGGAGCCGTCGCCGCAGTGATGCTCCTCGCCGGCGGTGACAAGCCTGCCGAGGCACTCGCCGGACTGCAACGGATCACCATCGTGTCAGCCCTGCCCTTCGTGCTTGTGATGTTCCTGATGTGCTTTGCACTCACGAGGGACCTGCGCCGGGACCCGCTGTCGCTGCGCGCGCGGTTGGTGACCTCCGTCGTCGAGCGCTCCATTCGCAGTGGGGTCGAACAGCACGGCGGCGTCCAGTTCGATCTGGTGACCAAGCACGAATGCGATGAACGGTGCGCCAAGAGTGAGCTTGATCCGGGCGGGGACAAGCAACACTGAGTACGATGCGGCCGGCTCCCGAAACGACGGGGAGCCGGCCGCTCTAACGCTGGGCCACTTATAGAAACGCACTCGCGGCCCACACTAGGAAAGGCATCTCATATGGCATCGGCGCCCACAAAGACACCGGTTGAAACGGAATCGGATGAAGAACGCTCCGTTGATGACTGCGACTATCAGGACTGTTTTTTCTGTTCCGGCCCCGAGACCGACTGACTGCTGGCTCGCTGCTCGCACAGCCCGAACGCGATGTCTGCGGCCCGGGCGGTCGCCGATCTGGACCCCTCAGAACCAGCGTTTCCTCTTCCGGCTTCATGGCCGGCCACGTAGCCCACCATGAAGGCTGTCACCGGCGCTGCAGCATGAATTACTGAATCCGCAGATTTCCTCGCCAGATCCAGCAGCAGCTCTTGATCGACGTCGAGATCAGGGATCTGCAACGCCCTCGCTAACTGCTCGCACCACTCGCCCAGGATCTGCATTTCATCGCTAACGGCCATGACTTCTCCTTATACAGAACACTTCCACTGGAAGCTGATGCACCGACCCTACAAGGCTATGACGACGTAAGTCACCGGGCTTTCCTAAACTGCGCCGTCATGGAACACGTCCACCTTTGCCGAGTGGATCGGGTACGTTGACGTCAGCAAATCCGCCGCATACGATCGCTTATATATCAGTTATTTGGCTCACAAATATCAACGGCATATCAGCCGCCTCTTGGGCCGCTGCCCCGAAGCCTCAAAGACATCCGACGGCCACCGCACGCTCCCCGCGAGGACAGCGTTGAGGCCTTCGCAAGAGTGACCGGTCAATTGTGACCGCCGCAGTACACCCGAAAGGAACATTAACTCATGGTTCATAAAGTCAAGGCTGTTGTTGTCAGGGCGAAGGACGCTCCGGTGTCGGTGGAGACGATCCTGGTGCCGGATCCGGGTCCGGGTGAGGCGCTGGTGGATGTCCTGACGTGCGGGGTGTGCCACACGGATCTGCATTACAAGCTGGGCGGGATTGGTGATGAGTTCCCGTATCTGCTGGGCCATGAGGCCACGGGTGTTGTTTCCGCGGTGGGTGAGGGTGTCACGGAGGTCGCCCCGGGTGACCGGGTGATTTTGAACTGGCGTGCGGTGTGCGGGCAGTGCCGGGCGTGTGCGAAGGGCCAGCCGCAGTACTGCTTCAATACCGCGAACGCGGTGCAGAAG
>NZ_JAGGPN010000068.1 GCF_018613795.1 Arthrobacter sp. ISL-65
CAGGGAAGGGGCTACATGCGCCGACAATACGGCCCCTCCCGGTGGGTTCCCGATTTATTCAGCATCGGATCAGGACGCTGCTTTTCGACACGCGTCACCACGTCAGGGCGGAAGCACGAGCGGCTGAGGTCACAGCCGCGGCCCTTCGGCCAAGCTGTCGACGTGTCTATGTTCGCCAGTTGGTGAGATCGCCAGCGCTTCCAGTGGCGGCTACATCTTTTGAGGCCGGGTACGCAACGTAGCGTGGGAGGCAAACCGGCTCAGCGGAACCAGCCCACTGAACGGTCGAAATTGAACACTAAGGCTCCCGTGCCTGGTGCGCCGCTGCCGCCCGCAGGAAAGTAGATGGCTCCGAACTCGGCTCCTCCGGCTTCGATTCGTGCCCTTGCCCAAATCTGGGCGTCCGCAAGTTCCTTTTCGGGGATACTTTCCCGTGTGGTGTGGCCTGGGCCGAAATGGATGTCCAGCTGGTATTCCCCCGCTTGGGAAGCTCCGGCGTGGCGGGTGGGGTCGTGTTCGTCGCGCCTGCTGATCATCACTTGCGCGGAGGCATGAAGAATGGCCGGCTCACGGATGAGCCTGCCGTGGTGCTGCTGTTCGATCCTCAGGTGCGAGACTACGCTCTCCACTGTGTCTTCATCGGTGACCACGTAAGCAGTTCCGCTGATGTCAGATTCTGAACCCCCGACGCTTTTCAAGTACTTCATGAATTGCTCGGAGCTGGACTGTCTGGAGCTCATGCACCCTCCCTGAGGGTAATCGCCGGCGAGTGCCGACCCGCCCTACACTAGACCCATATGGCTCCCCTGAACCGGTGCTGCCAGGGATATCTCCGGGACAGGAAACGATGGAACTGTGCATTAGATGCAGGAGACCTACGGCGACACGCTATTCCACCGCAATCTCGGCTCAGTAGCCAAGACGTGGCCGTCACCAATTACGCGCGCTCCGACACGCGGCCAATGCATTTCGTTGCTGCACGGAACTCTCGCATCTACTGCAGCCCATACTCTAAACACCGTGCGGGCGAGCTGGCAGCATGGCCGGGCAAATGTCCCGCAAGCTGTGGGACATTGGGCGGGGCATGTGTGTCTGATTCTTGAGAAGGATCCGGCCCTGCTTTGCATGGCAGCTGCTCATTTGCAAAAATGACGAGCGTCGGTTTTTGGGAACGGGGGAATGAGCATGCGCGCCACTGCGGCAAATGCTGCCATGGTCAGCGAGGTGGCCGTTTTGGCCTGCTGTACGACCGCCCCTTATGCAGTTCTCTCCGGCCTCGGACAGCGGTTCTAGCCGCCCTTTCTCATAGCGCGGCTCACTCTAATCCTGCCGCCCGAGGCTCCTTCCATCTTCCGAAAGCAGCCATGCCATGCAAAAAATCACACCCCAACAGATCCGGTCATCATTCATCAACGCCAGCCGCTCCGAAGCCGCCAAACTCAACCTGCCCCGGGACTTCGACACCCTGGACTGGGAGAGCCTCGACTTCCTGGGCTGGCGTGATGCAAAGATGCCGCTTCGCGGCTACCTGGTGTTCCCCGACAACGGCGGCCTCACCGGCGTCATGCTCCGCGCACCCGAGGGCGGCGCCAAGAAGAACCGCTCCGTACTGTGCGAACTCTGCCGTGACGTCTTCTCCAAGGAAGATGTCTTCCTCTGGGTGGCCCGGCGGGCAGGACAGTCCGGACGTGATGGCAACACCGTGGGGACGCTGATCTGCGCTGACTTCCTATGTTCGACAAACGTTCGCGTCGAACCACCGGCCAACGAAATCAACCCGGACCCGACCGATGTAGTCAAACGCCGCATCGTCGGCCTGGAGTCCCGAACCCGGTTGTTCCTCGACAGGGTCCGCCGGCGCTGACACTGCAGCGCGGGGTCTCTCACTGCCCATCCGAGACCGCCCGGAATGGGCAGTAAGAGACGCTCACGGCTGCAACTTTGCTAATCGCTGCGGAACGTTCAAGTGCCGTAGGGCGAAAATCCTCGTCGCCGCCTTTCAGCGCCGGACATATTTAACGACGCGTCCGTCGGCCTGGACGGGTGACACATGAAGGCGGGTAAGTAGGTACTGCTCCTCCAGCACAATGGTGTTCCCGGTGAGCGCATACCTCGGAGTCGTAGGACGGACCCTGCCAGTCCGGGAGGGCGTTCATAAGACGGTCGCTCCACTCCTGCCATTCCTAAGATCGCCCGGACGCTGGCTCCGATAAAATATAAACTTCCGATAATTGAGCCTACGTAAAGTTGCCGCTTTATCCGGCAGAGTTTTGAACCTCACGAAGTTGAGTGGAACCGTCAGCGCTGGGCACCTGCCCTGTTTCGCATGCACGGCGGTCTCCGCCTCTCAAAATGAATTCGGATGGGGACAATGTCCTCCATGCCGATAGAGGGGAAGCGCCACGCACAGGCTGGGCCGGACCAGGGGACCTGCATCACCCGGTCCACCGCAGTAGTTGGGTGGGACAACGTAGCCACCGAGGACTTCTTCTCGCACGTAAAGGCCTGCGGCGATACTGCGGGAAGCCCGAGGGGATCGCGAAGTTGGACGGTCCACTGGGGCCGAATCCGGATAGTGCCCCCGCGTTAGTTGCGCTGTTCCAGGCCGTGGGCGGTCAGAGGTGCCTACCGGGCAGAGCTTGTTCACTGCCTCAGTGCGTTGCCTGGGCCGGAAGGGTTTGGTCAGGTATGCCGAGGCTCCGGAGGTCATGCCGGCGTGACAAGTTTGTAAAGACAGTAGTTAATAGAGGCATGTCTTCAACCCCTGAGCCGCGCCGCGCCGTCGTCATCGAGGATGATCCGGACATTCGGGGGCTGCTGGCCCGGGTGCTGGCCAAGCAGGGCTTCGACGTCACCGAGGCCGGCGCCGGGTTCCCGGGCATCGAGGCAGTGCGGAACACAAAGGCCGACCTGGTCACGCTGGACCTGAATCTTCCGGATCTGGACGGTCTGGAGGTCTGCAAGCGGCTGCGTGAGTTCTCGGACGCGTTCATCATCATGCTCACGGCCAGGGTGGATGAGCTGGACAAGCTCACCGGCCTGGACAACGGGGCGGACGACTACATCAACAAGCCTTTCAGCCCGCGTGAGTTCCAGTCCCGGGTCAACGCGCTGTTCCGCCGCTCCCGGACCCCCGCCGCTGACGAGGCCGCCCAGAACGACCTCCGCCGCGCCGCCGAGGTGCAGCAGAGCCTGCTCCCGCGCGAGGAAGTCCGGATGGACGGCTATGAGGTGGCGGGCGTGTTCCGCCCCTCGCGCAGTGTCGGCGGCGATTTCTATGACTGGTACCAGACGCCCGACGGGCTCCATCTGACGTTCGCCGACGCCATGGGCAAGGGCATGGGCGCCGCCCTTATCGCGGCCACCGCACGGGCCGTGATGCGCTCGGTCCGCCACGAACCGGACCTCGGCAATGCCTTCAGCCTGGCCAGCCGCTCGATCGCGTCGGATCTGGACATCTCCGGGTCGTTCGTCACGCTCTTCCACGCCCGCCTCGATGCCGGTTCCGGAAAGGTCAGCTACGTCGACGCCGGCCACGGCCTGGCGCTTCACCTCCAGGCCGACGGCGGTGCGCAGCGGCTCCCGTCCGCCGGCCCGCCGGTCGGGGCCTGGGCCGATGCCAGCTGGACCGAAGCGGAGCTGGACCTGGCTCCCGGTGACTCGCTCGCCGTCGTGAGCGACGGCGTCCTTGACGTTTTCGGCTCGGTCGAGGAGTTCACGGACGCTGTCCGCCGGTCAACGCACGGGCAGCCCACGGCGGAGGCGGCCTGCGCCGCCCTGCTCGCCCTGGCCCCGGCCGACACCGCGGAGGACGATGTCACCGCGGTCATGGTGCGGCGCCTGGCCGGGGCGGCCGGACCGGCTGCATCTTGACGCGTTTCTGGACCCGGGTGGTGGTGCTCCTCACCGTCATCCTGGGGATCAACTACATCGCCTGGCGCTGGCTGGCCTCGCTGAACTGGGAGGCCTGGTGGATCGCCGTGCCGCTCGTGGCCGCCGAGACCTACAGCCTCATCGACGTCATGCTGTTCGGCCTGACCGTGTGGCGCCTGAAGCTCCGCAAGGACGCGCCCCAGGCTCCGGCCGACGCCACCGTGGACGTCTTCATCACCACCTACAATGAACCGCTGGATTTGGTGATGACCACAGCCCTCGCCGCCAAGCGCATCCGGCATCCGCACAGCACGTGGATTCTGGATGACGGCGCCCGCCCCGAGATGTGCCGCCTCGCCGAGGAGCACGGGCTGGGGTACGTCACCCGCAGCGCGGACTGGAAGAATATGCCCCGCCATGCGAAGGCGGGCAATCTCAACAACGCGCTGATGGTCACCGAGGGTGAGTTCCTGCTGATCCTCGACGCCGACCAGATCCCCGAGCCGGACATCCTCGACAAAACGCTGGGCTACTTCACCAACACCAAGGTTGCGCTGGTGCAGACGCCCCAGTACTTCAGCAACGTCCCCGCCTCCGATCCCCTGGGCAGCCAGGCGCCGCTGTTCTACGGCCCCATCCAGCAGGGCAAGGACGGCTGGAACGCCGCGTTCTTCTGTGGCTCCAATGCCATCCTCCGCCGCGAGGCCCTCATGCAGCTGGGCCTGGTGGGGTACGTGAAGGAGACGGAAAAGAGCATCCGCCGCGCCCTGGCGGCATCCCAGTCGGCCATCCGGAAGGCCCGGAAGCCGGCCGATTCGGACAACCTGCTCGTGGCGCAGATACTCGACGAGGTGGAGACGGCGACCGCCGAAGCCCGGCGCCGGCTTGACGACGGCGAGTCCCTGAGTGAGATCACGTACCGCGTCCGCCGCAAGGTGGACCAGGCTGTCCAGGCGCTGGTCCAGGCCGATGTGTCCGCACTGCAGGCAGACCTTGAGGAGATCGCCGCCATGGAACTGGCGCACGTGGGCGATTCCGGCGTCCCCGTGGTGGCCGACGACGCCGTGCAGCGCATGTCCGCCCGGGACTGGTCCCCGCTCGGTGCCATCGAATCCGTGCAGGCCGTGCTGGACGCCCTCTCCGTGGAACGCGCCGGCGAAGCCCAGCCCGTCATGCCGCTGGCCACCATCTCTGTCACCGAGGACATGGCCACCGCCATGCGCATCCACGGCATGGGATGGGAGAGCGTCTACCACCACGAGGTCCTCGCCTACGGCCTCGCCCCGGAGGACCTCGCCACCATGCTGACGCAGCGGCTGCGCTGGGCCCAAGGCACCATCCAAGTGATGCTTCGGGAAAACCCGCTGGTGGAGCGCGGCCTGAAACTCGGCCAGCGGCTCATGTACTTCGCCACCATGTGGACCTATCTGAGCGGCTTCGCCGCGGTGATCTACTTTGCTGCCCCCATCGTCTACCTGCTGCTCGGGATCCTGCCGGTCACCAGCCTCAGCGCCGACTTCTTCATCCGGTTCATTCCGTTCATGGTGGTCAACCAGCTGCTGTTTGCCATCGCCGGCCGCGGCATCCCCACTTGGCGCGGGCAGCAGTACAGCCTTGCGCTGTTTCCGACCTGGATCAGGGCATGTACGACGGCGGCCCGTAACGTCTGGTTCGGACGTCCCCTTGGGTTCGCCGTCACGCCCAAGGACCGCCAGACGGGCGGCCCCAGCTGGAGCCTGATCCGGCCGCAGATTGTGGTGTCCGTGCTGCTGGCCATCTCCTCGGTGGTGGGCATCGCGCGGCTTGCCGCCGGGATGTCCGAACCGGTCGGTACGCTGGTCAACGTGGCCTGGGTGGTGTTCGACCTCGTGGTCATGAGCATCCTGGTCCGGGCGGTGCTGTACAAGGGTTTTGAGCCGCAGAGTTTTGAGATAGGCGGTTTCGAAGAAGAAGGTTCCGGGCCGGAGACCCTTCCGGCGCAGGGTTTAGTCGAAGAGAGGAAGACGGATGGATCTTAGTTACGAGGTCAAGGATTCGTACGCCGAAATCAAGGCCGCCGGCCGCCTGAACATGGTGTCCGCGCCGAAGCTGCGGGAGTTCGTGGCGGATGTTGTTGCCTCGGGATCCAGCCGGATCGTGGTGAACCTGGAGGACACCGCGTTCATGGATTCCTCGGGACTCGGAGCCCTCATCGGCTGCCTGAAGGCGGCCCGCCAGGCGGGCGGCGACCTCCGCATCGCAGCCGTCCAGCCGCAGGTCAAGATGGTTCTGGAACTGACCAGCATGGACCGCGTGCTGACGTCCTACGCCACCGCTGACGAGGCGTTCGGCAATGACTGACGTCCTGGCCCGCCGGAACTTCCGGAGCCTGGCCACGCCCGAGTGCGTCGATGCCGTGCACTCCCAGCTGGACGACCTCTGGGAAGATGCCCCGTTCGTTCCCGACATGGACCGGATGACCTTCGCCACCGCCGTGATCGAGGCCGCCGCCAACGTGGTCCAGCATGCGGAGCCGGAATCGTCGGACCCCGTGGAACTTGGAGTGGACATCTGCATCCGCCAGTCGAGCCTGCGGGCCAAGGTCAGCGCGTTCGGCGCCGCCAGCCCGGCCATCGACGACGGAGACCCCGCCATGCCCGGCGAGGATGCCGAGTCGGGACGCGGGCTGGCTCTGATCCGCGCGCTGGTCACCACCGTGACATTCACCCGGCAGGACGGAACGAACACCTGGACCTTGTCGAGGGACCCCATCGGCCCCTGACTCTGTGCGAATCCTTGACTGATATGAGAACTGTTCGTTCAGAATGGCGGTTAAATCGCAGCTCAAAATAGCGGTTCTGCGGCAACGGTCGTCTTGCTGGGTGTCGTCTTCAGGGAAGAAGATGTGACGCGGCTAGTTCGTGAGTGCTCGGGACCGCCTATAAAACGTTGCTCGGGACATTCTGAGATCGCGGGCAACCTGCGCTGCGGGTTCACCGCCTTCGACCAGGTGGACAGCGCTTCGAATCTGGCTGTCGGTGACCCCCCGGGGTCGGCCACCAAGGTCCTTTCGGCTTCGGTACGCGAACCTTTTTCAGGCATCGACTAGGAGGGAAACACCCTTAGGGAAATCGCTGATGTTTGCCGGTGGACTGGGCCATGGCCACGATCGAAGTCAGAATCCGGTAGTTCATGCGTACTGAAGGGGCCGGCGTATGGCGATGGCTGTGAGGTCATCGTCCGGACGCAGGCTGGTGGTGAGTTCCCTGAGTTTTTCATGACGGAGGCAGGGTCCTTTGCCTCGTGGACTATGTCGGCCATGTGGCCCAGCGCCTGAAGGGTTCCTCCGTACAGGTCCAGCAGCCCGTCGGTGAAGCAGATTAGCGTGTGCCCGGGTTCCAGGCGGGCCGGGATGGCGGCCCAGCTGTTGGGTTCTCCGACGCCCAGGGGCAGGCCTCCGGCCGGGAGCCTGGTGTGGTTCCCGTCCGGGCCGACGATGCGGGACAGGCCATGACCGGCATCCGCGTAGGTGATCTCGCCGTTGCCGGTGTGGATGGTGGCCTGGATGGCGGTGGCAAGGATCCCGGTGACGTCCAGGTCCTCCAGGAGCGTTCCCGCCACGCTGTTGAGAACGTCCGCGGGGTCCCCGGCCGGTGCGGCGCGAACGGCGCTGCGGATGGTTGCGGCCATGAGTGCGGCGGCTGTTCCTTTGCCCATGACGTCCACCAGCGTCAGGTCGAGGCGACCGGGTGTTCCCGCCAAGTGTAGAAGTCTCCGCCGACGCTGCGGTAGGGCATGCAGATGCCTGCCAGTTCGTAGCCGGTTGCCCCGGAGGGCACGGGGGAGCAGGGCTTGTTGGACTTCGTGGGCGCGGTCCAGTTCGGCCGAATCCTGAAGCTCGCGCTCGGCCCAGCGGCCCAGTTCGTCCAGGGTTCTGCGTTCAGCCTCGTCCAGGGTGCGGGGTCTGACGTCGTAGAGGCAGAGGGTGCCGACCCGTTGGCCGTTGGGCACGCTGAGTGGCCGGCCTGCGTAAAAGCGGACGCCCCTGCCGGACACGACGTCGGGGAGTGAACCGAGGCGCGGATCCTGTCGCGCGTCAGGCACTACGACCAGGTCTTGTTGCTGGACGGTTACGTTGCAGAAGGTCTGGTTGCGTGGCCAGCGCATCCGCCCTTGTGGTTGGGGGGATTTGTTGAACAGGTGTTCGTCGTCGAGGAGATTGACGGCGGCGATGGGAACGCTGAATACTTCCCTTGCCATGCGGGTGATCCGGTCAAAGCGCTCTTCGGGCGGGGTGTCCATGAGTTGCAGCGAATCCAGCGCCCGTAGCCGGGCGTTGCCTTCCGGACCGGCGTCCGTAGTGGGTCTCTGTATTGCCATCGTGTACCGTCCTTACCCCGCTCCACACGGGTTGAGAGACAGCATGCTTCAGCGCGCGGATGCATGACGGCTTTGTCATGCGCTCTCAACAAGATTGTAAAGATGCGTTCAACCCAGTGGGCCGCCGGAGTAGCCATCCCGGCGGTGGTCCGGCCCATGCAACGCTTCCGCACGAGCAGCATGGCTGGATTTTCGTCTCTATTGCCACGTCTCGTTCTTTCGGTCCCGAACGCCGGCCCAAACACCAAACTCGGCCAGTTTTCAATGTGGCCCAGCGAGATTTTCGAGGCTGTTCAGGCAGGAACGCAGGTTCTAGGCTTAGCCTCACTCATCCGACCCTGGAGGCTCTTGTGCATACCTCTGAAGAAATCGACCGCGCGGCTCAAGCACGCCATCTCCAAGAAGTCCTCATCACTCGCCTGGCCAAGGGCAGGGAATGGGCGACACCCGGCATTGAAGCGGCCTTGCGCCGTATGCTGACACGAATCGACAGTGGTCTTGAAGCAGCGTCGCCACGCCTGCAGGTGAGTTTGCGGACGATCGCCGACGAACTGGCCGGGGGAGTGGAAGCGGCGACCCCGAGGCTCCATGAGCGGATAGCGCGGCTTATCCCCGAACCAGACCCGCCCGCACAAGACCTCGCATCTCAAAAGCCGAGCCGGAGGGTGTGGCTGCTCGCCGCAGTCGCCGCGGTTGCTGTGGCTGGCGGTCTCGCCGTGTGGAAAGCAGTGCGTCCGGTTCCCGAACCGGCCATTGCACCTGCGGGGGAGACAGCCGGAGACCAGCCGGTCCAGACAGTACCCCCGGCCTGACCCTCACCCTCGACGAAGGCCACAGGACCGGGCCCACCGGAGTGGCCGGAGGGACCGATGGCGAAAGAATCGGCGGCCGCGCCCTGAGCCCCTTTCACCAGGCCGGCACCACCGCGACCGTGGCGCATATCCACTACAGCCTGCTGGGAGGTTTTCAACCTCCGCCCCTAACCCCCGTCAAGGACGGCCCCCCGAAGACGCGTCGGACACGGACGGCGGGCCTGGTGGTTCATCCGTCACGGGCGACGTGGTCTGGCCCTTGCTCGGCAACGAACACCAAGCCCAAGGACCTTTGAAGCGGGAAACCCATGACTGAGTGACCGGCCTTCTGAACGAACAGCATTCCTGGGCCTGACCGCGGATGAATTGCGCTGACAGAGGGGCACGACAACTCGCTGCGTACCGGATCGGGATTGAAAACAGGGTGTCTGGCGGACGATACGGTAAGTAGACTTATTATATCCATCCAGGTCCATCGGACGGCGGGTAATGCAACAGCCAGACAACCCGATCGGTGGTATCCAGGAGGAGGGCCGGGACCGCGGCCCGGGCGGAGCATGACCTGGTCTATTGCTTGGGATGGATTCCTCTCCGGCCCACACAACGATGAAGGGAAGATCAGCATGGGAATCGGTGACAAGATCAAGCACGCCGCCGAGGAGGCTCGCGGCAAGATCAAGACAAAGACGGGCGAAGCAACCGGCAACGACCGGCTTAAGGCTGAAGGCACGGTCGAGCAGGCCGACGCCAAGTTGAAGACTGCAGGTGACAAAGCCAAAGACGCAGAGAAGGACGCGAAGGATAAGCTGGACGGCACATAGGCCGCCGGCCCGATCAGGCGCACGCTTTCCAGGGCCTGAAGGAACCAGCCCAGGAAGCTATGCAGAACGTCAAGGAAACTGCCACCGAAGCCGCCGAGAACGTCAAGGGAGAGGGCCAGGCGGCAGTTTCCGACGTCAAGGACAGTGCGGCGGAGGCCAAGGACCGCGTCCAGAACACCTGACGCTGCATCACGGGCGTGCCAGTCGAGGATTGGCCTGCCCATCATGGCCCAGTAAGGAGGAGGGTCCCATGGCCACCAATGAAGCCCCGGAATCAAGCACGTCCAAGGCGGACACTGCGCCCGCTCCGGATGACGAACGCAAGCCAGGCAGCCCCACGGATGTGACCAAGCCGTCCTGGAAATACATTGCCAGGAAAACCCTTCGGGAGTTTAGCCAGGATCAATGTCCCGACCTCGCCGCTGCCCTCACGTACTACGCTGTCTTCTCCCTTTTCCCGGCGCTGCTTGCGCTCGTTTCCCTTCTTGGCATCTTTGGGCAGGCAGAAAAGACGACGGGGGCACTACTGGAAATCGTCCGGGGCGTCGCGCCCGGGCAGACTGTGGACATGATCAAAGGACCGATCCAGGAGCTGACCACCTCACCGGCGGCCGGCTTCACCCTGGTCATCGGCCTAGCAACGGCCCTTTGGTCCGCTTCGGGCTACGTGGGCGCGTTCGGCCGTGCCATGAACCGGGTTTATGAAATCGATGAAGGCCGCGGCTTCGTCAAGCTCCGCGGAACCATGCTCGGCGTGACGGTCCTTTCCGTGGTCATCGTGGCGCTGCTCGCGGCCATGCTCGTGATCAGCGGCCCCGTGGCCGAAGCAGTCGGAGGCGTCCTGGGACTGGGCGGGGTGTTCCTTACGGTTTGGAACATTGCCAAGTGGCCGGTCATCGTCGCGCTGGTAATCGTGGTCATCGCCATCCTGTACTACGCCACCCCCAACGTCCGGCAGCCCAAGTTCCGCTGGATGAGCATCGGCTCCTTCATCGCCCTGATGGCGTTCGTGCTTGCCTCAGTCGGGTTCGGCTTCTATGTTGCCAACTTCAGCAACTACAACAAGACCTACGGCGCGATCGGCGGCGTGATCGTCATGCTCCTGTGGCTCTGGATCCTGAACATGTCGCTGCTGTTCGGAGCCGAGCTCGACGCCGAAACAGAACGCGGCCGGGAGTTGCAGGCGGGCATCGAGGCGGAGGAAACCATTCAGCTGCCGCCACGCGGCACGAAGAAGAGCGACAAACTTCATGAGCAGGAGGAGGAAGACATCCAGCGCGGCCGGGAACTGCGCGAACAGCAGAGCCCCGGTAACCGCCCGGCAGGGCCCGAGAACAGTTGATCCCCGGCACGGAACGCCATCAGGGACAGGGCTGCCGGTTCCTGATTCCTGGGGGATGCCGTTCCCCCCCGTCGTCGGGTCCGCGTCAGGGGGTTAACGCGTCGTCCGCGCCCGTTCTCCTGCGCAGGCTGCGCCCGATGATGATGGCGATAAGCGCCCCGGCGACGGCGCATACTCCGGCAACCAGGGCCTGGCTCCGCTGCTGGTGTTCCGCCTGATAGGTTTTGGCCTGCTGGGCCAGCCGGTCCAGCCGGGCCTGGGCGGATGCCACCGCGCCGGCGGCCTGTTCTTTACCCGATGTCAGGCTGCTCGTGGCCTGGTCTTTCAGGGACGCGGCCTTGTTTTTGGCCTGTGCCTTGACGTCGAGTTTGGTGGTGAGGGCTTGGACGGTTTGGCCGAGCTCTTCGCGGGTCTGTTCGATGTCATGCTTGATGTCCTCGATCCCGGCGTCCTTGGACGGTTCCGGGTTAGGAGGGGTGACGGAGGTACTCATTTGCGTCTGTGCTCCTTGACCTCTTGAATGTCCCGCTTGACACTGTCGACGGCGGCTTCCGGCGCCGGCGGGCCGGCCTCTTTGACTTCCTTCCTGCCGACAAGGGCCGCGATTCCGGCGGCGATCAGCAGCACCACGGAAACGATCAGAGCACTGAGCCAGGCGGGAAGAACCAGGGCCAGGGCCAGGATCGCCGTGGTGATCAGGCCCGCGGCACCAAAAAACGCCAGAAGCCCTGCCCCGCCGAAAAGACCGGCCCCGCGCCCGGCGTGCCTGCCCTTCTCCTTCAGCTCGGCCTGGGCCAGCCGCAGCTCGTCACGGACCAGCCGGGAGGTCTGCTGCGACAGCTCGGTCATCAGCTCCGCGACCGGACGGTCATCGGAAGCGCCGGGTTTTTCCGTGGTATCCATCTGTACTCCTCACCGTGGGATTCGTCATGATGCGGTTCCTCAGGGTGCGGTCCGTGGGTTCTGTGCCGAGGAACGGCACTTGGTTCTCATCTGCTCGCTCCCTGCCCGTGCCGGTGCTGCATAGGTCGAATCTAACTCCGATGAGCGCCGGTGTCACGGGGGTGAGTAAGCCGCAACGGGTTATGCCGCTGCGGCGTTTGGAGTAGTTTTGGAAGCCACCGGGGCGAAGGTGCCCGCGGTGTCCGGCCGCTGTTGCACCCGAGGACGTCATGGCTCAGAAACAAACCAGCAAACCAGCAAAAATCCTGTACCGGCCGATCGGGCTGGCCTCAGGCGTGATCGGCGGCGTCATCGCCGGACAGGTGTTTAAGCAGGTATGGAAACACGCCGCGCCCGGGGACCGGGACGAGGCCCCCAAGTCCCTGTCCACCGGTTACGCCTTGAAAGAGATCCTGATCGCTGCCGCCATTCAGGGCGCCATCTTCGCCGTGATCAAGACGGTCCTGGACCGCGGCGGTGCGAGGCTCTTCGAGCGCTGGACCGGAGAATGGCCCGGAGAGTAAGTGCCCGCTTCCGCTTGGTAGCCGCGGCTTGACCCTGAAGCAGCCTCTTTTGACCGTGCCAGGAAGCGTCTGAGAAAGTCCTGGTCCACTCCCGGGCAGTAACAGGGCCGCTGGGTCGGCTGACGCCTGCTGACCTCCATGAACCGGTGCAACAGCGCGGGTGCGTGGAGCATGCTTCCAGACCGCCCGCACGGACAAGCGGAAAATTACTAAGCATACTTGCTTTTAAGGGGGATGGCGTGCCTAGGCTAGTAGCAGAAGAGTTCGTCTTTGTCCCGGTATGGAGTCCGTGGTCATGCCTCTCGCCGGAGGTCTACAGGGAAAGGGAACCCCGGGGTCCCGGCGAGCAAGGGTGATGGAATCCCCGTTCCCTAAGTCGTGCTCTTCCTGGTCATCGGAGGCTGACCCGGTTAACCGGGTGACGACGCTGAAACTTCGAACAACCCATCCAGAATCCAGAATCCTATTTAAGGAGTCATCATGATCACCAACGAGCATATCGACGCCCTTCTCGGCGGCAGGGGAGACGTCCTGGGCACCGACGGGGAGAAAATAGGCGGCGTCGGCCAGGTCTATGCCGACGATGACACCGGCCAGCCCAAATGGGTCACGGTGAAGACGGGCCTGTTCGGCACCAAGGAGTCCTTCGTCCCGCTGGAAGGCGCCCGCCAGCAGGGCGATGACCTTGTCGTGGCGTACAGCAAGGACCAGATCAAAGACGCCCCGGGCGTCGATCCTGACGGGCATCTGGACCCGGCCGAGGAGGACCGGCTCTACCAGCACTACCAGCTCGGCGGCGGCCAGCGCAGCTACACCGACGCCACCACCGGCCGGGAGGAAACAGATGCCACCGGTGCTGCCGGCGGCTACAGGGACGTCTCGGACACCGGCGGCACCGGCGGCTACCGGGATGCCTCGGACACCGGCACTGTCGGCAGGGACACTTCGGGTGGCACCACCGATGACGCGATGACCCGCTCCGAGGAACGCCTGAACGTGGGCACCGAGAAACAGGCCACCGGCCGGGCGCGGCTGCGCAAGTACGTCACCACCGAAAACGTCACCCAAACCGTCCCGGTCCAGCGCGAAGAGGTCCGGCTTGAACGCGAACCGATCACCGACGCGAACCGCGACGAGGCCCTGTCCGGCCCGGATCTCACCGAGAGCGAACACGAGGTCACCCTGCACGAGGAACGCCCCGTCGTCGAAAAGGAAACCGTCCCCGTCGAACGGGTCCGCCTGGACAAGGAAACGGTCACCGACGAGGAAACCGTCAACGAGGAAGTCCGCAAGGAACAAATCGACACCGAAGGCACCGGCGACACCCGCCGCTAACCGGCACGCCGGCACCACTTCAGGCGGAAGGCAACGCAGGAACCCCACGGTCCGGTTCCCGCCCGAGGGGCATTGGCCAGGTGCAGGCCGGCAGCGGGACTCCGCCCGCAGCCGGCCTTGCCCGCCGGCAGCCGGGCCCAGTATGGCCGCAGGCGTAAGGACTTTCCGGCGCGGATGCGCGGTGGGACGATCCCCCTATGAAGGACAAAAAAGGACGATCCCGGCCTACGGGCCGACGCGCCAGGGGAACTTCCCACTGAGCGAGACTATGGCGGTTCGCCGGCGACCCCGGCTGCGGACCGTAGGTAAACGGCGGCGGGATGCCGAGGAGAAGCTGGAACACCACTGGCCCAGTCAATAATTCTCTTGTCGTCGTCGAAGGGTGAGATCGTCGATCGCTCCACGCCAACGGGCACGGGCACGGGGCAGCATGCCCGGAGCCGGAGCGTGTTGTCGTCCCTGCCCCCCGCATGGGATGTGCTCAAAACCGCTGCACGAAATCACAGGCTATGCAATGCGAAGAACGATGTTTGGTTGATCCTGGCACTCGGGATGGGCCTGCGCAGGGATCTATCTGCTCCTTACCGGACAGGCCATAGGTGCACCTGGGCGTCCGTTGGGGTTGCCGGGCACTGCACCAGTTCCATTCATTGTTTACTCGCCCGCCGATGGCAAGTGCCGGCGGTAGCGCACCGGGGGTCAGCCCAGCACTGCCCATGACCGCGCGGCCAGGACAGCAAGTCCGCTGCTCCCGTCAGGGGTGGCGCGTCCTGCCAGCACTCGCGCGCTCGGTGTACGGACGGATTGGGGCTCGGTTGAGAGGTTCAGGGCAACGATGAGCTGTTCCGGACCACCGGCCGAGACCCGGTACACCAACACCTCGTTGGACAGCTGCAGCACCTCGGTCCGTGCCCGGTGCAGCCACGCATGGCGGCGGCGCAGGCCGATGAGTTCCTGGTGCAGTTCGAAGACGGGTCGCCCCACAGGTGACAGATCGCCGGGGGAAGCCGGAAAGAGCGGCCTGACGTCGTCATCGCCCCCTGCCCTGTCCTCCTTGATGCCGCGATAGGCCTGCTCGTCGCCGTAGTAGATCGACGGCGTTCCGCCGAGCGTGAGCAGGACCACGACGGCGTGCGCGAGCAGCCCTGGATCCTCCAGCTTGCTCGCAATCCGTGTGACGTCGTGATTGCCGATGAACGTGAGCGGCGCGAAAGACCCGAGCAGGGCGTTGTGCCGCTCCAGTGCCGCGGCGAGTTCGAAGAAGTTGCCGTCATTGAGTGAACTCCACACGGCCTTCCACAGCTCGTACTGGGTCGCGGAATCCAGCCCGCCTTTGCATACATCGGACGCGTAGTCGCCGTGAATGTACTCGCCCACGAAGTAGGCATCGGGGTGGGTTGCACGGACGCGTGCGGTCACGCCGGCCCAAAACGATGACGGGACGGCATACGCGGCGTCGAGGCGCCAGCCATCGGCCCCGCGACGCAACCAGTGGTCCATGACGTCCACGACGAAATCCGCGACGGCAGGCTCCTCATGGTTCAGCGCCACGAGGTGGTGGTGGCCCTCGAAGTCCCGGTACCCGGGCTCGACGCCGGCCGTGGCTCCTTCGGGCCACTGCAGCGAGAACCAAGGGGCGGTGGCTGCGCCAGGACCCTCCCGGAGGACATGCTGGAAGGGCGGAAAGGAACGGCCGGTGTGGTTGAAGACGCCATCGAGCAGGATCCGCAGCCCGCGGCCGTGCGCCTCCGCGACCAGGCTGTCGAAGTCCTCGAGGGTCCCCAGTCGGGGGTCGATCCGGAAGTAGTCCGTGGTGTCGTAGCCGTGCGTCTCGGACGCGAAGACGGGACCGAGCGCCAGCCCCGACGCTCCGAGCTCCACTGCGTAGTCCAGCCATGGCACCAGATCCAGCAACCGGTGTGCAGCGGCGGGCTCCGCCGTCGCTGTCTTCTCGGCACCGACGAAGCCTAGCGGATACACGTGCCACCAGATGGCGTGCTGGACCCAGCCGGGTTCGCTCATGAGTGGGGCCTTTCCGTAGGTCGGTGACCAGCCTGTGGAAGGACCAGCGTGCCGTCCCCGGCAGGGCCGGCGTCCTGCCTAGCCTACGTCGACGAGAAGCTGGACGTCGACCGGTTCGAGGTCAGCCGCGTCGGCAATAAGAGTCTCATTTCCTTGGAACCGTAAGTGCTGGGCCCACATGGGAGCATCCGACGGCGACTTGCCGCCGTCGGATGCTCGTTGCAGGGCTTTCAGTGGCGAGAACGTCGGTGTCCAGGACGACGAAGTCTGCGTAAAGTCCAGGGGCGAGGCGACCAATTTCATGCTCAGCCCCGCACGACCACGCCGAATCGCGGGTGGCGTGCTCGATCGACTCGGCAAGCGGCAGGGCGAAGTCCGGGACGTTGGTTCCGGCGGTTGCATCCAGGGCCGAGGCCCGGGTAGCGGCGACGTACATGTTGGGCAATGGGGCGTGTGGGGAGGTGGGGGAGTCCGTGCCGAAAGCAAGGCAGGCGCCTGCCTCCCTGATCCACGGCCAGGGGAAGCCACGCTCCACCCGGTGGTCGTCGAGTTTGGCGCGCCAGTTCCCGCCGATCGCGGGGTCGGCGTGGACCGGCTGCATGCTCGCAATGATTCCGAGCGCGGCGAGGCGATCGACGTCGGCCCTGTCGACGAGCTCAAGGTGCTCGATCCGGTGGCGGCGTTCGCGGGGGCCGTTCTGGGCGACGGCATTTTCAACCGCGCCGATTGCAATCCGTACTGACTCGTCCCCGATGGCGTGCATCGCTACTTTCAACCCGGCGGCATCGGCTGCCGCGACTACGGGTGCGAGCTCTTCGAGGGTCCAGATCGGTTCGGCATTCGACCCGTCGGCGTAGGGGGTCCCGAGGACTGCCGTGCAGCCGTCGATGGTGCCGTCAATGATGATCTTGATGCCCACCACCCGCAGGAAGGGCGATTCATGCTCGAGGGCGAGTGCGGCGGCGCGCTGGACCTGGGCAATGTTGTCCTCCATGGAGCCGGTGTTGTTCACGCGCCAGTAGGCGATGAGCCGGCTTGTGAGGGTGCCGTCTTTGTCCGCCCGTTTGAACGTCTCAAGGTCAGTTTCGTTGAAGCCCATGTCGCACGCCGTGGTCACGCCGGTCTCCCGGTAGGCCTGCTGGACTGCGGCGATGCTGGTCTCGTGTTCGTTCTGGCTGACTTGGGAATCGAGGAAGGGGAGCACGATGTCGTAGAAGGCGTTCTCGTCGATGTACCCGGTGGCGTGCCCGTCGGAGTCCCGTTTGATGGTGCCGCCGTGCGGGTTCGCGGTGTCCTTGGTGATCCCGAGTTCGGCGAGGGCGGCTGTGTTCACCCATACGGAGTGGAAGTCGTAGGCGAAGGCATAGACGGGTTTTCCGGGAACAACGGCGTCGAGCATTCCTGCGTCGGGTACGCCGCCGGGAATTGCTCCGTGCAGCCAGCCGGTGGCCAGGATACGGGCAGAATCAGGGTGCTGGGTGTCCCACTTCTTGATCCGTTGCTGAATCTCTTCCACGGACTTGGCGCCCCACAGGCTCACCTGGCCCAAGGCTTCGCCGGTGCCGATCACGTGGGCGTGGCCGTCAACGAATCCGGGCACCACCAGCCTGCCCTGGAGGTCGATCTTTTCGGCATTCGGGCGAAGGCGCTCCGCTGTGGCGGCGTCACCGACGTACAGGATTCGTTCGTCCTGGACGAGCAGGGCCTGCGCCCAGCGTCGGGTGTCGGAGGTGAAGATGCGGGCATTGGTGTAGAGCTGCGTGGTCACGCGACATTTTCCTTCAGTTTGAGTGCGCTTGCTGCGCTGGGTCCGTTCAGTACGCTGCCCAGGTCCAGCAGCAGCTTGTTATCGAGTTGGTGGAGTTGGTCCGAGCCGGGTTCGGGCCAGCTGGAAAGCTTCACAATCACGGTTTCTGCGGAAGGGTCGATCCAGAGGTACTGCCCGTGGATGCCGACGCCGGTCACGATGCCATGCTCGTTTCCCGTGCACCACCACTGCCGGCTGTAGGAACCGCGGGGGTGCAGGGCGGTGAATGGGGAATCCGCCATGGCTTCCCGGTCTCCGCCCGCGAGGATGCTGCGGACCCACTCCTCCGACACCACCCTGCCGCCTGGACCCTGGCCCCGGTCGAGTATTACGTGGCCCACACGCGCGAGGTCGCGGGCTGTGCAGGAGACCCCGCCGTTCGCGATGCCGAAACCGGTGGAGTCTACGGTGATGGTGGCGTCGCGGCCGGCGCCGGGCTTGGACCACAGGTACTTGGCGAGCGCCTCCGAGTAGCGCATCCCGGTCACGCGTTCGATGATCCAGGCGAGGACGTCGGTGTTCGCCGAGCAGTACTGGAATTTTCCTACGTCCCCGCTGCCGGTGAGCGTGGTCAGGAAGGCGTAGGTGTCGTTGGGGTCGCCGTGCCGGCGGGTGCGCCAGCCCGCGGACCGGTCGTGGGTCTGCACCTCGGACGCCGGATCCAAGTAGTCCTCGTTGTAATCGATGGCTATGGCCATATCGAGGACGTGCTGGACGGTCGGGCCGTCGTAGACCGATCCGGCGAGCTCGGGGACATATTCAACTACCTGCGCATCGGGGTCCACGCCGCCGGTGTCGGTCAAGGCCCCCATCACCAGGCCGCACATGGACTTCGAGATGCTCATCACCAGGTGGAGATCGTCGGGAGCGAAGCCGGCACGGTAGTACTCAGCGATGACCTGGTTGCGGTGCAGCACCGGAAAGGCGCCGGTATGGGTCTGTTCGAGGCGTTGTTTCAGGCCGGGAAGCTTCAGGGCGTCCAAGCATTCAGTAGCCGCAGCCGGGGCGGCCGGATGCCGGCGGGTGACTGCCGCCGTCGGGAGCATCTCCCCGAGGTGCGCGAACGCCCATCTGTTGTGGGGTGCTTCCTGCCACGTGTCGAGGCTGGGTTCGCCAGGGGTGGCCGCGGGAGCGGCGAGGACTGGACGGAAAGAGCAAAGTGATCGACACGTCGATTTCCAGCGGGGCATAGCATGATAGGCGCTTTCCTGTGACAGGGCTGGTTGTATTGCTTTACAAGTCAGTATTACCACGCCCGGCAATTAATGGCGCCGCGTATCTCAAACACCGGTTGCGGAGATTCTGTCCCGGATTCTTCATGAAAGGTGAGTCAGGTGGCCGTCCGGGTGCGGCTGAGGGTCCAGTAGTTGTCGTTGTTGTGGCGCCGGTAGGTCAGGACGTCGACGGCGGCTTTGGCCATAGCGAGGCCGCGGCCGCTTTCAGCGAAATCGTCCGGCATTGCAGCTGCGTCGAGGTCGACGTGGGCGATCTGTCCGTCGTCCTTGAATCGGGCGTCCAGCCGATCGGGATAGACCTCGAGGATGAGGTTGCAGAAGGTACTGCCTTCTTCGGAGCCGTGCCGGACGATGTTGGCAGCAATCTCGATGACTGCGGTTTCGAACATGGCCCGGTCCAGCGCGGAGACATCGGGGGAAGTCTCCCATATCAGGGCAAGGAGGTCGTGGACTTTGCCCAGGCATTCAGGGTCGGCGCAGGCATGGAGTTCGTGCACGTGAAGGCGTCCGGCGTTCATTCGTAACACTCCTCGATGGTCTCGTGCGGCTGCAGGATCCGGTCCATGCTGGTCAGCTGGAGCACCATCATGACCTGCTTGCCGGCACAGGCGATGCGCAGGTCGCCGCCGGCGGCACGGGCGGTCTTGAGTCCGGAGATCAGTGCTCCGAGCCCGGTGGAGTCCATGAAGTCGGTCTCCGCGAGGTCAACGACCAGGTTATGACGGCCTTCGTCGTGGACGATTCCGGTGACAAGGTTTTTCAGGGCCGGGGCGGACACCAGGTTCAAGCGTCCGTTGGCATGGATCACGGCGCCGTCGCGGCCGGAGGGTTCAACATCGAATTTCATTTCGTCTTCTCTATTTCCTCGGTTGGGGTGAAGCCTTTGTAGAGGGCGGCCCGGATGATCACGCTGAGTATGACCAGATCAAAGCTGACCCATGCCACGTTGACGAGGGTGCCGGCGGGGGCGCCGACGCCGATATACATGCGGACCAGGCCGGTCACGGTGGCCACGATCAGGGCTGCGATGGCAACCAGTTGGGGCCGGATCAGGAACCAGGGCGGGCCGCCGTCCTGCCTGGTCTTCGGAGTGACCGCGAAGCCGAGGCTCCGGCCGAACAGGACATTGCCCGCCGCCGTGGTGCAGGCTTTGATCCACACCGGGAAGAGGGCGAGGCTGTATTGCTGTCCGCGCCAGGTTTTCCGGCCCCGGGCGGCGACAAAGAACAGGAGCTGGTTCACGATCAGGAACGGGATCAGGCGGGCGAAGAAGTCGACGCTGAACGCGGTCACGGGCAACACTCCGAAGCACAGGAACAGGATCGGGGCGACGAGGTAGACCACGGCCGCGAATCCGGAGAGGTAGCTCCACATCGTGGAGAAGTACATCAGCCGCTGTCCCGCGCTGAGGCCTTTTTGCAGCAGCGGGTTCTCGCTCAGGAACACCTGCATGGTGCCTTGGGCCCAGCGCAGCCGCTGCGTCAGCATGGTCCGGAGGTCTTCCGGGGCGAGGCCCTTGGCCAGGATTTCGTGGTGGTAGACGCTCTCCCAGCCATGGGTGTGCAGCCGCATACAGGTGGCCATGTCCTCGGTGACGGAGTTGGTGGCCATCGGCATGACCGGGATGGCCTCGTCCGAACGGTCCACGTCCAGGGCGCGGATCATGCGTCTGATGGGGCCGATGGCGCCTATGGGTGACCAGTCGCGCCGGGCCAGCCGGTCGACAACATCACGGGTGATCAGAGCTTCTACCTGGGACGATTGGCCGGTGAGCTGCCGGATTTCGTCCAGGTCGGCCTGGATGGTGGCGAGGTCCGCAGTCACGACGGTCCGTGCCGCGGCGTCGACCTTTCGTTGGAAGTTATAGGTGACGGCCCCGACCGGCATGTCCTCGCGCAGGTCCCTGCGGGCCGTGCGCACGGCGCGGCCGACGTCCTCCAGGGCCCGGGTCACATGCTGCCCTGATGCGGCATGTTCGGTGCGGGCCCGGGCGATGATACGGTCTCCGGCCTTGAGGGTTTGGCCGACCGTGGTTCTGACGCCGTGGACGTACCAGGTGATCCCGACCTGCATGAGGGCTTCGCGGCGGATCATGGCGTTGGAGCCGCAGAAGAAGGCCGCGTTCCAGCCGTCCTTGCCCTGTTGGATGGGGCCATAGAAGAGGGGTGCCTGGCTTCCGAGGATGTCTGTGTCATTGACGTTGTAGAACCATTGCGGGGTCTGGACGAGTGCGACCTTGTCGTTGTTGAAGTGGCCCAGCAAGCGGAACAGGATTTCCGGTTCCGGGATCTGGTCCGCGTCCAGGATGAGCAGGAACTCACCCTGGGTGGCGGCCAGGGCATTGTTCAGGTTCCCCGCCTTAGCGTGCCGCGGGCGGTTGTCCCACTCCGGGGAACGGGTGATGTAACCGATCCCGGCTTCCTCGGCGGCCTGCTGCATGGCGGGCCGCCCGCCGTCATCAAGGATCCAGGTGTCGTGCGGATAACTGATGCCGGTGGCTGCAAGGGCCGTGGTCATGACCAGGTCGATGGGTTCGTTGTAGGTGGTGATGAACACGTCCACGCTGAGGCCCCCGGGCGGTGCCGGCGGCGCGGGGCGTTCCCGCAGCCGCCACATCGTGAGGCCGAAGAGAAAGCAATCGATGAGGCTGTAGGTTTCGACCAGGACGAGCGGCACGCTGATCCAGGCAGCTGACCAGTTCACCGAGAACAGCCACCGCCAAACCATGTAATTCACGCCCAGGATGATGGTCAGGGTCGTGAGGACCCGGACCAGCAGCTGGTGGTCAAAGAAGCGTCGCATTCAGGCCTCGCATTGGGTCGCCGTGCCGCACCCGCTCAGACGCTGGGCCTGGAGCGGGGGCGACACGGCGGATTGTGTCAGGTTAGGAGTTCCTGGCGGCCAGGGCGCCCTTGAGGGCGTTCGTTGAGCTGGTGGAGCTATTGATCCGCCAGTCGACTTCCTTGTTGTGGTGGAACCAGACAAACCCGGTGACGTCCGGCTGGGCCGCCAGATAGGAAACGAGGTCGCTGTTCCAGGTGGCCTTTGACCCGCCGGCTTCTGCTGAGGCCGTTTCGGAGATGACGATGGGCTTGCCCGGTGCCAGGCCGCGCAGCGCAGTCAGCCCTTCGCCGAGCAGCGCGGACGGGGAGGTCCAGGCGCTCCACGACTGTGACGTGCCCCAGTTGTAGCCGTCCAGGGCCACGACATCGACGTAGGCCGCACCCGGGTAGAGCCCGGTCAGGGGCGTGGAACCCCAGTAGGGAACGTTGGGTGCCCAGACCCACTGCACATTCGTGGCACCCGTGGATGCCACGACGTCGTGCACGTGGCGCCACGCGGCGACGTAGTCTCCGGCGCCGTTTCCGTTGGCCGCCTCGGCCCAGGGGTACCAGTTGCCGTTCATTTCATGGGCGAACCGCAGCATCACGGGCTTGCCCCAGGAGGCCAGGGCGGTGCCCCACTGACGGATGTAGGTGTCGAAGTCCCCGGCGGTGATGCGGTCCAGGGCGTAGGCGGGCTGGTTCGCGCCGTTGCCGCTCCACAGCCATGGCTCCCAGGTGACGAGGCTGCTCGCGCCGCGGGCATTGACGGCGTTAAGGTCAGCGATCGGTGCAGCCTGGCTGAAGTCCTTATACGACATCACAATCGAGGGGCTTTCATTGACCAGCGCGGCCACGGCATCCAGTTCGCTGGAGGCCTGCGGCCCGCCGGGGGTGGATACGCCAAAGCGCAGTTGGTCAGCGCTGATGGGCGGGGCTGTCGTTGTCGTGGTGGTGGTCGTGGTCTGCGTTCTGGCGGCCATGGTCACGGGAGCTCCTGCTGCGTCCCGTCCAGCGTTGAGTGAGGCAGGGCCGTAGGTGACTGCATATTCCGAGGACGCTGAGCGCTTTCCGGCCGTGGCAGTTATTTTGACCGTCGCGGCCGACGTAGCCGGGATCGTGACGGCACCGGTGAAGACGCCGTTCGCCGTGGTGGTAAATGGAACGGTCAAGGATCCGGCTGTCACTGTTCCCGCTGCGTCCCGGGCAAAGCCGGCACCGGTCACCGTGACCGACGCGCCGGCCGGACCCGATGAAGTGCTGAGCGTTATGCCCGCCCGTCCCGCGGCCTCCGCAGGCATGCTGATTCCAAACAACACAGCCACAACAAGCCCGGAAACCAGCAGCCGAACAAAACGATTCATACGCACAAACACTCCCCAGCATCAGCGAAACCCAGAGCCCTGGCACAGGGCTGTCAATTTTGGTCCCGGTGGTCCTCATCAGGGCTCGCGGCGCGTACCCAGCGAGGCCACCGAGCCCCCCCAACTTCTTCCCCGGGCGCAAGCGATGGCAGCGGCCTAAAAGGGGATCCAAGACAATGGTGACAAAGCAAACGGTCGCCGGACCGTTCCCGCGGGAATCCTCGATAAAGCCTGCGCCGTTCCTGCGTCAATCCGGACTGCCGCGCGTATCGGCGCCATGGTGACCCTCTATGGTCAGAATTCCCTGTCCAAGGTTCCGGTTTCGTTGGCCGGCGCCACCGAGGACGGGGTTCCGGAGAGGTTTGTCACTGCCGCGGTTGGGGTCCAGATAATGGTTGAGGCGGTGGTGACTGTGCGCAGGCTGGTCGATCCGCTGGTGACGCTGCCCAGAGTGACAGTGACGACGGTCCGGGGCGGGCGGGCATGGATCAGTTAGGGTGCGACGATGAGCGGTGATCCGATTGCGGACTATGCTCTGCTCTCTGACTGCCGGTCCGCGGCCCTGGTGAGCGGCGCGGGATCCGTGGACTGGTTGTGCTTTCCCCGTTTTGACAGGCCCTCCGTGTTCGGCAGGATCCTGGGCGAAGAGGCCGGCTCCTGGTCAATCCGATCGGCAGGCAAAGCCGCCTCGACGCGTCGCTATGTCGGCCCGACGATGGTCCTGAAGACGACCTACACCACCCCGGAAGGGGCAGCGACGGTGACGGACGCCCTGGTGCTCGGCGACGGTAACCGGGGCCACGACCTGGGCACCGGATCACCAGGGGTCTTACTGCGGCAGGTTTCCTGCACCAGCGGCTCACTCGACATGGACGTTGTCTTCGCGCCCCGGCCGGAGTACGGTCTGATCCGGCCTTTCCTGCGCGAATCTGCCGGGGGCCTGGTCGTCCGCGGCGGGGCCGATGTGCTGGCCCTGTCCACCCCGGTTCAGTTTGATCTCAGCGGCGACGGCGCCCGGGCCCGGCTGTCGCTGAGAGCCGGGGAATCTGTGGGTTTCGCCCTCCATCACAAACAGAGCTGGCAAGATCCACCGCCGATGTGGGATCAGGAGGAGATTTCGCGCAGGCTTAGGGACACGGTGGAGGGCTGGACGAGTTGGTCCGGACTGCATCAGAACTACCGCGTTGCCGTGGCAGGATCTGGTCGGGGCCAGCGGCCGGTTCCTGCAGGCGTTGACGTATTTCCCCACTGGTGCGATCGTCGCCGCGCCCACCACGTCCCTGCCCGAGGCCGTAGGCGGCTCACGCAACTGGGACTACCGGTATACCTGGATCCGTGACGCGAGCATGACACTCCAGGCGTTGTGGGTGGCCGCGTGTCCGGATGAGGCCGGAAAATTCTTCCAATTCCTAGCTACGGCGGTCGCCTCCCAGCTGCCCGCCGGGGACCTTCAGATCATGTATGGCGTCGGCGGAGAGCACGACCTGTCCGAACGCGAACTTGCCCACCTCCCGGGCTGGCGCTCCAGTTCCCCGGTCCGCGTCGGCAACGGCGCCTGGCACCAGCGCCAGCTCGATGTCTACGGCGAACTTCTTGACGCCGCGGCCACCCTGCCGGACTACCTCGCCGCCCTGGACCCGGACACGCATCGCTTTCTGGCCGACGCCGCGGACGCAGCCGCCTCACGATGGCAAGACACAGACCAAGGCATCTGGGAGGTCCGTGGGGAGCCCTGCCACTTCCTACACTCAAAGCTCATGTGCTGGGTGGCCGTTGACCGGGCTATCTCCCTCGCCGACGTCCTGGGAGCGCGGGACCGGATCCCCGCATGGGAGGAAGCACGCGATCAGATTGCCGGGGCAATTCACGCCCACGGCTGGAGCGATGCCGCGAACGCCTACACCCAAGCATTCGGCTCAGATGAGCTCGATGCGTCAAGTCTCCTGCTTTCCATCGTGGGTTTTCTGCCCGCCGATGATCCCCGGATGCTCGCCACGATTGAGGCCATCGAGCAGCGGCTCACCGACTCCCGGGGCCTGGTCTACCGCTATCGCGCCGGTGACGGACTCCGGGCGAGGAGGGCACGTTCCTGCTCTGTACCTTCTGGCTCGCGCAGGCCCTCGCCCTCGCCGGACACACGGAACGCGCACGGGAAGTCTTCGGGCGTGCCGCGGGATTCGCCACTGATCTGGGGCTGCTGGCCGAAGAAGTCGCGCCGGACAGCAACGAACTGTTGGGGAATTTTCCGCAGGCCTTCAGTCACATTGGTCGCGTCAACGCCGCGTGGGCCATCAGTACCGCGGAGCACGAGGCGGCGCCTCATGACTTTCTTGGTTCCAGAGTAGAAATCCCGAGCCGCCCGAAGACCACCTGCCACAACGCCGTGAACAACTTTTTACGCAGGGCGCCGACGTCCGATGCCCCTTTGTTCGGCACGGAGTGAGAGAAAAGGGGCTAGCCGCATGACGGCCGGCGGGGGACAGCTGTCCGGTTGCGCCACATTGCCCCGGGCCACGTTGACACCCCCCGTCTGGAAGGAAGCCCCCGACGCCGCCATCGCACCTGAGGCCGTCGCTACCGCCATGTTGTGGGCACTCCCAGCCTTCCGTCGTCGACATCTCGGACATCGCAATCCGCGCGACGGGACAGGAGTTCTAAATACTGGGGCCCGGTCGAAACAGCCTGAACCCGCTCAGCATCACAGATCCACCCAGGAGAGGCTCATGCAAGGAACCCGGTGTGTGACGTTGATGGAGGGAAGGACTCGGGTGGATTCCCTACGTCAAACCCGAAATGGTTGGTCGGGACAGGTCCTAATGATCGGGATTCCGCTGGAAGGCGCCGGACGGTGCAGACCCCTTTCCCCTAGTGCTGGTAGATCTCCCGCCGGTGGCCCATGGATAGGACCAGCACGATCAGCTGGGCGTCCCGGATCTCGTAGATGATCCGGTAATCGCCGGTCCGGACACGCCAGTCGTGGCTGCTGCCCGAGAGCTTCTTGGCGCCTGGGGGACGCGGTGTTTCGGCGAGGAGTTCAATGGCGGCCTGGATGCGTCGGCGGGCGTCGGGCGGGAGTTTGCGCAGCTGCCGGACCGCGGCCGGCGCGAGCTGGACGGCATAGCTCACGCCAGACCCAGCTCCGCCTTGACTTCCTCCCACGGCACGGTGCCCTCGCCGGTGTCGGCCATCTCGGTCCTCGCGGCGTCCGCGGCACGGAGATCCTCCAGGTCCTCGGCGGCCTCAATCAGAGTGGCGAGATCCTCGGCGTCGATCAACGCGGCGACGCGGCGGCCCCTGCGCAGCAGGTAGACGGGCTCGTGGCTGACCCGGGCGGTATCGACCGCCTCGGAGAGCCGGCTCCGTGCATCAGTCACAGTCATTTCACTCATTACCCAATTTTAGCCCGACCGTGCTGAAATGTACATAAGCGCTTTTAGTGCGAAAATGCCGATAACCGGCCTTTCGTCATTTTGGCGATAGCCCGGTACTTCTTCTTCGCCAAGTTCGGATTTCTCTCGTTGGCCACAAGTTTTCGGGTTGAGTGTTACGTCCCCCTCGCGAAACCTGTGCCGCTCTCGGCCCTTTGTGACCGGTAACCGTGGGCTGACCTTTGGTCATGCACGTTTCCGTTCTTTCGTTCATGAGATGTCTGCAGGAGGTGGAACTTCATGACGATTCTTGCTGGATCCGAGCCCGAGACGTGCCCCGTCCATGGGTGCTGGATTGAGGCTGATTGCGGACTCCCGGCCATCCAGCCGGAGCTTAGTGACAGCGGGCGGAATGAAGGCCGCGGCAGGCAGGACCTGCGCCCCCGCACCCTGGAGCTGTTCACTCGACGGTGCCTCAAACTGGCAAAAAAGTGGGTGTGGACAGTGTCCACACCGGGGCTTCGGATGCGGTTGTACCGGCGTCGGACCGGGCCGGACTGGGCAGGATTTCCGCGGAGTGGCGGATTTTAGGGGGAGGAGGCTGGTTCGAGTCCCACCGTGGGCACGTGTTTTCTTGTTCAGGGGCTTTTAACCTCTGAGTGTGCACAAATTGTGTTGTGAGGGCCCCCTTCGGGGCCCTTTTCATTGGTGGCCGTTGGTGTGGCTGGCTGCCTCGGTCCTTTCCTGGTTGGACGGTTTGTCGTTCATTACCTGTTCATGGAGGTTCTTGCCTCGACCAACATGACCTGAGAAGTATTCGGTGCGGGTTTCTTTATTGCATCGTTGGTTGCCCACTTGGCTCATCCTCCTGCTTGGCCTTGGGTGGCTGTTCTGCTTCTTCATTCCGGGTCTGGGGGAGGGCGACATGACCTGGGAACAATCCGGGGTGAGTTTTTGTGCTCGACGTTGCTTGTTCACCAGGTTCCTCCCCCTTGGCTTTTGCGGGCTATTCTGCTTCTTCATGTGAGTCCCGGGGAGGGTGACATGACTTGTGCCCACCGGTGATAGGAGATCGATCAACGGGTATGGCGATATTCACGGTCACCGACTTTTACAGGAGTCGGCCTATTTTGTTCAGCTCGGTGAGCGCACCGGTGGGCAGGTGGATCCAGCCCTCCTCACGCGCTGCAAGGTCCTGATCCGGGCCGGGTAGCAGGGTGGCCTGGTTGGCGGCAGCGCGGGCTGTGAGGGATGCGATGACCGAATCGAGCAGATCATCCGAGGCGATCAGCTGGTCGCGGTATGCGTCAAAGTCCAGCCAAGGGGCTGCGGTGGTGAGCTGGCCGAGAATGTTATAGCGGATTTCGGACTCCGGCGTCCCGCGGCCCTTGTACCTGCGGGCCGAGATACCCCATATCCTCAGGGAGGCAGCAGGGTAGACCTCGATAAGACGACCTGTACCGTCCCGGGGTTGAATGCCCGAGGCACGCGCTATTTTGGCTTGAATGACGGCGCAGCGCATGGCCGGGTGCGCTAGCCGGTCCGCCGAGACGCTCAAAGGGATCAGGCCCGTTTGGTGGGTGACGAACCGGTCGGTGGCCCGGTAGGCAAGCTCGCGACGTCCGGCCAACCCGTCATGACGGAGAACGGCATCTGGATCGTTGCGGGAATGGCCGAGCAGGAATGACAGGAAGGGGTGGGGCCAGCCAAGAGGACAGTCGATGCCGGTCACGTCTGATGCTCCGAAAAGCTCGACGACGGTTTTGTCGGTGACGCCGAGTGCCAAGTGGACAAGCTGCGCCTGTCCTTTACGCCATTCAATGACCGCGGCAGCGGTTCTCTTCGGATCCGCAGCCAGATCAATCCCCAGTGTCTTCACGCAGTCACTCTAACCAAGCAGAAACCCCAAACCCCGACCCCCTCCTGCTTGCCGTCCGGCTGAGTCCCGTTGATGCCTAGACCACGCCGAGACGTTGCCCTATGGTTGGGGCAACAACGGCCGCTGGGCCGGGTGGAGCTCCACTGCGGAGGTGCATCATGGGTATCATTTCTTCCGGTTTCCGTGGACGGCGGTCCGAGAATCCTGCACTGCCTCCTGGGCAGCATGAAACGCAGGACTTTCCCGTCCTGACGGCCGGGCCTGCTCCGCTTATACCCATCGACGAATGGGAATTTTTCATCACCACTGAGAATGGCCTGCGGCTCTTTTGGTCCTGGAATGAATTCTTGGCCTTGCCGCAGGAGGAAATCATTAAGGACATTCACTGTGTGACCAGCTGGTCAAAACTGGGAACAGTGTGGCGTGGAGTTTCGTTGGACACACTCTTCGAAAAC
The DNA here is from genome assembly GCF_018613795.1 of Arthrobacter sp. ISL-65. Classification (GTDB taxonomy): domain Bacteria; phylum Actinomycetota; class Actinomycetes; order Actinomycetales; family Micrococcaceae; genus Arthrobacter. The sequence goes on from NZ_JAGGPN010000068.1 coordinate 28,961, forward strand.
GTGGAAACCACTAGCGACTTCGCCACGGCGCATTCCTTCGGCGGCTACACAACCAATGTTCCGCTTTGGGACCTCCTGGGCGGCAAGGCGTGGGTGGCCTGGGAATTCGATGGCGAACCTCTTGAACGGGCCCACGGCGGTCCGGCTCGGCTTTTGGTGCCGCATTTGTATTTCTGGAAAAGCGCCAAGTGGATTCATGGTTTGGAACTGACAGGGGAAGACGTTCCCGGTTTCTGGGAATCGAATGGCTATCATCTTCACGGCAATCCGTGGCGCGAGGAGCGGTACTCGTGAGGCTCTTGCCGTGAGCTCCGTATGGCGTGTCGCTGAAGTGGTGGGCGGGGTCCCGGAACACGCCACAGCCAGGACCGTTCGGCTGCGTGTGGATGGCTTAATGGGACATCTGGCCGGCCAGCACATTGACCTCCGCCTCACCGCCGACGACGGGTACACGGCCATCCGCTCTTACTCGGTTGCATCCGCAGGTATGGATGAGCATCTGGAAATCACCGTTGACGAGCTTCCTGGCGGCGAAGTGTCGCCTTACCTTGTCCGGGACTTGGCCGTCGGGGACCAGTTGGAAATCCGGGGGCCGGTGGGCGGGTGGTTTGTCTGGCGGCCGAGTAATGTGAATCGGGTTCAGCTGATCGGGGGAGGATCCGGTGTGGTGCCTCTTATGTCGATGATCCGCGCCCATCAGGCCTCCAACAACGAGTCCCCTTTCAAGTTGCTCTATTCCCTCAAGTCCCCCGAGACTTCGCTTTACCGCGATGAGCTGCGTCGATTGGACCAGGAATCAGCCAAGCTAATGGTCGACTACGTCTATACGCGCTCGACGCCGGAGGGCTGGCCGGTCACGCCGGCGCGCCTTACTTCGGACACCCTTTTGGGCAAGATCTTCCCAGCTGAGGAGAATCCGGATGTATTTGTTTGCGGCCAAACAGTTTTCGTGGAGACCGTTGCGGACTGGCTTGTGATGGCCGGCTATTCGCCGGAGTCGATAAAGACTGAACGGTTTGGCGGGACGGGAGGTATCCGGTGAACGGCCCAGACAACTTTGCTGTCCCGGACTCCGAAGACCAGGACATTGCAGCCGTACCCCATGACCCGATTCGGTATGTGGACGGAAACGCCACGGCCGGCGCCCTGTCCGAAGTGTTCCGCATCGACATCATCGCGGCGCTCGGACGCTGTAGGCATTGCGGCTCAGTTAGAGCTTTTGGCGAGGCCATGGTCTTCACCGACGCACCCGGCATTGTGGTTCGCTGCCGCGACTGCCAAGGAGTGCTGCTGCGGTTGGTGGAAACACCAACCCAATATTGGTTAGATCTGAGCGGCCTCAGCTACTTGGAGATCGACCGCGAGGAGTAGGCCCAGGGAGCACCGGCATCGATCCGCCTCAGTCGGACTTCTCATCCGCAGCTTCGGAACGCCGATAGTTGAAGTTCATCATGCTGCGAACACACTGGGTCTTTTGGCCCAGCCGCGGCTCCATGCGGGCGCGGTTGGGACGAGTGATGAAGTTCGGACAAATGACTGTGTCCGTTTCATACTCGCGGTATATGAGGAAAGCCCCTCGGGAGGGGCTTTCAGCGGGTTGGGCAGTTGAGCTCTGGTATTGGTCAGCGGTGATGCGCTCCTCCTCCCCGGGCGCTGTTCGCGCCCCTGCCGGTTTCCGTAGTTAGAGACACTAATAAATACCTGGTTGATCGTCCAGCGATATAACGAGGAATTTTCTGGTGGCCACACCTCTCGCGATTGGCTTAGTCGTCGTTCGCTGCGAAGGGGGTGAGGCGGCGGAAGTCTCGGGACAGGTAGAGGGCGATGGCGGCGGCGTTAGCGCTGTTTACGGTCACAGCCAGGGTCTTGTGGCCCGTATCGTGCAGGGCCTGGAGGGTGTGGCTGAGGAGTTTTTCGGCGAGGCCCTGCCTGCGGTGATCGGGGTGGGTGAATAGTTCTGCGATGAAAGCAGTTCTGGTTCCGTCGGTTCCAAGGCCTCGCTCTGTGGTGATGATAGCGGCGGTGATGCGGCCTTCTGGGTCAGCGGTTAATAGGGAAGCTTGAGGGATAGGGGTGCCGTGGACGCCTTCGAAGGCGGCGCTGATCCTGTCGGCGGCTTTTTCTGCGTCCGGAGGGGATGTTCCGTCGCCGTAGGCATGCAGATAGAGGTCTGCGAGTTTCGGCAGGTCCGTGGACTTAATGTTCCGGGGAGAAGGGACGGTGGGCTTGAGCTCCTGCGGTCCAGTAAGTGCTGCCAGCGAGATCAAAGAAACCACAACCTGACCTGCCTTTCGCCGACGTAGGTCGATGTAGAGAGAAAACTCTGTGCACAAGTGTGGATCATTTCGAGGCCAGGAGGAAGGTCAGCTGATCCGGCTCGTATGGCATTCATGCCCGGATCCCCTGCACAGAACAGAGCCCGTTGGTCCATTCATTCTTGCTGTTCCTTTGCTGATGGCGTTGTGGGAAGCCCGGACGTGCCGGCGTAGCCAAACCAGCCCAGCGCCTCCGGGCTGAGTCAAACAATTGGGTGGGAATGGGCGGAGATGTCTGGCGAGTAAAAGTTCACGATGACGCGTTCAACCGGGGATGACCCGATGATGGGCACGCAGGTCAGCGGCCAGGAGCCGGTAAATACCGTCCTTGCGTGCTTGCCGATCCAGTGGAGGATCGGGATCTCGACGAGCAGGGGTACCGGCGCCTGCCGCACAGTTCCGTGACCAGGGACATCGCTTCCCGGGCACGGTTTTCCTCAGTGACAGCCCCGGGGCTCCACCTGCTCGGTGCCCGGGTGTTCGTCCGCGCTCACGGCATGCTCACGGTTGTTTACTTCCTCCACGAACGCCTCGCACGCCGCCTCGAGCTCCCCGAAGGACGCGTAGTCACCGCGGGTTGGTGTCCTGGGCACGAGATCAGGCTTGGCCAGTTTCACGCTCGCTTCGACCCCGCCCGTCGCGGCGGGGTCCGCCGGCTGGCAGGTCAGCACCGTTACCCCGCAGTGGCGGGCGAAGTGGACCGGACCGCGCCGAGCGTGTTCGCGGCACTGGACCGGTGTTTCCGGATTCTGGGCGGGGTACTTCAGCCACATCCCCGGCTCGGTGATCCATGGCCGGGTGGACCCGCACATGCCCCAGCCGCCACGCGGCCTTGACCTGCGCGATGGCCCGGCGGGGTGGGCCGCTCCGACCCCTCGTAGCCCAGGCCCAAGAGCTTTTCGTGGGCTTTGTCGGCGCAGATCCGTCCCTTGGACGCCTCGATCTATTCCTCTATCTTGGGCAGGAACACGTCCGTGGCCCCGGGCCGGGGTGTGGGCTCGGCGATGGGCCGGCCGGCGTCGTCCCGGGCAGCGATATGCCTGGCAAGAGTGTGTGGTGGGAGCATCCCGTGAGCTTCGCCGTGGCGCGCAACGATCCGGTCAGATCGTAGGCAACAAGAATTTCCATGATTTCTCCGTCATGCTTCATACAAGGCCTCTTCCTGGGCGACATTTGGTGCGACTAGACACCGTCATCAAACCCAGGGGAGAGGCCCCCGCCGCTTAGGACCCGGTCGGTGCAGTAAGGAAGTGGGCAGATCTCATGGTCACCGGTGGGCAGTTTTACTGGCGGTGAGTGGCATTTTCGTGGCCGCCTATAGGCAGTTTTTCATGATCGCAGACAGCTCGGCACGGCCAAGGACAATAACGCATTCTGCGCCATCGGCCCGCTGATCCGGCTCTTCCCCGAGGGCTTCACGCAACTTGGCCCGCATCAGCCGCCCCTTCGAAGAGCCCATCGAAGCGGCGAACAGCAGCCACCAACATCCCGACGGGTTCGCCCTGTTCACAGGAACACTGTTCGCCCTCACCTAGGACCGCGACACCGAAGGCCTCGGCTTCACCCAAAAGAACGGTGACGTCGTCACCATCAGCAGCCCCCAACTCGGACCGCTCATCAACCGAACCCTGGGGACCGAGGAAACGGGGCTTGGACCTTCGGGATCGCTGCTTGTTCCGCTGCCTCGCCCAGCTGGAAACCAGCACCTTGCCATCAAACGCCGCGAGCCCGAAAGTCGGAATCGCAGCAATAGCAGTTTGCCCGTACACGTGATACGCCCCGACTGGTGCCAGCGGGGCGTATCTGCGCAGTCCTACGAACTGATGGCCTGGACTTCCTCCTGGCGAATCTCTTCGGATGGCATTGTCTGTTCCACCGTGGCTGCCTGGTTGAGGTTGATCAAGGGAACAGGATCGGGCCTCGCTGCGGTGCTCTGGATGGGCACGGCGGCTCCGGTGCGCGCCGATACGAGGATGGATTCCATGACCTCGAGCGCGTGGAATGCCAGTACACCTCCGGCGCGTGGTTCGCTTCCCGCCGCAGTGGCGGCGAGGTCGGCGATGCCAAAGCCGCGGCCTGAATCGACGTAACCGGCGGAGACCGGCAATGTCTCCCAGGACTCGGCGCCGAGGAGGAACAGCTGAACGTCGCCGTCGAAATGGTTTGGATCCGGAACCACAAGTGAGCCTAGCTCCCCGTGGATTTCGATGTTGGGGGACTTGGACTGGACAGCGTCAAAGCTCATGAGCAGCGTGGACAGTGCGCCCGAGGCGTGCATCAGGATGCCGGTGACGTGGGAGTCCGTGGTCACAGGGATGGATTCACCTGCCCGGGGGCCCGACCCGATGGTTCGTTCGTTGCGGGTGTGGCTGGCCGCGCCAATCACGGACACGACCGGGCCGAGCAGAGTGACCAGAGCGCTCACGTAGTAGGGCCCCATGTCGAGCAGTGGTCCGCCGCCTGGCTGGTAGTAGAAGTCGGGGTTGGGGTGCCAGCGCTCGTGTCCGGGGGTGACCATGGTGGCGGTGGCGCTGATCGGGGCGCCGATGAGGCCGTCGTCGATGGCCTTCCGGGCGGTCTGGATTCCGGTGCCCAGGACGGTGTCAGGGGCACACCCGACCTTCACACCTGCCTTGGCAGCCGCCTCGAGCACTTGCCGGGCTTCCATGACGTTAGCTGCGAGGGGCTTCTCCCCGTAGACGCTCTTTCCGGCGGCGATGGCCTTTAGCGCGATGTCTGCATGGGCTGCGGGAATGGTTAGGTTGAGAACGAGGTCGACGTCGTCCGCGGCGATGAGTTCGTCAACTGAAACAGCGCGAACGCCCTCATAGTCGTTTGCGACGGCCTGGGCGCGGGCGGGATCCAGGTCGGCCACCGCTACCAGTTCTACGGCGTGGAGGCGGCGGAAATTGGTGAGGTACTGGGCGATGATGGCCCCGCAGCCAATGATTCCTACGTTTATCGGCTTGCCCATAGCAGGCCCCTTTCGATGATGGTGCGGACGTTGGTGTCCTGGAGGATGTCGACGTGATGGCCGGGGGTGGCGACGAAGATGCGGCCCTTGCCCCATTGGCGGGTCCAGATGGCCGGTGAGGTCACTTCGCGGTTCCAGGGGTCCCACGCGCGGACCTTCTGGGTGGTGGTGGCGAGGACGTCGATGTAGTCGTCCGAGAGGACCCAGTACTGTTCGGTGACAAGTTCGAAGTCGCCGATGCCTTTGGTGATGGGGTGGTCCGCGGCGGCCGGGAGCATGTTGACGGTGTACGGCACGTAGTTGTCGGACTGCTCACCGACGCACTCGTCGGGGTGCTTGCCGGGGTGGCAGGCGAATTGGCCGCCGATCAGGTGCAAGTAATCGGAGTTGTTGCGGTAGGAGTCGGCGATGCCGCCGTGCCAGCCGGCCAGGCCCGTGCCGTTTTCGACGGCGGCGCGGAGTCCGGCGAATTCGTCTTTTTCGATGGTGGTCATGGTCATGCACTGCATGATCAGGTCCACTCCGGCCATGTAGGCGGCGTCGGCGTAGACCTTGGGGGATTCCTCGACCCTGACGTCGTACCCGTTGTCTTTGAGGAACGGGATGAAGAGTTCCGTGGCCTCGTAAGGCTGATGGCCGTCCCAGCCGCCCCGGACCACCAGGGCTGTCTTGTTTTCTGTCATGAAATGATTCCTTAGTTTTGAACGTTGCGTCAGCGACTTGCGAACGCGGCGTCGAACGCGGCAGTGGGCGGGGCAATCCGGGCAAGTTCCTGCACCATGGCCAGCGCCTGGGGGGCGCCGGTGAGCCGGTCCATGCCGGCGTCTTCCCATTCGATGCTGGTTGGACCGGTGTAGCCGATGGCGTTCAGGGTGCGGAAGATCCTGTTCCACTGCACGTCGCCGTGCCCGGCGGTGACGAAGTCCCAGCCCCGGCGGGGATCGGCCCAGGGCAGGTGCGAGCCGAGCCGGCCGTTGCGCCCGTCGAGCTGGCGCACGGACTCCTTCACGTGCACATGGAGGATGTGTTCGGCGAAGTCCTGCAGGAACATCACGGGGTCCAGGTCCTGCCAGATGAAGTGGGACGGATCGAAGTTCAGGCCGAAGCTCTTGCGGTGGCCGATGGCTTCCAGGGTGCGTTTGGTGGTCCAGTAGTCGTAGGCGATTTCCGAGGGGTGGACTTCGAGGGCGAAGCGGACCCCTTGTTCGTCGAAGATGTCCAGAATGGGGTTCCAACGTTCTGCGAAGTCCCGGTACCCGGCGTCGATCATGGCCTCTGAAGCGGGCGGGAACATCGCCACGGCCTTCCAGATGGAGGAACCGGTGAATCCGGTTACGGTCTTCACGCCGAGCCGGGATGCGGCCCGGGCCGTGTCCATCATTGCCTCGGCGGCCCGTCGCCGGACTCCTTCGGGCTCGCCGTCGCCCCAGATTTCTGCAGCGAGGATGCCTTGGTGGCGTTCGTCGATCGGGTCGTCGCAGACGGCCTGGCCGGTGAGGTGGTTGGCGATGGCGAAGACCTGGAGGTTGTTCTTTTCCAGGATGTCCAGCCGGTCCTGGACATAGGTGTCGTCCTCGGCGGCGCGGCGCGGGTCCAGGTGGTCGCCCCAGCAGGCGATCTCCAGGCCGTCGAAGCCCCACTCGCCGGCGAGCCGGGCCACCTCCTCGAACGGCAGGTCGGCCCACTGGCCGGTGAAAAGCGTAATAGGCCGGGTCATCGGGATTCCTTCTTCTGTGCTCACGTTCTCAGACCTTTTGCCATTGGCTGGAGTTGGCGGCGCTGGATTCCACGGCAGCGAGGACACGCTGGACCTGCAGGGCGTCCGCGAAGGACGGCTCCGGCTGGCGGCCGTCGCCGATCGCTGTGACCAGGTCCACCACCTGGTGGGTGAAGCCGTGTTCGTACCCCAAACCATGGCCGGTGGGCCACCAGTTGCCGACGTAGGGATGCTCGGGTTCGGTGACGAAAATCCTGCGGAAGCCGGCGTCGGGCGATTCGGCAGCATCGTAGAAGGAGAGGGCGTTCATGTCCTCGAAGTCGAAGGCAAGGGACGCCTTGGTGCCGTTCAGTTCCAGCCGCATCGCGTTCTTCCGTCCCAGCGCGTAGCGCGTCGCCTCGAAGACGCCGATGGCGCCCGCTGAAGCAGCGCCGCCGTCGAACCGGGCGCTGAAGATGGCGGCGTCATCCACGGTGACTGTCCCGAGCGGCGCGTCCTGCCCGATGTCGCCGTGCCCGCCCAGGCCCACCAGGTCCCCGGCCAGGGGACGCTCCGGAACGAACGTTTCCAGCAGTGCGGAAACGCCGGTGATCTTCTGCCCGGTGATCCACTGTGCTGCGTCGATGCTGTGCGCTCCGATGTCCCCCAGGGACCCGGACCCGGACTTGCTCTTGTCCAGCCGCCAGGTCATGGGGGCGTTCTCATCTGAGAGCCAGTCCTGCAGGTACTGGGCGCGGACATGCCGGATGGTTCCCAGCCGGCCTTCGTGCACCATGCGCTTGGCCAGTGCCAGCGCCGGCGTGCGGCGGTAGCTGAACCCGCACATCGCAAAGACACCGCGTTTGGCTGCTGCCTCAGCCAGAACCGTCATCCGCTCCGCCTCCTCGACGGAGTTTGCGAGCGGCTTTTCGCACAGCACGTGTTTGCCGGCCTCGAGGGCGGCGGTCGCGATCTCGGCATGGGTGTCACCGGGCGTGCAGATGTCGATTAGATCGATGTCGTCGCGTTCGATCAGGCGCCGCCAGTCTGTTTCGACGGATTCCCAGCCGAGCTTTTTGGCTGCGGCCCTGACGCCGTCGGCGTTCCGGCCGGCGACGGCGGTTAGCTGCGGCTGCAGGGGCAGGTCGAAGAACCGGGGCGCTGTCCGCCAGGCGTGGGAGTGCGCCGCGCCCATGAAGGCGTAGCCGACCATGCCGACCCGCAATGGCTTTGCGGTAGTCATTTTCTATGTCCTTTCGTGGAGTTCCTGGAATTACTTGCTGAAGCCGGCCGTCAGGCCGCTGAGCAGCTGCCGGCGGGCGACGACGTAAATCACCAGGAGGGGTAGGGTGGCCAGGACCACGGAGGCGAGGATGGCGGGGATGTTGACGCTGAATTCGCCTTGGAAGGTCCACAGTGAGAGCGGCAGCACCCTCGTGGCTGGGCTTTGGGTGAGGATCAGCGGGAAGAGGAAGCCGTTCCATACGTGGAGGGCGTTGTAGATGCCCACGGTGATGACCGCCGGTTTGGTCATCGGCAGGGCCAGGCGCCACATCATGGCCCAGTCGGAGCAGCCGTCCAAGCGCATGGACTCGAATAGCTCGTTGGGTACATCGCGCATGAAGTTGGACAGGATCAGGACGCTGACCGGGATGGCAAAAGCCACGGATGGCAGGATCAGCGCCAGCAGTGTGTCGTACAGGTGCGCCCTCGTGATCATCCAATAGATGGGAATGATGGTGGCGTGCAGGGGGATGGCCAGGCCCAGGAGGAACAGGTTGTTCGTCCAGTTCAGGAACCGGCTTTTACCCCGGACGATTGCGTATGCGGCCATGAAAGACACGGCGAGGGCGGGGAGCACTGTACCAAGGGTGACGATGACGCTGTTCGTGAAGTACTTGACGAAGTTGTTGTCCAGCACCAGCTTGTAATTGTCCAGCGTAGGTTCTGGGGCCGGAAGCATCGGATTGGAGGTGAAGAATCCGGCTTGGTTCTTGAAGCTGGTAATCACCACGTAGTAGATCGGGATGATAATGATCGCGAGCCAGAGCCAGCCTCCCACCCCGCCCAGGAGGTTTGGACGCTGCCGGCCCGGGCCTTTGGTACGGGCAACGGGTGCTGCTGCCGGGTCTGCAGTAACCCGCGACGGAGGAACGGGGAGCTGTGTCGTGGAGGCCATCAGGCACCTTCCAGTTGGCTTGCGTTGCGGTTCTTCCCGCCCAAGCGCTGCAGGAGCAGCGCGAGTCCGAGGCCGATGACGATGAGGATGACGCCCAGGGCGCTGGCCGCCCCCATGTCGTTGGCCTTGAAGCCGGTCAGGTACATGTGCAGCGGCAGCAGCCGTGTGCTGTAGCCGGGGCCTCCGCCGGTGAGCACGAAGATGAGGTCGAAGTAGGCCAGACTGCCTACCACCATCAGCGTGGAGGACGTGATGATGGTGTATTTCAGCTGGGGCAGGGTGATGTTCCAGAACTGGCGGAACCGTCCCGCCCCATCGATTTCCGCGGCCTCGTAGAGTGAGGCCGGGATCTGGCGCACCCCGCCCTGATAGATCAGGGTGTGGAACGGGACGAACTGCCAGGCGATGACAAAGACCACCACGAAGAGCACCAGATCCGAATTTCCGAGCCAGTCCTGGGTCAGGATAGGGAGCTTAAAGCCGGGTCCTAGGCCAAAGTTAGGGTCCAGCAGGGCCTTGAAGGCAATCGCGACTGCGGCAGACGAGAGCAGCAGCGGCAGGAAGTAGAGGACGGCCAGAGCTGCACGGTATTTTTGCCCGCCGGCCGTAAACACGCCAAGCAGCAAACTGACGGGCGCTTGGACGACGAACGAGAAGAACATGATCTTGGCTGTTACTACCAAGGCGTTGCCCGTCACCGGATCCGTCAGGACGGTGGTCCAGCTGGACAGGCCTTCCAGCTTGATCTCGCCGAGCCCGTTCCAGCTCGTGAAGCTAAGGAAGACGACGCCGATGAGCGGGACGACCGCGAAGGCCAGGAAGAAGATAAGGGCCGGTGCTGCCAGCCACCCCGAGGGGCCCGCGTCGCGGACCCTTCGGGGTGCAGAACTGAGGGATGTCACGGTCTCTTACTTCCCGGTCGTCGCGTTCATCGTGGAGACGAACTGCTCGGGGGTGATCTTCTTCAGGAAGATCTGGTCAAGGTTGGACAGCATCGCGTCGCCCTGGGCCGGGCTCAGGGCCTGGTCCCAGGAGAGCGTGAAGTTGGGCGCCTTTTTGGCCATTCCGTAGACGAAGGTCAGGAAGTCCTTGTCCGGAGACGCAGCGAGTTTGTCTTCGATTCCGTTGATCACCGGCACGGCCCCCGAATCGATCAAAGCCTTCGTGTCCGCGTCGGTGAACATGCCATCCTTGACATAGTCCAGTGCGGCCTTCTTCTGCGCATCCGTGGCCTTGGCGGAGATGGACCAGAAGTTGGAGGGGTTGCCTACGACGTTCGCGGGGTCGCCCTTGCCGCCTTCGACGGCGGGGAAGGTGGTGAAGCCGAGCTTGCCGCTCTTGACGAAGTCGGGCGCGTCTTTCTTCATGCCCTGGTAGATCCAGCCGCCTTGGAGGATCATGGCCGCCTTGCCGGTGTACATCAGAGCCTGGTCGGCGTTGCTGTCGGCGGCAATGGACGAGAATCCGTTGATAAATCCGCCTGCATCAACCAGTTCCTGGATCTTTGTCAGTGCTTCTGTCACCGCAGGGTCAGACCAGGCTCCGGGCTTGTTGGCGGCGATGTTCGCGAAAACCTCTGGCCCGCCGATGCGCTCGACGAGGTACTCCAGCCACATCAGGTCCGGCCACTTGGACTGGCCGCCGAGGGAGAACGGGGCAATGCCGGCATCCTTGAACTTGGGCACGAGTGCCATCAGTTCATCCCAGGTCTTGGGCGGCTGCGCCCCAACCTTCTCGAAGACTTCCTTGTTGTAGTAGAGGACGACAGGCTGGACGTTGTTGTTGGGCAGGGCGTAGGTCTTGCCGTCCACCTCACCGTTCTTCAGCACCGAGGGAAGGTACCGGTCCTTGACTTTCGGGTTTTCCTTGACGAAGTCGGACAGGTCAGCGACCTGGCCGGAATCCACATAGGACTTCAGCACCCCACCGCCCCAGCCATAGATGAACGTGGGGCCTTCACCGGCGCCCACGGCGGTACGGACCTTGGTTTTGTAGGCGTCATTGGCGAAGAAATCCAGTTTGATCGATTTCTCCGGGTTCGTCTGGTTCCACGAGTCCACGGACTTCTGCATGACAGGCTGGTTACCGCCGGTCAGACCCCACATGGTGGCCGAGTCACCGCTCACGTTTGAACCGGCAGGACCGGCAGAACCGCAGGCGGCCAGACTAAGCGCCACTCCCGCGGCGGAAATTGCCAAGGCAGCAGAGCGCATCTTTCGAATCTTCATTTTGTATCCGTTCATCCTCCGGGCTCAACGCTGGGCACCCGGTAACGTGTGAAGTGGACTGTCTCGCCGGCTTCGAGGCCGACCGTCCATGTCGTCTGAGCAGTAGGGTCGCACCTGTGCGCTTTCGAAAGTTTCGAAAAGTTGCGACCAGTGGAAGTAAATCTAACGGTGAGCCCTGTCACAGTCAAGATATTTTTTTGCCGTGGTCTCTGTAAATCTCTCCATTGCGGTTGACCACCTTTCGAAAGCGATGCATGATGGCATTCATCGAAATGTTTCGAAGGAACTCGAGGATGCCTTGTCTATGACCGTTCGGCCGGAAAAAATAACCCTGGCAGCTGTTGCTTTGCGGGCCGGCGTCTCGGCGCCCACGGTCTCCAAGGTCGTGAATGGGCGGGAGGATGTCTCCCCGGATACTCGTGCCAGGGTGATTGCTGCCCTGGAGGAGTCGGGTTATCAGTCCCCGCTGCAGCGCAGGGCCTCTGCGCCGGGGCAAACTGTGGTCGAGGTGGTTTTCGATGCGCTGACGTCCGCGTACTCCGTGGAGATCCTCAACGGGGTGCTTGAGTATGCTGGCGCCACGGATGTCGAAGTGATGCTGAGCGTAACCAGCCACGCGGGCGGCACCCCGATAAGCCCGGAACGACGGGCGCAGAGAATGGTCGATGCCGGCCGCGGCGGCATGATCGTGGTGACATCCGCCTTCAGCGCCGCCCAGCTGCACGCGTTCCGGCGCCGGAAGATACCGGTGGCGGTGATCGACCCGATGAATCCACCCCCGACCGACGTCGTCAGCGTCGGTGCCACCAATTGGGCAGGCGGTAAGGCTGCAACGGAACACCTGCTGCAACTGGGGCATTCGCGTATCGGGTTCCTGGGCGGACCGGAAACGGCCGAGTGCAACCAGGCCAGATTGCACGGCTACATGGCGGCCCTCATGGCCAAAGGCCTAACAGTGAACCCCGCGTACACCATCTCCGGGAGCTTCCGATCAGATCACGGTGCCCAAGGGCTGAAGGAACTGCTGAGTCTCCCGGAGCCACCTACCGCCATTTTCGCTGCCAGCGACATCATTGCACTCGGAGTCCTCGGAGAAGCGCGCAAAAACGGCCTGCGGGTCCCCGAGGACCTGAGCCTCGTAGGATTCGACGGAACATACCAAGCAGAGGAATCCATTCCGCCCCTCACCTCCGTCGCACAGCCACTTCAGGAGATGGGCCGCGCTGCGCTCCGTGCTGTGCTCCGGCAGATCCACGGTGAAGCACTCGATTCCCAGCGGGTGGAGCTGGCAACCCACCTGGTAATCCGAGGATCATCCTCGGAACCACGGCCGGTAACCAGCCACAGCTGAGCAGACAGACTCGTTCCTGACGAAGCCGGGCTGTGCCCTGCCGTAGCATCCGGGCTGACTTGATCATCCCGGAGGAACGCGCGCCGGCCGGACGGTTTTGGCGTCCTGCACTGTCCAACAGAACCAACAGAACACTTGAAACGCCCTGAATCCCCAACGCTCACGTTGTCCCCAAAGTACGGCAGTGCCGAACGCGGCTCGTCCTAACCGGCAACGTCTTCCTGAAAGGAACCGCATGTCCACAATCGCCAGTCCCAACGGGGAGCTGATCGTTCTCGAGGCGGGGGAATACCAGGCAAGTGCGACCACTGTAGGGGCGGGGCTGCATGGCCTCACTTTCCAAGGTCAAGACCTCGTCCTGCCCTTCCCTCCGGACGGGCTGCCGCCGGCATACGCGGGAAAGGTCCTCATGCCCTGGCCGAACCGGGTGCACAGCGGCGCATATGGATTTGCCGGGCAGCGATACGAGCTGCCCGTAAATGAGGCGGCCACTGGCAGTGCCCTGCACGGACTCGTGCTGTGGAGTGAATGGCTGGTGGGCCAGCAGTCACCTGAGGAGGTAACCCTCACACACCGGCTTAACGGTGAGCCCGGGTACCCGTTCCAGCTCGAGCTCTCGACCAACTACAGACTGGAGGCGGATTCCGGACTCATGGTAGAGCTTAGGGCCGAGAACCGTGGCCAGTCCCGCGCACCCTATGGCTGCGGCTCCCACCCCTATATGACCGCCGGGGGAGAGGACATCTCCAACTGTGAGCTCAGCTTCACGGCCGGCAAGGTGCTCATGACCGACGAAAGGCTCCAGCCCACTGATCTGCTTGACTCCAAAGGAACCGAGTTCGACTTCTCTGTGGCCAGAACACTGGATTCGCAGCGGCTGGACCACGCCTTCACCGCGCTTCCCAAGGGAAAGTGGGACGTCACGCTCCGCAACCCCGCGCTGAGGCTTTCTGCAGTCCTCCAATCCACCGGCACCGATGCCCCCTGGGTGCAGCTGTATTCCGGAGAACTGCGCGACCGCAAAGGATTGGCTGTCGAACCTATGAGCTGCCCGCCTGATGCTTTCAATTCAGGCCAGGACCTCATTGTTCTGGAGCCCGGCCAGGCGCACGTCCTGCGCTACCGGATCCAGGCGCTGGAAGGCTAACCGATACGCGGCGTGGACGGGACTCCCAGTCCCACAACCGTGCGCTGTCCATGCTGAGCCGTCGTCCAGACCCTCAAGGACGTCAGCGCGTTCCCGCGGTTGTCCTCGAGGTCAGTGAGCGAATCGTGGGATCCCAACGCCCTTACATGGTCGGCGCACCTGATTGGGTCCTGCCGCTCCTGTGTGCTGGCCGGACGGCTGGGTCGGGGAGCCGCGGTAGGTGTGGTTTGCTGGCCCGTTTACGTTCTGTCACGAGCTGATTCCCCGAGTTGGCGTGCTCTTGTTCGATGTTCGCCCAACGCAGTTTGGTGCACAGCCTAACATAACAGCCCGACGCGGCTGTATGTCCCAGAAGAGACGGTGCAGTGCGCGGCGGCGGGACCTTCCGGTGGCCACCAAGTGCTTGACACCACAAAAAAGACCGAATATGTTTGCTATCGAAACATATTCGTTTTGGGAACATTTTGACTTTCCTAACGCTCAAATAACCACTAACCTCGGAGCATTTCAATGGCGATTCAGCCCACTCGTGATGACAAGTTTTCCTTCGGCCTTTGGACCGTCGGCTGGGAGGCG
>NZ_JAGGPN010000006.1 GCF_018613795.1 Arthrobacter sp. ISL-65
AACGCCTCCTACGCAGAATGGTCGCGCTCGGATTCGAGCCCAACCTCACGCCACTTTCCGCAGGGAGCTCACCTTCGTTTTCTTAGTAGAATCGCCGATGCCCAGAATTCGGCAGTGCCAATCGTTGTTGTCGGTCAGATGGTGAGACGTCTCGTATTTCAAGGGATACGAGACGTCCTGGAGTTCTGCAGATGAGGGTCCCTGATCAATGCTCCTCCGCGGCGACCAGTTCTACGGACTGATAGCCGCGACCCTTTCTCCTGGCGTTGACGGTGTCCCTAAGGCACCTCAAATGCGCGGGTTTCGCCTACTGAGCGCGCAGTAGTGCCAGGAACTCGTCCGCCATGCCGAGTTGCTCCTCCAATTTGGCACGGCGCTTCGCTGCCTCTTCGATGAATCCGTTCAACTGGGACCGAACATCGGTGTCGCCTTGGCCGGGTTCGGCTGTCTCCAGGGCGTCGATCACGCGGAGAAGGTCAGCCATGGCGTCCAGCGTGAACCCCAACGGCTTCATCCTGCGGATCAGGAGCAGGCGGGTGAAGTCGCGTTCGGTGTACAGGCGGAACCCGCCTTCCGTGCGGCCGGAAGGTTTGAGCAGGCCGACTTCGTCATAATGTCGGATGGTTCGCAACGACATCTGCGATCGGTCTGCCAACTCGCCAATATGCATTGTGGCCACGACTTCTTCGGCCGTCATCTCTTGCGCCATCACCTCACCTGTTCCGATCCAACCCTCACGTTACGGTAGTGTTGCATACGCGGCCGAAAGTCACCGGCCCACACTCTCTCCACCCAATTGTCTTCCATGACAGGGCTGGACCCGTGCGCATCGTGGCGCATAGAACCGTCGCTCACCTGCTCTCCCGAGAGAGCCAAGCCCCCTGGAGCCGCTCCTTGGCCACCGCCGAAAGCCCTCGCCTGATCCGGCAACCGATCACCGTCCTTAGCGCTCTGCGCTCTCCGCGGCAGCTTTCCCGCGAGATCCTCGCCGGCATGGTCACTACCCTCGCCCTGGTCCCGGAAGTCATTTCGTTCTCGATCGTCGCCGGGGTCGATCCGATGGTCAGCCTCGTCGCATCGATCGTCCTGGCCTTGACGATGTCGATTCTCGGCGGACGGCCGGGCGTGATCACCGCCGCAGCCGGATCGGTCGCCCTCGTGATCGCCCCCCTCGTCCACGAGCACGGTGTCCAGTATGTGCTGCCAACGGTGATCCTTGCCGGGGTGATCCAAATCGTCTTTGGTCTTACCGGTCTTGCCCGTCTGATGCGGTTCATCCCCCGGTCGGTGATGATCGGGTTCGTCAACGCTCTGGGTGTGCTCATCTTCACGGCGCAGGTGCCCCATGTCCTGAACGTTCCCTGGCTGGCCTACGTCCTGTTCGCGCTGACGTTCGCGATCATCTTCATCCTTCCGCGTTTCACCAAGGCCGTCCCGTCGCCGCTAGTGGCGATCGTCGTCGTCACGGCGATCGTCATCATCGCCCACCTCGTCGTTCCGAACGTCGCCGATGAGGGTCCCCTGACCGGGAAGATGCCCGGGATCACCCCGTTCCTCGTTCCGCTGGACCTGGTGACCTTCCAACTGATTTTGCCGACTGCGCTGAGCGTGGCGTTCGTCGGTCTCATGGAAACCCTCCTCACCGCGAAACTCGTCGACGACATCACCGAAACCCCCTCACACAAGGGCCGCGAGTCCTGGGCGCTGGGCGTCTCGAACATCCTCGCCGGCTTCTACGGCGGCATCGCCGGCTGCGCAATGATCGGCCAGACCGTCCTTAACGTGAAGACCGGCCAGGCCCGCACCCGCATTTCGACGTTCGTGGCCGGGCTGTTTCTCCTGTCCCTGGTGACCGGGCTCAGCTCGATCATGGGACAGATCCCCATGGTCGCCCTCGCCGCGGTCATGATGGTCGTCGCTGTCACCACCGTCGACTGGCACAGCGTGAAACCGTCCACCCTGAAAAGGATGCCCGTCCCGGAGACCATCGTCATGGGCGTCACCGTCGCCGTTGTCGTCCTCACCGGGAACCTCGCCTATGGCGTCCTCGTCGGTGTCATCCTCGCGATGGTGCTCTTCGCACGCCGAGTGGCCCACGTCATCAGCGTCAACAGGACCCTGGCACGCGACGGCGAGAACGTGCGCTACGAGGTGGTGGGGCCGCTGTTCTTCGGGAGCAGCAATGACCTCGTCGAGCATTTCTCCTACGCCGACGACCCGACCTCCGTGACCATCGACCTCAGCCGCGCCCAGATCTGGGACGCCTCAACCGTTGCCGCCCTCGACTCCATCGAAACGAAATACGGCGCCCACGGAGCCACGGTAACGATTGAAGGACTCGATGAGCGCAGCACCGGCTTCCACCGCCGCCTCACCGGTCACTTGGGGGCCTGAACAGCCCCACGGGCTCTTCCACAATCCAGGATCATAACGACCGAACGACTGTTACGACCCAAAAAAGTTTGAACCGGCCGGCGCTGAAGTGCCGCCGGCGTCCCCATGCCGGTCCCCCACCTGCTCCGCCGTCGGGCCTTACATGCCGTTGCTGACACTCGTGTCTGGTGTGCGGGGGCTACGCTGCGGGATACATACTTGCGTCTCGTAACCACAGTGTCTCAAAAGTTCATGGTGGTTGACGGCAGTAGTCGGGGCACTTTCACGAGGCCACCTAGTCGAGCCGGTATACGGCGTGCCGGCTCCTGATGGATGATCTCTCCGGTCATGCGGATCGATCAGCTGCCCTCGCGCTGTTCGTGGGAAGCGCTTAGACTCGCACCCATGCCGATCACGGAAGGTGTCGCCTGGGACGGGCGTCTTGAAGACTTCCGCGGCGCGAGCAGCGGACTGTACGCGCTGGCGGCTGCGGCCACGGCGCGGACTTGTGCCGGGTGTGGGATGCCCGTGCGCGCCGGGGAGTCGCTGTCGCTGGTCGTGGATGTCGCCGAAGGTGCCGGGCCCGGCAGCATCAGGTATGTCACGTTCGATCCCTCGGTGTGCCACCGGGGATGTTGCAACCCGGCGGTCAGGGTGCAACCGATGACGACGGCGCCCGACCACCTCAAGGCTGTCGGCGCGCTGGTGACCCTCAAGGACCGGGACCGGGCACAGGCCAAGAGTGTTCCAGCGCTGATCTTTACCCTCGTCCCGACACTGGTCTTTTACGAACCGGCCGGCGAACCGATCTCCGCCCTCGTCACCCTGCTCCTCTCCCGCGGCTTCCAGTTGACGCCCAGCCCGGATTATGCCGAGATCGTGCGCCAGGCCAGAACTGTGCGCGAACGTGCGGTCTGCACAATCACCGACGGTGCCCTGGTGACCCTGGAGGTGGACGGCAGGCTGCTGTACCGGCAGCAACTGGACGTGGCGGACTCCCGTGACGCCGCCTGGCTGGCCGCCGCCAACGGCACCCGCGAAGTGCTCGTCATCACCGGAGACAGTCTGGGTATGGGCACCCAAGATATGGACCTCGCACCCGCCGCCGCCCTGGGCACCCTGGTCACAGGCCTCGTTCCCGTTCGACACGGACACCTCGCCGGGCCTTACTGACTGAGTACGTCGCCCCCTCGTGGCCGGAAGGGCCCCACCACCAGCAGCTTCATCTCGACATCGCGGTCGACGAGCTCGAATCGGCAACGGATGTTGCCTTGGCTCTGGGCGCCACGCCCGCCAAGCACCAGCCGGCACCGGAACAGTGGCGGGTGTTGCTCGACCCCGTTGGTCACCCTTTCTGCTTCGCCGCCGTACGCCCCGACTAAACCGAAACAGCTCTCTGACACCGATTGTGCGCGCCCTGACCTCCATTGCGGCCAGGTGCCCTCATCTGCGGGGACCAGTAGCCTGACACTTGGAGGGGAAGACATGAGACTCACTGCACAGATCAAGAAAGCGACGGACGGCTGGATCGACTTTCGCGTGGTTGAGCTGCCGGAACTTGTAGCGCACGCTCGGAAATTGGATGACATCGCTGGCGCTGTGAGGGACGCCGCGGCAAGACTAACCGGCCGACAAGGGCAGGACTTCGACGTCGAAGTCAGGTATTAGGAACTAGGGAAGGTGGCCCCGCCGCTGCATGCTGCTGCAGCGGCGGCGGGGCCTCGGCATCGCCTTGATTCGCCGCACTCTGCAACACGACGGCATCAGTATCGCTTCTGCTCCCTGATGTATTCAAACTGGGGCCATCCCACCCGGTCAGCGCCGCCAATGATGCCCAGCGCAAAAGGGACAGCGGGGGCAAAGCCTTCATGAAACCAAAACGCCGCCCGGCCTGGTTGGCGCTAATGGACCTCACCGCGCCAGGTGACGGTTTCGGTGCCTCTGGCCTCGATAAAATCCTTGAAATGGCGCAGGTCCACCCTGACCTGCATGTTGTCGAACCCGAGCACGGCCCCGGCCTTGTCGGTGAAGGTTTCCGGTGCCCATTCAAAACGGACCCATACACGCGTCGCTCCGCTCTTCAGCGGTGTGAAGGTCACGGCGCCGGCGTGCGTCTCTCCGTCCGTACTGCGCCAGGCAATGCGTTCATGGGGGCGTTGTTCGATGATTTCGGTGTTAAATTCCCGTTTGGCTCCGCCGACGTTCGCCACCCAGTGGTTCGTCCGGTCATCGAGTTGGGCTACGGACTCCACGCCGGACATGAAATTGGGAAAGGACTCGAACTGGGTCCACTGGTCATATGCCGTGCGCACCGGGACCGCGACGTCAATGGTTTCTTCGGCTGTTTGCATGCTCTCCTCCTCCCGGAGACAACATCACCACGGACACCGCCCTGAGACTCAGCGCCGCCGTCCAAGCCGGCACGCTAGTGTTCGGGACGTCGTTCCCCCGCCGTTATCAGCTTCAGATACCGCTGATTGCTTTAGAACGGGCGGATGTTGTCCGCCTGGGGACCCTTCTGGCCCTGGACGACGTCGTACTGAACTTTCTGGTTCTCTTCAAGGGAGCAGTAGCCGCTGGAAGCGATCGCCGAGTAATGGGCAAAAACATCCCCGGACCCGTCGTCAGGGGCGATAAAGCCGAATCCCTTTTCCGCGTTAAACCACTTCACTGTGCCTGTTGCCATAACGTGCCACCCCAAAGAAACTCTTCCTCCCAGCGCAAGCACCGGCGCACCAGCGGGCGGACATCGTATCCGCTGGTCTCCAACGTAGAGCCCCCTCCCTCCAATACAAGAGACGCAGCAGCGGAAGTGAGGGACCGACGACCGTAGCTGGGCGCCGGCTGGCACGGGGACGCCACCGGCGATCCGCCGCCGGCCGGTTCGATGGAAATACATCCGGGAGGCCTATTCCTTCTCCTGATCCGGCTCCGGTGTCTACTCGAAACCATTCCGCCTCAAAACGTTAGGGTATGAGATTCCTGCGAGGCGTGTGGAAAGCTGGGTTGCGCCGGTCCGGTCAGTGCGGGGGAGTTATGGATCAACAGACAATTCAGTTGCTGACGGCAACTCCAGGTCTTCTGGCGACACTGGGCGGTGTAGTGATCACACAGATTTTCAACCGCCGGGGCGAGAATGCGCGTCGAAAGTATGAGGCCCAGTCTCGATCGCACGCCGCGACAACTACCGCGTCTGTTCAGCCATCGTGACCAAGGCTGTAGCTATAGAGCGGACGCTTCATTCTGCAGCCTCGTTCCTAGACTATGACGAGCGCGATCCTCGTATACAGGGCATAAAGAGCATCCTGTTCTCTCCCGAGGAGGGCGTTGATGGCCTCTTTGACAGTGTTGCCAGGAAATCCTCGTCGAAGCCATTGAAGACGGCTTCAAGATGATCGAGGAGATTGATGATCTCAGGGGCGAGCTAGCGATCCTTGGAAGTCCCGAGCAAGCGGTGGCCGCTGATGAGCTCGGGGATCCGATACTCGAAGCAATTGGTTCTCTGGAAATGTTCGCGAAGTACTCGGACGCTTGGGAAGAAATCCATGCCATTCGGCACGCGCGTGATTCCTTTGCTGAAGCAGCTCGGGCCAGCCTACTCGCGACGGAAAGCAGACGATAGTCCTGATCCCTGCCGCCCCCGGTGTCCTCCGAGTTCCGGGTGGGTGATTCCGCAGAAAGGCCAACTCCAACCCTGCGCCTTTTTCCCAGGCGGACTTTCACTTATCGCTGCGATTCACGGTCTGATCGAACCGACGCTATCTGCTTGTGTCGGTGTTCTGCTCTCGGATCATGCGCCGGAGGCTGGTTCGGGCCGCGCTGAGGTCGTCCTGTAGTGCCGTGATCTGTAGGTTCAGTTCTGTATTCGATGCGCGTGCCTCCGCCAGCTCGCCGGCGAGGCGGTTGAGCCGGTCGACCAGAGGGGCGGTGCTGAGATTGTTTAGTTGCCGGCCGAGAGCCTGCCTGAGGCTTGCGCGAAGGTCCTCGCGTTCGCGGCGGAGGACGGTGATCTCTTGACGGGCCAGGGCCAGGTCCGTTCGGAGGGACTGGATTCCTGCCGGTCGGCTGATGGTTTGGTCGGGCTGGCGTTGTTTGGTTATAGCCTCTTGGACCTGTTCTCGTGTGCCGGGTGAGTAGACGAGCCAGGTCGAGACCTTCGCCCTGCGTGCGACCTTGACGAAGGTGATGGGATCGCCGTCTGCGAGCATTGCGTCGAGTTCCCGTGCGACAGCTGCGCGTTTTTCGCGGCTTTCCTTCTGCCGGGATTCCAGCAGCACTTGGGCGGGTGTTCTGGTCGCGGGCTTTCCCGCCGCGTGCGTCATGGGGTGTGTGTCCGGGTTTTGATAGTGAGGGGTAGCTGCGTTCGGCCGCCGCTTCCGGCGCGCAGGCGGCGGAGCAGGATGCCGGCCTGCTCGACTTCCTGTTGCTCCTCGTATGGCAGGGCGTCCAGATTCTCCTTCATGGCGCCCAGGACATGCCGGTAGCTGTCGATCTGGTCATCGAGATTGCGCAGCACGTAGATGTCGACGTCCATCGCAGCCGCCGTCTCGCGATCAGCCTTTAGTGAGCGGATGTGGTCCTCGATCACCGGAAGGTATGACGGGTCGGGGCGATAGAAGCCGCAGCCTGAGCATTGGAACCGGATGGGGCAGCTACCTCCGCCGGCCTTGACGTTGGACGGCTCGATGCAGTTACCAAAGGGTGCTGCCACCGAGCGCATTTCGTAAGCGGTGCCCGAAGCGGTCGGCGCGGGGTCACCGTGGCGGTCGGTGACTTGCATGCTGAGGGTTCGGATTGCTTCGCGCTTCCGTTTTTGGTTCACCCGGTAGTAGCCCTGGGTGGTCGAGATGCTTCGATGGTCCATCAGCTCGCATAAGACATCGATTTGTACCCCGGCGTCGGCGTGGCGCTGGGCGTAGGAGTGGCGGAATGCGTAGGGATAGACCTTCAATCGGTCGAAGGGGATGCGGTCGCCGCGGGCATCGTTGGCGTCGCTGAGCAGATGCGGCATGCCGTCGACCCAGAGTCTTAGGGATCGGGTCAGGCTTGCGGGCCGGTAGTGGGGGTCGATTCGCTCGGGAGTTCCGGACGGGAACAGGTAGTCATCGCGGGGATCGCCGGTGAATAGTGTGTCTCTGACTGCGCGCCACGCGGCGATGGATTCGGCGGTCTCTGAAGGGATTGGCAGGTGGCGTCGTTTTCGGCCCGCTTTGGTGTTGTCCCAGATCAGTACCGGTCCGTCGTGGTCGAATCCAACACAGTTGGTGCGGAGTGCGCAGACTTCTCGTGGCCGGCGTCCGGTGTCGCGCAAGACGATGTAGAGAGTGCGGATCATAAGGCGCTGGTGGTCCTCGGCCATGTCGGGGTACTTGGCATTGCATTCCAACTGGGCAAGGTTTTGATCGAGCTGGGCGATGACTCCCTCGGGGATGGCTTTGCCGACTTCCTCCCGGGCCGGTGGGTCCAGTTGGAGGCGGTGGGCCTCGGGGTCCCGCAGGAATGCGTCGGTGACGTCTTTCATCATGCGGGAGCGGCGGCCGAAGTCCACCAAGGCGAACACCGCGTCGAGTCCGACATAGCGGCGGGTGGTGCTGCGCGGTTGTCCGTCGGGGTGTGTCCAGTTTCGGAAGGCCTGAGTGATGGCGTCCAGATGCTGTGGTCCGAGGTCCCTGATTTGGTGGCCGCCGTCTGTGGTGGCTTCGAGTGCCCGCGATGCCACCTCAACGGCGGTGAGGATTTCGAGGATTTTGGTGCTAGTCGTGAAGGTGCGGCACCTTTCCATTGCGAGGTCTCTGAGCCATGTTTGGCTGATCGCGGTGAAATCGGCTCGACCGCCATGGGTTCGACGGTGCTTGGATCGGGTGCTGCCGCGCAGGTCGAGGTTCCGGAAGTCCCAGATCAAGCGCCGGGTGGGGTCGGCGCCGGTCATCTCCTCGTAGCCCACCTGCAGCCAGTGGACGATGTCGCGCCGGTGGCTGTCCAGGTCATTGCTGTTGCCCTTGATCGGGCTGAGCTGGTCGGGGCCCAGGCCAACAAGATGCTCGTGATGCTTGACCTCCCTGATCAGTCTCCGGAGCATTCTGGGCAAAATTCGGTCACCGGACGCGTCGCGTCGCTGGACGGCGTAAAGCAGCTCCGCGCGGACGAGGGGCCGCAGCGGGAGCATCGAGAACTGACCCGCGGTCAGGTGTGGGTGCGCTGTGGCCGCCCACTCCAAGGCCGATGCTTCGTGTCCTTCGCGCAAGTAAAGTCCGTGGTGGTAGCGGCACAGCCCGTCCCGCAGATCCGGCTGCTGATCGCACCGGGGCACCGCGCACCTGCCCTGATCGGCAGGGTATGGATCCTGACCGGCGGCAAGCCAGACATCGAGGCTAAGGGAGCTGTCCCGGGCCTGGTGGAGCCGCAGCAGGCTGTAGTGGCTGCGGCAAAGACCTCGACAGATCGCCGGCCGTGCACAAGAAGCTGCCCCGCGTGCGACCAGACACCCTTCGGCCTCCGTCCCGGGGAGGATCTTCGTGCGCCGCGGTGCATGCTGCACCGCAAACACCTCCAGCGCGAGACCGGAGCCCCGCCAGGCCTTCAAACATGTCGTGCAGAGAGATTCGCCTTCGAGCTTCACTCCGCATCGCTGGACGGCGCAGCGTGTGACCATGCTGCCCTCGCGTTCCGGGTCGCCGTCGAAGAACCAGTTTTCCGCGTCCCATTCGCCAAGCCGCCATGTTGGGTCTATTCGCCCTTCCAGCCATCGCAGCCACGTTTCGTGATCGACGGCCAGTGGCAGCTGGGCCAGCCTGGACTCGTTGATCGTATGCCGGGTGATGGTTGATTCGCTCATCTTGGAGTGTCCCTCCTGGCCTTAGCGGTATGCTCGACGGCTTCCCGCATCCGCTTTTTCGACGCGTGGATATAGCGCTCCGTTGACGCGAAGGAAACGTGGCCCAGCAGTGCCTGGACGACGTCGGGGTCGACTCCGGCCTCGATCCACCTCGTCGCGGCAGTGTGTCGCAACATGTGCGGTCGAACAGCGAAGCCGCAGTCACGCGCCAGGCGGTCGACCATCTCCTTGGTGTTCGAGTAGCTCATGGGCCGTCCGCGTGGTTCACGGAACAAGTTGACGAAAACCGCATCACTGTCGACCCCGTGATCGAAGCGGTCCCGCTCAAACCGGTAGTCGGAGTAGGCTTCTACCAGCCGTTCGGTGACTGGGATCGTCCGCGGATAACGTGACTTAGCGAGTGCACCGTTCTCATTGGTCCGTCGGATCACATGCAGATGAGGCCCCGGGATCCCGCAGCCGAGCGCTTCCGAGCGTGCCAGGAAATGCAAATCTGAACGCCTCAGCCCTAGCGCCTCGCCGACACGCATACCCGTCTCCAACAGCGCGGTGACCAGAAAGCGGTCGCGCGCGTTAGCCGCAGCCGATAACACGGCTGCCATCTCTTCCTCCATGAGCAACTCCGGCGGCACTGTGTCCGCGCGAAACTTGAGGGTCCGTTCCTGAACCGCACGGAACTGATGCCGCTCTCCGGCATCGAATCCAGGAGGGAGAAAGCGGAGGTACTTCTGTTGTGACAGCAGGCCCGGCACGCGCGCTGCAACCCACCCGAGCCTCGCGCCGAACTTGAGGAACTCACTGGTTGTGGTCACGATCGCGTTCGCAGTTGCCTTTGATCTTAACCGTCCCGGACCGGTCGCCCCAGGCCGTCGAACAGGTTCGGTGATCAACCACCGAAGAAACGCGTGCAGCTCTGCGAACTCTGGATCATGCCAGTCCACGCCGGACAGGTCGCAGTAGTTTAGGAAGAGCGCCACCCGCCCTGCGTAAACACGTTCAGTGTTGGGTGAGCGATCCGCAGCCCGTAGCGAAGCCAAATAGGCGCAGGCCTCCACGTGCAAGTTCCAGTCAGCGTCGACAAGGACCCACGCGGTCTCCGCAGAGGACGCCGCAGCCCGCTCGGCCCGGAACCGGCCATTTCCAGAAGTTTGAGCAACGTCGCTCACACCCCGAGGATAAAAGGAAGGCACGGTCGTATGTCGGCGCCACGCCCACGTGACTCACCTTCGGGCTACCCCCAGATAAGCCACGTCCATGACCGGTCCCCGGTGATCATCCCGCGGGACCGTTTCGCCGAATGGCTGGACCCGGATCTGACCGACAAGGATGAGATCCAGCACCTGCTCGATTCCCTGCCGGAACCGACCCTGACACCACGGGTGGTCAGTTCCCGGGTGAACAGCGTCCGGAACAACGGGCCCGAACTGATCGAACCCGCCTCAGAATAGGCGGCGCGGCGTCGGAGCACCACACAGCGAAGCCTCCGGAAAGACTGATCCTTCCGGAGGCTTCATTTTGTGCGCAGAGGGGGACTTGAACCCCCACCCCCTTTCGAGGACTAGCACCTCAAGCTAGCGCGTCTGCCATTCCGCCACCCGCGCAGGTGAGTGCAAGAGAATCAGCTTCCGCTTTTCCCAGCAGCAGCGACAAAGAACCCTAGCACAAGGCTCCCCGGCCCCCAGTGCCGGCAAGCCTGCAACGGGCGGCGATTGGCTGGTGGCCGCGGGAGAGCGGACACCCGGGTATCCGCGGGTCAGTTTTGCGCTACCGGTCCAGCGGTTTCCGGGCGCTGATTAGGCTGATTGGCTTTGCCTGGCTTGCGGCCGCGTTGCCGGCCGGCCCGCCAGCCGGGCACGGCTTCATCCAGGGTCCTGCTCTTGGCTGGGTCGAGCGCGCCGCGGTGTGCCTTTTGGCGCTGGGAATGGAGCCAGACCCCGAGATCGTGTTCCTCCCCGGTCACCGAGAACTTGTGCAGGGGCCAGTCATTCCCGGCAGCGAGGTATGCCTTCAGGGCGGTGAGCCTGTCCTGCCACCTGGCCTCATCAGCAGCTAGCCGGGGAAGGCGCCGCCAGTCCGGCAGCACATCCAGTCCTTGCCGTAGGGCTGGGGCGAGTGTGCCGGCTGCGGCGTCATGGCGGCGCCGTTCCAGCCACGAAGCGAGCGTCCGCTCCGCACGGTTGGTCGAGGTGCGGGAGGGGTAGCGGCCCGTTTCCTGGACCATGGCCACGAGCTCACGCAGCCGCGCCAACCCCTGATGACTCACCCGGGGCGGTGCCTGGCGGCTGGCTTGCTCGTGGTCGGCCTGCAGGTCGGGGTCCGCGGCCAGGGCCAGGGCCAGGTGGTATCCGACCATTGAGGTCGGAGCGCCGGTGAGCGCGGCGATCCGGGAGCGGGTCAGCCCGCCCCGATACATCAGCACCCACTCCGCGTTCGGAGCCGCACCATGCCTGGCCACGAAACCATCCTGCCACCGCACTCCGGGCGTGCGCGGTTTCTGCTGGTTTCTAGCTGATGGTCCTGATGACGATCGCCGGGGAAGCCTCGAGGATCTGCGCCCGCGCGGCAGCCAGCGCTTCCTCATAGGTATCGCCGGTACCGGTGGTGCGGGACAACGCAGCTAGCCATGCAGTGTGGGCCGGTGAAACCGAAAGTTGGCCCAGAGGCGCATATCTTGCCGCGCCGCTGGTGGCCTATGAGAATCGGCGGGTGCACCATGGGACCAGCAACCCAATGGATTCCCAGAAGGAAGAGGTTGTCATGACAAGAGAAGGCGGACCGCACAGCCGCTCGGGCAGCCGCATAATGCAAGCGTTTAAAAGGGCCAGGACGAGCAGCTTTGCCATTGTCCTCGGAGTCTTCCTGGCTGTCATCGCCGGCGGGTGCAATCCACCAAGCGCGTCGCCACCAAGCGCGTCGCCACCAAGCGCGTCGCCCCCAAACGGGTCGCCGGCAAGTGCCTCTCCCGCAAGTGCGTCGCCCCCTAGCGGGTCGCCGGCAAGCGCCTCGCCCACAAGTGCGTCGCCCCCAGGCAACGCGCCCGTTGTTTCTGGCACCGCCGACCCCTTCCAGACGCAACAGAAAGCAATCGATTCGCTGGCTCTGGAGCAGTCAATCGAGTTCGTCAACAGCAAACTTGGTGTGCCGCAAGAGTCCCACCCTCTTTGCTCGAAGATTTCCTCCTGCAGACAGGACACCTCGGGGGAACCGCTGCTGAACATATACCGCGACGAGCACTACACCGTGCGGGCGGTATTCGACGCCAACAGCTTGAAATTCTTCGCGGTCACCATGGAGTCCGACCAGTTCAAGCCGCACATCCGATGGCTTTACGATCTCGGATCACTTGGAGAATTCACCTACAAGGAGGCCTCCGCGGCAGATGGGATAGAACCCACCGCAGCGATGATTCATCTGGGAAACCGGTCGTCGTCCTACGCGGAGATCGTTTCCGTCGGGGCCCCTGGGCACTACCAAGGACTCATGCTGGGTTCGGCCCCCGATGGTTTCGGGAACCTGCCGTGGGACAGCAAAGGAGCAGAAGCGCTCAACGCCAAACAGATCTCCTCAAGCGACCAGCAGGCCCGGCTCGCGGCGGCTAGTTCCTTCCGCGCAGGCTCCGTACCGAACACCATCGGACTGTTCCTGGACGACGGCGGCACCATAAGTAAACTCCTGCACGACCCGCAAAACGCGATCGCCATCCTCCATGCGGGCACCAACCTGTGACCGTGCCCCCGGCGCCGAGTCCTGGCTCATCATCGGTGTCGGAAGTTAGCCAGCTGTCCACGTCTATTGCGCGCGCCTCGCCGCCGCAGCGCACCCGGGAACACTACTTCGGAACCTGTGGCCGCGGAGGTCGGACGATGTCTTCCGGAAATAGCTCGGGACGTACGCGCCTATAGGTGAGAGGGTGACGGAAAGACCTGCCGGACCAGGCGACGTCGGCCGAGGCCTCGACCACGACCGGTTCGATCAGCGTTAGCCTCACGGGGCCCAGACGACGTCCAGGACGTCTTTGTGTTTTAGCTTTAACCAGATCCTGCCCGCCTCGTACGGCTGGGCGGCGCCCTTGAATACCAGACCTTCGATTCCCGTGGCGGGCAGATCCCGCAGCCAGGTCTTAGCCAGTTCCATGTCGCTGGTCGTGGGAGAGAGGTTCAACGGCGCGGCCCAGTCCCGGCCAAGTTCCTCGAGCAGCTCACGGCGCCCGGTAAACGGCAAGTCAACGGCTCCTGTTCCTTCGGCTCAATCACCGCTGCGGGGGCGGGGCGACCGGCACCCGTTGCCGGCTTGCGCCGCCGGATGAACCAGCTCCGCAGACCCATAGGCCTTCCCTTCGTATCAACACTCCAATGACAGTCCAGGGCAAAGCAGAGGGCTGCAACCGGTGCCGAATGCGGCCCCCTGCCCTGGGGCGTAAACATCCTGCTGTTTACGCATTCGAGCATGCCACACGGGTAAGTGATGGTGCGTGCTCGCAGGGCTCGCACCCGTTTGGGCGTCCGCTGGCGCGGCCGGCTGTTGGGTCCAGGGCGCCCCGTCGCAGAGCTCCTTCACGCCCTGGCCCTGTTTGTCTACGACGATGCTCCTATAGGCGTCAAATCACCGTGTTGGTCTCCGCCGAAAGGGGCTACCGGGTCAATATGCTCTGGCCACGCGGCTGGTGAACGAACTCGTCGAAGCCGCCGACGAGAAGTCCTGGCCAAGACCATCGCTCGCTACCGGCCCGGGTGGACCTGCTGTGCATCGACGAGCTCGGATATATGGAACTGGACCGCCGCGGCGCGGAACTGCTCTTCCAGGTCCTCACGGAAAGAGAGGAAAAAATTCCATCGCCATCGCGTCCAACGAATCGCTCTCCGGTTGGACCAAGACCTTCACCGATCCACGCCTCTGCGCCGCGATCGTGGACCGGCTCAAGTTCAATGGCACCATCATCGAAACCGGCACCGACTCCTACCTGCTCGCCCACAGCTTCGCGCTAAAGGGGCATGTAGATCAGGCAGCGCAGCAGGAGAGTTTGGAGACGTCGGTGTTGAATGATTGCGCGGCAATTTTGATGCCTTCGGCCATGGTCAGGTACGGGCTCCAGAGGTTCGCGACCTGGTCGACGGTCATGCCGGCCTCAAGGATGTAGACCCCGGCTGCGGCGATGTCGCCGGCTTCCTTGCCGACGGCGGTGATACCGAGGATTCTTCCGGTATCGGCGTCGGCGACGATCTTGATGAAGCCCCGGGTATCGCGGTTCACCAGTGCGCGGGGAACGTATTCCAGCGGCAGGACGCGGCAGGTGCAGTGGATGCCCGATTGGTTGGCTTGCTTGTCGGTCATCCCCACAGCCGCCAGGGCGGGCCCGGTAAATGTGACCCTGGGCAGGTGCCGGTAGTCCACCTCACGGCCGGCACCGTTAAAAGCGTTCTCCACCATCAGGGTGCCATGGGCGGCAGCGACGTATACGAACTCACGATGACCGGTCGCGTCACCGGCACCCCAGATCCTGGGGTTGGTGCTGACGAGTGTGTCCTGGACCAGTATCTCGCCGCGGTCCCCGGTTCTGACGCCGACGGCGTCCAGGTTCAGTTCCCCGGTCACCGGCCGCCTCCCGGTGGCGATGAGCACCCGCGCGGCACGGAATTCCTCCTGCCCTCCGGACACTGCAGCGGTGGCGATCACCTCCCGGTTGGCGGGATCGGTGCGGATGGAGGACACGGTTGCTTTGCGGACGACCCGGATTCCCTCATCATCGAATACGCCCATCAGCGCGCGGGCAGCTTCCGGCTCCTCAGCCGAGGCCAGCCTGGAGCGGACTAGCATGGTCACCTTCGTTCCCAGCCGGGCGAAGAGTTGGGCCTGTTCCAGCGCCACGTACCCGCCGCCGAGAACCAGCATCGATTCGGGCACCTCGTCCAGCTCCATAGCACTGGTGGAGGTCAGGTAGTCCACGTCTGCCAGTCCTTGGATGGGCGGGACCCAGGGGGCTGAACCTGTGGCCACCAGATAGTGCCCGGCACTCACCCTCCCGCTGGAACCTTCGAGACTGGTGATCTCCAGGACCGGTTCGGCGGCGGTGCCGGCGAACACGGCCGTGGCCTGCCGGATCTCCCAGCCATAGTCAGCGGCCAGATCCACGTACTTTTCCGCGCGCATGCTCTCAACCAGGGACCGCTTGGCCTCGATCAGTTCAGCAATCTGAGCCGGCGCGGCGGACGTGCTGATGCCGGCAAAACGCCCGGACGCGTCCAGGGCCACATGCCGTGCCTCAGCCGCTGCCAGCAGAGCCTTGGAAGGAATGCAGCCGGTATTCACACATGTCCCGCCGACAGTGCCTCGTTCGATCATCAGCACCCGATTGCCCAGGTTCGTGGCCCGTATCGCCGCGGCGAACGCACCGCCTCCGGAGCCAATGACGGCCAGATCATAATCAAAACGCGATGCCCTGGTCATGAAACCTCTCCTAGTCCTCAGCACGCCGGTTCCAGGTTCCCGGAACCGTCCCGGCCACTTCGACCCACCCTCAACCAGGGGCAGATGCCTGCCTCTCATTCTCGACCTTCCCCTATACTGGAAGGTCAAGGCGGGCAGGACCGCTCTCCCGCCGACGGAGGTTCATGATGCGCATAGGTGAGGCAGCGGCAGCTGCCGGCATGACAGCGAAGACGCTGCGTTTCTATGAGGACAGCGGCCTCCTACCCGAAGCAAATCGCTCCAGCAACGGATACCGGCACTACAACCATGAATCCGTGACCAGGCTTGAATTCATCCGCCGCGGCCGTGCAGCAGGCCTAACCCTGGCACAGATCCGGGAGATTCTGGCCCTCAGAGACGCCGGAGAAGCTCCATGCACCCACGTGCAAGAGCTGCTCGAAGTGCAGCTGGCCGCCCTTGATCAACAGATTGCCGAGTTGACCGCGCTCCGATCCTCCGTCGCCGCGCTCCGGGCCACCGCCACAGCCCAACCCCCCGCGAGCTGCGACCCCGCACGCATCTGCAGCTACCTCTGACAGCCACCTCCACTGAACGGCCCGGGAATCTTTAGTGCCCGGCCAGACATCGAGGCTATGGCTACCTCCTAAAACTGTTTCAGGCCCTTGGCTGGAACTGGTGGGTACCATTCTGGCCGTCCTAGTGGGCTCCCATTACGTTGACACAATCAATGAGCGGTGGAGGGGAGCGGCTGGCGTGTCCAGCGGTTAGGTGAATGGTCTGATCAGAGTCCATCCGGGGTCGTGGGTGTGGTTTACTTCGATTTCGGGTCGGGTTTCAGCGAAGCGGTCGATCATGTCCCGACCGTTCTGGTCTTCCGAGTCGGTGTAGTAGTGCAGGATACGCCGGCCGTTTAATGTCTGGGTCGCGACGAGCAAACCTCGGGGTCCGAGGGCTGCCCTCAGGTCCTCTTCGAGTTGGTGCAGGTCTATCGCTTCGTCGTAGTCCGGTAGCCCGTCGGGGCGCGTCTGGGGATAACCGATCTGGATGGCCGTGTGCAGGTCCAGCAGGGGATGGTCGATCCACCGCAGGGGACGCAGGGCTCTGATGATGGTGCGCGGTCCAGGGGATATTCCGGCGTCCTTGAGTGTCCAGCCGGTGTACGCGTGCCGGGCGGTCATGGCTTCGATGATCTCGGGAAGGGCTGTCGCCGGCAGGCTGTCCGGGCGTTCGGTCTCGGCGGCGGTGATGCTGCCGATCCATCGTTGGACGTCGTCTTCTCCGAGCAGCCAGTCCAGCAGCATCGACGCGACTTGGTGCTGGTAGCCGGGGGTCAGCCGGGTGAAGACTGGGTGGTGGAGGCGGACTTTGGCCTGGGCCCGTTCCTCGTCCAGGGTCACTGAGACCCGACTCAGGCCAAGGTGGATGGATGTCCCGGCAACCTCGAGGGTGACGGCGAGCATGCCGGGTTGCCGCCGTCTGGCTCCAGTGAATTCCCACGTCGGCGTGGGCGGGGGAGCGGCCCGCCGCCACCGTTCGGCCAGGACCCGCAGTCCGGGGTCCCCGCCGCCTGAGACGCAGAACTGGTGCCGTGCATGGATGCCCGGTCCGGTCTCCCAGCCGAGCCTCGGGCCGATCGCTTTGACCATGGCATCGAGGGTGTCCGGAAGGTCCCGGTATTCACCTGTCGTGACGGCGCCACTGAGGTGCCCGGCACCTTCTGATGACCACCACCGCCAGAACGCGGAAATGGCGCGCGTCTGAACCGTAGCGTTGTCCTGTTGAATGCTCACTGTGGCCTCCAGTCGTCCCGGCCACAGTAGTGGCAGCTCGCCGCGGGCTTTGGGTTTTAGCCGGTCCCGTGGACTAGTTGCCGGGACCGGCTTTCTGGACGGGATTCGCGGCCTCCGTCGACCAGATAGCCAGAGACTGCCAGTGCCTGCTTAGGAAAAAAGCACGTTTCCTGAGCCTTCGCAAGGCCCCCTCCCCTCACAAGAGTCCCCCAAGGGCGGTTCAGGGTCGGAACTGGATCATCATGCGGGCCTGGACCAAGCCGCAACCATCGCGCCGGTATGGGGACCCCTCGCTGTGCTCGGGAGTTTACACCGCCCCACAGGGTGGGGGCGTCGGCCGTTAAAACTAGATTTTGGTTGACCGTTCGGTCAGCCATTGACGGTAGTTCTTGGCGAGGGTGTCGTTCCCGGAGGAGGCCGCGTTCCAGGAGGGAAATCTTGGAGCGCCGTTGGCCCGGTTCAAGGGCTGCGGTCGTGATGGTCAACCCGAGTTTGGTGCGCATGTGAGATCAGTGTCGTACGTCAACGGGCTGTTCCCACAGATTCCCGTAAAGGAGCCAACCCCAGATGATCGATGAACATGGATGTTCGTTTGACCATAGACGAGCCATGTTGAGTCGCCCTGCGTCGGACGGAGGCGCCGGGTACCGCCGCTGTCCTAGAACTGCTTATGCCGCTTCAAAGCAGTGGTTCCGCAAAGGCTTGCGATGCTATGGCAAAGCATCCGAAATTCCCCACCTAGGGCAAACGCAAGCGCTTGCGTCAGTGGTGGGAGTGCCGTAACGTGGGCCCTCGTGACGGCGAGGATTGAAGAAGTTGCTGAGCGGGCCGGGGTGGCCGTTTCGACGGTTTCCCGGGCATTGCGCGACGTTCCCGGTGTTTCGCTGGCCACCCGGCAGCGGATCAAGGACATCGCTGCCGAGGTCGGGTATCTCGCGTCCCCGAATGCGGCGCGATTGGCCACCGGCGTGACAGGCACGGTCGCCGTGGTCGTTCCGGATGCCGCCAAGTGGTTTTTTGGGCAGGTCATTTCCGGTGCCGGCGCGGTGCTTAGGGCTTCCGGGCGGGACGTGCTGCTGTATGAGCTCGGCGATGCGGAGGGGCGGAGGCGCTTCTTTGAGGGGAAGACACTTCGGGGGCGTGCCGATGCCGTCCTGGTGCTGTCCCTGCGGTTGTCCACGGAAGAAACCCAAAGCCTGCGCACCTTGGGCCTTCCGGTAGTGCTGCTGGGGCAGGGCTCTGAGGTTTTCGGCAGCGTGCGGGTTGATGACCGGGCGGCTGCCCGGAGCGCGGTCCGGCACCTGCTCAATCTGGGCCACCGCCGCATTGGTCTTATTGGGATCGATGACGCCGATGAAGTCACCACGGGCAGCACACCTCCGCTCTCGCGGCTGGCCGGTTATCGGCAGTCGCTGCTGGCCGCAGGGATTCCCCTGGAGGAAGACCTCGAACAGTTCGGGACCAATTCCGTGTCCGGTGGGGAGCTGGCCATGACCCGGCTGCTGTCTGCGCCGGCACTGCCTACCGCGGTTTTTGTTGGCTCGGATGAGATGGCTTTCGGCGCCCTCGGGGTGCTGCGGACGGCCGGGATGACTGTTCCAAGGGACATCTCGGTTATCGGTTTCGACAATCACGACCTCTCGCAGGTCATGGACCTCACCACCATTGACCAAAACATCCGCGGGCAGGGCGAGGCGGCCGCCGAACTGCTGCTCGAAACCCTCAGCACGGCACTGGGCACGGCCCCACCGGACCGGATTATCGACACCCGGCTGGTGCTGCGGCGAAGCACGGCTCCGCCGGCAGATATCCCCACCAGCTCTAAAAAGGAAGAGACTTAATGGAATACCGCAAACTCGGTTCATCCGGAATGTACATCAGCGCCCTGGCCTACGGTAACTGGGTCACCCACGGAGAGCAGATCGACCAGGAGGCCGCCACCGCGTGCGTGCGCAAGGCGCTGGATTTGGGCATCACGACCTTTGACACCGCCGACGCCTACGCCGGCACGCGCGCTGAAAGCGCCCTCGGCGAAGCCCTCCGCGGTACCCGTCGGGAAAGCCTGGAAATCTTCACCAAGGTCTACTTCCCCACCGGGGAGGGCAAGAACGACCGCGGCCTGTCCCGGAAGCATGTCATGGAGTCGATCAACGGCTCCCTGACCAGGTTGGGCACAGACTACGTCGACCTCTACCAGGCCCACCGCTACGACTACGAAACACCCTTGGAAGAAACGATGCAGGCCTTCGCGGACATTGTCCGGGCCGGCAAGGCCAACTACATTGGCGTCTCCGAATGGACCGTGGATGAGATCCGGGCCGGCGCCGCCCTGGCCAAGGAGTTGGGCATCCAGCTGATCTCCAACCAGCCTCAGTACTCCATGCTGTGGCGGGTCATCGAAGAAGAAGTCGCCCCTGCCAGCGCTGAGCTCGGCATCGGTCAGATCTGCTGGTCCCCGCTCGCCCAAGGCGTCCTCACTGGCAAATACCTTCCTGGCCAGGCGGCTCCGAAACAATCGCGGTTCGCCTCCGAGAACGGGTCCCTGAAGGAGAACCGATACCTCAGCGATGACATCCTCGAACGCGTGCAGCAGCTCAAACCCCTGGCGCAGGAAGCCGGGCTGTCCATGGCCGGGTTAGCCGTGGCCTGGGTACTGCAGAACAGCAACGTCTCTGCTGCCATCGTCGGAGCGTCCAGGCCCGAACAGCTTGAAGACAATGCCAAGGCCGCCGGAGTCAAACTTGATCCATCCCTGATGGCAAAAATCGACGAACTGCTTGACCCCGTGGCTGAACGCGACCCGCAGAAGGTCGAATCATTCAAGGAACGCCCATAGCCCTTCGGTCTCCGTTCCGAACGCCATCTTCCCCGCGCCCGATGTGACTTCGTCGGCTCCGCCTGCACCGGGCTGCCTACCCGCCCGCCGTCCCAGTTCTGCACGCAGTTCCGGCGCCGGGAGGGTCGGATGTCAGTGGCCGCTCCGCTTCGCCGCCGAGCGAAAGCACCGCACCCGGGTCCGGGCTGGAGGTTGACCTCAACGACCATCCGGTCCCGGCCAACTTGTTATCAGCGCGGAGAATTTGGAGCCAAGACCCTGTTCTTTCCGAAGGCCCAGCTCTTGCCCACAGAGGGCTGCGCCGAAACCGGCACCCATTGCCGACCCGCGTGTTGCCAAGTTTCAAGGGGTGATGTCGGCGCGCTTCGCGACGTCGTTGACACGGGTTCCCGAAGTTGTCCGTGGACGGCTGGGACCCGGGAAATGGTAGTTGCACCGGCCCTCCGGTATACGGGGCAGTACGCCGTCTTTCCATTTCGGGCAGCGGACCCGGGGTGCCCGGTGACCGGAAGCTCCGCATCCCGGGTAAGTGGTCTCAAGGCCTTAGCGCTGTCAGCTCTCGTGGACGGCCGGCCGGGCTGGATGCGGCATGCGGGGCGGGACACCGTTCCCGTGTTCTGGCCTTGGCGGGTGCATGGACGGCCAATACCAGTGCTGCGCCGATGAGGACGAGGTTTTTCATGACGAACTCGCCGGCGGTTGTCAGGAGCAACGGATTATTGTCGGTGAACATCAGACCCGGCAGCATCAGGAAGGTCAGAAATGTTCCGCACAGATGGGCCGCCAGAACAGGCAGGGCCAGGCGAAGGACGATCCCCGCTACAAGCGCAGTGCCCAGCAACACTTCAGCCACGCCCAGGCCTGGCATCAACACCTGCAGGTCAGCCCAGGGAAGTGTCCCGGCGACGATATCCGCGACCGGTGAAACCCCGGCCACCTTCAGCGCCCCAAACCACACGAACAGAACGCCCAGCAGGATCCGCAGCGCGGGCAACGCCGCCGGACGCAGCGACCGGATGATTCGGCTTTCGGCAGCGCTTGCCCGACGCAGCAACCGCCCTGTCCCGCCCAACACAGCCTTCATCGATTTCCCCTCTCTGACCATGGGGAAACCAAGCCTTCCCCCCTTGTATGGATATGGAGAGGCTACGGGGGAACCCCTGTGTTTTCCTTTGACAGCCCCCTTTAGGCGGGGCCCCCACGCTGGGAGAAGCCCTGTGGGGAGGAAGCCTCTGGCTTTGACCCGGGATCATGGACTCAGCGCATACAGTACTTTCACGTACACCGCTCTAATACGACGAGGATGGACGTGATGGCCGGTCGCCCCAGATCTGTGCATGGCGGTTCCTCTCTGGATCATTCTCCCGAGTCCACCTGAACGTCCGTGGAACCCTGGCCGGCTAACCAAGTAATCGAGGTTTCCGACGCGTCGCTTCGCGATTCCGCCACTCAGAGCTGCCCCACGTCGTAGACACGGCGATCGGGAAGCCCCAACTCACTAAATTGTCTTTGTGGCTGTTTGGTCGGTGAGCCATTGGCGGTAGTGCTTGGCCAAAGTGTCATTGCGGAGGAGGCCTCGTTCCAGGAGAGAAACCTTCGAGGGCCATTGGCCAAGTTCGCTGGCTGCGGTCGTGATGGTGCAACCGAGTGTGGTGCGCATTTGGCGCAGATCGGAGTTGTCGGGGGCTGGCTGGGGGTTGGTGATCTGGCGGTAGATTTCCCGGGCTGCGTAGCGTTTGAGGCAGCGCATGATTTCCCGTTTGCTTTTGCCCTCTGCGGTGCGTTTGGCCACGTAGTCCTTGGTCCGTTGGCACGAGGCCATGCGGACCAGGACGACCTGATACAGAGCGTGGTTGGCGTTGCGGTCGCCGCCTCGGCTGAGCCGGTGTCGGGTTGTTTTGCCGGAGGATGCGGGTATGGGTGCGACCCCGACGAGGGCAGCGAACTGGGCCTCATTTCCAATGCGGTCCGGGTTGTCTCCGACGGTTACCAGGAGTTGGCTGGCTACTTCCGTGCCGACTCCGGGAAGGTCGCAGAGCATCGGTGCGTAGGTGTCGAGGATTTCCTGGAGCGCGGCGTCAGCGTTGGCGATTTCTGCCGCCAGTGATTGGCAGCGGGTGGCTAGGGATTTCAGCGTCAGCAGGCACACGTACTCGGGGTCAGCCATATGACCCGTGGGCCGGGTGCGCTGC
This sequence comes from Arthrobacter sp. ISL-65, assembly GCF_018613795.1. GTDB lineage: Bacteria > Actinomycetota > Actinomycetes > Actinomycetales > Micrococcaceae > Arthrobacter. The sequence goes on from NZ_JAGGPN010000006.1 coordinate 22,453, forward strand.
AGTGCAGTGATCATCGCCGAGGTTCCGAGCCCTCTGTATTTCGCCCGGAGTTTGTCCGGAGCTGAAACGAGAAGGCCCTTGATCTGATTGATGGCCGCGGTGCGGGCCTTTAGCGCCGAGGTGCGCCCCGCGCGCAGGATTCGCAGGCATTCAACGGGGCCGTCTTTGGCTTTCGGGACCGATGTGGTCCGGCCGTCGAGTACCGATTGGGCGGCCTGGTAGGCGTCCAGCGGGTCGGATTTTCCTTTCAGCCGGCGCGCGGCCCGGTTCGGGCGGTTGACCTCCAGCACGGTCAGCCCTTCGCCGCGCAGGGTCTTGGCGATTTCGGCGCCGTAGGAGCCTGTTCCCTCGACCCCTACGGCGGTGACTGTGCCGTAGCTGGTGATGAAATCCACGATCTTCCGGTAGCCGGATCCTACGGCCAGGAATTCCCTGTCGGCGAGGGGTTTGCCGTGTTCGTTGATCACGGCTACGTGGTGTGTGTCGGCGTGGGTGTCGATGCCCGCGATGACGTTGGTTGTTTCGGTTGCCAAGATGGAAATTGCCCCCAGTCGGATCAATGGCTGATTGAACGGGCGCGGGCCAGGTGGGCAGACAAAACGGTAATGGGACTGGTCGAATCAGGCTCCTATGAAGTCATGTCCGCCTGGCTCGGCACCCTTTGACGGACCTTGAGCCGGCGGACAGATCGTCGGTAAGACAGTGCCGCCAGGCACGTCAAGTTTTGGCTGGGCCACGCCGGCTCAAGGACTGTTCCAGTATTACCGTTTTGGCTGCTGTCCTGACGGATTGTACGTGTCCGCTCCGGCCGGTCTAGCCCCGGTTCCGCAGGCTCCACCGGGGCCTGCGGACCGTGGAATCGGCTCCGGCGCTCCTGCGTCGCTTATTTCCTCCGCAGATTCCACGGTCCTTGCCCAAGGGTGGACAGGCCTCCGTCGGCCACAGCTCCGCAAGCTCCGCCAGCAGCCAAAACAACGGGGGAGAGGGGAAGTTGGCCGGTCACCATTGGCCGCCTCATCCACCAACCCTTTCGGCAACAAAGGAGCAACACCATGAACGCAGCACCCACGCTGGAAATGCTCGACCCCGCCACGCTGACGGTCGATGTCAACGTCCGGAAGGACGCGGCCCTGACTGCTGACTTCATCGCCAGTATCAAGGAGCACGGTGTGATGGAACCGGTCATCGCGCACCGCAAGGACGACGGAACCGTGCACGTGCTGATGGGTCAGCGCCGCACCTGCGCCGCCATCGAAGCAGAACGGCCCCTGATCCCGGTGATGATCATCGAGTCCCCCGAGGAAGCCGAGCGGATCGTGACGCAGGTGGTGGAGAACATCCAGCGCGCGGGACTGACCGAAGCGGACGAGGCCGATGCATACCATCAGCTGTCCCTGATCGGTGTTTCGGCGGCCGCGATCGCGAAGAAGACCGGGCGGACCAAAACGACTGTGGAGTCCGCCCTGAAAGCCAAGTCCTCAGACGCGGGCACCGCCGCGCTGGGCAAAGGATGGTCCATCGAGGAAGCGTTGATCATGGCCGAGTTTGAAGGGGACGAGGACGCCACGGAGGAGCTCGAGTCGGTCATCATGGACGAACCCGACCAGCTGCTGCATGTCGCTCAGCTGCTGCGCGACCGCCGCGAAAGCGCCGCCGCCCTCGCGGCGCTGGTCACCGAACTCGAAGCCCAGGGAAAGGCCATCGTGGAGGACGCCGGTCACTACGCCGACGACGACAACCTCTACGTCACCGCCGCCAAGAGGGATGACGGGGAACTGGCCACCGAGGATGACGCCAACGCCGTCCTGATCACCACGGACTACCGGGGCCAGCACCGGACCCACGCCGTGATCGCAGGGTGGAAGGACTTGGGCTTCGCCCCCAAGTATGAACGCTATGACGGCGGGACCGGCGCGCAGAAGGGCCCAATGACGGAGGAACAGAAGGCCGAACGGAAAACCCTGATTGAGCGCAACAAAAAGATGGAAGCGGCTACCAAGGTCCGCCGGGACTTTGTGAAAACCCTGCTGGCACGTAAGCAGGCTCCTAAGGGCTGGCAGTACTTCACGGTCCACGCGATCACCCACCACTCCGAGACGGCCAGCGGATACGACGGTAAGGTCGCCGGTGAGATGGTCGGAGCGAAGGTCGAAGAATCGAACGCGTGGGCGTGGAACCCGCTCCGTGACCACGTGGCCAAGTCCACGACCCGGCCCGAGTTTTCTTTGATCGCGTTGGTCTGCGCCGGGTATGAGAAGACGATCGCGAAGGACTCGTGGCGTTCCCCGTCCCAGACCCACAGGGACTACCTCAAACAACTGGTTGTGTGGGGTTACAACGCATCAACCGTTGAAGAGCTGATCATCGATAGCGGCACGCCAGCCGAGGAAGAAACCGAAGCGGCATAAGACCACCTTGCCGGGCGGGAAATCCACCGCCCGGCAAGGGTTAACCGCAGATCACCACGTCAGGATCGGGAACCTCCCAAACGTCGGGCGGTCCGCCGCCAGGGCGAACCACGGCAGCCACTCACCAGCGGCGGACCGCCATTTCGCGCGGCCTGTGCACGTGCCCACCAAGGGTGCCGCGCGTACCAGAGTGATGGACGCTGCCGTCGTCTTGATCGCCCTATTCAGTAGTCATCAGATGCGTGGCGTGCCTAACCAAGGCACCTGCACGGGTGCGCTAGAGTGAACACAGATTTCCTTTTGCCGAAGGACAAAAAAGGACCGGAATGTTCCGGTCCTTTTTTGTGTCCAGCGGCTTTTCAGATGTCAGCGCGCCGCTCCCTGTTTCACCAGGGTGCAGGTCCTGGTGTCATCCCTCGCTGAAGGATGTGGCGTTGTCCTGGTCGCTTCCCTGGTCCGATTCCTTGGAGCGCTTAGCCGTCCGCCGGCGCTTTACGGCTGATGGTTCGAGGCCAAGTTTCTTGAGTTCGTCCGCGCTCCAGCCGTCCCGTGTTGCTTGCACGTAAGCGCGCTTGTCGTCGCGTTCAGCCGCAACCAGCTGGTCACGCAATTCATTGATGCGCTGGCGGCTCTTCACCAGGGCGGTGACGGATTCGATGCGGGAGTCCAGTAGTGCGCGGGCTTGGTTGCGTGTCTGTTCGATGTCGAGGGTAGCCATGAACCCAGACTAACGATTACGCCGGTGCCCTCCCGTGACTGACGCGCCCTTCGGCGCACGGCGTTTCCGCCGATCTTGAAAGACTTCCAGCCAGGAGGCCGGCGTTCCTTGGGTCGTTGAACCAGTCCCGCAGGTAGTCGTCAGAGTAGCTGATGGTTCGTGCTGTGAACTGGAAGTATTCGGGGCCGATGCCCCGGCGCCGCCATTGTCGCAGCTGCGTCGCGGGGATGCCGTATTGCCTTGCCACTGTGGTGGGTGAGATGAGAGCCAAAACTGTACCTTTCGCTTGCCCTATGCCGCGTTCCTTTCGGCACGCTTGCCGAAACTTGGCCGGTGAAGGAATTGGCCAGTTGGAGTGGCCGGACCGTGGAATACCGGAGCGGAGCGAGGATATGCCGCGAAAGCCGGCTGCGGAGACTTGCCAAGGAAGGACCGGGCAGTAGCCTCAACCAGCCGAAACGGAACGACGCAGTCGTTTGAACAAGTCAGACGCGCAGCGTCCTGCAGGGCAGTGCCCAAGAACCACCCGAAGCGCCAGCAGTGGGCGCAGGTGATTTTCCGGAGCAAGCTATGTGGTTATGTGCCATAACCAGCGTGTCGATCCACCGCCTGCGGCCGTTGATCGGCGACACTGAGGTGTCGGCCCGGAAATCCCGGGGCGCTGCGCTGGGCATTGGGGGAGGGGGCCGGGAATGGCTGAAGAGCCGAAGTCTCCGCGCCGGTTCGCCCGCCGCCGCCGCGCGAACATTGACGGTGACACCCAGTACGTGCGCGTGTCCATGTCGGAGTTCGAACGGGCGCAGCTGAAGGTCCTGGAAGAACGGACCGGGCGCAGCCCGTCCGAGATTCTGGTCAGCGCAGCCCTGTACGCGGAAAACTCTGAGTCGCTGGCGGAACGGCGGGCGATGGCGGTGGAGTTCATCGCCGCCCGCCGCTACCTCGCTGCGCTGTCGAACAACGTCAACCAGCTGGCCCGGCACGCGAACGCCACGGACGAGTTCCCGGAAGCTGCCCGCACCGTTCTGACACGCGTCCGGGCGGTCGCTGACCGGATCAATACGATGCTGGATGCGATGGTTCGCTGATGATTCCTAACATCACGAAGGGCACCCGCATGCACGGGCTGATCGCCTACCTTGCCGGCCCCGGGAGGGCGAACGAGCACACCGACCCGCACCTGGTCGCGGGCTCCCCGTCGATCATGGCCTGGCACAACGATGATGAACTTAACGCCGGCGCCGCCCAGGCCATTGCCAAGGAACTTGACCGCGCCAAGAGTGTCCTGGGCGTTGAGGTTCCCGGCGGACACGTCTGGCACTGCTCACTGTCACTGCGCGCCGAAGAAGGCGACCTCACCGACCAGAAGTGGGCTGACATCGCGCAGGACTTCATGGACGAGATGGGCTTCACCGAAGCCAGCGGACGCGCGCCGGCACAATGGGTGGCGATCCGTCACGGCCACAGCAAAGCTGGGAACGACCACATCCACATTGCCGCGTCCATGGTCCGCGAGAACGGCACCAAATGGAGCAGCTGGCGGGACTTCCCCCGCGCACAACAAGCCGCTCGCGGGCTTGAGAGAAAGTACGGCCTGGAAGAACTCTCGCCCACGCATTCCACCCGCGGCCTGCGCCCCGGTGAGCGCGAAGCATCCGAGCGTCGCGGCGCGCCCGAACCTGAACGCCGCTCCCTGGAACGCAAGGTCCGCGCCTGCGCGACCGCCGCCCAGGACGAAGCCGAATTCATCCGCCGGCTCCGCCGGAGCGGCGCCCTGATCCGGCCCCGGTACGCGTCCGGACGCGACGATGTCGTGGTCGGCTACAGCGTGGCCGAACGGCCCCCAAAGGGTGGCCGCCCGGTCTGGTTCGGCGGCGGCCACCTCGCAAAAGACCTTGCCCTGCCCAAGCTCCGCACCGAGTGGCACGACACCCCGCAAGCGGCGACCGAAGCCGTCGCCGAATGGCAGGCCGCTGCCCGAGGACGGCGCCCGGTCACCATCGGCCGCGAAGCCCACAAACCGAACCCGCAAATGTGGGAGCACTACAGCAACGAAGTCGCACGACTGCGCGAAACCCTGCGCACCGTTCCACTGGATGACCACGCCACATGGGCTCACGTAGCCCGCGAAACCTCAGGAGCCTTCGCAGCCTGGTCCACAGCCACGGAATCAACACCCGGGCCCCTCGCCGCCGCAGCAGATGAACTGTCCAAAACGGCCCAACTCCGCCGCTACCCGACACGCCCGATCCGCAGCGTCGGACCATCCGCCCGCGGAGCCTCCCTGATGCTCATGGCAGCTTCGATGGGCGGCACCGGAACCGCTGCCCAGGCCATCATGCTGCGCCAACTGCTCAACATCGCCAAAGCCGTCCACGACATGCACAAAGCCTCAAACGACCTACGCAGGGCACGACAGATCAGCCACATGGTGAAGCATCAGCTAAGCCAGGTTGCCGCCGCGCTGCCAAGCACTCCCGCGCCGGGGCCGGTTGTAGATAGTGAAGCAGCCGAAGCTGTACGCACGAGCACAGCCGGCCAGACCCAGGCACACTCCGGATCGGTGCTGCCACCGAAGTACGAGCAGTCACGGACCCACGCGACCACCCGAGGCGGGACCACCCGCCCGGACATTGAAAGATAAACACCAGGAGGGGGAACCATGAGCGAATCTGACGGCATCGAGGAAGCCATCGAGGGAATGTCCCGCATCGGCCTGACCGTCGCCGGACGGCTCGGCGAGCAGCTGGCCAGGACGCACGAGCAGGAGCTGCGACGCGCCCAAGCAGCCGAAGAACAACAAGCCCGGGAACTCCAGGCCCGATTCGACGCCGAACGGGCAGCGGCCCGCGCACAGCTCGCCCCGGCCATGGACAACCGATGGTGGGACACCGCCACAGGACGCGACATCGAAAGAGTGCACGAAACCGCCACAGCATGGAAGGACCTTGATCCGACGGCGCACGAAGCGGCAGACGCCATTCGTCACCAGGTGCAGCGCCGTTACGGCTTGGACGTGGACAATCTCGGTGCTGATGAGGCATCCGTCGCTGAAGCCTTGGCGAAGGCTGAACGGGACCGCGAGCAGGCGGAACAGGAACGGCGGACCGGCCGTGACGAGACCGTCCAGGCTGTGGCGCTGATGGCGGAGGCCGACAGGGAAGACAGTGACCGTGAACACGACGTCACGGAAGAGAATCGACGCCCTGAGACGCTGCGGGCAGAGGCCGCCACTAAATACGATTCAGCCGAACGTCGTCAAGAGCTGGCGGCCGGTTTGGAAGGCATAGCTGACCGCGAGGCCGTGCAGGCGCGGCTCAGCGCCGACCAGGACCAGGGCACACCGCCCAGTGCCGCCGTGAGTAAGGCACCAAGGCCCGCGAAAGCCCGCAAGACGCGCGGAGTTACCGGACCGACAAAGCTCCTTCAAAAGGGCATGAGCCGGTAGACCCCTTAGGCCGAGCCAGCTGAGGAAAATCGCGCACTGTGACGGCCGGGGCGGACAGACTGGTCCCGGTTGTGCGCTGTCCCCATAGGATGGCCGGGTGACAGCTGAACCCGCCAAGCGACGCTTCCTGACCATCGAGCAAGCCGCCGAAGAACTGAACTGCAAAGGCAGTCTCATCCGGAACCTCATCCAAACAGGAGAGCTTCGCGCAATCCAGGTCGGAGCCCGCGGTCTCTGGCGCATCGGCATCCAAGACCTCGAGGACTACATCGTGGATGCCTACCGACGCACCGCGGAGCGGATCGCCGCCGGCGAACTGGCGGACGACGTCCCAGAGGGGGATTAGGGACGCGGATCGGACGGGAACCCCGCTCAAAGCGTCCTACCAAGCGTGCACTCAGCCGCGAACACTGCCTCCCAGCACTTCCGGGGGAGCAGTTAGGGTGGGATGCGTGACTGCAATTGAGCCCGAACTACCAAGCGGCTACGCCGTAACCCTCGAGTCCCTGAAGGCTCTTGTTGCTTCCGCTCAGCTGCGTGCCCAACGAGTGGTCAACGCGGCCATGATCGAGCTCTACGGAAGATCGGCCGCACCATTCTGGAGCGGCAGCAGGCTGAACCCTGGGGGAGTAAGGTGCTGGGTCGCCTGGCCGATGATCTGCGCAGGGATTTCCCGCACATGAAAGGCTTCTCCCGCAGAAATCTGTACTACATGCGCGCCTTCGCGGAGGCATGGAACGCCCCAGCTGAATTTGTGCAGACAGTGTCTGCACAAATTAGCTGGAGTCACAACGTCGCCCTCCTCGACCAATTACAGGACCAAAACCTGCGCGAATGGTACGCCCACCGAGCCGTGCAGCACGGCTGGTCCCTGTCCGTCCTGGAACACCAAATAGCCTCCCGACTTCACGAACGAGAAGGCTCAGCGCCAAACAACCTCGAGGCCCGTCTTCCAGGAGAGGGCACGGCACTGGCACGCGAGGTCGCGAAAGACCCCCTGGTGCTGGATTTCCTTGGCCTGACCCCCGAAGCCGACGAGGCCGCCATAGAAGAAGCCATGACTCTGCGCATGGCTCAAACGCTCATGGAGTTCGGCACAGGTATGGCATTCGCCGGTCGCCAGGTGCATCTCGAGGTCGGAGGTGACGACTTCTACATCGACCTTCTGCTGTATCACATACCAACTGATCGCTATGTGGTGGTCGAACTAAAAGCCGGCAAATTCAAGCCTGAACACCTGGGTCAGCTGAACTTCTACGTCTCTGTCGTCAACGACAAGATCCGGCTCCCCAGGCAGCAGCCGGCGGTAGGGATCCTTGTCTGCGGCTCCAAGAACCAGCACACCGTGCGTTATGCACTGGATGGGGCAGCGCAACCACTGGCCGTTGCTTCGTACACTTACGAGACACTGCCTGAAGCAGAGCAGCAGGCCCTGCCGTCCCCCCAAGCAATCGTCAATGCCCTGGACTTGGACAACAAGTAGCGATGCAGGCGAATTGTGCAGAAACCGTCTGCACAATCCAGCATCTCGCGCCCCAGTCACCTCCATGTCAGCCTGAAATACACCGGACGCCTGGGAACCACGTTCGTCCAAATAGAAATCAGGGCTGGAACACGTTCATGTTCCAGCCCTGATTTTCTTCCCTGATTCTAATGAACCGCTTCGTACTTCTCCACGACTTCCGCTTGGATGCGCCCTCGTGTGTTTACCGGGATGCCATTCTCGGCTGCCCACATCCGGACCGCTTTGGCATCCGGGCCACCCTGCGAGGACTTCGTCCGGGCCGTAGAACGGCTGCGTCCTCCGGAGATTTTGCGGCCGGCATCGGTAAAACGTGCCATGGCTTCACGCAGTTCGTTCGCGTGGCTCTCGTTAAGATCAATCTCGTATTCAGTGCCGTCGAGGGCGAAAGTTAAGGTCTCGGTTGCTTTCGAGCCATCGATATCGTCTTCCAGTAGCACGACTGTCTTTTTTGCCATGATTTAAGGCTATCAGTCTGCTGATCAATTGGATTCCTTACTTTCGGACGCCGGCAGGGACTGTTTGCACAATAATGACGGAACCCTCTGACCATTATGCGTATGCACCAAGCAGGAGAATCTCACGGTAGTGAGCAGCCCATAGTGGGGTCAATCCGGGTTATCCACGGCTGGAAATCGGGAGCCAGGCCAAGGAGGAGCACCGCGGCTGGTCCGTGGGCTACGTGGGCAACGCCGCCGAGGTGTTTCCCGAGATCCTGCGCGCCACAAGGCCGGCGAGCTCACCGTGGACATCGTCACCGACCAGACCAGCTCGCCAGGACCTTGGCGATCGCGGCGTCCAGATCGGTTTCCACCTCATCGAGGTAGCGCTTGCCGGCGCGGCGGCGCAGGCGGGTCTCGTCGACGTCGCGCCCACGACCCCTTGTCCTACCTGCCCGAAGGCATCACCGTGGCCGAGTGGCACCGCGAAGCCGAAGCCGACCCCGAGGGCTTCACCAAAAAGGCCCAGGCCTCCATGGCGAGCCACGTCCAGGCCATGGTGGAATTCCAGCACGCCGGCGCCGAAGTCTTTGACTACGGCAACTCCATCCGCGACGAAGCGCGCAAGGGCGGCTACACCTGGGCGTTCGAGTTCCCCGGCTTCGTCCCGGCCTACATCCGGCCCTGTTCTGCGAGGGCCTGGGCCCGTTCCGCTGGGTGGCCCTGTCTGGCGACTCCGAGGACATCCGCGTCACCGATGAGGCCATCAAGGAGCTATTTCCCGAGAACAAGCACCTGCACCGGTGGATCGACGCCGCCCAGGAGCGCGTCGAGTTCGAGGGCGTGCCTGCCCGCATTTGCTGGCTGGGCTACGGCGAACGCGCCAAGGCCGGGCTGCTTTTCAACCAGCTCGTCAAGGAGGGCAAGGTCAAGGCGCCCATCGTGGTCGGCCGCGACCACCTGGACTCCGGCTCCGTCGCCTCTCCGTACCGCGAAACCGAGGCCATGGCGGACGGCTCGGACGCCATCGCCGACTGGCTCATGCTCAAGGCCCTGCTCAACACCGCCTCCGGCGCCACCTGGGTCTCCCTGCACCACGGCGGTGGCGTCGGCATCGGCCGGCCGCCTCCATCCACGCCGGCCAGGTGTCCGTCGCCGACAGCACCGACCTCGCCGCCCAGAAGCTCGAACGCCTCCTCACCAACGATCCCGGCATGGGCGTCAGCCGCCACGCCGACGCCGGCTACGAGCTGCGCCCTTGATGTATGGGACCGGCCGTGGAGCGGGAAGTGGTCCGCGGCATCATGTTCCTGCGCGCCAAGACCCTCGCCTCGGGCCGCACCGGCGTCCGCCCCGTGGTCCTGCAGACCATGGTGGACGTCCTCAACGGCGGCATCACCCCGGTGGTCCGCGAATTCGGGTCCCTCGGCTGCTCCGGCGACCTCGCACTGCTGTCCCACTGCGCCCTTGTCCTGATGGGCGAAGGCGAAGCGGCCGGACCTGACGGCGAACTGTACGGCGGCGCCGGCCAACCCACGGTTGTTGAGCTGCTCGCCGCGCACGGCATCGAACCGGTGAAACTTGCCGAGAAGGAAGGCCTGGCGCCGGTCAACGGCAGGGAAGGCATGCTGGGCATGCTCCTGATGGCCATCGCCGACCTCCGCCAGCTGCTGGCGACGGCGGATATCACCTGGCTTCTCAGGAAATTCCGGACTGCCCGGCTTTCCTGACCAAGTTCCAGCTTATGCACCCTAAGTCGCGGGGCTCACCCGGATGGAATGATCTCCGCGCTAAGCCGTAAGCTCGAAGCCCGCATTTGCTAGAAGCCTCTTTGCAATTCGGTCAGCATGGCGCCTTTCCCAACGATCCAGCAAGTTGAAGTCCTTTGGCAAGAATGAACCGATAATGCTCAAGAATCCCGCTACGCCTACGATGGTCGCACCTGTCTTACCTTCCGGCGCTGACAAAGTTAGGAAATATACAAGGGCCCCTAGGACGATTAGCACGGCTACGAGCCGAACCGTGAGTGCAATGCGCCGACGTCGGATTTTTGCCTTAAGTTGGGCATTTTCCAGGATGCGATTACGGCGACTTTCATCCTCGTCTTTGATTGATTGAATCCGGGCTTCTAGTGCTGTTTTATTCTCCTCCAGATCGCGGACCTGATTCTCCGCCTCTTCTCGGGCTTTTACTTGCGTCAGCCAGTCTGCCGAGGCGTGATCGGCGACTTGCGAGATCTCATTGTTCCTCTGGGATAGTTCGCTTAGCTGATCTATGAGGGGAGCGGTGGCTTCGCTCTTGATGCGGCTAAGCACTTCCTTAGGCGACTCCGCTGTTATGGCATCTGGATCGCCCAGCGTTTCCTCCATGATGGTTTCACGACTGACAGGACTTGACCGGAGGATGATTGCTTCGTCTGTTGTAACAGCGTCACTCTTTTCCAGCTTCTCGACTTCATCGAGGTACCGGGACCAGAGGCTGACACTTGGCTGCATGCCAGCATAGGCAGCCGCCAGAAGGACTTGTTTCGGAACGTCAGAGGCTGCCGCAGGCGTACGCACCCAAAGGATGCTAGCCAACGCTTCTATTGTTATCGCAAGGGGGAAGCCAGCGCGGGCTCGTTCAAACTGGACAGCGGCAGCCACGAGGCTGGTATTTGAAGAGACCAACACAGCCCTGCAGCGCTCAAGGGATTTGTCGCGGGTGCCATGTCGGAGTCGATGGACAGAGGATAGCGACATCACGTCGTTCACGCGTGTGGCGTCCTGCCAGTAGCGCACCTTTTTCTGTATGAGGTCTTCCAGCTGGCCTTCATCCAGCCCGTGGTCATAGTAATTGTCCGGACGGGCAATCACTTTGACACCGAGGTCCTTGAGTTTGGAACTCACTTGACCCCTATGGACCGCAAGGTCAACAGGGGTCTTCCCCGTCTCCGCAAAGTGCAGATAACCAGCAGCTGTGGATCTTGACGATCCTCTGCGCAAGGAAGCCTCAATGGACTCTAGAATCCCCTGCACTTCGCCTACGCTGTGCTCAAAAGTGACCAATTTTGCACCCTGATTGCGCGCAAGGGTGAGGACTTGGGCGGCGGCAGCCTCGGGAATCGGCCCATGGAACCCGAGAGCGTCCATCATGACTGGTGTGTCAAGTACCAGGCTGAGTTGACTCAACGATTCAGACAAGCCCGAGGTGTCGAGGACTAGCACGGATGCCAACATTGCGCCCTTTGCGGCCTCGACCACGTATGCGAATCTTGCTTGGTCCGACTGGGCCAAGCGAGACACGAAGGCGGATACCAAGAAGTCCAGGCCGTGTCCGTCGTCTGTTGACCTTGCGCGTCCTCGCAGCCCCTCATTGAGTAGGGGAACTGCTTGGCGATCAAAGTATTCCGCCAAAGCTTGGCCAAGATCCTCTAGCAAGAAGTCCACGTGATTGGGGTAGCTATTTTCAACGAAGGTCCGGAAATGCTCGACGAGTTCCTGCTGCTTGCGCTCGTACAGCTTGACTTCTTCGCTAATTGCGGGCGCGCTCTTGAGTCCTTCGTCCGTGATGGCCACCGCATCCTGACCGATTGCTGTTGTCAGGCCAGCACGGTTAGTTCGCCGGATTAGTTTTCCCACTACGAGGCTCGGGATGGAGATACCGAACTCGTCATGAATGATTTCTGAGATGAGGCTCTTCTCAAGGAAAGGTTTTCCAGATCTGGCCAGCACGCTAAGGATGAAGGGCTGGAAGTTGTCTAGGTAGCTGGGGGCTTCGGCGTTGTAGTTGGCGCGAAGTACGGCGTATCCAATCAGTGCACTAGCAGGCGTTACCAACAAAATCTCCTCTGAGTCCCCAGCGGAATCAAGAGATTCCAATCCATACATTTTCGCAGATTGTTCGCAGCCCGGGCGCATGCGGCTAAGGATCGCCAAGAGGCCTTCGGGGAGCCCCTATCCGTCTCAGCTTTACATAATATCAACTATCGGCTCTTTATTTTTGCCGGGGGAGGGGCCCCGAAAGCGGTAGCAGCCCGCCATCACCCCGGGGCTTTTCCGTCGCTACCCGGCAGTGCCAGCACCGTCAAGAGGTGCGTTTACCGCCAGGCACACCGGCCCCGCGGGGACTTTGAGTGGGTCCGAAGAAGACGCGGACAGGCAACACAATCCCGACCAACGAAAGGGCGATGAAGACGACCTGATGAATGTGGTCGTTGCCCGGCGGAAGGTTTCCAAACAAGTGGGCCGCCCAAAACACCGGGTAGAACCACAGCGCCCACCAGGCCCACTGTTCCATGCGCCGATACGGTATCAGCACGATCAGCGCGCCGAACAGTCCAAGACCGGTGGAGGCGAGACCGTCAGCGCGATAAAGGGCAGGGTCTTCACCCGTTGGCACCATGACCAGCACGAGGCCAAAGACAAGTATCGCTAAACTCACAATAGCGTGGCAGATCCAGCCAATCTGCACCAGCAGCTTCGCCTCGCGCATCACTCCACCCCATACCCCCGGCAGTCATCGAAATGCTCGCCATCTGCATCTTGGTCCCAGCGTACCGACCCAATCGCTTACAGCTGATCCATCGAGGGTCTAAGGGGTGGATGGAACCAGATTGTATAGGCAGGGCGGGGCAGCTGAGCGCCGGTGCAACCCTGCCCGAGCCTTCCTGACCTTCCCTAACGCCTGATGTCAGCAATACCAGCCCCGGCCCCCAGGGGCTGCCGTTGATCTTGGCGAGCGTAACGGAAGAAGTGTTGTGAAAAATGCAACGGGGCATTGCGCTCTTTGCACCATTCGCCGACAGTTGTTTTCGTGAATGAGAGCCAAGACACAGGACCTGCGAAGATGTTGGCAATCTTTGAAGCCTTATCCCACAGCAGCCAAGAGGGAAACCTCGGGCTGACGGTTTCGGGTCTTGCCCGAGCGCTGGGGCGTGATAAGTCGAGTGTCTCCCGGCAGTTGAAGCCACTGGTGGACTTGGGCTTGGTGGAGCGCGACACGACTGGGCTGCACCGTCTCGGGTGGAAACTTTTCGCTGTTGCTGCCCAGGCCGGGGATCAGCGCTTGCTTCTGCTGGCTCCGCCCGTGATGCGACAACTTGCGACCCTGCTCGGCGAGCGGGTCCACCTGAGCATTCGGCGAAACGAGGACGTTTTTACCATTGTTTCTGAGGGACCCCAGCAGGTCATCGAGGCAAACGTATGGGTGGGCCGGGCCGTACCCATCTGGTGCACTTCGTCGGGGCGGGCACTGTTGTTTGATCACACTTCCGACGAGATCCACGCCCTGATTGAGAAGACCTTCAGCAAGGGGCCCGGGTCACAGGCGCCCACCAGCGTCGACGAAGTTGTGGCCCGGGTCGAGAAGGCCCGCCTGCAGGGCTACGCCTTGGTTGTAGACGAGTTCGAAGATGGCCTTTCCGGGGCTGCGGCGCCTGTCCGCGATGTGCACGGCCGGATCGTCGCGGCTATCAATGTTTCCGCTCCCTCATTCCGTATCGCTGACAACCTGACCCATGTGGGCCGCCAGGTTGCCCAGGCGGCGACGTATCTCAGTCGCTCCCTGTCTTCTCCTCCCGCTCGATCCAAGGACGATATCAATGCCCAAGATGGACGCAACACCGACGTTAGAAGGGTTTCATGAACTTCTTTGACTACGTCGGCGAAAACCAGGCGCGAATCACTTTCCTGCTCATGCAACACATTGAAGTGGTCATGATTTCAGTGGTGCTCGCGACGGTGCTCAGCCTCATCATCGCCGTCGCCACGGAGACTCTGCCTCAGGTGCGCAAGGTCGCGCTCTCTGTGGCTGGAACCATTTTGACTATTCCTTCCTTTGCCCTTTTCGGTCTCATGATTCCGTTGTTCGGTCTCGGCGTCGTGCCCACCGTGCTGGCCCTGACCATTTACGCGGTGTTCCCGATTCTTCGCAACGCGGTCACGGGTTTCGAAACCGTCGACGAGGGAGTCATTGACGCGGCCCGCGGCATGGGCATGGGCTCCTGGCAGCGCCTCTGGCGCATTCGCGTCCCGCTGGCCTGGCCTGTCATTTTGAACGGCATCCGGGTAGCGACGATCATGGTCGTCGCCATCGCAGCTATCGGCGCGGCCGTACGCGGCCCTGGTCTTGGCGAACTCATTTTTAGGGGCTTGTCGCGCATCGGCGGAGCCAACGCCCTGAATGAAGCCCTCGCGGGTGTCGTAGCGATCGTGGCCGTCGCAGCGATCCTTGACCTTCTCTTCATCGTTCTTGGCCGCATCTCAACACCGAGAGGTCTAAAACTACATGTCTAACGCCCAGCTCTCCGCCACCGGCTCTACGGATGCAATGATCCGGCTGATCGATGTCTCCAAGCACTACGAAGGTGCCCCCGCCCCGTCGGTTGCACCGCTCTCCATGGAAATCAAGCGCGGTGAGTTCATCTGCCTGGTCGGACCCTCCGGCTGCGGAAAGACGACCACACTGCGAATGATTAACCGGCTCGTTGAGCCATCCGGGGGAGAAATCTGGATCGATGGCCAGGACGTCACGCATGCCAACCCTGACGAGTTGCGCCGCCACATCGGGTACGTGATCCAGCAGGTTGGTCTGCTGCCCCACATGACCATCGGACAGAATATCGGGCTTGTGCCATCCATGCTCGGCTGGGACAAGAAGAAGATTGCTGCCCGGGTAGACGAACTGCTGGAATTGGTGGGGCTGAAGCCCTCTTCCTACCGCTCCCGCTACCCGAGGCAACTCTCGGGAGGCCAGCAGCAACGTGTCGGTGTGGCACGCGCCCTGGCTGCCGATCCGCCGGTCATGCTGATGGATGAACCCTTCGGTGCTATCGACCCGATTACACGTGACCGCCTTCAGGCGGAATTCCTGCAACTGCAGCAGCGCATCCGCAAAACCATCGTCTTCGTCACCCATGACATCGACGAAGCACTGCGGCTCGGGGACCGCATCGCCATCTTCGCCGACGGCTCCCGATTGGCGCAGTTCGCCACTCCCCTGGAAATCCTTACCAACCCCGCCGATGACTTCGTCCGCTCCTTCATCGGGGAAGGCGCTGCGCTGCGCCGGCTGTCGCTGCTCCGCGTCGGTGACTTGCAGGTTCCGTCCAATCCGGACCTGCACCCGGCCGAACTGACGGTTCAGCCCACTGATACGGTCGCCGCTGTGCTGGAGAAGATGCTCGAGCATGGGGCAGAGCGGGTGCAGGTGAACGGAGGAGAGACTCTGTCGGTGCAGGACATGCTCCTGGCAACGGCGCAGGTGAAGCAGGGAGCAGTCCAGTGACAGCCTCGGCGACACAGCTAACAGCCGTCGCGCCGCGCCGCGGCCGAAGGAACCTTTCGGGGTGGATCATGCCGGCAACGGCGGTGCTCCTGGTGGTGGGCACATTGATATACATCTCCAGCGCTGGTCTGGACACGATTGAAGCCCGGGCACTGGCCCCCGACGTCATCCTGGAGAAGGTGTACCAGCACGTCCTGTTGGTCGTCATCTCGACCGTCACGGTGGTCGCCATAGGCGTTCCGCTCGGTATCCTGCTGAGCCGGCCGTGGGCCAAGTACTTCCGGGCCCCGGTCCTCGGGGTCGCGAACGCCGGTCAGGCGATTCCTTCCATCGGTATCCTGGTTCTCCTGGCCCTGCTCTTCGGCGTCGGGTTCAACATGGCAGTCATAGCGCTCGTGATCTACGCCCTGCTGCCTATCCTGCGGAACACGATCGTGGGCCTGCAGCAGGTCTCACCGTTCATCATCGATGCGGCCAAAGGCATGGGCATGAACGCGCGGAGGATCCTTTTCACCGTCGAGGTGCCGCTCGCAGTTCCGGTCATGCTGGCCGGAATCCGGGTGTCATTGATCCTGAACGTCGGCGTTGCCACGCTCGCCACCTACACCAACGCGGGAGGTCTGGGGGACCTGATCGAGCGCGGAATTGTGTTTTACCGCATGCCCATCCTGCTCACCGGCTGCCTGCTCACCATTGCACTGGCTCTGCTGGTCGACTCACTGGCTGGATTCATTGAAAACCGCCTTCGCCCCAAGGGCGTCTGAGCTTTCCCCCTCTAGATAAGGACTCCTCAATGCGCAACAAGACTATTCTCGCTATTGCCATCGCTGCCGGCACGCTGCTCTCCGGCTGCGGCCTCGGCGAAGCTCCACCCAGCGGAGTCACCGGCGGCTCCCTCGCCAAGGACAGCAACCTGAAGGACGTTAAGCTCTCTGTCGGCGGCAAGGAATTCACTGAGCAGCTGGTGCTGTGTGAGGTCGCGGCCCAGGCACTGGAATCGACAGGTGCTGAAGTCCGTCGAAGCTGCGGGCTCTCCGGCACCAGCAGCGTCCGATCCGCCCTCACCAGCGGGGACATTGACCTCTACTGGGAATACACGGGCACTGGCTGGATCACCCACCTGGGACAAACCGAACCCATTGCAGACCCGCAGAAGCTCTACGAGGCAGTAGCCAAAAAGGATGAAGAGAAAAACTCGGTCACCTGGTTGAAGCCGTCGCAGGCCAACAACACCTACGCCGTCGCCGTCAGCAACGAAAAAGCCAAAGAGCTCGGCGTGAAGACGATGTCCGACTACGCTGCCCTCGCCAGCAAGGATCCCTCGGCAGCAGGCTTCTGCGGTGCAGCCGAATTCTTCGGCCGTAACGATGGATGGCCAGGTGTTGAGAAGGCGTACGGGTTCAACCTGCCGCGCACCAACGTGTCCGAGCTGGCCGCCGGCGCCGTCTACAACTCCATTGACAAGGCAGCGCCGTGCAATTTCGGTGAAGTTTTTGCTACGGATGGCCGCATTGAAGCCCTGGGCCTCACCGTCCTCGAGGACGACAAACACTACTTCACTCCGTACAACCCAGCCGTAACGATCCGCAGCGAGGTCATCCGGAAAAATCCCGCCATCGGCGATGTCCTGGGCAAGGTGGCCGACGCCCTTACTGACGAGACATTGCGCCAGCTCAACGCCAAGGTCGACGTGGACGGAAAGACCCCGGAGGAAACTGCCAAGACCTGGCTCACCGAGAAAGGCTTCATCGGTGCCTGACACCCCCACGCCGGACGCCGCACGCCTCAAGGTGCGGCTGCTGCAAACCGACCCAACACTGGGCGACGTTTCCGGCAACCTGGAACACCTGAACAACCTGGTGCGGGCCGCTTCAGACCGGGACCTGGTGACCACTGCAGAGCTGGCCACCCACGGGTACCACCTGGGACAAGTCCCGGAGGCCCAGCCCATCAACGCCAACGACGAACGCCTGCTCCGGCTCGGAAGCTACGGCCCGGCAGCCCTGGTCGGATTTGCCGAAGCGGACCGCCACCACACCTTCAACAGCGCGGCCCTGATCACCAACAATGAAGCCAGGGTTCAACGCAAAATGTACCTGCCGACCTACCGGGGATGGGAGGAACGCAAACACTTCCGACCCGGCGGCAGACTGCACTGCTACGACCTGCCCAAGGCACGGATCTCAACACTGATCTGCAACGACGCATGGCAGCCGGCCATGCCCTGGCTGGCCGGCCACGCCGGGGCCGAAGTGTTGGTCATCCCGGTCAACAGCGTCACCAGCAACGTGGGGCTGCCGACCGACCAGGCGTGGGACCTCATCCTCCGCCACGCTGCCATCACCACACAGGCCTTTGTCCTGTTCATCAACCGGGTTGGGCGGGAAAACGGGCAAGAGTTTTGGGGTGGGTCCCGCGTCATCCACCCCACCGGTGAGGTCATGGCCCAGCTGGGCCAGGAACCCGGAGAACTGGACTGCGAGCTGGACCTGGGCGAGCTTCGGTCTCTGCGCAGACAGTGGCCACTTCTGCAGGAAAGCAGGGCCGACCTTGTCGCCCGTGAAGCAGCACGACTGGCTCAAGAGGAGGAACTCTAGTGTTCGACAGCCACGTGCACGCCGGACCCGATGTCCTGGACCGCATCGGCGATGACCACGACATCAGCAACATGTACGCTGCTGCGGACTTTTCCGGCTTCGTGCTGAAAGCCCACTACGAATCCACAGTGGGACGCGCCCACGCAGCGGCCCGCGCCACGGGCAAAGCCGTCTACGGCGGGTTGGCCCTCAACCAGCACTGCGAGGGCGTCAACCCCTCGGCAGTTGCAGCGGCGCTCGGCGCGGGAGGCCGTGTCATCTGGATGCCGACAGCCGATGCGCACACCCAGCACACCGCCGACCTTCCCCGGCTGTGCCAACACGAACCCCGAATAGGGACCCGGACATACGCCATTCCCCCCGTCAACACCAAAGCCACCGAGGCCACCGAAACCGTACTGGCGCTCATCGCCGACCACGACGCAGTGCTTGCCACCGGACACCTCAGCGGAGACGAATGCCGGTGGCTGAGCGAAAGAGCCCGTCATTACGGGATCAACCGGCTGATGTTCACCCACCCCTCCTACACCGTCCCCGGCCTGCAACCGGATGCGATCCGCACACTCGTGGAAGGCGGGGGCTACGCAGAAATCACTACCTATCAATTGCTCCACCAGCCCGGCTGCACCCCAGCGATGCTGGCCCGCGCAGCCGAAGCCGCAGGGGACCGGTTGATCCTTTCCTCCGACGCGGGCCAACCGGACTCCCCTCCCCCGCCGGAAGCACTCATGCTCCTCATTGACACGCTCGCCGCCGAAGGCCTCGACCGCGGATGGCTGGAAGCCGCAGCCTCAACGACACCCCAATCTCTGTTCACGCCAAACCAACCACTCCACAATGTCTCCCGAAAGGACTCGGTGTGAATCCCGGACAGGCTGCCTTGGGTGGTTTCATCCACGACCTTCGGGCGAGCGAACTCCCCGCTGCGGTTATGCACCAGGCGCGCCGATGCCTCCTGGACCTGATTGGGGTGGCCGCCGCCGGAACCGGCACCGGCATGTCACGCATCCTCCGCGATCACGCCCACGAACTGTCAGGGCATGCGAGGATCGCGTCGCGGCTGATGTTCGACGGTCGAAGCGTCGGGGCCAGCCATGCCGCCCTTGTCAACGCCGGAACTATTGACTCCCTTGACGGTCACGACGGCCACCGGCAGACCAAGGGCCACGCTGGCGCGGCAATCCTCCCCGCGGTTTTGGCGTTCATCGACCAAACAACCGGGCAGACCGTGGAAGAGATGCTCACTGCGCTGGTGATCGGGTATGAGATCGCCCTCCGGGCTGGCCTCGCCCTCCACCGCACCGCGGCCGATTACCACAGCTCGGGGGCGTGGAACGCCATCGGAGCCGCGGCCGTGGGCGCACGCCTCCTGGGTCTGGGACACGACGCCACCCTGGATGCCCTCGGCATCGCCGAATTCTCGGCTCCGCGCGGGCCGATGATGCGCAGTATTGCCCACCCGACCATGGTCAAAGACAGCACGGCCTGGGGTGCCGAAGCGGGAGTGAGCGCGGCATTCCTGGCCTCCCGGGGTTTCACGGGTGCTCCAGCCGAATTGCTAACCAACGCCCCGGAAGCCCGGGATTTGGGATCCCGATGGCTGATCACGGAACAGTACTTCAAACCGTACCCCGTCTGCCGCTGGGCCCACCCGGCCATTCAGGCAGCCCAGACTCTGATCGGCGAGGGCCTCGGCGGTCCTGCCACGGACAACATTGCATCGGTCGAAGTCATTACCTTCGACGCCGCCACCCGGCTTCACACGACAGCCCCCACCACTACGGAGCAGGCCCAATACAGCCTCCCCTTTTCCCTGGCGGCGGCAATCGTGCACGGAAACGTCAAGGCCGAGCACGTCCTGACCCCTCAGGACCAGAACGCAGTACTTGAACTGGCGGCAAAAGTCCGGCTGACAGCATCGCCGGCCATAACAAACGACTTCCCGGCTCTGCGCAGGGCTCGGGTGGTCATCAGCTACAAGGACGGCCGCGTCCAGTCCACTCCGCTTACACAGGCCGACGGCGACCCGGAAGCACCACTCGCCGACCCGGCGCTCACGGCTAAATACCGCGCCAACACCAGCGCTCTTGGCCATGAACGAAGCATATCCATCGCCGATCTGGTCTTCTCCAGTCAGGACGAGGACACCAGCGCCCTGACTGACCTCCTGATGGCCCCCGTCGGCCCCGCCAGCGCAGCTGCGGCCGCCAGCTGACCCAAAACCCGCACCATTCGAAAGGCCACCTGCCCCCATAAGAGCCAGCCCCAGACTTCAAATTCCACCAATACCCGCCCCGGCCCGTCCCCCCGGTTCACCGGCGGCAACCAACTTCATTCAAAACGCACGAACGAGGAAAACCATGATTGAGAAAAAGACAACATTTTTCAGCGAAGGCAGCCGTCTTCAGGCGACCATCTACTACCCGGACGACCTCTCCGAGGCCGGTCCCCACCCGGCGCTCATCGTGAACTCCGGATACCAGGGCTTCAACAACTTCTACCCGAAGTTGTTCGCCGAGAACCTGACCCAGCGCGGATACATCTGCCTTGGCTTTGACTACCGCGGCATGGCCGACAGCGAGGGCCCCAAAGGCACGGTGCTGATCGAACAGCAGGTCGAAGACATCCGCAACGCCATCACCTTCATGCAGGCCCAGGACGATGTCGACAACTCCCGCATCGGCCTTATCGGCTGGGGTATGGGTGCGACGAACGTCGTTCTGGCCGGGGAAAAGGCCAAGAACGTTGCCGGAGTTGCGGCGCTG
Source organism: Arthrobacter sp. ISL-65 (assembly GCF_018613795.1). Classification (GTDB taxonomy): domain Bacteria; phylum Actinomycetota; class Actinomycetes; order Actinomycetales; family Micrococcaceae; genus Arthrobacter. The sequence goes on from NZ_JAGGPN010000006.1 coordinate 43,614, forward strand.
AACGGCTTCTACGACGGGGAGCGTTGGCTGAAGTCCATCCACACCTACGATGAGTGGACCAAAATCCTCGACGAGGTCCGGGAAGACCGCACCCGCCGGGTTCTTGAAGGCGAGTCCAAGCTCGCCGACACCTTCGAGCACTACCCGCTGGACCCGGCGACCAAGGACTACGTCGGCAAAGAGCTCGAACAGGTGTACGGATTCGGGCACCCCACCCGCCTGCAGTTCACCGAGTCGATCATCGACACCAAGGTGGAGCGGGCGGTCAAGTACCTGTCCCCGACCCCGCTGTTCATCGCCCACGGCGAAAACAACACGCTGCACCCATTCGAGGAAGCGGCCTCGCTGTATGAAGCGGCAGAATCCCCGAAGACGCTCTACACGGTGAAGGGTCGGCACAACGACTTCATGTACGGCGACCACCCGGAATTCCTCACGATGTGCGACCGGCTTCAGGAATTCTTCGACCAGGCCTTCGCAACCAGCGCGGCACCTACACGGATCACTTCCGCCTGACATGACATGGTTCCTGCCGGCCCTGCGAGGCCGGCAGGAACCATCACCCTCCCTTATTCATTCAGCAGCCCTTATCTTCAGCCGTCGGTCAGCCCTGGAACACACTGCCTGGCGCACGAAGGTCACCGGCCGTCCCCTGCAGCGGGGCCAACCGGCTTCGAAGCCGGCACAGAAGCACACTAAGACGGGAACCATGATCGACATCCGAGACGACCTCACCACTCGCGCCGCCTACGTCTCCGACGCGTCCATCTACCGCAGGGTCCCAGCAGCAGTCGTCGAACCGCGCAACGTTGAGGAAGTCCGGGAAGCGCTGGCCTTAGCGCAGAGTCGCGGCTGGTCGGTCGTCTCCCGCGGCGGAGGAACCTCCGTCGCCGGCAACGCCATCGGTGAGGGCCTGGTCATCGACACCTCCAGGCACTTCAACCGGATTAAATCCATCGACCCGGAAACCATGACCGCCGTGATCGAACCGGGCGTAGTGTGCGACCAACTGCGGGACGCTGCCTCCGAATTCGGCCTGACCTACGGGCCGGACCCGTCCACCCACTCCCGCTGCACCATCGGAGGGATGGTTGCCAACAACGCCTGCGGATCCCACTCCGTGGCCTGGGGCACCAGCGCTGACAACCTCGTGGCCGTCAAGGTCATGCTGGGCGACGGAAGCGAAATCGAACTCGGCCAGGGCTTCACCTCAGAGCCGAGAATCACCCGTGCACTCACCGCGTTGCGCGACCAGCATCTGGCGATGCTTCGCACCGAGCTTGGCCAGTTCCCCCGCCAGGTTTCCGGTTACGGTCTGCACTACCTGCTGAGCGAGCACGGCTTCGATACTGCCAAGGCTTTCGCCGGAACGGAGGGCACCTGTGGCATCATCACAGAGCTCACCGTAAAACTTGTCCGCAAGCCCGCACACACCGCCTTGGCAGTCCTCGGGTTCGAAGACGTCTTCGCCGCCGCGGCCGCGGCCCCCAAGCTTCGCGTCCCGCACGTTTACACCATTGAAGGCATGGGAGCAGACCTCATCCAGGCCCTTCAAACCAGGCCGGGCAGGGAAACGGCAGGATCAGAACTACCCAAAGGCGGAGGCTGGCTCTACTGCGAAGTCGGAGCCGACACGCTTCAGGAGGCCGAAACGCGTGCCCTTGAACTGCCGGGCCTGATCTCGGAAAAGGTCGTCGACTCCATCGTCGTGCCTGAAGGTCCCCTCGCCAAAGCCCTCTGGAACATCCGCGAAGCAGGCGCCGGCATCGTCACCCGCCTGCCCGAAGGCGGGGAAGCATGGCCTGGCTGGGAAGACTCAGCCGTCCCGCCCCACCGTTTCGGCGAGTACCTGCGTGACCTCTACGACCTGCTGGACGAGAGCGACCTGTCCGGCATCCCCTTCGGCCACTTCGGCGAAGGATGCGTCCACATCCGTATCTCCTTCGACTTCACCAGCGACGCCGGGGTCGCCGCCTACCGGGACTTCGTCGAAAAAGCCGCCAGGCTCGTCCATCGGTACGGAGGCTCTGTTTCCGGCGAGCACGGTGACGGCCGGGCCCGCTCCGAACTGCTGGCAACCATCTACTCACCGGAAGCCCTGACCTCATTTAGCGAGTTCAAGAACGTCTTCGACCCGGAAGGCTTTTTCAACCCTGGTGTCCTGGTAGACCCGGAACCTGTTGACCAGGGGATCCGCCCCGGCCCGGGAGCCCGCACCTTCGAACTGACCCCTGTCCACGCCTTTACCCGGGACGAAGGTTCCTTCGCCAACGCTGTGAACCGTTGTGTTGGTGTTGGTGCGTGCCGCTCTGATGTCGGGGCCATGTGCCCGTCCTTCCAGGCAACCAAAGACGAAGTCCACTCAACCCGGGGCCGCGCCCGGTCACTCGCGGAGATGCTCAGGGGCGAAAGCATCACCGACGGATGGAAATCGAAGGAAACCCTCGAAGCCCTGGACCTGTGCCTTTCCTGCAAGGCCTGCGCCACAGAATGCCCCGTCAACGTCGACATGGCCACCTACAAAGCCGAATTCCTTCATCACCACTACCGCCACGGACTGCTTTCCTTCATCGGAAAAAACCGGCGGCCCATGGCCCAGTTCACCATGGGCTGGATGCCTTACCTCATGCGCATCACCGAACGGATCCCTTTCGCCTTCCGCCTCATCAACCTCCTCGAGTCCTTCCGCCCCATCGAAGAGCTGACCAAACGACTGGGCGGTATCGAGACGAAGCGGCGAATGATTACCTTCGCGCCTCAACCGCTAACGGCATGGTTCCGCCGCCGGCGCTCATCGTCAGCAGAAGTCGACGACACCCGTGAATCCGTAGTCATCTGGCCGGACACCTTCACTAACTTCTCAGCCGACGCGCCAGGGAAAGCAGCCGTCGACGTCCTGGAAGCAATGGGATACCGCGTCCTCATGCCAATGGGCAATGTCTGCTGCGGTCTTACATGGCACTCCACAGGGCAGTTGGACATGACCAAAAAGGTCCTGCAAGACACCCTCGATGTCATGGAACCGCTGCTGCGTGCCGGATACCCTGTGATCGGCCTAGAGCCATCATGCACCGTCATGCTGCAAGAGGAAATTACTGAACTGCTGCCGGATGACGACCGCGCTGCACTCGTTTCCCAACTCACTCAGACCCTCGGGTCGTTTGCCGCCCAGCACCTCCAAGACGGCAAACCCTGGCCATTTGGGAAACTATCCAGCGATGCGGGGAGTCCCGCCGAAGCGCTGTGCCAAGTGCATTGCCATCAAAAGTCAGCCCTTGGATACGAACCAGAACTCAGCGTCATGGAAAAACTCGGCGTCAACACCACCGTCATCGGGGGAGGCTGCTGCGGGTTGGCAGGCAACTGGGGCTTCGAACCAGGCCATTATGACATCTCCCAAACTCTCGGTGAGCGGGAACTGTTCCCGGCCATCCGAAACGCTGCGGACGACACCATCGTTCTCGCAGACGGATTCTCCTGCAGGACCCAAATCGCGCAAGGAACCTCCGCCGACGGAGTGCACCTCGCCCAAATCATGCTCCAAGCCCTGGACCGCACAAACGAGTGACTCTTTGCCTGCCATATTCACCACACGATCGGCGAGCCTCCGGGCCCGCCAGTGCGCACAACCCGGTTACTCCAAGGCAGGGGCATAACGGCTCTCTTCTGGCCAAATTGCCACGCGCAGCTGGGCATATGCAGGCAAAGAAGCAATAAGCAAGTACAGACAACATGATCAAACAAACCATGAAGGTCACAAGCCAATGACGTCGACGATGAGCGATTACACCGAGACCACAGCAAAAAAAGAAAACCAGTCCAGCAAATCGGCCGGGCACGTCATCGTGGACACTCTGGTTGCGCACGGGATCAAACGGGCCCACGTGGTTCCTGGCGAGAGCTTCCTGGACGTCCTGGACGGCCTCCACGACTCCCCCATCGAAACGATTGTGTGCCGGCACGAAGGCGGCGCCACCTATATGGCTGAAGCAGACGGCAAAATGAACCAGCTGCCCGGCATCGCCATGGTTACCCGCGGCCCGGGCGCTGCGAACGCCCATGTTGGTCTTCATACCGCGTGGCAGGACTCGACCCCGATGGTGCTGTTTGTAGGCCTGATTCCCTTCGCGCACAGGGACCGCGAAGCCTTCCAGGAATTCGACATCAAAGCCTGGTTCGACACCGGCGCCAAACGCGTAATGGTCTTGGACCACGCTGAGCGAGCCTCCGAAATCGTCGCCGAAGCCCTGTTCGCAGCCATGAACGGCAGGCCCGGACCCGTCGTTATCGGCCTACCCGAAGACATCATCCGGCAACAGATCCCCGCCGAACTCCACCCACCGATCCCGGTCGCCACCGGCGGAATGACCACGGTCGATTCAGAAGCCCTCGCCACGGCACTGGCTGCGTCCAACAAACCGCTCTTCGTCACCGGCGGCAACGACTGGACCCAGGAAGGCGCCGACCAGCTCACGCACTGGCTGGAAAAGCACCACATCCCAGCGGCGGCCGAGTGGCGCACCCAAGGCACAGTCCCCTTTGACTCCCCCTCCTACGTCGGCCCCATCGGCTACGGCCGTCCCCGCCCGACCTACGACTTACTTGAAGAAACGGACCTGCTCATCTTTGTCGGCACCGTCCCGGGCGATGTCATCACCGACGGATTCCTCTGCCGCCAGGACTGGACAAAGAAAAACTTCCTCGTCACCATCGACCCCTCCCTGCGCGGCAGGTCAGGCCCGGTCTCGTACCAGATCGTCGCCAAACCGGACGTGTTCATCCGCGACCTCGCCAAGATCGAACTTCCGGTCAAGGATGAATGGAAGGCCTGGGCGGCACGGATGCGCGGCGAGCAGGAATCCTTCGCCACCCTGCCTCCGGCGACCCCAACATCAGGCCCGGCCCGGATGGATACCCTGATGGCCAACCTCGTGCCCACCTTGCCCGCCGACGCCATGATCACCCTTGGTGCCGGTGAACACACGAACTGGGCACATCGGTACTTCCCCACCCAGCGCTACGCCTCAATGATCAGCGCCCGCAACGGCTCCATGGGCTACTCCGTCCCCTCGGCCATCGCAGCATCCCTGGAATACCCGGGCCGGCGCATCGTGACCATCGCCGGCGACGGTGAGTTCCTCATGAACGGCCAAGAGCTCGCCACCGCCGCCCAATACGGCGCCACTCCCCTGGTGATCGTGATGGACAACCAGGAATACGGCACCATTCGCACCCACCAGGAACGCCACTACCCCGAACGGGTTTCCGGGACGCAACTGAAAAACCCCGAGTTCGCACTCACGGCCCAAGCATTTGGCGGCTTCGGCATCAAAGCGGAACAGGACACCGACATCCCCGCCGCCATCGAAGCCGCACTCAGGGCAATCGATGAAGACCACGTCTTCGCGCTCATCCACCTTGTGGTCGAGCAACGCGTCAAGGCCTACTAAAGACACCACTCGATGGTTGGGCTCGCCGAAGCCCCTGGCCACGCAACCATAATTACCGAGGAGCACCATGACTACCCCTGCCATCTCGCCGGAGCGCGAGTCCACCCTTCTGGCCTCCGTGCCCACAGGCCTGCTCATCAATGGCGAGTGGGTTGACGCGGCCGACGGCGGCACCTTCGACGTGCACGACCCCGCCACCGGGAAAGTCCTCGCCACCCTAGCTTCCGCGACGAGCGCTGACGCCGTCGCTGCGTTGGACGCGGCCGACGCCGCCCAAGCGTCCTGGGCGCGGACCGCACCGCGGGTGCGCGCAGAGATCCTCCGCCGCGCCTTCGACCTGGTGACCGAGCGGGCCGAGGACTTCGCCCTGCTGATGACCCTGGAGATGGGCAAGCCCCTGGCCGAAGCCCGCGGCGAAGTCAGTTACGGGGCCGAATTCCTGCGCTGGTTCTCCGAGGAAGCCGTCCGGGATTACGGCCGCTACCTCACCAGTCCCGAGGGCAAGAACAAGATCCTGGTTCAGCACAAGCCCGTCGGACCTTGCCTGCTGATCACGCCGTGGAACTTCCCGCTGGCCATGGCTACCCGCAAGGTAGCCCCCGCCATCGCGGCCGGGTGCACCATGGTCCTGAAACCCGCCAAACTTACCCCGCTCACCTCGCAACTGTTCGCCCAGACCATGATGGAGGCCGGCCTGCCCGCCGGTGTGCTCAACGTCGTCTCATCCTCCTCCGCTTCCGGAATTTCCGGGCCGCTGCTCAAGGACTCACGGCTGCGGAAAGTCTCCTTCACCGGATCCACCCCCGTCGGCAAACGCCTGATGGCCGACGCGGCGCAGAACGTGCTGCGCACCTCGATGGAGCTCGGCGGGAACGCACCCTTCATTGTGTTCGAGGACGCCGACCTCGACGCCGCCGTCGAAGGGGCCATGGCCGCCAAGATGCGGAACATGGGCGAAGCCTGCACCGCAGCCAACCGGTTCCTCGTCCACGAATCGGTTGCGCAGGAGTTCACCCGGAAGTTCGCCGCCGCCATGGGCGCATTGAACACCGGCCGCGGCACGGAACCCTCAACGCAGGTCGGCCCACTCATCGACGCAGGAGCCCGTGATGATGTCCACGCTTTGGTGAGCGCCGCCGTCGACGCCGGAGCTGTCGCTTTGACCGGTGGTGCACCGGGTGACGGACCCGGCTACTTCTATCAGCCGACGGTCCTCGCGGATGTGCCCAACGACGCGGCGATCCTGGGTCAGGAGATCTTCGGGCCCGTCGCTCCCGTCACCACCTTCGCCACCGAAGAGGACGCGATCAAGCTGGCCAACGCCTCAGAATACGGCCTCGCGTCGTACCTCTACAGCCGCGACTTCAACCGCCTCCTGCGGGTGGCCGAAGAGATCGAGTTCGGCATGGTCGGGTTCAACGCTGGCGTCATCTCCAACGCAGCCGCACCCTTCGGCGGCGTCAAACAATCCGGCCTGGGCCGCGAAGGCGGCACCGAAGGCATTGCCGAATACACCACCACCCAATACATCGGCCTCGCAGACCCCTACGCTAAATAACGCTTACAAGGGCAAGCCTTGGCCTAATAAACCCTGCAACGGGTCCTTCTCCTCGCAACGTGGAGGACCCGTTGCAGTACACACTTGACCGGTACGACTCCGACCCCATAACCGCACCGGGCCTTCATTCCGGGCGTATCCCGAAAGACGTTCCCATGACGACAGATGCCGCAGTAGCGGTGACAAACGCTGTATTGCCCGAAGCAGGCGGTTCGGAGAAAACTCAGGATCTGTGCGAAGATGATTGCTTCTTTTGCACAGCACCTGAGACCGATTGACCACAGTTATCCACACTGTAATCAATGCTTGCTCTTTAGTACGCCACTGGGCGACATGCCTTCCGATAGAACCCTTCCCCGCAGAACTGGCACTCACCGACCCGCTGACCCGCCTGCTGCAGAGCCGGCCTCCCGGGGATCGACACATCAAGTCGAAGTACACTTCACCCTGACAGCCTCCGCGGTCTGTGCCGCCGAAGATAGCACCGCAGCTAGACGGCCTGCAGCTTTACGGAATCGCCATTATCGGCGTTGGTTCCGGTCGTCTTTAGACAAGAGAGTTCCGCATCTGATTGCGAGCCTGTCGGTTCGAGCGCCATCCCAAGTGGGTCTTATGTGGGCGAACCTGGTAACCCGACCGCGGGGCGGCAGGCACCCACTTCTACCCGCCACGTCAACACCCCCTGCGCGTCCAGACACATATGTTCGGGGCGATCATCTTCGACCCGTGTACCAGCGCCGCGTCCCCGTGGTCGGCGGGGCACCCGCCGCTCGGTCAACGGTCCCCTCTACGACATCGCCAACGAGACGCTGATTGCACCCCACTCCATCGATCCGCGTTGGGACGGCGGCTCTCGGGCGAGGACGCGGGGCCTGAACCGCTTCCGGCCCAAGCATTTCTTCCTCCTAGGCGGGGCGATCGCGAGCAGGACACGCGATGACACCGTCTGGATCGGCTTCTGCTCTTGCCGCCAGCGGCGGGGACACGCATGCTGAGTGCATGCGCACATGGGCCAGTCCCAGCATGCTTTGGGGAGTGAGATGGGGCACGGACACTGACCCCCGGGAAGGGTCCCTGAGCGGAGACACCCGATACCTCCCGTTGTCGGTGCATCAGTCATGGGCTGATGTGGTATTCCTTCATTGGAGGATTCCCGCGGCAGTAGCGCTCCCTTACATGCCTAGGGGTGTCGAGCCTGACGTGTATGCCGGTACGACGTGGGTCGGCTTGATCGGTTTCCGGGTTACGGGCACCTGCCTGGGGTCCCGCCTAAGTCTTCCCTATGCCGGAACGTTCACCGAGGTCAATGTCCGGCTGTATTCCCGTGACGCTGCGGGGCGGCACGGCGTGGTGTTCCTCTCATTAGACGCCGACAGGCTCGCGTTCGTGCTGGCCGCCCGTGCCGCCGGGGTGCCGTACGTGTGGTCCCGCTGCCGCCCCAGGACGATGCGTGGCACCTCCCGGGGATATGGATACGAAGTGGTGCGCTTCCGCGGGCAGGGGACGTCCTCGTTCGGCGCCTATCCGGACATGGACCACCCGGCCCTGGACCGATTGTCAGTCTGGCTCACAGCGCGATTCGGACTCCATACCCGTGTGGGGCGGCAGGTGTTTTACCTGCCCATTGCCCACCGGCCCTGGCCGCTGTATTGCGCTGCGGCAGCCGCAGTGGAAGACGCACTGGTCTGTGCCGCCGGGATCACGGTCCACGGCCCGCCTGACTCAGTGCTGTACTCCCCCGGCGTCCGGACGCAGTTCGGGCAGCCCCGACAGGTTCGGGGTTGATCCTGGCACACGAATACGGGCAGGTGCCCCTTCGGAACGGTCATGACTGGCAACCTTACGAAACGCAGGTTATCGGCGTTCGGTCCCGCTTCTCATTGGATGACAGATTCCCGCATCTGGTGTCTGCCAGCCCAATCCTCACAGCGTTTGAGACAGCGACGGATCTCTCTTTTCGATATGCCCTCGGCGAGCCGACGCTCGACGTAGGCCCGGGTCTCGGGGTGGTTGGACATGCGGACGCGGGCGATGACCTCGAGCGCGCTGTTGAGCTGGCGGTCACCGCCGCGGTTGAGCCGGTGGCGGATCGTGTTCCCGCTTGATGCCTGCAAGGGTGCGGCACCGGCGAGAGCCGCGAATGCGGCCTCGGAACGGACTCTGCCCCTGTGCGAGTAGGCGACAAGCGCGGACGCGCGGTGACAGGACCGACGCCGTGGGCGTCAGTCAGTCCCGGTGCGAGTTCGTCCACGTGTTTGCCCAAGGCAGCGTGGTTGGCCTCCATCTGGCGCGTGAGCTCGAGGACCGCGGCTGCCAACCTGCGGGCCTCCTCGCGGATCGTCTGCAGGGCCGTGTCCTCGCCTCGACGGGCCAGCCATGCGGCCACGCTGCGCACCTGTGCATCCGTCAGGGGTTTCCTGGCGTCAATGCCGAGGTCAAAGCTGCGCAGCAGCGCGGTGAGCATGTTCCGGTCCGCGGTTCGGCGGGTGTCGATCGCCCTGCGGGCAACAAGGAGCACCCTCAAAGCCGAGCGGATCCCGTCTGCCCTGGGGGCTGCCAGCGTGCCCGCAGCGGAGGCCAGGGCTGTCCGGGCGGCGGCGACAGCGTCGATCTCGTCGGACTTTCCCTTGCGCGTCTCAGGGTTTGTTACAGCGATCCGTAATTGCCTCCTCGACGCTCGGACGTTCTAAAGCGAGGGCTTGAAGCCATGTTGTAGTTGAGGCGGAACACGTTGTCCGTCCTACCGCGACCACAAGAAAGCCCGCCGTCTCGTGAACGGCGGGCCTTCCTGTGCGATCAGATCGCGGTGTCAGTGCGCAGTGGGCTGGTCGAACCGCTGCCCGGCCGGATCAGGACCCAGCAGAGCGAAGACCAGCAGGATGATCGCACCTGCGAACGGGATCAGGCCAAGCAGTATCAGCCAGCCGCTCTTGTTGCTGTCGTGGAGGCGGCGCACCGTCAACGCCAGGGACGGGACGATGGTGGCCAGCCCCCAGATGACGAGCAGGATCATCCCGAAAGTCGCGCCCGGACCCAGCTGCGGGGTGCTGCTGAGACTGGAAGTCGACGTGGCGGCGTTGCCGGCGCTGATGATGATGTTCAGGATGAAGCTGACGATGACGGACACGAGCGTCCACCACCAGTACTCGCTGCGGCTGGCCCGGCCAGAGAAGGTGACGTACTTCTTGAAGAACCGTTTCACGGCCGCCGGGAACGGGGCGCCATAGTACGGTGCCCACAGCGGCGGCTCGCCCTGCCAGGACTGCTGCTGCTGCTGCTTATACGGCTGCTGCGAAGGGTAGGGCTGCTGGTTCGGGTACTGCGGATTGCTCAAGGTTTCCCCCAAATTTCGAGTGATGAGACGAGCTCATCGTACGGTCAGCCGCAGACGAAAAGCCTGATCAGCCTGCAAATTTACGCCGAATTTTCCTACGCGACGGTGGCAAGTGTCATCTGCGGGTGCGGCGGTATCCCCGGTCTGTCAGCCCGCCAATTACTCCGGCCAACGCGCCGGGAAGGGCGACGAGGACAACGAGGTGGCGCGCCAGGTTATACGGCATGAGCAGGGAGATGCCCCCGACCATGATGGCAGGCGCTGCCACGCACGCCGTAGCCCAGTGCGGATGTCCCCGCAGGCGGGACCAGACGGCTGCTGCCAATGACGCCGCAGAGCCGCCCAGCACAGGTGTCCACGTATGCCCAGATGGCCAGGCAGCTGATGTAAAGGCCAGCTTCGCTTCCCCAAGCCACCGAGGTGCGCCGTTCTGTTCTGATCTTCCCCCGTACCGATTGGGGCGGGTGGACTTCGACGTCGTCGGGATCGACTTTGAGGGTACATGTACGGGTTGCCCACGGGTGTGTGCTGCCACAAGGGTCCGGCCCGGCACCCTGGGGTGGCACCGGGCGGGACGTCATCTCAGATTCCTTCCGTTAGGGGCCGGTGGTGAAGCTCCACGAGGTTCCAACGAGCGGGTTGCCCGCGGCGTCGCGTATGCCGGTGGACAGCACCGCCGTGTACTTCGTGCGCGCCGCCAGGGTCACGTTTGGGTTCAACGTTGCGACCCGGGTCGTTGCGTTTTAGCCCACTGCAGCGCTGACGAGTGCCCCGGTGGCCGCGTTCCTTAGAGCCAAGGTTCCACCGGCGACGCCGCTGACGGCCTCACTGAAGGTCGTGGTGACATTGGAGACCCGGCTTACACCGGCTGCGTTCACCGCTGGCGTCCTCGCTGTTACAACCGGTCGCGGGCCCGTTGTGAACCCCCAGGATGCCGGGAAGGGCTCCCTATGATCGATGGCGCGCAGCGCAAGCGTCCGCCTTGCCGTGTGCATCGGACGACGGCGCAAGTAGACCATGATTCCGGGCACAACGATGCGCAGGGCTTTCCTGATCTGATAACGGTGCACCACGTCGTGTTCGCAGCATCGTGGTGAAATGTGCCTTGCGTCAAAGGCCGAGCAGGTGGCTGCCACTGATTTTGCGCGGCGGTTCGACGATTCCTGGTATTAGGCGTCCGTGCCGGTACCACGGGTTTCGATGAATTCCTTAAACCTGAGCAGGTCTGCCCTGACCTGCATGTTGTCGAATCCCAAGGCAGCCCCGGTTTTCTCTGCCAGGTTTTCCGGGGACCATTCCAGCCGGACCCAGACACGGGTGGTGCGGGGGCCCAGTTGCATGAATGACACGGTTCCCGCGTGGGAAACGCCGTCCGTGCTGCGCCAGGCGATCCGTTCGTCCGGGCGATCTTCTACTATTTCTGCATCGAATTCCCGCTCCGCACCGCCGACGTTTGTAACCCAGTGCGTGATCCTGCCACTGACCCGTGTCACCGATTCCACGCCGGACATGAACTGCGGGAAGAATTCAAACTGCGACCACTGCTCATACGCCTCGCGCACAGGAACATCCACCTCGATGGTCTCTTCGACAGTCTGCATCTGTTCCTCCTCCCGGGCCGCAACCCCTAAACTGCCTGTGCTGACCACTCCGGGGGCCGCCGGGCTGAGCAGGAAACTGTCGGTCAGGGAGCGGCCGAGACCTATGCTTCCGTTTCAATGTGTACGTACCCAGACCCCGGCCAGTTGAAGCGGAAGCGGCAGAAGGGACCGCGTGCGCGTCTAGCGAGGGTGCTTACTAGCCGATGGTAATCAGGCTTACTATTGGCGCGTGCTCGTTCATCACGAGCAGCTATCTGTTACAGGAAAGAGAGCAATGATGAGAGCGAAAATCAGTGGCAGCAGACCTCCGACCCGTACCCCGCGGACCCGTACAGCACTGCAGGAACATCCGGAACCGCCCCCTCTCAGGGCGCAGCCTCCACGAAGACCGATGCGGCCAAGGAAGAGGCGTCCAACATCGCCGGGCAGGCAGCAGGTGCAGCCCAGAACGTCGCGGGTACCGCCAAGGCCGAGGCCGCGAATGTGGCCTCCGAAGTCAAGACCAACGCGAAGGACCTGCTTCAGCAGGCCAAGTCTGACCTGACGGACCAGGCGGGGTCCCAGCAGCAGAAGGCTGCGGAGGGCATTCGCACCATCTCCTCGCAGTTGCGCTCCATGGCCGACGCGCCGGAGCAACAGGGTGTTGCCTCCGACCTGATCCGCCAGGCCGCCGAACGTTCCGAATCCATTGCCTCCTGGCTGGGCAACCGGGATCCGGGCACGCTGCTGAATGAGGTCACGTCCTTCGCACGCCAGCGTCCGGGCACGTTCCTTCTCCTCGCGGCAGGCGCAGGCCTGCTCGCGGGACGCCTCGGCCGAAGCCCCCAGGCCGGAGCCCCGGAAACTACGACGGCAACAGGAACCACCCTCCCTCAGCAGCCCGTTCAGGCTCCGGTCACGGGAAGCGCCGTCAGCACCGGAATCGAAGAGCCGTTCTACGACGAAATTACAACGGCCCGGCCTGGTGCGGCCGCCACCGCTTCGTCGACCGTCCCGGGAGGCCCGACTTCCGGGGCTCCGCTGGGCGACGTTGAGGACCCGTACGCCGAGGGTGGAGGTCGTCCCCTGTGAGCAGCGAGATACCGGAGACGCCTCCCACCGCCGCACATGTGAAGGCGGACACTAACTCCCTTGGGGAGCTCCTCGGGGATGTCACCCGGGACCTGTCCACCCTGATGCGGCAGGAACTGGAACTGGCCAAGGCCGAAGCGAAACAGTCCGCCACCCGCGCCGGCAAAGGCGGCGGAATGCTGGCCGGCGCCGGCGTAAGCGGGCACTTCGCGCTCCTGTTCCTCTCCATTGCCCTCCGGTACGCCCTGGGCGAGCTGATGGGCCTGGGATGGTCCGCCGTCGTCGTCGCCCTGATTTGGGGCATCATCGCCGCCATCCTCGCTTCGATCGGCCGCAAGGAGTTCAAGACCGTCAAGGGCATGCCCCAGACCGTCGAAACCGTCCAGGAAATCCCGCCCACCCTCAAACCCAACGGAGGCCACTAAATGAGCAGCGAAAACCCGAACGCCATTCGCGCCGACATCGAAGCCACCCGATCCCGCCTGGGCACCGACGTGGACGCGGTCGCGGACAAAGTCACACCCTCGAACATCGTTCACCGCAAGACCACCAAGGCCAAGGACAAGGTCCGGGACGCTGTCTTTGGCGTGAAGGAGAAAGTCATGGGAGCAGCCGATCAGGCCACCAGCAACGTCCAGTCCGCCACCGGCAGTGTAGGATCAGCCCTGCAGGACGCCGGTTCCGCGGTGGCGGATGCACCGCGCCAGGCCGCCGTGAAAACCCAGGGCAATCCCCTGGCCGCCGGTTTGATCGCCTTCGGCGCCGGACTGCTCGTCTCATCCCTGGTCCCGCCGAGCCAGAAGGAACGCGAAGCGGCCGAAGCCTTCATGAGCGCGGCAGAGCCCGTCACCACCGAGCTCACCGACGCGGCCAAAGACGTAGCCCAAGGCCTGAAAGAACCCGCTCAGGAGGCTATGGAAAACGTCAGGACGACCGCCGCCGATGCCGCCCAGCAGGTAAAGGAGGAAGGTCAGACCGCCGTAACGGACGTCAAGACCAGCGCCAGCGACGCCAAGGACCACGTCCAAAACACGTGATCGGTTCGGAGGCTTTCCCGCGCCGCCCCGCCGGGCAGGCGGGGCGGGAAACAACCGCCTGGCCCTGATGACTGGCCCAGGTTCCTGAGTACCACGCCCGGCCGGCATCGTCACCAGGGCCACATCAAATGGGCGCGCCCTAGACAGCGGCGTTGTCACAGGTCTCGGACTTTGCCCCGCCGTCTCCACAAATACAAGGCGACGAGCAGAACAACAAGAAGAAGAATGCCCGCGATTAACAGCGGCGCAATGCCACCATCGGATTGCTGCTGCGTGCCAGTGTTGCCGGGGCCATCTGGCACAGGAGGCGACGACTCGGTGGGTGTTGCTGTTCCGGTCGGCGCCGGGGTCACGCCCGTGGGGGCATCCGTAGGAGAAGGCTGCTGCATCTGCACGGCTGAGGAAACTTCCGATACAGGAGCTCCGCGGCCATTCAGAGCACTGGCCGACGGGCTCAGCATGTAGGCGCTTCCAATGATGTCAAGAGCCACGAACACTCCCAACCATGTCCATCGCATAAGACCTCCACAGCACTGGGTCTTCCCGTTCCGGCCGTGCCCGCCCCAAACGAGGATCCGGACGTCAACCTCATTGTCGGCTTTGCCCTTCCACCTGTCCAGCACTGCCGGAACACGGTCACCAGGACCTTAGTAGTCACCAGCACCTTAGTAGGAGTGGAGCAGTGCCGCTCGGGAACTGTCTCCGGCGGTCAGCAAAAAGCTCAGGACCGCCGCAGCGTCCGGTCCCGGCGTCCGGAGTTCATCCGCCAGGCGCCGTCGAGATAGCCGAGAGGCGCCGTCGAGAAGGGCCGAGAGGAGCCGTCGAGAAGGGCCGAGAGGAAGCGAGCAGTGCCGCCAAGCCCACTGGCATAGACAAGAAATGGGCACCCAACGGCGGACTGCTGCGCTCTGCAACCACGAATCCTCACCGGGGCCGCACCGCTGGGTCATCACCCGCCTTGCCTCTCAAAATGCGGTCTATGCAGGCAGGGGCAGCGCGGGGTAGCTTCAATACAAGGAGCCCGGGTGTCGAAGTCATTCCGCGGGCGCCACCCCTCCAGGGATTGTGCACTCCCTCGGGGAACAGCCGCTGTAGCCGCATGGCGGCCCACCACGCACCCTGAGGAAAAGAGCCTGCCATGGCTACCTCACATTTCCGGCTGTTCCTTTCCTGCGCCACCGCACCTGCTCCGGACGCCGGCAGTCCCTTTTCGCCTGGCCGCCTCGACGGCCTGTCCAGCGGATGGCGTTTCCTGCAGGGAATGAAGCCCGAGCCCGACACCTCCTTCCAGAACCAGATGCGAATGTGCCGCATTGGCCTGCATAACGGCCGGCGGAGAAGGTCCGCGCCGCAGCGGACAACACACTCACCAACTACCCGCACGCAGGCTGATCATGGTTTTCGGTTTTCACTTCCGCGATGACGGCACCGGGGGGCACCGTGTGTTGCCGGTGATGTGCGGCAACTGCGGCACAGACCGCCATCTCATCATCAGATCCGTCACCGATCTGCCGGACCAGCCGCCCGAAGTCACGCTCGTGTCCTACACGTGCAGCCGATGCGGCACCTTCGATGAGCACCCGGCCCAGGTCGGCGATCTGTCGCAGGTCCTGGCCCGGCCGGAACAGACAGGAGACGTGCTCATAATCGGCAACAACTACATGCACTGCGGACAGCCCATGAAAATGGCAGGTTCAGAGCTGCGCAAGCTCTCTGTACCACTCTCCACCGAAGATGGAGCCCAGGACGCCCTGGGCGTCTACCTCTCCACCCGCGTTCTCAGGTGCGTCTGCGGCTTCCAGATGGAACTGCCAGAATGACCCTCCCGCAGCACGCTTTGTCCACACCGGCATCACAGGCAGCAGCAGCCGGGACCACCCCGCCTTTCTGCACTGCGCTCCCATCCCATAACGCTCCCGTCCCGTAAAAGGAGATCCCGCCATGAATGAAGACAGCAGCCCCCACAACGGAGCAGCCGCTGCCCGCACCGGAGCGAACGACCACGCCTGGGAACGCGAGCACCGCCACCCCACGATCACCCAGGCCCGTGGCATCCTCCAGCGACGAAGAGATGCCGAGGCAAAGCTGGAGCAGCATCAGCAGGAAGCCCGCCGCAGGACCGCGCAATAACCCCCGAAGCTCACCCTCGTAACATCTCAGTCTGGATGCTGCCTTCAGGACTATCACCGCCAGTCAGGCTCTGAAAGCGTCCTTCAGCTCAGCCAGCCTGCTTCAGGTCTAACTTGCGAGGGCAGCCTCCACACAAGGGCCAGGGATAAGGAGCGGCCGCAGCCCAAGTGTTTTAGACGAAGGATTCCGCCCGCGGCGGGGGGTCCCCGGCGGCTTCCTCTGCAGGTGCAACTTCGGGTTCGGGAACCGGGCGCGCTGCCCGCCACAGCGCCAGCCCACCCGCGATGCCCACCGTACCGCCTGCTATGAACCACCAGAGCTTCCTGGTTATCTTTCCGGATCGGGTCTCCTGCTCCGGGGTCTCCATCCCGGGGGTAAGCTTCGCTATCCGCTCGTGGAGGCGTGGGGTCGCTGCTTCCACTCCCCCGGCGAGCTCGTCTGCGATGGCCCGCAGGCTTGCCTGCAAGCGCGGTGACGCTGCTTCCACACCGGTGTCGATTCTGCTCAGAGCACGGCGAAGCGCCGCCTCGATGCCGGGTGTCGCCCACTCCCTGCCCTTCGCCAAGCGCGTAAGAAGGGCTTGGTGGGCCTGAGCCTCACGGTCCATCTGATCAGAGATGCGCACAAGGGCCTCCTAAATTCGGGGTAGGTGAGGCAAAAGCTTAAAGCCTGTGCAGCTGCCTGAACAGTCCTGAAATCCCTCGCATCGGCCCCAACGGTCTGCTGAGATAGCTGCGACAGCTGCGGCTTGGAAGTGGGCAGACGGAGCTCTGGGCCGCGGCCTCGTCGCCGAGTCAGGGCTGTTCGTGCTGCGCGCACAGTTCGCGCAGCGCGCGCTCCGCCGCGAGGATTCTGCGGACGAAGACGATGCATTGGTCATCACTGAGGCGTAAAGCGCTGGCGGTTGCCTGGCCTCGTTCGGCGTCATGCACCGTCTCCATCGCTGTCTGCAGATCAAGTTGGAGGGCCACAATCGTGGGCGGCAGTTCCGAATCGGGGGCGACTTGTTCCGCAAGTCCGCTGTACTGGTAGGCGTCCGCGAGTCGCTGTTGGATGCGCTCGGGCCCGGTTGCCAAAGTGTCAATGGCGCGTTCGATTACGGAGAGCACGTGCTGCGCCCACGCGTGTTCCATCCAGCTACTTTACCCATCCGGCGGCTGTCGTGGGAGCGGACTCTTTCTTCCCAGCCGCCGACCGGGCAGGCTCTGGACCAACACTGAGCATATTTAGCGTTAACGCGTGACCGTGAATGCGTCCGGATCGCCAACCAAAGACAGCGGCACGGGCGCGGTCCAAAAACCCCAGCCACTCAGGTTCAGGAGAGCGCCATGACGACAGCACGTGAAATTATGACCGGCGGCGTTGAATGCATCGGTGAAAACGAAACCCTCGAAGCCGCCGCCCGGAAAGTGAAAGAGCTGGACGTCGGCGCACTGCCCATTTGCGGAGAGGACAACAGGCTCAAGGGCATGATCACCGACCGCGACATCGTCATCAAATGCTTTGCCGAGGGCGGTGACCGCGCACGGCCACGGCCGGGGACTTTGGCCAGGGCAAGCCGGCGACCATCGGCGCCGACGATTCGATCGAGGAAGCGATCAGGATCATGGGAGAGCACCAGGTCCGCCGGCTGCCAGTCATCGACGGCCATGACCTGGTCGGTATCCTCACCCAGGCAGACATCGCCCGGAACTACCCCGAGGACCGTGTAGGAGAACTCGTAGAACTCATATCCTTCTACTAGCCTTCGCTGCCAGCCCAAGCGGGCGCAGAACACCGGGGCTCCGTCAGCACGCGGCATCGCCGCCCACCTCCAGGACCTATGCTTAACGTCCCTGACGTCATAATGAGTGCCGGAGAAAGGTGACCACACGTCGAAGCTTCGTGGTCAGTGCAGGAGCCCTCACGGCGGCTGCTGCACTCTCCGCCTGTTCTGGAGTAAATATGGACCGTCCGCGGGAAACATCGCTGAATTCCGCTGCTATGAGTGCCAAGCCCGGAAAGGAACCGGCCTCGGCCCCTGTTCCCGGACAGCATGCTCTCGGCCTCGAATCTGTACGGGACACATTGCTCTATATGCCGGCGGGCATACCGGGTGTACAGCCGGCCCCGCTTATTCTTTTGCTCCACGGCGCCGGGGGTGAAGCAGCAGGAGGGTTAGCGCTACTGTCCGCCTTTGCCGAAACACGCAAGATCGTCCTGGCAGCACCGTCGTCGCGAAGCAAAACCTGGGACGGCGTCCGTGGAGTCTTCGGCCCCGATGTCGAGGTGATTAACCAGGCACTGGAGCGGATTTTCCACCTGGTCTTCGTTGACCCGAACCGTATCGCTGTGGGCGGCTTCTCGGACGGGGCTTCCTACGCGCTGGGTTTGGGCCTGGCAAACGGCGACCTCTTTTCCCGGGTCATGGCATTTTCCCCAGGGTTTGTCCCTCCCGCACCTCGTACCGGGAAGCCCCGCCTTTTCGTTTCGCACGGGGACGGCGATACTGTCCTGCCGATTGACCGCACCAGCCGCCGGTTGGTGCCCCTCCTCAGAAGGGACGGCTACGACGTCACCTACCGAGAGTTCCCAGGCGGCCATATGGTACCCGCCGCCATCACCCGGGAAACTGTCAACTGGCTGGGCTGGCAGAGGTAGAGGAACCGAAAGCGCTGAGCTGCATTTCCATTTAGCAGCGTCCCGGCGGGCCTACCCGGGACGCGAAGAAGGACTCCTGCAAACCTGACCACCCCAACCGGTGAGCCTGGAAAGAGGTCCAGGAACAGCCTTCCGACTCCATCCGAGATTACGACGGGGCGTTCCGGCCGTGCCGCATCACCCCAGCGTCAAAGTTCTCCGATGCCGGAGACAAGCTCCGCACGGCCCTCTCCAAGGCTGTAGGAAAGACCGATGACAGCAGTCTGTCCTTTCTCGACAGCCTCCGAAATAACGTGCGAAGTGTCCGCCAGCCGACGCGCGGTCTGCTTGACGTGTTCCACGACCATGTCATTAACCTCGTGCCTTTCGTTGCGCAGCGATGTCAGAACCGACGGCGTGATCCGCTCGACAAGATCGCGAATAAAGCCGGACGGCATTTCACCCGCCTCCACAGCGTCCTTAGTGGCTCTGACCGCTCCACAACTGTCATGGCCCAGAATCACAATCAGAGGCACCTTCAGTTCACTGACGCTGTACTCAAGCGACCCCAGAACCGCATCGTCGATGACCTGCCCCGCCGTACGGACCACGAAGGCATCCCCAAGACCCAAATCGAAAATGATCTCCGCAGCAAGTCGCGAATCCGAACAACCGAAGATCACCGCAAAGGGATTCTGCCCTTCGGCCAGGGACGACCGCCGGGAAGCATCCTGATTCGGATGGATCGACTGCCCGGAGACAAACCGTTCATTACCTTCACGAAGGCGCCGCCAAGCCTGAGCAGGAGTCAAAGAAGTAGCCACACGCGTTACTCTAACGGCAGGCAGCCACCGGCTAAGAAACTATTACGCCAGCAACCTTGACAGAACATAGAAGCAACCAAGAGACGGATCGCTAACCGCCCCAGGCAGGCGGAGATCACCTCGGAGCAGACCTTGGCGGCAAGGCTGCAGGGCCGCCGTGTAGATACCCGCGGCGGAACCCTTGCACCGGCCCACCGTGTCCGCCTGGCCGTGCTCCCCAACGGGCAGACATCCCCGCGGGCTGGGCCAAGGAGGCATTATGGCAGCCGAGGCTCAATACCGGGACGTCGGCAACGACCGGCCGCGGCACAAGGCCGTTATCGCGGTGAAGAACAGAGCTCGGCGTCTCGCTGCATCCCAGCGGTCCGAACTCCGCCCAGGCGACCTCGATTCCGATTAAGGCACAGGCGCTGGATGAGGCAGTTCCGGCTGGCGCGAGGGCAGGCCCCCTCCTCCCCGGCACCGCCTGCCCCACAAAAATCAGCCTCCAGACGCCCCTGATCTTCCCCGAAGAAGGAGCCATCGGGACCGGAAAACCTCTTGTCACGCGCGGCGGCCGGTGCTATTTAAATCTATGTCAGCGGATATAGACCCCGTCATTGGTGACCAGGAGGCATGTCATGTTGATGCTCGATCCGTTCCGCCAGCTCGACCGTCTCGCCGAGCAGGTTCTGGGCAGGTGGCCCGTCCGGCAGCGATGCCGATGGACGCCTGGCGGGAAGGAAATGACTATGTCGTCGCGTTCGATCTGCCCGGAGTGGAGGTCGATTCGATCGACCTGGGCGTGGAACAGAACGTCCTGACCGTCCGCGCCGCACGCAAGGCACCGGTCGGTGAAGGCACGGAGCTGATCGCGTCCGAGCGGCCCCGCGGCGTCTTCAGCCGGCAGCTGGTCCTCGGAGACGCCTTGGAGACGGAGAACGTCAAAGCCGATTACGACGCCGGCGTCCTGACGCTCCGGATCCCGATGGCCGCGCAGGCAGCTCCGCGCAAGATTGAAATCGAGACGAAGGGCGGCCAGCACCAGATCGGCGCCTAACAGACCGGGACGGGAGGTCCGGTACACGCTAATGCTGCCTATTGGGCGGTCGGTATCACTGAACGCGCCACCGCGCCTTG
The DNA here is from genome assembly GCF_018613795.1 of Arthrobacter sp. ISL-65. Classification (GTDB taxonomy): domain Bacteria; phylum Actinomycetota; class Actinomycetes; order Actinomycetales; family Micrococcaceae; genus Arthrobacter. The sequence continues at coordinate 64,357 of NZ_JAGGPN010000006.1, forward strand.
ATAGCGCACATGCAGCAGCAGCGCACGGAACATCCCGCCCGGCGGCCCCCTGCCGCGTAGGCGGCCGGGGGACCGTTCATCACCGACACGACGAGAACCGATGACAGTGGCCACCTGCACTAGCACCGCCCCCGTCATCACTACCAGGACCGCACGCCATGGTTGCCGAAGATCAACAAGACGCCCCACCGCAACTGCAGCATCTACAGGTAGGCGATACTGTTCGGGCTGGCGGGGCGGAGTTCAACGTCACCGCCGCCGTACACAGGCGCCGCATCGTCCAGCTGGAACTTGAAACGCCAGACGGGGAGCACGCGACCCTCATCGGAGTTCCCCGCGCGCCCCTCCCCTTCTAGTCCCGAGTCCTGTTACGTCACCGTGCCGCAGCGGCTGCTTCGTCAGCCCTGGTTCTCCCGTCCCGTTTCCCTCCTCGGCCACGACCTGGTTCGTGGTCAAGGCGCCGCGGCCGGCAGCTGTCGCACTCCCATCGTTCTGAATCGTGCGGCCTGGCCCCATTCGGTGCCTCAGGGCGCTGGCGGACTATTTCGGTTGCGCCGCATCCGCACAGAGATGTGGAGGACGGGAAGATGGCACCCCTGGGCGCTATCCGGCAGAGGCGACGGCGAACAGTCCCGCCACGCCCATCAGATATAGAACGAGGACGATGAGAGAGTCGACGCCCATTCCCCAGGATTTTGCGGGCGGGGCGGAATATCAGTCCAAGGGCGTAGATCAGGGTCAAAAGGATTGCGAGGGCGGTGAGATAGATGTCGGTGGAATGTGCCTGGGCCAGGACGGGTTGGCCGGAGATGAGGACGGCCGCGAGGAACAGGACAGGGAGGAAGGCATTGCCGCCAAAAATATCACTGAACGCCAGCTTGTAGTCGCCTTGTTTCACTGATGTCAGGCCGGTGGAGATTTCGGCAACGCTGTCGCCAGGGCAAGGAACGTCGCCCCGAAGAGAACGCCTGAGAGCCCGATGTGCCCGGCTATGGCGTCCCCGCTGCGTTCAAGCACCACGCCGGCGCCGAGGGTCACCGCCGCCGCGATGAGGAAGATCAGCAAAGCCCTGCCGGTCCCAGCAGACTCGCCCGCGCCGGCCTTTTCTGTCTTGCTGTGGCCTTTAGGTTTGTCCTGGCTGTCGGGTGCGTGTCCCTGCCCGTGCCACGGGAGGGATCTCTGGGACCGTTGCACGAGAAGCAGGCCAAGGACCCAAATCAATGCGATCAGTACCGTCGCAGGGGTGAGCCGGAACGCGACCAGACCCGCGGGCATCTGACTTCCGGCGATCACCACGCCGAGCACCCCGATGACCGTGACAGCCTCGATCACCAGGGTAAGCGACGCCGCCTGGTAGCTGAGCGGTTTTTTGCCCTTTGTCCCCAAGAGGTCCAGGACGACGAGAACCACCGTCTGAATGGCGATGCCGCCCAGGATATTCCCTACCGCCACCCCCAGGTTGCCGGACGAGGCCGCACTGAAAGTGATCGCAATTTTCGGGCAGGTTCGTCGCGATCGCGAGCAGGATCAACCCGCCGAGAACGGATCCGAGGTGAAGGCGGACGTCAAGAATATCGGTCTGCCGGGACAACTGGATCCCGGCCACCCAGATCACGGCCGCCGCCACCACGAAGATCAGCACCAGCATCGTCAGCGGCAAAGAATCCATCACGCAGTCCCTTTCAGCTGGTGGATCTGCTCCGGGCACCATCTCGACCACCGCCTGGAGGCCAAAAGCAGATTAGCGCCGCCATGGAAAGCTCAGTGTACTCACCTACTTTGTTTCAAGCCTGGAGCCGGCCTCCCGGAGCCCCGGTTCATTTCCACGAAACGCCCTTGGCTGGTTCTGGGTGGTCGCCGGCACCCTGCCCTGCTGCAGTAAAACCTGCCTGTCAGGATGCTAAACGGGGTCCCTGCCGGCACGAGCGGGAATGGGACCGAACCAGGCCAACACGGTGATCCTGGCGATGACAGCCCTCGCGTAACGGTTCCATAGGCCCGTGAAGAACAGCACGGCAGCGGAAGCGGCGATTACCGACGCCAAAACATCAGTGGGGTAATGCACGCCGATATAGACCCGTGAGAGGGTCACCACGACCACCATGCCAAAGCCGAATCCCAGCGCTGATTTCTCCCACCTGGTTCTCCAGGCAAGGTAGTACAGGGCGAAGGCCAGGGCAACGGCGAGGCAGACATGGCCGCTGGGAAAACTGTCAGAGGCCGATTCCGGGGCGAGCGGATTAGCCAGCAATGCGGGGTCGGGCCGGTGCCGTCCAACAATTGCAATGTTTCAATAGGCTTCGCGGCTGCTGCATTAGTTGGTCTGTATATAGGGCGCCCACCCGTCCAGCACTTCAACGAGTGTGGACGCTGCCTCGTCAATTTGATCCACGGCTTTGGCGCAGGGGTCGCTAGTCGCGTCCTGACAGGAGGCTGCCGCGTTGGACTTGCTTAGTGGTGCGAGGGCATTGAGTGTCTCGGTGACCAGCGCCGTGAGCTCTGGGGGCGGGGACCCAAGCGCAACGATCGCGCTGGTGGCACTCCTAGCCCGATTTGCAGCATCCTGGGCATTCTTAATGCACCCCATGGCCTGTATGTAGTTGTCAGGTGTGAGACCTTCTGCGGCTTTGTTGCATGAGTCGATGTTCGCTTCGTAGCCGCGCCAGGCTTTTTCGTTTTCACTAATGATGCCCGCCAACTGATCGGCCGAGGCTGCCAAACGCGGGGAGTGCGGAGGGGTTGGTTTCACCGTCTGTTGGTCCACCGGTTGGTGAGTCGGTTTTGCCTGCGCCGACGGGGATGTGCAGCCGGACAAGAGTAGGGCCGCGATGGCCAGGAGGGTTGCGTGCTGCTTCAACAGGTTCCACCTCTCATGTCCTGATTCCCTCGGCACCCCGGCTACTGTCGACGCTCCGGGTATGGGCCGGCGGCCTGTGAAGGGAGCCGGCTGGCCATAATTGTGGAGAGCGCCGGGCGGCGACGTCTTCGACCCACCCTATGGTTAGGAACATAATGGCCAGGAGTACCCAGACCGCGATGAACTGAGTCCATTCGCTGTCGAGAATCCAAGGTATCGCTGTGGCCAGCGCGTCGACTTCGTAAAGCCGGTTGATAACGACCACCGTGATCACCAGCAGCAGGTTGTGCCATAGATAGATCGTGATGGCCCGGTTGTTAACGAGGGCGATTGGCTTGTCCAGAAACCGAATCCGTCGAGGCAGTGCCTGCCATGACGGCGAGATCCGGAGCAGCATCGCACAGAAGCCCAGGGACCACAGGGCCTGGGCAAGGGGGATGTTGTTGAGGTCCCATCCGTTGTCATCTAGATGGTTGGCCGCCCAGAACAGACCAAGCACCATGAGGACCAGGCCCGCAGGGAAGACCACTCGTCGGGGCATCTTGAGTAACAGGCCGTTGTAATGGGCGAAACCGAGGATCCA
>NZ_JAGGPN010000069.1 GCF_018613795.1 Arthrobacter sp. ISL-65
CCTCACAGACACTTGAGGCCCTTAGGAAGCGCTTCCCAGGGGCCCCAAGTGTCCGTTCGCGCAAGCGTGGTGCTGGCGGCCGGCCTAGCCGATGAGCGCCAGGACCGAACCGGCGGTAACCACTTCTCCGGCCCCGGCCCCGGCCGCGACGCCGGAGACGACTCCGCCGCGGTGGGCGGGAACGCTGGTTTCCATCTTCATCGCCTCCAGGACCACCACCGGATCTCCGGCAGCCACCTCGGCGCCCGGCTCCACGAGCCACTTCACCACGGAGCCGCTCATGGCGGCGCGGAGCTGCGCCGGGTCGGAGGCGCCGGACCCACCGTCGGGAGAGCCAGCGGCAGGCGCGGCCCCCAGTCCGCCGGGAAGGGCCTGGCCTGAGCGGGCCCAGCCGTCCAGCAGGTCGGCGGGAAGTCCGACGGCGAGCCGACGGCCGTCCAGGTCCACGGTGATGGTGCGCCGTCGGCCTTCGGGACCGGTGGGGCTGAAATCAGGATCGGCCGGGATCTGGCCGGCGAAGTCCGTCTCGATCCAGCGGGTGTGGATGTCCAGGCCGGTCTCCGAAGTGAAGTCCTGCGCCTCCACCACCGCGCGGTGGAACGGCAGGACCGTGGCCACTCCGCCGATGCTGATCTCCGCCAGCGCGCGGCGGGCCCGCCGCAGCGCCTGCTGGCGGTCGGCTCCGGTGACGATCAGCTTCGCCAGGAGCGAGTCGAACTGCGGTGCCACGAAGGAGCCGGACCGGACTCCGGTGTCCACCCGGATGCCGGGGCCGGTGGGCGCGGTGAACTCGGTGAGAGTGCCGGGGGAGGGCAGGAAGCCGCGCCCCACGTCCTCGGCGTTGATCCTGAATTCAAAGGCATGGCCCCGCGGAGCCGGATCGTCCGTAAGTGACAGCCGTTCCCCGGCGGCGATCCGGAACTGCTCCTGGACCAGGTCGATCCCGGTGGTTTCCTCGGTGATGGGGTGTTCCACCTGCAGCCGCGTGTTCACCTCGAGGAAGGCGACGGTGCCATCGGCGGCGACCAGGAACTCTACCGTTCCCGCACCCGAGTAGCCGGCTTCCCGGCAAACTGCCTTGGCGGCGTCGTAAATCTGGACCCGCTGCCCGTCGTTGAGGAACGGCGCCGGGGCCTCCTCCACCAGCTTCTGGTGGCGGCGCTGGAGGGAACAGTCCCGGGTTCCGACGACGATGACGTTGCCGCGCGTATCGGCCAGCACCTGCGCCTCCACATGGCGCGGCCGGTCCAGGTAGCGTTCCACGAAGCATTCGCCACGGCCGAACGCAGCCACCGCCTCGCGCACGGCGGAGTCGAAGGCCTCCTCGACCTCCTCAATGTTCCGGACCACCTTCAGGCCGCGGCCGCCGCCGCCGAAGGCTGCCTTGATGGCGATCGGGAGCCCGTGCTCCGCCACGAAGGCGCGGGCCTCGGCGGCGGATTCCACCGGCCCGTCGCTGCCTGCCACGAGCGGGGCGCCAGCGCGAACCGCGATCGCGCGTGCCGTGATCTTGTTGCCCAGCTGGCGGATCGCCTCCGGCGACGGCCCGATCCACGCGAGTCCGGCATCCAGCACCGCCTGGGCAAAATCCGCGTTCTCGGACAGGAAGCCGTACCCGGGGTGGACAGCGTCCGCTCCGGAGGCGGCAGCAGCGCCCAGGAGTTTCTCGATGTTCAGGTACGTGTCCGCCGGGGAGTTGCCGCCAAGGCTGAACGCCTCGTCCGCGGCAGCGACGTGCATGGCGTCCGCGTCGATGTCTGCATATACAGCCACGGAGGCCAGCTGCGCGTCGTCGCAGGCTCGGGCGATGCGGACGGCAATTTCACCGCGGTTGGCAATGAGGACCTTGTGCATCAGTTGCTCGCTTTTCTGTCTGGAGTTTCTTCTGAGGGGCCGGCGGGGGCGGCAGTTTCGGGGGCGATGCGGAAGCGGATGCTGCCGCCGATCGGGACCTGGGCGGCCAGGTCGAGCTGGTGGTCCACCACCACGCCGATCACCGGGTACCCGCCTGTGATCGGATGGTCGGCGAGGAAGAGCACGGGCAGGCCTTCGGGCGGCATCTGGATGGCGCCGGCCACCGTTCCTTCGCTGGGAAGCTCACCGGCGCGGCTCCGCTCCAGGGGTGTTCCCTGCAGCCTCATGCCCACGCGGTTGGACTCAGGCTTGACCGTCCAGTCCTGCGCGCACAGTGAATCCAGGGCGGCCTGGTCGAACCAGTCCGCGCGCGGGCCCGGAACGATGTCCAGCACGGTGACGTCCTCGCCCGGATAGTCAGGCTGAATTTCCGGGCTGCCCACGACGCCGGACTCGGCCGCGCCGCCGGACGGCAGCAGCTGGCCGGCCGCCAGCGGCTTCGGTCCTATCCCGGACATGGTGTCCGTAGATCGGCTGCCCAGCACTGGCGGGGCATCGACGCCGCCGCGGACGGCTACATAGCTGCGGAAGCCGGCGTCGGGAACACCGATGGTGAGGATTTCGCCGTCGAGGAGGGCGAACGGCGCGGCCACCGGGACGGTGCGCTGCCGATCTTCTGTATCACCGGTTTCCGTTTCCTTGGGGGAGGCCGACGGCGTCACGACGGTGAGTGTCGACGGCGCCCCAGCAACGGCCAGGACCTGGTCCCCGACGGCCTGGAGCCTGAGTCCGCCGGAGACGGTCTCGATGGCGGCGGCCGACGGAGCGTTCCCGACGAGGCGGTTAGCCCTGCGGAGCGAGGCCCGGTCCAGCGCGCCGGCGGCGGAGACGCCGAGTGCTGAATGCCCCTGCCGGCCAAGGTCCTGGATGAGGCTGTGGATCCCGGGCGACAGGACACGGAGCCCGGAGGTGGTTTGCGGAACCTTCTGCAGGCTATCTGTCTGTTGGCTGTCCCCTTCAGCTGCGCCTGATCCTTCCGGTGCCAGCTGGACCACGTCGCGGACGGCGCGGAACTGGACCCGGTACCCGGGGCTGGCCAGCGCGGGTTCGGGGCGGTCGAGGTCCCACATTTTGGCTCCGGTGCGGCCGATAAGCTGCCAGCCTCCCGGCGACTTGCGCGGGTAGACGGCCGAGTAGTTGCCGGCCAGCGCCACCGAACCCGCCGGGACCGCCGTGCGCGGGGAACTCCGGCGCGGAACCTCCAGCGCCTGGTTCTCGCCCACCATGTACCCAAAGCCCGGTGCGAAGCCCGCGAAGGCAACGGTCCAGACCTGGTCCGTGTGGGCTGCAATCACGCCGTCGGCACCGAGGCCGGTCAGCTTCCCCACCTCGGCGAGATCCTCGCCGTCGTACACGGTGTCAATGACCACCAGGCCGCCGGCCTGCTCCGCCGGTGCCGTGAGGTCCAGCTCCAGGAGAGCCTGCCCGATGCGCCGTGCGGCCGCGGGGGATTCGGCCCTGACCATGACGGTCTCGGCGGCGGCCAGGACATCCTGCTGGCCCGGAAACGGAGCCTCGAGGAGCGCGGCCTGCAGGGCAAGGACATCCTGCGTTCCGGAAACCTCGGCGAGGATGGTGCGCGTTCCCACCGGCCGCACCGCGCGGACCCTGCCGGGGCGGGCGGCACTCGAAGGCGGAGTGTTTGGGGGCGAGTCCCAAGCGGGCTGGCCTGATGAGGGCATGTCAACAGTGTTTGCCATCGCGTCCTGAATCCGTCGTTTCATGCTAGACGAAGGCCTTGATGTTGATGCCGGCGGCGTCGAGCGCGCGCTTCACGGCCACGGCCATGGCCACCGCGCCGGGTGAATCCCCGTGGACGCACACCGATTCCGCGTTGATCAACAGGTCCGAGCCGTCGATCGCGGTGATGGCCTCCCCGGTGGTCATCTGCAGGACGCGGGCGGCAACGGCCTCCGGGTCCTCCAGGACTGACCCGGGCTGGGAGCGGGAAGTGAGCGTGCCGTCGGGGTTGTACGCACGGTCCGCGAATGCCTCGGAGACGGCGCGGAGCCCGGCCGTCTCCGCGAGCCGCAGCACCTCGGATCCGGGCAGGCCAAGGATGGGCAGGCCGGGATCCACCGCCTTCACCGCTTCCACGACGGCGCGTGCCTGGGCGGTGTTGTGGACGATGGCGTTGTAGAGGCCGCCGTGCGGCTTCACGTAGCGGACCCTGGTGCCGGCGGTCGCTGCCAATGCTTGCAGCGCGCCAATCTGGTAGACGACGTCGTCGGCCAACTCGCGCGGGTCGACCTCCATATAGCGGCGGCCGAATCCGGCCAAGTCGCGGTAGCCAACATGCGCCCCGACCACTACGCCTGCGTTGGTGGCGGCCTCGCAGGTTGCCCGGATGACGCTGGGGTCCCCGGCGTGGAATCCGCAGGCGACGTTGGCGCTCGACACGGAGGCCATCATTGCTGCATCGTCTCCCAGGCTCCATCGCCCGAAGGATTCACCGACGTCACTGTTCAAATCAATTGCGTGCATTGTGACCCTCATCTCAACTTGTCCTTACACAAGGATGCACCCTCCGACAGGAATGTTCAACAATTCAACAATCCCTTTGTGGTTGGTTCGTGTAAATTCGGTGTATGGCCACAGTCAATCCGAGTCCAGGCGTATCCCGGCTGCGCGTCGCCGTGCCCGCGGTGGCCACCCGCGTTGCGAGTGAGTTGCGGCTCCAAATTGCGGAAGGTGCGCTTCTTCCCGGGACGAAGCTGAAGGAGGAAGCACTCTCCGAGGAGCTCGGGGTCTCACGCAACACCGTACGCGAGGCGTTTGCCGAGCTCGCCAGCGAGCGCCTGGTGGTCCGCCAGCCCAACCGTGGGGTCTTTGTTGCCAGCCTCGAGGTCAGCGACATCCATGACGTTTACGCCGTCCGGCGCGCCATTGAAGTCAGTGCGGTCCGCGGTGGCGGTAGTGCCGAAAGCATCGCCGCCGTGCGCGCGGCCGTGGAGGAAGGGAAGCGCGCCGCCGAGGCCGGCGACAGCGAGGGGCTGGGCAGCGCGAACGCGCATTTCCATGGTGCCCTGGTGGCGATGGCCGGCAGTGAACGCCTGAATGTCATCATGTCGCAGGTGCTGGCCGAGATGCGGCTGTTCTTCCACAAGGCCTCCATTGCCGGCGGTTTCTACCAGGACTACCTCGCGGACAATGACCAGATCTGCAGGGCCCTCGAAGCCGGGGACAATGACCTCGCAGCCGAGCGCCTCCTCTCCTACCTCGCCAGGTCCGAAGAGCACCAGACCGCTGTCCACGCGTCCTAGCTGACGCGTCCCACTGGGCCCATACAGCGCGAACGGACACTTGTGGCCCCTGGGAAACGCTTCCCAGGGGCCACAAGTGTCCGTTCGCGCTTAATCGGTGCAGCCCTTCCACCCCTTGACGGTGTGATCCAGGTCGCGTACATTGTTCAACAAGTTCGGATTGTTCTACATTTCCACAATCCAACAGAACGCTCCGCTTTCGGCGGCTGTCCGGGGGAAGCCGCCAACCAGCCTCTAGTGCCCGCGCCTGTCAACGTCGCAGGCCCGGGCCGGCCGGCACACCAGCACATCCGCAGCACAGCGGATGGCATCCACACTCTCCATGGAGGAACAAATGGCCAATCAATCCGCAATGGCCTCCCGGGGTCCCAGGCCCGCTGTCGGGCGCAAGGGCATGTACAAAGCGTTCGCGGCCAGCCTCACCGGGACTGCACTGGAGTTCTACGACTTCGCGGTCTACTCCGCCGCGGCCGCCATCGTTTTCCCGCTGATCTTCTTCCCGGCCTCGGACCCCGTGACGGGCACCCTGCTGGCGTTCTCGACCTACGCGGTGGGCTATATTTCCCGGCCGGTCGGCGGCATCATTTTCGGCCGGCTCGGCGACGAGATCGGCCGCAAGAAAATCCTGGTCATCACGCTGATGCTGATCGGCGTCGCCACCTTCCTCATCGGCCTGCTGCCTACCTATGGCAACATCGGCATCCTGGCCCCGGCCATCCTCGTTTTCCTGCGGTTCGCGCAGGGCGTCGGCGTGGGCGGCGAGTGGGGCGGCGCGGTCCTGCTCTCCAGTGAATTCGGCGACCCGCGCCGCCGCGGCTTCTGGGCCTCGGCGGCACAGATCGGTCCGCCCGCCGGCAACCTGATGGCCAACGGTGCGCTCGCCGTCCTCACGCTCACCCTGTCCGAACAGGCCTTCCTGGACTACGGCTGGCGCATTGCTTTCCTGATCTCGGCCCTGCTGGTGGCGTTCGGCCTGTGGATCCGCCTCAAGCTCGAGGACACTCCCATCTTCAAGGCCATGGAAGCCCGGGGCGACCAGCCCAAGGCCCCGATCAGGGAAGTCCTCACCACGCAGCGCCGTCCGCTCCTTGCTGCGATGCTCAGCCGCATCGGCCCGGATGTCACCTACGCTTTGTGCACCGTCTTTACCCTGACGTACGGCATCCAGGAACTGGGCTTCGACCGCGGCCAGGTGCTCGTGGCGGTGCTGGTCGGTTCAGGACTGCAGCTGTTCACTATGCCGCTCGCGGGCGCCATCTCCGACCGGATCAACCGGCGCCTTGTTTACGGCATCGCGGCAGTGGCTGCCGCTGTCTGGGCCTACCTGTTCTTCATCGTTCTCGACGGCCGCTCCCCGGTGATGCTCGTGGTGGGAACGGTGCTCGGTCTGCTCTGCCATTCCTTCATGTACGGACCGCAGGCCGCGTTCGTCGTCGAGCAGTTCACGCCGCGGCTGCGCTCCACCGGCAGTTCGCTGGCCTACACCTTCGCAGGTATTATCGGCGGCGCCATCGCACCATTCATGTTCACCCTGCTGCAGAGCACCTTCCACAGCTGGGTCCCGGTGGCCATCTACCTCAGTGTCGCTTGCCTGCTGACACTCGTGGGCTTGGCCATCGGCCGGGACTCCAATGTCGCCGAGGACGAGGAATACCTGCAGGCATCCACCGAACTTGTGGAGAGCGGCACCCGATGAACCAGGCTAACGGACTCGTGGCGCCGGCCGAGGCCCGCCGGCAGTTCCGCAACGGCCTGGTCACCCCGACCTCCGGCTGGAGCGACGGCTACACGCAGGCGAACCTCATCGCGGTGACGGCGGACTATGCCGAGGAATTCCTCGAATTCTGCCGGCTCAATCCCAAGGCCTGCCCTGTCATCGACGTCATTCCGGCCGGGAAGTATGAGAGCTCCCTCGCCGCGGGCTCGGACATCCGGACCGACATCCCCGCCTACCGGGTGTGGGAGGACGGCGTCCTTTCCGCCGAGGTCCCCGACGCCACCCCGCTCTGGCGGGAGGGCATGGTGGGCGTGCTGATCGGCTGCAGCTTCACCTTCGAAGCCGCCCTGGCCAGCGCAGGCATCCCGCTGCGCCACACCGAAATGGGGCGCAACGTGCCCATGTACCGCACCAGCGTCGAGTGCGCCCCGGCAGGACGGATCCACGGCCCCCTGGTCGTCTCGATGCGCCCGATGCCGGCCGAACTGGTGGAAACCGCCATCAGCGTGACAGCGGAGGTGCCAAAGGTCCACGGCGCACCGATCCATGTCGGGTCACCCGAGGACCTGGGCATTGCCGATATTTCCCGGCCCGATTTCGGGGATCCGGTGGACATCCGGCCGGGGGAAGTGCCGGTCTTCTGGGCCTGCGGAGTCACACCGCAGAGCGCGGTGATGGCATCCAGGCCGGCGTTTGCGATCAGCCACGCGCCCGGGCACATGTTCATCACTGATATTCCGGAAAGCTCCTACCGCGTGCCGGCAGCGAATTAGCCAAGGCGAAAGGCGGGGCGGGGCCACCAAGGTGGCCCTGCCCCGCCGTCGTACTTCCCCGAAAACTGTCCGGCGGATCTAGAAACTCCGGGCGTTGGCCAGCACGGGCAGCTTTCCGCGGACGTCCGGGATGATGGCCGGGTCTATGTCCACCAGGGCCAGTTCGGGTTCGCCGCCCAGCGTCACCAGGGGAGAACCCAGCGGCGAAATCACCGCGCTGCGGCCGATCCCGGTGGGCGCAGCGCCGGCGGATGGAAGCCCGAGCGTGGCCGGATCGCCCTGCCCGCAGGCAACCACAAACGTGGTGCTGTCCACGGCCCGGGCGCGGACCAGCAGGTCCCACTGCTCGGCCTTTCCTTCCCCGGCACCCCAGGACGCGCAGACGATGTTGATGGCGGCGCCGGCCCTCGCATTGGCCGTGAACAGCGCAGGGAAGCGCACGTCGTAGCAGGTGGCCAGGCCGATGGCGGTGCCGTTGAGTTCGAAGGTCACCGGCGATGTTCCCGCATCCACCGAATCGGACTCGGCAAAGCCGAACGCGTCGAAGAGGTGGATCTTGTCGTAGGCCGTGTCGATGCCCGGGCCGGTCACCAGCAGGGTGTTCCGCACCCGTCCGCCCTCCCCAGGCGTGAACATGCCGGCGACGACGGCGATGTCCAGTTCCCTGGCAATGGCGCGTACGGCGGTGGCCCACGGCCCGTCCAGCGGTTCGGCGATATCTGCCAGCGGATTACCGAAGGCGCACATGGCCGCCTCGGGGAAAACCACCAGTTCGGCGCCGGCCCCTTTTGCCCGGGTGGCGTAATCTCGGACCAGCCCCAGGTTGGCCATGAGGTCGGCGCTGCTGACGATCTGGGCGACTGCTAAACGCATGAATCTGCTCTTCTCTGTTGTATACCTGATGTATGCGAAAAAGTTCGGGGACAGCGGCGTCCGGCCGGGAGAAAGCGTACGAGTACCTGCGCGAGAACATCCTGACCGACCCGGAGATGCAGGGCCGCTTCCTCAACGAGCAGGAGTTGGCCGCCCAAATCGGTGTCTCGCGCACCCCGGTCCGGGAGGCCCTGCTCCTGCTGGTCTCCGACGGGCTGGTGGAGCTGATCCCCCAGCGCGGGGCCTATGTTCCTCCGGTGACGGGCCGCGAAATTTCGGAACTGATGGAGCTGCGCGGCGTGCTGGAAAGCCACGCCGCCCGCCTGGTGATCGAACACCGGAGTGTGCCGGCCGACAAGATGCGGGATACCCTCGACCAGCAGGCCAGGCTGCCCGAAAACCCCGGCGCCGAGGCTGCGCAGGAGTTCATCCGGCTGGATACTCTCTTCCACCAGCAGCTCATCGACGCCGCCGGCAACGAGCTCATCTCCCGGACCTACAGCAAGCTCCACGTCCGGCAGGTCGTCGTCGGGGTTTCCGCCCTGTTCCGGACGGGAGGCCGGCGCCAGCAGGTGTGCTCCGAACACCAGGACATCCTCGATGCCCTGGTATCCGGAGATGCCGCGAAGGCGCAGGAGGCCATCGACCACCACCTGGCCGTCACCCGCGACATCCTGCTCCGCACCTGATGGAGTTTTTGTACAGATGATGGGACTTCGGAGCCCTTTAGCGCCCGATATCTGTACAAAAACTCGGAACAGCTAGAGGGATTCGCCGACGCCGGACTGCTGGCGCGCCGAAGCGGAGCCTTCCAGAAGCAGCCGGTAGTCCAGGTCCTCGATGGTGTCGTTGTCCCGGCCGAGTGCCAGTCCCACCAGCGTTACGGCTGCTGCCACCGCCACGTAGATGGCCACCGGAATCCAGGTTCCGAACTCGGCGAGCAGCAGGGTGAACAGCAGGGGCGCGATGGCGCCGCCGATGACGCCGGCGAAGGTGTACGCCAGCGAGCTGCCCGTGGACCGGAGCCGGGGGGAGAACTGCTCCACAATGAAGGCGGCCTGCGGGCCGTACATGAAGGAGTGGGCCATGAGGCCAAGGACGATGCCGATGATCAGCATCGGCTGGTTGTTCCCGCCCAGGACTCCGAAGAAGATAAACGTCCAGACGGCGCCGACCACAGCGCCGACGCCGTAGACCAGGCGGCGGTTGAAGCGGTCCGATACGGCGCCGGCCAGCGGGATCATGAACAGCTGGAAGGCGGAGCCGATCAGGACGGCGGTCAGTACCTGGTTGCGCTCGTAGCCGAGGACCTGGATGCCGTAGGTGAGCGTGAAGACCGTGAACAAGGCATACAGGACGTCCGGGCCCACGCGGCAGAGAATGGCGGCGATGAGCGGGCGAAGCTCCTTGCTGAAGACTTCACGGACGGGGGCGTTGGGCTGCTCGCCGTGGGCCTCGATGGCCTTGAAGATCGGGGTGTCCTCAAGCCGCAGACGGATCCAGAGGCCGAAGCCAACCAGTACTGCGGAGACCAGGAATGCGATGCGCCAGCCGAAGCTCAGGAACTGCTCCTCGGTGAGGGCGACGGTCAGGACGGCGAGCGCGCCGTTTGCCAGCAGGTTGCCGGCGGGCGGTCCCACCTGCGCGGCGGAAGCCCAGAATCCGCGGCGGTGCGGGTCGCCGTATTCACTGGAGAGCAGGACGGCGCCGCCCCATTCGCCGCCCACGCCCACGCCCTGCGCGAACCGCAGCAGGACCAGGATGACCCCGGCGGCGATGCCGATGCTGTCGTATCCGGGCAGCACGCCGATCAGCACCGTGGCCACGCCGATGATCATCAGCGTGGTGACCAGGACTTTCTTGCGGCCGATGCGGTCCCCTAGCCGGCCGAAGATGATGCCGCCGACCGGGCGTGAAACGTAGCCCACGGCGTAGGTGGAGAAGGCGAGGATGGTCCCGGTCAGGGGATCGGACGCCGGGAAAAAGACGACAGGAAATACGACGGCGGCTGCCGCCGAGTAGACGGCGAAGTCGTACCACTCAAGCGCGGTGCCGGTGAGGCTGGCGGCAAAGGCCTTGAACAGGCCCTTGGGGTGAATCGTCGGGTGCGGCGCCGGGTGCGGATGCGGCGCGCCGCCGGAAGCCGGAGCTGGGACGTTAGCCATGGTGTTGTCCTCCACGAGGTTCTTATAGTGACGCCTGTCACGCTGGCGTTAAATGTATACATTACGCATACTGGATGTACATTGGCGACCGTTTCCGGTTTCCGATCTGTAAATTTCCGCAGCAGCACATGCAAAGGATGGATCCACGATGACGACTCTGAGCTTTGAACTACCCGATGGCCGCACGCAGGACGTGGAGGTCAAGCACCTCCTGAATGCCGGCTACGCGGGGCGTGAGCAGGATGAGGTCCAGGCCCACATTGCTGAGCTCGCTGAACTCGGTGTTCCGGGGCCCACCACGACTCCAGCCCTGTATCCAGTGTCCCCCTATCTGGCCCAGCAGGTAGCGGAAGTTCGGGTCCAGCATGGGCGGACTTCCGGAGAGGCCGAATGGGCCATGGTGATCACCGAGGAAGGGGTGCTGCTCACCGTCGCCTGCGACCATACGGACCGCGCGCTGGAAGTGCATGGCGTGGCCTGGAGCAAGAACGCCAGCCCGGATGTGCTGGGGCGCAGGGCGTGGCGGCTGGATGACGTGCGGGAGCACCTGGACCAGATCACGCTCAAGGCCTGGGTGGGGGAGGGGGACGTCCCCGACACCCTCATCCAGGACAGCTCCCTCGAGGCCCTGCTGACCCCGGACTACTGGCTGGACGTCCTTACAGAACGCGGCCTGAATACACCCGGGACTGTCCTCATCTCCGGCACAGTGGCCATGACCAGCGGCGTGGACCAGTTTGCCCGCAGTTGGAAGGTGGAGATGTCTGATCCGGTGGCCGGAAACTCCGTCGACGTCCAGTATGTCGTGGAACAGATGGCTGAACCGATCGGCTAAACGCTGCCGGCCGCAAAAGGCAGGACGACGACGGCGGGAGCCTCCCGGCGTCGTCCGTCTACCGGTGATCCGGGGTGCTTAGGCGCGCCCCGCCTTGGGAGCCCCTGCCACGGGCGCTGTTCCCGCCGGGACCTCGCCGCGTGCCCGCCGCTTCCGCACTGTCAGGTAGAGCCGGTGGGCGGTGATCACCAGGGCCAGCCAGGCCGCGCCGAGTGCCCACGCGGCGAGGACGTCGGTCAGCCAGTGGTGGCCGAGGTACACCCTGCTCAAACCCATGGCAGCGGCGAAAACCGCGGCGGCCGCGCCGGTGAGGACCCGGCTCCGCGCCGTCTTCAGCCGCAGGACGATCAGGTAGGCGACGATCCCCGCGATCACCACCGCATTCAGGGAATGGCCGCTGGGGAACGAGGCCGAGTGTTCGTAGGGCGGCACGGCGTCGCTGAGATCGGGGCGGGTGCGGCCGATCAGCCGCTTGCCGGCGATGGTCATCAGCAGGGAGCCGAGGCCCGCGGTGACAATGAGGATGACGGGGGTCCACGACCGCCGCCGGTAGGCCAGGACGCCCATGACCGCCAAGGCCAGAATGGGCATGCCGATGGTTCCGCCCACGTCGGTGAAGGCCGTGATGGCGGCATCCAGGCCGGGGGATCGCAGGCTCTTGCCGGCCGCCAGCACCGGGTGGTCCAGGCCGGCCACCCCGTCGGCCCGGACCACCGACTCGTACACCTCGGCAAAGGCTGCGGTGAGGGCGGCGGCGATGACCGCTCCCAGCATCAGGGTCAGGACAAGGGCGCCGTGGGGGCCCAGGAACTGGCTGATGCGCTGGACGGCCCCGACCAAAAAACGGCCGAAGCGGCTCTGCCAGCGGGTGAGGTCCTTGCCGCCGACGGTTGTGTCCTGGTGGAGTTCGCCGCGCACGCCCGTCTGCGGTGTTCCCTGTTTGTCGGGCGACGGGCTGCCTGTCAGGAGTTTGTCAGTCAACGGCTTGTCAGTCAGCGGTTCGTCAGGCAATGGGTGGGTCCTGTCTCTCGTGGCTAGCAGCGCGCGCAGCACCAGGGCATTTAGTAAGCAACCTTACTGGTTGCCTCCCGGGCCGTCCACGCGAGCAGGCGTCCACGGAACACAAAAGCAGACGACGGCGGGAGCTTCCCGCCGTCGTCCGCTTTCCTTGGCTGCTGTGGCGGCAGTGTTAGGCGCTCAGTTCGTCGGTACCATGATGGGCGTTGCCGGACATGGCGCGGGCGCGGCCCGCTTTGGCCCGGTACGAGGACAGGAAGGTGGCGATGCGCCGTACGGCCTCGCGGATGTCGTCCACTGCGGGCAGGATGACGAACCTGAAGTGGTCCGTGGCGTGCCAGTGGAACGCCGTCCCGTGCGAGACCAGGATTTTCTGGTCCTGCAGCAGGTCAAGGACGAACTGCTCGTCGTCCACGAACGGGTACATCTCCGGATCCAGCTTCGGGAACAGGTACATCGCGCCGGCCGCCGGAACGCAGCTCACTCCCGGGACCTCGTTGAGCAGCCGGCAGGCAAGGTCGCGCTGCTCCCGCAGCCGGCCGCCGGGCCGGATCAGGTCCGTGATGCTCTGGTAGCCGCCCAGCGACGTCTGAATGGCGTGCTGCGCCGGAACATTGGGGCAGAGCCGAAGGGAGGCCAGCAGCTCCAGCGACTCCCGGTAGGCGGCGGTGGCCCAGCGGGGCCCGCAAACCGCCACCCAGCCGGCCCGGTAACCGGGCATCCGGTACGCCTTGGACAGGCCGGAGAAGGTCAGCACCGGAATATCACGGGCCACCGAGGCCGTGTGGATGTGGACGTTGTCCTCGAAGGTGATCTTCTCGTAAATCTCGTCGGAGAACAGCACCAGGTCATGGCGCCGGGCCACGTCGGCGAACCCCTCCAGGATGTGCCGGGGATAGACGGCCCCGGTCGGGTTATTGGGGTTGATGAGCACGATGGCCCGCGTGCGGTCGGTGATCTTCGCCTCGACGTCGGCCATGTCCGGCCACCAGTTGTTCTCCTCTTCGCACGCATAGTGCACGGCGCTGCCGCCGCAGAGCACGGTGGCGGCCGTCCACAGCGGATAGTCCGGTGACGGGATGAGGACCTCGTCGCCGTCTTCCAGGAAGGCCTGGAGCGTCATGGAAATGAGCTCGCTGACCCCGTTGCCGATGAAGATGTCCTCGACGCCGATCTCCATCAGGCCCTTGGTCTGGTAGTACTGCGAAATGGCGGTCCGGGCGGAGAAGATGCCCTTGGAGTCGCTGTAGCCCTGGGCCTCGCGCAGGTGGTGGATCATGTCCACCACGATGGACTCCGGCGCATGCAGGCCGAACGGCGCCGGATCCCCCAGGTTCATGCGCAGAATGCTGTGGCCTTCCGCCTCCATCTTCTTCGCCGCATGCTGCACCGGACCCCTGAGGTCGTACCGGACATCTTGCAATCGGCTGGAATTCTGCATGGCGCGCATGAGGCATGTTTTCACAGCTGCGCCGCTCCGGACAACGTGAAGCGCCCGGCCTGCCGCGGAGCAGCGTGAGTGACACCAGCGCCCTCGCGGGATCTCCCGAATCAGCGGCCTTCCCTCTCTGACCGCAGCCGCTGGCGTTGCCGCGATGAGGGGGCTTCACGTAGTTTCAGCATAGGAGTGCCCGGCACACGGCCAGAAGGAGAGTTGAGGATGTCCCTGTTTGTAGGACTCGTGAATGGAGCGCTCGCGGGCGCGGCGGGAACCACGGCGCTGAATGCCGTCAGCTACCTGGATATGGTGTGGCGGGGCCGCGCGGCGAGCACGACGCCCTCCGACTCAGTGGAGCGGCTGGCGAAACGGGCGGGCGTGACGATCCCGGGAACCGAGGCCCAGCGCGGGAACCGGGTGGAGGCCCTTGGCCCCCTGCTCGGGATCGCCACCGGCATGGGCCTCGGCGCTGTGCTGGGGGCGGCCGGGTCACTGGGGGTGCGCACCGGGCCAGTCCGGTCGGTGGCGGTGGCCTCCGTGGCCGCCCTGCTCGTTTCGAACGTTCCCATGACCGCCCTGGGCGTGACTGATCCGCGGACCTGGAGTGCCGCGGACTGGGTCAGCGACATCGTGCCGCACGTCGCGTACGGCGCGGTCACGGGGCACCTGCTGGAGCACCTGCCCAAGTAGGTGGCTGTTCCCAAAGACACCGAAGCGCCTCAGGAGCCTGAGCACTCCCGGCCGGACAGCCGGAAGGCGCGCTGGGGCACCCGCTGGGCCACCGTCGTCGCCGTCCTCCAGCGACTGCTGTACGTGGCCATCACCGCCGCCGTGGGCTGGGCCGTCTCTTTCTTCCTGCTCGCCCGGCTGGCCAGGGGACCGGAACAGGTGTGGGTGTTCCTCCCCGTCTGGCTGATTGCGGCCTATGCCTTCCTGCCCCGCGTCCACAAGATCCTCAGCAGCCTGTACCTGCCGAATTACTTCATCGGGCGGGCGCGCACTGGCGACGGCGTGCTGGGCGACCCGGTCAATCTCGCGGTCATCGGCCCCGCGGACGAGCTCCGCACCGCGATGCTCAGGGCAGGGTGGATCGAGGCCGACCCCGTCACCCCGGCCAGCGCCTGGCGCACCCTCACCGCGACGCTTCTGGGCCGGAGCTATCCGCAGTCGCCGGTCAGTGCCCTGTACGTCTTCGGCAACAAGCAGGACATGGCGTTCCAGCGGGAAATCGACGGCAACCCGCGCAAGCGGCACCATGTGCGGTTCTGGAAATGCCCGGACGGCTGGATGCTTCCCGGCGGGTTCGCCGTCGACTGGGTGGGTGCCGGAACGTACGACAAAAGCGTGGGACTCTCGCTCTTCACGTTCCAGATCACGCACAAAATCGCCGACGGGACCGACGAGGAGCGCGACTTCATCATCGGCACGCTCAAGACGGCCAACGCCGTGGAGTCGGTGCACGTGATCCGGCATTTCTCCTCCGGGTACCACCACCACAACGGCGGCGGAGACAGCATCCGCACGGACGGGCACCTTCCCATCATCGACCTCCTGCCGCCCGGCCAGACGGACCCGACGCGGCCACTTTGACCCCCGCCGGAACACGTGGGAGGACGACAGTGGACGCACCCGCCGTCGTCCTCTTTCGGGCCCGGCCCGGCTGCCGGCTCTGCCCGCCCGCGGGTGCCCAAGTAGCGGCCACCGCGGAAATTCGAGTACCTGCTACACGTGCCGTTCCACGTGTCAGCCCATAGGGTTGAATTATTGGGTGGTGGAAGGTGTGCCGGCACAACCAATTGGTGGCACACCCTGGGCTGGGACGGCCGCCACGGTTGTTGTCGGACCGGCCGGTCCTCCCCGGCTTGTTCGGCACGTCAGTGATCGCCGGATCAGTTAGCCGAAGGGCCCGGAAAGCCTCGGCTGACGGCCGGCAATCACCGTTGAGTACCCGATCCGGCCTAAAGTTGCCGCCCCACCTGCGAGGGCCCCATGAAGATTCCGAGGTCTGAACTTCCCGTCATCACGGCGGCTGTGAACACGGCCCCTGTGAAGGCGGTCCCCGACCAACCATCCGGGCCGGCCGCAGCGGCCGGTCCCCGCACAACTGCGACAATTCCGGCCTCGCCCGTGCAAGGGCCGGCTGCCGCCGCCCCAAGCGGTGCCGGCGCGCGGACGCAAGGCGACGAGGTCGCCCCCGCTCCGGCGCGTGCGAGTATCGGCAACTGGCCCGATCCCATGTGAGCCGGGTCCAAGCAGGCACTGCACGCGGACGACGGCGGGAGACCCCGCCGTCGTCGTTCTGGCCCGTACCTGCCCTTCCGCTCTCTGTCCAGAAACGGGTTCCCTTGACGCAACGCTCCGTTGAAGAGTCCGGCACGCGCCGGAATACTGGAAACGGGACAATGTCCGGCGGCAGGGGCGGGGAAAAGGTGACGGGTTCAGCAGCAGGCGGCGGCTTCAGGCGGAAGGTGGAGCGCGCGGCCGAACTCCGCGCCCTCCGGTCCTCCGGCGGAACAGCGGCAGAGGACGCGGAGCTGTCCGCCGCGGAGGCGGAATTGCGGGAAAAGCGCCGGAAGGTTAGCGATGCGGCCCGGGCCGATTACCTGATCCGGGACGCGATGGCGCAGGGAAAGTTCGACAACCTGCAATATTCCGGCAAACCGATCCCCGGGCTGGGCGAAGGCTACGACCCCGACTGGTGGGTCAAGGGACTCATCCAGCGCGAGCACCTTAGCGGCCTGGGACCAAAGGCCATCCTGCTGCGCACCGAGGACGCGGAGCTGGATGCCACCTTGGACGGCCAGTACACGGAAAAGCGGGTGCGCGACATGGTCGAGGACTTCAATGCCCGCGTCATCGACGCCCGCCGGCAGCTGCAGGGAGGGCCGCCCGTGGTAACGAACACACGTGACGCCGACGCCGAGGTGCAGCGGTGGCGCGAGCGTCGGGCGGCGGCGGCCGCGGCTGCGGCTGCACCGGAACCTCAAACGGAAGCCAAACCGCCGTGGTGGCGGCGCCTGCGCAACCGCTCCTCCTAAAGCCACATCAGGTGGCACGATAAGGGAATGGTGGCTGTTCTGCTGGGCTGGAACCCGGGTGTAGGCGATACCTGGCCGGGCTATTCGCGGGTCGTGGATGAGCTGGGCGCTGCCGGCGTGCACCGGCGGGTGTGGCCCACCGGAACCGGAGCCCAGCCGGTGCCGGGAGCGGACGCGTGGCTCCTTTTGCATGGAAAGACAGGCGGCGGGCTCATTGGCCACGGCGTTGTCGCCTCCGCACCGTATCTTGCTGGCGCCACAACCTGCGTTGACGTGGACTTTGATGTGCTGCTGCCGCTTGGGGACCAGATTCCGGTGGACATCCTGGCCGCCCGTGCTCCGCTGACGGACTGGGCTGCTGCCGCGACGGGCGCGTGCCAGCCGGTTCCGGAGGAGGAGGCACGCGCCATCCGGGAGCTTTGGGCCGAGTGCCGGCCGGCCGATGAGATCGATCCGGTCTTTCCGGTGCCCGGCACCCTGCCGCAGGACGCCCTGACCCGGGTGTGCGTGAACCGGTACGAACGCAACCCGTACGCGCGGCGCATCTGCCTGGCGCACCACGGAACCTCATGTGCCGTTTGCGGGTTTTCCTTTGAGGCCGAGTACGGCCCGGAGGGCGCAGGCTTCATCCATGTCCATCATCTGGTGCCCGCTGCCCAGCTGGGGCCGGGCTACGAGCTGGATCCTGTGGGGGACCTTGTTCCGCTGTGCCCCAACTGCCACGCCATGGCGCACCGGCGCCGGATCCCCTACACGGTGGCGGAACTCCGGGCCATGAGGTCCCGCGCGGGGTACATCAGCGGATCAGTCGTTTCCCAGCAGGAGATGGACGCCCAAGCCGATGCCCGCCGCATCCTGGGCAGCACCTGAACCGCGCGCCCGGCGGCAATGTCCTGGTCAGGGGGACCAGAGCCAGTCCCGATTGAAGTCGGGATGGTCACTGTAGGGGACCGCCAGCGCATTGAGCGACAGTGTGGTCCATTCCAAGGCCTGCGGAATCCACTCGGTCTCGTCGCCGAAGGGATCGCTCACGAGCGTGGCCAGGGCGGTCTGCCTGGCTGCCTCAACGATGCGGATCAGGCGCCGCTTGGCTTCGCACTCCAGGAGCAGGCGGCGTTCGTACCACTTGCCCGATTCCGACGTCGTGCGGTCGGCGAGCAGCTTGCGCGCCACGGCCTCGTCTTCGGCAATGCGCGCGGACAGGAACTCCACAATGTCCACTGTCTGAGAGTACGCCCGCCGCAATGCCGGCACACGGCGCTAGACGGCGGCGCGAAGATCCCCAGCGGGGCTGAGGTCCAAGGCGGTGCTGAGGTCTGCCGGGGACAGCGGCAGGTAGTAGGCGGAACGGTAGCGGGTGCGGTCACCGGTCACCACCCAGGCCGATCCCTTCCGGACGCGAAAGCGCTTGGTCAGGACCGTCCGGTCGTGATGGATGAGGTGGTCCAGAACATCGGCCATGACATCCTCGTGCGTGCACATGACCATTCCTGTCCCGCGGGCCTGGGCCACGAGGTCCAGCGTTGCCGCCAGACCACCCCCGGTCAGGTGGTCTGAACGCTCCACTTCCAGGGCTTCCTGACGCGCAAGTTCGGCGACGGTTTCGACGCAGCGGTCCGAAGGTGCGGCGATTATGCGTTCGATTGCAAACATGGCCCCCAGCGAGGCCAGCGACCTGGCGGCTTGTTCGCCGGCCGGCGCCAGCGGCCGGCTGCCTGCTGCCGGGTCCCACTCGTCCCGTTTCGTCATTTCGGCCCCGCGGACCAGCAGCAGCATTTTTTCCCGCTCCGGAACGGGGCGGACGCCCAGCTCAAGCTGAAGCCGGCTGCCCAGGGCAATGATGGCGGGCCTGTCCCGCGGCTCGGTCACCGTGCGCAAGGCTGCCGGCAGCGAAAGCCACCTGACGGCGTCGACCTCCTCATTGGCGGTGAAGCGGCCTGACTCCGCCGCCGCAGCCCAGTAACGGATGGTCTTGATTCTGTGCTTGCTGTCCTCGTAGCGGATGCTGGGCAGTTCCGCGCCCAACCGGCAGTGCAGCCCCGTTTCCTCGCGCACCTCGCGTTCCGCGCATTCGCGGCCGGTTTCCCCCGGATCCGCCTTGCCTTTTGGGATGGACCAGTCACCGTGAGCAGGCCGGTGGATCAGGAGCACTTCAAGGGCGCCCTTTTTTCCGATCCGCCAGGGCAGTGCACCGTACGTGGGGGGCTTCGTCTTGCTCATGCGCTTGTCTCCGTCTGCAGGCTGCCGCTCTCGGCAGGAACCAGGGTGAGGGCCGGGGCGTCTTTGGCGTGCTGCAGACTGTCCAGCCGGCTGTACAGGCCCCCGGACGCGGCGAGTTCGGCGTGCCTGCCGCTTTCCACAATCCGTCCCTTGTCCAGCACGTAGATCCGGTCGGCCCGTTTGAGAGTCGAGAGCCGGTGCGCGATGACGATCACCGTGCGCCCTGCCATCAGCCTCTCCAGGCCACGCATGACGTACTGCTCCGAGATCGCGTCCAGGCCGGACGTCGGTTCGTCGAGGATGACGATGGGGGTGTCCCGGACCAGCGCGCGGGCGATGGCGATGCGCTGGCGCTGGCCGCCCGAGAGGGTGACGCCCCGCTCGGCCACGGGGGTGTCGTATCCCAGGGGCAGGTTGCGGACGAACTCGTCCACGTGAGCCGCTTCGGCCGCGGCCATGACCTGCTCCCGGCTTACGCCCTCCGAGCCGTAGGCGATGTTGTCGTAAATGGTCCCGCGGAACAGGATGGATTCCTGCAGCACCATGGATATCTGCCTGCGCACAGTCGCGACCTTCAGGTCCCGCACGTCGATGCCGTCGAGGAGGACTTCGCCCTCTGAGGCATCGTAGAGCCGCGGAATCAAGCTGACGACGGACGATTTTCCGGCTCCCGTGGGGCCCGTGATCGCCACCAAACTGCCAGGTTCGGCCTTGAGGTCAATTCCGTGCAGCACATGCCGGTCGCCCTGGTAGCCGAAGCTCACCGAGCGCAGTTCCACTGAACCGGCCAGCCGCGGGGCCGGCCGTGCGTCGGGCAGGTCCGAGATGGCCGGCGCGGTGTCCAGGATTTCCTGGATGCGCTCCGCGCTGGCCTGGCCGCGGCTGATGACGGTGGTGAGCTTGGCCAGGGCCTTCATGGGGGAATACATGGCCTTCAGGTAGGCGATGAAGACGAGGAGCAGGCCCAGCGTCAGAGTTCCGTCCATCACCCGCTGGGCACCGATCCAGAGGACCAGCACCGTTCCCAGGGTCGCGATGACGTCCACCAACGGCGAAAACATGGACTGCAGCCGAATGACTCTCAGGCCGGCGTCCCGCCGTCCGTCATTCCGGGTGCGGAAGTCCTCCTCGTGGCGCGCCTCGCTGGTGTAGGTCTGCATCACCCGGACCGAGGCGAACGTCTCCGACATTGTGGCTGCGATGTCGCTGTCCCTGTTGCGGGCCTCCTTCGACGCGCCCTTGATGCGGCGCCGGTAGAAGAGGACCGTGATGAACAGCAGCGGTGCCACCGCCAGGCCGATCAGTGCAAAGGTCGGGTCGATCAGCACGCAGATCGTGATGACAAACCCCAGGATGAAGATGTTGGGCAGCAGCACGGACAGCATTGACACCATGAGGGACCTGACATAGTCCACATCGGTAGTGGTGCGGGTAACCAGGTCCCCCAGCCGCTGCTTGTCATGGAAGGCCAGTGACAACCGCTGCAGGTGGGTGAAGACTTCGGCCCGGATGGTGGCCATGGCCTTCTCACCCACGCCATTCAGCAGGCGCGTGCCGAGGTAATCCGCTCCGGCGTTCAGCACCGTCATGGCGAGCAGCGCCGACGCAGCGAGGAGCAGCAGTTGGAGCTGGCTCAGGCCGGCCAGGCCCAGGGAGGCGGGCATCGTGTGCAGTTGGGAGCTGCCCGTCGGCTGCAGCACGTCATCGACAATGACCTTCATGGGCCAGGGCATGGCCACTTCCATGGCGGCGACGAACACCACCAGCAGCGCGCCTCCCGCCAACGCCCAAATATGTGGGGCTATCGCCCCGCGGAACCGCCAAAAGGTTTGGAACATCTCTTCCCCTAAGAACCGGGGCCGCGGGCATAGCCGAACGCTTGCGTTGGGCGATGCTCTCAGACCGGCCAGGATATCCCTGGTCCGCTTCACTATGTCCCATGGAGCTTTGGGAAAACCTGCCGGAGCTTGGGGAAAACCTGCTGGGAGTCTGGAGCCCGACGGCGGGTCGCACCGTTTGGGGGGCTTACATCCGGGCTTTCACGGACTACCGTTTGCAAGTAGAGGCAATTACAACCTGCCCGGCAGCAAAGGAGAACCGATGGGTGACGTGTGGATCCGCACGATCAGCCATAGCCTGGTGCGGGCCGACAGGGTAACGGAGATCGCCGCGTCCCGCGGTTCGGTTCATGAGGAGCTCGGGTATTCGATCAAGGTGGTGGCCGAGGGCAAGGCCTATATCCTCATCGACAACAGCGACTTTGAGGGCACGGCGAACGCAAGGTTCGGGCATGCCAGCCGCATGCAGGCTGCACTGCTGCTCGCCATAGACGCGGCAAGCACTGCCGCCGCGGCCATGGTGATCAGTTACGAACAGCGCGGGGAGCGCTGGATCCTCACCCCGGCGTCGGACATTGCGGGCGTGTCTGTGCCAACCGCGCCGATGGCGGCCAGCACCTAGACGGGTACAGCGAGGTCGAATCGGCACCGTGCATGTTCTCGCACAGTGCCACGCACTACCGTGCCACGCCGCTGACGTCCTCTGGGCCCACGAAGTCGCAGGAGCCGTGGTGGCGTTCGGGCAGGATGCAGATGCGGCCGGTGGCCAGGTGGACATTTCCGCAGCGGCCTGCCTGAGCCACGTCTTCGCGGATGTGCATGCTTCTTAGATCGGGCCGTTCCCCGTCGCGTACCGGCGAGTTGAAGGTTTCTGATGTGCCGTCGTCGGAATGGTTCATGCCTAGCGAACTCCTCGTCGAGTGGCTGCCCCCAAGACGCAAGGCCAGTCGTGCGGATCCAAGGTCTCCAGTCTCCCGCCCCGGGATTAACGGCGGGTTACGGGGCTGTTAGATCCGTTGGGCAACATTGTCCCCGCCGGGCTACCCCAGGAGATCGTCCACGTAGCACCACCGCCAGTCCTCACCCGGTTCGATGCTGCGCATGACCGGGTGGCCGGTGGCCTTGGCATGCCGGGAGGCGTGGGTGGCGGGCGAAGAATCACAGCAGGCCACGTTCCCGCACTCCAAGCACATCCGCAGGTGGACCGTGACGGTACCTTCGCGGATGCAGGCGTCACAGAGTGCGTCGCGGGGAACCTCAGGATCGCGTGCGGCCTCGAGGTGCTCGCAGTCGCCTCCCGGTCTGGCGACGGCGCCGGAGCCGGCAACGTCAGCCTCCTCGATGACGGCGTCAAGCATCGACTCTTCGACGTCGAGCCGCTCCAGGACGTTGCTCAGCACCTCGTGGGGGTAGTTTCCTCCGCTCCTGAGCTCAAGGACCTTCGCCCGCTCCGCCTCCAGCATGGCCAGCCGCAACTGGGCATAACGCTGGCTGGGAGTGGCCGCCTCCGCCGTCGGCCTGCCCAGACGTTCCCACGCTGCCAGCCCGCGCTCCAGCGTCCGCCGCTTGAGCATGGCCACCACCTCGGGCGGGTCATCGTCGGTCCGCAGTTCGTACAGCCGCTCCACTCCGGCCGCCGTGGCCTGCTGCGTCAGCGAGGCCTGGGCCAGCGCGTCCTCGCCTGCATCGGGTCCCTGCACGCGGAGCAGCCGCACCAAGGCAGGCAGCGTGAACCCCTGCAGCGCCAGGGTGCCGGCCACCACCACCATCGCCGCCAGGATCAGTACGGTCCGGTGCTCCAGGTCCTCGGGCAGCGTGAGGGCAGCGGCGAGCGTCACCACGCCGCGCATGCCGGCCCACGAGATGATGGCGGGGTACTGCCAGGGCGGCGAGGGGTCCTTCCGGGCCACGGCCGGGATAAGCCTCGGCAGGTAGGTCGCCGGAAAAACCCAGACCGGCCGCAGCAGCAGCACGGCCAGCAGGATCACCGCGCAGCCCGCCCAGATTCTGGCAGTGCCCAGGGAGTCGTCCTGGACGCCCTCGATGATGGTCCGCACCTGCAGGCCGATGAGGAGGAACACCGAGTTTTCCAGCAGGAACTGCACCGTCTCCCAGTTGCTCCGCTGGCTCTGCCGGGCGGCCCCGTTGGGCATGGACGGGGCCTTGGTGCCCATGATCAGGCCAGTCACCACCACGGCCAGGACGCCCGATGCGTGGATCGCCTCCGCCGGCAGGTACGCCACAAAGGGTGCCATCAGCGACGTCGAGGTATTGATGGCAACGTTGCGGATCCGCCGGCGCAGCTGGGTGAGGACGTAGGCCGCGGCGAGGCCCACCACCAGCCCGCCGCCGGCTGCCAGCAGGAATTCCGCGCCGAGCTCCACTACGGAAACCGTTCCGGAGATGGCGGCGATGGCGGCGCGAAGGCACACCAGGGCGGTGGCATCGTTGACCAGCGATTCGCCTTCCAGAATGCTGACAATTCTGCGTGGCATCCCTACCTTCCGTGCAATGGCAGTGGCGGCCACCGCATCAGGCGGCGCCACCACAGCGGCAAGCGCAATGGCCGCGGCGAGCGGTATCTCCGGGAACAGCCACCAGACCACCAGGCCTACGACGATGGTGCCAAAGATGACGTAGCCCACCGAGAGCAGCCCGATGGCCCGCCGGTTGGAGCGGAAGTCGAACAGCGAGGTCCGCAGGGCGGCGGCGTAAAGGAGGGGCGGCAACAGCCCCACGAGGACGAGTTCAGGGTTGAGGTCGACGCGGGGCACGAACGGGAGGAAGGAGCCGGCCACCCCGGAGAGCACCAGAAGCAGCGGGACCGACACGTCAAGTTTGCGGCCCAGCGCGCTGACCGCGCAGACCACGGCGGCGAGCGCCAGCAACCCCAGGGCGACTTCCATGCGGCTATTCTCTCAATCGCCGCGGACTGCCCGACGGCGGGCGGGGACTTCCGTCAGGATGTCTCCGCCGCCTTGGGCGCAGGTTCTGCGACGTCGTCAGCACCTTCGGCTGGATCCTGCGAATGCATGCGGATGTCGGTCGGGTCTGCCGTTTCATCCCCTTCGGCGGGGGCCTCGCTGTGGATGCGCTGCAGCGACTCCGGGATCTCGCTCATGACTGCCGCTCCTCTGTTGCGGTTGTGTGCTGGGGTATCGCTTAACGTTCATCTAGCTACCCCACCGGTCTGGCTGTCAAGAACCGGCCACGCGCTCTGGCCGGGGATGTTGTTCTGTGTTGAACTGTTGGAGTTTGCACCCCGAAATGCCCCCGCGGCTGCCAGCCGCAGCACTGCCTCTTTGCACCGTCGGCCCAGCCCGCTCATGCCGGCTGAGAGGAAGGAACACCACCATGGCAACGCACAAGATCGGCTATTTCGTAGGGAGCCTGGCCAGCGGCTCCATCAATCGGACCCTCTCCAAGGCCCTCATCAAGCTGGCGCCGGAGGACCTCGAGTTCACCGAGATCCTCATCAAGGACCTGCCACTGTACAGCTATGACTACGACGCCGATTTCCCGCCGGAAGGACGAGCCCTCAAGGATGCCATCGAAGGCTCCGACGGCATCCTCTTCGTCTCCCCTGAATACAACCGCTCCATTCCCGGCGCGCTGAAGAACGCCATCGACTGGGGCTCCCGTCCCTGGGGCACCAACTCGTTCGCCCGCAAGCCCACCGGCATCATCGGCGCCTCGCCCGGGAGCATCGGCACAGCGGTGATGCAGTCCTCCATGCGCGCCGTGCTGAGTTTCCTCGACGCCCCCCAGCTCAATGCCCCCGAGGCCTACGTGAAGTTCAACCCGGACGTGTTCGCCAGCGACGGCGAGGTCAAGGATGAATCCACCGCGGCCTTCCTGCGCCACTACATGGAGGAGTACTGCGCCTTCGTCCAGCGTGTCCTTGCGGCCAATGCGCCCGGCCACATCGGCGATCCGGAACCCGACACCCAGAAGCTGTCCCGCTGACCGGCCCCTCGTCTTCCCGAACCCCCTCGTCCCTGAAACCCCCTCCCTCGTCCCGAAGACCCCCCTCCTCGCGAGGGAGGGGCTAGAGGGGGAGGGGGACTAGGCCGCCGAGGTTGCGGTATTTTTCGAGCCGGTGCGGGAGGAGTTCGGCCACCCCGGCCGCCGAGAGCGCGGCAAGTTCGTACTCGATGGCCTGCCCCAGGCGCTGGCAGAACGCCCTGCCCTCGTGTGCGGCGTCGGGCCGTTCGTCCACGATGTGCTCCACCATGCCGTGGGCGTGGAGTGAGGCGACGTTGACGCCCTGTGCCTCGGACATGGCCGGGGCGAACTCGGCGCTGCGGTGCACGATGGCGCTTGCGCCCTCGGGCGGCAGCGGGGACAGCCAGGCGTGCTGGGCCGCGATGGTGCGGTCGGCCGGGAACAGCGCCAAGGCGCCACCGCCGGTGCCCTGGCCCATCAGGACGGACACCGTGGGGGAGTTGAGGCCGATGAGGTCGTGGAGGGAGCGTGCGATTTCGCCAGCGAGCCCGCCTTCTTCCGCCTCCTTGGACAGGGCGGCGCCTCCGGTGTCGATCACCGTCACCAGGGGCAGTCCGAGCTCCTCGGCCAGCCGCATGCCGCGGCGGGCTTCGCGCAGCGATGCCGGGCCCATGGCGGTCTGCTGGGAGGGCCGGGGCCGGGTGTGCCCGATTACCACGCAGGACTTCTGGCCGAAGCGGGCCAGTGCCAGCAGTAGCCCGGGGTCCTTTTCGCCCTGGCCGGTGCCGTTGAGTGGAAGCACGTCGCGGGCCCCGTAGGCCAGCAGCTGGCGCAGGTCCGGGCGGCGCGGGTTCCGGGAGATCTCGATCGATTCCCAGGCGCCGGCGTCGGACGGTTTTACGGACAGCGTCCGCGGCGGGCGGACCTGCGCGTGGGGCCCGGCGACCAGGATGCTCAGGGCACGGTCCACGACGTCGGACAGCTGCCACGGCGGGACCACCGCGTCCACGAGCCCCTTGTCGAAGAGGTTCTCGGCCACCTGGACGTTCTCCGGAAAGGGTGCACCGTAGAGGGCCTCGTAGACCCGCGGCCCCAGGAACCCGAGGAGGGAGCCGGGTTCGGCCACGGTGATGTGCCCGAGGGAACCCCAGGAAGCCATGACGCCGCCGGTGGTCGGGTGCCGAAGATAGACGAGGTAGGGCAGTCCTGCCTGCCGGTGTGCCCGGACCGCCGCGCTAATCTTCACCATGGAGAGGAACGCGATGGTTCCCTCCTGCATGCGGGTGCCGCCCGACGCCGGTCCGGCCAGGAGCGGAAGCCCTTCCCGGGTTGCGCGTTCGACGGCGTTCACGATCCGTTCCGCTGCGGCGAGGCCGATGGAGCCGGCGAGGAAGCGGAATTCGCTGACGATGACGGCGACCCGGCGGCCGCGGATGAGGCCTTCGCCGGTGAGAACGGATTCGTCGACGCCGGTCTTTTCCCGGGCCGCGGCCAGTTCCTGCCGGTATTCCGGGCTGGGATCGGGGTCCACCACGGCGGAGTCCCAGGAGTGGTAGGAGCCGGGGTCAAGCACGGCGGCGATGAGTTCGGTGGCGTCCAGGTGCCGGACCTTCTGGGCAGCACTCATGGTCAGCGGCCTTCCCCGCCAGCGGCGGCGGCAGCGGCGGCGGCGTCGGCCGGGACGAGTCCGAGCCATTGCCGGATCTGCTCGCCGTTCTGGTCCAGCAGCGGCGGCGCCGTGTGGGTTTTGAGGGTGGTTTCGGCGGTGTCCGCGGCGGCGAAAAAGCGCAGCGGCGGGCCCGGGAGGGTGACGTTGCCGAGGATCTTGTGGTCGACGTCGATCACCAGGCCCTGGGAGTGGACCTGCTCCCACTCGTAGACCTCGTCCAGGGTCCGGACCTTGCCGGCCGGGATCCCGGCGTCGTTCAGCTTGGCGAGCAGCGGTTCGGCCTCGTGGTCGGCGAAGGCGCGTTCCACTTCCTCGATGACCTTTTCCCGGTTCCGGACGCGCTCTGCGTTGGACGCGAACTCCGGCCGGTCGGCGTCGATGCCAAACGTGGATGTGAACGTGCGCCACAGTTTCTCGCTGCCCACGCTGATCTGCACGCGGCCCTGCCGGCAGTGGAACAGGCCGTAAGGGGCGATGGAGGGATGGTGGTTGCCCTGCGCCTTGGGGACCTCGCCCGCGACGGTGGCGCGGGTGCCCTGGAACGCGTGCACACCGATGAGTGCGGCGAGCAGCGAGGTACGGACGATCTGCCCCTGGCCTGTGCGTTCGCGCTGCAGCAGTGCCGCGAGGGTGCCGAACGCCCCGTACATGCCGGAAAGGAGGTCCGCGATGGGCACGCCCACCCGCTGGGGGTCGTCGGGGCCGGAGCCGGTCAGGGACATCAGCCCGGCCTCACCCTGGAGGATCTGGTCGTATCCGCTGCGGCGGGATTCCGGGCCGTCGTGGCCGAAACCGGTGATGGACAGGACCACCAGGGCAGGGTTCAGTGCGTGCATCTCCGCGGCGGAGAAGCCGAGCCGGTCCAGCACTCCGGGGCGGAAGTTTTCGATGACGACGTCGGCGCGTTCGAGCAGTTCGCGCAGTACCGTCCGCCCGTCGTCGCTTTTGAGGTCCAGGGCGATGGATTCCTTGTTGCGGTTGCAGGAGAGGAAGTAGGTGGCCTGGGGATCGTCCTCGGGACCGACGAACGGCGGCCCCCAGCCGCGGGTGTCGTCTCCGGTGCCGGGGTTTTCGACCTTGATGACCCGTGCGCCGAGGTCCGCAAGCATCATGCCGGCGTGCGGTCCGGCCAGGGCGCGGCTGAGGTCCACCACTAGGTAGCCGGCGAGGGGCCCTTCGGGCTGGGGCGTGGATTCATGGCTCATGCTGGGTGTTCCTTTTCTTGCTTGGAGGGGCTGGTGGTCCTGTTCCGGGGTGGCTACATCCAGCCGGGGAGGACCATGACCAGCCAGGCGATGGCGGGGCCGGCAACGACGACGATGCCGCTGTAGGCCAGGATCTGCTTGTAGAACTTGTCCTTGTCCACGTCCTCGGGGGCGTTGGCGAGGACCAGGGCACCGTTGGTGGAGAACGGCGAGACGTCCACGATGGTGGCGGCGACGGCCAGGGCAGCGATCACGCCGACGGCGCCGATTTCGCCGGTGGACAGGAAGGGAACGGCGAGCGGGATGAGTGCGGCCAGGATGGCGGTGGAGGAGGCGAAGGCCGAGACAATGGCGCCGATGTAGCAGATCAGCAGGGCCGCGAGCAGCGGCATCCCGAGGTGGGCGACGCCGTCGGAGACGAACTTGATGGTGCCGGCTTCCTCGAGGACGCCCACGAAGGTGAGCATGCCGCAGATGAGCAGGACGGTGGACCAGCTGATCTTGTTGATGGCGCCCTTCTGGGCGGCGGGCGAGACGAGGGCCAGAATCATGGCGATGGTGATGGAGACGAAGCCGACGTCCACCTTGAAGCCCAGAGAGATGACGGCGAGGGCGATCAGGCCGGCGATGGTGACCAGCTGCGGAACAGTGGCACGGGCACCGCTGGCATCGGCCGCCGCAGCGGCTGAGGCGGAACCAGAGGTTCCCTTGCGGGCCACTCCGGAGGGGGAGATGTCAGAGCCGGAGCCCCGAAGGGTGACACCGGCCGCGCGGGCGCCGACGCTGACGGCCATCCGGGACTCGGCGGCCTGCTCCACGAGTCGGCCGGTCTTGGTGAACAGCAGTTTGCTGCCGCCCAGGACGATGAACAACACGACGGCGATGGCGAGGTTAAAGATGAAGCTGGCCAGGAAGATCGCCATCGGGCTGGCTTCCAGATCTGTCTTCGCAATGATGCCGTTGACCGTGACGCCGTACACGGCGATCGGGGAGAAGCCGCCTGCCTGTGCGCCGTGGATCACCATCATGCCCATCATCAGCGGGTTGATCTTGTGCTTCGCGGCGAAGCTGAGTGCGATCGGCGCGATGATCGCGACGGCGGCGGGAGACAGGGCTCCGACGGCGGTGATGACGGCCGTGATGGCGAACATGACCCAGGGGATGAGCGCCACCTTGCTGCCCACCAGCCTGACCGCGCCGCGGACCAGCAGGTCGATGGTTCCGTTGTTCTGGGCGATGGCGAAGAGGTAGGTGACGCCGACAATGGTCAGGAAAAGGCCGCCAGGGAAGTTGGCAAGAATATCGCTGGTGGACATTCCCAGGACCACCGAGCCGAGCAGGAAGGCGCCCACGAAAGCCAGGGCGCCCATGTTGAGAGGCAGCACCGTGGCCAGCAGGAACATCACCGCCAGGATGATGATGGACAGGACGGGAGCGGACATCGTTGTTCCTCCGGGATGAGAGTTGATGTGATGTGGCTTACAAGCTCACTGGCCTAGCCTCCTAGACACTAGGTGACTTTGTCAATACTCCTCCGCTAAGCTGGGGCAAGACATCGCCGGAAGGATGCGCATGCCAAGGAAGACAGCAACGCAACAGATTTCCCGCGTCGCGCGGCCCCGACTCTACGAACAGCTCGTGGAGCAGCTGATGGACTTCATCGAGTCCGCGCAGCTGGGGCCCGGAGACACGCTTCCCGCCGAGCGGGACCTGGCCGAACGGCTGGGCGTTTCCCGGGCCACGTTGGCCCAGGCGCTGGTTGCCCTTGAAGTCCTGGGCGTGATTGATGTCCAGCACGGCACCGGCGCGGTGCTTGTCTACCGGCCCAACGTTCCCTCCGTGCTCAAGGGTCTTCGCGAGCACCGCAGCCGCCTTCCCGAAATTGTCGAAGCCCGCAGCACGCTCGAGGTCAAGCTGGCCGAGCTTGCTGCCGAGCGCCGCACCGACGAGGACATGCGGGCGATCGACAAAGCCCTGGACGTCATGGCGGAAGAGGTGGCCGCGGGCGCGAAAGGGGCCCACGGCGACGAGCTGTTCCACCAGGCCATCACCGCCGCCGCGCACTCCGGCGTGCTTGCCCAGCTCATGAGCTTCATTGCGGAGATGATCCTCGAAACACGGCTCGAATCGCTGGGACAGCCCGGCCGGCCGGAGCAGTCACTGGCATCCCACCGCAAAATCGCGGACGCCATCCGTGTCCAGGACTCGGAGGCCGCCGCGGCGGCGATGCTGGACCACATCACCCTCGTGTCCGACGTCGCCCTGCTGAAGTAAGCACGTGAAGCCGTTTCTGCTGCTCGCCTCGCGGGCCGAGGACGTCGCCGCGGAGGACGAATACGAGTCGTACCTGCGCTTTTGCGAGCTGGAACCGCACCAGCTGACGCGCATCCGGATGGAGCGCGCGGCCCTGCCGGAGCTGGACCTGGGTGACTATTCCGGCGTCATCGTGGGCGGCAGCCCGTTCACCTCGAGCGATCCTCCCGCAAAGAAGACCGAAGCACAGCACCGCGTGGAGCGCGAACTGTCCGCGCTGCTGGACCGGATCGTGGTGGAGGACTTCCCGTTCCTGGGCGCCTGCTATGGCGTCGGTACCCTTGGCCTGCACCAGGGCGCCGTGATCGACCGGACCTACGGCGAGCAGCTGGGCGGCGTGACCATAAGCCTGAGCCCGGAGGGCCTGCAGGATCCGCTGCTGGCCGGCCTTCCGGCGCAGTTCACCGCCTTCACGGGCCACAAGGAAGGGTGCACTGTGCTGCCCGCGCACGCAGTGCTGCTGGCGAGCTCCGCAGCCTGCCCCGTCCACATGTTCCGGATCAAGCAGAACCTGTACGCCACGCAGTTCCACCCGGAACTCGACGCCGAAGGCCTGGTGACCAGGATCGACATCTACCGGAACGCCGGATACTTCCCGCCCGAATCTGCCGAGGAGCTGATGGCGGAAGCCCGGACGTACACGGCCACCGAACCCATGAAGATCCTGCGGAACTTCGTGAAGCTCTACGGCAAGTAACGCCGTTAAGTGGCAATGCGCCGGTTTGGCCACTCACACCGGGACCATTGACTTCGGCCTGCAGAGGTCTACGGTTGAGCTACGTCAACATGTGATCTGTTGCGTGCGTGTGCGGCGAGGGGAAGCCACACCAAAAAGATGCGGCTGCTTTACTGTCACGTTCGGCAGCAGCCCGCACCTCGTTAACGTGGCGTTTCTCCAGAAACCGCCTTCAAATTCCAGGTCTCAACCAAGTCTGCAGGTACCGTTTATGACTGCCAATTTCATTACAGCCCTTGCCGTCAAATCCTTCGATGAACCGGACAAGAAGAGGTGCCCGGACAAAGCCGAGGTGGACTTGGTCAGCGTCAACGACTTCTCCGTTGCCCGGCTGATCCTCGCCCCCGGCTGGCGCTGGTCCGAATGCACCAAGCCCACCGAACAAACGCCCTTCTGCCAGCACAACCACCTCGGGTTCTGCCTCTCCGGTGTCATGGAGGTGGAGACACCTGGGGGTGCCCGCTCCTCCATACGCGCCAATGACACGTATGCGATTCCTCCGGGGCACGATGAATGGGTGGTGGGTTCCGAGCCGTTCGTGGCCGTTGAGTTCCTCGGCGCGGCATCTTTCGGGCGGCCGGTCAGCCGCGGCCTGCACGCCCGAATCTGACCTGGCCACTCTGAACTCCAGCACCAGGGCCGCCAGCCGTTGAGCCGGCGGCCCCTGCTGCGCGGGTACGTCCCCTTATTGGCACGGCGTTCCGCAAGGGATAACGTCACTGCCATGGGATGCCGTTCCAGCTGAGGAGGCGCCGCTGTGGCCATCATCGACAACGCAGTGTACGTGGAAGGGCACCGGACGGCGGATCCCGAAGGGCTGGAGGAAACATACTTCCTGCTGCGGCAGCGCGAGGGCATGGCCTGGATCGGGCTTTACCGTCCCGACCCCCACGAGCTGCGATCGGTGGCGGATGAGTTCGACCTGAGCCCGCTTGCGGTTGAAGACGCGCTGACCGGGCACCAGCGCGCCAAGCTTGAGCATTACGGTGAAACGCTCTTTCTGGTCCTGCGCCCGGCGCGGTATCTCGACGACGTCGAGAAGGTGGAGTTCGGCGAGATCCACGTTTTTGCCGGACCGGACTTCGTGGTTACGGTCCGCCGTGCAGAGTCACCGGACCTGGCGCGGGTGCGCCGCCGCATGGAATCACAGCCCGAATTCCTTGCCCTGGGTCCCGACGCCGTGCTGTACGCCATCCTGGACCAGGTGGTCGACGAGTACGAGCCGGTCGCGGCAGGCCTGGAAAACGACATCGACGAGATCGAGGACGAACTGTTCGGCGCGGACCCGGAGGTGTCCCGCCGTATCTACGAACTGTCCCGCCAGGTCATCAGCGTGCAGCGCGCCACCGGGCCGCTCGCCGGAATCCTGCAGGCACTGGTCACCGGAACACCGGACCACCACCCCGGCGCCGAGCTCCAAGACCACCTCCGCGATGTGCTGGACCACGTCCTGCGGCTCAATGACCGGATCGCGTCCTTCCGGGCACTGCTACAGAACGCGCTCGCGGTCAATGCGGCCCTCGTTGCCCAGCGCCAGAACGACGAGATGCGCCGCCTCACGGAGTCCAGCTTCGCGCAGAGCGAGCAGGTCAAGAGGATCTCTTCCTGGGCGGCCATCCTCTTCGCACCCACGCTCATCGGCACCATCTACGGAATGAACTTCCATACGATGCCTGAACTGGACTGGATCTTCGGCTATCCCATGGCGCTGGGCCTGATGATCGGCATGGGGCTGGTCCTGTACGCCACGTTCAAGCACAACAACTGGATCTAGAATCGACCGCACACCCGCCGACACCCTATTTGGGTGGGAACATCGCAGGCGGGGCAACTTTTCCAAGGTTTCCAGAAGCAGCCGGCCCAACAATTGCGGTGGTTCCACTCCCGTTGCGGCAGGGGAGCGGAATCCTGAACTTGATCGTGGGCGGGGCCGGTAGGCCAGCGGCCCGGAAAGTTTGGGGTTCCGCGTCCCTGGGGATTCAGCAGACCTGCGGCTCCGGCCGCAGGTCTGCCTTTTTTCAATCCAAATCATCGCGACATCTGGAGGAGACAATGACGTCTCGCAGGGAAGTTCTGAAACTGGGCGTAGTGGGGGCAGCGTCCTTGACCGGAGTGGCGGCGAGCGGCGACGAGCCGACGCAAAGCACGTCACTTCTTACCCGGAGCCAGCTGGCCCCGGCGAACATGCCAATGCCGTACACGGCAATGTTCCGCCGTCCGAGCTGGTGCCCTACCAAACGGGTTTCGACGGCGGTGACCCGGCCCGGCCGTTTGCCCGCTACGCCCTCACCCAGAAGCTGGGCCAAGCCCGGTTCGTTCCGGGCCTCTCCACCACGGTGGCCGGGTACAACGGAATATTTCCCGGGCCCACCATCCGGGTGGCGCAGGGAACCCGGACCGAGGTTCGGATCCGCAACGCGCTCCCGTCCACTGCCCTCCTGCACCCCGGGACCTTCAAGACCGTCACCCACCTGCACGGCTCGGCATCGCTGCCGCAGTACGACGGCTATGCCAATGATTCGACCGCCCCGGGAAAGTTCAAGAACTACCATTATCCGAACTGGCAGAACGCGCGCACGCTCTGGTACCACGATCACAACCACCTCGTTACCGCGCAGGGCGTCTATTCCGGGCTCGCGGCCATGTACCCGTTGCAGGACAGGTTTGAACGGGCGCAGTTGCCCCAGGGCGAATTCGACGTGCCGCTAATCATCTCCGACGCGCTGTTCAACGCCGACGGGTCGCTGGGCTACAACGACAATGATCACGACGGGCTGTGGGGCGACATCATCATGGTGAACGGCGTGCCGTGGCCGCTCATGAAGGTCAAGCCGCGGATCTACCGCTTCCGCGTGCTCGTCGCCTCGATCACCCGCTCCTACCGGCTGGCCCTCTCCAACGGGGAGCCATTCCATGTGGTGGGCACCGACGGCGGGATGGTCCCCAGGGTGCAGGCGGTCTCCTCCTGGCGCCAGGGGACGGCGGAGCGCTACGAGGTCCTCATCGACTTCCGCAGGTACCGGCCCGGACAGACAGTGGACCTGCGGAACCTGAGCAACAAGAACAACCTGGACTTCCCCAACACCAACAAGGTCATGCGGTTCCAGGTGGTGGCCGACTCCGGTTCCTCGGCCGGAACCATCGGTTCCGTGCCGGTGACCTTGGACGACGGCGGAACGCCGGGAAGCGCCCGCGGCAGCATCGCCACCATGGCACTCAAACCCGAGATGGCGGTCGCCAAGCGGGTGCTGCGCGTGAAGCGCCAGGGCGGGGAATGGACCATCAACGAGGAGACGTGGGAGGATGTGGAAAAGTCGGGGTTCACCCGCTGTTTCGCCATCCCGCGCCGGAACTCGGTGGAGCAGTGGACCATCGTCAACGAGTCGGGCGGCTGGTTCCACCCGGTGCACATCCACCTCACCGACGCGAAGATCATTGCCCGCAACACCAACGGGGGCAAACCGTTCGCCTGGGAGACCGGGCCGAAGGATGTGTTCTACGCCGGTGAGAACGAGTCCATCACGCTGCTCATGCAGTTCGACACGGGACCGGATTCCCCCGGCGGCCGGTACATGATGCACTGCCACAACCTGGTGCACGAGGACCACGACATGATGGTGCAGTTTTCGGTGGGCGATCTGCGGAACAACGACCCCGTCCTCTCCGACCCGCCCAAAACGGACCCCACACCCCTGGGTTCGTTCCCGCCCATGTACCGCCCGGCGTTCCCGGCTGGCACCTGAGGCGGGAGGCGGGGACCTGAGGCTGGTGCCGGGCAAGGGCTGAAGCAGCGCAGGAGAACAGGCAAGCGCAGGATTTCGCCGGTTTTCGCGCAGCTTAAGAAGCTTCGCCGAAGCTTCGGGCCAGCAACGGGGTTGCGGCGGGCCGCGGAAAATACACTGGAATCAGCCTTCCTTTGGCTTTCCCCGCCGGCCCTCAGTTCGTTCGAAGGAACCCAAAATTCGCGCTTCGTCTGTTCTCCGTCCTGTCCTGGCCTCGCTGCTGCTGACGGCCTTGGCCGCCCCCATCGCCGGAGTGTCAGCCGGTGCTGCCGCCTCGGAAACCGGGTCGGGAGCACCGGCTGCCCGCTACATCGTGCGCTACTCCGCCGGGACCGACGTTTCCTCGGCCGTGCGGAATCTGCGCTCGAGGAACATCGCCGTCGGACGCACGTTCGCCAAGGCGATCAGGGGCGCCGTGGTGACGGCAACGCCCGGGCAGGCCGCGGAATTGAAGCGCTCGGCAGGCGTGGCCGCCGTCGAACCCGATGCCCCGGTAACGGCTGCGGACACCCAGCAGTCCGCAACGTGGGGCCTGGACCGGATTGACCAGCGTGCCCTGCCGCTGTCCGGGACCTACACCTCGGCGTCTTCAGGCGCCGGCGTGACCGCGTACGTTATTGACTCCGGCGTGCTGTCTGCGCACGCGGAGTTCACCGGCCGCGTTGCCTCGGGGTGGTCGGCGATTTCCGACGGACTGGGCACGGGGGACTGCAACGGCCATGGCACGCACGTTGCCGGCACCATCGCGGGAAAGACTTACGGCGTGGCCAAGGCGGCCACCGTGGTCCCCGTCCGCGTGCTGGACTGCAGCGGTTCGGGCTTCAACTCCGACGTGATTGCCGGGCTGGAGTGGGTCGTCTCCAACCATCAGGCTGGCACCCCGGCGGTGGCCAACCTGAGCCTCGGCAGCACCGTCAGCGCCATGGTGGACGCCGCGGTGCAGGGCATCATCAGCGACGGCGTCACCGCAGTGGTCGCCGCCGGAAACTCCGCCACCGATGCGTGCACCAGCTCCCCGGCCCGCGTTGCCGGCGCGCTGACCGTTGCCGCGAGCGATTCCGCGGACAAACAGGCATCGTTCTCCAACTACGGCAGCTGCGTCGACCTGTACGCCCCGGGCGTGGGCATCAAGTCCGCCTCCTCCAGCTCGACCACGGCCACGGCCCTGATGAGTGGCACCTCGATGGCCTCGCCGCATGTGGCTGGCGCCGCGGCCGTGATGCTGTCTCGGTCGCCGGGGCTGGTGCCGGCGGACGTGGCGTCGAAGCTGCTTTCTGCCGCCACCCCCGGTGCGGTCTCGGGCGCCACCACAGGGACGCCGAACCGGCTGCTGTTCTCCGACCCGGCAGTTGCGGTCCTCACCGCGCCAGCCGCGACAGCATTGAATCCGGCGGCCAATTCTTCCGGCGCCGCCGTGGGAACCAACGTCAGCGCTACTTTCAGCACTGCTGTCCAGGGCGTGGCCAGCTCCACCTTCGTCCTTCGGAACGCCGCCGGAACAACGGTGCCCGCGGCTGTCAGTTACGACGCCGCCACGCGTACCGCAACGCTGAACCCCGACGCCGTCCTGGCCGCGTCGCAGAAGTACACGGCGACGCTGACCGGCGGATCCTCGGCCATCCGCGACGCCGCAGGCACCCCGTTTGTGACGGGAAGCTGGTCCTTCACCACCGCCGCGGCCCCCACGGTCACGGCACGCACTCCGGGTTCGGGCGGCACCGCCGTTGCCGCCGGAAGCAACATCACGGCCACCTTCAGCACGGCTGTCCAGGGCGTTACCGGCATCAGCTTTCTCCTGAAGAACGCGGCCGGGACCGTGGTGCCGGCTGCCGTCACGTACAACTCCACCGCCCGGGCCGCCACCCTGGATCCGGCGGCCAACCTCGCCAACGACGCCAAGTACACGGTGACGCTCACCGGCGGAACCGCCGACATCCGCGATACCGCAGGCACCCCGCTGGCCACCACCAGCTGGACGTTCACCACCGGCCCGGCCCCGGTTATCACGGCCATGACGCCGCGCCCCGGCGCCACGCTGGTACGGCGCGCCAACAACATCGCGGTGACCTTCAGTGAAGCCATCCAGGGTGCCGGCACCGGCACCGTCACGCTGACGAACGCCGCCACCGGCGCCCCCGTGACGGCCACCGTTTCCCGCAACGGCAGCACGAACCAGTGGATCCTGAACCCCTCGGCGACCCTGGCCGCGCGGACCAAATACACGGTCACCGTGACCGGAGGCGCCGCCGCGGTCCGCGACCTGGCGGGCAACCCGCTGAAGTCGGCTGGCTGGACGTTCACCACCGGTTCTCTGTGATCTCCGGCAAAACCTGAGCCGCAGCAAAACAGAGGCCGACGGCGGCACGCAAGTGCCGCCGTCGGCGTTGCTAGAACTTATTTAAATTGGACTGCTCGCAACTCTCCTAGTACCCACGTCCCCTGTCGAGATCAATGCGAGCATAGGCGTGGTCAGAGTCCGTCTTCCAAGTCCAGTGGTTGTTGCGGTCCTTGTCCTTGAACTGGATCTTGACGGTGTGGGACACCTTGACATCCTTGTCGCCACGGTCGGCGTGTACT
Source organism: Arthrobacter sp. ISL-65 (assembly GCF_018613795.1). GTDB lineage: Bacteria > Actinomycetota > Actinomycetes > Actinomycetales > Micrococcaceae > Arthrobacter. The sequence goes on from NZ_JAGGPN010000069.1 coordinate 37,319, forward strand.
TTCGCCTTATCGTTGAAGTACTTATCTCCGTGGACCCAGACCCAGCCGTGGTCATGCTTGAGGACGTCGGCCCGCTTTCCGTGGCCCTGGAACATCTTGTGGTCGAAGTAAACCATGGTGCGCTTGTCGCAGTGGATCTTGAACTTGAACTCGACCTTAACGGACTTGCCGTAGTCCCGATCCTTCTTGCCGTAGTCAGCCTTCTTTGGCGTGTAGGCCGTGACTGAACAGTTGTCATGCTTGCCGTAGTCATGCGACGGCGCTGCGCTGGCGGCGCCGGCGAAGGCCAAGGGGCCACCTAACAGTCCCAGAGAAACAGTCGAAGCCAAAGCGAGTCTGGCTGCCAATGGGCGGCGCTGCCGTGTTGGCGAGGTGATGGTCATTATTTTTGCTCCTGCCTAGGGATGCACATTCATTTTTGCTCGGGCAGGACTAGAAGATCACGGGGCGCGTGGAGACCTATCAACCACTTCTGCCTCTTTATAATCGTCCACCGGGAATTGTCGGGTGGGCTTGGAGCCGGATCCCCCTCAAGGGAGGTGTCCGGATCCGGTATTCCGAGTGTACCTCCGGAAGTGCGTGTCAACACTGATTTACGAAAACTGTCAACTAGAGCGGTTGTTCCGGCAATGAAGGGCAGCCGACGGCGGATCCTCTCGGCGCCGGCGGCCCTCCCTTTCCGCGGTGCTACTTGCGCAGGAAGCCGAGCAGGGCCTCGTTGACCTCTGCTCCGTGCGTCCAGAGCAGGCCGTGCGGGGCGCCGTCGATCTCCACGTAGTCAGCCTCCGGCAGGGCTTTGTTGAACTCCCGACCGGTGGCGTCAATCGGCAGGATGTTGTCCGCCGTGCCGTGCACGATCAGGGCGGGGACGTCGATCTTCGGGATGTCGGCGCGGAAGTCGGTGAGCCAGGTGGGCTGGGCTGCCACCGAGGCCAAGGCGCCCGCGTTGGCGGCAAGATTCCAGCTTGCCCGGACTGACTCCTCGCTGAGGCGGGGCGTGCCCAGGAAGGTGTCGCTGTTGTAGAAGTTTTTCAAGAACTCGGTGAAGAAGGCATAGCGGTCTGCCGTGACCGCCTCGGTCAGGCCGTCGAACACTGACTGCGGGACTCCGGTGGGGTTGTCGTCGGTCTGCAGGAGGTAGGGCTCAAGCGATCCCAGGAAAGCAGCCTTGGACACGCGGGCCGACCCGAAGGTGGAGAGGTACCGGGCCACCTCGCCTGTTCCCATCGAGAAGCCCACCAGCACCGCGTCGTTGAGGTCCAGGGTGGTGAGGACGGTGTTGAGGTCGCCCGCGAAGGTGTCGTAATCGTAGCCGGTGGTGGGCTTGCTGGACTTGCCGAAGCCGCGGCGGTCGTACGTGATGACGCGGTAGCCGGCGTCGAGCAGGGCGGCGGTCTGCTTCTCCCAGGAGGATCCGTCCAGGGGATAGCCGTGGATGAGGACAACAGCCTGTCCAGTTCCGTGGTCTTCGTAGTAGAGCTCGATGTCGGTGCTGTTTTCCTGTCCAACGGTGATGAAAGCCATGTCAACATTCCCTTCGGTCTCGAGAGAACGGACGTCCTCAAGCGGTGTTACCAACCTATCCGGACCGCGGCCGGTGCGCAGGGTCTGTCACAGGCGTAGCCTGCAGGAATGGCAGCGGAGACCGGGATGTTGAGAACGGCATGAAACGAATTGGCTTCCTGTCCTTCGGCCACTGGGGACCGGTGCAGGGTTCCCGCACAAGGACTGCGCGAGATGCGCTGCTGCAGGGGATTGAGCTGGCCGTGGCCGCCGAGGAGCTTGGCATTGATGGCGCGTTTTTCCGCGTGCACCATTTCGCACGCCAGCAGGCGTCACCGTTCCCGCTGCTTGCGGCGGCTGCAGCCCGCACCAGCCGCATTGAGCTCGGCACTGCGGTCATCGACATGCGTTACGAGCTGGGGAGACGCTCCGCGGCGTTGGGGGTT
>NZ_JAGGPN010000070.1 GCF_018613795.1 Arthrobacter sp. ISL-65
GGGGCTGCTGGCCACACTGCTCGCGCTGTATGGCATGAGCAGGCTCCGCAGGCGCCTCCCAGCACGCACCGCCAACCGCAAAACCTGCTAGCCCGCCACCCGGCCCCTTCTTTGCAGATCTTCATCTGCCGCTGTGCCGGGATGGTCTGCGCCAAAGACGGGAAGTGAACTGACCGATCTATCTTCCCGGCCCGAAGCGGCTCCGGCTCCCTGTGGACGCCCGCTCGGTATTTTGGCTGGTTGCTCGGTCAGCCATTGGCGGTAGTTCGTGGCGAGGGTGTCGTTGCGGAGGGGGCCCCGTTCCAGGAGTGAAATTTTGGAGGGCCATTGGCCAACAGGAACGCGTTGAACGCCACAACCTCATGGATGGTGTTCTGGTTCAGCGACTCCTTGAAGTGCGCCTCGAAGCGGGAAGGTTGTTGCTGACCAGCTGCTCCAGCAGCCGGTTGAAGTCCGGGGCAGCCTCGAGGGCTGCGTCGATGTCCGTGGTCTCATTCGGGTACTTGTTGCGGAAGTCCGCCATCAGCCGGACCGTTCCCTCCGCCGCGCGGGCGATCCGCCTGGACAGCGCGTCGATGGTGTCCGTCAGCCCGGCGCGCACCGCGCTTTCCGCCGTGCCGGTGTTCTTGTACGTCAGCGTCCTGTCCCCGAGCGCCGCTTTGGTGAGATGTTCGACGGCGGCCAGCACCCCGCCGTCGTCCGTCAGGGGAGTCTCGGCGAGAATGCCCTGGCATTCCTCGATCGCTTCCGCGATGTCCTTTGCGTCCTTCTCGTTGGCGCCCAGGCGCTCGCGCAGCTTGCCGGCCTTTTCCTCCAGCCGTTCCAGCTCCGCGGCCACGGCGGACTCCTTGGCGGTCAGCTGCTTCAGCACGTCGCTGGCGGTCTCCAGTTCGGTTTTCTCGGCCTTGAGCTCCTCGATCCGCCGGGCCGTGAGCTGCCAGCTGATCTCGCCGAAGTCGGCCACCGACCGGACGGTGCCCAGCTGTTACGTGGCCCACTTGCCGTCGGTTCACTCTAAAGGGCGCCGCGGACATTTCTTCCGAGTTTTTGTACAGATAATGGCCGTCCCGAGGCCTTCAGGACCCATTATCTGTACAAAAACTCTCCATATGTTCCGCGCGTGCAACACCTCCTGCCCTGGCGTCAGCCCTCCGCGTTTTCGGAGCGCTGAGCCTTCCGGCGTTCCAGGCTGTTGCGGACTCTGCCTTTGCCCGAGGCCCTTCCGCGAAGGAACAGGTGCTCAACGAAGGTCAGCACACCTTCAATGAGAAAGAGTATGAAGTCAACGACCATGCGGCCCCCATCTGCGGCTTTCGTCTGGAGTGCTGGTGCAATCCAGACTTGCCCAGTCTTCCCTAATGTCTTGGACTTTAACGCTTGGTGGCGGCATTCTTTGGGGCAACCTCTTTAGACGCCCATGGTCAATGGAGTGCTTGTTGCGTTGGTTCGGGTCGCTTCTGGCTGCTCGGTGGCCACTCGTGCGGGCTGCTCCACAGATAGTAGGCGGGTCAGTCGGTGGGCTGTTTTGACCACGGCGGCAACCAGTTCGTCGGCAGGGGCTCCGGCCACTCGGTGATTTGGAACAGTGACCGTGACGGATCCTGTGGCGGCGCCGTCGACGAAGAAGGGGGCTGCGATGCCGTGGGCATCGGGCACTCTTTCGCTATCGGTGGCAGCCCATCCCTGTGAGCGGATGTTCTCGAGCTCGCTGGCCTGGATCCCGGCGTCGCCGCTTATCCGGGCGCTGGTGTCCTCCGGCTGCAGCACGCACTCGACCGTCGTCACTGCACGCTACGAGCAGTGAAGGAGTGCGGGTCGCAGCCGAGCTGGGACGTCAGCGCTGATTACACAAGCCTGGCGATACAGTTACTCCTAGAACTTCCCGAAGCCGTCCAACTGGGACTTTAAACGCGCAGGGGCCGTCTCAGGTTCTTGGATTCACACACACAGAAGCCGGCCTACTCGAACTGGCTTATAACACTCCTGGCACACAGAGGCGTTAAGAAAACAGAGTCATCCAACGATTCTTCCACCCACTGACAAACCTCGCTTGGCGATGTCCTCTATCAAGGATTTAACGATTGCGGTTCCGATGCCCTGACTTTGGTAACCGGGAGCTACTGCCGTGTCGAGAAGAAAGGCGTGTGAACCGCCGTCCCATACGGCGTGAACGAAGCCCACTAGTTGCTCTCCTTCGAAAGCGCCTACCCAGCTGACGCTATGCAGTTCGAGGCGTTCCCTCCAGGGAGTCATGCGGGATGGTGCGCCGAAGGCATCCGCATGGAGTTGAGAAAGTGAAGCGTCGTCCACGTTGAATCGAACAACCAGTTTTGGACCGTTGGAAGCCATTAGGGCAGTTTCGCCACGCTTCCCGCATTGTTTGTGTCCGCTGGGATGCCCACCGGTGCTAAATCTTGCCAGCTTGTCAGGGCAAGGATTTCCTTTGCGACGTCTGTGGGTGTGCGGTCATCGGTCTCGACGCGGTGAAACCATGGAGGTGTGTGAAGATCAAGATCATGAGCGGCGCGTTGGCTGCGTTCGCCGTGGGAGTCCAGATCTGTCCCGGTTTCCCGTCCTGCAAGCCTCTTGTATACGGTCAAATCGTTGGCCATGAGCAGAACGCCTATGATCTTGGGATTATCTCCCATCGCTTTTGCCAGTTCCTGCGTGAGTCGGACGCTGACGGTGTTGGTGTAGATCAATCGTCGGTAGCCGAGCTCACGGTAGTTCTTCCACATAGCGCACAGGTTCTTCTCGGCCAAACCGTGCGCCCACGGGACAGGATGGGCCATATCCAGGTTGTCGCCTCGATTCGTCTTTCCCACCCCGGAACGCACTCCGATGAATAGGACTTCGCTTTGTTCAGTCGCCCACTGAATATGTCAAAGCGAGCTGCGGCGGTAACCTGAGGCATCCACGACGGAGGGTGTCCCGGTTCCTTGGAACCGAGACACCCCATCCGTTCACGCCCCATGCTCATATCCAACGAGCCAGTGAAGTCCGTGACGATCGACTACTTGGCCATCTGACGCTCCCCAGGGCTTCGGCGCGAGGGGATCGACCACCGAGCCACCAACAGAGAGTTTGTCGAACCATTCATGGAGAACTTCCGGTTCAGCGGTTCCCAGCAACGAGAGCATGAGGCCTTCGACCCGGACCGATTTCTCGCCGGCTGCTGCATCGGCTCCGGCCAAAGCAACTTCGCCGTGGAGCTCACCGTGAGCTATCGCGCTTAGAGCGCCGTCGCTCCTGCCGAAGTCCTCGTACGTATGCAACGAAAGCTCACCGCCGAAAACGTCCCTGTAAAAGGTGAGCGCTGCCCGAGCCGTTCCGGGAAAAATGACATAGGGCTGAAGGGTCGCCATGCGCCCACTCTATAGGTCGCCTCACTGGATCGTGCTTCAGCGCTAACGGGCTGTATCAACAATGGATCGACTAACGGAGCGGAACTTTTGAAATCCTGATCTCTATCGATGGGATGACTTCAGCGAGCATGAGGGTCTCATATATCCCATGCGTTTCGAGGCACAGCGGTTTCGAGACACCGAGCCCATTAGGAGAAGCAATGCCCGCGGCGAGTCGATCTTGGAAAAGCCATCGTTCCGCAAGGCCGCGGTACACCGGTGTGCAATCATCCCCGCCTATCTGGCGGGTTCCGCTCCCCGCGCTATTAGCGCGTCCCGACCTGAGATGGCTGCGCCGGAAGAACCGCAACCGAAGGTCAGCGTGCTGGGTGACTCTTTTGAGCGTGCCGGGTGAGGATCGCCTTTGAGGCGCGCCTGCTCTCCATCGCAACGTGAACGGTCCAGTTCCAGAAAGATCGAATGCGTCTTCAGCCGGCCGTCCTGCTGGAAGTTGTGCCGACCCCTCCTGATATTCCTTGTAGCCAGTGACCGCTTCTGCGAAAACACCCAGTGGCTGGGGTGACAAGGGCGATTGAACTCAGTAGGTGGGTCAAACTTTTGGGCCTTCGTTTCGCCGGTAAACGCGTAGACCATTTTCATGCAGGAATAGAGTGCGCTCATTTCCTGCGTCTTTACGGAGCCAGAGCATGCTCCCGTCGAATGAGAGCATGTCAACGCGACCGGTGGCGGTAGGTTTGTCCTCCTTGTAGATTTCGACTTCGTCTGCTCGTGAAAGTGCACGCCAGTTGGTTATAGGTTCCCCTTTAGTGTCCCTATTCCGTTTGGTGTGGTGTCGGTGGAGTGTCATTACTTGGGTTCCTTGGTTCGTGAATGGTGAGCGAGATGTGAAATACGGGGTAGGAGGCATCATGTTCCAACCCAGAGGCAGGGCCACATGTGAGTGGCCCTGCCTAGGTGCGTTCGGGTTGTTCCTGCGCCCGTCTTTCGGGCTACCTGTTGCGATGGTGTGCAGGCCGTCCCGTCCGCTTGCCGGATGTAGATCCAGCGGTCCTTTGGCTCAAGTGCGCATCAGGGCTGTAGGGGCGCCGGCAGCCAGCCATCCTGCGTGGTCCCGTGAGCAGCGGAAGTGCACGTCACATGATGCCGGTGGGTACGAGCAGCGCCCATGCCAGCGCAGGGGCCACCAGCACTACCCCACCGGCGTACATCATCAGCTGCTTGTAGACGCGTTGGCGGTCGTTCTCGCGGGCGTTGGCGACGACGAGTGCGCCGTCTGTGGAGAAGGGGGAGACGTCCACGACGGTGGCAGCGATGGCGAGTGCTGCGACGGTTCCGGAGGCGCTGAGTGAACTGGTGGCCAGCAGCGGGCCGGCCAGGGGGATGAACGCGGTCAGCAAGGCGGTGGAGGAGGCGAAGGCTGATCCGACGCCGATGACGTAGCAGAGGACGAGGGCGATCAGGAGTGGTGCACCGAGTGCGAGGGCTTGCTCGGCGAGGGTATCGATGACGCCGACGTGCTGGAGCAGGGAGACATAGGTGATCATGCCTGCCACCAGCAGGACGGTGGACCAGGAAATGCCGCCGATGAACGTTTTGTGTTCCTTGATGTTGACGAATGCCAGGAGGAGGCCGGCCGAGAGGGCGACGAAGCCGATGGGCATGTGGAAGCCCAGGGTGCACACGAGAATCACAGCGATCAACGCCAGCGTAAAGATCTGTTGACCCTTCGGACGTCCGACGCGGGTTGCGTCGAGACCGGCGTACTCGTTGGCGTGGTTGTCGCGCAGCTTGCCCAAAAGGGCGAACAGCACGATGGTCAGGGCTGAGAGGATGAGATTGAGGGCGAAGCTGGCCGTGAAAAGCGCGCCTTGGGAGATGGAGAATCCGTTTTTCTGTGCAATGTCGTGCACCAGCACGCCCGCAACGGACAGCGGGGAGAAGCCGCCGGCGTGGGCCCCGTTGATGACGAAGGCGCCCATGAGGACCGGGTGGATGCGTGACTCGTAGGCAAGTCCGAGGGCTGCCGGTGCCAGCAGTGCGACGGCGGCCGGGGAGAAGGTGCCCAGAGCGGTCAGGGCGGCAGCCATGAGGAAGAACACCCAGGGGAGGAGCATTGTCTTGCCCCTGACCAGGCGCACGCAGGTCTGAACGATGATGTCGATGGTCCCGTTTCTTTGGGCCATGCTGAAGAAGTAGGTGACGCCGATGATCGTCAGGACGATGCTGGCCGGGAACTCCTCAAGGATTTCCTTGTCGCTCATTCCGAGCATGAAGTAGCCGACGCCGAAGGATGCCACCAGCCCCATGATGCCGATGTTCAGCGGCCATTTCGTGGCGACGACGAACATCACGACGAGGATGACGAGCGGGATGATCTGGGTTGCGGTCATGGTCGGCTCCGATCCCGAGGTGGCCGCGGGGTTCAAGAGGACACCTCCGAACAGGAAGGCGACCAGACCCAGGATAGTGGCGGCGGCTACCGTCATCAGCAGGATACGGCGGCGACGGGTGGGACGCTGGGAGCGGGCGGGGCTTGTGTCGCTATCTACGGGTGCAGTTTGTTCTGCGATCTTAGTCATGATGCTGTCTCCTCATTGAGTGGCGCTGGCGAGGGAGGCGTCGACGGCGCTGCCGAGGGCCTCGGGGAGGTGGATGACGGTGGTCGCGAGAGTGCGGGCTGTTCGGTCGACGCCGACGAGCAGCGATCCGTCCCGTTCCTCGCTCCAGGTTTCGATGACCCCGGCCGGTGTGCGCAGCCGCAGGGTGGGTTGAATCGTGTCGCCGGTGATGTCGTTGAGCACGGTGCCCGGGGTGCGGGCGGCGAGTGTCAGTGCGATACTGCCGGTGATGGCCAGTGCCGGGTGGGGCTTGCCCATCGAGAGCATCATGACGCTGACGTCGCTGTCCGGATCGGACTGGGCCGGCGAAGCCACGATGGCCACCTTGGGGACGGCGCGGGCCGCTTCGCTCGTGGTCGCTGCCAGCCCCATGCGCACTGCGGCGTGACGACGGATATGTTCCAGGGTTTCCAGTTGCAGCTCCACCCCGGCGAGCCAGCTATCGTAGCGCTCCGGGTCAAGGCCAAGGTCCTCGGCACGGAGAATCACTACCGGCGCTCCGGCGTCGACCATGGAGACAGTCCAGCGGGTTCCGCCGGCGGTGATCCTGTCTGAGGCTGACCCGGTGGGAAGCAACTTGCCGGTGGTTTTGCCGGCAGGGTCCTGGAAGCCCAGCCCCACCCGGTATCCGGGGAACGGGACACCCGGCATCTCTGCCTGCGGGACGATCGGCAGGGCACAGGACGGCGTGGACACCCGCTGGATGATGATCTGGCCGGTGTTGGTGTTGCGGGTAACGATCCGGGTGACGTCACCGGTCGGGACCACCCAGCCCTTCTCGATGGCGTACAGACCGACCACAGCCGAGCAGTTGCCGCAATTGCTGCCCCAATCCACTGCGGCCTCTTCAATCCCCACCTGGGCGAAGGTGAACTCAACGTCGACGTCGTCGCCGACGGGACGGCTAAGGATCATCGCTTTGCTGGTCGTTGAAGTCGCCCCGCCAACACCGTCGATCTGCCTGTGGTCGGGACTGCCGAACAGCCGGGGAAGCAGCACGTCCGGGCTGGTTTCAGTCTCACCGAACTGCCCGCTTTCAAAGACCCAGCATTTGCTGGTGCCTCCGCGCATCCATTCCGCTTCGATCTTCATGGTTAGTTCCTTGCTTCTCTGCTGCCAGGTGTGTTCAAGGGCCTGATTCGAGATTGAGGCAGATCACAAATGAAGACAATGTCGGATTTGTGAGGAAGGATGTAGAAACGCTTAAGTCACCTAGCCTGCAGGGATGCGCCAAAAGAAAATCCGGCTCTGCGCGCCCCGAAAGACCGCTAACTTTCCGGGAGCGAAGCGGCGCATGCATAGAATGAACATGTTGCACAGAAGGGTGAACCATTGCTTAACGATGAGAGACAGGATTTATTCGATATTCGCCGGTTGGCGTTGCTGGTCGAGGTCGTCGAGCAGGGATCCATCACTGCCGCGGCCGAACTGATGATGTACACGCCGTCAGCTGTCTCCCAGCAGCTGCGCAAGCTCGAGCAGGAAGTTGGCCAGCCTCTCCTCAACCGCCGCTCCCGCGGGGTGGTGCCCACCGAGGCAGGACAGGTGCTCGCCGGCCACGCCCGCAAGATCGTCGGGCAAATGCGGGCAGCACAGTCCGACCTGGACCAAATCGCCGGCCTCAAACGCGGCTCCCTGACCATCGGAACATTTCCGACTCTCGCTGGGTCATTCCTGCCGATTGTTATCCGGGCCTTCAAAAAGAGGTACCCGGCCATTGGCCTCTCCGTGCGAAGCGCACGCTTCGATGACCTCCTGACAGACCTGCAGTCTGGAGTTACCGGCCTGTGCCTGCTGTGGGACTACCCTTGGAACCGCTTTCAGGACGATTCAATCCGCATAACGGAAGTCTTCCAGGAAAGCACCGTCCTCTTGGTATCCCGCGGGCACCCACTTGCCGGCCGCGATGAGATCCGGATGGAAGAGCTCCGCAAGGAATCGTGGATAGTGCGGGCCGAGGCCCACCCCGTGGTGGAAGTGCTGCAGCGCTACGCCCACGAGGCCGGCTTCGAACCGACGATTGGCTTCCTGGCCAACGACTACCAGGAAGCCCAGGCCATGGTGAGCGTCGGAATGGGCGTGGCCATGGTGCCGAAAACCGCCGTCGCTCTCCAACACCCCGACGTCAGGGTCATCAGCCTCGGCCCCGGCGCACCCTTACGGCGCGTATTACTGGCCCAACGACAAGACAAGGTCTACGCCCCGGCCGAAATCGCATTCCACTCCACCCTGCTGGAGATCGCCCGCGAACGAGCCGGAGACTACCTGTAGCAACGCAGCGGGTCGTTTCGGCGGTGGGGTGCCCCCTGCAGGGACCCGTTTACCGGCGTCGGAGCTGGCCCCGGGCCCTCCGTGGCGGCTGTCCAGGACGGTTGAAGTTAACGGCATAGGCCAGCCATGAAAGCCACCCCACCTGGTGCGTGGCGAAGGAACTTTCTGTCTCGAAACGCTACGGTTTCGAGACAATTTGGAGTGTAGCGCTTAGGGCACCTTCGCCTGCATTTACACCCGAACGGTCGGGGGCGGGCAAGGAATGCATA
>NZ_JAGGPN010000071.1 GCF_018613795.1 Arthrobacter sp. ISL-65
AGTTGAGGGGGTTCCCAGCGCTGGGAACCCCCTCAACTGCCACCTACTTGGGTTAAACGCAGGAATCCCCGCCCACCGGAGTGGACGGGGATTCCTGAACAAGCAGTGTTACTTGACGGTAACGCGGGCGCCAGCTTCTTCGAGCTGAGCCTTTGCCTTCTCGGCAGCTTCCTTGGTGGCGCCTTCGAGAACAGCCTTGGGAGCGCTGTCAACCAGGTCCTTGGCTTCCTTGAGGCCCAGGGAGGTGATGGCGCGAACTTCCTTGATCACTGCAATCTTCTTGTCGCCAGCAGCTTCGAGGACGACGTCGAATTCAGTCTTCTCTTCGGCTTCCTCAGCGGCAGCGCCACCGGCGGGGCCGGCAACAGCTACAGCAGCAGCGGTAACTTCGAAGGTCTCTTCGAAGAGCTTGACGAACTCGGAGAGCTCGATGATGGTCAGTTCCTTGAAAGCTTCAATGAGCTCTTCGTTGCTGAGCTTCGCCATGGTGTGGCGTCCTTCCTATAAAGGTGGCCGGGGGCTTGATGCCGTTCCGATCCACCGGAGTCTTTTGGGGAGAGAGTTAGTTCTCTTCGGCAGCGGCTTCGGCCGGAGCCTCAGCTGCTTCTGCGTCAGCCTCTGCGGCAGGAGCTTCTTCAGCGGCGGGGGCTTCGGCTTCAGCCGGAGCACCGTTCTCTTCTTCAAGCTTGAGGCGCAGTGCGTCAATGATGCGTGCAGCAGCGGCAGCAGGTGCCTTGAGGATGCCTGCAACCTTGGCGAGCTGCAGCTCGCGGGACTCGAGTGCTGCCAGGGCAGCAACTTCGCTGGCGCTCAGTGCCTTGCCCTCGAAGTAACCGGTCTTGATGACCAGCTGCTTGTTGGCCTTGGCAAAATCCGTCAGGCTCTTGGCAGCTGCAACTGCGTCACCCTTGATGAACGCGATTGCAGTGGGGCCGGCGAGCTGGCCGTCGAATGCTTCGACCCCAGCTTCCTTGGCTGCAATGGCGGTCAGGGTGTTCTTGACGACCGCGAACTTGGTGTCCTGGCCGAGAGAAACACGCAGCTGCTTGAGCTGTGCAACGGTGAGCCCACGGTATTCGGTCAGGACAGCGGCGTTCGATTCCTTGAAATCGTTAGTGATCTCAGCTACTGCTGAAACCTTGGTAGGCGTTGCCATAACCCTCCTTCCGGGGATAGTGCCGGTATTCCGGGTCCCCGCTCAGGTGAGCTAAAACTAAAAACGCCCCGCGCAGATGCACGGGGCTTGGCTCAACGCTGTTCAAAACAGCGGAACTTTGCTTCGTTCACCTGCGCCGGCCGCCCTATGTTCAGGGTCCTTCGTCCGGAAACCCACTGGCTCTTTCGCACACAACTGCAGAGTTGAGCTGAGCTCGAAAGAGTGGGAATCCAACAACCGACGGTCTTTGGTAGTTCAAGCTTAGGGGACGGCCCTGTGCATTACCAAATCGGCCGCTCCTCCGCCACCAGGACCTAACTCCTCCTCGGTCCAAGGTCCGGCAGTTCCTTTTGCCAGATCCCGGTGACTCCCGCTGTCGTGAACCCAAGCTGGCGGTTGACCGTGAGGAGATACCGGTTTTCCGGCGCGTTCCAGGTGTAGATCACCCGCGCAGCGGGGAACTGCTCGGTGAGGCGCTCCATATTGGCCACCTTGATGAGCAGGCCGAGTTTGTTGCCGCGGTGCGCCTGCAGCACCACCGTGTCGTCCTGGAAGACTACGTCCTGCCGCTGCGCCAGGACGCTGATGGTCGTCAGCCCCACGAGCGTCTCGGTAGCAATGTGTTCGACGGCGGTCACCACCGTGCGCCGCCCCTGGGAGATCATGACTTCCTCGGCTTCCCGCAGGATCCGGGCATCGAAGACTATGTCGTCGGTCCCCTCCACGGGTCCGGCGTCGCCGCCGGCCTGGTTTTCGAGGGCTGCCACCGATTCCAGCCAGCGCTCCGGGCAGCGGTCGGTCCAGTGGTGCAGGCGGTAGCGGCCGTTGTTGGCCTCCTGGGCCTCCGCCTCGAGCTCCGCTACCAGCTTGCTGTCCAGCGGCAGCGCGCACGAGCTGAACTGTTCGATGTGCTGCAGCGTGTAACCGGTGCGCTGGGCGAAGTCCACCTCGCGGCTCCCCAAGGGCACATAGCCTTGGCCCGATCCAGGCACCAGCTGCTCGGGCGCGAACTCGTGCAGGGACGCACCGGGATGGTTGGTGTCCACCAGGATCATGGTGCGGCCCTCGTTCCGGGCGAAGTGCTCGGCGGCTTCCAGCAGCTGCCTGCCCACGCCCTGGCGCTGGTATTCAGGGAGGATGTCCAGGGTGAATTCGGCGAGGTCCAGGTTGTCGGCGAGGGGCAGGGCGATGTCCACAGTGCCCACGATGTCGTCGCCGACCTTTGCCACGAGGATTACCTGGCGCTCATACGGGTCTTCCAGTTCGAGGAGCTTTTCCAGCGGCGTGTAGGCAAGGTCATCACTCCCCCAGGTATCCATCCGGACCTTGCGCCCCACCTCCACCGCGGCGAGGAAGTCCGCTGCGTCGGCAGCATCCACTGAGTCCGGAATCCACAACCGCTCAATCCGCACCTCTATTGCCATCATCCCCAGCCGTTCCGCCGCTTGCCGTGAAGGCTGCGGGCTTGAGTCACGCGGTGTATCCGTCGCCAGCATATGCCGGTTAGCGCCGGCGCTGCCACTCACCGTCGTACCCTGCCGGACGGAAGCCGAGCGCCACATTGATGGCCAGCATGTGGTCATTCTCTGCGGCGTTGAATGTCAGGACCCGTTCCACTTCGGGATGGTCCTGCTGTAGGCGCCGCAGATTGCGCACCTTGACCAGCATCCCCAGCCGGTGCCCGCGGTGCGCCTTGGCCACGAGGGTGTCGTCCTGCTCAGCCAGCCATGGTTTGTCGTCCGAGTGCTGCAGTACCGAGTAGGCGGCCAACTCGCCGCTCGCCTTATGCCGGGCCACTGCCACCAGCGACTCCAAGCCCGTCCGCTTCCACTCGTCCTCGACGTGCCGGACGCGTTGGGCGTCCCACACCTCGGCGTCGTAGTGCAGCGCACCTGCCGGGGAGTCCGTGCTCATCCTGGACATGAGCAAGGCCATCTGTTCCACGTACTCATCCGGGCAGCGGTCCGTCCAGCCGAGGCTTTCGTACTGGTCCCCGGCAATGCCGGCGGCCTCGCGTTCCAATGCGTCCAGGACACCGTCCGACGGCGGCATGTCCAGTGCGCTGAAACGCGTCACCTGCTCGAGGGTGTAACCGGCCGCCACGGCGAAGCGGACGCCGCGCGCCGCGGCCGGGACCCCGCCCGTCCCCGTTCCGGGCCTCATGATCCCCGGGCCGTCCAGGTCGAACCCAGGCGCGTGCTCGGTGAAGGACTGCAGGGTGCTGCGCCCGTCCTCCCCCGCGAGTGCCTCTGCGTGCCGCAAGAGGGCCCGTCCGATGCTCCGACCGGTGAACCCGTTGAGGACGTCCACCCTGAGGAACGCATCCTGGAGGTTTTCCTTTTGCGTAAGCCTGACCCAGGACCTTGCAACCATGCGGCCGTCCAGCCGTACGAAGAAGAGCCGCAGCTTCGCGTAGTCGTCGTCGCGCCACGCTTCCAGCCTGGCCTGGCGGGGCGATGCCCGGTCCAGGTTGCCCCAAAGCTCCAGCACCACAGCGTCGCTGAGGTCGCTGAACTCGAGGAAGTCCACGGCGTCGGGAGCGTCAAGCGACGCAGGCAACAATAGCGGCTCGATCCGGTAGGAGGGCGTCGTCACCGGATCAGCCTAGCCGCATCGCCCTGAGTCCGACAGAGCCCCGTCCAGAGCGAGCCCGCGAGCCCGCTGGAGTCCCGGCGTCGTACTTCCGGCAGCGAAAGGACCACCGCAAAGCAGAAGGACCGCCCGGCAAACACCGGACGGTCCTTCTGCTTTGGCCGGATATCCGGCCGAGGCTCGCGAGACTTATGCCTCGATGAGAACCTTGGTGACGTTGGGGTCAACGGAGATGCCGGGACCGAACGTGGTGGCAACCGTTGCCTTCTGGATGTAGCGGCCCTTGGAAGCGGACGGCTTCAGGCGGAGCACCTCTTCGAGGGCAGCGGCGTAGTTCTCGGCCAGCTTGACGGAGTCGAACGAAACCTTGCCGATGATGAAGTGCAGGTTGGAGTGCTTGTCGACGCGGAAGTCGATCTTGCCGCCCTTGATGTCGGTGACAGCCTTGGTGACATCGGGGGTGACGGTGCCGGTCTTCGGGTTCGGCATCAGGTTACGCGGACCCAGGACCTTACCGAGGCGGCCAACCTTGCCCATGAGGTCAGGGGTGGCAACGGCTGCGTCGAAGTCGGTCCAGCCGCCGGCGATCTTTTCGATCAGGTCATCGGAACCAACGAAGTCGGCGCCGGCAGCGATTGCTGCTTCGGCCTTCTCGCCCGTGGCGAACACGAGGACGCGGGCGGTCTTACCGGTGCCGTGCGGCAGGTTGACGGTGCCGCGGACCATCTGGTCAGCCTTACGGGGGTCAACACCCAGGCGGAAGGCAACCTCAACGGTGGCGTCGAACTTGGACGGGTTGGTGTCCTTGGCGAGCGTCACTGCCTCGAACGGCGCGTAAAACTTCTCCGCGTCGATCTTGGCTACGGCTGCCTCATATGCTTTGCTGCGCTTTGCCATGCTGCTTATTTCTCCTTGTGCAGTTGTGGTCTGCGGACCGCGCTGGGCCCTGCCACAGTTGAATGATCGGGCGGATCTCCAACATTTCAATGATTCAGTGGTGCCGGTTTCCCGGCGGTGCTGCCCGGCGTCGTTCCCGGTTTCCCGGTCCCGGCGCCGCATCAGCGGTAAGGGAATTAACCCTCGACGGTGATACCCATGGAGCGGGCGGTGCCGGCGATGATCTTCGCTGCGCCTTCGATGCTGGTGGCGTTGAGGTCTTCCATCTTGGTGGTGGCGATCTCGTTGACCTGTGCCTGGGTCAGCTTGGCAACCTTGACGGTGTGCGGGGTAGCCGAACCCTTGGCGACACCTGCAGCCTTCTTGATGAGCTCTGCAGCCGGCGGGGTCTTGGTGATGAACGTGAACGAACGGTCTTCGTAAACGGTGATTTCAACAGGAATAACGTTGCCGCGCTGGGCTTCCGTCGCAGCGTTGTACGCCTTGCAGAATTCCATGATGTTGACACCGTGCTGGCCAAGCGCGGGACCGATCGGCGGGGCCGGGTTAGCGGCACCTGCCTGGATCTGCAGCTTGATGAGGCCGGTGACCTTCTTCTTGGGAGCCAATGTAGGGTCCTTCTCTCAAATGCGTCCTGGGACACAGGAGCGTGCCTCAGGTGGTTGACCGCCATGGCGAGGCGGCCGGCCGTTCCGGAACTGCTAAAGCGGGCCGTTCCGGAGCGAAATCTGTGGTGATCAGTTAGATCTTGGTGACCTGATTGAAGGCCAGCGTGACCGGGGTCTCGCGCTCGAAGAT
The DNA here is from genome assembly GCF_018613795.1 of Arthrobacter sp. ISL-65. GTDB lineage: Bacteria > Actinomycetota > Actinomycetes > Actinomycetales > Micrococcaceae > Arthrobacter. The sequence goes on from NZ_JAGGPN010000071.1 coordinate 5,444, forward strand.
GGACACCAGCACCACGAGGGTCTGGGAATCCACCTTGATCTCGGAGATCGTGGCGGGAAGGGTCTCGAACGGGCCTTCCTTGACGATGACAGACTCGCCGACCTCGAAGTCGACGTCGACGTGGGCCGCAGCCTGCTTGGTGGGCTTGCCCTTTTCCGCCTGCTCCTCTTCGAAGACCGGGGCCAGCATGGAGAAGACCTCATCGAGGCGCAGCGGCACGGGGTTGTGGGCGTTGCCCACGAAGCCAGTGACGCCCGGTGTGTGGCGGACGGCACCCCAGGAGGCGTCGGTCAGGTCCATGCGGACCAGCACGTAGCCGGGGATGCGGACGCGGTTGATGACCTTGCGCTGAGCGTTCTTGATCTCAACGACCTCTTCCATCGGAACCTGGATTTCGAAGATGTAATCTTCCATGTCCAGAGTCTGGATGCGGGTCTCAAGGTTGGCCTTGACGCGGTTTTCGTAGCCGGCGTAGGAGTGGATGACGTACCAGTCACCCTCCTGGCGGCGCAGCTTGGACTTGAACTCTTCGGCGGGATCGGTGGCCTGGGCGGCAGCGGCGGCCAGGACGTCGGTCCCTTCGGCGCCTTCCTCGGCGTCCTCTCCGGTCACGTCGTCAGTATCGGCCTCGTCGTCGGCGTCAATATCGGTCTCGGCATCAGTATCGGCCTCGGCGTTAGTTTCGGTCTCGTCGTCGACGTCAGTATCGGTCTCGGCGTCAGCGTCGCCGTCGTACTCGGCGTCGCCTTCGGAATCGGGCGCAGCAGACTCAACCTCGGAGCCCTCAGCGGACTCAGCCGCGGGGTTCTGGGTTTCATCCAGCTCAGTCTCAGTTACCTCGAGCTCCTGCTCAGACACTTGGTCTCCTGCTTCCTCATTGCTAATTGCCTATTTAAATGGCTCAATTCCGCACACCCCGCAGCTCCTGCCGATTCCGGCCGGGAGTCTACGCAGTCTGCGGACCGATCGCCTTAGCGGTCCCCGGCGCCTGTACCGCCGAAGACCCAGCCCACCGCGGTGCCGAACCCCAGGTCCAGCAGAGTGACGATCACCATCATGATGACCACAAACACGAGCACCACGAGCGTGTAATTGATCAGTTCCTTGCGGGTGGGGGCTACGACCTTCTTCAGTTCACCAATGACCTGGCGGATGAAGAGTGCGATGCGAGCGAAGAAGCCGGCCTTGGCAGCCTTCTTTGCGGGGCGGCCCTTGGAGCTGCTTGCAGCTGTTTCGGTCACCTGTTCCTCACTCATCCTCGCAAGTCGGATTACCCGGCTCTGAACTGAACCTTTGTTTGCTGCGCTTGCTCCGGCTTTTCGCCGGAACAGCCTGCGCAGGGCAGACAGGACTCGAACCTGCAACCTGCGGTTTTGGAGACCGCTGCGCTACCAATTGCGCCACTACCCTATGGATCAAAAACCGATGAAGGCCGCACTTCCCCAAGGCCATCTGGGGCGCAAGTCATCAACCGTGTTTTCAACACCGGAGAACCAGTCTACGCAACAACTGCGCTTTCGTCGAACCAGCCTCATTTCGGACCGTTTTTCAGCTTCAGGATCCGCGCCGCACCGCAGTCACAAATCCGCGTTCCACCTCGAACGATCCGGTGAACAGCATAGAGTAGATTCCGTCGAATTCCACCATTCAGCTCTCCAGCTGCAAGCGAAGAACGGACCCGCCATGTCTGCCGCCCGCGTTTCCCAACGCATTTCCGCCATTGCCGAATCCGCCACCCTGGCTGTCGACGCCAAGGCCAAGGCGCTGAAGGCGGCGGGCCGGCCGGTGATTGGCTTCGGTGCGGGCGAGCCCGACTTCCCCACCCCGGGCTACATCGTCCAGGCCGCCATTGACGCCGCCAGCCAGCCGAAGTACCACCGCTACTCCCCCGCCGGTGGCCTGCCCGAGCTGAAGAAGGCAATCGCCGAGAAGACGTTCCGGGACTCCGGCTACAAGGCGGACCCGTCCCAGGTGCTGGTCACCAACGGCGGCAAGCAGGCCGTCTACAACACGTTCGCCACCCTCGTGGATCCGGGCGACGAAGTGATCGTGCCTACGCCGTTCTGGACCACCTACCCCGAGGCCATCCGCCTCGCCGGCGGCGTGCCGGTGGAGGTATTTGCCGGCCCGGAGCAGGACTACCTGGTGACCGTGGAGCAGCTCGAAGCAGCCGTAACGGACCGCACCAAGATCCTGCTGTTCGTGTCGCCGTCGAACCCCACCGGGTCCGTCTACTCGCCCGAGCAGGTCGCCGAAATCGGGAAGTGGGCCGCCGCCAAGGGCCTGTGGGTGGTCACGGACGAGATCTACGAGCACCTGACGTACGACGGCGTGCCCTTCACCTCCATTGCCACAGCCGCCCCTGAACTGGGCGACAAGGTTGTGATCCTGAACGGAGTGGCCAAGACCTACGCGATGACCGGCTGGCGCGTGGGCTGGATGATCGGACCCGCCGACGTCATCAAGGCCGCCACCAACCTGCAGTCGCACGCCACCTCCAACGTGTCCAACATCCCGCAGATCGCCGCCCTGGCAGCCGTCTCCGGCCCGCTCACCGCGGTGGACGAGATGAAGGTCGCCTTTGACCGCCGCCGGAAGGCCATCGTGGCCGGGCTGAACGCGATCGAGGGCGTTGAATGCCCGACGCCGAAGGGCGCCTTTTACGTGTACGCGGACGTCCGCGCGCTGCTGGGTAAGGAATTCCCGACGGCGAACGGCACGGCCCGCCCGGAGTCCTCGGCCGCGCTGGCCGCGCTGATCCTGGATGAGGTGGAGGTCGCCGTGGTCCCTGGCGAGGCCTTCGGCCCGTCCGGCTTCCTGCGCCTCTCCTACGCCCTGGGCGACGAGGACCTCGCCACCGGCGTCGGCCGCCTCCAGGACTTCCTCGGCAAGGCGCAGTAACCCCAAACCCTCCCTCACTTCTTGCAGGAAAAACACGGATCCTCCCTCAGATCCTGCAGAGAATTCTTAAACGCTCCCGCACCAAAAAAAGTGGTGCGGGAGCGTTTGCCTTTGGGCGGCAGGACGTGAGGACGCGTTTGGAAAAAGGCGACGGGAAGTGAGAACGCGTCGGGGCTAGAGGAGGCGGCGCTCGGCGGCCCACTTGGTCAGTTCGTGGCGGCTGGACAGCTGCAGCTTCCGGAGCACGGCCGAGACGTGGGTTTCCACGGTTTTGATCGAGATGAAGAGCTCCTTGGCCACCTCCTTGTAGCTGTAGCCGCGGGCGATCAGCCGCATCACCTCGAGTTCCCGGGCGGAGAGCTTGTCCAGTTCGTCGTCGGCAATGTCGGCCGCGGCGGTGCCGAACGCGTCCAGGACAAAGCCCGCCAGCCGCGGGGAGAACACCGCGTCGCCGCCGGCAACCCGGAATACGGCGTCGGTGATCTCCGCGCCGGAAATGGTCTTCGTGACATAGCCGCGGGCGCCGGCGCGGATGACGGCCACGACGTCCTCGGCCGCATCGGAGACGCTCAGGGCAAGGAAGCGCGTGGTTCCCAGGAACGCCGCGGAACCGGTGATGACTTCCCGCCCTCCCCCGCCGCGGCCGCCGGGCAGGTGCACGTCAAGCAGCACGACGTCGGGCCGTGCTGCGGCAATAACTTCGACGGCCTGTTCCACGGTGCCGGCCTCGCCGACCACCACCACGCTCGGGTCCAGGTCAGCCTTGAGGCCGGACCGGAAAATCGCGTGGTCATCCACGATCACCACCCGCACGGTTCTTCCCGCCGCGCCCGCCCCTGCTCGTGTACTCATGACTTCCCTTCCCCGTTGTCCGCGACGTCCGCAGGCAGCCTGAGGCGCACCTCCGTGCCGTCTGGACCGCTGTTGATTGCGGCGTTGCCGCCGTGCCGTTTCATCCGGCCAATGATCGATTCGCGCACGCCCAGCCTGTCGTGCGGGACTGAGTTCAGTTCGAAGCCCGGGCCGCGGTCCTTGACGAAGACTTCCGCGCCGCCGTCGGACACCTCCAGGTACACAGAGACGGGACCGCCACCGTGGCGGGCAGCGTTCAGCATGGCCTCGCGGCTGGCCTGGACCAGCGCTTCGTGGCGCTCTGTCATCTCCGTGTCGCCCACGGTCACGACGTCGACGGCGTTTCCGAGGCTGTCCTCAACCTCCGCGGCGGCGGCCTTGATCCGGTCCGAGAGCTGGCCGGCGTCGCGGGCCGGATCCTTGAAGAGCCAGCCCCGCAGCTCGCGCTCCTGCGCCCTGGCCAGGCGGACGACGTCGTGCTCGTTACCGGCGCGGCGCTGAATGAGGGCAAGGGTCTGCAGCACGGAGTCGTGCAGGTGGGCCGCGATCTCGGCCCGTTCGGTCGCCCGCACGCGGCCGGCCCGTTCGGTCTCCAAGTCACGCCAGAATTTCAGGCCCCAGGGCAGCAGCACCAGCGCCACGCCGCCCAGCACGGCCACGGACGCGAGCAGCGCCAGCCAGGTCTGCTGCCATGAGCCGGACCCGGAGACCATGACCAGAACCCCCGCCACCACGAGCGCCAGGCCCGCCGCCAGCCGCGCCCAGCCGCCGGCCTGGTCCGCTTTGGTCTTGTCCACCAGGCCGGCCCTGCGGGTTTCATCCAGCTGCATCCACGCAATTGCGGCGCCGCCGAGTATCGCAGCCGCCGGGATCAGCGTGCCGAGGGGCACCTCCACGCCCAGCAGCCTGGCGATCAGGATCGCGGCGACGAGCAGGAGCCCGGCGCCCAGCAGGATCTCCTTGCCGTAGCGCATGCTCCGGATCCGGAACCATGTGCCGGACCCGGGAGCGCCGGCAGGCGCCGCTGGCTGGGAGGCGGTGCCGGCGTCGTACTCCCCCGCCAACGGAGAGGCCGCCGGAGGGAAAAGAACGACGGCGGGGGCCGGGCCGGACTGCAAGCTCACGGGCGGCAGGCTCACGGCGGGGGCAATCGGCGACGCCGGGCGCCTGGCATTGCGTTTGGCGTTCTCGTCCGCTGTGGGAACCATGATCCACAGCCATCCGTAGAATGCGAGCCCTGCGCCCCCGGCGAAGGCGGCCACCACCATGCCGATCCGGACCATGCGCACCGGCCAGCCAAGATGGACCGCCAGGCCGGAGCAGACGCCGGCGATCACGCGGTCGCTGCTGCGGACCAGTGGAGGGCGGACAGTGGCTGTGGTCATGCATCAATCCAAACACGGATCAGGGTTCACGAGTCCCGTTCTGAGGGTGAACCCGGGGTAAGTCAGGGACGGCTCAGGGTGTTCCCCAATAGTGGACTGAACAGCATAAACGGCAGTATCGAAGTATGAACTCGCAGAACCCCAACCCCCATGAAGGCCAGCAGCCCGGCACCCCGTCCGAGGGCAGCACCGGCCAGGAACCGGAACAGCCCGCGGTGCGGGAAAACACGGAACCGGAAAATACAGAGCCGGAAAATCCCACAGCCCCGGAAAACGCAGCGCCGGAAAATCCTACGGAGCCACTGTTCCCGCCTCCGGCCGCGGATGAACCGCCGCACACTTCCGCTGGAGCCACCCCTCCTTCCGGAATGCACGCCGGGCCCAGTTCCGGAACCCACGCCCGGCCCGCTTACGGCGCTCCTGCGTATGGCGCTTCCGGTTACGGCCGTGCCGCACAGCCGCTGAACTTCTTCGACTGGATCCGCAGCCACGGAATCCACCGGGGACGCGACCGGTGGATCGGCGGCGTCTCGAGCGGCATCGCGGAACGGATGGGCATCGATCCGCTGATCGTGCGCGGCATCTTCATCGTGCTGACGCTGTTCGCAGGCATCGGCGTCCTCCTGTACGGCCTCGGCTGGGCCCTGCTGCCCGAGCCCGACGGCCGGATCCACACGCAGGAGGCGGGCGCCGGCCGGTGGAGCACAGGCATGACGGGCGCGCTCATCACCTCGATCATCGGCCTCACCGGCATGGGCGGCGGCTTCTGGGGCTGGGGCCACGACGGCTTCGGCTTCTTCTGGGCGCTGTTCTGGATCGGCGGCGTCATCTACCTCATTTACTTCCTGACCCAGCGCAACAAGAACCGAAGCGGAGCACCAATGGACGCCAGCACCGGCGGCCGGGCGGCCTACGGCTACGCCGGCACCGGCAACGCACCGGCGGCTGCCGCGGCCGGATCCTCCGCATCTCCGTCCTCCACAGCACAGTTCCAGGCGTCCACCTTCGCTGCCGGCAGCCATACGCCTACCCAGCCCTACACGGTACCGCCGACTCCGGACGCCATCCCGTCGTACACCCCTGCAACCCCGTACGGCTCCGCAACCCCCACATCCCCATACGGCGGCGGCCTTCCGCCACGCCGGCCCGCTCCGGTCCCGACGCCGGCGCCCAAGCCGCGGCCGAGCGGCCCCGGAGCTCCTGCCGTGGCCATCACCGCCGGACTGGCGCTGCTGGCGGGCGGCACGCTCAAGGCGCTCGACGCGGGCAACCTGATTGATCTCGGCGACTCGGCCAACGCCGTGGTCTGGGCAGCCGGTGCAGCGGTCCTTGGCCTTGGCATCCTGCTGGCCGGGATGCGCGGCAGGACCTCGGGTGTTCTCGGGTTCTTCGCCGTGGTGGCACTCATCGTCGGCGGCATCTTCAGCGCCGTCCCCAACGGTGACCGGTTCCGCTTCCAGAATGCGGACTGGAACCCCGTCACCATCGAACAGGCCCGCCAGGGCTTCCAGATCACCGGAGGCCGCGGAACTGTGGACCTCACCGGCCTGAACCTGAACCCACCCCTGGGCACCGACGTCGTAATCCCCCTCGACGCCACAGCCAGCAACGTAACGGTCGTCATTCCGCGCACCGTGCCGGTGGATGTCCGGGCCGACATGACCCTGGGCAACCTGAACGAGGGCGCGGACAGCCGAAGCGGCATCACCTCCCGGCAAAGCAGCTACAACTCGGACAAGCCCGGGGCCCGGCTGATCCTCCAGATCGACGGCACCGTGAGCAACATCACCATCCAGGAAGGAAACTGACATGAGCAGTTTTGATCCGTCACCGGAAACAAACTCCGCGCCCAAACCGCCCACCGCGGGCAAGAACGAACCCGCCGAAGCGCCCGCCCGGGTGGGCACCATCGTCTGGGGACTCGTGGTCCTAGCCCTGGCCGTTCTCATCACCATCTCCCAGATGGGGATCGTGGTCCTGAACGGGACATACGTGCTGATCGGCCTAATGATCGGGGCCGGGACCGCGCTGGTGATCGGCGGCCTGCTCTCAGCACGAAAACGTGACAACAGCACAACAAACGGGAAGTCTTAAACCATGGAAAAGTTCTACAGCATTGTCAGGGGCCTTGGCCTGAAGCGCGGACCGCAGCGCTGGCTGGGCGGCGTGTGCGGCGGAATCGCCGAGAAGCTGAACGTGGACGTGGCATTCGTCCGGATCGGTTTCCTCATCTTTTGCCTGCTGCCGGGCCCGGCCATCGTGTTCTACCTGGCGGCATGGCTGATCCTGCCGGACCAGAACAACTCGATCGCGCTTGAGTCCTTCCTCGAAAAGCGCGGCACAGGCCGGTAGTACACCGGCGGGCCGGCAAAACCGCCCCGCCGGCAGCCGCCGTCGTCCGTTTTACACAGGCCCCCGTTCCCGCCGGAACGGGGGCGCTCTGCCGTCCCGGCCCTTACCGGTCCCGGCGTCCGGGCCCCGCGTCCGGACCTCTCGAGGCTGTAACCGTTTGTGTCCTACCCCACACTCCCCACTAGAATCTCTAATTGAGCTCAGCGTGGCGCTCTGCCCGTAAAACCTTCGAACCAGGATTTGAGCCAAGAAAATGAAAATCGGAATCCTCACCAGCGGCGGCGACTGCCCCGGACTCAACGCGGTTATCCGCGGCGCCGTCCTTAAAGGCATTGCCATCCACGGCCACGAATTCGTGGGGTTCCTCGACGGCTGGCGCGGAGTGGTTGAGGGTGACATCATCCCCATTCCCCGTACTCTTGTCCGCGGTATTGCCAAGCAGGGCGGCACCATTCTGGGCACGTCCCGCACCAACCCGTTCGAGAACGGCGGCGGACCGGACGTCATCAAAGCCCACATGGACCGCCTGGGCATCGACGCCATCATCGCCATCGGCGGCGAAGGAACCCTCGCGGCCGCCAAGCGCCTCACCGACGCCGGCCTGAAGATCGTCGGCGTTCCCAAGACCGTTGACAACGACCTCGACGCCACGGACTACACCTTCGGCTTCGACACCGCCGTGCAGATTGCCACCGAGGCAATCGACCGGCTGCGGACCACCGGCGAATCCCACCACCGCTGCATGATCGCCGAGGTCATGGGCCGCCACGTCGGCTGGATCGCCCTGCACGCAGGCATGGCCTCGGGCGCCCACGCCATCCTGATTCCGGAGCAGAAGACCAGCATCGAGCAGATCACCAAATGGGTAACTGAGGCTCATGACCGTGGCCGTGCACCGCTGGTAGTCGTGGCCGAGGGATTCGTCCCGTCGCATATGGAATCACCGCACTCCGAACGCGGGCTGGATACCTTCGGCCGGCCGCGGCTGGGCGGGATCGCCGACCAGCTGGCCCCGGAAATCGAAGCCAGGACCGGCATCGAGACTCGCGCCACCATCCTGGGCCACATCCAGCGCGGCGGCGTCCCGTCCGCTTTCGACCGCGTCCTGGCCACCCGACTCGGCATGGCCGCCGTCGACTCCGTGGTCGAAGGCCGCTGGGGCACCATGGTGTCGCTGAGCGGCACCGACATTGACCACGTGGCCTTCGAAGCCGCGCTGGGCAAACTCAAGACCGTCCCGCAGCACCGCTACGACGAGGCCGCGGTCCTCTTCGGCTAAGCCCCGCTCCGGGCCAGTCCGGCTTCCAGGAGCGCGAACGTACAGTTGTGGCCCCTGATTCTGCGGAGTCAGGGGCCACAACTGTACGTTGGCGCCTGTCTGCCGCAGGGGATCGGTAGGCTGGGACCATGAGTCTTGACCCCGGATCCGCCGCCATCATCCAGCTGGCCTGGGCGCGCCGCCTAGGGCTCGACGACGGCGCTTTCGCCCGCGCGCTGGAAACCAACGAGCGGATCACCAGGGCTGACGACTCCGCGCACTCGGTCGAATTCGTGCGCCTGTTCGGCAGCTCTGCCCTGGTGGGTCCTCAGTGGGCGCTGGACGCCGCGGCCGGCATCTCCGATGAGGAGATGGCCCAGCACGTCACCATGCTGACCATCTCCCGCCAGCACGGAGGGCACGGCCAGGGTTCCGCGGCGCTCTTCTTCGCCGACGACCTGCCGCTGCGGCAGCCGGCGGAGGAGCTGACGGTGTCGCACGGCAACCCGGAGGCCATCGAACTGGAGGGCCTGTGCCCGCCCGATGACGTGAACGAGGTGGGCCTGTCCGACCTGGAGAACCGCTACACCATCATTCACGACGACGACGGGCGGCGGGTGCCGGTGGCCTGCGGCGCCTACTCGGAATGGGAGGGCATCCTGGCCAACATGGGGGTCCTCGTGGCCCCCGAGTGGCGCCGCCGCGGACTGGGATCATTTGCGGCGTCGGTGGCCGCCCACGAAGCCCTGGTCACGGGGCTGACGCTGCAGTGGCGCACCGACGTCAGCAACAAGGGCTCGCTGGCCACGGCACGCAGCCTGGGCTTTTCCACCGGCGGCATCCAAACCAGCGTGCTCCTCGGCTAGCTCTACCGAGCGCGGCAGGCTCAGCGTGTCGTCGTCGCCTCCGCGGCCTGGCCGGCAGCTGGCCGCTCCCCGCCCCAGCCCTGCACCGGCTTGGGCCGGGCGAAGAACAGCGCCACCGCTGCGCCGAGCACGACCACAGCCGCAGGCAGCATGATGGACTGGCCCATCGCCGTCGAAAATCCGTCATGGAGGGCCGGAGGCAACTGGCCGCCGAAGCTAGCCGACTCGCCGCCGCCTGATCCGCCAGGCGCCCCCGCAGCGGGAAGTTCCGCCGCGAGCCTGGCCTGCATCAGCACGGCGATGGCGGCACTGCCGAGGACGGCACCGATCTGCCGGGTGGTGTTGTACACGCCGGCGCCTGCACCCGCCTGCCGCGGCGGCAGGTTGCGGGTGGCCGTTGAACTCAGCGGAGCCCAAATACCGGCGTTCGCGAAGCCGAGCACGGCACTCGGCAGCAGGAACAGCCACACCGGGGTGTCCGGATGCATCAGTGCTGAATTCCAGAACAGCGCAACCGCCATGAGCAGCAAGCCGGTGGACGTTATGTATTTCGGGTTCACGCGATCGATGATCCTGCCCACCACGGGGGCCAGCCCGCCGGAAATCAGCGCCATCGGCACCATCATGAGGGCCGACTGCGTGGGCGTCATGCCGCGCACCATCTGGTAGTAAAAGATCAGCGGCAGGCCGAAGGCCGTGACGGTGAAGCCCACCGTGGTGATCCCGATGTTGGCCAGCGAGAAATTGCGGTCCTTGAAGAGACCCAGCGGGAGCAGCGGCTCACCTTTATTAACAGCCTGCCAACCGACGAACAGCACCAGCACTACGATGCCGCTGATGATCAGGCCCCACACTGTTACCGGACCGCTGATGGTTCCCCAGTTGTAGGTCTCGCCTTCCTGAAGACCGAAGACGAGGAGAAAAAGCCCGACGGCGCTCAGCACCACGCCGGGGATATCGAACCTGTGCGGGTGGGTGGTCAAAGACGGCACAAGACGCCAGGCGAGGATGAAACCAACGATCCCGATGGGAACATTGATGAAGAAGATCCACTCCCAGCCCAGTCCGTCCACCAGCACGCCGCCGAGGATCGGGCCCACCAGCGTGGCTACGCCGGCAGTGGCACCCCACAGGCCCATTGCAGCGCCGCGCCGGTCCGGCGGGAAGATACGCGTGATCACGGCCATGGTCTGCGGCGTCATCAGCGCTGCGCCCAGTCCCTGGAGAACGCGCGCAGCGATCAACATCTGGACGTTGCCGGAGAGCCCGCACCAGAGCGACGCAAGGGTGAAGACCACGAGCCCGGACAGATACAACCGCTTGGGTCCGAACCTGTCACCGAGCCTGCCGGTGATCAGCAACGGCACCGCATAGGCCAGCAGATAGGCGCTGGTGACCCAGATGACGGCGTTGATGTCCGTGTCCAGCCCCTCCATGATGCGCGGGTTCGCGACCGAAACGATGGTGGTGTCGATCAGGATCATGAAGAAGCCGATGACAAGGGACCAGAGTGCAGGCCAAGGCCTGCTTACGTTCTCCAAGTGCTCAGCCCAGCAATTCCAGGATGTCGGCCCGGGCGAACATCTGGGCGGCGGCACGCGCAGAGGGGGTGCCGGCGTCGGGATCTGCTCCCGCGTCAAGCAGCACCCGGGCGACGTCCAAGTAGCCCTTGAAAACGGCGCCAGCCAGCGGGGTCTGTCCGCGGTCGTTGGCAGCGTTGGCGTCACCACCGTGGTGGAGGATCAGTTGCACGGTCTCGGCAAAGCCGTGGTACGCGGCGAGCATGAGCAGCGAGTCGCCTGCGGAGTTGGTCAGCGTGGCCGGGGCGCCGGCGTTGAGGTAGCTGCGCAGCAGCTCGGTCTCGCCGTTGCGGGCGGCGTCGAAGAGGGTATGCGCCAAGGCGAGGGTTTCCTCATCCGGCTGCTGCCGAGCCTGGTCCCCGGGCGTGGTGGAGTCTGTCATTTGTGGGTCCCCCTCAGGAATCCTGTCTGCCTTCCGACCACCTGGCCGGCGTCGGGCGCCACGATTATTTCCTGCGCGGCTGTGTACGGTTCGTCCCCGTCCATAACCGTCAGTATTTCATCCGGGGCGACGGAACGCTTGATGACTGCCAAGGCGATGGCGCCCATCTCGTAGTGCTGCGCCACGGACGTCACGGTGCCCACCCTGCGCTCCCCCACCCGGACCTCGCTGCCGGCGGCCGGCATGGTGTGCTGGGAACCGTCGAGCTGCAGGAACACCAGGCGCCGCGGCGGGTGGCCAAGGTTGTGTACGCGCGCGATCGTCTCCTGGCCTTTGTAGCAGCCCTTGGCCAGATGCACGGCGGTGCGCAGCAGGTCCAGTTCATGCGGGATGGTCTTGTCGTCCGTTTCGGCGCCGAGCCGCGGACGCCAGGCGGCAACCCGCAGGGCTTCGGCGGAGAGCACGCCCGCGAGCTTGCGGTCCCCCACCGTCGCTTCGAGCTCCGCCGCGGGCACGAGATATTCGAACCACGGGCGTTCGGCCCCGGGGTGGGTGTCCTCGCCGACCACGGAGTAGGCGTACCCGCCCGCCCCGACGTGCGGCCAGGGGTCCTGCCACACCTGCAGGCCGGCCCATTCGGGCACGGCCTTGGTGGATCCCACCACTGCCCAGTCGGGTGAGACGTCCGCCACTTCGACGCGGAGCATGAACTTCATCCTGGTCAGCCACTCGGCCAGGGGACCCGCTTCGGCCGCCTCGACGATCAGCCAGGTGGTCCCGCCGTCGTCCAGCACGCGCGCATCGAACTCGATGCGGCCCTGCACACTCAGGAGCAGCAGTTCGCTGGACTCACCGGGCTGAAGGTCGGTGACCTGCTGGGAGGACAGCGTGTTGAGCCAGCTCAGGCGGTCGGGTCCGGTGACCGTCACCACGCCGCGGTGGGAAAGATCGACGACGGCGGTCCCGGCCGCGAGGGCGCGCTGCTCCCGCAGCGGTTCGCCGTAGTGGGACGCGACGCCGGTGTCGGCGCCGACCGCTTCAACGGCGCCAGGGCGCGACAACAGAGGGCTCTTGGTAGTCATATGAAAGGGAACGTCCTTGGCTGGGAGGGTATTCCGGCCACCTAGCGGTACTCCGGGTTTTCGAAACCAAATTTAGTTCCGGCCTTCCATTCTTCCGGAAGGTTGCCATAGGCGGGAATTCCGCCGGCGTCCTTCAGCGTCCGGGCCAAATGGAGGAGGTTCCACGTCATGAACGTGGCGTTCCGGTTCGTGAAGTCGCTCTCCGGGCCACCCGAACCCTCATCCAGGTAGCTGGGTCCCGGCCCGACGGGGCCGATCCAGCCGGCGTCGGCCTGCGGCGGGATGGTGAAGCCGATGTGCTGCAGGCTGTAGAGGACGTTCATGGAACAGTGCTTGATGCCGTCCTCGTTGCCGGTGATCAGGCAGCCGCCCACCTTCGGGTAAAAGGCCCACTGGCCCTTCTCGTTGAGCTGGCCCGAATGGGCGTAGAGCCGCTCGATGAGCTTCTTGGTCTGCGAGGAGTTGTCCCCCAGCCAGATGGGTCCGGCCACCACCACGATGTCCGCGTCCTTGACGGCCGGGTACAGCTCGGGCCAGTCATCGGTTGCCCAGCCGTGCTCGCGCATGTCCGGGTACACGCCGCTGGCGATGTCGTGGTCGACCGTCCGGATGACCCGGGTGGCCACGCCCTGCTTCTCCATGATCAGCCGGCTCACCGTGATCAGGCCCTCGGTGTTGCTCGTCTCCGGCGAACGCTTGAGCGTGCCGTTGAAGTACAGGGCTTTGAGGTCGCTGTAGTCAGCCGGGGGCTGGGACTCATCCATCGGACACTCCATCGGGTTGCTGCGGACTCAGGCATGGAGACCTGAGGCCAAAGTAGCCGAAAGGAGCGCCGCCGAACAGGGTTTCGGAACAGCAGCGGGGTGGCTGCGGTCAGGAGACCTTGTTAAGGAACGCCGAAGCGTGGGCCTCCAGGCCATTGCCCGGTTCAGCAGCCGCGGTCCTTGCCGACGGGCTGCCGGTGGCCACGTCCCACCGCCAGAGCAGGTTGCCGTCCACCAACCCGAAAATCCGGGTGGCCGCGCTGTAGTCCTTGGAGTGGCTGCCGCGCATCACCATGTCGGTGCTGAGCTGGATCTGCGGGCCCTTGATCTGCCCGTAGTACAGCTCCGAGATGCCGCCCGGGTGGCTGATCGACACCGAGATGTCGAAGCCGCCATCCTTGTTGCGGAGCGCCTCAACCTCGTCGGCGCTTTTCAGCACGGGCACGATGTCCCCGGGAACCAGGCCGGGGCCGCTGTCGCCCTCCAGCTGTTTGCGCTCCAAGGCCCAAAAACCGGTCTCAACAGTGAGCGGCCGGAGCCTGGTGCCGTCCTCGTCGGTCAGCCAGCTTTCCGCACGGTACTGCAGGTACGGCAGACCGTTGTGCGTGAAGGAAACATGCTGCAGAAAGTGCTCTGAACTTTCATCACCGGCCCCGAGCCGGCCACGGCCCTCCCACTCGCCGATGAGCCAGGAGAGGGGAACCAGTTCGGGGGTCAGGTCTGTAGGAATTTCAATAGGCACAGCCGCTACCTCTCGAAACCGCTAAGCAGGGGTTCTACCGCTGTCCCTTGAACAGCCGGTAGACAACAAAACCGGCAAACCAGGCCATGGACAGGCTGGCAACGCCGAGCAGGACAAGGAAGAAGATTTCAAATGCAAGTACGGACATGATGCCATCCTAACCCGTCAGGAGATGAGTAGTTTGTCTATGAAGTAGGCGAGCGAACCGACCGCCGAAATCGGCGCCAGGCCCATGCCCAAGGCAGCCGGAAAGTTCAGCGGAGCGCCCCTGAGCGTCACCAGCCGGCGGAAACTGACCAGGACCGCCCCGACCACCACACCGAACACGGCCGCGGGCAAAACGGCGATGTCGGAGAACACCAGGCCGGCGAGCGGCCCGGCCAGTCCGGCCAGGGTGATGCCCAGGGGCGCAATGATCCGGTCCGGCCAGCGGATCAGGCCGGCGAACAGTGCGACGGCGGCGCTGATGCCGGCCACCAGCACCATCTCCTTGACACCGTTGAACCGGGCGCTGGCGATCCAGCCGGAGCCCAGGCAGGAGAGGAGGACGCCCACGCTGCAGCCGAGTGTCGACTCGAGGCGCTGTGCCTGCCCCGTGCCGCGCACCAGCTGGACAAGGAAGACGGCGGTGACACCCAGGGCAATGAAGCCGGGCGTCCAGTTGAGGTAGCCGGGGGCGGCCGCGAAAGTGGCCGCAACGGCCGAGCCGGCCCCTGCCAGTCCGATCACGGCCGCGAGGGTTTTCTTGGCGGGGATTCCCAGGTAGTGGGGCCAGCCAACGCCGATCCCCAGGGCAAAAAGCACGGCAACCGCGAGGAGGACGTCCGGAGTCCGGAAGACGCTGGCCACCAGCGCGGCCAAGCCCGCCAGGCCAACGACTCCAATGCTCCATGACTGGAGCGTCCGGCCGGCAGCAGCAGGAGCGCTCACCTCGGGGGCAGGCCGTGGCGTACTCATCTCGGACTCTGCACTCAAATCTGCTGCGACCTCATCCTGGCTGTGCCGTTGACGGGCAGGGGCTCGGCCCCCTGACGGTTTCAATCCTGCCCTATGCGACCGCCATATGTCGTAAACAAGGCGCGCGGGTATGGCCCCTCAGTGTCCGTCGGGGAGCCGTTGGGTATACTCAGACATCAGCTCAGTCGCCCGACGATGCGCGGACAGCCCCTTGGAGGAATAATGTCGCACATCCTGTTACTGACCAACAGCACCGGGTCATCGGTGGACATTTTGCCTGCCCTGGAGCTCCTGAACCACCGGGTGCACATCCTTCCCGCCGAGCCCACCGCCCTGCTCGAGACAGACCCCTGTGACATCGTTCTCCTGGACGCACGCAAAGACCTTGTGGGCGCCCGCTCACTGACCCAACTCCTGAAAGCCACCGGCCTCAGCGCACCCCTGGTGCTGATCCTCACCGAGGGCGGCATGGCGGCCGTTTCCTCAGCCTGGGCCGTCGATGACATCGTGCTCGACTCGGCCGGCCCCGCCGAGGTGGAGGCACGGATACGCCTCTCTATCGCCCGGGCTGTACCGGAGAAGGAGGAGGCTCCCTCCGAGATCCGGGCCGCCGGCGTCGTTATTGACGAGGCGAGCTACACGGCGCGGGTCAACGGTGCGGCACTGAACCTGACCTTCAAGGAATTCGAACTCCTGAAGTACCTGGCGCAGCACCCCGGCCGGGTATTCACCCGGCAGCAGCTCCTCACCGAAGTCTGGGGCTATGACTACTACGGCGGCACCCGGACCGTGGACGTCCACGTCCGGCGGCTGCGCGCCAAGCTGGGCGCCGACCACGAGAACCTGATCAGCACAGTGCGCAACGTGGGATACCGGCTCACCCTTATCCGCCAGCACGAGGACGAACTCACCGAGGCGTAGGCCTCAGGCGGACCCCCGGGCCCGCCGCCGAGTGCCTGCACCATCTGCAGTAGAAATACAGAACGGCCCGGCT
>NZ_JAGGPN010000072.1 GCF_018613795.1 Arthrobacter sp. ISL-65
CTTCGTTTTCTTAGTAGAATCGCTGGTTGCAGTCAAAATTCCGCGATTTCGCGGAGGTGGGACCAGTGCAGTCGAGGAGCTGAACGGTCGGTGGGACGTCTCATATCCCAAGGGTTGTAAGACGTGAGAATGCCCTTCGGTACACCGCCAGCGCGCCTACCCACACATAGGACGAGGTGGTGACCGAGGGACTGAAGAAGCGCCGGTTCCTGACTACCGAGCAGGCGGCCGCAGAGCTGAACTTATAGCGCTTCAGCGCAAATAATACAAGCAAATCTCAGGCCCAAATTCCTTGTTTAATCAGCATGCTTACCTTTGCGTTTGTGTGGTGGGGGTCATAAGGAAACCGAACTAGGAGAACAACACCATGAACATCATGAGGAAAGCCGGAGCCGGAATCGCGCTCACGGGCTCACTCTTGCTGGGTGGCGGAGCACTAGCAGGTCCCGCAGTAGCTGCACCCAACCAGACCCAGGATGGGCTAATCAACGTCGCTATCGGTGACGTAACCATCCTGGAAGACGTCAATATCGGCGTCGCGGCACAGGTCGCAGCAAACATCTGTGGAGTCAAGGTTGGACCGGTAGCTGTCCTGGGACAGGCCGTTGACCGTACGGGCGCCCCCGCGACGGTCTGCACGACCGACCAGGGGCCGATCACCCTTCGCCAGAACTGACCCGAAGGGTTAGCAACCGCTGACCCTGCAGCCCTCAAACGCCACAGCGCGTTTCCCGACTGCACCGAGGGACTGAATCCGAGAGGTTCGGTCCCTCCCCTTTTGCCCTGACGCCCGGCCGTTGGGAGCCCCGCAGGTGCGAGGCAGCCTATTTTCACTGATTGTCGTCCTGAAACGCAGCATAAGTTCTACTACACGGAATGTCCGAGTCGACTCTACGGAGATCCCGCCGCGCCGGCTGCAGAGGGGGAGCATATGCCGGGCCCGGCGGACTCGTCTCTGAAGCGGCGCAGGTCCGCCCTGACCTGCATGTTGTCGAACCCAGTGCGGGCGACGGCGTGGTTGTTTACGGACTAGCTGAGTTGCCGACGCCGGGCACTAAAGTGGCACGTGCCAGATCCCAGGCCGGGCGCGGTGTCTCATAACCCATGTGTCCCGAACCCGAAGCCCTCACCATAGACGGCGTTGAGGCGGCCCATGTGGTACGCCAGCATCTGCAGCTCCTCCAGCGGCCACTCGCCGAGGCGCTCAAAGAGCACCTGCCGGCGGGCGTCCTGGACCTGATGCATCTCTTCCTCGCCCTTCTCCGTCAGCCGGATGAACTGTGCCCTGCGGTCCTGTGGATCTGACTCCCTGTAGAGAAGGCCGACGCTTTCCAGGAACGCGATCTGTCGGCTTATCGATGGCTTGCCGACACCCATGACGGAAGCAAGGTCCGTGAGCCGGATGGGGCCCTCCCTGCGGATGGCCGTCAGCAGCCCATAGGCAACCGGTTCCATGTCCGGATGGACCTTGCGCGCCAACTGATGCGACATTGAATGCGCACGGCGCAAGAGCAGGCTCATTTGGTGTTCCACTTGCTGAAGGGCATCGTCCACGGCTTCCGCTGGCAGCCCCGAAGTCGGCGTGCTCTGGCGACGGGTGCTCATAGCAACCATTCTAGAGTCCGGGACTAGAGACTCTCTCAGTGAGGGTCCTCCGCCGCTGGTCACCAACGTAGGCGAGCATTTCCTCGGGCGCAGGGGCAACAGCGGCGGGAGTAAAGGACCGACGACGGAGCTGGGGGCCGCTGGCATGGGGGGACACCTGTCGGCTGTCCGCCGCCGGCCGGTTACAACTTTACGCCGATACAAAGGTAGGCGGCGGCCGTTACCGTCATGCCGGTCTAACCAGTAATCGGCGTCGGAGGGCACCGGGGCGGAACGGGGAGCTTATGGTTCGTCTGGCGGCATCTCGGGCTTCCGGCGGACGTTGCAGGGTGGCAGGTCAGCCGGGTCGTGGACATCGCGGAGGTGGACGAGGAGAGCCTGTTCGGGATGACCGGGATTCTCCGCCAGATGCTCGAGCAGGGAGAAGTACATGTCAGGATCAAGGTCCGGATCAGCGAGGATCTCGTTGATCAGGCGCCGGAGCTGAAACTGCAGAAGTCCGCCTTGGGCGGCCCCAACCGGCGGGGCTTCGTGACCCACGCCCATCACTGCATGCGGTTTGGCGTGACGCTGCCGGTAATCACCCAGTGGGGGAAACTCGAGAATAGTCATCAGTTCTGCTCCTTTCTTTCGCCCGCCGCGTCGGCACTTCGGTCACCCCCGTCGGAGGCGGCGCAGGCCAACCCGGTCTCTCCGGGGAACACACCCTTCACTTGCCTTACTTCTAGTCTGCCGCGGCGCCGTGATGCATTCCCGGTAGACCTTGGAACGTTGCGGGGCCCCGTCCTCATGCCGCCGGCCTGTGCGGAGCACCCGCCATGTTCGGCCGCGATTTCTGAGTGAGTGGTATCGGTTCAAAGGGTTCGTAGGGTTTCCTCAAGGTTCCGGTGACAGGATCCTGGTATCTGGCCAACGAAGCGCCCTCCGGGCCAGTCCGCCGGGCCCGGCAAATGCTCCCCCCGCTACAGCCGGCCCGGCGGAAACCTTTGCTGGAGGCGACTTCCGCGCCCGTAAGCCGGTCCTCGTACAAGATTGTCTTGGCGGTGCAGGCGGCCTTCCTGGGACAAAGTGCAGACGAATGCTCGAATGGCACACAGTCAGGTAGGCCGCGTGCAGTGTCTCAGAACCCATGTGTTCCGGATCCCGTGCGATAAAGACAGCGTAAAAGCCCTGGAATTTTGCGTGACCGATCGATGACAGAATGCCGCTACCCAGCGTTGAAGTCCAAAGCACCGAGTTGTGCAGACGGCTTCTGACATGCTGCGCAGTCAGCTTCTGAAACTGACAGCTCTGACTGCCGTCAACTTATTCGTGTCCCTCACCGAGATACACGCAGCAATCGGTGCTGTGACAAAGCCAAGAACGAGCGCGACTGTGGCGGCCACTGCGATGACGGTTAATGATGGATCTATGACTGCCTCCTTGATGAAGTGAGACTACGCGACGTCGGGCTCAATGATGCTTAACTGCCGAGCATGGAAGCCAAAAATGAAGGTCGGGTAGGCAGAGTCACCCGGGATGCCAGGCCACTTGGACCGGTCTCAGGTATCCGCCGGTGATCCGGCCTTCTTGATGTACTCCTCGACGGCGTCTTGGGGAATGCGGTAGGAGTTGCCGAAGCGCACCGAGGCCAAGGCGTGGGCCTGGACCAGCCGGTAGACGGTCATCTTTGAGACGCGCAGTATCGTGGCCACTTCGGCGATGGTCAGGTAGTGGCTGGGTAGGTTGGCAATGGACATGGCAATCTGACTCCTGCGGTTCGGATCCGAGCTGGGTTGGGCGGGTTAGCGTGGTTTGCTCTGGCTGCTAGTCAGGACGCCTCAGCTGCCGGTAGTCGTAGAAGACGATCTTGTCTGCCGCCTGCAGCCCCACGAAGGTGCCGTTCTTGACGGCCACCAGGCCTTCCCTGCGGCCGTTGAAGGGGTCATCGCCGACGACCACTTCACCGAGTTTGTAGGGAACAGCCATCGTCCGTGCACGGGCGATGGTCTGGTGGACGAACGTGGTCAAGCGCCCGGCTCGTGTTCTGGAAGCCGGCGCGCCAGCATGGATTTCCCCCATTGAAATTCCCCCATTGGAATCTCTTGCGCAGTGCTAAGACATGCACTGCTGGTGCGGGTCCGGGTGTCTGCGGAGAATGGTCTCCGTACCGGAAGCACCATAAAAACAGAATATCCGCAAGTCACATCAGTAACAATAGGCGCCATTTGCATCAGCAGGAACATTTTGGTAACGGGCGTGCTGCTCCTTTCCTGCCCCCGATCGCGCAGAATGGGACCGCCGGTGAATGACGGCAGCGGAACGTGCCGCCCCAAGCTCATGGTCGAGGCCGCCACACTTTGAAGATCGCTTGCCGCTAGCGGCAGCGGGCCAGCGGCACGTGCGTCATCCGTCGGACGTATCAGCGGCAGGCGACACCCGCGAGAAATGGCGGCCGCGGAGTTGTCGGTGAGATGCCGACTTCCGCGTGCGGCGGACGAGTGCTCCAAGGGTGACTACCAGGAACTCGACTGTGGCAGCGGTTGCGAGCAGAACGATAAAGGCCGCGAGCTGACCGAGGAGCATCAGAAGCCCGATACCAAGGGTGCCGGCGAAAACAAGATTGAAGACCAGGATGGAGGAGTCGTGCATTCAATAGCCACCGGGCGGTCGTTGATTGGGGCTCACCGCACGAACCGGCGCCGGCAATCCATCGCCGATCAGCGACTCAGGCTGCCGGGGTGACATATGCCGATAGGGTCTCTCGGTCGAGGTCCCGCTTGGCGGTTGAAACGCGGCCGTATCCGATGTCCATGCCCGTGAGCGTATCGGAAGTCGGTCTGCATCAGAGCTTAATTTTGGAAATTAACTGCCCAAGTTGAGCTGCAGCGGCAGGTCTCAGGTTCAGGCATCCAATCCTTGGCCAGACGTCCTTCACAGATGGCAGTCAATAACGACCGTTTCTGACCTGCCTTCGGCAAGCCTCCGAGAAAAGTCGAAAAGGTCTTCCTATCGTTGGTCTGTGACTTTCGGCGATAAATGGCGGTGTTCTGTGATCGCTAAATGTCGCGCCCGGTAGGCGGCCAGCGTCTCGCATGGCTAGGGTTTTGAGGCGCAGAGGTTTCGAGACACACCGAGTCGGATTTGGAGGCTGACTCAGGTGTCCGTAAGGGGATTACCGGACACCTGTCAAAAGCCCGGGTTGATCCCTTTATACTTCACGACTGGTTTTCAACTTACTCTCTCGCGCGCGCCCGCGTTCGCCCTCGTCCATCGATTTGTCAACGATTCTAATATCCACATCGGATGGGTCGTCGTCGAGATAAAGACGTCCAGCTTTGTGCAATTCCAAGCCAGCATCTAGGTATGGGCGCATGGTGTTCCGAGCTACACCTGTCTCGCGCTCCAATCGACGGCGGTTGATCTCGCCATTTCGAAGTCTTGACGGATCCAGCGCCATTCGAGTCCACACACGGGAAAGCCTAACGATCGCTTTCTTCCGAAGAAGCTTTACGGGCGTGTGCGGGTTCTGGTTGTACCAACCGGTGCTGTCTTCATCCAGGCGAGGATCGACATTGATAATCGCCAGTAGTCCTTCTGCAGTTTCAGGAAGGTGGCGTTCCGAACTTCGATCGGAACTCTTCTCACTGGTGGACGGTTGCATCACGCGAAGTAATTCCAGTTCCTCTGATGCTGTGCGGAACCGTCGAGCCAGCTCTTCTAGGAGTTCCTCACTCGAAAAATCCGAAAGACTGACAGGCTGGTTTTCCGACTCAGCAATTTCATGCGATTTATCCCCGATCATGCCGCCACACTATCGAATCTCGGGACTTGCCTTAGCAGCAAGTTTCGCCGGGACGGACGTGGAGTGCCTCTGCCTTGTCCGCCTTCTCGGCTTTTCTGCGCTGGTACCCCTCGATGCCCCTCTTCGCACCGATAACGGTGGCGATCAGGGCCAGGACGCCGCCAGCAATGAGCCATTCGATGAGCTCGTCATGTTCTTTTTGGGCCTGAACTTTTTCCTTGGCGGCTTGGGATGCCTGGTAGTTTGCCTCATACTCGGCCTGCGCGGCCTCCTTCTCGGCCTGCTTCGCAAGCCGGTCTGCAGCAATGTCAGCGCGTACTTTCGCGAGTTTTTCAGGCGAGGAGTCAAGCACGTCGATGATGCTGGGGTCGAAAAGTGTCGTGGGATAGGCCTTGTGGTACCAACCGCTGTGCCCATTGTCGTAGTCCCGCTGGACTCCGTACTCTTCACCTTTCGAGGTGAGACCGTACGCACCAGGCTTCCCGTACAGGAAGTCCTGATCTTTCAGCAGGCGATTGACCTCAGCGCTGCTTGCGCCGATCTGTTCGCAAATCCTTGTAGCTGATAAATCAAACTTCCCCACGACGTGCCCCCAACTCCAGGATCATTTTTTCAACTGGTTCATTGTAGGGTCGCTCACTGGGTGCTGCCAGCGCATAGTGCTGTCTCATAACCCTTGGCATACGAGACGTCTCCTTGGACCAGCCGACGGCTCTGGCGGCCGTCCCCGAATTTCGGTGGTGTGGCGTTTCGTGAGTCTTGGGATGCGTAAGAGAATACCCAAAGAATATTTATTTCTTATTTGGCAGGTAGGGGTTGTTTCTGGCACTCGCCGCCGTTGCGGCGGCTATGTCACTGATAAAGTTTCCGTATGGCACGAAAAACAGTGATTAGTCTCGAAGACGATCTCGACGGCTCTGAAGCCAGCGAGACCGTCCAATTTGCCATCGACGGCACAGAATATGAGATTGACCTTAACGAAGAGCACGCCAGCGAACTTCGCCAAACACTCAGCCGGTTTGCTGACGCAGCCCGTAAGTCTTCCGGTAGCCGCGGCCGACCGGCTGGGCGCAGGTCTCCGTCGAGCAGCAGCGACGCCAAGGTGATTCGTCAGTGGGCGCTGAATAAGGGCCTCAGCGTCAACGCGCGCGGCCGTATCCAAGCGGACATCGTAGCGCAGTACCAGGCCGCGCACTGAAAGCCTGTCCCGACCAGAGGTCGGTATTCGACCGGCCAGCACCGGCAGATTTAGGGCCCAGCTGGAAAACGGCATATCGATTGCAATCAGGACCAGAATTCCATACGGATTCTGGTCCTGATTGCTTTATTCGTGTAGTCATCAGCAAGAGAGCCTTCGTCCGGCCTCTCTTAGACCGATTTAGGCTGAATTGATAAGGGCCGGACGGCCTCTACGAGGACCGCTAAGCCGACGGGCCGCATTTCTGACCTACAGCACGAATTCTCTGAACGGGGTGACCGCAGCAGACGAACTGTGCGGCTCTCTGTACTAAGCCCAGAGACATCGCGTCGAGCAAAAATGGCAGAACCGCCTCCCGGAACAGGTTGTTGAACGGTACCGATACAGGCCTGTTTCTGTGGTGCTGTCCGTCGTAGGCTGTGGGCATCCATCACACCCAGGAGGCACCCATGCGCAGGGCAGAACCTATGACCGAAACCGAGCAGGTCCACCGTCTTTCCGAGAATCTCATGACCCATCTGGTCAAGGGCAGGGAATGGGCTACGCCTGGGGTCCAGGCTGCACTGCAAAGAGCGGTGGCCGGGCTGGATACTGGAATTGAAACTGCCTCCCCGCGCCTACAGGCGGTTTTGCGTCGGCTCGCCGACGAGCTTGCAGGCGGCGTGGAGACACTCACTCCGCGGGTCCAGGAACGTTTGCAGCGGGTTGCACCGAAATCCGTTCCCGTCACTGATGATGTTCCGGCTGTGGCCGGGCGGCCTGCGTCGGGGAAGTTATGGCGGATCGTCGGCCTTGTTGCCATCGTCGCAAGC
>NZ_JAGGPN010000073.1 GCF_018613795.1 Arthrobacter sp. ISL-65
CCGGTGCGACGCCGCCGGTGAGCGTGATGTTGCGCATGAACTCGCTGAACCCGAGCGGTACGTCGGAGAATTGCGGCGCCCCGACGCGGCTGATCACGCCGCCGTCACGGACGACGCCGATCGCCATCTCGATCGCTGGCTTGAGGCCCACAGCTTCGAGCACGGTGTGCGTTCCGTCGCCGTTCGTGAGTTCCCTGACCCTGGCGATGCCCTCCTCGCCGCGTTCGGCCACGACGTCGGTGGCGCCGAATTCGCGGCCGAGGTCCGTTCGGGCCTCGTGCCGGCCCATGAGAATGATCCGCGAGGCGCCCATCAGCTTGGCGGACAAAACCGCTGAGAGGCCCACTGCGCCGTCACCGATCACGGTAACGGTCTGGCCGGGCTGGATGCCGGCCTTCTTGGCGGCGTGGTATCCGGTGGACATGACATCGGAGAGGCTCAGCAGGGACGGGATCAGCTTCTCATCGAAGCCCGCGGGGACGACGACGAGGGTGCCCGACGCCTGCGGGACCCGGGCGAACTCGCCCTGGCCGCCGTCGTCGTGACCGCCCCAGTGCGCGCCGTGCCGGCAGGAGGTCTGCAGTCCTTCCTTGCAGAAATCGCAGGTGCCGTCGGAGGCCACGAAGGGCGCGATGACAAAGTCACCCACGGACAGGCCGGACACCTCGGAGCCGAGTTCTTCGACGATGCCGACGAACTCGTGGCCCATCCGCGCGCCTTCGGAGGTTTCGGGCTTGGAGCCGTAGGGCCACAGATCGCTGCCGCAGATGCAGCCGGCGAGGATGCGCACGATCGCGTCGGTGGGCTCTTGGATGGTGGGGTTGGGAACGGTTTCGACGCGCACGTCTCCTGCGCCGTACATCAGTGTTGCTCGCATGGTGAGGGTTCCTTCGTGGTTGATAGCCGGTTTTCAGTCAACACCGGTCACGGACCGCTTGGGAGTGCATGTCAGTACCCCCATGAAGTGCAGGTGTGTTGGTTCAGCCGGGCGGCTTTGGTGAGAGTCGGGGCTGGCCAATTGTCGGCGCCCTGGGGATACCGATGATTGGCCAGCAGTTGACCCTGTGGTTAGTGGTCGCGGTCGATGGCGGCGTCCAGCCCTGCCGAGAGCGGTGCGCCGACGAGGTCGAGAGCGGCGAGGGCTTCGTCGATTCGCTGCAGGTCGTTCGCACTGAGTTCGAGGTCGGCTGCGGGCAGGTTGTCGTCCAGGTGGGTCAGGCGGGTGGCGCCGGGGATCGGAACGACCCACGGTTTCTGGGCTAGGAGCCAGGCCAGTGCCAGTTGCGCCGGGGAGGCGCCCTTTTCGGCTCCGAAATTCTTGAGGAAGTCGACGAGGGCGAAGTTCGCCTCAAGTGCCTCGGGCGTGAAGCGCGGGAAGTCCGCCCGGAGATCATTAGGGTTGTCGAACTTCATGTCCCGGGTGATGCCACCGGTGAGAAATCCCTGTCCGAGCGGGCCCCAGGCGACCAGCCCGATCCCAAGTTCTTCGCAGACCCCGAACTTCTTGGTTTCCGGTTCCCGCATCCACAGTGAGTAATGGTCCTGGATGACGGCGACCGGTTGGACGGCATGGGCACGGCGGATGCTTGTCTCGCTCGCTTCCGACAGTCCGAAGTGGCGTACCTTGCCCTCGGCGATGAGTTCCTTGACGGTGCCTGCGACGTCCTCCATCGGGACGTCCGGGTCGACCCGGTGCTGGTACAGCACGTCGATGTGATCGGTGCGCAGCCGGCGCAGCGACGCCTCAACCACGTCCCGAATGTGCCCGGGGCGGCTGTTGAGTCCGACCGTTTCTCCGTTGGCGTTTATGTCGAACCCGAACTTGGTGGCTACCAGCACCTCGTCCCGGATGGGCTGCAGCGCTTCACCGACCAGCTCTTCGTTGACGTAGGGGCCGTAGCCCTCGGCGGTGTCGAAGAGGGTGACGCCGCGTTCGGCGGCGGACCGGATGACGGCAAGGGCTTCGGTCCGGTCGGTAGCCGGGCCAAGGCCGAAGCTCAGGCCCATGCAGCCGAGGCCGATGGCCGATGTTTCAAGGCCGTCGCCGAGCTTGCGTGTTTTCATTGCATTTTTCCTTTGTGTTGTTGAATGAGCGTGGATTAGGGGGAGGAAGGAGGCAGAGAAAGTAGATAGTTGTTGTCCGTGACGCCTCGGGGTCGGGACTGGGACAGTTCAGCGGGCGGGCTCAGTCTCTGGTGCGGGCACGGTCGACGTTGTTTTCCCGGCTCGCCGGGCCGCCAGATCTGCGGGCAGGATGAGGGCCGCCGTGGTGACCAGGGCCAGGAGCAGGAGGACGCTGCCCGTGGTGAGTGCGGCACTGACCTGCGCGGCCAGGTGCACTGCAGCAGGGCCTCCGGTGGGGACGGTGGCTGCGGCCGCGACCGCGACACCGAGCCCCAGGCAGGTACCAACCTGGTGGAAGGTGTTCACCAGTCCCGAAGCCGCGCCGGCATCGGCCGCGGGGGCACCAATGATGCCAAACGACGTCAGCGGCGCGAAGGCAAACCCCTGGCCGGCGCCGATGAGGACCATCGGCAGCGCGACGCCGATCCAGTAGTTGGAGTCGGTTCCGGCGCGGCTGAGCCAGAACATCCCGGCGAGGGTGATGAGGATACCGGCCAGCAGAGCGACCGAGCCCGGCATCCGCCTGACCAACGGCGGAATGCTCATCGCGACGGTGAAGTTCACGGCGGTCATGGGCAGGAATCCGATCCCGGCCTGCAGCGGGTCGAAGCCAAGGACTTCCTGCATGAACTGGGTGGTGAAGAAGAAGAACCCGATCATCGCACCGAGGTAGAGGAAGCGTGCCACATAGGCGCCAGTGCGGCGACGGCTCGCGAACAGCCGCAACGGCATGATCGGCTGGGCCGTCTTGCGTTCGATCAGCACGAACAAGACCAGGAGTACGACACCGGCGCCCACAGCCGTAACGGTGACCGGCGAGGTCCAGCCCACTTCAGCGGTATTGATGATCCCAAATACCAGTGCACCGACGCCGAGGGTCGCAGTCAGCGCCCCGGCAACGTCGAAGCGGCCGCTGGCACGTCCGCTTTCCGGGAGGAACCGGGGAGCAAGCGCGATCATCGCCGCGCCGATGGGCACGTTGACGAAGAACCCGGCCCGCCAGGAAATCCAGTGCGCCAGGGCACCGCCGATCACCAGCCCGAGGCTGGCCCCGATCCCTGCAGTTGCGCCGTAGAGCGACACCGCCCGGGTGCGCTCACGGCCTTCCGGGAAGCTCGCCGCCAGCAGTGACAGGGACGCAGGGGCCACGATCGCGGCCCCGATACCCTGCACCGCGCGGCCGGCGATCGCCCACCAGCCCGCCGGTGCGAGGCCGATCAGCAGTGACGCGAGTGAGAACACCACCAGCCCGAACACGAAGACGCGCCGCCGGCCCAGCAGGTCACCGGCCCTCGCGCCGAGGAGCAGCAGCCCGCCGAAGACCAGCGTGTAGGCATCCTGGACCCAGGAGAGCTCACTGGTGCTCAGCTGCAGGTCGGCTTGAAGGCTGGGCAGCGCGGTGAAGATGACCGAGTTGTCCAGCAGGATCATGAAGTAGCTGGCGAGGATGATCGCCAGGATCGCTCCCGGATGCGGAGCGGTGGTAGGTGCCGGTTTCATGCTTTCCATGCAACCGCGAATTCTTACGGTCCGGGAGTCACTGACGTTCCGGGTAATGACAGTCCCTCCCTCCCCTCGGGACGGCGGCGTAGCGTGGCTGCCATGACACACAGCGATGACGTGCGGAAGTTCCTCAGCTCCCGCCGTGCAAGGATCACGCCCGAGGAAGCCGGGCTGCCGGCCTATGGCGGCAACCGCCGCGTCAGCGGCCTGCGCCGCGAGGAAGTTGCCATGCTCGCCGGCATGAGCATCGATTACTACATCCGCCTTGAGCGCGGAAACCTCTCCGGCGCCTCCGACAGTGTCCTCGAAGCCCTCGCCCGCGCCTTGAAACTTGACGACGCCGAAACGGCCCACCTTTTCGACCTGGCCCGCGCCGCGACCGCTTCCCCCCGGGTCCGGCGCAAGCGTAGCCCGCAAACAGTTCGGCCGAGCGTGCAACGCGTCATCGATGCCATCAGGACGGCGCCGGCCTGGGTACGCAACGACCGCGGGGATGTCCTCGCTGCCAACGACATGGGCCGGGCACTATATCTGGACATGATGGCAGAGGGGGACGCTCCGCCGAACAGCGCGCGGTTCACCTTCCTGAACCCGAAAGCACGCGAATTCTTCATCGACTGGGAGCGGGCCGCTGACGACGTCGTCGCTGTCCTGCGGTCCGCCGCCGGGAAAAACCCCTTCGACAAAGACCTCACCGACCTGGTCGGTGAACTCTCGACCCGCAGCGAAGAGTTCCGCACCCGGTGGGCCCGGCACGATGTGAAGTACCACCGCGCTGGCCGCAAGCGCCTGCACCACCCGATCGTCGGCGACCTGGACCTGAGCTACGAGGCAATGGAACTTCCCGCCGACCCGGGACTGCGCATCAACGTCTACACGGCCGACCCCAACACACCCTCAGAGGACGCACTGAAAGTCCTCGCCAGCTGGGCCGCCACCCAGCGCGAAACAACAGAAGCATCAGTCAAGGAGAAACGATGACCAATCGTCCGTCAACGGTATTGATTGCCGGTGCCACCGGCAGCATCGGCCGCCATGCCGTGGCCGAAGCGCTGCGGCAGGGCTACACCGTGCGGGCCCTCGTCCGCGATCAGGCCCGCGCCGCCCGCGTCCTCCCTGAAGGGGTGGACCTTGTCGTGGGTGACTTGACCCGTCCCATAACCCTTGGTCCCGCCGTCGACGGCGTCGAGGCGATCGTCTTCACCCACGGGTCCACCACCAGTGAACGTGACGTCCGGGATAACGACTACGCCGGCGTCGCCAACGTCCTTAAGGTGCTGGGCAGTCGCCGCGTACATATCGCACTCATGACCGCGATCGGCACCACCCGCCCGGGAGTCGCCTACGCTACCTGGAAGCTGCGCAGCGAACGGCTCGTCAGGGCCAGCGGCAACCCCTACACGATCGTGCGGCCCGGCTGGTTCGACTATAACCAACCCGACCAGCGCACGATCGTCATGCTCCAAGGCGACAAACGACAGGCCGGCTCACCCGCCGACGGCGTCATCGCCCGCGACCAGATCGCCCGCGTACTCATCGACAGCCTCAACATCGACGCCGCCAACCACAAAACACTCGAACTCATCGCTGACCACGGACCGGAACAAGACGAGCTCACCCCCGTCTTCGCTGCACTTACGCCAGACTCGGTCGAATCTCTCGACGCCGCCCAAGACGATGTGAATCTGCCGGTCACCAATGAGCCCGAAACGTTCCGTCATGACCTCGCTACGATCACACCAGGAAACCACAGAGTTTGATGGTTAAAGTCCGAGCTTCGACCGAAAATAAAGGAACCCAAATAGCACCCCGCATACGACTGGCCGCGGGTGCCGGCACGACTGTGGCTGTTGGGCTGGCCCTCGCTGGCTGCAGCGGGAGCAATCTCCCAGTGAACAACGCTGACCAGATCGCACCATCAATGAAGGGCTCCGATTCATCTGCAATACCGGCGGCGGCGCAGTATCGGGACGGCCGTCACCAGAATCGAGATCACAACCCCAGCCCAGGATCAGACCTCGCTGGGATACCAGCAAAGGTTCGCCGCCGCGCTGCCCAACGCAGTCATCGGCCGGAACATCGACGAGCTCAACATCGACCGACTCGCCGGATCCAGCGGCTGCTCAGAAGGATTCATGAACGCGCTCAGAGAGATCAAAAGAGACGCGGAAATATGACCGGCCCATCGGTCAGTCCGGCTGGCATACCGCTCAATCAGCCGCTGCTAATAGTGCAGCCGAATCATTCTCATAACCCAGAGTTTTGAGGCACTGAGGTTACGAGACGCGTCGCCTCGCTTCGAAGAAGGGTTCAGCTCCCCGCAAGCCGATCCCTAACCGGACGCTTGTAAGCCGACTCTGTAATGGTGTGGCCTGTCTGCCGCTTGGGTGTCCTGCA
>NZ_JAGGPN010000074.1 GCF_018613795.1 Arthrobacter sp. ISL-65
GTGGCCACCGTGATGCCCGTGACCGGAAAACTCTCCGGCGGGAACCAGCAAAAAGTTGTCCTGAGCAAATGGATCTTTTCCGGGCCGGACATCCTCATCCTCGACGAACCCACCCGCGGCATCGACGTCGGCGCCAAATACGAAATCTACGGCATCATCAACGAACTAGCAGCACAAGGAAAAGCTGTCATCGTCATCTCCTCGGAACTTCCGGAACTACTGGGCCTTTCGGACAGGATCTACGCCATCTCCGAAGGCCGCATCACCGGCGAAGTTCCACGCGAAGAAGCGGACCAGGAAGTGCTGATGCACTACATGACTGCTGGAAAGGACTAACCATGAGTACCGACACCACCCTCAGGCCCACGCCCAAGGCCCCTCCGAGAAAAGCCGCAGTCAATCTTCGCCAGTACGGACTCCTGGCCGCATTGGTCATGATCGTCGCCTTGTTCCAGTTCCTGACCAACGGGCGGCTCCTCCTGCCGGGTAACGTGAACAACCTCATCCAACAAAATGCCTACGTCCTGATCCTGGCCATCGGAATGGTCATCGTTATCATCGCCGGGCACATCGATCTCTCCGTAGGCTCAGTGGTGGCAATGGTTGGCGCCGTGACCGCCATTGCCATGAACAACTGGGGCCTGCCCTGGTGGGCCGCGGTAATTCTCGGCCTGCTTTTGGGGGCAGTGATCGGTGCCTGGCAGGGGTTCTGGATCGCCTTCGTGGAGATACCCGCCTTCATTGTTACCCTTGCCGGAATGCTGCTGTTCCGCGGACTGACCCTTGTCCTGCTGACCGGCGGAACCATCAGCGGGCTGCCCGCTCCGTTTACCGCCATTGGCGCCGGCTGGCTGCCACCAGTCTTTGGGGAGCTCGCAAAGCGGGACACTCTGACGCTTCTGATCGGGATAGTCGCGTCTGCAGCCCTGGTGCTCCAACTTCTGCGTACCCGGAAGACCCTCCAACGCCTTGACCTGCCGAGAGAGCCTCTCCCATCATTCAGCATTAAGGCGGCTGGAGCCGTCGTCGGGATCATGGCATTGACCTGGCTGCTCGCCGGCTACAACGGCACGCCGATCATCCTGGTTATCCTGGCCGCCCTCATTCTGGCGTACACGTTTGTCTTGAACCGCACTGTTTTCGGTCGCCACATCTATGCAATGGGCGGCAACCTCTTCGCGGCAGAGATGTCAGGAGTCAAGACAAAATGGGTCAACTTCCTGATCTTCGTCAACATCGGAGTCCTCTCGGGATTGGCAGGCGTTGTCAGTACTGCCAGAGCAGGCGGCGCTGTAGCCTCTGCCGGGCAGAACTATGAGCTGGATGCCATCGCAGCCGTCTTTATTGGCGGTGCCGCAGTCCAGGGTGGAATAGGAACGGTCGTCGGCGCGGTCATCGGAGGCCTCGTTATGGGTGTGCTTAATATGGGTCTATCGATTCTCTCCGTCGATGCCGCCTGGCAAATGGCCATCAAGGGTCTCGTGCTTCTCCTGGCCGTAGCGTTTCATATTTTCAACAAGCGCCGATCAGGGGGAAGATGAGCAACGGTTACAACTAATTTCGAGAGGCAGAGGCATAGGGTGACGGCTTCACACCTGACCAAGCTGGACGGTACTCAAAGAACCAGCGCGAAGCCGCTTCAGAACGCGGACGCCGCCATCCGGGGCAACAACTTGGCGTTGATTTTGAGCCTGCTCCACAGAGAGGGACCCCTATCGCGTGCCCACCTGACAAAGCGGACGGGGTTGAACCGGTCAACCATCAGCGCTCTTGTCGCCGAGCTCGGCGACCTGGGACTTGCCTATGAAACAGAACCGCCTGCCATAGGGCGTGTCGGACGGCCCAGCCCCCTTGTTCATCCAAACGAGAACATTGCCGCCCTGGCCATCAACCCGGACGTGGATGCCGTGACCGTCGGCCTTGTCGGCCTCGGCGGCCGGGTTCATCGAAGGATCCGCTATGAGGCCGCCACCCAGCCTTCCGTTACGGAGACAGTGAACATCAGCCGGGCAATTATCGAAGGAATGCAAGCCGACCTGGAGTCCATGGACCGGATTACCGGAGTCGGGGTGGCCGTTCCAGGACTGGTCAGGTCCTCCGACGGGCAGATACTCCTGGCCCCCCACCTCCAGTGGGCCGACGAGCCACTGTCGGCTTCCCTGGAGCAAGCCTTGGGCCGCCCGGTGCGTGCCGGGAATGACGCCGCTCTGGCATCGCTCGCAGAAAGCATTTACGGGGCCGCCGTCGGATTCTCGGATGTGGTGTACCTAAACGGCAGTGCCAGCGGCATCGGCGGCGGAGTCATCTCCGGAGCCAAGCCTTTGCGCGGTTCCGCAGGTTTTGCCGGCGAACTCGGGCATACTCTGGTGCGAACCAATGGGGAGATATGCCATTGCGGACGGAACGGGTGCTTGGACGCCGAAGTTCGCCTCGAACGGTTGCTCGTTCCGCTCGGCCTTGTCCGGGCAGACCAGGACGAGCTGGAGAGGGCCATTGTCGAGCATCCGTCTCCGGAACTGGCAGAGGAAGCTGAAAGGCAGATCGACCTCCTTGCCGTGGCCCTGACGAATTTCGTGAACATTTTCAACCCCGAAATAATCGTGCTCGGCGGATTTCTGGGATCAATCTTCGCTCTAAACCCCGAGCGCCTCATCGCGGCGGTGGCAAAGGACACTATTGGGGGACTTGGAGCGGCCGTCAAGATCAAAAGGGCGGTCCTCGGATCCGAGTTGCTGTTGGTTGGCGCCGCGGAACTGGCATTTGCCCGGCTTCTCTCTGACCCGGCCGCGGCAGCATAGGGCTTCCATCCGTGTCCCGCGCAACCGACTGCCGGTCCAACTTCCTCGCACACACAGCAAGAGCTCCGGCGGTGTAAGCGTAGGTGCGGCCTATGAACCAGAACCACCGCCCGTACCATTGCGATGGCCTCGTACCACGCCTGGGCAGGCGATCGTCAACCGTGCCCTCCCACTCCGCACCTCCGCTCAGCCGCTCTGTGCTGGACCGCCGCCGGCTCCCACGTCAGACCGGCCCCATGCCGGCGTCCGGGCACTTGCAGGAAGCGGCCATGCAAGGCGGGACTCCCGGAGTCCTGATCCCGCGGCACAAGCCCGGCCCCGCGAGCCGCAGAAAAGGAAGAACTGATGCCCGAGGTAAACGACTGGAGCATGCTGGTGGGGCGTACCGTCGAGCTGCGGCTCGACGGCCGCTACGTTCGCACGGCCGAGGTGGAAGACGCTACGGCCGATGACTCGATCATTTGGCTGCGCTTCGACGGGAACGACGGCAGGAAGCTGATCAGCAATACCGAGGGCTATGAGATCCGGCCGGTGTCTTGAATCAACCGGGAATGCGTTCACGTGACCTTTACGTCCTCAGGCGGAAATCCAGGCACCGGCTCTGCCTTACACGGCGTCACCGCCGGCTCGACTCGCAACCTGACCCAGTGCCGTGAGAGCGGCCCTGACCACCGCTGCGAAGTGTTGCTGACCGCTCGGTGCCCGGAACAGATGCCTGTCACGCTTACGTAGCTGGGCCATTCATTCCTTTGCTCCTCGCGACGCTGCAGCCGGAGCGGACTTGTTTCCCTGGTTGGCTGGCGAAAGGAATTTCAGGCGACCGGAACGTCCGGCATCCGCTCCCAGGCGCACGGCGAGTCCGGTGGTGAGGAGCATGATCTCGACGATTGGAAGTGACCCGATGCCGACGCCGTCCAGCAGGACCCCGCCCAGGAGTGCCCCGCCGCCAATCCCCACGTTGAAGGCCGTCGTCTGTAGCGCTGCTGCAAGGTTTCGCATTCGGAATGACGCGGTATGGAGCATGCGCGTCTGCAGCATCGCCGGGAGGCCGCCGAACGCGACCCCCCAAAGGACGAATACCCCGACGACGAGGACGGGGTTGGCCGAAACCAGTGCGAGCACGAGAACGGACGCCATCACCGCGAGCACAGCCAGAGCGAAACCACGCTTCGGGAATCGGTCGGCGGCAAAACCTGCGAGCACGAGGCCGATCGCTCCGGAGCCGCCGAACAAGAAGAGTAGGAAAGCGACCGACGGCGGGGGGAAATGAGCTACTTGGATGAGCCACGGAGCGATATAGGTGTAGAAGGTGTTCTGCCCTGCGATGATGATGACGATGACGACGCACACAACGATAACCCCGCAAAGACTAGGGTCTTTGTGGAGCGGCAGGGGTGACTCATGATAAGCACGATGCCCCCGAGAACTGCGAACGCCGCCCGCCACCCGAGCGCGTGCCCGAGAGTTGTGCCCGCGGGTACGCCGAGCACGAAGGCAGCGGATCCTCCGCCGGCGGTAATTGCAACGGCGCGGCCTAGTTGGTGGTTTGGCACGAGATGGGCGGAGTAGGCGGCGACAACCGCCCAGAACGGTCCGTGCGCCAGGCCGCCGAGAACGCGGGCGCAGACAAGTATCCCGTAGCTCGGGGCGAAGGCAGCGAGGACGTTTGCCAGCGCAATGACGATTAATACCACGACGATTAGGGCCTTGCGCGGGTAACGCTTCGTAAGCACCGCGAGTGGGGTGGTGGCGATAACTACCGTGCCGGCGAAGATGGTTACAAGTGATCCTGCAGTGGAGAGTCCTACGCCCATGTCGTGTGCCATGGCGGGGAGGAGCCCGGTCGGCAGGAACTCGCTGGTGACCGAGACGAAGATCGCAGATGCGAGCGACAGCAGGCCTATCCAGGGAAACATCGCGGCTACGGGAGTGTCAGGGGTGTGCGTGGACACGGGGAACCAATCCAATTCTCGTGGTGTGTGAGCCAGAGGGTCTGAAACATGCCCGCTTCATTGAGCTGCTCAGGCCCGCCGCATAGTCTTCAGGGCGTCCAGTTCAAACCGGCTGCGCTGCTCTCGGAGGTTCCCTGGCTTCCCCGCGGGGACCCCCGAGAGCGGAACAGCCGCCGTTCCTTCTCCTGCCACCGTGTCAGAGACTCGTGGCGGAGGCAGACATCCGGTCAGGACCGTCCGGCCTGTCGTTGTTTACGCTTCCCGAGTGGCGGGCGATGAATTTTTCGTCTGCTCGGGATCACGTTCAGCGAGGGAGCCGACGGCGGCGTCGATCTTCTTCAGGACGTCCGGTTCAAGGCGCACACCGGCGGCAGCGGCGCTGTCGGCGACCTGTTCGGGCCGGGAGGCCCCGACGATGGCCGAGGCAACGTTCGGGTTCTGCAATACCCAGGCCACCGCCAGCTGGGGCATGGTCAGCCCGGTTTCCTCCGCGAGCGGCCGGAGCTCCTGCACGGCGGCCAGGACGTCGTCCCGCATCCAGCGCTGGATCATCCTGGCACCGCCCTTGTCATCGGTGGCGCGGCTGCCCTCC
>NZ_JAGGPN010000075.1 GCF_018613795.1 Arthrobacter sp. ISL-65
CCGAGATGCTCCGTGATCTCCACCTCCAGCCCGGTCTCCAGCACGTTCTTCGTCAGGCCCGCCAACAGCCCACCAGGGCCCAGCAGGCTCACGCCCTGCTCACGCGCCTGCTCCAGCAGCGCCTCCGCGAGCTCCTTCTGATCAATGATCTCTCCCGACATGGGATCGATCATCTCTGCGGTCTCAGTCATAGCCTTGCCTTTCGGTCAGGCCACGCCGTTCCCACCGTTTTTCTTACAGTCCCGGGAGACCCGCCGAAGCGCCCCCGCAGGCTTGGGGAACGTCGTCGATATCGAACACTGGCGTGTTCAGGTTCGTCTCGGCGGTTCTGACTCGCCACTGCGGACCTTTGAACTTCGCCGCGAACCCCTCGCTGAGCAGTGGTTGCTCGAGGCCATCACTGACATAGGAGCCAGGCTGTGCATAGCGTAGGGCCGGGTTGCCGGCAGGGCTTGCCCCCGCCGGTGAAAGTCGCGCTGGCCCGCGCCATCGAGAAGATGCCTAACGGTGACTCAGCACACGGGGGCCTGCTGTTTCAACCCAAGTGAGACGGGTATATTCACTGCACATTGTCAATTAGTAGTCATTGAAATGGCCGGTCAGCCACCTGCTGTCGCACCCGTCCCGGGTTGATTTCAACGTGACTCAGGGTCACCAAGATGGCTTGATTCAAGGCCACCCTGGTTAAGCCGGGCAGGTAACTACTTGAGCCGCCTTACCACTTTCTGGCGGTGTGCCGTTTGGCGCCCCATCAGCGGACAGCCCATCGGACCGGGCCTATGGAATCGTGCCTCAGCCCTTCCTGGCCCTCAAATCGTCGATGATCTGCATCATCTCATCCGTAGCCTTGACGACATTTAGAACCGGGCGAACGTGAGGGAAGAAAGAGTCCAAACGTTTCTTCTCTGGAAACCAAGAGAACAAAACTCCTACGTGTGCCCCACGTATGAAGCCGTTTCGTACCCTCGCAGGTGCTTGCCATCCGAGCTAACCCAGGCCATCGCTGGGCGAAGCCAAAGACCCTGAATCGGTGACCCTTCGGGATCACCGTGTTTTCGCAGGAGCCACAAAGCCTTATCGAGAGCGAAACAGAAGCGCACGTTCTTGGCGACTCTCCTACCGTTCAGAAAATCGAGTAGGCCGGCTGGAACAGGGAGACCATCAAGCACCATCCGAGACGCGAAGTGCTTGGCAAAATAGCGGCCCAGGTCCAGCTGCTTTCGTTTCCAATCGGCCCCAAAAATGGCCTTCATATCCAAACCTGGGGCATCCCACAGAGTCTCCGCGTTCTCCCACACGTATGCGGAGTATGTTTCATAAGCTCGGTCAAAAAGCTGACTGCGAGTGTCGTTGCATCGCCTACACGGGTCCTTCTCAAAGCGGACGGCGGGCGACTTTCTAATGCTCTTGATGTAGTGGAGCCTTCCTTCATCGCCGCCCCATACGAGATTCGGCCCATCGCCTTGCATGCGCGCCAGATCCGTTCGTTTGTATTTGTGCTCCTGGCTATCAGCCACGGCACCACACCACCAACAGCTTCCATCGCTGACAGGGTTCCACGCGAAATGGCGTCAGATCAACATGAAGATCGGGTGGGGAATCCATGCTCTAAGTACCTCGGAGGGTTCGGACATGTTTCCCCGGGCTCTCCGGCAGAGCGTTCCACATCCTTGGAACTGGAACTGGAACGCTCACGCGGGACAGTCCCCTCAATTCAGCCGGCGAGCCCGGACGAGGGCGAGGGCAATTGCTCGCGGCGTGGCCCCACAGCCGGGTTGGGGCTATGACAACTGAGTGCGAGTAGAGGCTCGCACGATTAGTTGAGTGGGAAATTCATAGCGCCGGATAGCTGGGGGCGTTTCGGACAATGATTGCAGGAGTAGTTCGGTCGCGGTGCGGCCCATCTCGGCGTACGGTTGTCGCGCGGTGGTCAGCTGTGGTGTTACGAGGATGGCGGCACGCTCATCGTCAAAGCCCGCCACGCTAATCTCGTCTGGGACGCGGCGATCGCGTGTGGCCAATTCGCGCAAGACGGCTGGTGCAAGTTGGTCGAATGCGCAGAAGACGGCGTCGACACTGCCGTCGCGGTCCAGGAGGTCCCCGAGCTCTGGACACCCCGGTGCTGCCTCATCGTATTCGGTTTCGATGATGAGCTTTTCATCGATCAAGATCCCCGCAGCGACGAGCACGTCGCGGTAAGCCCTTTCGCGTTCCTGGAGGTAGAAGGAGTTTCCCCAAATGGAGTCTCCGCCGCTGAATCGCGGGCGGACGAAGACGATGCGGGAACGCCCTATCTCGACCAGGTGTTCAACCACCTCGCGTGCGCCGGCG
This sequence comes from Arthrobacter sp. ISL-65, assembly GCF_018613795.1. Classification (GTDB taxonomy): domain Bacteria; phylum Actinomycetota; class Actinomycetes; order Actinomycetales; family Micrococcaceae; genus Arthrobacter. The sequence goes on from NZ_JAGGPN010000075.1 coordinate 2,332, forward strand.
TAGTTCGCCGCAGAGATTGATGGGAAGTAGATGTCGACGCTGGAGTCATCTATTGCGACGCCGGGTATGCCGATGCGGTCGCAGGCGTCCCGGACCGACTTCTGATCAGGAACGCTGACGACGATCACACCTTCGGTCGGGACGTTCGACAGCCCGGTGATGGCGTCGGCCAGCGCTCCCTCGGCTCCTCTGACGGGATGAACGAGCACCTGATAGCCGGCGGCGGCCGCCGTCTCGATGCAGGCGTGGGCGGCAAGCTCCCACCAGGCCCACTGGTTATCCGGCACGATCACGCTGATGGCGTGGAAGCCGCCACGACGCAAGGCGCGCGCAGCGACCGACGGGCGATACCCAAGCTCCTGAGCGATCGTACGGATGCGGTCGCGCGTTGCCTTACTGACGTCGGGATGATCGCCCATGGCGCGCGACACTGTCGCGATACCCACGCCCGCGGCTCGGGATACGTCGGTGAGCGTCACCCGCTGCGTCATCACTGCCTCCAAAAAGTCCCTCTTGACCGTGGCTATTCCTATTGGCTATCTTATCGGTAGCGTTTCCGGAAACGTTACCGGAAACGAAGATCAACTTCCACTCATCAAACTCAACGACGAGGAACTCATGTCCACCACGACCTCGGCCACTGTCGGCCCCAATACTCTTAGGCCAGTCAGTCCAGGCTTCATAGCCATTTACGCGCTGGCGATGTTCGGTGTTTGGATGGCGATCAACCTGCCGGCCTCCGTAACGCTGGCGCTGCGGATTTCGGAGATCGACCCCGCCGGAAAGACCACTAGCTATTCGATTGCCGCTGGAGTCGGGACGCTGACTGCCGTCCTTGCCAATCCCTTCTTCGGGCGCCTTTCGGACCGTACACGCAGCCGTTTCGGCCGCCGTCGCCCCTGGCTCGCGGTTGGCCTGCTTGGCACCACGGTCGGCGCCGCCGTTATCGGCTTCTCGGACACGTTCCCGATGCTGCTGCTGGGATGGATCCTGATGCAGGCGTTCGTCAATGCCGCGATCGCGGCCATTCTCGCTATCGTGGCTGACCGGGTACCTGAATCGCAGCAAGGATTCATTGGCTCGCTCTCGGGGGCAGCGTCCGCCGCGTCTCTGGTGATCGGAATCTTCTTCATTCAGGCGTTCCCCACGAGCATCCTCGCGCAGATCGGTCTGCCGGTAGCAGTGGCGCTGGTGTTCGGAGCAGCGCTGATCGCGGTTTTCAAAGATGATGCTCCAGCGGCCGAGCCGCTGCCACCGTTCGGTGTGAAGGAATTCTTCGGATCGTTCTTCATCAACCCCCGACGCGAGCCTGACTTCGCATGGCTGCTGCTTGCTCTCTTTCTCATGTCTGCAGCGTGGGGCGTGGTATCCACATACACGGTCTATCTACTGCAGGACATGCTCGCAGTACCCGAGGACGAGATCAGTGGGGCGATCACACTCTCCTACGCGATCCCCGGGATCGTCGCGTTCCTTGCCGGGCCGTTCGGTGGTTGGTTAGGAGACCGGCTCGGTCGACGGAAGCCGGTCATGATCTTCGCAGCTCTAATAGGCGCGGCAGGCATGCTCACCATCGCCACCTCTCCCACACTCGTTCAGTTCCTCATCGGAGTGACGCTCGTCTCCGGCGTTTCGGCGGGCCTCATGATGGGCACCTATGTCGCGTTTGGTATCGCGGCGATGCGAGACAAGCTGGCGGCAGCGCGAAACCTCGGCGTGATCAACATCGCCATCACCCTGCCGTTTTCGATCATCCCGTTCATCGCCCCTGTGCTCCTCGGCATCGGCGGCGGCACGTCGAACTACGTCGCCCTCGTCCTTGTCGGCGGCGCATTGACACTTCTGGGTAGCGTCCCACTCTTCGGCATTCGCGCCGTCCGCTGACGTCAAATTTTCCGCTCACGCGCGGTTCGCGCTGCACTCCACCGATGAAGGATCTTTCATGAATGACTATCTCGACCCCACTCAACCCATTGAGCGCCGTATCGAGGACCTCCTCGGACGGATGACGGTCGCCGAAAAGGCGGGCCTGATGTTTCATCCCACCACTGAGCCGGGCGGTGACTCGCTCTCCGCGGAGGACGCCCTCCGAGGCGCCCAACTCAACGTCGTGGAACGTGGAATCAGCCACTTCAACGTGCTCGGCGGTGGGGACAGTGCCGGTGTCGCCAGCTGGCACAACACCCTCCAGGAGCTCGCGGCGACCACCAGACTCGGTATCCCCATCACCCTGTCCTCCGATCCGCGCCACGGGTTCCGGAGCAATCCGTTCACAGGGCAGTCGCTCGAAAGCCTCTCCCGGTGGCCCGAGACAACAGGTATTGCAGCCATCGCGGGCACCGAGTCGGCACGCGAGTATGCCGACATCATCCGTCGCGAGTTCCTGGCGATGGGCATACGTGTATACCTCGGACCGATGGCGGACATCTTCACCGAACCGCGCTGGTCGCGCGGGTTCGGTACTTTCGGTGAGGACCCCGCCCGCGTGGCCGAACTGACCGTCGCGTTCATCGAAGGGCTCCGCGGTGGAGCGACCCTGGGTCCGGACTCTGTCGCTGCCGTCGTGAAGCACTTCCCCGGCGGCGGTCCGCAGCTGCGCGGGGACGACGCACACGATTCCCGGTACCCCGAGCAGGTGTATCCGGGCGGCGTGCAGGAACTGCACATCGAGCCGTTCGAGAAGGCCTTTGCTGCAGGAGCAACCCAGGTGATGACGTACTACGGCAAGCCCGTCGGAACAGAATGGGATGAAGTCGGGTTTGCGTTCAACGCGCCGGTCGTACGTGACATCCTCCGCAAGCGCCTTCATTTCGACGGCATTGTCGTGACCGACTGGAACCTGCTTGAGAGTGAGCGGATGGGTGATCTTACCTTTGGTCCGAATGGTTGGGGCTTGGAGCACTTGTCCCCAGTCAAGCGGGCCCGGATCGCCATCGACGTCGGCGTCGACCAGTTCGGCGGTGACCGGAACCCTGCCCTTATCGAAGAGCTAGTCGATAGCGGCGCGGTGACCGAGGAGCGCATCGACCAGTCGGCGCGCCGGCTTCTGCGCGAAAAGTTCCAGCTTGGCCTGTTCGAGAACCGTCAGGTCGAGATCGACCGCGCGCGAACCACGTGCGGCTCGCCAAGCTTTTCCGAAAAGGGTACCGCCGCTCAGAGCGCTTCCCTCGTTCTGCTCTCCGACGAGGCAGGCGTGCTGCCTGCTGGCTCCACCGTCTACGTCGAGGGCATCCAGGACTCCTCAGGCCTCACCACGACGCCCAATGTCGGAGACGCAGAGGCAATCATCGTTCGGCTCGAAGCTCCGTTTGAACCCGGCCGCGGTTCGGTCGTCGCCGAATATTTCCATGGCGGCACACTCGCGTTCCCGCAGGCCACCCTGGACCGGCTCCGCAATTACGCAACTCAAGCCCCTCTCTATGTCTCAGTTTTCCTTGAGAGGCCAGCCATTCTCGGACCGCTCCTGGAGCTCGGTGCGACAGTCCTCGGCGAGTTCGGAGCAAGCGATAGCGTAGTGATCAACGCGTTAGAAGGACGGACCCCGCTTTCTGGAACCCTGCCCTTCGACATCCCTTCCTCGATGGAGGCGGTAGAGAAGTCCCGCGAGGACGTCCCGTTCGACACCGAGGAGCCCCTCTTCCGCGCGGGATTCGGCATTGCACGAGATGCCAACGCACCACATATGGCAGCACAGGCCTAGCGACTGGTCAGTGTCACGGTCGGCGACCTCGGAATTGCGGATGCCGTGAGAACCAAGAGCCCTGAGTGATCCCAGTCAACTGAACGGCAAGCTGCCCGTCGACGAATGCCGCGTGGAATCCCGGAAGCAGTCCCATTCGAGACTGGCCGCCCCTGTTCACACACGGTCACCAGGGGGTCAAGGGTCACCTCAACCTCCTCTAAAGCCCCTAGCCGTGTTTCCGGGACATCACCCGGAAGCACGGCTACACCCCCATCGAGAAAGATAAGACCAAGGAAATGCCCAACCACTTTGTCACGACGATAAACGCCTCGGAACCTCGAAGCCTCAACGAAGAACTTAACCAGATAGTGGCTGAGGCCCAAGAAGTAGCCATCGCTCAGGGACACTCAGGAATCCTGGTCACTCAGCACAGCTACACCTCATACACGGTGAGTTTGAGTGACGCGGTGCCCGATGGCCAAACTAAGGAGCATCGGCACTGGCACGCAGACGCATGAGCAATGAGGTCCGCCACCTGCTCTGCCAGAACACCGGTGACCAAGGGGGGGACGGAGTGGGACTGTAAGAAAAATGGTGGGAACGGCGTGGCCTGACCGAAAGGCAAGGCTATGACTGAGACCGCAGAGATGATCGATCCCATGACGGGAGAGATCATTGATCAGAAGGAGCTCGCGGAGGCGCTGCTGGAGCAGGCGCGTGAGCAGGGCGTGAGCCTGCTGGGCCCTGGTGGGCTGTTGGCGGGCCTGACGAAGAACGTGCTGGAGACCGGGCTGGAGGCGGAGATCACGGAGCATCTCGG
>NZ_JAGGPN010000007.1 GCF_018613795.1 Arthrobacter sp. ISL-65
TGCCTTTTCCACCGTTCCCTCGTGCGGAGGCGTACTTGCTAGCACTGCCACTCCTTACGCTCGGAGTTGATTAGGCCGGATTCGCAGCCGGAAGAACCAAGGCTCTGCCCCGTTCACGCGGCAAGCAATGTAGGAGCACACAAACCCGCGAGGCAGTCAAAGCGCACCTCCGCCTGCAGAATGCCTGGGGAGAAGGCCCGGGCGAGAAGCATATGCGCCCTGCAACACCCAGTATGCCGGGCCACAATTGCATCGCGTACCGTGAAAGCAGTGTGGGAACCACTAGAACCACGCTAGGCCGGCCCTTGGGTGAAATCATCCGTACCGACTACTCGAATTTATGTACCGGCGGCTACCTAAGTACTTGTAGGGCGGGAAGAGTCGAACAGCTCCCGGGCCTACGGAAAGGAAAACGGAGTATCTTGGCACTGGCAGATGCTGTTGATGCTGTTCCATCCGGCGCCCACCGTGCGCCTGGCTTCGGAGACGAAGCCGCCGGTTCCGGTGGGGCGGTACAGCACGAGCCTGCCGTCCCTGCGTTTGGCCAGGAGGTCCTGTGCCCCATCCTGTTGTACCAGTCACTTGCCGGGTCCTCACGATCGCTGAAGGCCTTTTTCGGCGTGGTGTCCGAGGACGTGGTTTTGACGATGTCGAAAGTCACCCTCGAAACGGGAAATGCCTGCAGCGAGCCAGACGCGTTCTTGCTCGTACCGTCGGTGAAGTTGACCCGGACTGAGTAGTTGACGACTTCAGGATCTGCTGGAGTCCAGCTCAACGCTGCCGGGACGGTGGGTACGCCTGGCGATATTTCGGCGTTGGGAATCGGTGCCGAAAGCCACTCTACGGAAACGACGTCGTTCCCGTCCGGGGCCAGCCTCGGCTTCCTGGGCCGGACCGCCGTGGTGGCCGGTTGGGGGTAGGACTCCCGTCACTCGTCCGTGGCCTGGACCTCTACATTCTCAAGCGTCACAGCCCCATGCTGGATCTTGTCCGCCAGGTCATTCTGGATCGCCAAGGCCAGGATGTGCCCCGCGTTCACCGGGTCCTGTGCCACCTCGGCGGGGGCCGTCATGTCCGGTTCCTCGTCAGTGGTGTACATGGGGGTAGCCAGGGCCGCGGCCTGAATTGCGCTGGCGTCAGCCTTGATGTCGATTACGAGCGAAATCCGAAGATGGGTCATGGCCTTGTTCTCCTCATCCGAAGGGTGCGCGGGGTTTGAACTGTACCGTCTGCTGTCGGGAAGTTGAATGGCACCAGGACGCAGGTGTCCGGCGGTCATGGTCGGGCAATCAAGATCGGTGGAGATAGGTGCTCACGGCGAAAGTCGGGCGTACTACATGGAAGTACCGGATTCAGGGAAAAGCCTTGAAAACGAATCCGGCACCAGGTCTCCCGTAGCTTACGGGAGTCCTTTTTTAATTTCGGGGCAAATGGCTGACTCAGCCTGCCAATGCAACGGGATCGGCCAGTGCTGCCCGCCCACAATATAAATTTGCAGAAAATGCAGGAGCAAGAAATGACCACAACTCCGACGATCCGTAGCCGCCATTCCTTCCTCGACCCGGTTTGCAATGATTTCGACAGTTTCCTTGGGCCTGCTCGCCGGACCTATTGCCATCGCCGCGCCAGCCACGGCATCGAACGATCATTCCAGAAAAGCTGAGTGTACCGTCACGGCGCTGGACCCGTATGCAAAGGACAAGGACGCCGATGTTCGTTACAACCAGAAGATGTTCCAGGTGCATGACCGCTATGACACCGAGAAAATCGGGGACGCCTGGGACACCGTCTCGGTTTCAGGCCACCACGACAAGATCGTCGATGTGGAGAAGGTAACTGCTGACCGGGGCGATAAGTTCGTCAAGGTCTACCACACTGTTCGGATCAGTGTGGAGGACAAGGACCATCGTGGCCACGGGAACGGCTCGTCCGATTTTGACCGGAGTGACACCGTCAAGATCTGGGTTAATAACAACCACAAGTAAGAGTCAGCGGTCTTTACCGCTGACTGACTAGCGACTGGGAGGACGACGGCGGCACCGCAGGTGCCGCCGTCGTCCTCGGTCCACCCCTGTTACTCACACCGACGTTCCGCAGGGGGCTTCCGACGGCAACCCACGGGGTCGTACTCAGCTGTTTGGCCGGCGTCCGCTGACATGAACCGGTGGATCGTTTTAGCCCACTCGCGCTCACCCGACGCCAGCGGGCGCGAGGACGGGACGCGCACCGACTGAGGTCAGATCGCTGTCAAAGTCGGCCGACTGAAGCAACCTCAGGGCAGGCTCTTGACGCTGCAGGTGATAGACAGCTGGATCGAAGGTGAGGGACACCATGCCCTCTAAATCGTGGCCTTCAGCTATGTCGACAGTCAGGGATGCGGCAGCGCCGGAGCCAAGTGGAAGCCGGCAGGCACCGCAGCGACACCTTGGGTCGGTGCCAAGCCACTGTTCCCTGGGACCTTCCAAGGAACTCCATACTTCTTCCAAGGACGGCGGCGGAGACTTGAACCGGCCGGTGGCGGTGGTCTTGCGTCCACCCACCGGGACAGGCCTGCCTAGCCAGTCCGCTGCCGGCCGCCAAATGGATCGTGGCGTCGTCTAGGATTCGTGTATGCGCCGGACTGTTGTGAACAACATCGTCTCTCTGGACGGATTCTATGCTGACCAAAGCGGGAACCCGACGGTGCTGAACATGGATGAGACTTTCGACGCCTACAACCTTGAACGGCTGCGGTCGGCGGGAACGGTGCTGCTGGGCAGAACGTCCTTCGAAGGATTCGGCGCCTACTGGCCGGCCATTGCTGACGCCGGCGAGGACCCCAACAACCGCGCGTTGAGTCCGGACAACCGGGAAATCAGCCGCCTCTACAATCGGGTATCGAAAGTCGTGGTGTCGGACTCCCTGAATGTCCCTGCGGACCACCCTTGGGCGGCCACCACGACCGTCATCCGACGAGACGACGTGGGCAAGTGGCTGGAACAGGAAAAACTCAACGGGACTGGAGACATCCTGATCTTCGCCAGTCGCATTATGTGGAACGGCCTGCTGGCCCAAGGGCTTATCGACGAATTACATCTAACCGTTAGCCCCGGCGCCCTCACCGCAGGCCTGCCCCTGTTCCTCCAGCCTGCAAACCTTTCCTTGCTGGACGTTCGGGCGTTCCCGGGATCTGGCAACGCCCTACTGCGCTACCGCCCGGCGCCGGCCTAAAGCCAGCCGCCGTCGTCGGACTTAATCGTCTTCGCCGCCCCCGGAGGCGGCCCCGAACCATCTCTTCAGGGGAGGGAGCAGCTCGTCCTGGTCTTCACCTATCCATGCGACGTGGCCGTCCGGCCGGAGCAGGACCGCGGGCGCGTCCAGTTCCCCGCTGGTGTCCGTGACGTGGTCGATCCGGTCCGTCCATCCTGTTACGGAGAGTCTGCCGGTCTGGTCGAGCAGGAGCCCGCGGCCCTCGCAGGTGAGCTCGTAGAGACGGCCCCGCGACAGAGGGATGTCGCGAAGCCGCCTGCCGAGCAGCCCGGGTCCTTCGCCGAAGTCGTAGCGGACCCCGATCGAGCTGATCCTCTCCGCGAGGAACTGGCTGACGTCGTCGAAGTCCATCAGCTCGGCCAGCAAGCGGCGCACGGCCTGGGGGCCGGGCTCGGGTGAGATCAGTTCGCTCTGGGCGCGGGTGATGGTCAGCACGTCCGCGGCGACCGGGTGGCGCTCGGCTTGGTAAGTGTCCAGCAGCCCTTGCGGCGCCCAGCCATTGATGTCGGCGGCGAGCTTCCAGCCGAGGTTGAACGAGTCCTGGATGCCGAGGTTCAGACCTTGCCCTCCCAGCGGCGGGTGGATGTGCGCCGCGTCGCCGGCGAGGAACACCCGGCCCGCGCGGTACTGCTCGGCCAGCCGGGTGGCGTCTGTGAAGCGGGAAACCCAGCGCGGTGAATGGACACCGAAGTCGGTGCCGGCGTAGGCCCGCAGCTGGGTCCGGAGCTCCTCCAGGGTGGGCGGGACCGAGCGGTCCTCGGCCACTGTGGCCGCAGGCACCACGGCCCGGAACAGCCCGTTCCCGGCGGGGCCGACGCCGAACCCCCTGTGGGTCTTGCGGACCTCGTCCACCACCCTGGCCAGCTCGTCCGGCGGCGTCGTCACCTCCATCTCGCTGTGGATCCATTCGTTCGTGGCGGCGTCGCCGGGGAAGCCGATGCCGAGCTGCCTGCGAACCAAGCTGCGTCCGCCGTCGCAGCCGACCAACCAGCGCGAGCGGAGCCGGGTGCCGTCGGCGAGCCCGACGCTCACCCCGTCCCCGTCCTGCTCGACGCCCGTCACCTCGCAGCCGCGGCGGACTTGTGCACCGAGTTCGACGGCGCGCTCCGCCAGCAGGCGGTCAGTGACCGGCTGCTGGATGCCGAGGATGTAGCCGTGTGCGGTGTCCAGGTTCGCCGGCACGGGTTTGTCGATCCCGGTGAAGCGGCCGACCCCCGGGTACTGCTGCCCCTGTGCGAGGAACCGGTCCAGCAGGCCGCGCTGGTCCATGATCTCGATGCTGCGCGGGTGCAGGCCGAGCGAGCGGACCGCCTTGCTCGGCTCCGCGTCCTTCTCCAGCACGAGCACGTCCACGCCATGCAGCCGCAACTCGCTGGCCAGCATCATCCCGGTCGGCCCGCCACCGCTAATGATCACGTCAAACATGTGAAACCCCAATCCAGAATTTAGCTGCGGCCAACCATTCTGGTTGAGGGCAGGGGCCTTGCGGCAAGCCCCCTAGCGGGCTATATCCTGAAAGTGGCAAGGTGATTGATTCTCCTTGCCTTTCGCGTGGGGGTGTTCAACCGCATGTGACCCCGTGCAGCGCCGGCCACACAGGATCGATCCCGCCCATGAGTCTAAGGATGCCGCCGTCAGCCTCCCAGCGCAGACGATAGGAGCCGTCAGCGATGGGTTCGTAGCCGTCGTCCGTAGTCCAGGAGCTCACCCGTGTCCCGATTCCGCTGCGACCGACCGCATATACTTGACCGCTGCCCGCGAAGAGGAAAGAGTACTCCCGGGCAACGGCCCGGCAGCCGTTCGGACCCTCTGGTTCGAGCACGTGGTAGGTGGCACTCAAGTCGCCGAGCGCCCCGGTCAAGCTGCTCAAGCCCACGCCGAAGACCACCAGTCGGTACAGCAGGCTTATGAGCGCGTTTCGGCGCGTCCTGCTCCCGCCTCCAGTCGCACGACGGGTTATCAGGAGCAGTGCCAGCGAGGCTGCGAGCAGCATGGCGGTAATAGCCCAGCCAGGCAGCACGCCTCCCGCGATCACCAATACCAAGCCGCCCAGATTTGCTAACGCTGTCACGGCAGCGAGCAGCAGGCAACAGGTGGCTGCCCGGCGCAGCAGCGGGACGTTCAAACGGCCTGAAAGATTTTCCCCAGTCTTCATCGGGTGTCAGTCTAGCTTCGAAGGCCTTCAGGAGCGCCGGTGACTGAAGATGGCACATCATATTGAATAGAAAAAATCGGAGTATGAGGCCATGTCTATCGTTAGTCGATTGGTCCTCCCGCTTCGCGTCCTGCTGGTAATGGTGCTCCTCGGGCTGCTGGTGGCCCAGGTCATGTCGTTCCCCGGCGAGTTTCTCTTCACCACCGAGGAGGGGTCCAGAGCGGATCCCTGGCGATGGCCGATGCTGCTGTTCTGGGAACTGGAAGCCGTATGCCTGCAGGTTGTGATCGTGTGCATCTGGCGGTTGCTGACCTTGGTCCAGCGCGACCGGATCTTCACCGCGGCCTCGCTGCGGTGGGTGGACGTGATCATGTGGGCGTTCGTCGCGGCGTGGCTGCTGCTGGCGGCCATGGCCGGTTCCCTCGTCGCGTACATCTATTTCACCCCCGAGCTGCGCGATCCCGGGATGCCTGCGGTGTTGATTGGCGCCACGCTGATCGGTGCGGTGCTGGTTCTGCTGATCGTGGTGATGCGGGACCTGCTGCGGCAGGCGACGTCATTGCGGGCCGACATGGAAGGGGTGATCTGATGGCGATTGTGGTGCGCATCGACGTGGAGCTGGCCAAACGCAAGATGAGCGTGGGGGAGTTCGCCGAGCGGGTCGGGATCACCCCGGCCAACGTGGCGGTGCTGAAGAACGGCCGGGCCAAGGCGGTCCGCTTCAGCACCCTGGACGCGATGTGCCGGGTCCTGGGTTGCCAGGCGGGCGACCTGCTCGAGTGGGTCGACGACGATGCTGCCGGCGACTCGATGGAGCAGCCGTGAGGTGGCTGGTCTCAGGCGGTGCGACCTTCGCGAAGGGCTAAGCCCCGCGGGGCACCCTGTCCGGGTGCACCATGTCACCGAAGCCGTGGACCATCCACCGGCCGTGGTCGGGTCGCCATACAAGCGTGATCAGCAGCGGGTCGTCCAAAATTGTGGCCGGTGTGATGAACGTATTTTCCTTGGCCTCCCGGATAACGCGCATGTAGCAGACCTCGAGGTCTCCGTGGGCGTAGACGGCTTCCTGGAGCATGCCGGGGTCCTCGATGGAGTCCAGCAGGGCTGCGGCGATTTCAAAGGCTCCCCACAACGGCCGGGACTCCGGGGTCACGATCAGATGAAGGTCGTCCAGGTTCTTTTCCCTGTCATGCAACGCCCTGAAAAACCAGTACCCGATTCGGCGCGGATCATCCGCGGTCTCCTGCGACTCGTCCGCGTAAAGGTCAAAATCCTCCGTCATGGCACAAAGGTACTCGTGGGGCCGGGGCGCTGACGAGCCCTTCCTTGGCAGGGCCTACGGGCTTCCCAAACCAAAACTCAGGTTTGACCCGTCGTAGGCCCTCCCAAAATGGCGGCCATGGCCGGCTGGATGTATTTTTCACTGAACCACTGGTAGGGATTCTCGTTGCCGAGATGGATGCGCGCGGTTCCGGACGACGGTAGCAGGCTGGCCTCCTGGCCTTTCAGAGGGATCACAACTGCGTTGAGTCGGGCGCCGTCGATGGTGACAGGCGCAATGGCGTCTAGGGGCACCGATCGTGTGCCGGCCTGGGCGTTCTCCACGCTGAGGGTACCGATCTGACGGCCGCCGATCAGGCCGGAGCCGTAGATCTCAACCACTTGCCCGACGCGGAAGGCAGGAACTGAGTCTGCGTCGTCGAAGACAACTCCCGGCCCGGAGGCATCGTTGACGAAGCCGGCCTCGATGGTGGCAGGTATCTGCACGTACGCGGCGGAGACTGCGGTTGCCGCCGTCAGCAGAACAGTCACGGTCACGATTCGCAGTTTCGATCGCTGCGGGTCCCAGCCTTCTTTGACAACGTTGATGTACCCGGCAACGGCCCGTCCAAGGACGAGGGCCACGATGAGGAGGGCTATCACCGCTCCCCAGCCGCCGAACTTGGCAATCACGTCGAGCCAAAGGGACAAAGCCGCGATGATCAGATAGGCCGGGAAAAGCATGCACAGCACCCCGTAAGCCTTGAACCGTCGAAGCGGGGGTAGTTCATAGGGGGTGGCATGGCCGAAAAGTACACGGGAGATCATTCGGCGTGCATCCCGCAGCGATTTGTCACGCAGGTGGCTGATGTTCAGGTATGACATCAGGGCTATGTATCCGTCCAGTTTGACGAAAGGAACGAGGTTGATGATCCCGGAGGTGTATCCGAGAACCGCATAGACGAGGAGCCCCGACCTGATCTCCGGTGTGCCCGCTGCGAGGGATAGAAGACTGGCCGTTCCGGCAAGGACACTCTGGGTGACAATGCCTGCCAGCGCGATTGACACCCTTTTCCACTTCGAATTCAGCCGCCAGCCGTCGGAGACGTCACAGAAGAACGCGGGGGTGAGGTAGAAAAGCATGAACCCGATTTGGCGGGGCTTTCCGCCGAAGGCTGTCAGGGCTGCCCCGTGTCCCATCTCGTGCAGCATCGTTGAGAGCATCATGGCCACGATGACTGCGAGGTAAGTGGACAGTGGCAGCGGTGTGGTCAGGGCGTGCCAGACGTCTCGTGAGGAGGCGGCCAGCACCACCACACCCGCAAACATGATCAGGGTGTAGACGACGACCATCCTCGTCCCGATTAGCTTGTCGAGTGTTGGCTTAATACGGCTTAGGAACGGTGCAGGGCTGAAGAATGCGATCTGGAGCGTCAAGGGTGGGATAAAGCGGATCCGCCGTGGTTTCCCGAGCTGTGTTGTACCGTCTTCGATCCAGCCTTTGGCCGAGAACGCCTCGAGTGCCTGGGCGACTGCTTCGGACGTCCATTGCCGCCCTGTCTGCCGAAGCAGGTGTCCTGCCAGTTCCGGGGGTGTCCGGACGCCGTCGACGGATTTCAGGAGCGCGGCAACGTCTGCGGAAACTCTAAAAATCCGCCCCCCGGCATCAGATACAGTCCAGTCCTGTCCCGAGGCCGTTATATCCAGGCCACTTCGTAGCTGCGGAATGCGGGGCCCGGACGGCGCCGGCGATTGCGTCGTTGCCAACCTACGTCAGGTCCTTCTTCATGGTGACGAAGTACCCGCCCAAGCCAAGGACCAGAAGCCACCCGAGCACTGTGATGCTGGCCTGGGGGACCTCGAGCAGTCCTGAGCGGGGATCCAGGTACAGGGATCCCATGGCGTTGGTCATCAGGAGCCGTCCGGCTGCCGGTGCGATCGCCTGAACGCCTGGCTCTACAACAAGGCAGAGTCCGAAGACCGTCACCAGGCTGGCGATGGTGTTCCGCACCAGTAAACCAAGGCAGACTCCCCAGATGCCTGCGGCGAAGTTGACTGCTGCGCAGCCGAGAAGCACCATCCATCCTGTATGGGCCATGGACGGATTTAGGCCCTCGGTGAGGAGGAGCAGCCAGGCTGACGGCAGGGACAACGCGGCTCCGATTCCGGCACCGATGGCGCCGATCACCGCACCAGCGGCCAGCTTGCTGATGACATACGCCTGCCTCCCGCCACCCATGACGATAGAGCGGGCCGCCGTGCCCTGGGCGAAGTCGTGGGCCACGAAGTACGCGCCGAACATAGCGATTACCAGGGACAGGGCAAACCAGCCGCGGATAACTTCGGTGGTCGCCCAGGTCGCATCGAGGGCAATTCCCGCTGCCGCCTCATGGGCAGATGTGAGAATGCCCCAGCTGGCGACGACGACGAAAACTATGCCGGCCATCATGAAGGCCAGGAAGGTGTAGCCGGTGCGGAGTTTGGTCAGTTCGGATGCGATTCCGTTAAGCATTTTTTGCCGCTTCCGCGAGTGAAGAGTCGGTGGGAGGAACCAGCTCGAAGAAGCATTCCTCGAGCCGTCGCGTGCCGCCGGAGGTCAGGTCATGCAGGGACCCGGAATAGCGGAGCGTTTGTTGAAGGATGACGACGTCGTCCACGGTCTGTTCTACTTCTGCAAGCATGTGACTCGAAAGCAGGACTGTGCTGCCTCCCTCTGCCCGTTTGCGCAGGAAGGTCCGCAGCCAATGGATGCCTTCAGGATCCAGCCCATTGGTTGGTTCGTCCAGGATCAGCACATCCGGGTTGGCGAGCATGGCGACCGCGAGTGAATGCCGTTGCCGCATTCCGGTGGAAAGCTTCTTGACCGGAAAATTGCGGGCATGATCGAGCCCGGTCAGATCCAATACTTCGTCCGCGCGGGATGCAGGCAGACCCAGGAGCTGGGTGCAGACCCGAAGGTCCCGGGCGACAGTGGCATCGGGTGTGTGGCCAACGCCTTCGATGCTCACCCCGATCCGCCTGGCCTGCGTTCCGAGTTCGGCAAAGGAGCCTCCCATGATCCGGGCGTGCCCCGATGTTGGTTGGATAAGTCCCAGCGCTCCGCGAAGGGAAGTTGATTTTCCGGCTCCATTTTTTCCCAGCAGGCCAACGATGCGGCCCTGTTGGACGGTGAAACTGAGGTTCTTGACGACTTCCCGGCCGTTGAACGTCTTGGAGAAGTTATCGAATTCCAGAATATTGACCACGAATGTTGAGGCTTTCTTTGCGGTTTTATCGGTTTTCCTGAGTAGAGCCTGCGGACGACGTGGAACCGAACCGGTGGCCGGCTCCACGTCGCCTGCTACAGCGTCAGATCAGGTCAGGATCAGCACGCCGCCGCCAACCAATGCGGCGCCGACGAGCACTCCTGCGCCGAAGCCGGCTGCCGTGTCCCAGAATCCCGGAGCTTCGAGCTGTTCCAGCTCGTCGATCGCGAGGTCCAGGGGAGCGGCCGACGCATCCATCAGTTCAAGCATGTTCGACATCCGTTTCTTTTGTTCTTGCGTTGTTTAGGTCAGTGCAACGATGGCTGCTGCGGTGCCGAGTGCTGCGATGCCAGCACCGACGCCCACGACGAAGCCGCCCCAGAAATCGGGTGCTTCCATGGTTTCCAGCTCTGCGATATCCAGATCCAGCGGCATGTTAGTCATTTCCGTGTTCATTCTTTTCCCCCCTTTCGAATGGTCCTCTAGGCCGCACCGGTTGCACGTCCCCCCATCGTGTGCGCGCCGGCGGCCTCCGCGAGGAAGGCCGCGACATCAGCGGAGGCCAGGCCCTGCAGCATTGGAAGGCCACCTCCCCAGGCGCGCGAAATCTGCTGTGCGATGCGATGAATGTCAGAGAGCTGTAGCGGCAAGGGCTGGGTCAGCCCCCACTGCGACAGAACTTGTTCGAGGGCTCCAACCGGGGTCCTCGCGGATGCCCCGGCCGTGGCGGCCAGTGCTTGGCCCACGTCCCTGAGGCGGTCCGAGGAGCCGAACCGTGCATCTCCGGATTCGATCCTTTGCCAGTAGGCCGGGAGTATCGCTGCCACCGCGTCCATCTTTGATATTCCATAGGCCATGGACAGCTCGGTTGCGATGATCCAGGGGAGTGTTCCATAGGAATGGCGGCCGAGGCTGCTCCACCCCGTTTGAGAGAAAGAACTGAGTTCGGCAATGTCCCGGCGCACCTGGCTGGCGCGTGCGGTCTCTTTTCCCGGGTCAAATGTCCGGGCCTCGTTGCCGGCCTCGACTAGGGCGCGGATCGATGCCAGGGCGAGGGAATCGGCGGAGCGCCGCGGTTTGGCAGTCATGACGAATGGTGTAGAAAGCCGGAAAATCGCCTCGAGGGCCCCGGCCAGGAGCATGCCGACGGGCAGTGTCGCGGTCAGGCCGGAGTCCAGGAGCACGGCGTCCGCCCCGAGCCCCGAACCTGAGATGAGCCGCTTGCGTGCGCCCTGGGTAAGGCAGGCGCTCATTGAGGACTCCGAACCGGTGCCCACGGTTGTAGGTACCAGTCCAAGGGCGTTCCCGCGTGATGGTCCGTCCGGAAGGACGACATGGCCGGACCGGGACCGGGATGTTATGGCCATCCTGTGTCCCGGATGCCAGATGGCTGGCACCAGCTTGGCCGTGTCCATCGCGGCGCCGCCCCCTATTCCCACAACTACTTTCGCCCGGGGGGCCCGTTCCGCCGTACGCAGCAAGGCGGCTTCGTCTGCCGCGGGCGGAACGCAGAACAGATCCGCCGCGCCCTGCAGCTGCTGCAACAGTTGTTGCCCGCCGGGGGATGACGGGATTGCCGGGTCGATGACCGTCAGGACAGGAAGGTCCGGCCATTCCCGGACCGAGCCGCTCACCCAGTTGACGAAGTCGGGCATGGAGGTGAACATCCAGGGCCCGGCGGGCACCGTGCGCACTGTGCTACTCATCGGCGTTCCTCCGAGACAGCGAATTCTGCCAGGCCCGCAGCGATCGATTCGAAGAGCTCTCTGACTTCCTCCTCGGAGTACGTCAGCGACGGGATCAGCTGGATGCCCCGCGGTCCCGGATACACGCTGGCACCGGTCCGACGAATGCTACCGAGGAGGGAGGCTATGCCGGCGCCGGCGACTGGTGAACCGTCTGGTCCTGCCACCTCCAACGCCCGGAAACATCCCCGTCCGCGGTGGGCCGTGACCGATGGGTTGCTGGCCATCAGGTCGTGGATCGCAGTGTCGAGTTGCCGTGATACCTTCACGCCGCTGTTAAGGGCGTCGAGGCGTTCGAACTCGGACAGGGTCGCAACGATCGCGGCGGCCGTGGCCGGTGTTCCAGCCTGCGTCTCACCGTGGGTGAAAACGCTGCCAGACGTCACGAAAAGCCGGGCTATGTCCTGTGACGTCAGGACTGCCGCTGCGGCGCAGGCGCCGTTGGTGAGGCCCTTTGACGTGATCAGGACATCTGGTCCCTGAGGCCAGGCCTCGGAGGCGAACATCGGCCCGGTCCTGCCAAAACCGGTGGCTACCTCGTCTGCCACGACGAGGAACCCATACTCCTCCCGGAAGCCGAACAGTGCCTGGAGGAAATCGTCCGGCACCGGGTAGGCGCCGGTGCCCAGGACCGGCTCAACCACGACCGCGGCGATACGGTTGCCCTGCAGCGACATCAAGGTGGAAAGTTCCTCGACGGAGTCATGGCCGATGTGGCGGATAAGTTTTTGATCTACCCCGTAGAGTCGCTGGCCCAGGTCTTCGCCGGTGAGCGAGAAACTGCCGTAGGTCAGGCCGTGATAGCTGCCGCGCAACGCCACAACCAGTTGTTTTTGGGGAAACCCCCGGAGGTCCTGCGTCTGTCTGGCCAGTTTCATGACCAGGTCATTGGCCGCGCTCCCTGAGGTGGAGTAAATCACCCGAGCGAAGCGGTCCTGGCCCGCAGCATTCAGCAGGGCAGTTGCTGCCTCCTCCGCGGCCGTGTTCCATTGCCGGAACAGAGTGGAGTAGGAGCAGTCAAGGAGCGCCGTGTGAACGGCGGCCGCGATTGCTTCATTGCCGTAATCCAGGTTTACGTTCCAAAGGCCGCTGGTTGCGCAGAGGACTTCATCGCCGTTCCCGAACCTGATTCTGTGACCGGACGCGGACACCACCCCGGTTGAAGGCAGGTTCGTTTCCGTCAAAGGCTGTAGTGACGGCCAGAGCGCGCTAGGCACGGTGCCCCACCTCCAGAATGACGATTTCATGCGCTGACCCAGGCGTTCTCACGGGATGCGTGGCCAGGACTGCCAGGTTGTTTGCTTGCAGCTCCGTGGCCAGCTGGTGCGGAGGCAGGACCCGGACCGCG
Organism: Arthrobacter sp. ISL-65; assembly: GCF_018613795.1. Classification (GTDB taxonomy): domain Bacteria; phylum Actinomycetota; class Actinomycetes; order Actinomycetales; family Micrococcaceae; genus Arthrobacter. The sequence goes on from NZ_JAGGPN010000007.1 coordinate 13,003, forward strand.
GTGGTGAAAACGTTCACCCGGCTGCTGGTGTTGGTGTCCTCCGGAATGAGGGTGATTTCGCGGACGCTCCTGTCCGGCACGATGTATTCGTGAAGGCAATAAGGCATTCCGGCCGAGTCCTTGATCAGTTGCACGTTCTCGACGGGGGCTCCGGGGGCGGCGAGGCTGGCGTCGCCCTCGGGGGCGGTGGTGGAGAGGAAGAACCGGCCTTCCGGTGCCAGGACGGAGGCCATGTTCCGGAACAGCCGGCTGCGGGCACCGAGGTCAAGGAGCGACACGGTCACACACCCGAAGATGACCGTGCTGAACTTCAGTCCCGGATCGAAGTTGCAGATGTCGCCTTCAACCAGTGTCAGCTTGTTCCGCAAATGCACGTAGCCGGCGTCCAGCCGGTCGGACAATATGGCCAGCATCGACGGTGACAGATCAACCGCCGTAACTTCCCTGCCCAAAGCCAGAAGGGGCAACGTGAAGCGCCCGGCACCGCACGCCAACTCCAGGATCGGCCCGGTGGTACGGCGGGCAATGGCAATCATTTCGCGCAGTTCGTGGCCGTCCTGCTGGGCGACCGCGTCATACAGCCTTGCGCCGAGAGGATCGTAGATGTCGTGGACAGCAACGTCGGTGAGCTCTCTGAGGACGGTGGCTGCCCGGCCGTTGATGTTTTCCAGAAGCGTTGCCATCAGAGGCCCGCGGCTTGGACGGAACCGAACCGGATGCCCTTGGCATTGAACGAATTCTCGATCTGGCGGATGGATTCTTCAGCCACCGACTCCGGGCAGCCCAATATCCGGGCTGCCTCAGCTGCGTCGGATCCGATAGCCAGCATGACGTCAACGAACTTGGCAGCGTCCGAACCCAGCCTGTAGGTCTTCGACGTCGCACCGTCATGCAGGTGGGCCACGCTGCTGTTGAAAAGGAGCAGCGATGACTGCCCCGGTACACGGACTTCGGTCCCGTCCAGGGCCGGTACCAGATGTCCGCCGAAACCTGACACCCGCATGTCCTGGAGCCCTCGGACAGCGGCATGCCGGAGGGCATCCGCCGCCAGCATGTAGTGGCTGATCCACGGGCGATCGGCGACTTCCGGCCGCAGCCCGACCTCGGTTATTCCCGAAACCCAGCTTCGGGACCAGCCTCGGTCGGAGTCGCCCAGAGTTCCCAAGGGGATCCCCGAGGGTGAGGTGAACACTTCCCCCGAGCCGGCGACATAGATGTGGCTCACCTCGGCCGAGCCGGGAAGGAAGCCCAAGGACGGCATGTCTCCGAGGAGGGACTGCGGGTGGAGCAGCGCGGCAGGAAACTTTCCCGCCGAACGGGCCGTGTCTGCATCCCGGTAGAACGCAGCCACGTCCATATCACTGCATGCCCGCAGGATCGTGGGGCCGCCGACGGGAACAAACTCGGAAACCGCGTAGGACTGTTGCTGGACGTAGAAGTCCTCACCTACTTGAATATCGGCGTCGGGATCCCGGAACTCACCGACATAGGAAAACACCTGCCCGCCGTTGCTCACAGCCAGTGGCTGGCCGGAACCCCGAGCCTGTGCGGCGCCCGGCACGAAGACCGTCGTCGCTGGCGTTAGGAACTCATGCCTTCCCACGTCTGGAAGCAATGACGCATCCTCAATCACCACGACTTTGCACGCTCCATTTGGCGCATCCACGCCGCGAGCCCATGACATCAAATTGGCGGCTATCGACCGCGTGTCCCCATTCACAGGCATGAAGCTAACACGGCCTTCCTGCATAAATCCAGTCGTTAGGCTAACGTTTTGCTTAATCGCTCATGACGCCGAAACGAACGATGGGGGGGCGTCAATAAGATCTTGACGAATGATGGCGATTATGACTCTAATGGGTGGCATGACTACTCGACAGAAAAACGGTTTCGCCGCCTACGGCGGTTCACTGCTCGCCCTGCTTGGCATGGTCGCGGGCTATTTCGCTCTTACGGCCAGTGAGGACGTGAATGCCCTGGTTCTGGTTGTCGCCGTCATCGCGCTCGTGTGCGGCGCTTTGCTCGTGTCGGCTGCCATTGTGGGGATTCGCAAGGCAGACAACTAGGCCGTGGATCCGGTCTCCTTGTCGGCTGCCATCGCCGAGGCGGTAGCGAATGCGAACCCGGAGCTCTCCAAGCGGCTGGACGGTGGCGAGGATGTGTACCCGGAGATCCTGGAAGTGGCTGCCCGGGCGCATGAAGAGACGCGGAGCATCCTTCAGTCCGCAGTCGACTCGGCCCGCCGCGCCGGCCACAGCTGGGAAGCAATCGGCCGCATCCTGGGGGTATCCAAGCAGGCAGCCCAGCAGAGGTTCGGGCACCGGCAGCAACCGTCTGAGGATGACGTCGCGGCGGTAAAGCGGCTCTACCCGGTCAATGCCTTCAACGAAATGACTGTGCTCCGGGAGATTGGGCAATTCGGATGGCATTCCGTGGGGTTCGGTGTCCGGTTTCACCGCATCGAGTTGTCAGCCGAGCAATGGGAACATACCCGGATCATTGCAAACCCCAAGGCCATTCATGACTTGGAAGCGCAGGGCTGGCAACGGATCGGGGAGCAATCCTTTCCCTGGGCCTATTTCAGCCGTCCGCTGCACGCCCCCCGCCTGGAGGGGGACCCGCCGTCGGACGTCCTCCGGCTCATCAGAGGTGACGCCGCTTCCGGCCGATAGCAGGTGCCCGGAACCGAGACGCCTGAGTCGGTTCCGCTAGGCTGAGCTCATGACGTTGGGGGACGCGGTAGAGCCGCTTGTGCACATTCAAAACTTTCGCATGGATTTCGGGGACACGACTGTCGTCAAAGACCTGTCCTTTGACGTCCGGGCCGGTGAAACCTTCGGGTTCCTGGGCAGCAACGGATCCGGGAAGACCACCACGCTGCGGGCGCTGCTGGGCATCTACCAGCCCACAGCCGGGACACTGCACATCGGCGGGAAGGTCTTCGAACCGCGGGACGGGGCACGGCTGGGGTACCTGCCGGAGGAACGGGGACTGTACAAGAAGGAAGCCGTCCTGGACGTGATGGTCTACTTCGGCCGGCTCAAGGGCCTGAGTAAACACAGTGCCCGCGCCTGGTCGCATACCTACCTGGAGCGGGTGGGCCTCGCGGACAAGGCCGCCGGCCGGCTGGATAAGCTCTCCGGCGGCCAGCAGCAGAAGGTCCAGCTCGGCGTCACCATCATGAACGAGCCCGACCTGCTCATCCTGGACGAGCCCACGAAGGGTTTCGACCCGGTAAACCGACGGCTGCTGATGGACATCATCGAGGAGCAGAAGCTCGCCGGTGCCACGGTCATCATGGTCACGCACCAGATGGAGGAAGTGGAACGGCTCTGTGACCGGGTGATCCTCCTCAAGGACGGCACGGCCCGGGCATACGGGACCGTCGCCGAAGTCCAGGACCAGTTCGGCGGCACCGTCTACCGGCTGGGCTACGAGGGCATCCTGCCCGCCTCGGACCTGTACGACGTGGTGCGCGACGGCGATGGGCTCGCCGAGTTGGCCCCGGCCTCCGGGGCCGACGAAACAGCAGTGCTGCGGGAACTGATCGGAGCCGGCGTCGCAGTGCGCAGCTTCGCCACGGCACGGGCGTCGCTGGAGGAGATCTTCATCCAGGTGTACGGGGAACAGCACGAAATGGCGGAGGTCTAGGACGATGGCACGCACAGCATTCAAACAGCACAACCTCGGCACCGTCGTCGGGTTCGAATTCATGCGGACCATCAAGAAGCGCGGGTTCGTAATCGCCACCCTGGCCATCCCGGTGGTCTTCGCGATCATCTTCGCTCTCATTTACGCCAGCAACTCCAGTACCTCGGCAAACGCCGACGCCCAGAAGAACTCGGCGCTGACCTTCACGTACACCGACGCCTCCGGCCTTATCCCCGCGCCGCTGGCCCAAGCGGCCGGCGGGAGCCTGACGTCCGACCCCGGCGCGGCGCTCGAGTCGGTGAAGAACGGCAGCAGCGAGGCGTACTTCGCCTACCCGGCAAGTCCCGCCACCGAGCCGGTCAAGGTCTATGGCGCGGACAGGGGCATGTTGCCAAACACCTGCTGGTCACTGCTGCCCAGTCCCGGGTCAATGCGCCGGAAATCACCGCGGCCCTGAGCGGGGAGGTGACGTTCGACGCCGAAACGTACCGGGACGGACGGGCCTCCGGAGGGATCGGCTCAGTGATTCCGCCGCTGCTGTTCCTGGTCATTTTCTACGTCAGCATGATTTTGCTTTCCAACCAGATGCTCAACAGCACCTTGGAGGAGAAGGAAAACCGGGTCACGGAGATGATCCTGACCACCCTGAACCCGACGACCCTGGTGACCGGCAAGATCATCTCCCTGTTCGCCGTCGGGCTCCTTCAGGTAGCAGTGTTCCTCGCCCCGATCGCCGTCGGCTACTTCCTCTTCCGCGACTCAGTGGCCCTGCCCGACCTCGACCTGTCCTCCCTGGTGTTCGAGCCCGTGCCGATGATCACCGGGGCGCTGCTGCTGCTGGGCGGGTTCACCCTGTTCACCGGCGTGCTCGTGGCGATCGGTGCGATCATGCCGACGGCCAAGGAAGCCGGCACCATCTTCGGTCCGCTGATGGCCCTGATCTTCGTGCCCTTCTACGCCGTCAGCCTCATCATCAGCGACCCCACAGCCCTGATCGTGCAGGTCTTCACGTACTTCCCGCTCACCGCCCCCGTCACGGCGCTGCTCCGCAACGGCTTCGGAACCCTGGGCGCCGTCGAATCGGCCATCGTGATCGCCGAGGTGTTCATCGTGGGGATCCTCATCCTGCGCCTGGCCGTGCACCTGTTCCGCTACGGCTCCATCGAATACGGCCGCAAGCTTTCCATCGCCGGGACATTCCGCCGGAAGGAACTGACGGCCAAGTAGCGGGTTTGTTGCCGTCCCGGTGCGAGAATGTCCGCATGCTCATATTCCTGGAGACCGAGCGGCTGATGCTGAGGCAGTTCACTCCCACCGACGCGGACCTGCTCCTGGAGCTCGACGGCGATCCGCGCGTGATGCGGTACATCACGGGCGGCGCCCCGACGCCCCGGGAAGAGGTTGAAGACGAGGTGCTGCCGGCGTTCCTGGGCTACTACCGGAAATTCCCCGGCTACGGCTTCTGGGCCGCCGTCGAGAAATCAACCGGAGATTTCCTCGGCTGGTTCCACTACCGGCCCGCCCCCGGCGATCCGCCCGACCAGCCCGAACTGGGCTACCGGCTGCGCTGCGAGGCCTGGGGGAAGGGGTACGCCACCGAGGGGTCCCGGGCGCTGATCGCCAAGGGGTTTACCGAGTTCGGCGTGCAGCGGGTGGTTGCTAACGCCATGGCAGTGAACACAGCCTCGCGACGGGTGATGGAGAAATCCGGGATGCGCCTCGTGCGTTCCTTTGTCGCTGACTGGCCCGTGTCCATCCCGGGCGATGAACACGGCGTCGAGTACGCGATCTCCCGGAGCGAATGGGAGCTCAACCCGGCCGGCGTCTTTGGCCGGTGATCCGCAGGCGCCGGCCGACTACCTTTGCACTATGTCGTCCGCCACCCGGTGAAGGTCCTGAACCCAACCGATTGAACGGCTGGGTGCTCCCGAACTAGCCTCAAAGTTCGAAAGGGCTTCCGCTATGCCTTCCAAAGCCTCCGCGATATTTGCCTTGACGGCCTCGTAGCCTTCCTCCGAGCGGGGATCAGACGAAGCCGCCCGCAGCTGCTCCGCTCCGGACCTGATGATCAGTGAAGCCTCGTACTCGTTCACACACATACCCCGGATTTTCTCGGTATTTGACGCTGTGGAATCTGCCCGCCAGCACAACTGTAGCCCGGGCCCGGGCCGTTCCTGCGGGTTAGAGCCGCGGCCGCACCGGATTGCTCAACGTCAGCTGAAGATTTGCGCAGTTCAGGAAAGGCCCGCTCAAGATTTTCTGAGCTTATCCACATAAGCAGGCGAATCGGTTTCGCTGGCCTGCCCGGCATGCTCCCATGTTAGGAGCATGCCGCCATCCACCAGCATCCGGCGGCCTTTTATGGGGAGATCTAATGTCAAAGCATCTGGCACCTGCCGCTGTCCGGCGCACGCCTCAGGACCTACGTCACGCCGTTCTGGGCCGTCCCGTTCTGAGCCGTGCCGTTCGGATAGGCGCGGGCGCGGCGTTCCTGGCGGTCTATGCTTTTGGATTCCAGGGCACTGGCCCAGTTCTTTCGTCCGGTCTATCGTCCGGGCAGGTGCCCGCCGACATGCGTGGTGACATCTCCGGCAACGTGCTCCCCGGATCAGCCGCCGTGGCCTCGGCTGCCGTTGCTTCGGCTGCGGAGGGCTCCCTTTCAGGCACCTTCGTTTCAACCACCGGTGCCGTCTCGGCCTCTGCGGATGCGTTCGTGTCCTACACCCGTACCGTGGTCTTTACCGCGGCAAAGCCAGTGAGCCAAAAACTCCATGCCGCTTCACGCACGGTGCGACGGCCCGCGGCAGGAACCCTGATGGCGCCGTTGGAGGTTCTTACCCCCACCTCCCACTTTGGGCTGCGGACAAGTCCCATCACCGGCTCGGCTGGTGAGTTTCACTGGGGCCAGGACTTCTCCGCGGCATGCGGAACCCGCGTGTATGCAGCGGATGCCGGCGTGGTGCGGGCTGTGGGATGGCATCCGTGGGGCGGCGGCAACAGAGTGGAAATCGATCACGGCAACGGCCTGATCACCACCTACAACCACCTTGAGGGCATCGGTGTGAAGAAGGGCCAGTCGGTCCAGGTGGGGCAACTCATCGCCAGGGTCGGGACCACCGGGTCATCAACCGGATGCCACCTCCACTTCGAAACCATTCTGAACGGCAAACACACCGACCCCGACAATTGGACTCTGCTGCGGCTGCGTCACTCGGGGCCCATTGCCAACATCAAGATGACCGACTACCGGAAGCCCAGCACCGCTACGGAGACCCCCTCCTGGGCTGTTCCGGTGGAGGCCAGCGCTCGCCATGCCGCGGTGAACGATGAGCATGAATCGCCTGCCGTTGTCGTTTCAGCGGCGAGGTCCTCCTCAGCTGCCGCCGCACCTGTTTCCGTAGCGCAGCCTTCGTCCTGGCGGGCCGCGGTTCCTGCCCAGCGGGTGGCCTCGCCCAAGCCGGTGACTCCGGCTCCGGCGCCGAAGGTGGCCAAGCCCAAGCCCAAGCCCAAGCCCAAGCCGGCGAAGCCGGTTCCGGCACCGAAGGTTGTCGCGTCCAAGCCCCAGCCGGCGAAGCCGGTTCCGGCACCAAAGGTGGCCGCCCCCAAGCCTGAGCCGGCAGCTCCGGCTCCGGCACCGGTTGTCGCGCCCAAGCCGGCAACGCCAACTCCGGCTCCTGTGGTTACGCCGGCTCCGGCTCCGGTTGTTGTGCCGGTTCCCGTGGTTACGCCGGCTCCGGCTGTCGTACCGGTTCCCGTGGCTGCTCCGGCTCCGGTTGAGGCGCCGGCACCCGCGGTTACCCCAGCGCCAGCACCGGCTCCGGTTGTTGTGCCGGCTCCCGCGGCCACGACTCCGGCACCAGCGGCTGTACCGGATGCTGTGCCGGCTGCCACTGAGACAGAAGCACCGTAGAAAGGGCTCCCAGAGCTGTCTCCTGGAGCTGTTAGCCAGATGACGATGGCTTGTGGAACGGCTCCGCCACGGCTGGTGAGTGCGAGTTTGTCGTAGCGGGTGGCAAGACCGCGCCATGACTGTTGAGCTGCTGAAGCCGAGCTATCAGTGGGTCGGACGCTCAGAGCCGGTCTTGCGCCTGCGAAAATGACCGCATGACCCTCGAACAGCACCAAACGGCAACGCAACCACACAGAGCCGCAGACACCGCCTTCGAAGCCGCCTACCAAGCCGCCCAAAAAAGCCTCCGCGAAGGCGGCATCCCCATCGGAGCAGCCCTTGCCCGTGACGGCGTGGTCATCGCGAGCGGACACAACGAACGAGTCCAAAACGGCGATCCGATCGCGCACGGCGAAATGTCCGCACTTCGCACAGCCGGCCGGCAGAAAAGCTACCGGGACACCACGCTCTACACCACCCTCGCCCCGTGTGCTATGTGCACCGGAACCATTATTCAGTTCAAGATTCCCCGCGTGGTTGTGGGTGAAGAGCGCACGTTCGACGGCGAATTCGAGCTTCTGCGATCACGTGGCGTTGAGGTGGTGGTCTTGAATGATCAGCGCTGCGTGGACATGATGCGCACCTTTCAGGACAACAACCCGGACCTGTGGGCAGAGGACATCGCCGAGGACATGGTCGAGTAGGACCAGACAATATGAAGGGGCCCGAGGCCTGCGCTCCTTCAAAGTGTCTACTGGTGCGTCGGCAAGGTGAGGATTTCGGCTCCGTCGTCAGTGATGGCGATCGTGTGTTCGCTGTGAGCCGTCCGGCAGCCTGTGGCACTCCGGAGCGTCCACCCGTCGGCGTCCGTGACGAGTTGGGCCGTGTCCGCCATGACCCACGGCTCCAGTGCGAGCATCAGGCCCGGGCGCAGTTTGTACCCGCGGCCGGGCCGTCCGGTGTTTGGAACGTGCGGGTCCTGGTGCATTGTTGATCCGATGCCATGACCGCCGAACTCAGTGTTGATCGGGTACCCCGCCTCGCTGAGGACCGAGCCGATGGCATGGGATATGTCGCCGATGCGGGCCCCGGGTCCGGCAGCTGCTATCCCTGCGCTCAATGCCCGTTCGGTCGCGTCGATCATCGCGACGCTTTCCGCGGGCTTTGAATTGCCCACGATGAAGCTGATGGCGGCGTCTGCAGCGACTCCGTCTTTGGAGACGGCGAGGTCGAGAGTCAGCAGGTCCCCGTCGGCAAGCGTGTAGTCGCGTGGCAGCCCGTGGAGGACGGCGTCGTTGACACCTGTGCAGATGTAGTGGCCAAACGGCCCGCGTCCGAAGGACGGTGCGTAGTCGACGTAGCAGGACTCCGCTCCGGCCTCGCGGATCATGCTCTGGGTCCAGCGGTCGATTTCCAGGAGGTTCGTGCCCACTGCGCTGCGGCTCTTCAGCGTGTGCAGGATGTCAGCGACCAAGGCGCCGGACTCTTTTGCTCGGGCCAGTTCGGCGGGGTTCAGGATCTCGATCATGCGGCGCCCTTCTCATCTACCAATAACTATACCGGCCATATTATCCCGGTATTAGAATTGGAGCCATGGTCAGGTTGCCGCTTACATCAGCAGAGGTCGAGCGCGGAGAGCGCCTCGGTGCCCTGTTGCGCCGCGCCAGGGGAAGCCGCTCGATGCTCGAGACCGCGCTGGATGCACGTGTCTCGCCGGAGACCCTCCGCAAGATCGAGTCTGGCCGCGTAGCGACCCCAGCTTTCCCGACCATCGCTGCGATCGCAGATGTCCTGGGCCTCTCACTCGACGCGGTCTGGGCCGAAATCAACCAGCCCGAACGCGGTGTTGAACCGGCCGGCTCTGGACACAAAGCACGTGAGCGTTTGGCCTCGTAGGCCCACAATCCCGCAGCTGCGCTGCAGCACTCGGCAAGGTGCTGGCTCCGCCTTGGGGGGCGGGGCCGCCTACGCGCTGCGGCGTTGCTTCGGGGCCACGCCGCCCAGGCGCTGGGTGACCTGCCGGGCCGCCGCGGCGCAGGCTTCGCCGAGGCTTTGCAGCGTATCGGGGGAGACCCGGAACCGGGGCGCGGGGACCAGCACCGCAGCTGCGATGTCACCGCGGTGGTCGTACACGGGTGCCGCGATGCCGACTTCCTCGATGGACGTCTCGCCGTAGTTGATGGCCCAGCCGCGCCTGCTCACTTCCTTGAGCCGCTGCAGGTACGCCTCGACGGAGTGGTCGTCGAGGCCGGGCAGGGTGATGGTGCCGCTGCGGAGCAGGGCGTTCACTCGCTCGGGCTGTTCGGCGGCGAGGAAGATCTGGACCGAGGCGCTGAGTGCGTCGTTGTAACGGGCGCCCAGCGGGGTGGTGTGCTTGACCTGCTGGCGGCTGGCGATCTGCTCCACGCACATGGACTCGGTGCCGTTCCACACCATCAGCGCGCTGGTTTCGCCGGTTCGTTCAGTGAGCTCGCGGAGCACGGGGTAGGCCACGCGGCGTTCCTCGAGTTCGGCCAGCAGGGGACCAGCTACGGCAATCAGGCCCAGCCCTAGCCGGAAGCGCCGCGTGTCCGGGTCCCGCTCCACCAGGTGCTCCTGCTCGAACGTGGCGAGAATCCGCGACACAGTGCTCTTGTGCAGGCCCACGCGGCTGGCGATCTCGGTGACGCCCAGCATGGGCTCGTCCGCGGTGAAGCTGCGCAGCACGGCGATGGCGTTGACGATCACCGAGGCGCCGCGGGCGTCGCCGTTGCCTGCGTCTTTGCCTGCGTCGGGGGCGGGGTTCGCGGGTGTTGCCGGGGGAGTCATGGTGTTCACTATATTTCTTCGCTGTCGTGCTTCCGGTCTTATTGCCACGCGGAAGCGGGGGCGGGCACGCCCTCCCGGCCGCCCGTCGTCGTCGTACTTAGCCCAAGGCTGCTAAAACAAAAGCCTTGCTGACAACGGACGGCAGGGGAGGGCATGCCCCAGTTACCCGGGTGTTAGGCGCTGATGATGTTGTGCTCAGGGCCGAACGGGAACTTGGTGATGTTCTCGGCGCCGTCCTCGCCCACCACCAGGATGTCGTGCTCGCGGTAGCCGCCGGCGCCGGGCTGGCCGTCCAGGACGGTGATCATCGGTTCCATGGAGACCACCATGCCGGGTTCGAGCACGGTGTCGATGTCCTCGCGCAGTTCGAGTCCGGCTTCGCGGCCGTAGTAGTGGCTGAGGATGCCGAAGGAGTGGCCGTAGCCGAAGGTGCGGTTGGCGAGCAGGCCGTGCGACACGTAGATCTCGTTGAGCTCGGCGGCGATGTCCTTGCAGACGGCGCCGGGCTTGATGAGTTCCAGGCCGCGGCGGTGGACCTCCACGTTGATGTTCCACAGCTCGAGCGAACGGGCATCCGGTTCGCCGTAGAACAGCGTCCGCTCCAGGGCCGTGTAGTAGCCGGAGGTCATGGGGAAGCAGTTCAGGGACAGGATGTCGTGTTCCTGGATCTTCCGGGTGGTGGCCCAGTTGTGCGCGCCGTCGGTGTTGATGCCGGACTGGAACCAGACCCAGGTGTCGCGGATCTCCGAGTTGGGGAACGTGCGGGCGATCTCGTGCACCATGGCCTCGGTGCCGATCAGCGCCACCTCGTACTCGGTGATGCCTGCGGTGATGGCGTTGCGGATGGCCTCGCCGCCGAGGTCGCCGATCCGGGCACCGTGCTTGATGACCTCGATTTCCTCGGCGGACTTGATCATGCGCTGGCGCATCGCGGCCTGGGCCACGTCCACCAGGGTGGCGGATTCGAACGCGGCCTGGATCTTGTTGCGGTTGTCCAGCGGCAGGGAGTCGTCCTCGACGCCGAGCCGGCGGACGCTGATGCCGCGGGTGCGCAGGATCTCCTGGATGGCGTGGATGTAGTTGTCCCGGCGCCAGTCCGTGTACACCAGGTTCTCGCCGTAGCTGCGGCGCCAGGGCATCCCGGCGTCGATATTTGCGGTAACGGTGACGGTGTCCTCCTTGGTGACCACCATGGCGTAGGAGCGGCCGAAGTAGGTGAACAGGAAGTCGGAGTAGTACTTGATCGAGTGGTAGCTGGTCAGGACGACGGCGTCCAGGTCCTTATCGGCCATGATGCTGCGCAGGCCGGCCAGGCGGCGCTCGAATTCGGCGTCGGAGAAGGTCAGCGAGACCTTCTCGCCGTTGTTGAGGACCTTGAGGCGCTCGAGCTTGGCGACGTCGTTGACAGCTTCGTTCTCGGTGATGGTCATGCGGGTTTTTCCTTTTCTTTCTCGGGTGGGTGTTGTCAGTGCTGCTGCAGGGGCTTCTTGGAAGTCTCCACGGCGAACAGGACTGCGATGAGGGAAACCAGTGAGGCGGCCACGAGGTACCAGCCGGGGGCCAGCTTGTTGTGCGTGAGGCCGATGAGGAGCGTGGCCATGAACGGGGCGGTGCCGCCGAACAGGGCGTTGGAGAGGTTGAAGCTGACGGCGAAGCCGCTGTAGCGGATCTTCGTGGGGAAGAGTTCGGCCAGGAAGCTGGGGAGTGTGCCGTCATTGAGGGTGAGCATGCCGCCCAGGAGGATCTGGACCAGCACGATCACCAGGAAGTTGCCCGTGTCCAGGAGCATGAACGCCGGCACCGTCAGCAGGATGAACAGCACGGACGCGGTGATCAGCATCCTCTTGCGGCCGAACCTGTCCGAGGCGATGCCCGTGAGGAAGATGAAGCCGATGTAGCTGGCCAGCGCGATGGTGGTGGCCAGGAACGATTCCCCGGCTCCGAAGCCCAGTTCCTCGGAGAGGTAGGTGGGCATGTAGCTGAGGATCACGTAGAAGCCGACGGCGTTCAGCAGCACCGCGCCGGTGGCGATGATGAGCTGCCTCCTGTGGTTCCGGAACATGTCCCAGGCGGGTTTTTTGGTGCCGTGGTCCTCCTGCGCGAGGGCGCGGAAGGCGGGGGTGTCCTCGAGCTTGGTGCGGATGTACCGGCCGATCAGGCCCATGGGCGCCGCGAGCAGGAACGGCAGACGCCATCCCCAGTCGTGCAGCTGGCTTTCGCTCAGTACGCTCGTGAGCAGTGCAGCCAGGAGGCTGCCCAGCAACAGTCCCGCCGCGGTGCTTGCGGGTACGACGGCGGCATAGAGTCCGCGGCGATGTGCCGGTGCGTACTCCACCAGGAAGGCGGAGGCGCCGGCGTACTCGCCGGAGGCGGAAAACCCCTGGACGACGCGGACCAGCAGGAGCAGGACCGGCGCCAGAAGGCCGATGGTGCCGTAGCCGGGGATCAGGGCAATGCAGAACGTGGCCACGGACATGATGACGATCGAAAGCGACAGTGCTTTCCGCCGTCCCAGCCGGTCGCCGATGTGGCCCCAGAAGAAGCCGCCCAGGGGGCGGACGAAGAAGGAGATGGCGAAGACGCCGAAGGTTGCCAGGAGTGCTGTTTGACGGTCTGCTTCAGGAAAGAAGACCGTGGAGATGATGCCGGCCAGGTAGCCGTAGACGGCGTAGTCGAACCATTCGACGAAGTTGCCGATGAAGCTCGCGGTGATGACCCGGCGTCGGGTGTCCTTGCTGACCTCGTCGCCGGTGTGGGGTGCTTCTTTTGCGGGCTGGGAGCTCAGCGACTTTGCTGCTCCGGCCGATTGGGTTATCGGGTGTTCCATGTGTCCACCAATGAGAACTTTGGGGTTGCTTCTGTTGCAACAGTGTTGCACCAGACTAGGCGTGACTCAGCTCACCGTCAATGGGTCGTTTGGTTTTGTTCTTGTTCCATGCGCCGCCGCCCCTGCATTTGGGGTGTCGTGGCCAGTCGGGGGTGCGTTGCCTTACATGCAACGGAGTTGTGACACGCGCAAAGAATCTTGTCTGTTAGGCATGCCGGCGGACTTGGGCGCCGTCCCCGAGGTAGCCGCAGCGGTTGCCCGGGCTGCCGGGCATTTTGGTCAGCAACGCCGACATCATGTTCCAGCGCAGCGTTTCGGAAATTCAGCCCGAGGAACGGGACCTGATAATCGCCGTCAACGTGCGGGCGCCCCTGTTCCTGGCCCAGGCCGCGTTGCCTCACATGCAGCGGCGCGGCGGGGAAGCAGCATCAGCGTACAAAAGCTACTCCGCAAGATGCCTACCGCAGCGTGGATGTGGATTCACACGCTGTGTATCTCACGTTTGCGTGCGTAGGCTCGTGCGGCGCGGACTCGGTCGCCGCACCGGGTTGAGCACCATTGCCGCCGCGCGTGGGTGCGGAGGAAGAATCGCTGGCACGAGTCCGCTTCGCAGGACGCTAGCAGTGTTGCTTGGTCGCCGCTTAGGAGGGAGGCGGCATCTTCGGCGATCACAGCCATGACGTGCTCGACGACCTGTGTCATGGGATGGTCGGCGCTACGGGTGAAGCCCGCCGTCGGGTCGAACCGTAACAGCAGCGCGCCGGGGGCGCAGGTCAGCGCACGGTTAACAGCATGCACTGCCTCTTTCGTGGGGAGGTCTCCGGTGGTGTGCGCGGTTAAGAGATCGCGCAGATCTGCGCGGAGCGCTGCGAGCCGGCCCCGGCAGTGCTCTTGCAGCACGGACTCCGGTGCGATGAGATCGCGTGCCAGTAGCCATGCCGCCGCAGCCTCGGGGCTGCTCAATTCGTCGTAGCGTTTGCCGGCGGGCAGCTCGCTCGCGCTGTTGACTAGCGCGAGGGAGGGGTGCTCCTCCGCACCTGGGGCGGCAGCTAGCAGTGTGTCCGACATGCTCCTCATGGTATCAGTTTCAATTTAACGTGAGACATCTGTTACGCTCCAATCACGTTAAAAAGCACATGTTTCCATGAGGAGTTTGTATGCAGTTCGGACGACCATCCGGCACGGCCCCGTTCGCGCTGTCCGTGCTCTCCGCGGGCGGCACCGGTGTCGGGACGACCGCTGAGGACGGGCTCGCGGGTACGATCTCGCTGGCGCGGACAGCGGACCGGTGGGGGTATCACCGGTTCTGGATGTCTGAGCATCATGCGATGGGGGCGACGTCGGTGTCTTCACCACCGTTGATGGTCGCCCGCCTCATCGCGGAGACCACGAACATCCGCCTTGGCGCCGGAGGGGTAATGCTGCCCAACCACGCACCATTGCTGATCGCCGAGCAGTTCGGGATGCTTGAGGCTCTGGCCCCGGGCCGGATCGATCTCGGGCTGGGCCGAGCCCCTGGCACTGATGGCGCGACTGCTGGGGCGCTGCGTCGGGGCGCGGATGCCAACGACGGATTTCCACAGCAGGTGCTCGAGTTGCTTGGGTTCCTAGGTGACAAGTTTCCTCCCGGACACCCGTACCGGCACGTCCACGCGGTGCCCGGACCATGGCAGGCAAGGGAAAACCGGGTGCCTGCACCATCGACCGGCCCGGAGGTATGGGTGCTGGGCTCCTCTCCGTACTCAGCACAACTGGCCGGGCAGCTCGGCCGGCCGTATGCGTTCGCGTTGCAGTTCGGTGACGCTGACATCGACACGGCCATGCGTCTCTACCGTGAGAGCTTCCAGCCCTCCGACGTGCTCACCGAGCCCCACACCCTCGTCAGCGTGCCCGTAGCGATCAGCGACGACCCGGCTGAGGCCAAAAGGCAGGCGGCGACGTCGGCGATGGCGATGCTGCGCATGTTCAAAAACGAGGGCTACCTGCTCCTGCCCCCGGACGAGGTCGAGGCCTACCCGGCCACCACGCATGAACGGCAAATCCTCGACGCCTACACCAGCCGCAGTTTCCACGGCACCGCCGCTACTGTCGCCGACCGTCTCGAAGCCCTGCAGGAGCGCACCGGAGTTGACGAGGTGATGCTCGTCGTCGGCGGCCACTCGGCAACCCTTGACCAACGAGGGATCGCCCTGATCGCCGATCATTACGAGCTCCCATACCTGCGAACCCCGTTACTGCCCGCCGCGCTGTAGCGCACGCACCAACTTTCCACACGTTCACAACACACCTCTTGAAGGAGAACCCCCATGACCGCACCACGCCGAGCCCTGATCGTCATTGACGCCCAACAGGAATACTTCGACGGGCTGCTCCCGATCCAGTACCCGGCCCGGGATGAATCCATCGCCCGCATCCGGGCCGCGATCGACACCGCAAAACAGACCGGAACCTCGATCGTGCTCGTCCAGCACGAACTCCCGGCAGAAGCCCCAGTGTTCGCATCCGGGTCAGTCACCTGGCAGAACCACCCCGAAGTAGCCGCCCACGAGAATGTAGCTGCCAAGCGCATCAGCAAACAGTTCTCCAGCATCTTCGCCGACACCGACCTCGAAGCCTGGTTGCGTGAACAGGACATCGACACGATCACGCTCGCTGGCTACATGACGAACAACTGCGTGATCGCCTCCGCCGCGGCCGCCGAGCCCCTCGGCTTCGCCGTCGAAGTCCTCTCAGACGCGACCGGAGCAATCGACCTCACCAACGACGCTGGCACCGCGCCCGCACGCCAGATCCACGAGATTCTCATGGCGCTGCTGCACTCAAACTGGGCCGCCGTCACCGACACCGAGACCTGGGCGACGGCACTGCATGCGGGCGCGCCGGCGCCCAAGAGCGACCTCGTCACCTCCGCAGAACAAGGTCGCAGCGCCCGATAGAACACCCGGGAGCGTCCCCGACGCAGCCGTGCCTCGGAGATCTACCGCCCGCCGCTCCTGGAACGGGCAGCTGTCCGGACTCCTCGCACTCGCCCGGTCCAATCTGGCGCAAACGTTGATCGGGCGGCAGGACCGCAAAGCTCCCGCCGCCCTTCTGACAGAGGAAGCGTTGACTGTTCAGTCGTTGCGCACGCTGTAGGTACTGACGACGTTGCCTTTGCTGGTCCTGTACTGATCCTTGAGTTCCAGCCTGGTCAGCGGGTCGCCGTCCTCGAACAGCCGCCGCCCGCTGCCGGCCAGTACGGGATGGGTCATGAGGGTCAACTCATCGAGGAGGCCGGCGAAGAGCAATTGTCGCGTGACTGAAATGCTGCCGCATACAGCGATCTCGCCGCCGTCGCGCTTTTTAAGATCTGATACGAACTCCTCCAGCGGTGCCTCGATCAGGTGCGAGTTTTCCCATTCCAGCGGCTCCGACAGGGTGCGCGATACGACGAACTTTTCCACCGGGTTGATGAAGGCGGCGAAGTCCTCGTCCCGGGAAGCGTTCGGCCAGTAGCCCGCCCATTCCTCATAGCTGACCCGCCCGAGGACGACTGTGTCCACCGTGTTGATCATCTTGGTCAGTCCCTTGCCAAGGTCCTCATCGAAGCTGTCGAACTGGAACTTGAACGGGTCCTGCACTACGCCATCCACGGAGTGGAACAGTCCGGCTGTCAGTTTGCGCATCGGTGCCTCCAAATAGGGTCGTCAGGCATTACGGTATTCGGCGACGGCCGCCGGGGGAAGGTTTTTCGCGCTTAACCGGCGGCGGCTGACGAGCGGCCGTTGCCCGTATCCTATGCTTGGGGGCCAGGGATCGGCGTCGAATCTTAGGGGGCAACGATGGTGCACCGGGCTGCCTTCGGTCTTGCCGCGGCGATCGCGCTTTTGCTTGCTGGATGTTCGGCGCCGCAGGAGGAACCCGCAGCCGCGTCCGCCGAGCCGTCAGTTCAGCCGGAAATGCCGACGGCGGTGGTGCAAAGTGCCGGAGGTAAGAAGGCCGTGGTGCACGCCGGAGTCTCGTCCGCTCCCGAGGAAAGCGGCCAGCTCATCGGCAGCCTCGCTGCGGACGGGGCGGGATGCATCGTGGTGCACACTCGCGATGGAGAAACAACAACACTGGTCTTCCCCGACGGCACTGTCTTCAGCGGCGAATCACTTGCCTTGCCGGATGGTTCATTCCTGGCCGAAGGGGCAAAGGTGGCCCTGGACGGCGCACGTGTTCCAGCTGATGAGAAATTGAGCGTGTGCCCGAACTACAGCAGGCTCTTCTCGGTAGTGAGAGCCACCATCAATCCATAGCGCTCATCCTGAATCCCACGGGACCCGTCCCGAGGAAAGCGGCAGGATGTGAGGGAGCGTCGGGTTGGAGGCGGCAGGATGTGAGGAAGCGTCCTGGCCGGGCTAGCCGCGGGCGACGAGCAGGTTGTCGTGGACCTTTTTCCAGCCCTCTGATTGCAGCTGGTTCGTGTCGTAGCCGTCGGTGACGAGCATGGTGGACCCGGCGCCGCGGACATCGACCTTGACGATCTCGCCGTCGGTCACCGGGCTCGAGCAGCTCGATCCCCACATCGGGGGAGTGGCGGTCGGAACAACAATCAGGCATGCCGCATGGGATTCTTGCTTAGTTACGGCGAAGTACTTGACCCCGGCATCAACCGCGAGCAGGCGGACATTTTCCGGATTCCCGACATCGCTGACCTCGACTCCTTCCGGGAGCCGGTCTTCCGCCGTCGCCGGGCGGTCGAGTGCCTTGAGTTCTGACGGGGCCGAGCAACCGGTGAGCAGCAACCCGCCCAGTACGGCCGCAATCAGCGGAACTGAGTAACGATTCATAGCGCTGCCCCCTCAGGCTTGGTGGTGCCTTGACGCTACACGGCGGTTCTGATTTAGAGAACTTTTCGAACTATGGTTTCGAATTCGGAAATGGCGTCCTCCGCCAGCGAGAAGGTCTTTCTTGGCGCCCAACCGGGTCCGGCCGGGGGCCGCCCGAAACGACGTACCAACTCCGCAGTTCAACACGGGAAGGGCCCGGCCGCGCTAGCGCAGCCGGGCCCTTCCCCGTGGCAGACGCTCCCTCAGCTCTCGCCGTCGTTATCCAAACGCTTCCTCAGGTTCCGTCGTCGAACTCCCAACGCTTCCTTACTTTGGGGGCCTTGCGGCCGCTGGAGTGGCTCGGCGTCGTCGGAATCCTTGCGCTGTCACCCTGGCGACGTCTTCGCCATGGCCGCCTACCGGCGCAAGATCACCTAGGGCGGATCTGACACGCTCCCTTCCACTTCTGGCCGGCAAGCCGGGGGAGCAGGCGCCCGGCCTATGAATCGCAGCGATGACTGGGGACGAAATTGCACTGGCACGACAGGGAGCATGCCGCTATCGCACGGCTGCCGTAGCGGCAGCAGACGAAAGTTCGACGTCGGTCCCCGCCGCTGGCCTACCCGGCACTCCGGCGCCAATTGACTCCGGCCCAGCATCCGCCGTCATCATCTCTCCGGCGTCGGTCCCCGCCGCTGGCCTACCCGGCACTCCGGCGCCAATTGACTCCGGCCCAGCATCCGCCGTCATCATCTCTCCGGCAAAGGCGCGCAGCATGGCGGCGCGGTCGAACTGGCCCTCCCACCTGGCCACCACGAACGTGGCGACACAGTTGCCCAGCAGGTTCACCACCACCCGCATGGAGTCCATGAGCCGGTCGGCGCCGAGGAGCAGCGCGACGCCGGCTACCGGAAAGATCCCCAGGGCACCGGCCGTGGCGGAGAGCGCCAGGAATGCGGACCCGGGCACGCCGGCCATGCCCTTGGAGGTCAGCATGAGGACACCCAGGGCGGCGAGCTGCTGGCCAAGATCCAGGTTGTAGCCGAAGGCCTGCGCCAGGAACAGCAGCGAGATGGACAGATACAGGGCCGCGCCGTCCAGATTGAAGGAGTAACCGGTGGGGACCACCAAACCGGTGGTGGCCCGGGAGCAGCCGGCATTCGTCAGCTTGGTCATGATGCGGGGCAACACGGATTCGGTGGACGCGGTCCCCAGAGCGAGAAGAAATTCCTCGCGGGTGTACTTCAAGAACTGCCACAGCGGCACCCGCGGGTACACCCAGGCCACCACGAACAGCAGGCCGATGAATATGATCGCGGCGCCGTAGCAGGCGGCGATCAGCAGTGCATAGGTACTCAGGGAGCCGAGGCCATACTGGCCGATGATGAAGGCCATAGCCCCGAACGCGCCCACCGGCGCTACCCGCATGACCCAGCTCATGATCTTGAAGAACAGTTCCAGCACCGTTTCCATCAGGGTGATCACGGGGAGGCAGCGTTCACGGCCGACGACGACGATCGCGGCGCCGAAGAACACGGAGAAGCACAGCACCTGCAGGAGGCTGTTGCTGGCAAAGGCGCCGATCACGCTGGTGGGAATGATGCCCAGAAGGAAGGCGCCCGCGTCCTTGGGCGGGGCTGTGGCGGTTTTGGCGTTGAGGGCGTCCTGGGAGAGCGACGCCGGATCGATGTTTAGGCCGGCACCGGGCTGGACCAGGTTCCCCACCGCAAGGCCGAAAACGAGGGCGAAAAGGGTGGCGGCCGTGAAGTAGGCCAGAGCCTTGACGCCTACCCGGCCTACCGCCTTTACGTCGCTGACTGCCGCGATGCCGGTGACGATCACCAGGAAGATCAACGGGGCGATGATCATTTTGATGAGCTGGATGAAGCCGTCCCCAAGCGGCCGGAGGCCTGCGCCGATGTCCGGCCAGATGTGGCCGATCAGGATGCCGGCCACGACTGCCACCAGAATCTGGAAGAAGAGGGACTTAAAAAGCGGCTTCTTCTTCGCAGGGGGTGCTGCGGTGGGCGCGGTGATGTTCATGCCTGTGCCTGTTCGTTGAAGGACAACGGCACACTGAATGCCGCAAGATCACATCCCACGCTAGGAAACCCATGTTTCCGGAAAGATAAATCCGTAATGCGGAAAGATTAAAGTTGACCATTTCTCGTTGCGATCCACAGGCCTGGCCCTGCACGTGCAAACGCTCCCTCACCTCTGACCGCTTTTTCGGAGCGCTCACTCACCCTTTACCGGAAATGGTTCCTTTATGGCGTAAGCGGACCACGGATGACACGTAACGCAAGGCCGACGTCGCCGCCGAATATGGCGGTGTCCGACAGGCTGGAGCGTCCCCAGAGGCCCAGGTACATTTCCTTTGGTCCTGCCGTGACCGACGCCGAGATCTCCCCGCTGCCGAAGGTCCAAGCGGGTCCGTCGGGAACCTGGAAGGTCACGGCCTGCCCTGGGTCGGTCATCCGCTTCAGCCGGAGCTGCCGCGGGGCGAACATTGCCAGGGCCTCGTCGACGCCGTCGAGCAGGAAGTCTTCGGCAAACTCCGGATCCGCCAAGCCGGATGCCTGATGGGCATCGACGAGGTGGATCGCGTGTTCGTGGGCCTGCCGGCGTAACCAGAATCCGGCCGCATGCGGGGGAGGGCCGAAGTTCCAGCAGAGCGCCGCGGGGTCCAGGGAAGTCATCGTGGCTAGGAAGCCAGGCACCCCTTCGAGGAACCAGCTTGCTGCCCGCTCCGTTGGCGGGGCCGGCTCCTGGACGTACTTGCCGGCACGAACCACCGCGGCAGCCCATCGTTCTATCGAGCCGAGATGGCCGAAAAGCGCATCGAGAGTCCATCCCGGACAGGCCGGAACCGAACGGCCCAGCAGGCTTTCCGGCTGGCGCGCCAGCGTTTGGAGGGATTCGAGGTTATGGGAGAGTTCGGCAAGGTAGCGTTCGGGCAACATGGGTCGAGCATATCCAGACCACCACTAGGCGAGCTTTGATGTTCACCTGCGCCGCCAACGGTCCATTAAAACGTGTAGTACCGGAGGAGCAGGTACGGCACGCAGAGCCCTACGGTGACGACAGTGACCACCAGCCCATACTTGGTGAAGGTCCAAAAGGAAATCGGGTGGTCGTAGCGCTTGGCTATCCCGATGACGACGACGTTCGCGCTGGCTCCCACGGCGGTCGCGTTGCCGCCAAGGTCCGCCCCGAGAGCCAGTGCCCACCAGAGGGGCTTGGCGGCGGCGCCGCCCGCCTGCACCAGGTCGTGTGTGATAGGGGCGAGCGTGGCGACGTAGGGGATGTTGTCGATGACACCGGACACCACGGCCGACCCGGTGAGCATCCCGACCGCGGCGAGGTCGTGCCTGTCCCCGATCAGCGAAGCCGCGGCCTCCCCGACGGCGTCGATGACTCCGAGGTTAACCAGGGAACCGACCATGATGAACAGGCCTGCGAAGAACAGCAGCGTCTCCCACTCGACGTCCCCGAAGACCTTGCGAGGCTCCAGCCGGGCGAGCAGCACGAGCAGCCCTGCGCCGAGCATCGCGACGACGGATGGTGCCAGGCCCAGCAGCGGCCGGGCGATGAAGCCGGTCAGCACCAGGCCCACCACGATGAGTGACTTGATCAGTAGCGCCTTTTCGCCCAGTGCCTCCTTCTCGTTCAGGGCCATCACGCGAGCTGCACGCTCCGGATGAAACTGGAAGGCTGATCGGAACATCCAGCGGCACAACCCGATGAAGACGACCAGAAGCACCGCTGCTATCGGCGCAAGATTACTGATGAAGTCGTTGAAGCTCAGGTCCCCGCGGCTGGCGATGATGATGTTTGGCGGATCACCAATCAGCGTCGCCGTGCCGCCAATGTTGCTGGCCATCACCTCTGCAATCAGAAACGGCACAGGCGGGGCTGCCAGGCGTTCACACACCAGAAGAGTGACCGGAGCCGTGAGCAGCACCGTGGTGACGTTGTCCAGAAGTGACGAGAGCACAGCGGTGATGACCACCAGGATCACCATGATCCGGAACGGCTGCCCGCGGGCCCTTTTGGCAGCCCAGATCGCGAGGAACTCGAAGAGGCCGGTCTGCCGCAGGATGCCGACGATAATCATCATGGCCAGCAGCAGGAAGATGACGTTCCAGTCAATGCCGGACTCGGGCGAAAAAAACATTCCGGCGTCATTCGTGGCACCAATCAAAACCATTGCAGCTGCGCCGCCAAGCGACGTCGTCATCCGTGGAACCTTTTCCGTGGCGATCAGGACATAGGCCGCGAAAAAGACACCCAGGGCAAGAATCACCTGGGCGGTCACTGTGGCCCGCTCCCGGGTTCAGGGCCGCCGGCGCTGGCGAGGACGGCATTGATGACTGAAGGAAGCGTGACAAACGTCGGCGCATCCCGGGGTGAGTCCCGGACCAGGGCAATCTGTGTGCGGGCGTCCACCATCCGCGCCGCCATCTCAACCAGGGTCGCGTCAGCGTCGATGGTCAGGATCTTGCGGACGGCAACACCCTGGTCGTCGAGGAGATCCCCGACGGTCCGGTCGGCCAGGTGTTCCCACAGCTCCCCGGCCCCGGCCTCATCGAACACCGCTGCCAGCGACACGTCATCGAGAAGGTAGCCGGGCACCATGAGGCGCAGCACGTCCACGGCCGAGACTATGGCGGTGGGAACTCCCAGCCTGTTGGCAACAACGAGGCCCACCAAACCGCTGTCCGCGATCAAGCGGCCAGCTTCCACCGCCGTGGTTTCACGGCGCACCACGGGTAAAGGAACTTGAAGGTCGGCTGCGCGCACGCCCACTCCTCACTGCCGGGGAAGACTGTACGTTGACTTCATCCAACCACCGGCGACCCCGGACGGCCAGCCTTCCTGCGACTGGACTTGGCGCGCAGTGTAGGTCAGGTCACCGGTTCTTTTGATACACGTCCGGGATGCCGTCGTGGTCGGAGTCGATTTCCTCTTCGGCTTCAGAGATCCGGTATTGGCGGTTTCGGGTGCTCAGAACTGCGGCGGCCAGGATCGCGGCGATGAGCGAGGCAGTGAGGATGCCGACCTTGGCATGGTCGTCGTGCACGCTGCCGTGTCCGAAACTGAGTTCGGCCACCAGCAGCGAAACGGTGAATCCGATCCCGGCCAGCACGGAGACTCCGAAGATATCGATCCATCTCAGGGAACTGTCCAGCCGGGCCCTGGTGGCCTTGGTGATGAGCCAGGTCGTTGCGAGAATCCCGAGCGGTTTACCCAGAACAAGGGCCAGGATGATACCCAGCGCGACGGGATCGGTAAGGGCCGACACCAGGCCGTTCCATCCGCCGACGGCGACGCCGGCGGAAAAGAACGCGAAGAGCGGTACGGCGACGCCGGCGGAGATCGGACGGAAGCGGTGTTCGAAAATTTCCGCGAGCCCCGGCCCCGCTTCAGGGCCCCCGCTGGCCTGGGAACGGATCACGGGGATGGCGAATCCCAGCAGCACGCCGGCGACTGTGGCATGGATGCCGGAGGCATGGACCAGCGCCCAGGTGACGATGCCCAGCGGCAGAAGGATGGTCCATGCCGCCAGGAGCCTGGTGCCGAAGAACCTGCGGTACCGCTGGGCCAGGAAGGTGTAGAGGGCCAAGGGGATCAGGGCCAGAAGCAGCGGCGCGGGCTGGATGTCCTGGGAGTAGAAGATGGCGATGATGCTGATCGCGATCAGGTCATCGACCACGGCCAGGGTCAGCAGGAAGATCCGCAGGGCACTGGGCAGGTGGGAACCGATGATCGCCAGCACTGCAACGGCGAAGGCAATGTCGGTGGCGGTCGGAATCGCCCAGCCCCGCAGCATCTCCGGGCTGGACAGGTTGACCAGTGCATAGATCACGGCCGGGACCGCGACCCCGCCCACGGCGGCGGCGATGGGGACAATGGACTTGCTGACCTGCCGTAGGTCCCCGGCGACGAACTCCCGTTTGAGTTCAAGACCGACGAGGAAGAAGAAGATGGCCAGCAGCCCGTCGGCCGCCCAGGCGCCGAGACTGAGTTCCAGGTGCCAGGGTTCGTACCCGACGCGGAAGTCCCGGAGCGCGAAGTAACCCGCCGCCAAGGGTGAGTTCGCCCAGACAAGGGCGATGACGGCCGCGGCGACCAGCAGGGCGCCGCCGACGGTTTCCTTCCGCAGAATCGCGCCGATGCGCAGGACTTCGGCATAGCTGCCACGTCCGAAGACAGTTGCGGCGGGCGGAGACGTCTGGGGCTTCTTGCTCATGGCAGGGTCCTGATCCTTGGGTCGACAAATACTTTGCCGACCAGACTTCCCGGCGCACCTTGATCCAGTCTAGGGCAGGCATGCCGGGACCAGCGACGCCGGAACGAAGCGACGCCGCCGGGGAACCGGTCAGGCGGTGAGGTCACGCCGTGAAATGGCGTAGCCGGCCAGGGTGGCCAGAACGGCCCCGACGAGGGTGAGGGCCGCCGCGCCCGCGGGGTCGAAGGGCTCAACGGGCATGGCCGGGGAGTGCCGGAATGGACTCAGATCCTGCACCCAGAGCGGAAGACCGAACAGTTCGCCGAATTCGCCCAGGATGAGTCCGGTGACCAGCATCCCCCAGCCCAGGGGGATGCTCAGCCGCGGTGCGGTGGCGAAAACAAGCGACGTCGCTGTCAGGAAGACCAAGGCAGCCGGGACGTGTGCCAGCGCGGCCGGCACCAATGATCCGGCAGGGACGCTGGTCACGCCCGAGACGCCCAGCCCAACGGATGCCGACACACCGGCGGTTCCGGAGATCATGACTGCTGAGGATGCGGCGATGAACAGGTTCGCACCGAGCCATCTTGACCTGGACATGGGCGCGCCGAGAAGGAGTTCGGCCCGACCTTCGGCCTCTTCGGCGCGCAGCCGAAGCACGGCCTGGATGCCCGCGGCCGCGGCAAACAGGCCGGCCATACCAAGCAGGGCGGCGGTGAACACGTCGATCAGTTCCGCCCGACCGCCGGGCACGAGCCGGGAGATGAGTTCCTTCAGCGGCGCCACGCCGGAAACGGTTTCGGCTACCAGGGGGCCGAGCATCCCGGCCACGGCCCCCAAAGCGGCAGCACCAAGGCACCATCCGGTCAGGGTGGAGCGTTGAAGGCGCCAGGCCAGACCCACGAGCGATGTGCCGCCGACACCGGCGCGCTCCCTGCCCTCGCGCGGTGGCAGAAGGCTGGCGCCAAGGTCCCGCCGTTGCCGGATCAGCACGGCAACCGCCGCCACGACGAAAGCTGCCGCGAAAAGTGCCAGAAGCGGGAGCAGATCGGGCTCGGTGAACGGCCGTGAACGCTGGCCCCAGCCGATGGGTGACAGGATCGCGGGCCAAGCGCTGGTGACGTGCAGCAGATCCGCCTCCGGAGTGCCCAGCGCATCCCCTATGCCCCGGACCAGATATGCGGCACCAACCAGCCCCGACGCGGCAGCGTTCGCACTCCTGCCGGAGGGCATGGCCTGCGCAACCGCTGCGGCTGCGGCCACAAAGAACACGCCGACGGCGCCGACCGCGGCACCGGCGCCCAGCGCGCCGGGAACTGGCAACCCGGCTGCGATGAAGCCGATGGCGACGAACAGGGCCAGGGCCAGGTTCGCGCCCCCACCCAGCAGAAGGGTCCCTGCCAGGGATGCTGCCCGCGGGAGCGGGATGGTGCCGTCAAGGAGGTCGGAGCGTCCGAGCTCCTCGTCCGTGCGTGTATGGCGCACCACCAGGAAGGTGCTCATCAGCCCCGCCAGCACAGCCGTGAACGCGTAGCACTGGAAGAACACGACCGCACCGCTCCCGATGCCGTCGGGCAGGCCGCGGAGGAAAAGGAACGCCGGGTTCGACGCTGCCAGGGTGATGATCGCGGTCCGCGCAGCCTCGTCTCCGAATTGCGCGGCGACTGCGCTGGAAGTCGCAAAGCCAAGCAGCGCTATCCCCAATATCCAGACAGGCAGCAGCACCCGGTCCCGCCTTGCCTGAAACAGTGCAAGGCGCAGCACGCCGCGCATCATTGCGCCTGGCCCCTGCGGTCGCTGTAGTGGCGCAGGAACAACGCCTCAAGGGAAGGCGGGGCAACCGTTAGGCCGCTGAGTCCTGGCTCCGCGATGCCGGCCAGGACAGCCCCCAGATCCCCGGCCTCCGCGTCGAACTCGGCCGCGGGACCATCCAAGCGCAGGCCGTGCGCGCCCGGCAGCTCCGCCAGCCTCGCCGGCTCGGCCAGTCCCGTGATCCGGAAGTGCGTGCGTTTCAGGTGCCGGAGTTCAGCCATGGTTCCCGTTTCCACCGCCGCTCCGGAACGGATGATCGTGACGCGGTCACACAGCTGTTCGACTTCACTGAGGATATGGCTGGAGAGCAGCACCGTTGCCCCATCCCGGCTGACACGATGGATCTGGCGGCGGAAAACAGCATCCATCACCGGATCCAGCCCGGCGCTGGGCTCATCCAGCAGATACAGGCGGGCCGGTCGTGCGAACGCGGCAATCAGGGCCACCTTCTGCCGATTGCCTTTGGAGTAGGTCCTGGCCTTCCGCCGCGGTTCCAACTCAAATTCCTCAATGAGGTCCCGGCGCAGACCTTCGTCCGCGCCGCCCCGCAGCCCGGCGAGCAGGTCTATGGCCTCCCCGCCAGAGAGGTTCGGCCACAGGCTCACATCACCGGGGACATAGGCAAGATCCCGGTGAGTCCTTACCGGATCAATCCAGGGGTCCAGACCGAACACACGGGCGTTACCGGCCGTGGGCTGGATAAGCCCCAGTAGGACCCTGAGCGTCGTAGACTTACCCGACCCGTTAGGGCCAAGAAACCCGTGGACCTCGCCGTCCGCGACCCTCAATTCCAGGCCGTCCAGGGCCCGTGTCCTGCCGAAATCCTTTACGAGTCCGGTCGTCTCAATTACCGGTTGTAGTGCTGCGTCCATCAGCGGTCCGCTCCTCAGCCGTCACACGAACGCCCGAGGCGGATGCCGGGGCGCTCCGCGGGCTCCACCCACGGGCCGACCAGGCTTCCCGGCTCTCCGATCCACAGCATACAAGCACCCGCACCCGCGAGGAAGGACAATTTCTCTGGTGGCCAGCATGCGCACCCAGAGCGCATCATGCGACGGGACCTGCGCGAGGGTTTGGGTTTAAGCGGCAGGAGCTGAGGGAGGGTTTGGGTTTAGGCGACGGATGTGAGGAAGCGTTTGTGTATAAGCGACGGGAGCTGAGGGAGCGTCTCATTCCGCTAGGGGAGCGGGGCTAGGCGGGTGGCCAGGTGCAGGCCCACGAGGCGGCCCGTTCCCCGCGGGTCGCCGCCGCAGAGGTCGAAGATGCGCTGGAGGCGGTGGTACATCGACTGCCGTTCCAGATGCAGCTCGCGTGCCGCCTGCGCCGTGTTGCAGCCGGAGTCGAGCCACACAGTCAGGGTCTGCAGCAGCTGCGAGTTCCGCTGATCGTCGTGCTCGAGAATCGGCCCCAGCGTGCGGCGGACAAAGTCGCGGCGGGCACCGGCGTCGAGGCTCTCGGCTGCCAGGCGCTCAGCACCAAACGCGTCTGCATCCCTAACCTGCCGGGGACCACCGGCAGAACGGCGAGTCCGCGGGGCCAGGTCCAGCGTCCGGCGCGCCTCCGCCATGGACCAGGCCGCCTCGCCGATGCCCTGCCCCAGCGGTCCGACGGCGATCGCAGAACCTTCCGGCACATCGAGGCTGCCCAGCGCATCGATCAGCAACGACCGCGCCGCACGGGTCCCCTCGCGGGGAAGACCGGCCAGCGCGACGAGCTCCAGCTTGTCGGCATAGCTCGCGGCATGCGGGACGGCCGCCGTGAGGATCTGGTCCAGCGCCGGGCGGAGCCTGCCCGATGCGGCAGAACGGATCATGACGGCCGCCACCGGGCCATCGACGGCGAACCCCGCCGCCGCCCCCAGCTGCTCCAGCCGCCACGGCTGGGCACCGGAATGCACTGCGCGCATCAGTTCCGCGCCCGCCAGTTCCTTCAGGCCCGGCGGCATCCGCTGCAGCAGAGCCAGGCCAAGAATGTCGACCGACCGTTCGCCCGCCACCCGGACAAACGTCGGGTCGATACCTTCGGGCAGCTCCAGCTCCAGCCGCGCTGCCAGCACACCGCGGACCGGAACGTCGACCGCCGTCGTACTTACTGTCCCAGAAGCACCGGTTCCCAGTGCGCCCGCGGTACCGCCGCCGTCGGCCGCCCCGGCACTGCCAGTGGCGCCCGCACTGCCGAGCGTCAGGCCCGCGGGTGACACCAGCCGCACGCTCGTCCCCGTCTTTCCGGCGAGCACAGCGAGCACCTCGTCCAGGCCGCCGCCGTGGGCGAGTTCGGCGGCCATGGCGTGGCTGATTTCGTCGCCGCGCTGCAGCAGCTCCACGGACTGGCTGACCAGGATCGAGTTGATCTCCTGCATGATGCCGACGAAGGGCGCCACCTTGCGGAGCTCGAACAGCGGCAGGCGGTTGGACTCGGCAGCAACCAGCATCGACTCGGGGATGTCCGGCAGGTCCGCGCCGGTCTCGATGGCAAGGGCGGCGACGCCGCGCGCCGCCAGCTCACGGATATAGTCCACCCGCCGTTCATCGGTGGCCGTGGCCAGGGCCTGCCCCCCGCTGAGGAGGAGCTCGCCGCCGCGGAGCAGGGGGGCGATGTCCAGGACCTCGCTCGAGTGCACCCACCGCACCTGCCTGCCCTGGACAGCGGACGCTGCGGCGCGGAGCAGCGGGTCCGCCGCTTGCACGGTCCGGTGCTTCAGTACTTCTTCGAGGAACATGACACTCCGTCATAAGGAAGGGGATTCTCTTAGACGGATCGTACCTTGTTGCTGTGATGTGGCGCACATAGGCTTAATCCATCCCTTCTTCACGGAGGCTCTTCTTCCTTACACGGAGGCTTTTCCGATGCACAACTCCTCAACACCGCAGTCCGGGCCCGCAATGGAGCAGGCCGAGGACGTCGAAGCCTGGCTCCAGCCCATTCCCGAATCCGCGCGCACCCGCAAAGTGTCCGGCCAGTTCTGGATCTGGGCCGGCGCAAACCTCGCCCCGATCAACTGGGTCCTCGGCGCCCTGGGCATCAACCTGGGCCTTGGGTTCGCCGACACCGTCACAGTCCTGGTCCTGGGCAACCTCATCGGCATGCTGCTCTTCGGCTGCTTCGTCCTACTCGGCCAAAAGACCGGAGCCACCGGCATGGTCCTGGCCCGGGCCGCGTTCGGCCGCCGCGGCAACTACCTGCCGGCCGCCATCCAGGCGCTGCTGGTGGTGGGCTGGTGCGCCGTCAACACCTGGATCATCCTCGATCTGGTCATGGCACTCTTCGGCACGCTGGGCTGGGTGGATCCCGCGGCCCACAACTACGCCTGGAAGATTGGCGTGGCCACGTTCATCATGGCCGCCCAGGTCGCCATCGCGTGGTTCGGCTACAAGGCGATCGCCGCCTTCGAAAAATGGACCGTGCCGCCCACCATCATCATCCTGGTGGTCATGTCCGCCGTCGCCTGGTTCGGACTCAAGATCAACTGGACCTACGCAGGTCCCGCCGGCAACATCCTCGAAGGCTCCGAACGTATCGCTGCCATGAGCGCCGTGATGACCGCCATCGGCATCGGCTGGGGCATCACCTGGTTCACCTACGCCGCCGACTACTCCCGCTTCGTCAGCACCACCGTGCCCAAGAAAAAGGTCTACCTGGCCTCCGTCCTGGGCCAGTTCATCCCCGTCGTCTGGCTCGGCGTCCTCGGCGCCAGCCTCGCCACCAACAGCGGCGAAGTGGACCCCGGCAAGCTCATCGTGCAGAACTTCGGCGCCATGGCCTTGCCCGTCCTCCTGATGGTGCTGCACGGGCCCATCGCCACCAACATACTGAACATCTACACGTTCTCGGTGGCCACGCAGGCGCTCGACATCACCATCAGCCGCCGCAAGCTCAACCTGCTCGTCGGCGTCTTCTCGCTCATCGCCGTCGTCTACTTCATCTTCCAAGAGGACTTCGCCGCCGTGCTGGACGCCTGGCTGATCGGCCTGGTGGCCTGGGTGGCAGCTTGGGGCGGCGTGATGCTGGTGCACTACTTCTGGCTAGAGAAGCGCTGGCCCGGCAACGTGGAACGGCTGTTCGACGGCGTCGGCACCCGCCGCCTGCCCGTGGTCAACTGGGCCGGCGTGACCGCGCTGCTCGCCGGCATCGTGGCCACCTGGCTGTTCATGTACGGACTGGTTCCGGTGATGCAGGGCCCCATCGCGGTGGCCCTCGGCGGCTGGGACCTCTCCTGGCTGGCCGGCGGCCTCACCAGCGCCGCGGTCTACGCGGTCCTCGGCCCCCGGCTGCACCGGCCGTACGTGACGGTGACGTCCGACGGCGGCACCGCCTCCGCGGCAGGCGCACCTGCCGCTGCGCAGGCACCCCAGCCGGTGCCCGCCGTCGAACTCTAAGCGTTTTGTACCTCTCCACTTCGCCCTCTGACGAAAGGAACTCCGGCATGAGCACTAGCGCCTTCGCGGATTCCCAGCACCCCATCACTTGGCCCGCCGGCTACAAGGCCGCCGCATCCTTCACCTTCGATGTCGACGCCGAATCCTGCGTCATCGCGCACGACCCCACCAGCACCCGGCGCATGTCGCTCATGAGCCACCAGTCGTACGGGCCCAAGGTGGCGGTGCCGCGGCTCCTGCAGATCCTCGCGCGGCAGGAGGTCCGCGGAACGTTCTTTATCCCCGGGTTCACCGCGGAAAGCTACCCCGACGTGGTGCGGCAGATCGTCGACGGCGGCCACGAGGTTGCCCATCACGGCTACCTGCACGAGCCGATGCAGGGGATCGACGCCGCCACCGAGGCGGGCTACATGGACCGCGGACTGGAGGCGCTGGAGAAGGTCGCCGGGATCCGTCCGGTGGGGTACCGGGCACCGTGGTGGGAACTGAACTGGCACTCGCCGGCGCTCCTTGCGGACCGCGGCTTCCTCTACGACTCGAGCCTGCTCGACGGCGACGCACCGTACCGGATGTCGGTCGCCTCGGGTTCTCCCTCCGGCGCCGGCGACACCCGCGACATCGTGGAGATCCCCGTGGACTGGACCCTCGACGACTGGGAGCAGTACGCGTTCTATCCGGGCGTGACAGGCAGCGGCGTGATCGAAAGCCCCGCGAAGGTGCTGGAGATGTGGACGCTTGAGACGGAGGCGCACCACTCGCAGGGAAGCTGCTTCGTGCTCACCAACCACCCGTTCATCTCGGGCCGGCCGTCGAAGGCGGTGGCCCTGGAGCGGTTGATCGAACGGGTCAAGGCCATGGACGGCATGTGGGTGACCACGCTGGAGCGGATCGCGGAGCACACGAAGGCGACGGTCAGCGAGGTCCACACCCACGCCAGGATCGACGTGCCCACGTACCCCGGCTCCGGCGCCCGTTTCAAGCCGGGGCAGGTGCAGGTGCCCGCGCTCAGCTAGCCCGGCTTAGGCAAGCGCGAACGGACACTTGAGGCCCTTCACGCAAGCGCGAACGGACACTTGAGGCCCTTCAGGCAAGGGCGCCAAGTGTCCGTTCGCGCTGTGTGCGGTTCCTGGTCGCGCGTCGTATTGCCAGGAATGGCCGCTTCGATGCCCCTTCATGCGGCCCTTTTTGGCGAATCGGCGAACCTGAGCCGGGGACGAGTCCCTCACCATGCCGCCCGGCAGAGACCAACTCCGCCCATTTACCGACGGCCTCTACCGCCCGGCCTTCACGGTCAGCACCTTCAGGGCGGCGGCGTTGACCTCGGCGGCGAAGGCGGGATTGCGCTGGGCGAGCTGCAGCACGGCGGCGTACATGGCGGGAATGGCGCGGGGGTTAGCGCACAGCAGCATAGTTCCGCCGGCATGGATGAAGCTCGTGGCCCGGGTGCCCAGGGCCCACGGAGCGAGCTGCGCCGCGTTGCACAAGTCATCGGACATGACGACGCCGGTGAAGTGCAGGTCCGTGCGCAGCATCGTCCGCATGATCAGCGGCGAGAAGGGGGCGATGTGGCCGGGGTCGATGCGCGTGTAGTAGGCACTCGAGACCATCACCCACCGGGCGCCCGACTGGATCGCGGTCCGGAACGGCATCAGGTAAGGGTCGGTGCGCGTGGTGACGGTGTCCTTGACGTTCCGGCTTGTGTCCGTGTTCAGGACAACGCGGCCCAGGCCAGGGAAATGCTTGACGACCGGGGCGATGCCGGCCTGTCGCATGCCGGCTGCGAAGGCGCCGCCGTGGGTAGAGACCGCCTGCGGCGTGAACCCGTATTCGCGGGCGAAGAACCCGATGGGCGCGTTGTGCGGAGCGAACTGCCTGCTTGGCACGGTGTCCAGAACCGGCGCCAGGTTCATGGTGAGCCCGGCCGCGCGCAGCTGGCTTCCCCAGACGCGCGCGTTGGCCTGGAGTGCCGCCGTCGTCCGTGTACCCTGGGCCAATGCCGTGGGGATCGCCGAGAAGCCCGGCCCGCCGAGCACCTGGACGAAGCCGCCCTCCTGGTCCGTGGCCACGGCAAGGCGGATGCCGCCGGTGGTGGCCGCCGACACGGTGGCGGTCATCCGGCGGACGACGGCGGCTGTTGCGGCGGTGCCCGCACGGCTGCGCCCCGCAAGATAGACGTTGCCAACGTGAAGCCTGGTCAGGTCGGACATCGTGTTGGCGTCCGCGCCGGTGGCGGTGGCTGCCACCATGAACAGCTGGCCAACCCGCTGGGGCAGGGTGAGCCGGGCGAGCTGCTGCGCCGGAGTGGGCGTCGCCCCCACAGCGGCAGGGGGGCGGACGATGGTCGGCCGGACAGCCCGGGGGACAGCTGCGGGCTGGCTTGCTGCGGGCCGGCTTGTGGCGGGCTGGCTGGTGGCGGGCGGGAACTCGGCCCTTGCTGCTGAAAGGGACTTGCTTGTTGCGGGCCGGGACGGGCCGCTCGCTGCAGACAGAGCGAGCAAAAGCGCGGCTCCTATAACTGCCAATTTACTCAGATGATGCATGGTCACACGGCTTTGCTGGGGCACTCAGATATCAATGAGCGTACGCCGTTTGGGCCGCCACGGAGCCATCAGCGGTCGCGTCAGCCCGCCGTCTTGGCCTTGAGCTTCGCGTAGACCACGTAATTGTCGTTGAACAGACCGGAAGCGGGGTCGTAGCCGTCGCACGTGATGAGTCGCAGCTCCGGGCCCTTGGTGTTGCCGTAGACCTCCAGCGTGGGGAAGCTGTTCTTGCTGTAGGCCGCGGCCCTGGTCACGGCGAAGACGGCGGTGCTGCGGTCGGCGAGCCGCACGGTAATCTCGGTCCCGGGTTTCAGTCCGCGGAGGTTTGCGAAGACACCGGGGCCGCCGTCGGTGGCGTTGACGTGGCCCAGCATCACGGCCGGGCCGGTTTCGCCGGGCGACGGCGAGCCCGAATACCAACCGGCGGGCGCGCCGGGCCCGTCCGGCGGCACCTCCAGCGACCCGTTCTTCCGCAGTCCCAGCTTCACCAGCGGCGACTGCACGCCGATGGTGGGCACCGTGACTGTCACGGGAGCGGGAGCGGGCCGGGCAGGGGAGGGGACCTTGGCCGCCGGGGCGGTTGCCGCCGTCGTACTTACGGCCGGTGACGGTAACTCCGGCGCCGAAGCAGCGGACTGCGTTGCCGACGGCGTCCCGGCGGTGGGTGCCGACGACGGCGCCGCCGTTCCGCAGCCGCTCAGGACGAGCGCGCCCAGAAACAGGAGGGCGGCCGCCCGATTCTTGCGGCGGCGCGGGGGATGCGTGGCGTTAGGGGAGTCCATGCTCAGTGGTGTTCTTTCCAGCAGGCCAGGATGGTGGTGGCCACCTGGTAGGCGAAATCCGTGCGCGACACTTTCTGGGGGCCGACGGCGGCGGGCAGCCCGTTGGCGTTTACGTGCAGGGTGCTGTTGTCCTTGAGGAAGACGACCGACCCGTCGGCGGTCTGGGCCGCCGGGAAGCCGAGGTTGGCGAGCCCCTTGATGGGTTCCGCGTTGAGCTTTACCTGCAGGGTGTCGAAGTGTTTGCGCGTCGCGGCGGGGTCCGGGGATTCCTTCACGGAGATCACGAGGGGGCCGCCGGCCAGGTGGTAGGTGCAGGTGTAGGTGCTGTCCGACCAGTTGTCGACGGTGTGCGGTGACTGCTGCAGGGCCAGGATGGAGGAAATGTCATCCTTGGTTTCCTGCCCACAGATCATTTTGGAGGCCTCGGACGGGCCGGCCGTTTGGGCTGCTGCGTGCTGGTCGCCGGCGTGCGTGGCCGCTGCGCCCGCCGCTGCACCCGCCGCGCTCGCCGACGCCCGTGCTTCCGACGGTGGTGCTGGCGCTGTTGCTGCTGCCGACTCAACACGGTTGATGCTTCCCACGGCTGCTGCACAGCCGGACAGCAGTAGCGACGCTACGGCCAAAGACGCCATCGTGTGGGTGCGGGCTTTCAGTTTTCTGCTCATTCTCGCGTCCTGTCCTGGGGCGTCCTTCGGCGTGACCGGTGCGGTGTGGCGGGCTCTTCAACGGGGGCGGACGGGGCAGGACTCGGCGGCCGCGGGCGCCCCCAAGGCGTCCGCGGCCGCCGGAACCCGTGCCCGATCCGGTTGCCGTCCGGGCGTGGTCCGGGCGGGAACCTACGCGGCGTCGGCTGCCTTGCGGCGGCGAACGATGTACGTTCCTCCCGCAGCGGCAGCAAGGACGAGGCCCCCGCCCAAAGCCAGCACACCGGCGTCGTTCTTCTGCGGAGTCTGCGCAACGCCGGTGTCAGCGCCGCCCACCGGCATGTTCATCTGGCCGACGGCGAGGGTGCCGCAGAGGGCCGGCGATGTGGCCGCCAGCGGCAGGCTGGGCACGAGGTCGCTCTTGGCAGCCTGGCCAGCGGCGCTCAACGTGGCGGGATCCAGGCCGTGGACCACCACGGCGGCGGTGCCGTTCTGCAGGGCTGCCTTGGTCTCGGCGTTGAGCGGGAAGCTGCGGTCGATGGTGTAGGCGCCGCCCTGGCCTGCAACCTTGAGGTCCAGTCCCGCAGCCGGGCTGGTGTCTCCGCTTGTGGAGAGTGTGGTGCCGATCTTGCCGTAGGACGGTCCGCCTTCGGTGGTGGAGATGACCCCGTCGCCGTTGGTGTCCGCTGCCGGGCCGGGGCACTGGCCCTTGGCGCCGACGTGGATGTGCTGCACATGCGGGTACGGTGCATTGTTGAACGTCTGGGCGAGGCCGGAGACGTTTAGGACCACGTGGGCCTGGTTTCCGGTGACGTGTAGGGTGACGGTGCCCGAGGCGGAGCTCCCGTTCAGCTGGCCGAGCGTGGCCTGGTAGGTCTGGTCGCCGTCGGCGGCCATGGCCGGTGAGCCGGAGAGGGCCAACGCGCCAAGCGCCAGTGTGGGGACGGCCAAAAGTCGCAAAGTCTTATTCATCGGAAGCGTTCTCCTCGTGCGAGTGGTGGTGGATCTCCCGTGGATGGGACACAGGCAGTTCGGAGCGGCGCCGGGGCCGGATGGGTGAAATAGTGAGGTGGATTATTTTTTCTCTGCTGTGGGGGAGATGGGGGCGCGGGCAGAGGCGGCGTCGGGAGCGCACCGTCGTACTTTTCGGCAGGTGAGGACCGCCCAACGGAGCGCATGGAAATGCCGCCCTGCGGTGTTGGGGGCCATCGCAGGACGGCATTGGATCAAAGGTACTGTGCCGTACTTCGCCCCAACAGCATTTACGCCGGCCGCGGCGGAATCTTAACGGTTTTTTAACGCCTGCCCGGGTTGAGGAGCCGTGCCGCTCAGTACCGGCTCTTGATGAGCTTCATCATCGGATGGGAAATGATGCGATGGACTCCGGGCAGCTTGGTCATCTTCTGGGTCTGGAAACGTTCGTACTCGTTGCCGTCTGCGACGTCGACCCTCACGATGTAGTCCGGCACTCCATAGACCCACCGGACTTCCGTTACTTCCTCCAGCGCTGCCACAGCTGTTTCGAAGCCTTCAACGGTCTGACGGTCGGTCATGGTGATCTCGACCGACATGATGACGCAGAAGCTCCGGCCCGCGGCGACTGGGTCGATCACGGCACGGTATCCGGCGATGACTCCGTCGTCCTCCAGCCGCTGCACGCGGCGCAGGCAGGGGGCCGGTGTGAGGCCCACCCTCCGGGCCAGTTCAAGGTTAGTCAGTCGTCCGTTTTCAGATAGCTGAAATATTATTTCTCGATCGATGGCATCGAGCTTTCTTTGATTGCTCACGCACTTTCACGCTCACCGACGAGGCCTGGGCCCTGACCGCATCGCCGGAGGCGCAGTCCTGGAGCAGGCGGCGAATCCTTGCCATCCAGGCTTCGTTTCAGGTCAACTGGGTGGCTGCGGTCACCGCAGGTGCTCTTGGCGGGACCCTGATCCCGGGTGGAGTGGTCGGCCTGGAGTTCGCGCTGACGGCCTTCTTCCTCGTCCTACGCATGGATGCCTACCGCGTCCGCAGGAGCGTCCCGATCCCGGTCGTTGCCCTCGGCTGTGCGCTGGCCGGCTATCTGGTCTTCGGTGAGGGGATGCTCGTCGCAGCAAGATCATGTTCGTATCACTTTTGCTGGTTCGCTACGCCATCCAGCGGAGGAAGGCCCGTCATGCCTGAGCCCGGTTACATCCTTGCAGCCGTCCTGATCAGCTCCGCAGGGCTGCCGAAGACGCGGCGAGGCCCTGTCCGCTCTTACCGGACAGGGCCTCGAGCATTAAAGCGGGACCTTCGTCAGTGCCTCCTGAAGGCGTCCTTGATCTTTTCGCCGGCCTGCTTGAGGTCGGCCCTGATGTGGCGCTCCCTGCCCTCAGCCCTGAGCTGCTTGTCACCGGTGGCGCGTCCGGCTGCTTCCTTGCTTCTGCCGTGGAGTTTCTCGGCGGCATTGTGGATCTTGTCACCCAAACCCATCATGACCTCCTGTTGGGAAAGCCGGGGCGGCCCGCTGCCGCGGCGGCCACTCCCAGTTTATCGACGGCGGGCCCAGAAGGCTCCTGCCCGTTTGACGCGGACGCGCGCTGCAAGAAGTTTGAGGGCTAGGCAGATAACCGCTGGCTGGGGTTCGTCCACAGCATTGACCAAGGTGGCGCGGCGGAGGATATTTGCAGACGGAGAGGTCTCCTTCGATACAGAGGCGCCCGGGCCACGACCGGGACTTGTCGGAGGAGTAGCGCATGCGTATCAAACCTGCCGTTATCACCATGCTCGCGATGACGTTGTGTCTCGTCGGTCCCATGCCTGCGACAGCGTCGAGGGCTGACCAGGACCAGAAACCCGAAAACGGAGACATAGCATTTGGCCGCGTGGACCCGGCCATCGACGGTTTCAGTCTCTGGACTGCCGATTCTGACGGATCCCACCAACGGCGTCTGACCAAGGATCAAGCCAATTTCTCGGACTGGGCCCCCGACGGAGACCGGATCGCGTTCGACTTCATTGACGATGCCGGAGTCCACATCGCCACGATCGAGCCCGACGGACGGAACCGAAAAGCCCTCACGGCGGCCCCAGGCGTGCAGGAATGCCCCAAGTGGTCACCCGACGGCAAGTCCATCGTGTACGACGCGTTTCCGTTCGGCCAACCAACTTTCAGCGTGTCAATTTGGATAATGCTCGCTGACGGATCCAGTCCAAAGCAGCTCACCCGCAACGCCCTGGACGTCGAACCGGTATTCTCGCCCGACGGAACGCGAATAGCCTTCGGACGCATCACCGGCGACAGCCCCGAGGGGCAACTCGAAGCCATCTATGTCATCAACTCAGATGGAACAGGGTTGCATCAGGTTGTACCGCCACGCCCAGGCCTGGAACACCCGGACTGGTCGCCCGACGGCCGCTCGATCACGTTCAACATCGAACCCGAAAACACGAAGGCCCCAGACTACGGATCCATCCTTGCGGTCCATCCGGATGGCAGCCGACTTCGAGTGATCCAGCCGAGAACCCCGGACCTGAAATTCTTCAAGGCCGTATGGTCGCCCGACGGTCGCAAGCTACTCAGCGGCTGCTTCGACACACACGCCAGAATTGACCGAATTTGCGTGGTCGCCCCGAGCAGACGCATCACGGTTGTGGTTGACGGTCCTCAGGGCGTCAACTTCCCTTCCTGGGGCGCCGACGACTAATCCAGAGGCCGCAGCACCGTTTAAAACGGAGGCACCGTCTGCAACGCGAACGGCCCAACCAAGGTGCGCTCGCAGGCGGAGCCGGAAACAGCGCAGACACACTCCGAGCACCAGCGCGAAACGTCTTAGAAAACATCGTGGTGCAGGCTGGTCCCATCAACATTCCAATGGAGGGGGACCGGCTGTGAACGAAGATGTGGAGCCTGAAGTGCGGTCCAGTGCAGAGCTGGCTGTAGGCGACGAGATCGAGGCCTGGCACCGCGGCCGTCTGGCTCATCGGGGGACTGTGAGCAGCACGGTCCAGGACATCGGCCTGTTCTGGATCATCGACGCCCGGACCGGCACGCGCCGGCTGCTGGACCTCGAGCAGGTCAGCGTGCGGCGGGTCCCGGCCGGAAAGGCGGCTAACGCCGTCGGGCTTTCCAGCGGTACCGGCAAGCCCAAGGCGGCCGACGCCGGGAACCCGGCTAACGCCGTCGGCAAGCCTACCGCCCAGAGGCGGAGGCCTGTCAGAAGCCTGAGCCAGGTGGTCTTTATTGAGGCACCGGCCACTCGCTAACCGGCCATGCGGTAAGCGTCAGGGCAGGTTGCTGAACCGCTCCGCCTGGGTCTTGCTGCCCTGCACGATGATCTGGTCGTCGTCGTACAGGACGGTCTGCGCCGTGGTGTGGCCCCAGATGCCGCCCGGGCGCTTGACCGCCACGATGGTGATGCCGTACTTGTCGCGCAGGCCCAGCACGCCGAGCGGACGGTCGCGGGCCTCGGCGGGCGGGCTGGTGCGGATCATCACGAAGTCGTCCTCAAACTCGACGTAGTCCAGCAGCGAGCCGCGGACCAGGTGGGCCACGCGCTTGCCCATGTCGTGCTCGGGGCGGATCACGTGGTCCACGCCGAGCTGGTTGAGGATCTCGGCATGCGGCTCGCTGATGGCCTTGGCCCAGATCTGCGGCTTCTTGAACGTGAGCAGGCGCGACGTCGTCAGGATGCTCGCCTCGATGTCGCTGCCGATGCCCACCACGGCGCGGTCGAACTCGTGGACGGAGAGTTGGCGCAGCACCTCCTCCTTGGTGGAGTCCGCCCGGACCACGTGGGTCAGCCGGCCGTTGTAGGACTGCACGGTGTCCTCGTTGGAGTCGATGCCCAGCACTTCGGTGCCCTGCGCCTCAAGCTCCAGCGCCAGCGACCCGCCGAAGCGGCCCAGGCCGATGACCACCACCGAGTCCGCCTGCGCCGCGGTTTCGGCGGGCCGGGAGAAAAAGTTCTTAGCCAATGAGGGGCCTTTCCTTGGGGTATTCGTAGAGCAGTGGGCGTTCGCGTAGGGCCAGTGCGGCGCCGAGCGTCACCGGGCCGAGGCGGCCGATGAACATCAGCAGGATCAGAACTACCTGCCCGGCCGGCGGCATGGCGGCGGTGATGCCGGTGGACAGTCCCACCGTGGCGAACGCCGAGACCACCTCGAACAGGATCCGCTCCTGGCCGAAGTCCGTGATGAGCATCAGGAACATCGTGGAGCCGACCACCATCCCGATGGCCAGCAGCACCACGGTGATGGCCTGCCGATGCACGGCGCGGGAGAGTCGCTTGCCAAAGATGTTGACGGCGGTGCCGCCCTGCAGTTCGGTGAGCAGGATGAAGAACAGCACGCTGAACGTGGTGATTTTCAAACCGCCCGCCGTGCCGGCCGGACCGCCGCCGATGAACATCAGGATGTCCATGCCCATCCAGGAGACGGGGTGCATCTGGCCGATGTCGATGCTGTTGAACCCGGCGGTGCGGGTAATGACCGACTGGAAGAACCCGGCCAGGACGCGCTCGCCGGGCTTGAGCCCGCCCAGTGTGGCCGGGTTGGACCATTCGACGGCGGTGAGGAAGGCGGTCCCGCTGACCAGGAGCACTCCTGTGCCTACCAGGACCAGCTTGGTGTTCATGCTCCAGTGGATGGGCCGCTGGTACTGCCGGCGCAGTTCGAACAGCACCGGGAAGCCGAGGCCTCCGATGATCACCGCGGCGGCGATGGGCAGGCAGATCCACGGGTCCGCGGCGAAGCCGATGAGGTTGTCCGTATGCAGAGCGAATCCGGCGTTGTTGAAGGATGACACCGAGTGGAAGACGCCGTGCCACATTGCCCGCCCTGGCTCGTAGCCGTAGCCGATGACGAGCCTGGCGGCAAGGATGCCGGCAAGCACGGTCTCCACGGTGAGGCTGATGGCGAGGACGCCGAGCAGCACCTGGCGGACGTCGCCAAAGCCGGTGCTCTTGGTCTCCGCGGCCGCGGAAAGCCGTGAGCGCAGGCCGAGCCGGCGGGCCATGAGCACGCCCAGCAGCGTGCCGAAGGACATGACCCCGAAGCCGCCGATCTGGATCAGGACCATGATCACCACCTTGCCGAAACCGCTCCAGTACACGGGCGTGTCAACGGTGACCAGCCCCGTTACACAAACCGAGGAGGTGGACGTGAACAGGGCATCGAGGAAGGGCGCTCCCTCGGGGCCGTTCCGCGAGATGGGCAGCATGAGAAAGATCGTGCCGACGGCGACAGCCCCGGCGAACCCGAGCACGATCACCTGGGCCGGGTGCTGCGGCGCGAAGACGTTGAGGATGCGGGGGAAGACCTTCGAGCCTGCGGGCCAGAGCCCGCCGAAGCCACGGTCCGTTCCGGCTGCTTTCCGGTGTGTTTTCGCAGCCGTTTTGGCAGCGAGCCTCGCAGTTTTCGCTGCCGGCCGTGACTTCCTGACCGCGGATTGGGCGTTCCTGCCTGCAGGCCGGGACTTCGGAGCAGGGACGTCGCGCATAGGCGTCACGCTACCACCGCGGAATTCCCTGCGGCCGGTAAGAAGTGGGAGGCGTTAAGAAAGCGTTAAGATCCCCGGTTTTGGCGCTTTTCGGAATCCGGCCGATGCTAGGCTCCCGTGGTCATCAGCAAACTGCCCATGTGAATCGAAGGACCCCGTGGCCACCTCAAGCAAGCAAGGCCGTGTCCTGCCATGCTGACCCAAAGCGCCCCGTTTCTGTGGCTTATCCTCGGGATCGGCGCAACCGGCTACATGATCTACCGGCTCATCAGAGCAACGAAGTAGCCCCCGCCGTCGGACGCCTCCCGCCCGTCCGACGGCGGAACCCGTGAGCGCTCCCCGGCCGCCCTCCCGCCGCTCTCCAGCGGCCCGACGACGGGGCCTTTCCCGCAAATCCAGAAAGACACTTCATGACCGCACCTGCCCAGTACTCCGTTCCGGCCAGCGTGCCCAACCCAGAGCGGGAAGATGGCCCCGAAGGCGCGCTCACGCGGTGGCTGCTGGAGCACAAGGTGCACCAGCCGGTGGGGCCGGAGGCCGAGGAGGGCACCGGGCATCAGCAGAGCTGGTGGAAGGTCATGTGCCTGACCGGGGTGGACTACTTCTCCACGCTGTCGTATCTGCCGGGGATCGCCGCGCTCGCCGCCGGTGCACTGTCGCCGCTGGCCACGCTGCTGATCGTGGCCCTGACGCTGCTGGGCATGCTACCGATGTACCGGCGGGTGGCCCACGAGAGCCCGCACGGGCAGGGGTCCGTGGCCATGCTCGAAAACCTGCTGCCGTTCTGGCGCGGGAAGGTGTTCGTGCTGGTGCTGCTCGGGTTCGTGGCGACGTCGTGGATCATCACCATCACCCTGTCCGCAGCCGACGCCACCGTGCACATGCTGGAGAACCCGTACCTGCCGCCGTTCCTGGAGGGCCAGGCCGTGCCCATTACCGTGGTGATGCTGCTGATCCTGGGCGGGGTGTTCCTGCTGGGCTTCTCCGAGGCGGTGGCCGTGGCCATTCCGCTGGTGGGTGTCTTTCTACTGCTGAACGCCGTCGTCATCGGCACTGGAATTTACGACGCCGTCACCCAGCCGGGTGCCGTCGCAGCCTGGATGTCGCAACTCACCTCCTTTGGCGGCGGTTTTGGCAACATCGCCGGCCCGGCGGTCCTGGCGTTCCCGCTACTGGTGCTGGGCCTCTCCGGCTTCGAGACCGGCGTCAGCATGATGCCACTGGTGAAGGCTCCCGGTGCCACGCCGGAGGAGATGCTGCAGAACCGGATCCGCAATACCCGCAAGCTCCTTACGACGGCGGCCGTGGTGATGAGCGTCTACCTGATCGGCAGCAGCTTTGTGACCACCGTGCTGATCCCGGCCGAGGCGTTCCAGGAGGGCGGGCCGGCGAACGGCCGTGCTTTGGCCTACTTGGCGCATGAACGGCTCGGCAATGGCTTCGGTTCCGTCTACGACATCAGCAGCATCCTGATCCTGTGGTTCGCCGGTGCCTCCGCGATGGCGGGCCTTATCAACATCGTGCCCCGGTACCTTCCCTCCTACGGCATGGCGCCCGACTGGTCGCGCGCGGTGCGGCCCGTGGTCCTGGTGTACACGGCCATCAGCATCCTCATCACCATCGGATTCAAGGCCGACGTCAACGCCCAGGCCGGCGCCTATGCCACCGGCATCCTGGCCATGATGGTCTCCGGCGCGGTGGCCGTAAGCATCTCTGCCGCGCGCAAGAAGAAACGGGGGGCCGCCGTCGGCTTCACCGTCCTGACCCTCGTCATGCTGTACGCGCTGGTGGAGAACGTGATCGAGAAGCCGGACGGCCTGGCGATCTCCGGGTTCTTCATCCTGGGCATCGTGGTGGTCTCGCTGGTGTCCCGTGTCTCGCGGACCACCGAGCTGCGGGTGGACCGGATCGAGTTCGACGAGGCGGTGCGGCGCTTCGTGACGGACACGTTGGACTACGACGGGCGGATCAACATCATCGCCAACCGCCCGCAGGCCAGGGACGCCGCGGAGTACGCGGAGAAGGAGGCCGCGCAGCGGGAGAACAACCCCGTGCCCGGCACGGCCGACGTGATGTTCCTGGAGATCGACGTCACGGACCCGTCGGGCTTCAGTGACGTCCTCGAGGTGCGCGGCGTCGAGGTGGCCGGGCACCGTATCCTGCGTGCCACCAGCCCGGCCGCGCCCAACGCCATCGCCGCGATCCTGTTGGCCCTGCGTGACGCCACCGGGGTGCGGCCGCACGCGTACTTCGAGTGGGCCGAGGGCAACCCGCTGGCCCACCTGATGCGCTACCTGCTCCTGGGCCGCGGCGACACCGCCCCCGTGGTCCGCGAGATCATCCGCGAAAACGAGCCCGACCCCGCCCGCCGCCCCGGCATCCACGTCGGCTAGTCCGCCCGGATCCTCCCACTCACCCTCCAAACCCTCCCTCATTTTTCGTCGGGTTTTTCCGGATGCCTCCTCATCGCTGATCGAGCCTGTCGAGATCAAGGGTCCCGGCATCAATGATGACTAGGACTGCTTCTGCCGCTGAGAAAGCGTGTGGGATGTGGCGACGAAAGCTGAGGACGCGTTCGGCAAGAAGCGACGAAAGCTGAGGACGCGTTCCTACAGGGCAGGGGAGGCCGCGACCACCACGTTTTTGCCCCACGGGTCCTCGGTGTAGCAGCTGATCAGCACCACCCGGTTGGGCACGACGTTCCAGATGTCGCTGTCCTTGAGCGTGTTCTTGTCGTGCGTCGTCACCGAATCCACCACGTACTTCAGCACCCCCTTGGCCGTGGTCACGGTGACCGCCTTGCCAATGAGGTTCCCATCGCTGAGGCGGTTGAACGGGGCATCCCTGCCGTCCCAGCT
Source organism: Arthrobacter sp. ISL-65 (assembly GCF_018613795.1). GTDB lineage: Bacteria > Actinomycetota > Actinomycetes > Actinomycetales > Micrococcaceae > Arthrobacter. The sequence continues at coordinate 56,681 of NZ_JAGGPN010000007.1, forward strand.
GTGCCCCACGATGTACGTCGTATTGGCGGAGCCGGTGCCGGGCACGCCATAGCCGGTTAGCCGGTAGGCATCGAGGGTCAGCGGCGGCACCAGCGACTCCGAAGCCATCTCGTCCGCGCTGGGCGTCAACGGCAGGACCCGCACATTCAGATCAGCAGCCTCGATCGACACCGCCGTCGGCGCTGCGGCTTGCGGTTGACCCGCCTTTCGGGCCACGGCCGCGGCACTCGGGGAACCCGCCACCGCAGGAGCGGCGGAAGGCACGACGGCGGTGCTGCCGCCATCGATCGGCGCCACAGAATTCGACGGGGCCAAGAAGAGAGCGGTTGCCAAGCCCGCGGCGGCGACAGCGGGCACAGCAAACCAGCGCCAGCGGCTGGGCCGGCGCTGGCCGGACGTTATCGGCGATTCCACGTGATGTGCCTACTTGCGGGCGCGCTCCGTGCGACGCATCCTCATGGCAGCCGCTGTCGGCACAGCGATTCCCGCCGCGAGGAGCCCGGCTAGGAGCGCCAGTCCGGGGTCAACGCCCGGCTCGGCTTCGGCCGCGGTCTGTACGTTGAGGCCCTTGTTCTTTGCTACAGCGGCGGTGCCGCTCCCGGCGGGAGCCACACTGACCGCACCGGCGACTGCCGGCGTCGTGCTTCCCGGTGCATTGGTCGGCGTGCTTCCCGGTGCGTTGACAGGCGGAGCGACCGGCGGCGTGACCGGCGGCGTAACCCCGGGATCAACGCCGGGGGAGTCCTGGTTGCAGGCCGTCAGGTACGCCTCGAAAAGGCCCATGAGGTTGGTGGCGGAAGCTTCGTCGAGCGAGACGGCTGCCAGCAAGGCTTCGAAGTTGGCGACCGCTGCATCCAAGGCCTCCCGTGCCTGGATGAGCTCCGGTGAAACCAGGGCGGCGTTCAACTCCGACTCCCGCAGCTCCACAGCGTCTCTGGAGTCTCCACGAGCCTCGTCTGCCGTGTCATGAGCGATCTGCGCGGCCTCGATCGCCTCGGGATCACCGGCAGCCTGGGCTTCCTCCAGTGCCTCTTCTGCGGCGTCCTTGGCGGCCTCGTCGGCAGCGAGCTGCGCCTCGGCCGCGGCCAGAGCAGCCTCAGCGTCGTCGACAACCTGTTGAAGGGGCATGTACGCAGCTTCCGCGGCCGCCGCTGCGTCAAATGTGGACTCGAGATCGGCAACGGTTGCCTCGGTGATGCCCGCGGCATTGAGCGCGGATTCATACTGGGTGAAGGCCTGCTGGCAGGCGGCGTCGCCGGGTGCCGCGGCGGCTGTTGGGGCTCCCAGAAAAAGGCCGCCGGCGAAAACTGCTGCCGACGAACCGGCAGCGACCCATTTAGATGCAGCGGTCATAGTGTGTGCGTCCCCTAATACACGAAGCGGCCGCCGGGACGGCCCCGGCGGTTTCAGCATGCGGCAGAGCGGCTCATGGCAGAGGCTCCGAAGAGTCCGGCAGGGCCGTGCAGGAGAGACGCTCGTGCTGCTGATCATCCGAAGTACGACGGCGAGACCCCAGTTTCTACCTGAATGCCGCCCGAAAGATCGCTGTGAGGCTAAAAATACAGAGCAATAGGGGTTGTGGCAAACGTCACTGGCTCGTTAGCGCGCGGGGCCGGTCCCCTCAGCTGCCGCCAACCGGACCACGTGCAGGGCCAGCGGGTCAAGGAGCTTCCGGGTGCCGGTCCTGGTCTCGAGGATCCAGAACATGCCGAGGACCGGCACCGTTTCCGTCACTTTTCCCTCGTAGTAAAGGCGGCCGTTGTAGCGGGCCTCCACCACGTCGCCGGGGGAGAGGCTTCGGCAGTCGGTGATGCGCCCGGGTGATCCGTCGGATGCGGCCGATTCAGCCATGGCGGGCTCCGTCCTGGCGCAATCAGCGCCTTGATCCTGTTGCGCCACTGGCGCCCTTTCAGAATGGGGCCGCAACGTTGCGGGGCGGTTTCCACCGGGTGATTTCCGCGTGACCCGCTTTCACGTCCGCCGGTGGGCGACGGGAGGTGAGGAAGGGTCTTGAATTTGGCGACGGGAGGTGAGGGAGGGTCTGGGCAGGGAGGTGAGGGAGGGTCTGGGCAGGGAGGGACTACGCCGGGCCGGGGGACTGCAGGCCGGCGGCTATGGAGAGGTTGGGTTCGGGCTGGGCCAGGCCGCGGGCGCGCAGGACTGCCATGGACTTGGCGGCCACCTTCAGCACCGAGCCGGCGTCGATCGGACCGGGCTCCACTCCGGTGCCGGCGGTGTTGATCACCATGTCCCAGGCCTCCGCAAACTCAACGGCCGGGAGCGTGAACTTGATGTCGTCGTCGTGCGCATTGAAGTACAGCAGGAAGTTCACGTCCGAGATCCGGCGGCCGCGGTCGTCCCGGCCCTGGATGCCGTCCCCGTTGAGGAACACGCCGATGGTCCGGCCGAAGCCGCGGCCCCAGTCCTCGGGGAGCATCTCCATGCCGTCCTCGTTCAGCCACACGATGTCCGGCAGTTTCTCGCCCTTGCCGCGCCGCACCGGCCGGCCGTCGAAGAAGGTGCTGCGCCGGAACGTGGGGTGCTGGGCGCGCAGCCGGTTCACGGCGGAAGTGAAGTCCATGAGCGGCATGTCGACGGCGTTCCAGTCGACCCAGCTGAGCTTGGAATCCTGGCAGTAGACGTTGTTGTTGCCCTGTTGGGTGCGGCCCAGTTCATCGCCGTGCGCGATCATCGGCACGCCCTGGGATAGCAGCATGGTGGCGATGAAGTTCCGCCGCTGCCGGGCCCTGAGCGCCAGCACGTTCGGATCCGTCGTCGGGCCCTCCACGCCGCAGTTCCACGTGCGGTTGTGCGATTCGCCGTCGCGGTTGCCCTCGCCGTTGGCGTCATTGTGTTTCTCGTTGTATGAGACCAGGTCCTGGAGGGTGAAGCCGTCGTGCGCCGTGACGAAGTTGATGGACGCCACCGGCCGCCGCCCCGACCGCTCGTACAGGTCGGCGGAGCCGGTCAGCCGCGATGCGAACTCGCCCAACGTGGCCGGCTCCCCCCGCCAGAAGTCGCGCACGGTGTCGCGGTACTTGCCGTTCCACTCCGTCCACTGCGGCGGAAAATTGCCCACCTGGTAACCGCCCGGGCCAACGTCCCACGGCTCCGCGATCAGCTTCACCTGCGACACGATCGGGTCCTGCTGCACCAGTTCAAAGAACGTGGAGAGCCGGTCGACGTCGTAAAACTCCCTGGCCAAAGCGGCGGCGAGATCGAAGCGAAACCCGTCCACGTGCATCTCGGTGACCCAGTACCGCAGCGAATCCATCAGCAGTTGCAGGGAGTGCGGCTGCCGGACATTCAGGGTATTTCCGGTGCCCGTGTAATCGACGTAGTACTGTTTGTCGTCCTCCACCAGACGGTAGTACGCGGCGTTGTCGATCCCCCTGAAGCTCAGGGTAGGCCCCAGATGGTTCCCTTCCGCCGTGTGGTTATAGACGACGTCGAGAATCACCTCGATCCCCGCACGGTGCAGCGAGCGGACCATCGCCTTGAAGTCCTGGACCTGCTGGCCCATCTGGCCGATCGAGCTGTACGTGTTTTGCGGGGCGAAGAAGCCGATGGTGTTGTAGCCCCAGTAGTTGCCAAGGCCCTTCTCCTGCAGCGTCCCGTCATTGACGAATTGGTGCACCGGCATGAGCTCGATGGCCGTGATGCCCAGCCGCTGCAGGTGCGCAATGACGGCAGGATGGGCGACGCCGGCATAGGTGCCGCGCTGCTCTTTGGGCACCTCGGGGTGCACCTCGGTGAGACCCTTGACGTGCGCCTCGTAGATGACGGAACGGTGGTAGGGGATCCGGGGCGGCCGGTCCCCGGCCCAGTCGAAGAACGGGTTGATGACCACGCCCAGCATGGTGTGCGGCGCCGAATCCTGATCGTTGCGGGAGGAGGGGTCTCCCAAGCTGTAGGAGAACATGGCCGGGTGCCAGTGCACCTGCCCGGCGACGGCCTTGGCATAGGGGTCTAGGAGCAGCTTGTTGGGGTTGCAGCGCTGGCCCCTGGCGGGGTCATAGCGCCCGTGGACCCGGTATCCGTACTTCTGCCCGGGCTGGATCTGGGGCAGGTAGCAGTGCCACACATAACCGTCTGCTTCGAGGAGCTCGACGCGGGTTTCGGTGCGGTCGCCACCTATTAAACACAGCTCGACGGCGGTGGCCGCCTCGCTGAAGAGCGCGAAGTTTGTCCCCATCCCGTCAAAGGTCGCACCCAGTGGATACGCGCTGCCCGGCCAGACTTCCATGATTACTCCTGCGGCTGTTCAGTTGTTTCGGAACCATGCTCGATGTCCGGTTGGGGTCCGCGCGCCTCGCCCTGACTCAAGGCTAAGCACACCTAGTACTTTCGCCAAGCTCGATTCAGGTCCGGGCACCCTGTAAATCAAATCGTTGTGATTCTGGCCTCGTGGAGCCCGCGTTTCCGCCGTGCCGCCACGGCCCCCGCCTACGATGATGGGGATGACTCCGAACAGCCCGCCGCCCTTCAGCCTTCGCGGCATCGCTGTTCCGGCATTCGGCCCTGCCCTCCTGTTCAGCACTGGCCAGGGCGCCATCCTGCCGGTTGTGGCGCTGACCGCCCGTGAACTGGGCGCATCCGTTGCCGTGGCCGCTCTGATCGTCACGCTCATGGGGCTGGGCTCGTGGTTCTTCAACCTGCCGGCGTCGATGATCACCCTGAAGTTCGGCGAACGGTGGTCGATTGTGGGTGCGGCCGCCGCGGGGTCGCTCGCCCTGGTGGCAGGCGGGCTGTCGCTGGTGATTGGCAACGGGCTCTGGCTGCTCGCGGTGGCGATGGCCGTCGTCGGGATGTCCGCCGCCGTCTTCAGCCTGGCCAGGCAGAAGTACCTCACCGAAGCTGTTCCCGTGGAATTCCGCGCCCGTGCCCTGTCCACGCTGGGCGGCGTAAGCCGCATCGGAACTTTCATTGGGCCGTTCATCGGCGCCGCTGCCATGGCATTCGTTGGCATCAGCGGCGCGTACTGGGTGGGCGTGGCCGGCATGGCGGCGGCCGCCGTCCTCGCCGTAGCAGTCCCCGACCTGGTGTCGGTGCACGGATCTGATGGCAGGACCGGCCCGGAACCCACCCTGCGCGGCGTGGCTGTCTCACATGCAGGCGTTTTCCTGACTGCCGGAATGGGCATCCTGCTGCTCAGCGCCCTGCGCGCCTCCCGCCAGGTGGTGATTCCGCTGTGGGCCGACCACCTGGGCCTCGACCCCACCCATGCTTCGCTGGTGTACGGGCTCTCCGGGGCGATCGACATGCTGGTCTTCTACCCTGCGGGCAAGGTGATGGACCGGCGGGGGCGGCAGTGGGTGGCCATCCCGTCCACGCTGATCATGGGGGCCGCACTGGTCCTGATCCCGCTGACCGCCGGGTTCACGAGCCTGCTGCTGGCGGCCCTGCTGATCGGCTTCGGCAATGGGATCAGCTCGGGCCTGGTGATGACGCTGGGTGCCGACTTCTCGCCCGACCGCGGCCGCGGTCAGTTCCTGGGCCTCTGGCGGTTTATGGCTGATGCCGGTTCCACCGGCGGGCCGGTGCTCCTCTCCGCGGTGACTGCCGCTGCCTCCCTCGGCGCCGGGGTGACGGCCACCGGGGTCCTGGGGTTCGCGGCGGCAGGTGTGTTCGCCGTCGTGCTTCCCAGACTCAAGCACCGCCGCAACTACTGACACACCTAGCCAACTGACTCGCAGTTGTTGTCGTTTTGACGGCTGAAAACGACAACTATTGCGAGTTAGTTGGGCGGCCCGCTTTGGACGAAGAAGTTAGGTTAGCCTACACTCAGCTTGGCCCTTTTGGCCGTTTGCTGTGCGTCTGCCGTTTCCGCAGACATGAATCTAGGTGGTTTCGTTGCGCTCTTTCTTCCCGCTGTCCGTGTCCGTGGGACTCGTGGCGCTTCTCTCCCTGTCCGCCTGCGGCTTCAGCGGCGAAGCCGGTAAATCCAGCCAGGCGGCGGCCGACCCTGACCAGCGGATCGTCGTCGACAACTTCCGCGCACCCGTGGCGGACTGGGCTTTGGAGAGCGACGCCGCCTACATCCTGTCCCTGTCCGGATGCCTCGAGACGCTGACGCGCTACGACGAGACGCAGGGGAAGATCGTGCCGTCACTCGCCACGGAGTGGAAGCAGGTCTCCGACCTTGAATGGGACTTCACCCTCCGCGAGGGCGTCAAGTTCCAGGACGGCGCCGCACTGGACGCCAAGGCGGTGGTGACCTCGCTGCAGAACGTCCTTGACGCCGAAGTTCCCGCCCGCGCGTTCAGCCCCAAGGCAGTCAAGGCGGTCGAAGCCCTCGACGAGAACACGGTCCGTGTGACTACGCCGACCGAGAGCCCGCTGGTTCCCTACCGGCTGGCGAGCGTCAACACCGGCGTGCTGTCGCCGGCCGCCTTCAAGGGCGAGACCGTCGATCCGTTTGGCCACTGCACCGGCCCGTTCACGCCCGTGTCCGAGAAGCCGAAGCAGTCCCTGACCCTGGACCGGAACGAAAACTACTGGGGCGGGCAGGTGCAGCTTGCCGGCGCCGAGATCCGGTTCATCACCGACGGCGCCACCCGCACCGCGCAGGTCCAGACGGGCGAAGCGGACGTGTCCCTGTCCATCCCTGTCTCCGGCCTGGCGGCGCTGGAGTCGGACTCCAACGTCAAGGTCCTGAAAGCGGATTCGCCGCGGACCGCCACGCTGTACATGAACAACGGCAAGGCCCCGTTCGACGACGTCGACTTCCGCAAGGCGGTCCGCTCGGCGCTCGATCTGGATGCGCTCGCCGCCAGCGTCTATGAAGGTGCAGCGATCCCGGCCACGGGTCCGTTCGCGCCGTCGGAGCCGTGGGCCATCGAGGGTGCCGCGACGCCGAAGCAGGACCTCGACGCCGCCAAGAAGCTGCTCGCCTCCGCCGGCTACTCAGCAGACCGGCCGCTGGAGATCATCGCGATCGTCGAGCGCGCGGAGTTCGCGGACGTGGCCACGGTCATCCAGGAGAACCTGAAGGCCGTGGGCGTTCCGGTGAAAATCACCACCAAGGAGTATGCCGCCGTCGAACCGGACCTGCTGTCCGGCAACTACGACATGGTGCTGAGCCAGCGCAACCGCCTGATCGACATCGCCGACCCCATCGGCTTCCTCACCGCCGACTACACCTGCGACGGCACCTACAACCTCAGCCACTTCTGCAACGCGGAGTACGACAAGAAGATCGCGGAGGCAGCCACGACGGCCGACGCCCAGGAGCGGTACCGGCTGTACGCCGAGGCCGGCCAGATCCTCCAGGACCAGGCCGTGAACGTGTGGCTGGTCAACGAGCAGGCCACCGACGCCGTCCGCACCGACCTGCAGGCGCACGTCCAGGACCCCCTGGCCCGTTACGTGCTCCGGGCCGAAACGGCCAAGTCCGGATCGTGACGCCCCCGTACCGCGGACCCCGAGCGCAGGGTCCGGCATGATGCTGTTCCTCGGCAGGAGAACGGCGGCCCTGGTGGTCGCCGTTCTTCTGGCGTCTTTCGTGGTGTTCCTCATCCCGTACGTCACCCCGGGCGACCCGGTCCGCAAGATCATCCGCTCGCGGGTGGCCGGCGACGCGATCGATGACTCCGCCGTCCAGGCCTTGACCGCCCAGCTCGGGCTCCAGGATCCCCTGTGGACCCAGTACCTGCGGTGGCTGGGGCGCTTCGCGAGCGGTGACATGGGCCTGTCCTACACCAGCCGCACGCCGGTGGTGGACCAGGTGCTGCCCGCGCTCTGGGTCACGCTCAGCCTGGTGGTCATGACGCTGGCCGTGGCGGCTTTGATAGCGGTGATCCTCGGCATTGCTGCCGCGCTGAACGAGGGGCGGGCGGCGGACAAGGCCATCACCGCCGTCTCCCAGGCGTTCATCGCCATGCCGGAATACTGGCTGGCGCCCATGCTGGTGCTGGTCTTCGCGCTCGAACTGTCCGTGCTGCCGTCCGCCGGGTGGGAAGGCCCGACGTCGGCCGTGCTGCCCGTGGCGGTCCTCGCCTTGCGTCCGGCGAGCCATTTCACCTCCGCCGTGCGCGAGGGAATGCTCGACGCGCTGGGCGCCGACCACGTCACCGCCGCGCGGGGCAGGGGTCTGAGCTACTTCCATACCGTGCGGAAGCACGTGATCCCGAACGGCCTGCTGCCCCTCACCACGCTCGCGGCCGTGTGGTTCGCGGGCCTGCTGGGCGGGTCGGTCATCGTCGAGGTCATCTTCGCGATCCCCGGGATGGGGCGGCTGCTGTTCGACGGCGTCCTGAACAGTGACATTCCGCTGGCGCAGGGAGCAGTGGTGGTCGTCGTCGGGCTGGCTGTCCTGCTGACCACGGCGGCGGACCTGGTCCACGGGCTCCTCAACCCCCAGGTCAGGATGCGGCATGCGTAAACTTCCTGTGCACATCCGGCTTGCCGCCTGCGTGCTGGCCGTCGTGGTGCTGTCCGTGGCCCTGGCCGGCTGGATCGCGCCCTATCCATCCGCCGAACAGGACCTCGCCTCCCGGCTGTCCGCGCCCACCGGTGCCCACTGGCTGGGCACCGACCACCTGGGCCGCGACACCCTGAGCAGGCTGCTCGACGGCGGCCGCTTCTCCCTGACCATTGCTGCCCTGGCCACGGTGCTCACCGCGGTCATCGGCACGGCGATCGGCGTCCTCAGCGCGCGCCGGCGGGGGTGGCTGGACGAGTTCTTCACCCGCACCAACGACATCCTGCTGGCCATGCCGGAAATGGTGGTGGCACTGTTCCTGGTGGCCGCGATGGGAGCAGGCTATCCGTCCCTGCTGCTGGCCCTGACCGTCACAGGCTGGACACCCTTCGCGCGGCTCGCCCGGGCACTGGCCTACGACGTTTCCGCCCGCGGCTTCATCGAGGCGGCACGCGTGTTGGGCTGCACTCCCTGGTTCACTGTGCGGCGGCACATCCTGCCGCACCTGGCCGGGCCGCTGCTGGGACAGGCCACGCTCCGGTTCGGGCAGTTCCTGATCAGCGTCGGCGCCCTGTCCTACCTGGGCCTCGGCGTGCAGCCCCCGCAGTCCGACTGGGGCTCGATGCTCGCCGCCGCCCAGCCGTACGCCGTGAGGTCGCCGATGACCATCCTTGCCCCCGGCCTGGTGATTTTCACCGTGGCGCTGTGCGTCACGCTCATTGGCCAGCACCTGGCGCGCATGTCCAGCAGCCGGCTGCTGCTGGCTTCCGCTCCTGCTCCGGAGGTCACCCATGCGTGAGGGCCTGATCATCGAGGACCTGCACCTCGGCCTGCGGGCGCCCGCCGGGGGTCCTTCCGATTCATCCGCCCGTCCGGTGCTTTCCGGCGTCGGCCTCACCGTGGCACCCGGCGAGTTCGTCGCACTGGTGGGGGCGTCCGGAAGCGGCAAGACGATGACCGCGCTGTCCGTCCTGGGACTGCTGCCGCCGCAAATCCAGGCCACGTCGGGGTCCATCACCTTGGGCGGAACCGACCTGCTTGCGGCCAGCGGCGCAGAGCTCAACCGTCTGCGTGGCGGCCGGATCGGGATGCTGTACCAGCAGCCCAAGCGGATGTTCAACCCCCGCATGACCATTGGCAGTCACCTGGCCGAGCCGTTGAAGCTGCACCGCGGGCTGCGCGGACGCCAGGCCAGGGCGCATGCGCTGGAGCTGCTCACCAACGCCGGGTTCGAGGACCCGGAGCGGGTGGCCCGGGCGTATCCGCACCAGCTGTCCGGCGGCATGGCGCAGCGGGCCATGCTGGCACTGGCCATGGCCGGACAGCCGGAACTGCTGCTCGCCGACGAGCCTACTTCCGCGCTGGACAAGGTCCTGGAGCGGCAGATCCTGGAACTGATCGACACGCAGCGGCGGCAGCACGGGCTCGGCGTCCTCTACATCACGCACGACCTGGCCACCGTCTCCGCGTTCGCTGACCGCGTGGTGGTGATGGATGCCGGCCGCGTCCAGGAGGAAGGCCCGGCCAGGGCCGTCCTCGGCGCGCCCCGGACCGCGTGCGCCAGGGAGCTACTGGAGGCGTGCGCCCTCACCCGCCGTCGTATTGTGGTGGCCGGGGAGGCCTCCGGCCTCGCTCCTTCCCGCGACATCCTGGCGCTGAACGGCGTCACCAAGAGGTTCGCCAAAGGCCGGGGCGCCCGGCCGGCTCTGGATGATGTCTCGCTGAGCCTTCGCGAAGGCGAGATTCTCGGTGTCCTGGGCCAGTCAGGCTCCGGGAAGAGCACCCTGGCCCGGCTGCTGGTGGAGGTTGAGGCCCCGGACCGCGGCAGCATTACCCGGACACTGCCGGGAGGGGCCGGCAAGGACGACGGCGGCAGTGTCAGCCGGGGTGTCCCTGGCACAGAGGTGCAGCTCGTCTTCCAGGAACCGCACGACGCCTTCGACCCCCGGATGAAACTGTTCGCCAGCCTGGAAGCGCCGCTGCTGCGGCAGCGGACGGGCACGTCCGACGAGCGCCGGGAGCGCATCCAGCAGGCCGTCCGGGATGTTGAACTGGAACCCGACCTGCTGGAGAGATACCCAAGCCAGTGTTCGGGAGGCCAGCTGCAGCGGCTGACGATCGCCCGGGCGCTGCTGCTGGAGCCGGCCGTGCTGATCTGCGACGAGGCGACGTCGGCGCTGGATGCGGTCACGCAGCGCAAGGTCCTGGATCTGCTGCTGCGGCTGCACCGGGACCGCCGTCTTTCGCTGATCATGATTTCCCACGACATGAACGTCATCCGGTACATGAGCCACAGGGTGGCCGTGCTGTACCAGGGCGCCCTGGTGGAGCTGGCTGGCACCTCCGAGTTCTTCGCCAACCCCCAGCACGGGCACAGCAAGGAGCTGGTGACGGCGGCCCGCCCGCATCCGACGGCCTGCGCTGCTCCGGTGGCCTGCAGTGACCTGGCGGCCTGCGCTCATCGGGTGGCAGCCATGGCCACCCGTGCTCCCGTGGTCATCGGAGGTGTGGGGGGCGGGCCGGAGGCGTCCCGTTCCCTGGACCTCGTCAGCACCCCGGACGCTTAAGGACCCACCTGACCCATGCCATACCTGCCTGAAACGCGCACCCTGCTTGGCGCGCAACTGGTGTTCAATCTGGGTTTCTACGCGGTGGTTCCCTTCCTGGCCGGCGCCATGGGCAGGGACTACGCACTTGACGCCGCCGCCGTCGGGCTTGTTCTGGGCGCCCGTACCTTCAGCCAGCAGGGGATGTTCCTGTTCGGCGGCCTGCTGGCCGACCGCTGGGGTGCCCGGCGGTCGATCCTGGCCGGCTGCCTGGTCCGCATCGCGGGATACGCGACCCTGGCGGCGGCGTCGGATTTCACGCTGTTCCTTTTGGGTGCGGTGCTGACCGGTGCCGGAGGTGCGCTGTTCTCGCCTGCGCTGGAATCGCAGCTGTCACATGCGGACTGCGCGCATGGCAACGGTGCCCGAACGGGCAATGCGGGCAACGCCAAGGAGCGGGCTTTAGGCAAGGGCCGGCGCTCGGTGTTCGTCTGGCTGGCCATCACGGGGGAGATGGGCGCTCTCGCCGGCCCGCTGCTCGGGGCGTCCCTGCTGGGGTGGGGCTTTGACGCGGCGCTGGCGGCGGGAATCGCAATCTTCGTTGCGGTGACGGTTGTGCTGTGGTTCCGCCTCCCCGCCGGGTCGCCGGGGAAGTCGAAAACTGCGGGAACGAGGGAGCCTGAGGCCTCACCGGGCCAGTCCCGCAGCGCACTCGGGTGCCTGAAGAACCGGCGCTTTGTGGCGTTCTGCCTGCTCGCCAGCACCAACATGGTGGCCTACAACCAGCTCTACTTCGCCTTCCCGCTTGAGCTGGACCGGCGGGGCCTGGACGGTTCGTGGCTAGCCATGCTGTTCCTGCTCGCCTCCGTGCTGACACTGCTGTTGCAGCTGCCGGTGGCCGCGGCCGGGCAGCGGCTGGGGCCGGGCCGAGCCATGTCTGCAGGCTTCTTGCTGGTGGCAGCTGCCTTGGCGGCCGCCGCTTTGACGTCTGTCCAGGCGGAAGCCGGCGGTTCTGGGGCGGGACGTTCTGGAGTGGGAGGGACCGTGCCGACTGGTCCGGCTGAGGCCGGCTCCGTGGCGCTGATGGCGGGCATCGTCGGTGCACTGATCCTCGGCCACATGCTCCTCACGCCCACCATCCTGTCGCTGATCCCGCGGTTCATCGCGCCGGAAGGGCCAGCCTCGGGTCGCGGCGCGTATTACGGGCTGTCCGCAACCTGTGGCGGCATCGCCGTGCTGGCGGGGAATGCTCTGCTGGGCTGGCTGCTGGATCTCACGGACCGGAACCACTGGTGGCCGGGGACGCCCTGGCTGCCGATGGTGGGCCTCGCGGTCCTGGCTGCCCTGATGCTGCCGCGGCTGTTGCGCGGAATTCACCGCACCAGCACCCTCGGGACGGCGGCGGTCGGGGCCTCCATACCCAACTGACTCGCAGTTGTTGTCGTTTTCAGCCTCGAAAACGACAACAACTGCGAGTCAGCTGGGCGGTCTGCGCGCGGGGGAGGGCGGGCCGTTAGGGTTCTGGGTTACATCCCCGTCCAGCGGCGGAGCGTGCTATTCACGAGGCCGATCAGCACAGCCGTCCACCAGCACGCCTGCGAAATGCTGAGTGCGATCAGCAGCCTGAGGCGTAGCCGGCGGCCCAGTTCACTGAAGCGTGTATCCCGCGGAAGCGCGAACATCTTGTGCATGGCCGGTGCGATGCTCAGGCCGTTCAGCATCAGGACGGTTGATTTGTGGATTAGGCAAAGAGATAGTTCTCTATTCCACGGCGTAGCGTTTCTAAATTCCTGCTCATTTCGAGTAATGCGGGTAATGCGAGCGGGGCCTCCCGCGTGAGTGCAGAAGGCCCGCTATGGGGGCTTTCGCCCCGAGGTAAATTCCGCTTTAGTCGTCCGAACCGTGGCCGCCGCTGTCTCCTCCGGGCTCGGAAGCCTTGCGCTGCCCGCCCTTGTCATCGCCCGGTTCCCGCACGGTCCGCAGGCCGCCTTTGTCGTCGCCCGGCTGCCCGGCGACGACGGCGAGATCCCCGGCAGCGCCGGTGCCCCCTGGCGGGGAGCCGAAGGTGCCGCCGGGCTGGGACACGGCAGGGCCGGCGTCGGACGTACCCGTCGCAGTGCCGTCCCTGTGGTCCCGCTCGTCACCGGGCTCGGACGACGGCGTCGGCGACGTCCGCCGGCCGCCCTTGCCGTCACCGGATTCCGGCACCCCGGTAGTCTTCGCGGGGGCTGGAACTGTGCTGCCGCCGTCGACCACGGACGTTACATGCGGCGTAGCTTTCGCGCTGACGGCGGCGGCCGGTGCCGCAGTGCCGCTGGAGTTGTTCGGCAGGAGGACGCTGTTCGCGTTGCCGGTACCGGACGGCGTGGTGCTCAGTACCTGCGTATTGACGGCGAGGGCGGCGGATCCGGTCACGAGGATCCCGACCACGGAAAGCGCGAGGGCTGCTTTGGTTTTCATGGACCGTTCCAGGGGTCGTCGGAAAAATTGCGTGTTGGGAAGTCAGGAACCGGCGGGCATCATCCTCTGTCCTGGATCTCGAGCAAATGCGCCAGCATTGCCTGTTCGGGGTGACCCGGATGCTCGGAGATGTGCCTGAGCAGTGACAAGCGGAGGTCCGATCTCAGACCTTCGTCACCGAGGATTTCGCCGATGACCCGCATCAGTTGGCGCTGCAGTATGCCGCCCTGGGGAGCGCGCTGGGCGGGCCGCCGCGGGGGGACTGCGGCGGGACCCTGCGCTGTATCTTGCGCTGGCTGTTGAAGGGGCTGTTCGCCGGCACATGTCCGGCCTGTAACTGCTGAGGGTCCTCCGGCAGCCTGATGAGCAGGCAGCCTCTCCGGCTTGTGGGACTGCCAGTGGCTGTCACCGCCTGAGTACGGGTCCGTGGTCATCATCTTATTCACCTTCCACCTGCGCCGCCCCGCGGGCCCTTCCGGCATGCGCTGAGACCGGCGGCGTTGCCGGCAATCTCCGTGAGGGGAAGTGCCGTCTGCTGTAATTGTTGCGCCAGGTCATGGTGGATTTACCGGTGAACCTTGGACTGCCGAAGAGGGCGAGGTCCCCCCAGCCGGGAACAGGCCTCGCCGTGCGAGCACGCGGGTGGCCGTCGCCGGGTGGGGGGTCTCGGTTCTCCAAGGTTGAATGGGATTTTCCTAGGAACCGCTGGCACTCTTTTTCCATCTGGTCCGAAGCCACAGCCGCGAGTGGTCGTTCAGCCAGCTGGCCGGCCCGGCATTGCACCCCCCTGACGTGCCGGGCCGGCAACCCCAATCCTTCAGGGGTCCGCCGGCCAGCAACCCGCAACTCTATCGGGGACCCGCCGTCGTCGGTCAGCAGCCCGAACTTATGGAAGACGGTGACTGCCGGCGGCACCGCGGCCGGGATCAGTGTCTCGTAGTTTATGTTCTGCTAACGGCAGACCGGCCGGTAATACAGCTAGGCCCGGTGCGTTTCCATCGAAGCCAAGAGGGCGTCCTGCAGCTCTGAGCTCAATGTGGGAGGCCGGTCGAGCTCGACGCCGAGGGCCAGCACGGAACGGCTCAGATAGTTCCGAGCCGCCGCCGCCAGCGTGATGTCCATAATTTCCTTGTCGCTGAAGCCGTGCTCGCGAAGCCTGAGGCCGTCTGCCTTGGTCATTTCCGCAGCATTACTGCTGAGCTTCTCTGCGTACTCCATCATGGCTACTTCGGCCGGCGGCAACCCGGCATTCCGAAAATCACGGGCGATCCGCAGCAGCTCTGCCTCCGGAATTGCCTTCAGGGCCTTGCGTCCGTGAGCCAACCTGCAGTGCGTGGATCCGATGGCTGCTGCTGCCGCCAAGGTGACCAGCTCGTAACGGCGTAGGTCCATGGCTGCTGTGATCGTGCCCAGGAGGGCCTCGAATGCCTCATAAGCTTCCGGATTTACCGCCATGGTCTTGGTGTGCGTGGTGACGTAGCCCAGCGACTGGACATCGTCGTCGTAAATCTTGGCGGTGAGGCCGGTCGCCTCACTTTCCGGAGTGGTCCGCAGGACGGTCATGGCAGTTTCCTTGGGTTGGCGGGAATGATGGGGATAAGGCCCGTGGGGAGCTTGATTTCGGCGTCTTCGGGGCGGTCCTGCCCCGCCCGTTCGATGGCCGCCCGGAAGTGGGGCAGGCTGCGCTCCACCATGTCCTCGCTGGCCGTGAGGGACATCCGGAAAAACCCCGGTGTCTCGAACAGGACGCCCGGAAGCACAAAGACGTCCTCTTGGCCGAGCGCCTCGGTGAAGGCCCCGTCGTCTTGAATGGGGGAATGGATGAACAGGTAAAAGGTGCCTTCGGGCGGCCGGAGCCGGTATCCCATCCCGCCCAGCTCCTGGACCAGCCGGTCCCGCTTCTGCTGCAGCTGGCCGACGTCGATGGTGAACGTCTCCAGCCGCGGAAGCGCGTACTGCACCACGGCGTTGGGGTAGATCCAGCCCATGGCCAACTGCATCGCCTCTACTGCCCTGCCGAGCTCCTTGCGGTCCGGCATGCTCGACGGCAGCGCCAGATACCCGATCCGCTCGCCCGGCGACAGATGCGTCTTGCCGTAGGAATAGGCCAGCAGTGTGTAGGGATAGAACTCCGCGGGGCTGTGGAAGCGGGCGCCGTCGAAGACGATCCTGTTGTAGGGCTCGTCGGACACCAGGTAGATCCGCCGCCTTATCCGCGCCGACGCCTCGTCGAGGAGGGTTGCCAGCTGGCGGAGGAGTTCCGGCGGGTAGATCCTGCCGGTGGGGTTGTTCGGCGAATTGATGATCACCACACGGGTCCGCTCCGTGATGGCCGCTTCAATGGCCGCCAGATCGAGGTCGAAGGTCTCGAGGTCGATCCGGACCTTGACCGGGACCAGCCCGGCCTCCACAGCGAGCGGTTCGTAGAGGAACCAGGGCGGCAGGCTGTAGATGACCTCGTCGCCAGGATCGGCAACCGCCTTCAGCGCGAGGGCGATTGCGCTGAAGCCGCCGGTGGTGAGGTAAAGGTCCTCGGGTTCGAACGGAACATCGAGCAGCCGGCTCAGCGAGTCCGCTGCCGCCTCCCGGGCATCCACCTCATTGGTTTTGTACGCGAACCACTGGTCGTCGTGCGGGTGGAGCGCGTCCCGGAGGGCGTCCACGTAGGCGTCCTGCGGCATCTGGTGCGGGTTGCCCAGGGTGAAGTCGCAGATGCCGGGAAGATGTTTGCGGCGGGCGTAAGTGGAATGGTTGAGGTGCTCGCTGATCCTCTGGAAGGACGGAACGGAGGCCACCTCAAGGGCGCGGCGCGAGGCGGGGGAGTCCGTCACAGCCCGGTTTCCTGGGGCTTGGCATTGGCCTTCGCCGTGAGCAGCAGATACTCCCATTCCATCTGGGCGGGCGTATCGCCGTGGGCTTCGATGTACGTGCTGGCAAGTTCCGTGAGGGCATCGTCCAGGGCCTTGGCTTTCCCGTCGTCGCCGGACAGAGACTTGTACACGGAGATGGTGGGGCCGTAGTGCGACTTGAAATAGTGCAGGAAGTCTTCAGGCTGGCGGAAGCTCGTGATGGCAACGGTCCGCTTCCGCGCCCGGATGTCGCCCAGCCGGCCGCCGAACAGCTCACGGACATGGTCCTCATTGCCCCACAGCGGGGGAGGCTGCGCGCCGGGCGGAGGGGGCGGCGCGAAGGGTTTCATGGCGGCGAACATCTGGCCGATGAAACCTTCCGGGGTCCAGTGCAGCAGCCCGACGGTCCCGCCCGGCCTGCAGACGCGCACTAGTTCGTCGGCGCTCGCCTGGTGGTGCGGGGCGAACATGGCACCGAGGCAAGACATGACGACGTCGAACTCGCCGTCCGCAAAGGGGAGATTCTCGGCGTCGGCCTCCACCCACTCGAGCTCAACGCCGCGGTCGGCAGCCTGCCGCCGGCCGGCATCGAACATCTCCGGGGTGAGGTCGCTGGCTATCACCCGGGCACCCATCATGGCCGCGGGGATGGCCGCATTGCCGGCGCCCGCGCCGACATCCAGGACGCGCTGGCGCGGTTTGATGTTGCAGGCTTCCACCAGGATGGCGCCCAGATCCGCAATCAGCTCGCTGGCGAGGGCGGGGTAGTCGCCCTGCGCCCACATGGCCCGGTGCTTTTCCTTCAGGGCTTTGTCCGCCCCGGCCTGGTCGTTCATTTCCGCGCACCTCTGCTTTCGCAGGTCCAGTTTCAGCGCACTGTTGAATCAGTGGAGGCTGTGGTGCGACTCATTGTGGGCTTCCCGGGCTGCGGTTGTAAAGGCCGCCCACCCCAACTGGGTAGCAGCACAGGGCGTTCCCAGGGCTCAGAACGCCCTCTGCTGCTACTTACTTGGGTGGGAACAGGGGCGGGGATCAGCGCCCAGGGGAGTCCCGGCGTCGGACGGCATACGCGAACAGCGACGTCGTGGCCACGGTGGCCAGGTACCCGGAGATCACGATCAGTGAGATGCCCGCCCAGAAGTAGTTGGTGGTGCTGCCCTCGTGGCCGATGCCCGGAGCGATCATGACCAGCGAATACACGGACACCGCAGCCGAGGCCAGCCCCAGCACCATGGGCAGCCCGATCCACAGCCGCGCCGAACCCCAGTGCCCGCCGAATCCGTCCCAGACGTTCCACTCGTGGCCGTCGTTGCGGAGAATCAGCCAGCCCGCGGGAATCATGAAGCAGCCCACCACCAGGAACGCCGCCACCACATCCGCCGGCCTGTGCCACTGGTTCACGAGTGTGGACATCCCGGAAGCGATGGCAAAAGTACCGCCGACAAAGCCCGCCAGCGGCCGCCACCGCGGTGACGACATCAGGAACACGGCCGCCGCCGCGGACGCCGCCAGCGTGGTGTGACCGGACGGCAGCGAGTTCAGCTCCAGCGTCTCTACGCCCCGGTACGGCCGCAGCGGCAGCAGGTCCTTGAGTACCTGCGTTGCGATGTTCGCCGCGACGCACGCCGCCACGGCAATGCCGGCGGCCCGCCATCGGCGGTGAATCACCGTTACTAGAAGAACGACGACGGCGGCCATCAGCAGGGAGATGGTGGGCAGCCAGTCCAGGAACCGGGTGGTGACCTTGCCCGCGGGCCCATGTATTTCCACGGCCTCCACCAGGGCGGACTCGTCGATGAACTGGCCCGTCGTGGTGCGGACGAAGTAGTAGTAGGTGGCAGCGAGCCCCGTGGCGCAGGCCAGGGTGGCCACGGCGAAGAGGAAGCCGGTGCCCGCCGCGAGGCGCATCCGTCCGGCAGGCCGGCGGGGCTTCTGACGGCCCTGCTGCTGGCGGCCTTGCTTCTTACGGCGGGGGTCCCTGAGCTGGAAAGTCATCGTAACAAGGGTGTCACAGTTTGCTGGGAGGCGCCTGTCCGGCCGGTGGGTGCGTCCTGTCCGCCAGGCCTTCCCGGCACTGCCCGATGCTCGACTCCATTGGGCAGGGGGATTACGTTGGGGGCATGACCGAAAAACCAGACGAGTCCCGCACTGTTTCCGAAGAGCCCGGTCCCGCAGAAACCGACCGCGACGAAACCGACCTCAGCACCAAGCTGGACCCGGATTTCATCCCGCAGCAGGGCGAGACTCCCGAAGCGAAGCGCGCCCGGGAGCACCCCGAGGAAACCGGCAGTTGACGCCCTGAACCGGGGGGCTGTCCCGGGGGCTAAACGCAGGCTGGCTGACGGCTAAAGTTGGTGCATGGGCGGTCTCGTGGATGTACTTGGCCCCATCCTGGAAATGATGACGTGGGTGGGCTTCCTCCCCGGCGTGCCGTTGCTCGCGTGGGGACTCATTATCGAACGGCGCCGTTGCGCGTGGACCAAGACCACGGGTGAGGTTTACACCGCCGGCGGCTTCACCGGCTTTCGCTGGACCGACCAGGAGAACGTCTCGCGCCAGACCCTGGTGGACTCCGACGTCGCGCGGGGCCTCGTGGCCGGCACCCAGGTGGAGCTCCACTACGACCTCTGCCACCCTTCACGCTGGGGCCTGAAACCGCCCAAGCACGACAACGTCATCCTGGTCCTCGGCTGGATCCTCACCGGAGTGGGCATCGTGAGCACCGTCGGCGGCTTCGTGCTGCTGCTCGTCTGAGGGACTGGCTTCTGAGGGACTGGATGGACCAAGCCTGATAACCAACCCGGGCCGGACATACGTCGGGTACCCGTGCCGCGGCGGGTACCCGGTCTGTGGGGCAGCCTGTGCTGCGCTGTTCGTCTGCTAGACGTGCGGATCCGCTGTTGCAGCCCGGCCGCTGTGTGCGGAACGTCCGCCGCGCCGGTTCCGGTCCCGCAGGTGGTCCAGCAGCGCCTGTTCGGGATGTCCGGGGTTCTCTGCCAGATGGCGCAGGAGCCGGCGTCGGACCTCCGATCGCGGATCAGCCGTGGCGAGCACGTTGTGGATGATATCCAGGACCTGTTGATGGAGCTCTGAGTCGTCCACCATCACGGTCGTCGGTTGGCCGAATGGGGCGTCCACCGTCGCCCCCCACCGTTCCGGCGGGATGGGTTCATACAGGTCGCGGAATTCCGTGTGCATCACTGGCTCCTTCTTGCGGGGAGAAACTGCTTCTTCGGATTGCCGCGGGGTACGCCTAGCCATTGCTGCTGCCACTCCTGCCGTTGTTGCTGGAGAGACCGCCTTTGTCATCGAGTTGGCTCGAGGACGTTGAATCGTCGGTGGGTGCCGATACCGGGGAAGTGACCTGGGCCGGTTCCACAAACTCGACGCCGGACTCCTCGGTGGAATCGGCGGAAGGGTCATCGGGCGCCGGCGCCGTCTGGGCCGGTTTTGCTGCTTTCGTGGAGAGCGGGGAGGAGGTGGCATCGTTCGGAGCCGATTTAAGCGCCGGCGACGTGGCCTTGGGTGAGGCAGTGGGGCCGGTGGCTGGCGACAGCCGCCGATTTTCCGTGGATCCGTCAAGCTTCTGGACCGAGTGGCGGGGGGCCCCTTCGGTAACAGTCACGCCGGGTTCCGTACCTGTCGGAGCCCCCGCAACAGCCTGCGCCCAGACAGTTATTCCGGCGAAACCCACCAGCGGAATGCTCAGCAACGACCACTTCTTCATGGGCCGGCCCTCCTTCGTGTCTTCACTTTGAAGTGTGAAGGTGAGGCAGGGATGAGACGCAGATGAGAGTCTTCTCATCGCCGGGCGGGGCGAGTCTAGCGCGGTTAAGGGGTTTGAACCGGACCGCCATGGCTGTTCATGTCATCACCGGCAAGGCACACGAGACGGTAGCCCACACCCCGGACGGTTTGGATGCGGTCCGCGCCGAGCTTGTGCCGCAGGTAACGTACGTATACGTCCACCACGTTGGACGACCCCTCAAAGTGGTAGCCCCACACCCGGCTCAGAAGCTGCTCGCGACTGAGTACCTTGCCGGAGTTCTCCATGAATGTCCGCGCCATGACGAACTCCCTCGCGGACAGGTCGATCACGCGGCCGCGGATCTCTGCCGTGCGGAGGTTCACGTCGAGCGACAGGTCGCCGCAGACGAACGTCGGGACGGAAGGAATGACCTGCGCCCCGCGGAGCCGGAGCTTGATGCGGGAGAGCAGTTCCTCGAACCGGAAGGGTTTGGTCATGTGGTCGTCCGCACCGCCGTCGAGCGCCGCCACAGTGCTCTCAAGGCTGTCCGCCGCCGTCAGCACGATCACTGGAATCGTTGAGTGCATGTTCCGGAGGTTCTTGAGGACGGTAAGACCGTCCATCCTCGGCATGGTGATGTCCAGGATGAGGAGGTCGAACTCCCCGGAGGTCGCGTAATCCAACGCCTTCACCCCGTCGAAGACCTGGGTGGTGGTGTAGCCGGCCGCTGTGAGGCCTTTGGCGAGGAAGGCCGCAATGCGGGGCTCGTCGTCGGCGATCAGGATCCGCGTCAAGGCGTACCTCCCGTCCGGATGGCCAGTTCAATGCCCGACGCCGGTCCGGCCAGCTTCGGTTTGCCGCCGCCGCGCCGTTTTTTGGGTCGCGCATCATCCCTGGCGTCGAAGCCCTCGGTGCCGCCGCCGGTGTCCGCGGCGGCGGAGCCATCCGTTTCATCGCTCTCATCTATGCCGCCGGAGGGTATCCGGAGGGCGAAGCGGCTGCCTTTGCCCTCCTCCGACTCCAGAAGCACAGTGCCGCCGTGTGCCTCGGCGATGGCTTTGACGATGGAAAGGCCCAGGCCCGAGCCTTCCATGGCCGCCGAGTTGCGGCCCTTGCCGAAGCGCTCGAATATGCGCTCATGCTCGTCCGCCGGAATGCCGGTGCCGGTGTCCGAGACCCAGATTTCCAGCTCCCTCGATGCGGAGTCCCGCGCTTCCAGCTCCCGCACAACTACTGCCCGCCCGCCCTGGGGAGCACCGTCGTCGTCCTCTACCCAGGCGCCGCCAATGGATATCCGGTCCGACGCGGAGGTGTGTTTGACCGCGTTGGCGGCGAGCTGCTCCAGCGCCTGGGTGAGTCGGCGGCGGTCAGCGCGGATGAGGCCGCCGGGCCTGGCCTCCAGCCGCCACTGGCGCTCGCCGAGGACCCGGACGCGGTTCAGGACGTCCTCCAGGAGGTCATCCGCCTCCACCCAGCCGGGCGTCACGAAGTCGGGCCGTCCGCTGCCGGCAAGTATCAGCAGGTCATCCACCAGCTCCTGCATCCGGTCGAGCTCGTCCAGGAGCAGCTCGCGGGTCTGGTCCACGTCGTCGGGGTCCCCGGCCCGGAGCAGCTCCAGGTAGCCGCGGATGATGGTCATGGGGGTGCGCAGTTCGTGGCTGGCGTCGTGGATGAAGCGGCGCTGGTTGTCGGATCCGGACTCCAGCCGTTCGAGCATTCGGTTGAAGTTCATGGCCAGCTGAGCGATGTCGTCGGTGCTGTCCGGCACTTCCACCCGCTTGGTCAGGTCCTCAAATGTGGTGGCCTCTGTGGCCTCGCGGAGCCGCCGAACGGGGCGCAGCAGCCGCCCGGTGACCAGAAAGCCCACCAGACCGGTCATTGCGAGCGTCGTGATGGACGCCAGAGCGAAGGTCCACATCGAACCGAAAACCTCCGCGCGCTGGGCTCCGATCTCGCTCGAGGCAATCAGAAGACCCTGGTCTGGGCGGCCACCCGCCAGGGACACCGATGTAATGGCCAGGCGGACCTGCCGGCCGTCGAGGTCGATGTCCCGCATTACGGTCTGACGGGGCACACTCCAATCCCACATGTTGCCGGTGATAGCGGCCGTGTTGAGATTGGTCGGCTGCTTTCCGGCGGGCAGTATGACGCTGCGGCCGCGGACCACGGTCATCACTGACTCGTAGCCCCCGGGGGCCCCGTTGCGCAGATAAGTTGTAAAGAGGTTGTTCAGGGAGGCGTAAGCTGCGCCCGAATTGGGCTGGCCGCGCTTGGCGAGCTCGTCCAGGTTCTTGCGCGGCAATTGCAGCTCGGCGTTGACGCGGTCATTGAGGCTGTTCAGCTGGGCGGCATGGGTGGCGGCGCCGGCGACAAACAGGCCCACGGCCATGAAGACGAGCAGCGTGGCTAGCAGCCGGAAGCGGACGGATCTTACTTCCGTGCGCAGTGCGCCCGCCGTGTTCATTGGTCCACCTGGCCGAATCTGATGTGTGATGCACGTAACACGTCGCGAGGCAGGGCCGGCCACGCAAAATTTTTTTCAAATCCGGGGCCGTCGGCAAAGACGCTCATCGCCGAGTACTCGGAATACTTGGTTGTACCCGGCCCGGCCATGGTCTGTCTCATTGGATCACCCATTTCACGCTGATTCGGCGGTCCTCCGGGGACGAGGATCGCAATCGCACCGCTGTTACTGCGGTACTACGAATCTAGCCCCGGGTTCTTGGGAAAAACTTGGTGTTTGCGGTGCGGCTGCATTCCCGGCAAGGGGTTCGAGGGGAGCCGCGGGCCACCCCAACCTGATGATGGGCCGCTTGGTGCGAAAGCAACCAAGTAGAGGCCCCACCGAAATTCGAGTACTCGCTACTCGTGCCCATACTTGCCCGAGTGACAAGTATGAATCCAAGCCATTCATGGGGAATGCAGTTCATGGGGAATAGTAGGTGCACAAAATGGTACAAACTGTTGCAGAAGATACTCGTTGGTCCCGGAGAGTTAACGACGACGAGTACCTTCCGAACTCAATGGAAGACGCCGGTGGAACAACGACGAAGTTGTCCATCAACATCCTGGGGCCGCTCCGTGTCCGCCGCGGCGGCGTGGAGATCGGATCCCACGAGCTTGGCGGGCCCAAGCCCCGCCAGGTCCTTGAAATCCTGTTGCTCAAACTGGGGACGCCGGTCTCCAAGAACCACCTGATCGAAGTTTTGTGGAATGGCCAGCCGCCGTCCGAGGCACTGTCCACTTTGGAAAGCTACGTCAGCGTCCTGCGCCGCCACCTTCAGCCCGGAAGCGGCAAGGGCGGAGCCCTCCGCACGGTTACTGGAGGCTACATGATCGACCGCAGCATGGTTGACCTGGACCTCGACCGGTTCGATGAGCTTCTGAAGCAGGCCGGGCACGCCTCACCCGAGGAATCCTTCCGGCTGCTCGAGAAGGCCCTCGGCATCGCCTCCATGCCACTGCTCGGCGATGAGCTGATGGCCGGCTGGGCAGAGGAAGAGCGTTCGCTCCACTCAGCCCGCATCGCGAGCATCAAGGCACGGGCCGCTGAAGCCGCCGTCGCCGTCGGACACCCGGAGCGCGCGGTGGCCCTCGCCAGCGAACTGCTCGTGGACGATCCCATCAACGAGCGTGCCTGGACCGCCTTAATCTTGGGCCTGGAAGAATCCGGGCAATACATGGAAGCACTGCGGGCCTACGGGCGCTGCCGCCGGGTAATGGACCAGGAGATCGGCTGCCTCCCCGGACGCGCGCTTCGGGAAGCGCACGCCCGGCTGCTCCAGGCAACAGCCGCCAGCGAGGATGACATGGACCTCAATGATTCGGGTGCTCAGCACCAGGCAACTTCCCAGGTCACCCGGGAAATCAGCATCCTGACCATCGACGACCACAGCACGTTCACCGAACTGCTGACGGCAGCCCTCGACCGCGAGCCCGACCTGCGGAGCGTCGCCTCGGCCACCACCGCCAAGAGCGGCGTGGAGCAGAGCATCGCCCTCAAGCCCGACGTCGTGATCATGGACTTCCACCTGCCCGACGGCGACGGCCTCACCGCCGCTGCCCGCATCCTGGCTGACGCCCCGAACACCCGGATCGTCATGCTTACCGGCGACCCGACGCCGGAAGCACTGCGGACCGCCGCCTCCATGGGCATCTGCGCCTTCCTGCCGAAGGGCGGATCGCTGTCCACCCTGCTGGACACCCTCCGCTACGCGCGGGCCGGCAACATGGTGGTCCACCCCTCGCTGGTGGCCCAGCTGGGCATGTCCACCCCCGCTCCGGCTCCCGTGGTCCGCGACGTGGAGCCCGGCGGACCGGTCCTGACGCCCCGGGAACTGGATGTGCTTCGGCTGATGGCCGGTGGCCACGGGTCGAAGGAAGTGGCCAGCAAGCTGGACATCTCCCTCAACACCTGCCGCGGCTACGTGAAGGCAATCTTCGCCAAGCTCGGAACCCACTCGCAGCTGGAATCGGTCATGGAAGCTTCACGACGCGGCATGCTCGAGCAGCCGTCCAATGGCTAGGCCATCGCTCCGTAAACCTGCCTTGTTCCGCCCGTTCGAATCGCCGGCCTACCACAATTCCGAGGTTTTCAAGGCCGTCCGGAGGTTCCTGCTGATGGGGCTGGTTGCCCTGGTGGTGGTCACCACCCCGGTGGCCTTCTGGATCTGGTCCGAGGCGGAACGCCATGCTTTGGAGAACTCCAAGGAGGCCACCGACCACCTGGCCAACAACGTGGTGGGGCCGCTGCTGGACGAGGAAGTCCTGTCCGGCGAGCCCACCGCGGTTGACCGGCTCGACGAGCGTCTCCGCCCCTGGATGGAGAGGAGGTCCGTCTTTGAGATCAGGCTCTGGGACAAGAACGGGCGCATCGTCTACTCGGACGACCTCAAGCTCATCGGCCAGACCTTCGGCCTGCCGCACGAGGCGCAGGAAATCCTGGACGGCGGGGACGTCCCGGCCAACCTCGAGATGCAGAAGGACGAGGTCAACACGCCCAACGTCGAAAACGGCGAGCTCGTCGAGGTCTACGTGCCCGTCACTGCCCCCGACGGGCAGAAGCTGGTGTTTGAGACCTATTACGACGACGACGGTGTCCGCCAGGAGCAGGCTGCCGTTCTGTTCGGCATGGCCCCGCCGTTCCTGCTTTCACTCGCAGTCCTCCAGCTTGCGCAGCTGTTCCCGGCAGTCCGGCTGGCACGCAGGATCCAGGCCTACGAAGCCGGCCGGAGCCGCCTGCTTCGCCGGGCTATCGAAGCCTCCGAGCTCGAGCGCCAACGCATTGCGCGGGACCTGCACGACGAGGTGATCCAGGAGCTCTCGGGGCTGTCATACGTGATGGAGTCCGAGGAACTGCACAGCCCGGTGGGCCAGCGTGCGCTGTTTTCCGACGCCCGGCGGATCCTGCAGGACAACGTCCGCAGCCTAAGGGCTATGACCAGCGAGCTGTACCCGCCGGACCTGAACCGCCTCGGCCTCTCCGGGGCGCTTGCCCGGCTCGGCGATCCGCTCGGGGAACGCGGGATCAGCCTGGAGCTGGACCTGCCGGAGCAGTGTGAGCTGGACCGGGACCGTGCGGCGCTGTTCTACCGGGTGGCCCGTGAGGCCCTGGCCAACACCGCCAAGCATTCCAAAGCGACCAGGGCCGAGCTCCGCCTCCATCAGGACGGCCGCGGTTCGGAGATCCGCATTCAGGACGACGGCTGCGGCTTCGACCAGAGCCAGGGGTCGCCGGAAGGACATTTCGGCCTGCGCATCATGAAGGACACCATCGGCGAGGCCGGCGGCACGCTCCAGTTGACGTCCGCTCCCGGACGGGGCACCACGGTGATCGCGCGCTTCGGAGTCGGGGGCACCAAGGTTCCGGCCGCCGTCGAGCACGAACACGACCCGGTCCCCTCGGCATGACTCCCTGACGAACCGTCACCCAAAGGCCGCCGACCCCTCCAATGGCGTAGGGGCCGGCGTAGTTCTGTTCGCTGGTTTTCGCCTTGGCCGATTGGTGGCGGGCGCGCCGGTACAGTGAATCCATGCCTCTCCCGTACCCGCCCCTCGAGGAACTGCTGCAAAGCGCCCGCGTGGTGGTTTTGCCCATGCGCGTGAAGTTCCGCGGGATCCTGGAACGCGAAACGCTGCTCCTCCGCGGTCCGATGGGATGGGGCGAGTTCGGCGCGTTCCCCGAGTACGGCGACGCCGAGGCCTCCCGCTGGCTTGCCTCCGCCATCGAGGCCGGCTGGCGCGGTTTCCCGGAGCCCCTGCGGACCAGCATCCCCGTCAATGCGACTGTGCCCGCCATTGAAGCGGAGCGGGTTCCGGAGATACTTGCCCGGTTCGGCCGCGTGGACGCCGTCAAGGTCAAGGTGGCAGAACGGGGTCAGACGCTCGACGACGACGCTGCCCGCGTCGCTGCTGTCCGCGCCGCGTTTCCGGATGCTGCCATCCGTGTGGATGCCAATGGCGGCTGGGACGTTCCGGCGGCGGTGGAGGCGCTGACCCGGCTGGCCGAGGTGGGGCTGGAGTACGCCGAGCAGCCCGTGCCGGAGATTGAGGGCCTGGCGGAGGTGCGGCGGCGGCTCCGCGCGGCGGGCGTGGCTGTGTTGATCGCGGCCGACGAAAGTGTCCGCAAGGAAGACGATCCCCTCAAGGTGGCGCGGGCCGATGCGGCAGATCTCCTCGTCGTGAAGGTGGCGCCGCTAGGGGGAGTCCGGCGCGCTCTGGAGCTGGTCGCGCAGGCGGGGATGCCCGCTGTCGTGAGTTCCGCCCTGGATACCTCCGTGGGGATCCGGGCCGGGCTCGCGCTCGCCGCCGCACTGCCGGAACTGCCCTATGCGTGTGGGCTGGGAACGGTGTCGCTGCTCGCCGCGGATGTGATTGCCGAACCATTGGTGGCCGACGACGGCGCCATCACCTTGCGCGATGCCGTCGCCGACGAGGGGCTGCTTGAGCAGTACGCCGCGCCGTCCAAGCGCCGGGAATGGTGGCTCGCCCGGCTCCGCCGCGCGTACGCAGCACTCCCGGCCCCGGCCTAACCCCCTCCCAACAAACGCTTCCTTAACGTCCTGTCGGGTTTTTGGTGACGCTTCCTCAGGTCCTGTCGGGTTTTTGGCGACTCTTCCTCAGGTCCTGTCGGGTTTTTGGGGACGCTTCCTCAGGTCCTGCGGGTGTTTCGGTGACGCTCCCTCATCCGCGTGCCGAGTTCACCGGATCTTCATCTGAGTGTCGGCTTCCGGTTGGCTTTCGCTGGCAGGGTGGCGGTGCCGCATCTAAACCCTTGGAAGGTCTCTCTCCCATGTCTGAAATCTCCGGACGCAAGTTCGCCCTGCTGCCCATGCTCGGCCACACCAAAGGCAAGCGCAGCCCTGTCACCTGCGCGCTCAAGTGCGACAACGCCTGCGCGGGCGACGTCTGCAACACGAGCTCCAACAGCTACTTCCGCGACATTGCCTCCACCACGCTGTCCCGCCGCGCCGCCCTGGGCTTCGGCGCCGCCGGTGCCCTCGCCGTCGTACTCGGCGGTGCCATGACGTCCACCGAGAAGGCCGTCCCCGACGGCGGGACGGGACTGTCCGCCGCCGCCAGGAACGGTTTTGGCCCGGGCGCGTCCAAGCTGCAGTTCACCGCCATCCCTTCCATTGCGTCCGAGGTTGACGCCGTGACGGTGCCGGCAGGATTCACCTGGCAGCCGGTGATCCGCTGGGGTGACCCCATCTTCAAGGACGCCCCGGCGTTCGAGCTGGGCAACCAGACCGCAGCAGCACAGGAGCGCCAGTTCGGCTACAACAACGACTACTCGGATATCCTCGAGATCCCCGGCAGCAAGGGCCGGCGCGCTCTGCTTTTCGCGAACCACGAATACACCAACGAGAACATCATGTTCCCTGCCAGCATGCCCGCCGAGCAGGTGCGTGCAGTGGGCGCGGCTGCCCACGGCCTGACCGTCGTCGAGCTGGAGCGCAAGAACAAGAACAAGCCCTGGAGCTACGTCCAGGGCGCCCCGCTGAACCGGCGCTACCTGAACAGCACCCGCTACGAGTTGACCGGGCCGGTCGCCGGCTCGGACCTGGTCAAGACCGTGGCCGACCCCGAGGGCCGCTGGATCAACGGCACGCTGGGCAACTGCTCCGGCGGAACCACCCCGTGGGGCACCATTCTCTCGGGCGAGGAAAACTTCAACGGGTACTTCGTCGCTCCGGGCACGTCCGCCTCGGACAAGCGCTACGGCCTCACCAACAAGGCCACGGCGCGGCAATGGGAGCTGGACGACCCGCGTTTCAACGCCAACAATGCCGGCTACGAAAATGAAACCAACCGCTTCGGCTGGATAGTGGAGGTGGACCCGTTCGACCCCACGTCCACGCCGAAGAAGCACTCATCCCTGGGCCGTTTCAAGCATGAGGGCGCCAACGTGATCGTGGCCAAGTCCGGCCACGTGGTTGCCTACTCCGGCGACGACGAGCGCTTCGATTACCTCTACAAGTTCGTCTCCAAGGCCAAGTACCGCGAGGGCGACCGCAGGCACAACATGACGCTTCTCTCCGAAGGCGACCTCT
Source organism: Arthrobacter sp. ISL-65 (assembly GCF_018613795.1). GTDB lineage: Bacteria > Actinomycetota > Actinomycetes > Actinomycetales > Micrococcaceae > Arthrobacter. The sequence continues at coordinate 85,258 of NZ_JAGGPN010000007.1, forward strand.
ACGTTGCGAAGTTCACCGGCAGCGCCCAGGCCGCCCAGATCGACGGCAAGGGCTCGGTTCCGTCGGACGGCTCCTTCGACGGCACCGGCGAATGGCTGCCCCTGGTGGTCGGCGGCAAGTCCATGGTGGCCGGCATGTCCGTCGAGGAAGTCCTCGTGTACACGCGGCTGGCCGCGGACAAGGTGGGCCCCACCAAGATGGACCGCTGCGAAGACGTCCAGCCCAGCCTGCACACCGGCAAGGTCTACGTGGCCTGCACCAACAACTCGGACCGCGGCAAGCCGGGCAAGGAAGGCGCCACCGAGGTCAACCCGCGCAACGAAAACCGCGACGGCCACATCGTCGAAATCACGGAGACCGGCGACCAGACCTCCACCAAGTTCACGTGGAACCTGCTGATGGTCTGCGGCGATCCCTCCACCGGCGACGTCACCTACTTTTCCGGCTTCCCGGCCGACCAGATCTCGCCGATTTCCTGCCCGGACAACCTGGCTTTCGACTCCGTGGGCAACCTCTGGATCTCCACCGACGGCGCCCCTTCCGGCATCGGTAAGGCCGACGGTCTGTTCAAGGTCACCCTGGACGGCCCCGAGCGCGGCCGCGTGGAGCAGTTCCTCGCCGTGCCCCGCGACGCCGAAACCTGCGGGCCGATCGTCCACGACACCGAGCGCACCGTGTTCGTCTCCGTGCAGCATCCGGGCGAGGAGGGCACCTTCGAGGCGCCGCGCTCGTACTTCCCGGACTACGTTGCCGCCGGTGCGACTCCCCGCCGTGGTCAGGTCAGGGCTCCCCGCCCGGCCGTGATCCAGGTGTTCCGCTCCTAGCTCCGCCTCGTTCTGTACCAAACGCTTCCTCACATCTGGTCGGGTTTTCCCGACGCCCCCTCAGATATTGCAGGTTTTCGGCCAACGCTTCCTCACTTTCCTTGGGAAAGTGAGGAAGCGTTGGCGCTTAACCGGCAGGACGTGAGGAAGCGTTGGGCGTTGGGCGGCAGGACGTGAGGAAGCGTTGGCGCTTAACCGGCAGGATCTGATGGAGCGTCGGTTGGTGGCAGACTGGTTCGGTGACTTCGCACGAACCAACTGAGCCGTCCGCCTCCGTATCCGATGCTTCAGCGGCTGACCCCGTGGCGGCCAGCCCAGCCCCTCGCCACGGCCCCGAGCCCACGCTTACGTCCGTGGCTTCCGCACGGATTGCAGTCGCGTCACTGCTCGACGGCGGGGTCCGATACGTCGTTGTAGCCCCCGGCTCGCGGTCCGCTCCCATGGCCTATGCGCTGGCCGAGGCCTCGGCGGCGGGGAAAGTCGAACTGCTGGTGCGGATTGACGAGCGCTCGGCGGGGTTTACCGCGCTCGGCCTGGCCCTGGCCACCGGCGCGCCGGTAGCTGTGCTGACGACGTCAGGGACCGCCGTCGGGAATCTCCTCCCTGCGGTGATGGAGGCCAACCACGCCGCCGTACCGCTGGTGGTGCTCTCAGCCGACCGGCCGGAAGAGCTGCGCGGCACGGGCGCGAACCAGACCACCGTCCAGCTGGACCTCTTCGGCGAGCACGTCCGCTTCGCCGTCGACGTTCCCGCCGGCGCGAGCCCGCAGCGTGCGGTGGAAACATCGCTTGCCGCCGCGACGGGTGCCTTCGAGGACACACCGCCGGGACCCGTCCAGCTCAACCTCGCCTTCCGTGATCCGCTGGTGCCCGAGGCGGGGGAGCGGCTGCCGGAGCAGCGCGGCCACGGAACGTTCCGGATCGGCACCGACCCGCTCACCATGACCCTCGACCCTGCCCCGGCCGGCCTTCCGGAAAGGCGCACCGTGGTCCTCGCAGGGCACGACGCCGGTCCGGTCGCCGAGGCCTTCGCCCGCGCCCATGGCCTGCCGCTGCTGGCCGAGCCGTCGTCCAACTCCCGTTTCGGGCCCAACGCCGTGGGACCGTACCGCCTGCTGCTGGAGCACTTCGGCCCCGACTCGGCGCTGCCCATCGAGCGTGCCGTGGTGTTCGGGCGTCCCACTCTTTCCCGGCCGGTGTCGGCGCTGCTGGCCCGGACGGACATCCCGGCGGCCCTCTATGAGCCGGTGCCGGTCGCCTGGTACGAGGCGGGGCGGCGCCGGGAGGTGACGATCGCCAGCCTGGCCGAACTGGCGGAGTTCGCCGGCCGGGGCTCGTCCGCCTGGCTCGACGCCTGGCTGCTCGCAGGCGCCGCCGCCCAGCATGCCGTCGACGGCATACTCGCCACGGCAGACGCCGCAACCGGTCCCGCCGTCGGGTCGCTCGTCTGGCAGCACGCCCGCGGCCAGCTGGTCCTCGGCTCATCCAACGGCATCCGCGACGTCGACCTCGCCGGCCAGCCCGCACCCGAGCCGGCCGCCACGGTCTTCGCCAGCCGGGGCCTCGCCGGCATCGACGGCACCATTTCCACCGCCACCGGCATCGCCCTCGGCGGACACCAGGAAACCACCCTGCTGCTCGGCGACGTCACCTTCCTGCACGACGCCGGCGGCCTCTTCCTCGGCGCCGGCGAGGAACAGCCGCAGCTGCGGATCGTGGTCCTCAACGACTCCGGCGGCGCAATCTTCAGCCTCCTGGAACACGGCGCGGTCGCCGAGTCCGGGGGCTACGGAGACGCCGTCGAACGCCTCTTCGGCACCCCGCACTCAGTGAACATTGCGGCACTCGCCGCGGCATACGGCGTCGGGCATTGTTCGGTGAGTACGACGGCGGGACTCGCTGAGGCGCTGGCCGCACCGTTTACGGGACGCACCATCATCGAGGTGCGCACGGACCGGCATGAACTCCGGGACCTGCACCGTCAGATCAAGGCGGCAGTGGCGGAAGCGGCGGCGGGAGTCCTCGCGGGTTAGCGCGCGTGTGACTCAGGCTCGAGTTTGGCCATCACCCGTTCGGAAAGGGCCACGAGCATCCGACGGTCCTCGGGCGTCATCAGCGAGAGAAAGTTTTCCCGGACCCATTCGATGTGGCCCGGTGATGCCGCTCTCAAGGCAGCCCGCCCGGCTTCGGTGAGTCGGACCACCGTGCCGCGGCCATCGTCCGCAGCCGGCTCGCGGGTGACAAGGCCCCGCTTTTCCATGCGTCCCAACTGGTGCGCCAGCCGGCTGCGGTCCCAGCCCGCACTGTATCCCAGGTCCCGCGGGCGCATGCCGGCGGCCCCGGCTTCGGCGAGCGGAGCGAGCATCTGGTAATCAGCGCCGGAGACACCGCTTCCGGCCAGCTGGCGCTCCATCCCTGCGGCCAGTTGACGGCTGAAGAGGATGTAGGCGAGCCACGCTTCCTCCTCGTCCTTGCTCAACCAGCGGGGCTTTGGCAAGGGGGTTCCTTTCATACGGGGCGAGCAAAAAGTTGTTGACGTATCAGCATGATACACGGCAAAATTGATGATACATCAGCAATTGCCCGGTATGGGGGATTCCGGCAAAATCCAAAGGAATACGGCCATGACCAGCCAGCCAGAGACAGCAGTCCTTGCCATCCCCAGCGCCGGAACCTACCGCATCGACGGTGTCCGCTCGGCCATCACCTACACAGGCCGGCACATGTTCGGCCTGGGCACGGTGCGGGCCAAATTCAGCATTGCCTCCGGACAGTTGGAGATTGGCGAATCGCTCGCGGACTGCCACGTCACCGCGACCATCGCCGCGGCTAGCTTCACGTCCGGCAATGCGAAGCGGGATGGCGATGTCAAGGGTCCGGGACTGCTGGACGTGGCCAGTTTTCCGCACATCGAGTTCGCTTCCACCGGGGTGCGGGAGGACGAACGCGGGATGGTGCTCCTCGGGACGGTGGCCATGCATGGGGTTGTCGCTCCCGTGCAATTGCCCGTCTCGTCCTGGGAAGCCCAAAATCCCGACCGCATCCAGGTGCTAGCCAGGGCGGACCACCTGGACCGCTATGCGTTCGGCATCACGGGGGCCAAAGGATGGGTGGGCCGCTACTTTGACCTGGACTTTGTGGTGGTGGTCGTGCGGGCCGCGGTGAACTGACGCGCCGGGGGGGGCTGAGTCCTGACGCGCAAATGCCCTGGAGCTGCGGGAATCCTGCAGCGCCAGGGCAGTTGCCCGCCGGAACCGAACCTACTCGGCGATCTCGATGTGGGTCGGGTCCAGCACGCGGCGGAGGAATTCCTTGGTGCGGCCCTGGGTGGGGGAGCCGACGACCTGCTCGGCGGACCCTTCCTCGACCACCACGCCGCCGTCCATGAATACCACGCGGTCCGCGACTTCGCGGGCGAAGCCCATCTCGTGCGTGACCACGAGCATGGTCATGCCTTCCTTGGCCAGGTTCCGCATGACCGAGAGGACGTCGCCCACGGTCTCCGGGTCGAGGGCCGACGTGGGCTCGTCGAAGAGCATCAGCTCGGGGTCCATGCTCAGCGCGCGGGCGATCGCCACACGCTGCTGCTGGCCGCCGGAGAGCTGGTCCGGGAACCTGTCGGCGAGGTGGCCAAGCCCCACGCGCTCAAGGTTGGCGCGGGCGATCTTGTCGGCTTCGGCCTGCGGGCGCTTCAGCACCTTGGTCTGGGCGATCGTGCAGTTGCGCAGCGCGTTCAGGTGCGGAAACAGGTTGAACTGCTGGAACACCATGCCTACCTTGCGGCGCATCTTGTCGATGTCCACGTCTGCATCCGTGGCGTCGAAGCCGCCCACGTGGATGCTGCCTTCATTAGGCTGCTCCAACAGGTTGACGCACCGCAGCAGGGTGGACTTGCCGGAACCGGACGGGCCGATCAGGCACACCACTTCCCCCGGTGCGACGTCCAGGCTGATGCCTTTGAGGACCTCGTTGGAGCCGTAGGATTTGCGCAGGTCCTTGATGGCCACACCGGCGGCGTGGACGCGCCCGCTTTGGGTGCGGGAGTGAATTTCGACGTCGTTCATGACTTCCCTGCCTAACGCTTGGTCCGCGCGGAGCGGCTTTCGAACTTCCGGGCCAGGAGGCTCAGCGGGATGGTGACCACGAGGTAGAACGCACCCGCCACGAGGAGCGGAGTGAGTCCCGCACCGAGGCTGGAGATGCCGTCGCGGCCAAACTTGGTGAGTTCGTACTGCGCCGCCGTCAGGCCCAGCACGTAGATCAGCGAGGAGTCCTTGGTCAGCAGGATGACCTCGTTGGTCAGCGGCGGGAGGACAATCCTGAAGGCCTGCGGGATGACGATCGTGACCATCGCCCGCCACTGCGGCATGCCCAGCGACCGCGCGGCTTCCGTCTGGCCCTTGGGCACGGCCTGCAGCCCGGCGCGAAGCGTCTCGGCGATGTAGGCGGCCGCCACCATGCCCAGTGAAACCATCACCACGACGGCCACGTTCCACTGGACACCGAACGCCAGCGGAACGCCGTAGCCGAAGGCGATGAAGACCAGCAGCGCCGGGATGCCGCGGAAGAACTCAATATAGCCAGTGGCGATCCAGCGGTACAGCGGGAAGCTGGAGAGCTTCATGAGGGCCAGCAGCAGGCCCCCGGACAGGCCCACGATGAACCCCAGAAACGTGTAGATCAGGGTGTTTTTCAGGCCCGAGAAGAAGATGTCCGGGAACATCGGGCCGATCTTGCCGAAGTTGAAGACGTTGGTGGTGAGGGTCTTCCAGTCGGTGGCCAGGATCAGTGCGGCCATGGCCACAACGAAAATCCCTGCCTGGACGTACAGACTTACTCTGGCCCGCTGTCGTGCGGTCATTGCCATGGTGTACTCACATTCGTTTTGCGCGGTTGAGGCCCCGCACGGACTGCTGAACAGATCCCGGACGGGGCCCCTGCCGCGTAGGTGTCAGGCGCGCCGGTTACTTGGTGGCTTCGCCGAACCAGCTGGTCTCGAACTTCTTGAGGCTTCCGTCGTCGGTCAGGCGCTTCAGTGTCGTGTTGACCTGGTCGAGCATGGCGGTGTTGCCCTTCTTGACCGCGATGCCGAGCTTTTCCCCGGTGGCGTAGTTCTCGACACGCTTGAACTTGGAGTCATCCTTGATGGCGTAGCCGAGGACCGACTGGTTGCCCAGGGCAGCGTCGATGGTGCCGGCCTTGAGCGCCTGGACCAGGAGGCCGGTGTCCTCAAACTGCTGTGCGTCGAGGCCCTTGTCCTTCGCGTACTTGGCACCCGTGGTGGCCTGCTGGACGCCAACCTTCTTACCCTTGGCGCCGTCGACGTTCGTGATGCCGGAGGCCTCGGATGCCACGAGGGTCAGGTCGTCGTTCAGGTAGGGATCGGAGAAGTCCATGAGGGCCTTGCGGGTATCCGTGATGGAAACGGAAGAGATGGAGACGTCGCAGCCGGTGAGTGCGGTGCCGGTCTCGATGGCCTCGAAGGAGCTGTCCACCACGTTGACTTCGGCCTTCATGTCCTTGGCCAGTTCGCCGGCGATGTCCATGTCGAAGCCCACGATCTTGCCATCCTTCTGGAATTCGAAGGGCTCGTAGGGGACGTCGGAGCAGATGGTGAGCTTTCCGGCATTGATGAGCTGCACGCCGCTGCTGCTCGTGGCAGCCGGGGTGGAGCCACCGCCGCAAGCGGTGAGGCTGATGGCCCCGACGGCGAGGATTGCGGCTGCCTTGGCGCTGAATTTGGCCGTGGCACAGGACTTGAGCTGCATTTCTTTACCTTTTGTTGCAGGGGTATGCGGAACTAAATCGGTTCATAGTGTATCGCCGAAGAGGAGATGTGCATCACAGAAAACTAAGTTTCACTATTTGATAACTAAACCACAATGTTTTTCAAGGGCTTTTATCGTAGGCCTGTCCGGAATCCCGGACGCGCTCCGCCCTCGACAGTAGGCGTGGGGCGCAGATGGCCGCCCGGATCAGATCAGCTGCTGATCTTCAGCGACTCCAGCATCGGCCGGAACTTGGCCCACGTCTCCGCGAGCTCCGCCTCGGGCTGCGAGCCCTCGACAATTCCGCACCCGGCATAGAGCCGAACGGTAGTGGGGGACTCGATGACGGCGCCACGCAACGCGATGCCCCACTCGCCGTTGCCGGCGGCGTCCAACCAGCCGACTGGACCGGCATACGGGCCCCGGTCCAGGTGTTCGAGTTTCCGGATCAGTGCCCCCGCCACCTGCGTGGGCGTGCCGCACACGGCGGCGGTGGGATGCAGCGCGTTGATCAGGGCAAGGCACGTGGGCACGTGGCCCTCCACCTCGGCGAGCTCGGCCTTGACGTCGGACGCGAGGTGCCACACGTTGGGCAACTCCAGGATGAACGGCTCGTCGTGGGCATTCATCGCCTCGGAGAAGGGCGCGAGCTGGGTGGTCAGCGACTGGATGGCGATCTCGTGCTCGTGCCGCTGCTTCTCGGATCCGGCCAGGACCCGCTCGGCGTAGTCCAGCGGCAGCCCGGCCTCGCCCACGGCGTCCCGGCGGTCCAGCGTCCCGGCGAGCACCCGGGCCTGTGCGGTGCGGCCCTCCACCTGGATGAGCATTTCCGGCGTGGCCCCCACGAGGCCGTCCACGCCGTAGGTCCAGCATTCCCGGTACCGTTCGGCCAGCTGCCGCAGCACCTCGGACGCGTTCACACCCTCCGGAACAGTGGCCACGATGTCCCGCGCCAGGACCAGCTTCTCCAGTTTCCCGGTGCGGATTTCGGCGACGCCGGCGGTGACGGCATCCATCCAGTCCTCTTCGCTGAGGGACCCGGTTTTCAGTGTGGCCTGGTCTGGGAGCGTGGCCGGGTCCGGATGTACGACGGCGGCGGCCGGGTCCGACTCCAGCCACCCCTTCAGGGCGGCGAACGCGCCCGCCTCGGTGAGTTCGCCGTCGTCGGCCGTTATTTGGGTGAGCCAGGCACGCCCGTCCCGGACGCCCACTACGATCTCCGGCACGATCAGGCGGGATTCGTGGGCGGAAGCCTTGGAGAACGCGAAGGAACCGAAGGCAACCGGGCCGGTGCCGGGGCATTCCACATGATCGGTGATGTCTGCCTCAATGACCAGGTGGCGCCACCAGATGTCCGCCTCGAGGAACCGCTCGGGGCCCGTGGCGGTGAAGCGCGCCGCCTCGCCGAAGCCCACCAGACCGGCCTCGCGCCGGGTCCAGCACAGAACGTCATCCCGGACCAGATACGACGGCAGCCCCTCGGGAGCCGATTCTCCATCCAAAGGGACTGTCAGGGTGCGGAGCGTGCTGGTCATGATGGGTCAACAGTACTCCGCACAGCAGGTTGGGACTGTTTCGCGGCGGATCAGCCGGTCCACCACGCCCGGGGATGCCTGTGTCACGGAGCCTGCGGAACTTTTGAGACAATGTCATGGTGAACCGAGCATCCTTGGATAAGCGTCCGGACGAAGTAGCCACGATGTTTGACGACGTCGCACCCAAATACGACGTCGTCAACGATGTCCTCTCGATGGGGCAGACGCGCCGGTGGCGCAAGGTTGTGGTCGAAGCCATGGATGTTCGGGCCGGCCAGTGGGTCCTGGACCTGGCCGCCGGAACGGGAACCTCCAGCGAGCCATATGCCGATGCCGGCATAAACGTGGTGGCCTGCGATTTCTCCCTCGGCATGCTCAAGGTCGGAAAGCGCCGCCGCCCCGACATCGACTTCATCGCCGGCGACGCCACCAACCTGCCCTTCGCCGACAACACCTTCGATGCCAGCACCATCTCCTTCGGCCTGCGCAACGTCAACGAGCCCAAGAAGGCCCTGGCCGAGATGCTCCGCGTGACTAAGCCGGGCGGCAAGCTGGTCATCGCCGAGTTCTCCCAGCCCGTGGTTCCGCTGTGGCGCACCATGTACACCGAATACCTCATGCGCGCCCTGCCGGCCATCGCCACCAAGGTCTCCTCCAACCCGGATGCATACGTCTACCTGGCCGAGTCCATCCGGGCCTGGCCGGACCAGGACCACCTCGCCGCGTGGCTGAAGGACGCCGGCTGGGAAGACGTCACCTACCGCAACCTGAGCGGCGGCATCGTGGCAATCCACCGCGCCCACAAGCCCCTCACGGGCAACGGCTCGGTGGAAGCCATCGCCGCCCACACCGGCCCGGTGGCCAAACTGCGCCGCAACCTCCCGCGGACCGCCCGCTGACACTGTGAAAGTACTGATTGTTGGCGCGGGTCCCGCCGGATCCACCGCCGCGTATTATCTCGCCAAAGCCGGCATCGACATCACGGTCCTGGAAAAGACCAGCTTCCCGCGCGAAAAAGTGTGCGGCGACGGCCTCACTCCGCGGGCTGTCCGCGAGATCCAGAAGCTCGGCCTGCCGCACCCCGAACAGGACGGCTGGCGCCGGAACAAGGGACTGCGCCTGCTCGCTGGCGGCCGAAGCATTGAACTGCCGTGGCCTGAGGTGTCCGATTTTCCGCAGTACGGCCTGATCCGTACCCGCCTGGGCTTCGACGAGGAACTTGCCCGGCACGCGCAGGCCGCCGGCGCCACCGTGCTGGAACGCCACAGCGTGACCGAGGCGCTCAGCAACGGTGACGGCCGGGTGACGGGCGTGCGCGCAGCGATCCTGGACGAGTCCGGACGGAAGACGGGGGAGACGCTCGACTTCAGCGCCGACGTCGTGCTTGCTGCCGACGGCAACTCCACCCGCACCGCCGTCTCCCTCGGCATCCAGAAGCGCGACGACCGGCCCCTGGGCGTCGCCGTCCGCACCTACTTCACCTCGCCGCGGCATGACGACGACTGGATGGAAGGCTGGCTGGAACTTCCCGGCCGCGACGGCAAGCTCCTGCCCGGCTACGGCTGGGTGTTCGGCGTCGGCGACGGCACGTCCAACGTGGGCCTGGGCATCCTCAACTCCTCCAAGGAGTTCGGCAAGCTGGACTACAAGCAGGTGCTCCGCGAGTGGACCGCCGGCATGCCCGCCGAGTGGGGCTTCACCCCGGAGAACCAGGTGGGGGAGATCCGTGGCGCCGCCCTGCCCATGGGCTTCAACCGCACCCCGCACTACTCGCCCGGCCTTCTGCTCCTCGGCGACGCCGGCGGCATGGTGTCCCCGTTCAACGGTGAGGGCATCTCCTACGCCATGGAGTCCGCCCGCTTCGCCGCCGAGTTCATCATTGACGCCAGCTCCCGTTCTGCTTCAGGCGGCTGGAACGCGTCCGACGCCGACGCCCGGCTCGCAGGGTACGCCGACTATGTGCGTGAACAGTGGGGATCCCACTTCACGCTGGGGCGTGCCTTCGCAGCGCTGATCGGGAAGCCCGCTGTCATGAAGCTGGCTCTGCGGACCGGGATGCCCATTCCCGTGCTGATGCGCTTCGTGGTCCGGCTGCTGGCCAACCTGACCGACCCTTCGGCCAAGGGCTTCGAGGACCGCGTGATCCGTGTGCTCGAACGGTTGGTCCCGGCCACCTCCAACTCTTCCGCCCTTGCCCCCTCCGGCTCCAAATCAGCGGTTTCCGCAACAAAAAGTTAGGGTTAACCCGTGACCAACTCCGCGAACCACAGCTGGACGCACGCCGGGCATGGCCTGCCGGACTCCGAACCCAGCCTCAACACCACTGCCATCGCCACCGGACTGCAGCTGCCGGCAGGCTTCGCGGCTATCGCGGAAGACCCCGACCTGGGTCCTGCCCTCACCACCAACCTGGCCCGGGTGGAGAAGAAACTCCGCGAAGCCATCGCCAACTCCGACCCCCTGGCTGACGCAACGTCGCGTCACCTCGTGGAAGCCGGCGGCAAGCGCATCCGCCCCCTGCTGACCCTGCTCTGTGCCCACCTGGGTGACGCGTCGCTGCCCGCGGTGGTGCAGGCCGCCGTCGTGGTTGAGCTGACGCACCTGGCCACGCTGTATCACGACGACGTCATGGACTCCGCGCCCTTCCGCCGGGGAGCACCCACGGCCCACGAGGTCTGGGGCAACTCAGTGGCCGTTCTCACCGGTGACCTCATCTTCGCCCGCGCCTCCATCCTTGTGTCCGAGCTGGGCGGCCGCGCGCTCGGCATCCAGGCCCGGACCTTCGAGCGGCTGTGCCTGGGCCAGCTGCACGAAACCGTCGGGCCGCGCCCGGACGAGGACCCGGTGGAGCACTACCTGTCCGTGATTGCCGACAAGACCGGTTCGCTGGTGGCGGCCTCCGGCCAGTTCGGTGCCATCTTCTCCGGCGCCGACGAGGCCTACGAGGACGTCCTGGTGCAGTACGGCGAAAAGGTGGGCGTGGCCTTCCAGCTTGCCGATGACGTCATCGACGTCACGGGTGTCAAGGTCAAGTCCGGCAAATCCCCGGGCACGGACCTGCGTGAGGGCGTTCCCACGTTGCCTGTGCTGCTGCTCCGTAAGGCCGCAGCGGACGGTGACGAGTCCGCCGTCGAACTTCTCAAGCTGATCGACGGCGACCTCTCCTCGGATGAGGCCCTCGCCAAAGCCGTCGCCGGGCTGCGCGAGCACCCCGTCGCGGCGGAATCCTGGGTGGTGGCCCGTGCCTGGGCGGCCGACGCCATCGCAGCATTGGACCCGCTGCCCGAAGGCGTTGTGAAGGCCTCGCTGTCCAGCTTCGCGCACGCAGTGGTGGACCGCGCCAGCTAGGACAGCTCAAGGTAGGGCGCCGCTTCCCAAGGGGTGCTGGGCCCTTCTGCCTCGACCGGCTTAAACGGAACGGCCCCGGTTCCTTGCAGCGTTACGAGTCAAACGTTGCGCGGAACCGGGACCGTCTCTCCGTTCGCATCAGATCCACCGGAGGCATTCAGTGGATCCAAGAACACTTTATGACAGATTTGTCATATTCACAAAATATGTTGTTAATCGGCGTGTCACACACCTTCGATGCCGCCGTCCTGACCCTGTTTGGTCACCCGCACTGAAAGACACGCCGTCGCCATGGCGTGTCCTGAGGAGCCGGCCGTGAAACCGGGTCACGACGGACCGGGTCTCTTGTGCACATAGGCAAACCCGCGGCTCCCCAACAGCCTTGGGCGCGCGGACCGTGGAGTGATGGACCTTGAGAAATATCTGGTTCGCCGCGGGGGAGCGGCTAAAAGGGGAGACCTATTTTGCGCCGGGTTCCGCCGTCCCGCCCTTGAGGCTGCGGTGCAATCCGGCCGACTGTACCGGCCACTGCGGGGGGTTTACGCACTGCACACGGCGGACGACGGTGTCCTAGCCGCCTTCAGGGCGAACGGCCGGCTCACCTGCGTGTCGGCGGATACCGCGGGCAGATTCCGTGTTGGAGGTCCTGGCCCATACCCACTTTGTCCGGGCCGGACTCACTGTCCGCATGCATGTTCCCCTGCCAGGCGTGGGCGAGGTTGACTGCCTGGTTGAGGAATGCCTCGTGGTGGAGCTGGACGGGTCCACGCACTTTGAACCCCGGGAGGTCAAGAAAGATCAGCGGAGAAACAATGCCGGCATGCGCGGGGGCTTTCTCACACTGCGCTATTACTACGATGACGTGGTCTATCACCGCGAGGCCGTGGTGGAAGAGGTCCTGGCGGTGCTCCGTCTGCGAACACTTGGCAGGTTTGCCCCTGAGTGACGCCGTCGTGACCGACCTTGCGGTCACGGGTCCCGCGACACGCCGACTAAAGCGGCGAGTCGCGGCCGTTCGCGGGCAAACAGGGTCAGGACGGCAGCAAAAACTAGTCCTCGTCGTTGAAGGCCCAGTCGAACATGTCGAAGACGAACTCCGAGAAGGTGCCTTCCTCGCTCTTCCACTGGCCGCGGGCGTTGTTCCGGCGGTAGACGATGGGGTCGGGAACGCTCAGGTCGCCGGTGCGGAAGCCCCAGGTGAAGTTTTCTTCCTCGTCCTCGAGGAACATGAGGAAGCCTTCGTCGTCCACCTCGAGTTCCTCGGGGTCCCAGAAGTAGTGGTAGGCCTCCATGAGGTCCTCGCACCCGCCGAGTGCCAGGTAGAACTCGCGCAGCACCAGGGGGATGGTGAATTTGTGATCGGAGAGCTCCGCGTCCAGTTCCTCGGGGGAAAGCCCGTCCTCTTCCTGCCATTCGTCTTCGAGATACTTTGGAACAAGCGCACGGAACTTCTCGAGGAACATGTCAGTCATGGCTCTTATCCTAGCTAATTCCGGCCCCTCGAATTGCCGGGTTCGAGCCCCAGCCGGTGCCATCCGCGGACGGCCAGCGGAATGCGCCATGACCGGCGCCAGGCCACCACCCGGAACGCGAAGACCAGGGCCGCCACGGCGCACGCCGAGAGGGCGTTGAAGGCACCCAGCAGCCACAGGACTGCGGTCAGCGCGGCCCCCGTGAAGGCAGGCAGCGCGTAAAGGTCCCGGGCATCGAACAGCTGGGGCACCTCGTTGGCGGTGATGTCGCGCAGCAGTCCGCCGCCCACCGCCGTCGTGACCCCGAGCAGCACGGCGGCGACGGGGTTTATTCCGAAGGACAGCGCCTTGAGTGTCCCCGTGATGCAGAAAAGGGCCAGGCCGGCGGCGTCGAACAGGATGAGGAGCGAGGTGAAGCGCTGCACGCTGGAGAACAGGAAGTACACCAGCCCGGTGGCCAGCAGCGGCGGCACCAGATAGGCCGGGTTGCTGAACGCGGCGGGCGGGCCGGAGTTGAGGATGATGTCGCGGATCACGCCGCCGCCCAGAGAGACCAGGGAGGCGAGCAAGAGGGACCCGATGACGTCGAACTGCTTCCGCGCGGCGAGCAGCGATCCGGATACCGCGAAAAAGAAGATGCCGGCCAGGTCCAGCCATGCCAGGGCGAGGTCAAAAGAGAATGTCATGGAGCGTCCCGGCATATTTCAAGGGGCGGACAGTGCAGCTCCAACGTTACGCTAGCCCCTATGAATAGCCCGATCCTGATTGCCTGTGCCCATGGGACCTCCAATGCGCAGGGAGCCGCCGAGGTCAACGCACTCCGCGACGCCATCGCCGCGCTGCGCCCCGGGCTCGACGTCCGCGAAGCGTATGTGGACGTCCAGCAGCCCGATCTGGTTGACGTGGTGGCCGGGCTCCCAGAGGATCCCGCAGCAGTGTCCGTAGTAACGGCCGACGGCGCTGCTGCCGCCGCCTCAGCGCGCGGCGTCACCTCCATAGGCTCAGCACCCCGGACCGTCGGCGGGCCTGGCACCGCCGGTGCCTCCGCCGTCGTCGTGCCCTTGCTGCTCAGTGTGGGCTACCACGTGAAGGTGGACATCGCGAAGGCCGTCAAGAGCCGGCCGGGCACGGCAGCCGCGGCGCCGCTGGGACCAGACCCCCGCCTCGCCGCCCTGCTGGACCAGCGGCTGCGGGAGGCCGGTGTTACGGACAACGACTCGATCGTCCTCGCCGCCGCGGGCTCGTCCAACCCGAACGCGGCGGTCAGCGTCGAGGAACTGGCCGACCAGCTGCGGGCCCTGCGCTCCAACCGGATCGTCCCCGCCTACGGTGCCTCGGCCAAGCCGTCCGTGCCCGAAGCAGTCGCCATGCTCCGCGAGGAAGCCGCGGGTGGCGCCGGGGCGGGGGAGTCTGCCGGGGGCGTAAGCGTTGGCGGCCGCGTGGTGGTGGCCTCGTACCTCCTGGCACCGGGCTTCTTCCACGACCAGCTCGCCAAGGCCGGGGCGGACCTGGTGACCGAGCCGCTGCTGCCCTCGCCGGTGCTCGCGGAGATCGCGCTGGAACGCTACGACGCCGCGCTGGCGGCCCACGCCGTCAGGTCCTGAAAAGCACCGGGAAGCACAGTCGTCCGAAGCACAGCCAGCGGTGCCGTTCAAGGCCTCCCGGCGAGTCATGACGAAATGTTTCCTTAGGTGACTTAGCATTTCCGGGTCTTTGTGACGTGTTTCCGGGCGGCTTTACAGTCGATGCATGACTGATACAGCTCTAGCCGGAGCGGCCACGGACAAGCCCGCGCGCCCGGCCCGTGCCTCCCGCCCCGCCGCCAAGCCTCACGGCCAGTGGAAGGTGGACGGAACCACCCCGCTGAACGCCAACGAAACCTGGAAGCAGGAAGACGACGGCCTCAACGTCCGCGAGCGTATCGAGTCCATCTATGCCAAGGAAGGGTTCGACGCCATCCCCGGCCAGGACCTGCACGGCCGCTTCCGCTGGTGGGGGCTGTACACGCAGCGCAAGCCCGGGATCGACGGCGGCAAGACAGCAACGCTGGAGCCGCATGAGCTTGAGGACAAGTACTTCATGCTCCGCGTCCGGATCGACGGCGGTGCGCTGACCACCGAGCAGCTGCGCGTCATCGGCCAGATTTCCGTGGACTTCGCACGTGACTCCGCGGACCTCACGGACCGCCAGAACATCCAGCTGCACTGGATCCGTGTGGAGGACATCCCGGAGATCTGGCGCCGCCTCGAGAGCAACGGCCTGTCCACCACCGAAGCCTGCGGCGACGTTCCGCGCGTCATCCTCGGCTCGCCCGTGGCCGGCATCGCCAAGGACGAGATCATCGACCCCACCCCGCTCATCGAAGAGCTGGGCGAGCGGTTCATCGGCAACCCGCTGCTGTCCAACCTGCCGCGCAAGTACAAGACCGCCATCACGGGCCACCCCAGCCAGGACGTGGTGCACGAGATCAACGACTTCGCCCTCGTTGGCGTCAAGCACCCCGAACTCGGCATCGGCTACGACCTCTGGGCCGGCGGCGCCCTCTCCACCAACCCGATGCTCGGCAAGCGCCTCGGCGCCTTTGTTACGCCTGAGCAGGCAGCGGACGTGTGGCTCGGCGTCACCAGCATCTTCCGTGACTACGGCTACCGCCGCATGCGCACCAAGGCGCGCCTGAAGTTCCTCATGGCCGACTGGGGTCCGGAGAAGTTCCGCCAGATCCTCGAGGACGAATACCTCGGCTACAAGCTGGCTGACGGCCCCGCCGCGCCCAAGCCGTCCACCCCGGGCGACCACGTGGGCGTGCACGAGCAGAAGGACGGCAAGTTCTTCATCGGTGCCACCCCCATTGCCGGCCGCCTCTCCGGCGCGCAGCTGGTAAAGCTCGCCGACACCCTCGAGGCCCGCGGCTCGCGCCGCCTGCGCACCACGCCGCACCAGAAGATCGTGGTGCTGGACGTTCCCAAGGACGAGGTGGAGCCGCTCGTGGCCGAACTCGACGCACTGGGCCTGTCCGCCCGCCCGTCCGTGTTCCGCCGCGGCACCATCGCCTGCACCGGCATCGAATACTGCAAGCTGGCCATCGTCGAAACCAAGGTCACCGCGGCCACGGCCGTCGCAGAGCTGGAACGTCGGCTCGCCGACCTCGCGGACAGCGGCCAGCTCCCGCAGGCCCTGTCGCTGCACATCAACGGCTGCCCCAACTCCTGCGCCCGCATCCAGACCGCGGACATCGGACTCAAGGGCATGATGCTGCCCACGCCCGACGGCGATCCCACCCCGGGTTTCCAGGTTCACCTGGGCGGCGGGCTGGCTTCCAACGAACGCGAAGAGGCCGGCCTGGGACGCACCGTCCGCGGCCTGAAGGTGTACGTCGCCGACCTGCCCGACTACGTCGAACGGGTTGTCCGGAAGTTCGTCGCCGACCGTGCCGAGGGCCAGACCTTCGCCGAGTGGGCCCACGCAGCGGACGAGGAGGCACTCCAGTGACCACCGCACTCCGCTCGCACGAGGAGCTGAAGGCCCTCGCCGAGGCCGGCGCCGCCGAGCTCGGCTGGGACGCCCCGGCCCGCGACGTCATCGCCTGGGTCGAGCGCAACTTCGACATGCCCGCCGTCGCCGTCGCCTGCTCCATGGCCGACGCCGTCCTGCCGGCGCTGGTCGCTGACCAGCTTCCCGGCGTCGACGTCCTGTTCCTGGAGACCGGCTACCACTTCCCGGAAACCTACGCCACGCGCGACGAGGTGGCCGCAAACCTCCGCGTCAACGTGGTGGACGTGCTCCCCGAGAACACCGTGGAGCAGCAGGACCGGCTCCTGGGCAAGGACCTGTTCGCCCGCGACGCCGCCCAGTGCTGCGCCCTGCGCAAGGTGGCCCCGCTCCGCCGCACGCTCGCCGGCTACGAGCTGTGGTTCACCGGCGTCCGCCGCGACGAGGCACCCACCCGCACCAACACCCCGCTCATCACCTGGGACGAAGCCAACGGCCTGGTCAAGGTCAACCCCATGGCCGCCTGGACGTTCGACCAGCTGGTGCAGTTCTCGGACGACAACCTCCTTCCCGTCAACCCGCTGCTTTCACAGGGCTACCCGTCCATTGGCTGCCAGCCCTGCACCCGCAAGGTGGCGCCCGGCGATGACCCCCGCGCCGGCCGCTGGGCAGGATCCGACAAGACAGAATGCGGACTACACGTATGAGCACTTTCCTAACTGAGGAGCCCACCCTGGTGACCGACGCAGCTGCATCAACGCGCCTCTCCAGCCTGGACACCCTCGAATCCGAAGCGATCCACATCATCCGCGAGGTTGTGGCCGAGTTCGAGAAGCCGGCGCTGCTGTTCTCCGGCGGCAAGGACTCCGTGGTCATGCTGCACCTGGCCACCAAGGCGTTCTGGCCGGGCAAGGTTCCCTTCCCCGTGCTCCACGTGGACACCGGCCACAACTTCCCCGAGGTCATTGACTTCCGCGACCGGACGGTGGATCGGCTGGGACTGAAGCTCGTCGTCGGCTCCGTGCAGGAGTTCATTGACCGCGGCGAGCTGGCCGAGCGTGCCGACGGCACCCGCAACCCGCTGCAGACCGTCCCGCTGCTGGACGCCATCCAGTCCAACAAGTTCGACGCCGTCTTCGGCGGCGGCCGCCGCGACGAGGACAAGGCCCGCGCCAAGGAGCGCATCCTGAGCCTCCGCGACGAGTTCGGCCAGTGGGACCCGCGCAACCAGCGCCCCGAACTGTGGAACCTGTACAACGGCCGCCACACGGTGGGCCAGCACGTCCGTGCGTTCCCCATCAGCAACTGGACCGAGCTGGACGTGTGGCGCTACATCGAGCGCGAAAACATCGAACTTCCGGGCCTCTACTACGCCCACGACCGCGAGGTCTTCGCCCGCGACGGCATGTGGCGCGCCGTTGGTGAAGTTTCCCAGCCGCTGCCGCATGAGGAAGTCATCACCAAGACCGTCCGCTACCGGACCGTCGGTGACATGTCCTGCACCGGCGCCGTCGAATCGGCCGCCGCCACCGTGCGCGACGTCGTGATCGAAGTTGCCGCCTCCACCATCACCGAACGTGGCGCCACCCGTGCGGATGACCGCATCTCCGAGGCTGCCATGGAAGACCGCAAGAAGGACGGCTACTTCTAATGACTACCGACATTGACACCGCCCGCGCCGCGGCGCTCCTGGACGAGGCCCCGCTCGCGTCCGCCTCGCTGTTCCGCTTCGCCACCGCAGGATCGGTCGACGACGGGAAGTCCACTTTGGTGGGCCGCCTCCTGCACGACTCCAAGGCCATCCTCGCCGACCAGCTCGACGCCGTTGCCCGCACCTCCGCGGATCGCGGTTTCGGCGGTGCCGCCGGCGGCATCGACCTGGCGCTGCTGACCGACGGCCTGCGTGCCGAGCGCGAGCAGGGCATCACCATCGACGTCGCGTACCGTTACTTCGCCACGGACCGCCGCAGCTTCATCCTCGCGGACTGCCCCGGGCACGTGCAGTACACCAAGAACACGGTGACCGGCGCATCCACCGCGGATGCCGTCGTCGTACTCATTGACGCCCGCAAGGGTGTCCTGGAGCAGACCCGCCGGCACCTGTCCGTGCTGCAGCTGCTGCGTGTGGCCCACGTGATCGTGGCCGTGAACAAGATCGACCTCGTGGACTTCAGCGAGAGCGTGTTCCGCGAAATCGAGGCCGACGTTCAAAAGGTTGGCCGTGAACTTGGCCTGGGTTCGGACGGCATCACCGACCTGCTGGTGGTTCCCGTTTCCGCGCTCGACGGCGACAACGTGGTGGAGCGCTCGGAGCGCACCCCCTGGTACACCGGCCCGGCGCTGCTCGAGGTCCTCGAGACGCTGCCCGCCGCCGACGAGCTCGAAAGCCACCTGGAGAGCTTCCGCTTCCCCGTGCAGCTGGTGATCCGGCCGCAGGGTGCGCTGGCACCGGACGCTGTTGCCGGCGGGCTCGACGTCGAGGAATACCGCGACTACCGTGCCTACGCCGGGCAGATCACCGAAGGCTCCGTGAAGGTGGGGGACAAGGTCAGCGTGCTGACGCCCGGGCAGGACCCGCGCACCACCACCGTCATCGGCATCGACTTCGCCGGTGCCTCGCTGGAGGAAGCCTCCGCCCCGCAGTCTGTGGCAATCCGGCTGGCCGACGAATTCGACGTCGCCCGCGGTGACACCATCGCCGCCGCCGGCACCGTCCGCGAAAGCACTGCCGACCTGTACGCCCAGCTGTGCTGGCTGTCCCCGAAGCCGCTCCGCGAGGGCGCCAAGGTCCTGGTCAAGCACGGCACCCGCACCGTGCAGGCCCTGGTCCGCAGCGTCAACGGCAAGCTGGACCTGGCTACCTTCAACCTCGAGGGTGCCTCCAGCCTGGAGCTCAACGACATCGGCCACGCGCAGCTCCGGCTCGCCGCCCCGCTGCCGCTCGAGAACTACCTGCACCACCGCCGCACGGGCGCGTTTCTGGTGATCGACCCGCTCGACGGCAACACACTCGCCGCCGGCCTGGTCAAGGACCACCCGGGCGACCACGAGGACGAGCGCTACAGCATCTGATTCCGCCGAGTACGCCGGAAACGCACGAGGTCGCCGTATCGATACGGCGGCCTCGCTGCGTTCCCGCGACTTCGGCGTGCCGGGCTGCCCTTGCCACCTACCTCCCGCCCCACCATGATCGTCAGTGGGAGGCGAAGCATGGAATCCATCACCAGCCGGCTCATCAACTGGGCATCAATCCTGGACGACAAGACCCGCGAGCAGGCCCTGACGACCTCTCGCCTGCCCTTCATCTACCCGCACCTGGCGCTGATGCCGGACGCGCACCTGGGCAAGGGCGCAACGGTGGGATCCGTCATCCCGACGCTCGGCGCCATCATTCCGGCCGCCGTGGGGGTGGACATCGGGTGCGGCATGATCGCGGTGCGGACCCAGTACACCCTCAAAGACCTGCCGCGGGACCGGAAGCCGCTGCGGGAGAACATCGAGCGCGCCGTTCCGCTGTCCGCGGGCCACAACAACCGCAAAGTGACGGCCACTGCGGAGCCGCGCATCGCCGAACTGCACAGGCGTGCCGAAAAGGCGGGATTCAACCCGGCGCAGTACGTGGCGAAATGGGACCTGCAGCTTGGCTCACTCGGCTCCGGCAACCACTTCATTGAGGTGTGCACCGACGAGACCGACGCCGTCTGGCTGTTCCTGCACTCCGGCTCACGCGGCATCGGCAACAAAATAGCCCAGCATCACATCAGGGTGGCGCAGGGCGTGGCCCGCGACAAGCGCATCACCCTGGAGGACCCGGACCTCGCGTACCTGGAGGAGGGTACACCGGAGTTCACGCGGTACATCAAGGAGCTGCGCTGGGCCCAGCACTTCGCCCTGCTGAACCGCGAGGAAATGATGGACCGCGTGATCCGGCAGTTCAGTGAATGGGTAGGCGGAACGGTCAGGGAGACGGAGCGGATCAACTGCCACCACAACTTCACCCAGCAGGAAACGCATTACGGAAAATCGGTCTGGGTGTCGCGCAAGGGCGCCATCAAGGCCGAAGCCGGCGATCCCGGCCTGATTCCGGGATCAATGGGTACGGCTTCCTACGTCGTGGAGGGACTCGGCAACACCGCCTCCCTGAACTCCTCACCGCACGGTGCAGGCCGGGAGTATTCGCGTAACGCGGCGCGCAAGGCATTCTCGCTGGCCCAGCTCAAGGAGGCCATGCACGGCATCGAGTTCCGGGCCACCGAAGCGTTCATCGACGAGATCCCGGCCGCCTACAAGCCCATCGACCAGGTCATGCACGACGCCGCGGACCTCGTGAAGGTACGGCACCGGCTGCGCCAGCTGGTCAATGTCAAGGGGGATTAGCGCGGAAATTCCAGGGGCCCGCAGGCAGGCCGATTTTTATGGCCGAATATGACGTTGCATGAACGTGCGTGACCCCGGGTTTCCGCTCCGTTGAACCGTGTTTACGCCAGTCCCTATGGTGAATCCATGAGTACTTCCAGGCCGGGCATGACCCGCATTGTGGCCGGCGAAAGCCAGACGCCCAAGCGCCGCCGCGCCTTGGAAGTCGCGCTGGCCGTCGGACTGGTCCTGTTGATCAGTGTCGGAGCGGTTGTTGCGTCGGCTGTGGCCCGGGATTCCAACGCCTCGGCGACTCCAGTCGCGGCGGGCACCCCGGCAGCCGAGCTGAAGCTGGGCTACTTCGGAAACATCACTCACGCCCCGGCGCTGGTCGGAGTGAAGCAAGGCCTCATTGCCAAGAACCTGGGGGACACCAAGCTCAGCACCCAGGTGTTTAACGCCGGCCCGGCCGCTATTGAGGCGCTGAACGCGGGCGCGATCGATGCCACGTACATCGGCCCGAACCCGGCCATCAACTCGTTCGTCAAGAGCAAGGGCGAGTCCGTCAGCGTCATCGCCGGGGCGGCCTCCGGCGGCGCGCAGCTGGTGGTGAAGCCGGAAATCAAGACCGCGGCGGACCTCAAGGGCAAGACCCTCGCCTCCCCGCAGCTGGGCGGCACCCAGGACGTGGCGCTGCGCGCCTGGCTGGGCAAGCAGGGCTACAAGACCACGCCCGACGGCGGCGGGGACGTTGCGATCAACCCGACCGAGAACGCCCAGACGCTGAAGCTGTTCCAGGACGGCAAGCTCGACGGCGCGTGGGTGCCTGAGCCGTGGGCCTCCCGTTTGGTGCTGCAGGCCGGGGCGAAGGTCCTGGTGGACGAGAAGGACCTGTGGGACGGGTCGCTGACGGGCAAGCCGGGCGAGTTCCCCACCACCATCCTGATCGTGAACAGGAAGTTCGCCGCGGAGCACCCGCAGACCGTGAAAGCCTTGCTCAGGGGCCATGTCGAAGCCGTGAAGTGGCTCCATGACACCCCGTCCGCCGAGAAGTCCGCCGTCGTTAACGCCGCCCTCAAACAGGACGCCGGCAAGGCACTGGCGCAGAACGTCATTGACCGCTCGCTGAAGAACATCGTGTTCACGGTGGACCCGTTGGCGGGAACGTACAAGAAGCTGCTGCAGGACGGCGTCGATGCCGGCACCACCAAGCAGGCCGACCTCAACGGCCTCTTCGATCTCCGGGCGCTGAATTCAGTGGCCACGGAAAAAACCACAGCTGCAGGGCTGGGCCAGGACTAGCCCGGCCCCGCATCTGCGCCGCTGTATTTAACGCCTCACGAACAAAGGACGGGACCATGCCAGTCGTACTGGAGAACCTGGGCAAGCGCTTCGGCGAAGGCGCCCCGGTGCTGGACGACGTCAATGCCACCATCGGCAGGGGCGAGTTCGTCGCACTCCTCGGTGCGTCCGGCTGTGGCAAGTCCACCTTGCTGAACATCATGGCGGGACTGGAACTCCCGACGTCGGGCGCCCTTGAGGTGCCCAGCGACGGCGCCGCCTTCATGTTCCAGGACTCTGCCCTGTTCCCGTGGCTCACCGCCCGCGAGAACGTGGAGCTGGCGCTGAAGCTGCGTGGCGTCGGCAAGGCCGAGCGGCGCGTCAAGGCCGCCGAGCTGCTGGAACTGGTCCACCTGGCCGAGGCGGCTGACCGGCGTCCGCACGAGCTGTCCGGCGGCATGCGCCAGCGCGTGGCCTTGGCCCGCTCGCTCGCGCAGGACCGCCAACTACTCCTCATGGATGAGCCGTTCGCGGCGCTCGACGCCATCACCCGCGACCTGCTGCATGACGAACTTGAGCGCATCTGGAAGGAAACCGGACGCACCATCGTCTTCGTGACCCACAACGTGCGCGAGGCGGTCCGGCTGGGCCAGCGCGTCCTGCTGCTGTCCTCCCGGCCAGGCCGCGTGGTGCAGGAATGGGAAGTCACCGAAGAACACCGTACCGACGCCGGTCTTGCCGGACAGCTGACCGGGGTCATCACCGCCCGGCTGCGAGAGGAGATCCGCCGCCATGCCAAGTAACTCATCTCCCGTGGCGGAGTCGCCCGAGACGACCGGTCCCCCGCTGGTCGAGCCTGCCGAGACCACGGTTTCGACAAGCTCAACCAACGGATCAACGAAGGTGCACGCCGCTCTGACCCGGTCCTCCACCGGCTCGGCGGACCTGCGCGAACTGGAATCCGGGCTGGACTCGCTTCAATCGGATGCGGTCCGCAAGGTTCGCGTCGACTGGAGCCGGATCCTGCTGCCGATCGCCGCCGTCGTGGTGCTGATCATCATCTGGCAGTTCTACGTCTCGCTGGGCCTCAAGCGCCGCGACCAGGTGCCCGGCCCCATGGATGTGCTGGAGCAGTTCGGCGCGCTGTGGGCTGAGGGGTCGCTGCAGGAGGCTGTCTGGACGTCGCTGCAGCGCGGGCTTCTGGGGTTTCTGATTAGCGTAGCGATCGCCACACCGGTCGGGCTGCTCCTGGCCCAGGTGGCGCCGCTGCGCAGGGCGTTCGGGCCGCTGATTTCCGGCCTGCAGGTTCTGCCGTCTGTGGCCTGGGTGCCGGCCGCCATCATCTGGTTCGGCCTCACCGACGCCACGGTGTACTTCGTGGTGTTCATGGGCGCCATCCCGTCCATCATCAACGGCCTGATCTCCGGTGTTGACCAGATCCCGCCGCAGTACCGCAGCGTGGGCACCGTCCTGGGCGCGTCGCGGCTGCAGATGGCCGTGCAGATCATCCTTCCCGCGGCACTTCCGGGCTACCTCAGTGGCCTCAAGCAGGGCTGGGCATTCTCCTGGCGTTCACTCATGGCCGCGGAAATCATCGCGGTGGGCGGCACCATCGGCTTCGGCCTCGGCTCCATGCTGAACCAGGGCCGCGACCTTGCCGACATGACCATCGTGATGTCCGCGATCCTCCTGATCCTGGCCGTGGGCATCCTGATCGAGCTGCTGGTGTTCGCGCCGATCGAGAAGCGCCTGCTCCAGCGCCGTGGCCTCCTGGCAGGCAGCACCCGCTAAGCACCTCCGCACTGAACCCGAAAGCCCGACGGCGACTCCCGCCGTCGGGCTTTCTGCTGCCTGTTCTCACTGCGATGCCTTCTCCACGACCAAACTGGGGCAGATTGACACGGGACGCGCCGATAGTTGGGCACCCACAGGTTCAAATGCTCGCCAAAGTGCCCCGCGACGGCGGGCCTGGGTTGCCGTGGCAGGGCACAAGAAAGCCCGACGGCGGGAATCGCCGTCGGGCTTTCTGCTGTCAGTAGGTCAGCGGCGGGTCAGGGTGCCGCAGTTGTGCACCTCGAAGCCCCTGACCCAGGACGGGATAGTCACAATTACCCAGGCTGAACCGAGGTAGTTGTCATAGATCTCGTCGAAGGTGCCGCCGAAGCCGCTCAGCATGGCCATATAGCAGGAACTGCCGGAGCCGTACCCGTAATAATCGCCGGGCAGTATATCGATGCCAACCCGGTAGATTCCGTCCTTGGTGATGCTGGTTGCCCTTGCACCCGTGGACGGGACGGTGGTCCAGGCGCCGCATCCGCTAGTCTCGAATCCGACATCACCAGGGAGGATCTGAACGTAGGCGACTCCTGAGACTATGTCATTCGCCTTGATGTCACTGAGGTTTCCCGAGAACCCGCTGAGCCGCGCCCAGTAGCAGAAGGAACCGCCAGTGGATTTGTACAGCCCCGGCTTGATCTGCGTTCCCACCCGGTACGTGCCGTCGCCGCGAAGAACCGTCACAGCCCAGACCGGCAGCTTCAGCGCAGGGCTCATCGTGACCCGGGTGTCCGAGTAGATCAGGCTGGCGGAAACGCGGACCGTGATGGAGCGGCCGTTGTCCGCGGCGGTGAGCCGGTAGGTGCGGTAATGCGCGCCGGAGATGGCGGCACCGTTGCGGTACCACTGGTACGCGTAGGCCGTCGGCGCGGGGGAGTAGGTGCCGGGATTGGCTGTGAGGACAGAGCCCAAGGAGGTCGCCCCGGTGATGCGCGGCACCGTCTTCAGGTTGATGAGCGCCCTGCCAACGGTGACTGCGCCGGTGGTTACCGACCGTGTCGCATAGCCCGGCTTGGAGACCGTGACCTTCACGTTCACCCGTGAGCCGATGTAGCTCGCGTTGAAATACAGCGCGTACCCGGTGCCGCCCTTGACTGCCACGCCGTTCCGGTACCACTGGTAGCGGATGGTGGTGCCGGCGGGCCAGCCCTGGGACACCTTCACTGTGGAGCCATAACGGTGGGTTCCCACGACGGTCAGGGGCTTGGTGGCAACGATGCTCCCTGCCGCAATGGTGCGTGCGGCGGAGAAGCGGTCAACGGTGACGAAGCCGGCTTTGGTTGCCCGCACCCGCACCTTGAGGGCCTTGGCGTAGTCGGCCGCGGACGTGGTGTAGGTGCGGCCGACAGCGCCGGCGATGGCCGCCGTTCCCCGGTACCACTGGTAGGACAGCACGGCACCGCCGGGAGCCCACGTTCCTGCGTTCGCGGTCTGCACCTGGCCAACACGGGCGGTTCCACTGACGGTGGGCACGGGCGCCGTTGCGAAGGTCGCGGAGACGCCGGTGACCTGGACGGAAGAGAGTTCCATCGAGGTGAAGCCCGGAGCGGACAGGGTCACTTTGGCCCACAGTTTCTGTCCGACGTCGGAGGCTGTGACCGTGTAACGCGAGGTGGTGGCCGATCCGATGGCCAAAGTGCCGCGGAACCACTGGTAGGCCAGGGCTCCCTGGCTGGCGGAGTTATCCCACTGTGGAGTGCCTACCGACAGCTCCTGGCCGACGGCGGGCTTGCCGGTAACGGCGTTGCTCCAAACAACTCCGGTGAAGGTGCCCGGGCGGACAGTGACGGCCACGGCTGATACCTCGGTGCCGGGAGCCTGCGCCTCCGACGACGCCACAACAGTGAGCTGGACGCTCTTGCCTGCCATGGACGGGACGATGTTCAGTACATCCGGTTCGCCGACCACGTGGCCGGCGGTCTGGACCGGAACGCCGTCGATGATCCAGCTGTACTGGATCCAGCCGGCCCCGTTCCACTGACCACCCGTGGAGGTGAGCGTGCCGCCGACGACGGGGTCGCCCTCAATAACCGGAACGCTGACGTTTTCCGGAGCGGCAGGCGCCGTCTCCGTGGGCACTGTTTCCGCGGGTGTCACCTCGGCGGGCAATGTTTCCGCCGGCGTTGCTTCCGCCGACGGCTCTCCATCTGAAGCAGGATCCACGGGTGCCGGATCCACAGGTGCCGGGTCAGCGGGTGCCGGGTCAGCCGGAGCCGGTGCGGGTGCCGGGTCAGCCGGAGCCGGTGCGGGTGCCGGGTCAGCCGGAGCCGGTGCGGGCTCGGTAACAGTGCCTGTTTCCATCGGCAGCGCCTGTGCTGCCGGAGCCATCAGAAGTCCGGCAAGCAGCGCGATGCTCCCGGCTGTGGCAATGCTCCTGGTCAGAAAACCAGGGCGCGTCCGCGTACGGACGTTTTCGTGCAGAGACAACTAGTGTCCTTCCCCCATGTGAGACCGATCGGTGAATCCGATCGGAGTTATTGTAGGGCTTGGCGCAGACACTTCCGGCGCGTCAACCCCGTGCCGGAGCACCGCAGGACTGTTGCCGCAATGTGACGCAGCGTTACCTTGCGTGAACTGGTGTTTCCGCGCCGTTGGCCGGGCCCGTAACACAGCCCTACCGTTGATTCATGGCAATTCAGGACATTTACCCCACGGCGCTGCGCCTCCTCGGCCGCCCCGTGCTGGTGGTGGGCGGCGGACGCGTTGCTGCGCGCCGCGCGAAGGGCCTGCTCGACGCCGGTGCCCGCGTCACCGTGGTTGCCCCTGAGGCCACCGCCGCGCTCCGCGAACTCGCCGACGCCGGCCTTCTCACCTGGGAGCCCCGCGCCTACCGGTCCGAGGACGTGGACGGCGTCTGGTTCGTTCAGACCGCCACCGGCGATCCCGCCGTGGACACCGCGGTAGCTTCCGACGCCGAGGCGCAGCGCGTCTGGTGCGTCAACGCCTCCGACCACGAATCCTCCGCCGCCTGGACACCCGCCGTCGCCGAAGTGGACGACGTCAAGATTGCCGTCAACGCCGGGGGAGACCCGCGCCGTGCCATGGCCCTGCGCGATGCCGTCGCCACCGCACTGGAATCCGGTGACCTGCCGCTGCGCCGCCGCCGCGCCCACCGGGGATCGGTGGCCCTTGTCGGTGGCGGCCCCGGCGACACCGGCCTCATCACCGTCCGCGGCCGCCGGCTGCTCGGCCAGGCCGACGTCGTGGTTGCCGACCGCCTCGGCCCCCGCGAGCTGCTCAACGAACTTGCCCCGGACGTCCGCGTCATCGAGGTGGGCAAGACCCCCGGCCACCACCCCGTGCCGCAGGCCGAGATCAACCGGATCCTCGTCGACGAAGCCCTTCAAGGCCACCGCGTGGTGCGCCTCAAGGGCGGCGACCCCTACGTCCTGGGCCGCGGCGGCGAGGAAGCAGAATTTTGCCGCCGGCACGGCGTCGAGGTCGAAGTGGTATCCGGTGTGACCTCCGCGATCTCCGTCCCCGCCGCCGCCGGCATCCCGGTCACGCACCGCGGCCTGGCGAAGGGCTTCAGCGTTGTCACAGGCCACGAGGAACTGTCCGAGGTTCCGGCCCGCGCCGACCACACCGTGGTGCTCCTCATGGGCGTTGGCCAGCTGCGCGAATCCGCGTCCGCCCTCGGCAAAGCCGGCCTGGCCGAGGACACGCCAGTTGGTATTGTTGAAAACGGCTACCTGCCGGACCAGCGCGTCACCATCGGCACCCTCGGCACCATCGCCGACCAGGCCGAGGCCGCCGGCGTCGCCAATCCTGCAGTGATCGTCATCGGGGACGTTGTCCGCGTCAGCCCCTTCGCGCCGTCGCACTTCAAAACCGCTGACTACAGCACCACCAGCCCCAACAAGCCCCGCACAAGCACCACCCGCGTTCTCACCCCCTAGCCCCCGAATCCCAACTGGCCAGCAGTTGTTGCCGTTATGAGCCCTCAAAACGGCAACAAGTGCGAGTCAGCTGGGTGGGACCGAAGAAAAGGAACACAGCCGTGTCAACCAGCACCCCCGTAGGAACCGCTGCCCGCCCGTTGCGCGTGGCCGTCATCGGATCCGGCCCGGCCGGCGTCTACGCAGCGGACATCCTCACCAAGAGCGAGGCCGTCAAGAGCGGCGAGCTGACCGTGAGCATCGACCTCTTTGACCGCTACCCGGCACCCTACGGCCTGATCCGCTACGGAGTGGCCCCGGACCACCCGCGCATCAAGGGCATCGTCAACGCCCTGCACAAGGTCCTGGACCGCGGCGACATCCGCTTCTTCGGCAACGTGGACTACGGCACGGACCTCTCCATCGAGGACCTGAAGGCGCACTACGACGCCGTCATCTTCGCCACCGGCGCCATCAAGGACGCCGACCTGAACATCCCCGGCATCGAACTCGAGGGCTCCTTCGGCGGCGCCGACTTCGTGTCCTGGTACGACGGACACCCGGACGTTTCCCGCGAATGGCCGCTGGATGCCAAGGAAATCGCCGTGATCGGCAACGGCAACGTGGCCCTCGACGTGGCCCGCGTCCTCTCCAAGCACGCAGACGACCTGCTGGTCTCCGAAATCCCGGACAACGTCTACGCCGGCCTGAAGGCTTCCCCGGTCACCGACGTCCACGTCTTCGGCCGCCGCGGCCCGGCCCAGGTCAAGTTCACCCCGCTGGAGCTGCGCGAGCTGTCCCACTCCAAGGACGTGGACATCATCCTGTACCCGGAGGACTTCGAGTTCGACGAGGAATCGGACCGCCAGATCCAGAGCAACAACCAGATCAAGACCATGGTTGGAACGCTCACCAACTGGATCGCCGAGCAGCCCGAGGACCTCTCCGAGCTCAAGGCCTCCCGCCGCCTGCACCTGCACTTCCTGCACAGCCCGGTGGAAATTTACGACGACGCCGAGAACCCCGGGCGCGTCAGCGGCATGAAGTTTGAACGCACCGAACTGGACGGCACGGGCAACGCCCGTGGCACGGGCGAGTACATCGATTACCCGGTCCAGGCTGTTTACCGCGCCATCGGCTACTTCGGTTCCGCCCTGCCGGAGATCGAGTTCGACCACAAGAAGGGCGTTGTCCCGAACGCCGGCGGCCGCGTCCTGGACGCCTCCGGCGAGCACGTCCCGGGCATCTACGCCACCGGCTGGATCAAGCGCGGACCGGTCGGCCTGATCGGCCACACCAAGGGCGATGCCCTCGAGACCGTGACTTTCCTGCTGGAAGACCGCGAAAACCTGCCGGTTGCCGAGGCACCTGCTGCCAGCGCCGTCGTCGACCTGCTTGAAAGCCGCGGCGTGGAATACACCACGTGGGAAGGCTGGCTGGCACTGGACGCCCACGAACTTGCCCTGGGCGCCGAGGCCACCGCAGCCGGCGGCTCGCACGGCGTTGAGGTTGTGCGTGAGCGCGTCAAGGTGGTGCCGCGCGAGGACATGGTCTCCATCTCCCGCGACGGGATTGCCGCCAGCGTCTAGCTCGCCCTACCTTCTGACAGAAACGCGGGGTCACTCCGCGCCCATTCCTTACGGAATATTGGGCGCGAAGTGACCTCGCGTTGCTTTAAGCCCGCGCGCTTACATTCCCGTTTTGGGTCCTGGGGCTCCCGCGCCGCCGGCGGCCATGAGCTCGAGGCGCTGCAGGGTTTCCCGGTTGCGCACCGTGATCATTGGGTCGCGCAGCGCCTTGGGAACCGCCAGGCCGGGGCCGCGGACCGCGTCCTCAGCCATCGTGACGCGGCACTGTGTGCCCAGGTCCTCGAGGGTGATGATCACCTTCGCCTCACCGAGCGGCCAGCCGCGCGCGATCAGTTCCAGCTGCCGCCCCGGGCTGGCCGCCGTCACCTTGGTTGAATCGTTGATGAGCAGCGGCCAGGCGCCCACCGAGTGGTGGAGCAGGGCACCGACTTCCGGCCAGTGCGCGTCCACCGAGCGGATTCTCGAGGCGCCCACCACCCAGCCGGAATAGAGCCAGCCGTCCGCGATTACTTTCCAGACTGCCGATGCCGGCGAATTGAAGACCTGAGTGACGGTTGACATGGTGTTCCTTTCATCGGCCGAACCCTGGCGCCGGGAAGCGGAGGTCCGGTCTGCAGCTGTGAACCCGGTGGGATCCGGGGCGCCAATAATGCGGGGAGAGGGGCGCCGGGCGGCCCGGTACGAGCGTTCCCGGAGCCGGCGGGCCCAGGGATAGGTCCCGGCGCCGGGCAGGGGATGCTTCAGCGGATCGAACCGGATGGCCGTGTCCGCGCTGTCTGTTTCCGCACTGTCGGTGTGCCCGGCGTCGTGAGCAGCGGCCCTCAGGTGCAGCACACCGGCCTGCACCCACCGGCCTGCCGGGGTGGCGTAATGCAGCGCCAAGGTCCAGTCTCCGGTGGCCAGCGACTCCTTGAAGTTTCCCCCGGTGTCCGCCCTGCCAGTCGCGCGCCGGGGCAGCGACAGTGTGCGTAGCCCCAGAAGGACGGGGCCGCTGGAACCCCTGTACGGCATCAGCGTGGTGAACCTGGTGGTCCCAACATCCAGCTTGGGCAGCAGCATGAACCGGCCCGGCACGCCCCAGCCGGTCGAAGCAAACAGGACATCCCCGACGTCGGCACTGTCGCCGACGTCGGGGATGTCACCGGCGCCGGCAGCACCGGAAGCGCCGCTGTCGCCGGCAGCACCGGGTGCGCCCGAAGTCCGCAGCGCCAGGCCGAGGATGTCCGGCAGCGACTCGGGAAGGCCGACCGAGCGGGAAAA
Organism: Arthrobacter sp. ISL-65; assembly: GCF_018613795.1. Classification (GTDB taxonomy): domain Bacteria; phylum Actinomycetota; class Actinomycetes; order Actinomycetales; family Micrococcaceae; genus Arthrobacter. The sequence continues at coordinate 115,894 of NZ_JAGGPN010000007.1, forward strand.
CCGCCCGCGTACCTGGCAGGTCCCGGCGTCGTCGAGCCAGGCGATTCCGCTGGTCGCCGGAAGACCTGCCGCTGCTCGGCCCGCGGCGCCCGTGAGGTTCAGTTCCCCCACCAGGCTGATGCCCCGCGGATGGATGGGCCGGACGGGGCGCACTGCCTTGATCGCCCGGAACACGGCGGCGAAACCGCGCCCGGCGAGGTCGGCCGTCCGGTTGACCGCCCGGTTGGACGTCCGATGTGGCGCCCCGCCCGGATCGCCGCTGAATCGTCTTTTCATGCTTCGCCTTCCCATGACTTGACCCTTCCCATGGCTACATCCTGCCGAACCTTGACCGGACCAGGGCAAAGATTCCGTAGCAAATGAACCCTGCACCGATGGCAAACAGCAGGTAGGGCCCGTACGCATGCTCGCGCAGCGCCTTCAGGCTGCCGTCGAGGCCGGTGGATTCTTCGGGAGTGTGCTTGGCGGCCGCGATCGCGAAGAGCAGCCCGGCAAGGAACAGTGCGATGCCTTTGGCGACGTGTCCCGTCACGCCCAGCGAGTCGATGAGTTTGCCCCGGCGGGTGCCGTCAAAGTGGAAGAGCTCCTCCTTGAAGCCATGCCGGAGGCCCTTCACCACAAAGTAGATGCCCACGCCGATGACGGTCAGGCCGAGGGCGCTGAGGATCACGCCGCCGAAGGGGTTGCTGAGCAGGGCCGCGCTCACGTCCTTCGTGGAATCGCCGGAATCACCGCGAAGCCCCACCGCAAAGCCGCCGAAGCTGAGCCCGACGCTGCCGTAGGCGATTGCGAGGAAGCCGGAGGAGATCAGCTTCCCGATCCGTTCCTTGCGCGGCAGGCGGCGGGCCCGGAGTGTGGCCTCGCTCAGCTGCCAGAGGGAAAGCCCCGCGCACCCGATCAGGCACGCCCACATGACTGCCGGGCCCCAGGCATTGGCGGCCAGCTGTTCCATGGCGCCGGTGGGCTCGGCCTCCCCGGGATGGCCGAGGGCCAGGGCAATCGCGATAGCGCCGAGAATGATGTGCAGCAGGGCCATCACGGCGAAACCGGAACGCGCGACGACGTCGAGCGCCTTGTGGTTCGATGCAGCCTCCGCGGCGTCGGCCGCCTCGCTGATCGTCGAGTCGTTGTCCGTAGTGCCCTCCGGTAGCCGTTCCCGCTTAGCCGTCCTGCGTTTTGCCGTACGGCGTTCAGCCGTTCATCGGCCCTTCCGCGTGAAGGCGCTCGGCGCCCTCACCCACGAGTTTCACCGTGCAGCGCACCACGAGGTCGTCGGGCGCCGTGTCGATGTCGACGAGGGCGTCGCCGGCGCTGAGGACGGTAAATACTTCCGAGCCCGCCTCGACATCGAAGCCCTTGCTTTTGGCGGCCTGCGTCGCGTTGGCCAGCGCCTCGCCCTTCAGCCCGTCCACGTACGCCTCGTCGTCCTCGCGTTCGGAGTCGCCGAATGCCCAGCCGAAGAGTGTTCCTGTTGATCCCATGGCGTTGATTTTACGCACAGAACCGTTGATATTACGGGCTACCGTAACGTTAGTAAGTGTGCTTACCATGTGTGGACCATGTCTTTGGTACGGCTGCCGGGGGACCTGGACCCAGGGCTCGCGGCAGCCACTGTTCCGGATTGAACCTCTCGTATTAGGAAGGACATCATGGCTGGAAATCTTTTTGCACGGTCTGTTCACGACCTCACGGCAGCGGCCTGGTTTGGCGGCTCGCTGATGGGCGCGATCGGCCTCAACGGAGCCACTGCGGAGGCGAAGGACCCAGCCGAGCGCACCCGTCTCTCGAGCCGCGGCTGGATGAAATGGGCTCCCGTCCAAACGGCCGCCTTCGCAACCCACCTGCTGGCAGACCTGTTCATCGCGCTGGAAAACAAGGACCGGATCGCTAGCCAGGAGGGCGTGGCCCGGGACACCGTCTACAAGACGGCTGTCACGGTGGCGGGGGCAGCGGTCACCCTGTACGCGGGTGCGCTGGGGAAGAAGGTGGACAAGCTGGCCGACGAGGGTGCCGAAGGTGCCACCGAGCCACGGCCCGGCTCTTCCGCGAAACTGCAGTCGGCGCAGAGGCAGCTGAAGGTGCTGCAGTGGACCATCCCCGCCTTCGCCGCCTCTGTTATCGTCCTTGGCGCCAAGCACGGTGAGATGCAGCGGCCCAAGAATGTCTTCAAGGGGCTGCGCTGACGGCGTCCGCCTAAGGCGATAACGGACTCTAAGGCAGTAACGCACGACGGCGGCCGGGCACCTAAAGTGCCCGGCCGCCGTCGTGCGCGGATCAGCTCCACTGAAGCGGGGTGCCTACGTGGGCTGGCTTTCCGCCGGCGGCAGGTCGGGGTTCATGTCCTGGAGGTGAGGGTCCTCGGCCGTCCACACCTGGATAATCGCCCACGCCACGGCGGCCAGCGGCACGGACAGGACGGCCCCGATGATGCCCGCCAGGATGGTGCCCGCCGTCAGGGCCATGAGGATGACGAGGGCGTGGAGCTGCAGGGACTTGCCCATGACGACCGGCTGCAGCAGGTCCCCTTCGAGCTGGTTGACCGCGATGACCACTGCCACCACGATCAGCGCCACCACCGGGCCGTTGGCGACGAGGGCCACCAGGGCTGCCAGGATTCCGGCCACGGTGGCTCCCACGAGCGGAACAAAGGCGCCGATAAAGACGATGATGGCCAAGGGAATGGCCAGCGGCACCTGCATGATGAGCAGCGCCGCGCCGATGGCCACGGTATCCACCAGTGCCACAATGGCTGTGCCTCGGACGTAGCCGCCCAGCACCTCGAGGGTCCGCTTGCCCACACGCCGCATCCTGGCTTCCCGTTCCCCGGAGAAGGGCCGCAGGAGAAAGTTCCAGATCTTCGCGCCGTCCTTGAGGAAGAAGAAGAGGATCACCACCATGAGGCTCGCGCCGGCCAGGAACTCCGTCACCACCGACAGGCCGGTGATGGCGCCGGACCGGACCTGGCTGCTCGTGGCGAACTGGACGGCGCCTTCCCGGGCCTGGTTCAGCTGCTCACGGTCAATGGGGACCGGGCCGGAGAGGAGGAAGCTTTCAAGTTCGGCGAGCCCCTCGGAGGCCTGCTGGACTAGCTCGCCCCACTGGCTGCGGACAGAAAAGTAGATTACGGTGCCGACGCCAGCCAGCAGGAGCAGCAGGGCCACGAATGCCACGGCCGTGGCGGCCCCGCCGGGCAGTCCCCGGCGCCGCAGCAGGTTGACGAACGGCCCGATGGCGGCGGCAAGGATCAGTGCGATCAGCACGGGAATGACCAGCAGCCGGACCTGCAGGAGTCCGTAGACGGACACGGCCGCCACGGCAAGGACCAGCAGGACTTGGGCGCACCGGATCCCCACCCTTCCCAGGTTGTCGGACCACAGCTCCCGGGGCGGTTTGTGGTCCGGCTGCCGGGATGCCTTGCGGCGCAGGAGCGGACCGGACGCGAGCTCTTGGGGTGGATCTTGCTCGGACAGTCGGGCTGTTCGGGCCATGGGAACTCCTACTCATCAGGGCAATCAGGCAACTGCCTTGATTAGTAAGCCTACTGATGTTCCCTGTACGGGTGAAAGCCCGTTACTCCCGCAGCCACTCCGCGCAGGAGTTGAGGTTCCGGTGCACGCTGGCCACGGCCGCCTCGCCGTCGTGTGCTTCGATGGCATTCACGAGCTCACCGTGGCCCGCCTGCGGCAGTCCGTTGAAGCCGGGGCGCCGGTGCTGCTTCAGCAGGTCGGCGTGAAACACGTCGCCGAAGCTGACATACAGCTCGTGAAGGAGGGGATTGCCGGAGGCCTGTGCCACCCGCTCGTGGAAGCCCCAGTCCGCGCGGGCCCAGCGCGCGAAGTCCTCGGCCCGCCAGGCTTCCTCACCCTCCGCGAGCAGCACGCGCATGGCGGCGACGTCGTCGGCCGTTGCATGCCGGGCGGCAAGGCGGGCCGCCTGCGTGTCGAGCCCCACGCGGACCTCGAGGACGTGTTCGTCCGTGTGCTCCTTGTACAGCCGGCGCGCGGCCCCCGAGATTTCGCTGGTGGCACGGACATAAGTTCCGTCGCCGCGGCGGACCTCGAGCATCCCGCTGTGGGCCAGCGCCTTGACCGCCTCCCGGAGCGTCCCGCGGGACACGCCCAGTCCAGTCATGAGCTCTGTTTCGGACGGGATGCGCTGCTGCAGCCGCCACTCGCCCGTCTGGATCATTTCGCGGAGTTTGGCAGTGACTTCTTCCGCCAGCGGCGGGCGATGTGACGTGCTCAGGGTCATGGCGTCCTATTCTTTCGTTCCGGCAGCGCCGGTGCCGGTGGCGCTGACTCCGGAAGCCCGGCGGCTGCTGAGCAGGTGGGCCACGACGATCTGCACCACGGCGATGACCAGGAGCAGCGCCAGCGGCAGTGTCCAGCTGCCCGTCGCGCTGTGCAGCAGGCCCATGCCGAACGGCCCGACGGTGGCCAGGAGATAGCCGGTGGACTGGGCCAGAGTGGACAGTGCCGTGGTCTCGGCGGTGTTCCGGCCGCTGCGGCTGATCATCACCATCACCAGAGGGAAGATGCCCAGCCCGAAGCCCAGCAGCACCGCCGGGATGATGGCCAGCGACACGGGAAGGAAGAGGAGCGCGGCGATACCGGCCGTCATGGTGAGGGTGGCCAGGTAGACGGCGGGGCGCAGCATTCCCGGCCGGGACCCGATGGCGATCAGCACCATTCCGGCAGGTACCGAGACCAGCTGCATGACGCCGAACATGAGGGCGCTGTCCGCCGCGCTGAGACCCATGGTGGTGAGCATGTACGGGAACCAGCTGAGCAGCGCGTAGGCCAGCAGCGCCTGCAGGGTGAAGATGCCGGTGAGCAGCCGCCCGGTCTTGGTGCGCAGCAACGGCCACGGGGAGATGTGTCCGGCTGTTTTCCGGGCAGTGTTGCGGTGGGCGTGCAGCGTCACGGGCAGGAAGCCCAGGAACGCGGACAGGGCGAGGATCCCGATGGTGCCCAGCCCGGCCGACGGCGACCCCAGCAGCTGCGACAGCGGAACCACGACTACAGCCATGACGGTGGCGCCGCTGGTCATGGTTACCGTGTAGACGGCCGTCATGAGCGAAGTCCGCGCGGCAAAGTGCTCCCGGATGAAGGACGGCATGGACACGTTGCAGACAGCAAGGCCAGACATCCCAATCACCGTGCCCACCACCAGCATTCCGGTGGTGGGAATACCCCGGAGCAGCAGCCCGCCTGCCAGCATGCCGAGAGAAAGCAGAATGGCCTTCTCGACGCCGAGCTTCCCGGTCAGCCATGACGTCGCGGCACCGGCCAGGGCGAAGCACAGCGTGGGAATAGAGGGGATGAGCGAGGCGACCAGCGGCCCGTAGCCCAGCACCTGCTGCAAATCGTGCAGCAGCGCCGAGGCGCCGGTGATGCCGGCCCTCAGGTTCAGGCCGATGAGGACCAGGGCAATAACGGCGGCCACGACGGCGGTGCGCGGCTTGGTCAGGTACGTGGCCGTGGTGGGAGGTGCTGAGGAAGTGGTCGCCATCCCTTAACGTTAGACGTAAGACGTTTGATGTCTAGAGTTTTGTGGGGAAACTCTCGCGGGCTCTTCCGGCCCGGGCATAGACTCGGGCCAGCAGGCGCGTCACGCGCAGGGACCAGTCAAGGGGAGAGGACGCCGTCCGGCCATGACCGCCGAAGGCCTTGAAACGGAGAAAAAGTACGACGTCGGCTCCGATGCGGCACTGCCCGACCTCGCCGCAATCCCCGGTGTGGGCCGCGTGGGTGAGCCGCACGATACTGAACTGGAAGCCGTCTACTTCGACACGGAGGATCTGGTTCTCGCCTCCCGCCGCATCACGCTGCGGCGCAGGAGAGGCGGAGCCGATGCCGGCTGGCATGTGAAGCTGCCACCGGAGCCCGCGGCGGGCGCCGGGCCCGCATCGGAAGAGGCGCCGGGAGCCCGCCGGGAGATCCACGCGCCGCTGGGCCAGGCCGACGTCGTTCCCGGGAAACTGCTGGCCCACCTGCACGCCTACCTCCGCGGATCGGATCCCGTGCCCGTGGCCCGCCTGAACACGCGGCGCACCACCCACGCCCTGTACGGGGACGACGGCATGCACCTCGCCGACTTTGCCGATGACACCGTGGACGCCGAGCTTCTTCAGGGCGCCGGCCAGAAACCGGCAGGTGAGTCCGCCGGCCGGGAGCAGCAGTGGCGCGAATGGGAACTCGAGCTGGTTCACGGCCAGCCGGAGGTGTTCGCAGCGGCCGCGGAAGTCTTGTCCGCCGCAGGTGCCCGGCCGTCGGCGCACGAGTCCAAGCTTCGGCGCGCACTCGGCGAGGCGGCGCCGAAAGCTCCGGGCCCGGCCGAAACTGATGGCACGGCAGCAACTGAAGGCGGCGTAAAGCAGCCCGGCGGCAGGAAACCGGGCAAGAAGTGGCCGGCGTCCGCCGTCGTCAGCGCCTACCTGGACGGGCAGATCAGCGAAATCCTGGCCAATGACGCGCGGGTGCGGCTGGAGGAGCCGGATGCGGTCCATGCGATGCGTTCAGCCACTCGCCGCGTGCGGTCTGCCCTGGCGGTTTACCGGAAGCTCTACGGCCGGGGCGCCGTGGGCAGGCTGCGCGACGAGCTCAAGTGGCTGGGCCGGATCCTCGGTACGCCCCGCGACGCCGAAGTCATGCTGGAGCGGCTGCGGACGCATACCGGCAAGCTTCCGCCGGGGGAGGCGGCCGACGACGTGAAGCGGCGGATCGAGCGGGAGCTGGGCACAAGGCTGGACGCCGGTTACCGCAAGACGCAGGAGGTGCTCCTGACTGACCGCTACTTCCGCCTCCTCGACGACCTCGAATATTTCCGTGATCACCCGCCGGTCCGGCCGGCAGCTTCGGCGCCCGCACGCAAGGCCGCCCGCAAGCTGGTGGGCAAGCCCGTCAAACGGCTGCGCCGTGCCCATAAGGCGGTTCTGCGGGCCAAGGACGGTGCCGGCGAAAGGCCCGGCATGGAGCTCAAAGACGCTACCGGGCACGAAACGGCGCTGCATCAGGTGCGGAAGGACGCCAAACGGCTGCGGCACGCCGCCGAGACCGTCGGTCCCGTCTTCGGCAAGCGTGCCACGAGGCTCGCCAAGGCCGCGCACAAGCAGCAGAAGATCCTCGGCGACCACCACGACAGTGTGATGGCGCGGATCTTCCTGGGTAAGCTCGCCAGCGGCCCGGACCTGCCGGAACCGGTGGCTGCCGCCTACGGCTCGCTGCTGAAGCGGGAGCAAAAGAACACCGCCAAAGCCCAAGCCAAGTACCGCAAGGCGCACCGGAAGTCGCGGAAGCTGGTCCGGCGCGGAGTGGAATAGCGGCGGCCGGTGGCTGAGCAGGCAGAGCGGCGCGCACCACGCCCGGTGGGGACTGTCATCAGCCTGGCCCGCGTGGACGCGGACATGGTGCCTGAGGTGGGCGGCAAGGCTGCCAACCTCGGTGTCCTTATGGCCGCCGGAATGCCGGTCCCGCAGGGCTTCTGCGTCACCACGGCGGCCTATGGGCGGGTGGCGGCCGCGGCAGGATTGCAACCCTCCGAGCCGGCGGAGCAGACACGCGGCAGGCTGGCGTCGACTCCCATGCCCGAGGACATTATCGAAGCCATCCTTGCCGCGTACGCCGGCCTGGGCGAGGACCTCCCGGTGGCCGTGCGCTCCTCCGCCACCGCGGAGGATCTTCCCGAAGCCAGCTTTGCCGGCCAGTTGGAGACTTACCTCAACGTTGTAAGCCCCGACCAGCTGTTGGACGCAGTTCGCAGCTGCTGGGCCTCCCTCTGGACCGACCGGGCGGTGGCCTACCGGGCAGACCACGGGATCGGTCAGCACTCGATCAGTATCGCCGTCGTTGTTCAGGAAATGGTCGACGCCGACGTGGCCGGCGTGATGTTCACGGCAAACCCGCTGACCGGCCGGAGGAGGGAAACGGTAATCGACGCAGCGCCCGGACTCGGCGAGGCGCTGGTCAGCGGGGCTGTGAACCCGGACCAGTTCAGGGTTGACGCGGCCACCGGAGAGATCCTCCAGCGGAGCCTGGGTGACAAACGCACCGACATCCGGCCCGCTCTGGGCGGCGGGACACGGCTGTTGCGCCGGCAGGACGGTGGAGGGCAGGCGTGCCTGACGGATGAGCAGGTCCGCTCGCTGGCCAGTATCGGGACGCTTGCAGAAGAACTCTACGGCGAGCCGCAGGATCTGGAGTGGGCCATCGCGGCGGACGGCGGGATCCGGGTGGTGCAATCCCGTCCGATAACTACGCTGTTTCCCCTGCCCGAGCCTGACAACCACGACGGCGGCGCCCGCGCCTACCTGTGCGCCAGCCTGCTGCAGGGGCTGACCCGGCCGCTGACCCCCTTGGGTCTGGCATCCTTCACCCTTATGAGCGACAGTTCCCGGTCAGCAGGCAACGGACCGGCGGCTTACCGATCCGCTCAGATCGGGATGCGCATGTTTGTGGATGTCACGTCCCTGCTGCGGAGCAAAGGCGGAAGGCGCGGCCTGCTGAGAGCCATGAAAGTGGCCGATGCCAGGTCTGTGGATGTGCTGGCCTATCTGGAGGCCGACCCCCGCTTCGCCCTCACCAGGGCATCCAAGTTGGCGTCGCTGAAATCGGGGCTCCGGGCCTCGCCGCCCTTTGGCCTGGTGGCGCAGGTCCTGCGCGCCATGGTCAACCCCGCCGCCGCGCTGGAGCGGGTCAGGGAAGCGGACCATGAGTTGGACCGGATGCTGGTGTTGCCGGAGCCGGCCTCTGGCGCCCGGCGGCTGGATTTCGTGGAACGCATCCTTACCAAAGAGATCACGCCCGCCGTGATGCGGGTACTGCCGCCTGCGGCCGCCGGGTATGTCTGGCTGGGTCTGGCCCGGCTGCTGCTGGGCCGGCTTGCGCAGGCCGGCGAGCTGCAGGGCGTACTGCGCGGCTTGCCGCACAATGTGACCACAGAGATGGATCTGGAGCTCTGGCGGACCGCCACCTCAATCCGGGAGGACCCGGAGTCGGTCCGCGCACTGACCGGGGAAGAGCCCCAGATACTGGCCGGCCGCTACGCGGACGGATCGTTGCCTGCCGCCTGCCAGAGCGCCCTGCGTGGCTTCCTCGCCAGATACGGACACCGCGCCGTGGCCGAAATTGACCTCGGCGTTCCCCGCTGGGGTGAGGACCCCGCCCACATTATCAACGCCTTGGCCAACTACCTGAAGCTGGCCGACCCGGCGTACGCACCGGACCGGCTATTCCGGCGGGCCGCAGAAAACGCCGAAGCCAAGGCGGCCGAGCTGGCCGCACGCGCTGCCCGGTCCAGGGGCAGGCTGTTCGGCAGGATAGTTGCCCACAGCCTGCGGCGCGCACGGGAAACCGCCGGCATGCGCGAGTACCCCAAGTTCCGGCTCATTGTGGCGTTCGCCGTCCTCCGCCGCCAGCTCCGGCAGGTGGGTGAGGAACTCGCGGACGCGGGCCGGATCCAGGTACCGGACGACGTATTCTTCCTGGACCTCACGGAAGCCCGCGTGGGTCTGCACGGCGCCGACCTTCGCGGACCCGTCGCCGAACGCCGCCAGAGCTACCAACGCGAAATGCGGCGCCGGCGCATCCCCCGGCTGCTGCTTTCCGATGGCACCGACGTCGAAGCAGCCATGGCCGGACGGACCCGTGCGGCGTCGTCCGCGGCCGGGCAGCTGCAGCCCGGAACACTGGTGGGGACGGCGGCCTCCGTCGGTACCGTCACAGGCAAGGCACGGGTCATCCTAGACCCGGCCGGCGCCCAGCTGGAGCCAGGCGAAATCCTCGTTGCGCCGTCGACGGACCCTGGATGGACGCCTCTGTTCATGACCGCCGGGGCACTGGTCATGGAAATGGGCGGACCCATCTCCCACGGAGCGGTGGTGGCCCGCGAATACGGGATTCCCGCCGTCGTCGGAGTCCCCGACGCGACCATACGGATCAGGACCGGTGACACCGTCACCGTGGACGGAGCGGCGGGGACGGTCGTCGTGGAGGCATGACATGGCAGGAGGACGCGTGAGCACTTTCGTTCTTGTCCCGGGTGCCGGGGGAGTGGGCTGGTATTGGCACCGGTTGGTTCCGGTGCTGGAACGGCTGGGGCACCGGGCCATTGCGGTCGACATCCGCGAGGACGACCCCCGTCTGGGCCTGCGCGACTACGCCGACACCGTCGTCGCGGCTATCGGTGATCAGCGCGATGTGGTTCTCGTGGGCCAGTCGATGGGCGCCTTCACGGTCCCGGTTGTCGCAGGGCGCGTGCCGGTGGAGCTGATCGTCCTGCTTAATCCGATGGTCCCGCTCCCGGGCGAGACACCCGGCGAGTGGTGGGAGGCCACCGGCCAGCCACAGGCACGCGAGCTCAATGACAGGCTGAACGGACGCGGCGGCGATTTCGATGAACGCGTGCACTTCCTGCACGACGTTCCCGCCGAAGTAATCGCCGCAGGCGCCAGCGAGCAACGTGGTCCATCCGACACGCCCTTCGGGCAGCCCTGCGAGATCGACCGCTGGCCCGACGTGCCCACCAGGGTCCTGATCGGCCACGATGACCGCTTTTTCCCCGTGGACTTTCAACGCCGCGTGGTCCGGAGCCGGCTTGGCCTGGGGATTGACGAAATCCCGGGCGGGCACCTGGTCGCCCTGAGCAACCCGGCTGGACTCGCAGCCCGGCTGGATGCCTTTGCCCGCGGATCCGCTTGAAGGGCGGATCCCTAGGACAGGCGGCATGCAGGCTCAGCCTGCGTGCCGCGCAGTGTTTGCTCAGCCGGCGTGCCGCGCCCCGAGCCGGGCGACCGCCAGGGCCAGCCACAGCTGCACCCGGTCCGCAGTGACGGAGGGGTCGTACCCGGTGAGCTCGGTGATCTGCGCCAGCCGGTAGCGGACCGTGTTGCGGTGGAGGGTGAGGGCCTCGGCGACGGCGGCAACGGAGCCATTGCTGTTCAGGTAGCTCTCCAGCGTGGCCATCAGCTCGGCGCCATGGGCTGCATCGAAGCTCCGGAGCGGGTCCAGTGACTCGTTGGCCATGTCCGCAAGCGGCACGTCCTCGCTCGCCAGGAGCAGGGAGGTCAGGCTGAGCCGCTCGGGTTCATTCACCGGCAGCCCGTGGCTGGCTGCATCGCGCGCCTCGAAGTAGCTCCAGCGCAGGCCGTTCGGCTTGGTGTACGCACCACCAATGCCGATGGTGGCGTGGATCCCGGCCTCGGCGAGGTGGTCGCTGAGGCTCCTGGCCATGACTGTGGCGCCGCGCCCGTCGTCGGGCACCACGGTGACCAGATCCTTTCCGACGACGGCGGTCACCGCGTTCTCCAGCGCCTGCGGCAGTGAGGAACTGACCAGCTGCTTGTGGTGCGCCTCGGAGCCGGCCAGAATCACCACATTCTTGCGCGTGCTGTTGATACCCGTCCCGGCGAGCCGGCGCTGTGCCTCGCTGGGGTCCAGGGTCCCGTGGATCACGTCCTCGAGCACCTGCCCGCAGAGAGCCCTCTCGGCCTGGCGCTGCTTGACCATGTTGTTGAGCTCCACGCTGATGAGGTTCTGCGCGTAGCCGATGATGCCGGAATCCTCGAACGGCTGCTTCACCCAGAGCGTGCAGGCATCGCGGCGCCCGGTGGGGATGGGGTACGTGGTCCAGGAGTCCGCGGATGGCGGCTGGCTGCCGCTGTTGTACAGCTGGGCGGTGAACTGTGTGAGCGCGATCTCGGTGCGGAGCATGCCGCCCAGGTGCCGCAGGAGTTCGGCCAGGCCGCCGCCCGTCAGCAGTGCGCGGGCCAGGATCTGGTGCCCGGCAATGAGACGCTCAAGCTTGGAGTAGTGGTCCGCGGACTGTGCGTCGGCCACGAGCTTGCTGATCGCGATGAACGGAGTGCCGTAGGGCACTTCGACCACCGGTAGCCCCCAGCGGTTGGCTTCCGCGACCAAAGCCGGGGGAACGGCGTCGTGCGAGAGTCCCACGCCGAACCCGATCCCCACGGCGCCGGCGCGCTGGACCTGGCGGACAAAGCGGCGCTGTTCGGGCGCACTTTTCATCCGCAGTCCGGTGGTCAGCACCAGTTCGCCGCCGTTGAGGAAGCGCTGCGGGTCCTCCAGTTCGGTGACCGCCACCCAGCGGATGTCCTGGTGCGAAGTGGTCTCCGCGAGGCTGGATTTCTTGAGCCCTAGAGACTGCACGGCCAGCAGCGCCGCGAGGGAAATTGCCATGGATCAAGGGTAGCGGGAGGCTGGCCGATCGCACTAAAGCACCGGTTCGAGGGTGTGCAGGTGGCTATTCCCCGCGGTCGCGGGCTGGAATAGGCTCGAGTCAGCCGCATCACACTATTCAGGACGAAAGAGGTTGTACACCGTGGTTCAAACCTTGCAGAACTTCATCAACGGCGAGTTTGTCACGCCTGCCGGCACTGGCCTGCTGGACATCGTGAACCCCGTGACCGGTGACGTCGTGGCCAAGTCGCCCGTATCCGTGGAGGCGGACGTCGACGCCGCCATGAGCGCCGCCAAAGACGCCTTCAAGACCTGGAAGCACGTGACCCCCGGGCAGCGGCAGCTCATGCTGCTCAAGCTCGCCGACGCCATCGAGGCCAACAGCGACGAACTCGTCGATGCCCAGCACCGCAACACCGGGCAGGTCCGTTCCCTGATCGCGTCCGAGGAAGTGGCGGCCGGCGCCGACCAGTTGCGCTTCTTCGCCGGTGCCGCCCGCATCCTCGAAGGCAAGTCCGCAGGCGAGTACTTTGAGGGCCACACCTCCTTCGTCCGCCGCGAGCCGATCGGTGTCGTGGCCCAGGTGGCGCCTTGGAACTACCCGTTCCTGATGGCCATCTGGAAGATCGGCCCCGCGCTCGCAGCGGGCAACACCGTGGTCCTGAAGCCCTCCGACACGACGCCCGAGTCCACCCTGGTGCTGGCGCGCCTTGCCGGGGACATCCTGCCGGCCGGCGTCCTGAACGTCATCCTCGGCACCGGCGAAACCGGCGCGCTGATGGTGGAGCACAAGGTCCCGGGCCTGGTGTCCATCACCGGGTCCGTCCGCGCGGGCATCGCCGTCGCCGCGGGCGCCGCGAAGGGCCTCAAGCGCGCCCACCTGGAACTCGGCGGCAAGGCCCCGGCCATCGTCTTCAAGGACGCCGACATCAAGAAGAGCGCCGCGGCCATCGCCGAGTTCGCGTTCTTCAACGCCGGCCAGGACTGCACCGCCATCACCCGGGTGCTGGTGGAGGATTCGGTGCACGACGACGTCGTGGCGGCCATGGTGGAGCACACCAAGACCCTGCACACCGGCTCCCAGAACGACGAGGACAACTACTTCGGTCCGCTGAACAACGTCAACCACTTCAAGGCGGTCAGTTCTGTGGTGGACTCGCTGCCGGTGCACTGCCGGATCGAAACCGGCGGCCACCGCGCCGGCGAGAAGGGGTTCTTCTTCGAGCCCACCATCATTACCGGTGCCAAGCAGACGGACGACATCGTGCAGAAGGAAACGTTCGGCCCGGTCATCACCGTGCAGAAGTTCAGCACGGAACAGGAAGCCGTGGACCTGGCCAACGACGTCGAGTACGCCCTGGCCTCCAGCGTCTGGACCAGCGACCACGGCACGGCCATGCGGCTCAGTCGCGATCTTGACTTCGGTGCGGTCTGGATCAACACCCACATTCTGCTCACCGCCGAAATGCCCCACGGCGGCTTCAAACAGTCCGGCTACGGCAAGGACCTCTCCATGTACGGCGTCGAGGACTACACGCGCATCAAGCACGTCATGTCCGCCCTTGACGCCTGACCAGCCCGTTGGTTGAGCTCGCCGAAACCCCCATTTCAGTAAAGAAAGAAACCCCATGACCACCACCGCCAACGAAATCACCTACCGCCTCGAGCAGAAGCGCCGCGTCCAGGCCGACTTCCCGGGCCCCAAGTCCGTGGCCCTGACCGAACGCCGCAAGGCAGTGGTCGCCGCCGGCGTCGCCTCCAGCGTTCCCGTTTACGTCGCAGACGCCGACGGCGGCATCATCCATGACGTCGACGGCAACTCCTTCATCGACCTCGGCTCGGGCATCGCGGTGACCAGCGTCGGCGCGTCCGATCCCGCCGTCGTCGGTGCCGTCAAGGAGGCCGTGGAGCACTTCACCCACACCTGCTTCATGGTCACCCCCTACGAGGGCTACGTCGCGGTCGCCGAGCAGCTGAACAAGCTCACCCCGGGCAGCCACGAGAAGCGCACCGTCCTGTTCAACTCCGGCGCCGAAGCCGTGGAAAACGCCATCAAGGTGGCCCGCCTGGCCACCGGCCGGGACGCCGTCGTCGCCTTTGACCACGCCTACCACGGCCGCACCAACCTGACCATGGCGCTGACCGCCAAGGCCATGCCGTACAAGACCAACTTCGGCCCGTTCGCGCCCGAGGTCTACCGCATGCCCATGAGCTACCCGTTCCGTGAAGAAAACCCGGAGATCACCGGTGCCGAGGCCGCCAAGCGCGCCATCACCATGATTGAAAAGCAGATCGGCGGCGACCAGGTGGCCGCGATCATCATCGAACCAATCCAGGGCGAGGGCGGGTTCATTGTCCCGGCCGAAGGCTTCCTGCCGGCGCTGTCCGCCTGGGCCAAGGAAAAGGGCATTGTGTTCATCGCGGATGAGGTTCAGTCCGGCTTCTGCCGCACCGGCGAATGGTTCGCAGTGGACCACGAGGGCATCGTTCCGGACATCATCACCATGGCCAAGGGCATCGCCGGCGGCATGCCATTGTCCGCCATCACCGGCCGCGCCGACCTGCTCGACGCCGTCCACCCGGGCGGCCTCGGCGGCACCTACGGCGGAAACCCGGTGGCCTGCGCCGCCGCACTGGCCTCCATCGGCTCCATGCAGGAGTACGACCTCAATGCCCGCGCCAAGCACATCGAGGAACTGTCCTTCGGCAAGCTGCGCGAACTCGCAACTGAGGTTTCGGTGATCGGCGACATCCGTGGCCGCGGTGCGATGCTCGCGATCGAGCTGGTCCAGGCCGGTTCGAAGGAACCCAACCCTGAGCTCACCAAGGCCGTTGCTGCCGCCTGCCTCAAGGAAGGCGTCATCATCCTGACCTGCGGAACCTACGGCAACGTCATCCGCCTGCTGCCGCCGCTGGTGATCAGCGACGAACTGCTGCTGGACGGCCTGGAAGTACTCGCCGCGGCCATCAAAGCCAACGCGTAGTTCCATTTCTGGTGCTTTTAGCGCGAACGTACAGTTGAGGCCCCTCGCCGGGACCCAAACGGGGCCCTAACTGTCCGTTCGCGCTGGGGCCGTACGACGACGGTGGGCCGGGTACCAAAAGGTGCCCGGCCCGCCGTCGTTCTCGCCGTCGTCGTACTCCCGTTGCGTTCCCGCCCACCGGCGCGAGCGCCGCGGTAGAGTCATCCTCACCACTGCACTTCACGCCGCAGGCCGGTGAGTGCCGCCGCGATCCGGGCGCCGGTCTGCACTACCCAAAGAGGGCTCTAGCATGCGATACGTAGTCGGTTACACACCCACTGAGCGGGGGGCGGACGCCGTCGCCCTGGCCACGTCACTGGCACTTGCCCAGGCCGCCGAACTGGATCTGGTCTATGTGGTGAAGCCGGGCACGCCGTACGTGGCCCTAAACCCGGAGGGCAGCCGGGTCAGCGCCGCGGAGCAGGAAGTGCTGACGGCAGAACGGGAGGGCCTGGCCCTCGTTCCGCAGGGGTTGCCCGCGAAATTCCATGTGCGGGAGGCCGATTCCTTCGCCGGGGGGCTCATCGATGCGGCGGTGGACTTCGAGGCGGGACTCATCGCCGTGGGCGCCGCCAGCGCCGGCCTGTTCAAGCGCTACACCGTGGGGTCCGTGGCCAACGCGCTGCTGCACGCCTCACCGGTTCCGGTGGCACTCGCGCCGCGCGGCTACCAGCGGACAGCACCTGTCACCCGCCTGACGCTGGCCGTGGGGCAGAGGGCCGGCGCCGAGGCTGCCATCGAGACTGCGATCAGGGCGGCCAAGCGGCGGGGCGTGCCGCTGCGGCTGGTGTCGCTGGTGGAACTCGACGCCGCCGGTGACGCCGGGGAGGCCATCAATGCCGCGCACATCCACGCGAACACCGTCCTGACGGCCGCATCGGGGAAGGTACCCGCCGGTCACGAGGTCGGCGTCGCGGTGGCCCATGGCCGCACCATCGAGGAAGCCATCGACGGACTCGAATGGGACGACGGCGAGATCCTCATTGTGGGCTCCTCGCGCCTGGCAGAGAGGAACCGCATGTTCCTGGGCAGCACGGCCAACAAGGTGCTGCGCGCGCTGCCGGTTCCCATGGTGGTTGTGCCGCGCGACTACGACCGCGAGGACTCGGCCCCCTGATCGGTCCTGCCCTTCTGAGCGCGAACGGACAGTTGTGGCCCCCTTCTCCGGTGCGAACGGACAGTTGTGGCCCCGCGGCGGGGGCCTAAGTGTCCGTTCGCGCTTCCCTGCGGGCGAGCCGCTTGGCCGCTGAGCTTTTACGCGTCGCGGCCAGCATGTCCACTGTGAGCATCAGCAGGGCGAGCCACACGACGCCGAAGCCGATCCACCGTTCCAGCGTCATTGCTTCCCGGAACACCACCAGTGCAACGATGAACTGCAGCACGGGTGCAAAGTACTGCAGCAGCCCGATGGTGGTCATGGGCAGCCGGCGGGCGGAGGCGCCGAAGAACACCAGCGGCACGGCCGTGATGACGCCGGACGCCAGGAGCAGCCAGAAGTGCCCGGGTCCGTGGGTTGTCAGCGAGGCAGTGCCGCTGGCCGCGAGGAAAATCATCGTGGCCGCGGCCAGGGGCGTGAGGACGATGGTCTCCACGGTAAGGCTGGTGATGGCGTCGGCACGCGGCCCCACCCGCTTCTTCACGAAGCCGTACAGGCCGAAGCTGACGGCCAGGGTCAGGGCGATCCACGGCAGTTTCCCGTAGGACACCGTGAGCACCCCGACGGCGATGAAACCGATTACGACGGCGGCCCACTGCAGCGGCCGGAGCGTTTCCTTGAGGACGAACACGCCGAGGAGGACGGACACGAGCGGGTTGATGAAGTAGCCAAGTGAGGCCTCGACCGCCTGCCCGGTGGTGACGCCGTAGGTGTACGTCAGCCAGTTCACTGCGATGAGGCCGGCGGCCAGCGCCAAGGTTCCGAGGATGGCGCGGTTCCGCAGGGCATCGCCCAGGACGCGCCACGCCCTTGTCACCGTGATCAGGAGGGCACAGAAGATCAGGGACCAGACCACCCGGTTGGCCACGATTTCCACGGCACCGGCGGGCTGCAGAACGAAGAAGTACAGCGGAAGCAGCCCCCACAGGCCGTAAGCGCCGATGCCGAACAGGATTCCCGCCGTCGTCTCCTTGTCCACCGCCTTGGGTGCCCCAGGCTTGCCGGCCTGCGGGGCGCCAGCGGGTATGCCGGAGCCGGTCACGCCCGAGGGCGCGGCGCCAGGTGTTGGGGCAGTCGGGACAGCGGAGGAGACAGATCCGTCGGGGTTAGGCACAAGACCCATAACACCATCTTAAGGAGCGGTATTCCGTCTGGCCCGAGCCAAAAGCTGCCTGTTGAAACGAATTAGTCAGTAGGCTTGCCATTATGAGTACGACTCACCGCCGGGCGCCGGCCCGATGAGGCTCCGACACAGTAACGCCTCCGGTCACGGTTACCGGAGGGTGCGAGCGGGCGCCGGGTTCAGTTACAGGGACCTGGACGGCTCCACGCTGCCGCCAGGTCCGGTCCGGGACCGGCTGGAAAGCATCGGCATTCCGCCCGCCTGGACCGACGTGTGGATAGCGCCCTTCGAGAACGGGCATATCCAGGCCACGGGGCTGGATGCGGTGGGCCGCCGGCAGTACATCTACCATCCGGAGTGGCGCGAACGGAAGGACCGCGTGAAATTTAACCGCGCGCTCCAGCTCGCCGAGTCGCTGCCCACCGCCCGCCGGCTGGTCACCATGGATCTGCGGTCCGACGGCGTCACCCGCGAGCGCGTTTTGGCCGCGGCCTTCAGGCTGCTGGACAGCGGCTCCCTGCGGGTGGGGTCAGAGCGGTACACGAACGAAAACGGCAGCCACGGGCTCGCCACCCTGCTCTGTGCCCACGTCCGTGTCCGCAAGGAATGCCTGCAGCTCAGCTTCCCGGCCAAGAGCGGCAAAACCTGGGAGTCCCGCATCGATGACCCGGACCTCGCGCCTCTGGCCCAGGCCCTCAAGCGGCGCGGCAGCAACGCGCGGCTGCTGGCTTACAAGAACGGCAGGTCGTGGCACCCGGTAACCAGCGCCGACATCAACGGCTACGTCAAGGAACGCACGGGCGACGACTTCACCGCGAAGGACTTCCGGACCCTGCGCGGCACCGTCGCGGCCGCCGTCAGCCTGGCCCGGAGCGGGCCGCAGAAAACCGACGCAAAGCGGAAGCGTGCCATCAGCGTCGCCATGATGGAGGCGGCAGCAGTGCTGGGCAATACACCGTCGATCGCCCGCAAGAGCTACGTTGACCCCCGGTTGCTGGACCACTTCGCAGCCGGGGAGACCATAGACCCCAAGCGCCTGGACTCGGCGGAGTCGGAGCTGCGGGCACTGCTGTACCGCGAGGGCGACGTGGTAGCCCTGCGCAAGAGCGGCTGAGGGGCGGGGCCGGCGTGGTGTGGCGTGTTACCGGGGCCGCCAGCCGTCACGCACCGCCGTGCGCCGTCACGGGTGGGACGCCCGGCCGGGCGGACAATTAGAATTGAAAACTGCGCGCCGGTGGGGCGCGGTCTCCCGTTCCGGAAGGGCTTACGGTGTCCAACACAGCTGAATCCGCGGCCAAGCGCCCGCTCCGCGTCGCGATCGTCGGCGCAGGACCTGCAGGCGTCTATGCCGCGGACATCCTGACCAAGTCCAACGAGGTCAAGGACGGCGACTTCGAGGTCAGCATCGACCTCTTCGAGGCCTACCCGGCACCGTACGGCCTGATCCGCTACGGTGTGGCCCCGGACCACCCCCGCATCAAGGGCATCGTCAACGCCCTGCATAAGGTCCTGGACCGCGGAGATATCAGGTTCCTGGGCAACGTCACCTATGGCCGGGACCTCACGCTGCACGACTTCCGTGCCTTCTACGACGCCGTCATCTTCTCGACCGGTGCCATCAAGGACGCCGATATGGACATCCCCGGCATCGACCTCGAGGGCTCCTTTGGAGCCGCCGACTTCGTGTCCTGGTACGACGGCCACCCGGACGTTCCCCGCGAATGGCCGCTGGACGCCAAGGAAATCGCGGTCATCGGCAACGGCAACGTGGCCCTGGACGTGGCCCGGATGCTCGTGAAGCACGCCGACGAGCTCCTCGTCACAGAGATCCCGGACAACGTCTACCAGGGCCTGAAGAACTCGCCGGTCACGGACGTCCATGTCTTCGGCCGCCGTGGCCCCGCCCAGGTGAAGTTCACCCCGCTGGAGCTGCGCGAACTCAGCCATGCTCGCGACGTCGACATTGTGCTGTACCCGGAGGACTTCGAATTCGACGAGGCTTCCGACGACGCGATCCGGAGCAACAATCAGACCAAGACCATGGTGAACACCATGACCAACTGGCTCGTCGAGGAGCACGCCGAGGCTGAACAGCCGTCGTCGCGCCGCCTGCACCTGCACTTCCTGCACAGCCCGGTCAAGATATACGGGAGCGATGGCGACGACGGCGGGTCCGGCAAGGTTGCCGGCATCAAGTTCGAGCGCATGCAGTTGGACGGCACCGGCAACGTCAAAGGCACGGGGGAGTTCATCGACTACCCGGTGCAGGCCGTCTACCGTGCCATCGGCTACCACGGCTCCGCGCTGGACGAGCTGGAATACGACGCCAAGCGCGGGGTCATTCCCAATGACGGTGGCCGGGTCCTCGACGCCGACGGGAACCCCGTCCCCGGCATCTACACCACCGGGTGGATCAAGCGCGGCCCCGTTGGCCTGATCGGGCACACGAAGGGCGACGCCCTGGAGACCATCGGTTGCCTCCTCGAGGACCGGCTCACCCTGCCGCCGGCCCAGAATCCTGACCCGGAGGCCATCATCGACCTGCTCGAGGAGCGCGGCATCGAATACACCACGTGGGAGGGCTGGAACAAGCTGAACGCCCACGAGGCAGCCCTCGGCGCATCGTGGACGGAATCCGCCGCGTTCGACGGCGTCGTGCGTGAACGCATCAAAGTGGTGCCGCGCGAGGATATGATCGAGATTTCCCGCGGCTGACGGCACTCGATCCCCGCAAAACTCCAACCGGAAGGCCCCTACCGCGGACGACGGCGGACGGTCCGGTTCCGCTAACGGCGGCGGCTCCCGGGGCATTAACGACGGCGGGCAGCCGCTGGAGTTCTGGATGTCCCGGGAACAGTTCGGCTACTGGAGCCACACCCACCTGACGGTGGACGTGGTGGAGGGCCGGGGGAGCGGGTTTCCGTTGAGTCGCCGCAAGGCAAACGCTTCTTGATCCGCTCCACGCTCATGGGCTGGCCGGTGAAGACCGGCATGCCCAGCAAAACTCCATAATGTTACGCCCGGACGGGGACCCCAAATAAGGGGCTTCGTGCGGGCGTTGTACGTATTAACCGCGATTGGGAACCCCCAATTTGGGTGGCTCAGCGGGCCGACCAGCCGCACCCCCAAGGTTTTCACGGGCACGCCCACGGACGATGGCACCGTTACATTCCTCCTAGCGGCAGGTGTGCCATGAACCATTCAGCCTGGAAGTCAGACGGGAGTGCAGATCAAAGCCGATCTGCAGTTCCCACCGATCCACCATCAAACCGGCGTCAACGACGCAAGAAGCGCAGCAAACAGTCCATGTCCTTCCGCATGATAGCGGCAGCCACCACCTTGGCGATGCCGGCAGCGATGGGGCTGCCAGTGGTCGCGGCCAACGCGGTTCAGGCACCGGTGGGGGAAGGCTTTACGATCACAGCCTCGGACCTAGCATTCATTCTGAAGCAGATAAAGATCTCTGAGCGCCACGCAGCAACGTATTCACCCGAACACCCGTGTGACACCCTCATCGGCACGGGGCCCGATCAGATCCCCAGTCCCCTGATCTCGGCGGGCCTGCGGACCGTCGACGGGTCATGCAACAACCTGCAGCCGGGCCAGGAGACGTTCGGCGCCGCTGACCAGAAATTCCCACGCCTCACAACGCCTAAGTTCACGAGTGCCGAAGATGCATCGGCCTTCGGCGGTCCGGCCGCCTCGTCGTACGCTCAAAAGTCGGGGACGGTGGTGGACTCCGAGCCTCGCGTGATCAGCAACCTGATCGTGGACCAGACTTCCACCAACCCGGCAGCCGTCGCCGCGGCCGGCAACCCGGTCCGGACGCAGGGCAACACCGGCGTCGTTCCCTGCACAACAGACCCCGATCCCCTGGCCACTCCGCCCGTCGCCGGCGCGCCCGCAGATTGCGTGCCGTCCCACAGCACGCTGTTCATCGAGAACGTGACCACCGACGTCGGCCTCTCCCCGCCCTACAACTCAATGTTCACGCTGTTCGGTCAGTTCTTCGACCATGGCGTCGACCAGACAGTCAAGAGCGGCGGAACCGTCTTCGTTCCGCTCAAGGCTGACGACCCGCTCCGCACCGTTGGTCCCGACGGCAAGGCCAACACCGGCGATGAGGTCCCCGCCAGCCAGGCTTTCATGGTGCTGACCCGCGGCCAGAACCAGCCCGGTACGGACGGTGTCCTGGGTACCGAGGATGATGTCCAGGATGCGAATAACACGGACTCACCGTGGGTCGACCAGAGCCAGACCTACACGTCGCACGCTTCCCACCAGGTGTTCGTGCGGGAGTACGTCGACAACGCCGACGGCAAGCCCGTCGCCACCGGCAAGCTGCTCGGCGGTCCTACCGGCCCGACGGCCGGTGGAATGGCCACCTGGGCCACGACCAAGGCCCAGGCCGCGACCAAGCTTGGCCTCAGGCTCGAAGACAAGGACGTCCTGAACGTCCCGATGATCGCCGCGGACCCTTACGGCAAGTTCATCCCCGGGCCCAACGGACTGCCGCAGTACGTGACCAAGACCGGCATGGTCGAGGGACATCTCGACGACCCGTTGACGACAACGGTAGACGAGACCGTACCGGTTCCGGCCAACGTGCTCTACTTTGACACCCCGTTCCTCACCGACATCGCCCACAACGCGGACCCGTCTCCGCAGGACACGGACCACAACCCTGCTACCCCGAAGGTGGCACCGACGCCCGACACGAATACTACGGCCACGGCCGATTTTGCCAGCCAGGCCCCCGGCACCTATGACGACGAGATGCTGGACGCGCACTTCATCGCCGGTGACGGCCGCGTCAACGAGAACATTGGCCTGACGGCCATCCACCAGATCTTCCACTCGGAGCACGACCGGCTCGTCGACGACATTGAGAACGTCCTGACGACCGATACGTCCGCCAGCGGCGTCAAGGCCCTGGCAGAGTGGAAGCTGGCTGCAGGTGCCGCAGGCTGGAACGGTGAGCGGCTCTTCCAGGCTGCGCGGTTCATCACCGAGATGGAGTACCAGCACCTGGTCTTCGAGGAGTTCGCCCGCAAGGTGCAGCCAGCGATCAACCCGTTCGAGCCGTTTGCGTTTACCCAGACGGAGCTCAACCCCGCGGTCAAGGCTGAATTCGCCCACGCGGTGTACCGCTTCGGCCACTCCATGCTGACCGAAACGATCTCGCGCAGGAACGAGGACGGCGCCGGCCTCAACGGAACATTCGGTGATTCTGACGACACCAAGGGCAGCCAGAACGATATCTCGCTGCTCGACGGCTTCCTCAACCCGCCCGAGTACACCAACGGCGGCGCTGCCGGGCCGCTGACCTCGGAAGAGGCCGCCGGAAGCATCATCATGGGAATGGCGGACCAGGCCGGCAACGAACTGGATGAGTTCGTGACCGACACGCTCCGCAACAACCTCCTGGGCCTGCCCTTGGACCTTCCCACGATCAACATGACACGGGCCCGATCTGAAGGAATCCCGCGGCTGAACGTCCTTCGCCGCGAGATCTTCAACAAAACGAATGACGGCCAGTTGAAGCCCTACATCAGCTGGGTCGATTTCGGCGAGAATCTCAAGCACCCGGAGTCCCTCGTCAACTTCGTCGCAGCCTACGGCCAGCACCCGTCCATCACGGGCGCCACAACGCTGGCAGGCAAGCGGGAGGCCGCACGGCTCATCGTCAGCCCCGCCACAGGGGAAGTCGCTCCGACCGACGCCGCGGCGTTCATGAACAGCACGGACGCCTGGGTGAACAACGGCACGAGCTCTATAACCGGCCTCGACAACGTCGATCTCTGGGTCGGCGGTCTCGCGGAGACGACGGTTGTGTTTGGCGGACTGCTGGGCAGCACGTTCAACTACGTGTTTGAGAACCAGCTGACGGACCTGCAGAACGGCGACCGCCTGTACTACCTGGCCCGCACGCCGGGCATGAACCTGAGGGCGCAGCTGGAAGGCAACTCCTTCGCCGAAATGATGATGCGCAACACCAACGTGCACAGCCTGAAGGCCGATGTGTTCGCCACATCGGACTGCAAGTTCGAACTGAAGAAGCTGGCAGGCACCACCGCTGGCTTTGCGGCCGACGGCAACACCGTGCTCGATGACCCGGACTCAGAGTGCAGTGAGCCAGATCTGCTGATCCGCATGCCCGACGGCACGATCAAGTACCGTGCAAGGAACACAGTCGACCCCTCCGGCATCAACGGACAAAGCGTCTACAACGGCACCGCCGGCGTGGACCGTATCTTCGGCGGCAACGACAGCGACACCTTCTGGGGTGGCGAAGGCAATGACGTCATCGAAGGTGGTGACGGCGCCGACGTCGCGCTCGGCGGTAACGGTGACGACATCATCACCGACCTCGCCGGTGACGACGTCCCGAAGGGCGGCCCCGGCAATGACGCGATCGACGCCGGTCCCGGCCTGGACATCATCATGGGCGGGGATGGCAAGGACTTCACGAACGGCGGAGCCAACGCCAATGAGACCTTTGCCGGAGCCGGCGACGACTTCGTCATGCTTGGTCAGAGCCTTGACGCCGCGTTCGGCGACAGTGGCGATGACTGGGAAGAGGGCGGCGACCAGCCGGACCTCATGCAGGGGGACAGCGGCAACCTGTTCTTCCTGGACGATTCCCAGAAGCCCGGACACGACATCCTCGTCGGTCAGGGCGGCGACGACGACTATGACATGGAGGGCGGCGACGACGTCGGCGTCGGTGGTCCCGGCATCGAGAAAGTCGCCGGAGCCTCCGGTTACGACTGGGAGATTGGTCAGGGCGACCCACAGGCACAGGATCTTGACCTGGCCCTTCCGATCCCTCCGCTGGACATCCTGACGGTCGGTGTCCGCGACAAGTTCAACGAGGTGGAAGCGCTCTCCGGCGGCAAACTCGACGACAAGCTTCGCGGTGACGATTTGGTTCCCAGCGCCGTTGGTGGCGCCGGGTTCATTGGATGCGACGTGCTGGATCAGGCCGGTGTGGACCGGATCGCCGGACTTGGCGACCTGGTGACGACCTTCCCGACGCTGACATCCGATGTTGTGGCTGCCTCGGCGTCCAAGGACTGCCCGCTCCTCACCGGTACGAACGTCTGGGGCGAAGGCAACATCCTCCTCGGCGGCGGCGGCAGCGACATTATCGAAGGGCGCGGCGCCAACGACATTATCGACGGCGACCGGTACTTCGGTGTTCGCCTTAGTGTCCGTACCAACGCGGCCGATCCGGCAAGCGAGATCGGCAGCGCCAGCATTGAAGGGTTGGGACAGAGCGCCATGGCCAGCCGGTACCAGAAGGATGCCAACGGCTACCTGACGGGACCGACGCTCCAGGAAGCTGTCTTCGCGGGAACGGTGAACCCGGGCAACATCGTGGCGGTCCGTGAGATCCTCACGGGCTCCGGCGGCACCGACTCGGCAGTGTTCACCGGCGCTGAGGCCGACTACACGGTCACCACCACGGGTGGAACTGGCGTTCTCGGCTCCGCGGGTTCCACCACCACGGTGACCGACAACGTGGGCACCGACGGTACCGACACCGTGCGGAACGTCGAACGGCTGGTGTTCGCAGACACTGTTGCACCGGCCGCTCCCGTCATCGCCGCGGCAACGGCCGGCAACGGCCAGGCAACGGTCAACTTCATCCCGGCAGCAGGCGGCGTCGCCACCAGCTTCGAGGTGCGGGTGGTCAACGCAGCCGGAACCCAGGTGGGCGCACTTCAGACGGCAGACGCCGGTTCTACCAGCCTGGTGGTTCCGGGTCTGGCCAACGGAACGCCTGTCCGGTTCCAGGTACGGGCAGTGAACGCAATCGGCACCAGCGCCTTCTCGGCACTGTCCAACGCAGTCACCCCGTCTGCTCCCGTCCTTGCCAGCGCTCCGGCGATCGGCACGGTGACCGCGGGCAATGCCCAGGCTACCGTGACGTGGACCGCCCCCGCGGCGGTACCCAGCGCGCCGGTCACGCAGTTCCGGGTCCGCGTCTTCGTTGGAACGGGTGCCACCCCGACCCGCGAAGTCACGGTGGGCAATGTGACGAACACGGTGATCACCGGCCTGATCAACGGCACCGGTTACACGTTCGATGTCTCGGCGATCAACTCGGCAGGCACGGGAGCACCTTCGGCCCGTAGCGGTCTTGTCACCCCGCGGAGTGAATTCGTGGCCCCGACGATCACTGCCAGGACGCCCGCTCCTGCCGCACTGTCCGTCAACCAGACGGCCAATCTGACGGCAACGTTCAGTGAAGCAGTGGCAAATGTGGGTAATTCAACATTCGCCGTGCGGCTCGGAACCAACAACACGACGGGGACGCCGCTGGCGGCAGCGGTTACCTACAACAGCACGACTAGGACCGCGACGCTGAATCCGTCCGCAACACTCCTGCCCGACCGTACTTATACGGCAGCGATTTCCAACATCCGTGATGCCGCCGGCAACTCAGTGGCGCCGACCACCTGGACATTTACGACCGGGCCAGCTCCAACGCTGACCTCGATCTTCCGGGGAGCAGGGGCCACGGGGCAGGCACGGAACGGCAACCTGACGGCGTTCTTCAGCGAAAACATCACCGGATACAACTCCACGACTGTTCGGCTGACTCGAGTGTCCAATGGTGCGGTATTCCCGGCGACCATGGTCTTCAACCCGAACAACCGGGGACTGACCATCAACCCGTCCGGAACACTGCTGGCCAACACGCAGTACCGGGTCACGGTTACCGGTGGGACATCGGCAGTACGTGACCTCGCTGGGAACCCGTTTGTCACGCGGTCCTGGACGTTCACCACGGGAGCCGGCTTGTAGCCCCGTAGAAGCAGAGCTGGCGGCCGGCAAGGGCCGCCAGCTCGCTCCCAATGACCCACGCCCGGCCCTCCACCACACCGCGCAGCCGCAGCGCGGAGGAGGGCCGGGCGTGGTTTTGCGTGCCACCCGTCTCATTATTCGGGACAAATATGGCCGTCCACTGGATGGACACTACACTTGATAGGTCTGTTTCCATCCCCTATCAGGACTGTGGACTTCCAATGAACCTTTTCCGGACCAAATCTATCGAGCAGTCAATAGCCGACGCCGATGAGCCCGGACGCAAGCTGAAGCGCTCCCTGAGCAGCTGGGACCTCATGATCATGGGCGTCGCCGTTGCCGTCGGCGCCGGCATCTTCTCTGTGGGTGCCAAGGCCGCTGCAAACTTCGCCGGCCCCGCTGTCACCGTCTCCTTCGTGGTCGCTGCCGTCACCTGTGCCCTGGCGATCATGTGCTACGCCGAGTTCGCCACCGCCATCCCGGTGGCAGGCTCCGCCTACGTTTTCACTTACGCCACCATGGGCGAAGTGCTGGCCTGGATCATCGGCTGGAACCTCATCCTGGAGCTCTTTACGGCGGCCGCGGTGATCGCCAAGTACTGGGGCATCTATCTCAGCAAGGTCTTCGCCCTCATGGGCGTCGAAATACCGGCTGCCATCTCGCTCGGCGGCGTTGACCTGTACTGGGGCGCATTCCTCATCGTGGCAGTCTTCACCGTGCTGCTGGTGCTCGGAACCAAGCTGTCCGCCCGCGTGGGCAACATCTTCACGCTGATCAAGATCGCCGTGGTGGTGTTCGTGATCATCGTGGGCTTCAGCTACCTGAAGTTGTCCAACTACACCCCCTTCGTCCCGTCCTCTGAGCCGACGGCCAACGCCGGCGCGGCTGACGTTCTGAAGCAGTCGTTCTTCGGTTTCCTCACCGGAGCCGCCCCCGCGCAGTACGGCACCATGGGCATCTTCGCCGGTGCCGCGCTGGTGTTCTTCGCCTTCATCGGCTTCGACGTGGTGGCCACCTCCGCAGAAGAGGTCAAGAACCCGCAGAAGACACTGCCCCGAGGCATCTTCGGCGGCCTGGCACTGGTGACGCTGCTGTACATCCTCGTGTCCCTCGCCCTGACCGGCATGGTCTCCTACACGCAGCTCGCCGAGGCGGAAAGCCCCACACTCACCACAGCCTTCGAGGCGGTCGGCAACACCGACGCCGCGAAGGTGATCGCCTTCGGCTCCCTCGTGGGCCTGACCACGGTGATCATGGTGCTGCTTATGGGCCTGGCCCGCGTTGTGCTGGCCATGAGCCGGGACGGCCTGCTGCCGCGCTCCTTGTCCAAGACCAGCGAAAAGCGTTCGACGCCGGCCCGCCTGCAGATCATCTGCGGCGCCGCCGTTGCCCTGGTTGCCGGGCTCACCAACGTGGACCTGCTAGAGGAAATGATCAACATCGGCACGCTGTCCGCGTTCGTGATGGTCAGCCTGGGCATCCTGGTGCTTCGCAAGAAGCGCCCCGACCTGAAGCCAGCCTTCCGGGTCCCGTTCGGCAAGGTGCTTCCTGTCGTATCAGCGGTGCTGTGCCTGTACCTGATGACTAACCTCGCCGTGGAGACCTGGATCTTCTTCGGCATCTGGCTGGTGGTGGGCATTGCCATCTACTTCGCCTATGGCCAGCGTCACTCCCGGCTCAACGAGAAGTTCGCCGGCGCCAAAGCAGCCGTGGACGGCCCTGCAAGCGAGCTCGGCGACCGGGACGGCGACGAGCTGAGCAAGGTTTAGCGCGACCCCGGACCCGGGCCGTCCCGGGTTCCGCTGAACCGCCGCCCCCTGATGCCGTCAGGGGGCGGCATGCCGCCCCACCCAGTCCACTAGAGGCCGGAGCTGTTCCCACCGGGCGGCGATCTCCCGTTCCGCTTCCGACGACCTGAGCCAGTCTGGCTCGCCCAGGGCAACACCCGCGGACAGCGACTTGTGCTTGAGTAACTCGGCGCGCGGGTGGTCCTTCGGGAAGCCGCGCGGCACCGTCTTTAGCTTTTCGCCTTCAATGCCGAAGCCGGCTGCTGCGACGGCGGCGACGATGCGCTGCAGCTGTCCGCCGCTGCCTGCTGCGTCCACAGAGTTCCGGTAGCGGACCAGTTGTGCGGGGGAATGTGAGTGGTAGCCGCCGCCGACCAGCAGGCCGTCCGCGCTGAGCTGAAGGTAGAACCCCACGCCTTCCTGGTAAGAGGCGAAGGCGCCCTGGGCCGTCTTGTACGGGGATTTATCCTGCGAGAAGCGGATGTCCCGGTTGGGCCGGAAGATTTTCCCCGGTCCAAAGCGGGGCTCAAGAGCGGCGAGCAGTGCGGCCAGGGGCTCTTTCACGGACTCGTGGTACACCTCTGAGTGGGTCTGCCACCACTCCCGGCTGTTGTTTTCTTCCAGCTCAGCATAGAACTCCGTTGCTGCTGCGGGAATGCCCTCGAATGTGCTCATGAATGAAGCCTAGGAAAGCTGACCCGGCTAGGCTACGGGCACCTCGTCCATGTGGAAAACATGCACGCGGACCGGCACCACTTGGCTCACTTCGCCAATTTGTCCAGCAACAGCGGTGCCAGGAGCTCGCTGTACTCCCGGTTGAGGTGGTTGGCGTCGAAGTAGACATTGACTCCGCCAACAACCGTGTAGCACTTGCGCGGATCGCAGAAGTAATCGGTCAGGTCCACCAGCTGGACGTCGCGGTTGTACGTAGACTTGGCTGCCGTGATGAGCGGGTCTTCGGGCTGCGCAAGGGCGCGATCCACAGCGCAGGACGCCGGATCCTGGATATGCAGATTGGCACAGTCAGGCTGCCGCACCGCCTGGTTGAGCGGCGGATCGGCCAGGACATAGACCTTGGACCCTGCGTCGGTCCACCGCTGCCAGGTCTTCTGCAGGCCCGAGGAGAACTGTTCGGAGACCGGACGGCCGGAGCCGTCGTCAACGGACTGCCTCCGCGCGAACATGGACGTGAAAACCGCCGCGGGTCGGTCTGCCGCCACGGCGTCGGTCACCCTGTTCGCCCAGTCCATGCAGGTCCGGGTGGAGTTCTGGTCGGCGTTGTTTGCGTAGCCCGTGAATTTGACGTCCGCCACAGGACAGCCTCCCAGCAGTGCCGTCCTGACGATCCAGCCTCGTTGCTTGGCCGCCGCGAAGACCGCCGCCTGCCACTGCTGTGCGTGGGAGTCGCCCACCAGCCACACAGTTTTGGCTTCCGGCTTCCCGCCCGAGAAGTCACAGCGCTGGTGCGTCCTGGTCTCCGCGGCCTTCAGCTCGTCGTCAGGGCGGTCGCATGAAGGAGGCGTTTTCCAGTACTCATTGGCATCCGACATCACGGGGGCAGCGGACGGTCCGAACGGATCGGTGCAGTCGGCGCCGGGGAGCAGGGCCAGCGGACCGTGGCAAGGCTGCAGGGCGGCCGCTGCCGCCGCCTGTTCCGCTGCCTCCTGACGGATATCCTTGACCTGCAGCTGAAGGCCGGCAAGCCCGGCAACAAGGGCCATGCCAACGGCCATCGCGACGAACGTCCGCCGCGCCGACGCGGTGAGATACACGGATGACTGGCCGCGGTCCTCGACATACGCCTTCGTGAGGCCTGCCAGGACAACGGCGAGAAGGACCATCCCGATCCTGTCGAAGTGGCCCAGGGCGCGCCCCAAGGCGAATGGGGCAATGACGATGAGCGGCCAGTGCCAGAGGTACAGCGAGTACGAGATGTTGCCGAGGTACTGCAGCGGAAGCATGCTGATCAGTGGCTTGAAGGCAGGGCTGCGGTTATCGTTCCCTGCATAGATGACCATCACAGTGCCCAGGACGGGAACAAGGGCAAGGAAGCCGGGGAAGGCGGTCCCGTCGTTGAAGGCAATGGCTGAGCACACGATCAGTATGAACCCGGCGGGGCCGACCCCCTTCAGGGCCGGCGACGGCAGCCTGTGCCGCCCGAGCGCCAGGGCAGTTAACGCACCCGCGCCGAACTCCCAGGCCCGGACCGGAGTTACGAAATACGCCTGGTTCGGCGAGAACTCCGTCGTGAGCACAGAGGCCACGAGCCCGAGTGCCGTCACGGCGGCTACCCCGGCGAAGACTACGGGGATTCCAGGCCTGTTGAGGCGGCCGGCCCGCCAGAACAGCGCAATGAGCAGCAGCGGCCAGATGAGGTAAAACTGCTCCTCGACAGAGAGCGACCAGAAGTGCTGGGCCACCGTTGCCGATGACGTCGACGCCGAGTAATCAACGGACTTGGCCGCCAGCACCCAGTTTTCCGCGTAAAGGGCGCTGGCGAGGATTTCGTGTGCTGTGTCTTCCCAGCGCGAAAACGGCAGCCACACCATAGCGGCGATGAGCGACGCGGTTAGGACCAGGAATGCCGCCGGCAGCAGTCGCCGGATCCTGCGGGCATAGAACGAAGCTAGGCGGATCCGGCCGGTTCCCAGGAGTTCCTTCAGCAGATGCGAGGTGATCAGGAACCCGGAGATCACGAAGAAGACGTCAACCCCGACGTAGCCTCCGGTCAGCTCCTTGGGCCACAGGTGGTTCAGGACGACCAGGGACACTGCAAGGGCGCGCAGCGCCTGGATGTCAGGCCGGAACGACGGTCTGCGCCGGAGTCCTGCAGCCGCGATTGTCCCGGCCGCAGCCCCACCCGGCGCCTGCTGGACGATGCTCATGAGTTCCTTTTTGACGAGGGTGAGGCGGAAGGTGCCTTGCTGATTTTGCCATGCTGTCCGGTTCTGCCGAAGTTACGGCAGCGACACGGCGTAACGGAGGGCCTGCCTTGGGGGAACATCTCCGGACGCAGGGAACCCCGCCGCGGCTGTGAACGGGTCACTGTGCCGTGGCGGGGTTCCTGTGCTATCTGGTGCGTGCTGTTAGCCGATCTTGTTGGCGGCTTCCGCATCGGAGAGGGGTGCTGCGCCGAGGTTGGCGCGGAGCTTGGCGCCGAGTTCGGCGTCAACGTTGGTCCAGTACTGGATGGCGCGTTCCTTGATGCCGGGGCTCTTCACGCCGCCCACGGCACCGGTGATGGTGTCGAGGAAGCGGGCCTTTTCGGCGTCGTTGTAAACCTCGCGGTACAGCGCGCCGGCCTGGACGAAGTCGCTGTCCTCGGCGTGCAGGGAGTGCGCAGCGTGCGTCAGCTCGCCGTCGTTCTCCCAGCCGCCGGCCGGGCTCTGCGGCTCAACGGCGGCCGGGCCGCCGAACGTGTTCGGTGCGTAGACCGGAACCGACGGAGCGTTGAACAGGAAGCGTCCCGCGCCGTCCTGGCTGTAGTTGTTGACCTGGCTCTTGGGCTGGTTCACCGGGATCTGGGCGTGGTTGGTGCCTACGCGGTAGCGGTGTGCGTCCGCGTAGGAGAAGATCCGGGCCTGGAGCATCTTGTCCGGGGACGCGGCGATGCCGGGCACGAAGTTGGACGGCGCGAAGGTGGCCTGCTCGATCTGCGCGAAGTAGTTCTCCGGGTTCCGGTTCAGCTCCATGGTGCCGACCTTGATCAGCGGGTAGTCCGCGTGCGGCCAGACCTTGGTCAGGTCGAACGGGTTGAAGCGGTAGGTCTTGGCGTCCTCGTACGGCATGACCTGCACATGCAGGTCCCAGGAGGGCAGGTTGCCGGCTTCGATGTTCTCGTGCAGGTCGCGGATGTAGAAGTCCGCGTCGGAGCCGGCGAGGGCTTCGGCTTCCTCCCCCGTGATGGAGTTGACGCCCTGGTTGGACTTGAAGTGGTACTTGACCCAGAACCGCTCGCCCTCGGCGTTGATCCACTGGTAGGTGTGCGAGCCGTAGCCCTGCATTTCGCGCCAGGAGGCGGGCAGGCCGCGGTCACCCATCAGCCAGGTGACCTGGTGTGCGGACTCGGGGGAGAGGGTCCAGAAGTCCCACTGCATGTCGGCGTCGCGAAGGTGCGAGCCGGGCAGGCGCTTCTGGGAGTGGATGAAGTCCGGGAACTTGATGCCGTCGCGGATGAAGAACACCGGGGTGTTGTTGCCCACGAGGTCGTAGTTGCCCTCGGAGGTGTAGAACTTCACCGCGAAGCCGCGGGGGTCGCGCCAGGTGTCCGGGGAGCCGTTCTCGCCGGCGACGGAGGAGAAACGGATCAGCATCTCGGTCTCCACACCCGGCTGCAGGAACGCGGCCTTGGTGTACTTGGAGATGTCCTCGGTGGTCTTGAACGTGCCGAAGGCGCCGCCGCCCTTGGCGTGCACCACACGCTCCGGGACGCGCTCGCGGTTGAACTGGGCGAGCTTTTCTATCAGGTAGTGGTCCGTGAGGATGATCGCGCCGTCAGCGCCGACAGCCTTGGAATGGGCATCGGACGTTACCGGGGCGCCGGACTGCGTGGTGGACACGGCAGGCGCAGAGATGTTCGAAGTCATCTTTCTCCTATTTCTTGATTACTTGTCAGTTGCGTTTGAAGGAAGTTTTTGGGCCCGCTGGCACTCTCCGCAGATCCCCTGGTACATGACATCCGCGATCTGGATGGTCATGGGGTGGGAATCCTCGTTCCAGTGCGGGGTCAGGCACGGGGCATGGCCGACAGCGCAGTCGACGTCCTCCACACGGCCGCAGCTGATGCAGATCGCGTGGTGGTGGTTATCGCCCACCCGCGTCTCATACAGCGCCGGGGAATGCGGAGGTTCGAACCGGCGCAGCATCTGCAGGTCCGTCAGGTCACCCAGCACGACGTACACGGACTGCGCCGTCAGTTCCGGCAGTTCCTCGCGGGCGGCCGCCAGGATATTTTCCGCCGGGGAGTGCGGGTGATGCTCGACGGCGGCCAGCACCGCCAGCCGCTGCTTGGTCACCCGGCGGCCGTGGGCGCGCAGGGCCGCGGCCCATGCTTCGTGGCTTTCCGGGTGATCGGTCATGACTCCATTGAAACACCTATTTTGACTAGATCACAATAAGGCAGGACTAAGTTTCTGCTGGGACTAGAGTTGCCGGGTGGGAAAACTTCTGGCTGACATCACTCCGCTTCGTGAGAGCCCCGATTTCCGGCGGCTTTGGCTGGGCTCAGCTGTCTCCAACGTGGGAAGCCAGCTCACCCTCGTGGCGGTCAGCCTGGAGGTCTACCGGCTGACGCAGGACAGCCTCTACGTTGGCCTGCTCAGCATCTTTGCCCTGGTGCCCCTGGTGGTTGGCGGACTGCTGGGCGGATCCATCGCCGACTCCCATGACCGGCGAACGGTGGCGCTCCTTTCCGCCGCAGTGCTGTGGCTGACCACGGGCGGACTCGCCCTGCAGGCCTGGCTGGAGGTGGGCAACGTGTGGCTGCTGTACGCGCTGGTGGCCGTGCAAAGTGGCGCCCAGGCCATCAACCAGCCTGCCCGCAGCGCCATCATTCCGGTGCTGGTGCGCAAAGAGCTCCTGCCGGCCGCCAATGCGCTGAACATGATCGTCTTCGGGTTGGCCATGACGGCGGGCCCGCTTCTGGCCGGTGTCCTGGTGGCCAGCGTCGGCTTTGGCTGGACCTACACGCTGGACCTGGTCAGCTTCGTCTTTGCCTTCTGGGCACTGTTGAAGCTTCCTCCCATGCCGCCCGGCGAAGAGGCAGGGCGGGCCGGGATGCGGTCCGTCGTGGAAGGCTTCCGGTTCCTGGGCACGCGGCCCAACCTGCGGATGATGTTCATCCTCGACCTCATCGCCATGATCCTGGCCCAGCCGCGCGCCCTGCTGCCGGCCATCGGAGCTCTCATGATCGGCGGCGGGGAAACCACGGTGGGCATCCTGCTGGCGTCCGTAGCGGTGGGCGCCTTCCTCGCCGGCCTCTTTTCCGGGCCGCTCGGCGCGGTCCGGCGGCAGGGGAGTGCTGTGGTGTGGTCGGTCATGGGCTGGGGCGCCTCGTTTGCGGCGTTCGGCCTCGTGGTGGTGCTGGCCGGGCGGTCCGGCTCCGGCGGCGTGTCCATCTGGCTGGTTCCGGCGGCGATATGCTGCGCCCTGGCAGGAATCGCCGACTCGGTGAGTGCCGTTTTCCGCACCACCATCCTGCAGGCTGCGACGCCGGACCACCTGCGCGGTCGCCTGCAGGGGGTCTTCATTGTGGTGGTCGCCGGCGGGCCGCGGCTGGGCGACATGCTGGCAGGCGGCGGCACTAAAATTCTTACTGAGGGCTGGGTCCTGCTGCTGGGCGGCATCCTGTGCATCGTGGTGGCCTGGATGGCGGCGCGGTGGCAATCCGGCTTCCTGAAGTACGACGCGCGGAATCCCGTTCCGTAGCGGCAGTGCCGGTTCCGACTTCTGAGCTGTGGAGGCAAAGTGCACGATCACCACAACGGGCTGAAAACGGCGACGCTGTTCGGCGTGCTGTGGGCGATCCTGCTGGGACTGGGCGCCCTGATTGCCGCCAATACCCGCAGCTCGGCCCCGATCCTGATCATGGCGCTGATCGGCGTAGGGACCACGGCCTACGGGTACTGGAACAGCGACAAGATCGCGCTCCGGTCCATGCAGGCATACCTCGTCTCCGAAGCCCAGGCCCCGCAGCTGTACCAGATGGTCCGTGAGCTCTCCACCCGCGCCAGCCAGCCGATGCCGCGGATCTACGTCTCGCCCACCATGGCGCCCAACGCCTTCGCCACCGGGCGGAACCCGCAAAACGCGGCGGTTTGCTGCACGGAGGGGATCCTGCAGCTCCTCACGCCGCGGGAACTGCGCGGCGTCCTTGGACACGAGCTCATGCACGTCTACAACCGAGACATCCTGACCTCGTCCGTGGCTGCGGCGGTGGCAGGCGTCATCACCTCGGTGGGGCAGATGCTGCTGTTCTTCGGCGGCGGGGACAGGCGCAATTCGAACCCGCTGGCCCTCATCGCCATGGCGTTACTGGCGCCGCTGGCTGCGTCAATGATCCAGGTTGCCATCTCCCGGACCAGGGAGTACGACGCCGACGAGGACGGTTCGCAGCTCACCGGCGACCCGCTGGCGCTCGCCCCCGCCCTGCGCAAGATCCACCAGGGCGTCCAGGCCGCACCGCTGCCGCAGGACCAGCGGCTGGTCAACGCCTCGCACCTGATGATCGCCAACCCGTTCCGCGGCGGCGGGCTCAGCAAGCTCTTCGCTACGCACCCGCCGATGCAGGACCGCATCAGCCGCCTGGAGCGGATGGCGGGCCGGCCGCTCAGTTGAGGGCCGCCGTCGTAAGCCCTGCTCCGCGTCGTCAGGCGAGCGGGCGGGCGTAGCATACGGACAGCGGCTCGCCCGCGTACGGCCCGAAGTTGTCGATCAGGCGGTAGCCCTCACGCTCATAGAAGCGGATGGCGTCGGGCTGGGCTGTGCCGGTTTCCAGCTTGAGCTCGGTCAGGCCCAGGCGGGCGGCCTCGGCCTCCAGGCTTCGCAAAACCGCTGTGGCGGCGCCGCTTCCGCGATGGTTGGGCAGCACGAACATCCTCTTGATCTCCGCGGACCCGGCGTCAAGCCGGCGCAGCGCGCCGCAGGCAACAGCTGTCCCCTCCTGGTTCCTGGCCACCAGGAACAGGGTGATGTCCCCGGCGCTGGGCGCGGACACCCGGATGGGCGTGTCCCCGGCCCGGTTCCGCTCCCGGGCCCTTGAGGCGTCCGGGGCCGTTGGCAGGTACTGGGTGCGGAAGTTCCCTAGCTGCGGAAGTTCACGAACTGAAGGTCGGCCTCGTCGAAGTCCTTCAGGAGGGCCATGGTGGCCTGGAGGTCGTCCCGGGACTTGGAGGTGACGCGGAGTTCATCGCCCTGGATCTGGGACTTGACGGACTTCGGGGCCTCGTCGCGGATGAGCTTGTTGATCTTCTTGGCGAGGTCCTGCGCGATGCCTTCCTTGATGGAGGACTCCAGGCGGTATTCCTTGCCGGACGCGTATGGTTCGCCGGTGTCCAGGGACTTGAGCGAGATGCCGCGGCGGATGAGCTTGGACTGCAGCACGTCCAGCACGGCCAGGACGCGCTCCTCGGAGTTCGCCTTCATCAGGATCTTCTCGCCGCTGAAATCGACCTCGGCGCCGACGCCCTTGAAGTCGTACCGCTGGGCGAGTTCCTTCTGCGCCTGGTTCAGCGCGTTGGCCACCTCCTGCTTGTCTACCTTGCTTACGACGTCGAATGTGGACTCGCCTGCCATGACTCTCCTTTGCTGGTGCCTGCGTCGCCCGGGCGGTGAGGCTCCGGGCAGGGTGCGGATATCTGGCTTCCAGCGTAGTACGGATGGCGCGGAAGTGAAGGTGGGCGGAATTCACAGTTCACTCAAAGCCAAGTCATGGCGGGAACGAAGTTTAGGAGCCCAGAGTTGTAGCAGTTGGAAGCCGCTCGGAAGGAAAGCAATGTCCCATAAGGCCGTCCGCTACGTCACCAGGTCCACCGCCGCAGCCGCCGGAACCATCGCCACCGCCGCCTCGTCCGTGGCCGCCGCCGCCGTGGCCGCATCCATCATCCTCAGCCCCGTCGCCGATGCCTCAACCCGGCTGGAGGGAGTGCAGGCGGATCTCCAGCGGGCGGTGCAGCTCAACCAGATCAC
The DNA here is from genome assembly GCF_018613795.1 of Arthrobacter sp. ISL-65. GTDB lineage: Bacteria > Actinomycetota > Actinomycetes > Actinomycetales > Micrococcaceae > Arthrobacter. The sequence continues at coordinate 152,676 of NZ_JAGGPN010000007.1, forward strand.
CGAGGAGCAGGCCCTGCGGTTCGAGGCAAAGCTGGCCGGCCGGATCCTCGGCGAAGCCTGATTTTCCGCGGATTTTCGGCCCCCTGATCTCCGATTTTATTCTTCGGCAGAAGTTCTGTAAGGTTGTCTTGCCCGCGGTTGATGGAAACACCGGCCGGGGTGATCTTCTTTCGAAGTTCGGCAGATTACCCGAGCGGCCAAAGGGGGCTGACTGTAAATCAGCTGGCAACGCCTACGGGGGTTCGAATCCCTCATCTGCCACATTGGAAAGACCCCCGGAACCTACTGGTTCCGGGGGTCTTTTGCTGTTCCGGTTCTGGGATCGGGGCTGACGAGACCTTGGTTACTGGGCGACGAATAATTTGGGCCCCGTTTCGGCGGCCCCGTCAGTTCAGCGCGATGACGATCATCTGGGTGGTGCCCGGAATGCACGTCTGCAGGACTGCCCGGGGGAACCCGCCGAACACCGCAGCGACGTCGTTGGTGGTGCCGGGGTTCGGCACCTGGCTACGCGCCGAGACCGTGTAGGAGCCGTAGCCCGGGATGTCAACGCGTTCACCGACGCCTATTCCTGAGAACCGGGCCCAGCCGCCGCAGAAGTCGTGCTCCGTGATGAAGAGCGAGTATCCGTCAGTGGGCGTGAAATGGATGGGGCCGATGCAACTGTCCACCATCGCCTGGCCGCCGGCGCCAGCCACGTAGATGGTCCGCACCGCAGGAGCCGGTGCAGGTGCGGGCGCTGGAGCCGGAGCGGGAGCTGGTTCCGGTGCCGCTGGGGCCGGTGCCGGAGCGGGAGCCGGTGGGGCCACCGCGGGTCCGCTGAGCTTGAGCGTCTGGCCTGGGAAAATGACGGAGCTGGGTGCAAGTCCGTTGGCTGCGAGCACACCGCCGGTACTGACACTGAAGCGCGCCGCAATGGAACTGACCGTGTCGCCGGCGACCACCCGGTACGTGGTGGGCTTTGGCGCCGGGGCCGGCTCAACCTTGCGGACCGTTGTGGTTTTCGGTGCCGTTGTGGTTTTCGGTGCCGTTGCGGGTTTCGGTGCCGGCGCCTTGGCGGCGCTTGGTGCCTTGACCGTCGCCTTGACGGGTACTTTCGCGGGTGCCTTGGCAACCGGCGTCACGGCAGGCGCAGCGGCGGGTGCCGCGGCTGGCGTGCTGGTGGCAGGTGCCGCGGCCGCTGCCTCTGCTGCCGCCGGCGTCGCGGCCGCCGGCTGTTCGACGGCGGCCGGCTGTTCGACGGCGGCCGGCTGTTCGACGGCGGCCGGTTGGCCGACGGCGGCCGGTTGGCCGACGGCGGCAGCCGGGCTCCCGGCGTCGGACGCCACCAGCGCGTTGACGCCCGCCGACGCCGCCAGCAGCGCAGCGGCCACCGCTGCCGAGATGAGCAGCACCCGGGCCCCGGGCCTGCCCGCCAGCGGTCCATGCCGCACCGGGGCTGGCCTGACGAAGCTCGGTGGCCCCGACGGCAGGCGCTGTGGATCGTTCTCGTCGCCGGGGGTGTTCTGGGGATCTGGCGTCTCCTGCTGGTTCATGGCGGGCCTTTGCCTCGTGCGCAGGCGGCTGTCCGGGTGCGCGGCGGACGGTCACGCGCAGACACAGGAGGCGCTGGGGCCCATGGGGGCGGAAGCACGGCATATGGGGCGCATGACCGCTATTCATGAGTGGTGCACGCTGCTCGCTAACGTGCCGGCCCCAGCCTGATTCGAGTATGGAACCACCGGACAGGCACCGCACGAGTAGGGAATACTTGTTTTTCCGGGACCCGGGCACTTGTTTCCCGCAGTATCCGCCGTTGCCCGTGCGCCCAGGCCGCCCACGCATGCCCGGGGGGGCTGAGCGGCAAACGGCGGGCGCAGAATATTCCCGGTGACGCGGGGAGCGAACAAGCCACCGGGCCGCGGGACTTACGGACACGGCTCGCGTACGGTTGAACCATGGCTACCGTTGACATCACAGGTGAACAGTTCGCATCGACCATCGAGGGCAACGGCATTGTCCTGGTGGACTTCTGGGCTGAATGGTGTGGCCCGTGTCGCCAGTTCGCCCCCACGTACTCCGCGGCTTCGGAAAAGCACCCGGACGTCGTTTTCGCGAAAGTGGACACCGAAGCCGAGCAGCAGCTGGCAGCGGAGGCGGGCATTTCCTCCATCCCCACGCTGATGGCATTCCGCGAGAAGGTGCTGGTCTTCTCACAGCCGGGCGCGCTGGCCGCCCCGCAGCTCGAGCAGGTCATTGACGCCGTCAAGGCGCTCGACATGGAGGAAGTCCACGCCCATGTGGCCCGCTCCCAGGCCGAGGCAGCTGCAGCCGCTGGCAACAGCGCCGGCAAGAGCGCCGGGCCCCAGGATGGCTCGCAGATCCCCGACTTCTAAAGGATCCCGGGCCCTAAGCGCTCGTTAAAACAGCAACGGGATCACCCCGCACCCAGTAACCTTTCGGTTTTGGGTGCGGGGTGATCCCGTTGTTTTTTGTTGAAGGAGTTAGAGGCGTTCCACCTGGGCAGGTTCGGCCAGGAGGGCGCTGAGGGATTCGTTCAGGTCCTGCAGGGCAATGCCCTTGGAGTGCGCGTCGAGGGCCTCTTCCGACTCCCAGCGCTCCGTCAGGACCAGCTTCTCCTCCGTCGCCTCGGTGAGCTCGTAGCGGATGCAGCCAGGTTCATTGACTACCTCGTCAATGGCGATTTCCAAGGCGAGCTTCACGCGGAAGAACTCGCCGTCGTTGGGGATGAACGTGGCCTGCAGGTCGATGGGTGCACTCATGGATTTCACAATACCGGCCCTCACTGACGCGCCCGGACCTGTTACACAGAACGAGGTGGCCCGTATTGCTTCTCTAGCACCGGGCTGCTTGATAGCGTGCCATCATGCGCGCTTACACCGCCGGGGACGCGGACGTCCCCCTGCTCGAGGAAACCATCGGCGAGAACTTTGAGCGGGTGGTGGGGCAGTTCCCCCTGCACGACGCGCTGATCGAGGCTGCCGCGGTGCCCGGGGCTGACGCCCGCCGCTGGAGTTACACCAAACTGAACGACGACGTCGACCGGCTGGCCCGGGCGCTCCTCGCCGTTGGCATCACGAAGGGGGAGCGGATCGGCATCTGGAGCCCGAACTGCGCGGAATGGACCATCCTGCAGTACGCGACGGCGAAGATCGGGGCGGTCCTTGTCAACGTGAATCCTTCCTACCGCAGCCACGAGCTGGAGTTCGTGGTGAAGCAGAACGGCATGCGGATGCTGGTCACGGCGCCGTCGGACCAGAACAGCGACTATGTGGGGATGGCGCGCCAGGCCCTCACCGGATGCCCAGACCTCCGCGAGCTCGTATTCCTGCCGGACTTCGAATTAGAAGGGCTCGACGCCGGCGTCCCCCTGGGTGAGCAGGAGCTCACGTACGCCGAGCTGCTCAAGCGGGCGGACGCCGTCGGGCATTCGGTGCTGTTGGCCCGCATGGCGGGCCTCGATCCGCACGATCCCATCAATCTCCAGTACACGTCCGGAACCACGGGCTTCCCCAAGGGCGCCACGCTGACGCACCACAACATCCTCAACAACGGGTATTCCATCGGGGAGCTGCTCAACTACACCGAGCACGACCGCGTGGTGATTCCGGTGCCGTTCTACCACTGCTTCGGGATGGTGATCGGCAACCTGAACGCGCTGAGCCACGGCGCCGCGACGATCATCCCGGGACGCGGGTTCACGCCTGCCGCCGCGCTGGAGGCCGTGCAGGATTTCGGTGGCACGTCCCTGTACGGGGTTCCCACCATGTTCATCGCCGAACTCGCGCTGCCCGACTTCGCCTCGTACGACCTCTCCACCCTCCGCACCGGGGTGATGGCCGGTTCGCTGTGCCCCATCGAGGTGATGAACCGCGTGATTTCCGAGATGAATATGAAGGACGTGGCCATCTGCTACGGCATGACGGAGACATCGCCGGTGTCCACCATGACCCGCGACGGTGACACGCTCCAGCAGCGGACGGAAACCGTGGGGCGGACCATGCCGCGGCTGGAAAGCAAGATCGTGGACGCTCTCGGAGAGGTGGTGGAGCGCGGCGAAATTGGCGAACTGTGCACCCGGGGTTACGCCGTCATGCAGGGGTACTGGAACCAGCCGGACAAGACAGCCGAGGCTATCGACGCCGACGGCTGGATGCACACCGGCGACCTGGCACGCATGGACGACGACGGGTACGTGGTGATCGAAGGCCGGATGAAGGACATGGTGATCCGCGGCGGCGAGAACATCTACCCGCGCGAGATCGAGGAGTTCCTCTACACCCATCCGTCCATCCAGGACGTGCAGGTGATCGGGGTGCCGGATGCCAGGTATGGCGAGGAGCTCATGGCCTGCATCATCCTCAAGCCCGGGGCGGCACCATTGGACGCGGCCGCGGTGGCCGAGTTCTGCCGCGGCAAGCTGACGCACTACAAGGTTCCCCGCTACGTCGATGTGCGCGACAGCTTCCCCATGACGGTGTCGGGGAAGGTCCGCAAGGTGGAGATGCGCGAGGAAGCCGTCGCCCGGTTGGGCCTCTGAGCGCGAATGGGTCAGTGTGCGCGGTGGTCCTGGATGGTCATCCGCGGCCCGAAGGTGGGTTTCCGGAAGCCGCTGAGTCCGAGCATGCGGACCACCCGCTGCCGGTGTCCCGTCCACGGTTCCAGCAGGGCCAGCATGCCGGCGTCGTCAGTCCGCCGTCCGGTCAGCGCCGCGCCGACATACGCGGCGAGGTGGTAATCGCCAACGGCGATGGAGTCTGGGCAGCCGTGCGTCCGCTGCACCACCTCGGCTGCCGTCCACACACCGATTCCCGGAATGGTCTGCATCTTGGCTGCTGCCTCCGCCGCAGGAAGGGACGCCAGACGTTCAAGGGCGACGGCGGAGCGCAGGGCGCGCATGACGGTCGCCGACCGCTGCGGGCCGACTCCCGCCCTGTGCCATTCCCAGGTCGGAATGCGGAGCCATCCCTCGGCGGTGGGCCGGACCAGCAATCCGGGAGGTGCGATGGTACCGGCGCCGGGGGCGGGCGTGCCGTGGCGGTACATGAGGTAGCGGAAACCCCGCCGGGCCTCAATGACGGTAACCTTCTGCTCCAAAATGGTGGGCACGAGCGAGTCAACCATCCGCCCGGTAGACGGGAGGCGGACGTCGGGGTTCCGGCGTCGGGCATCACGAACCATTCGCGGCAGTGTTGCTGAGAACGAAGGCTCGTCAAACGCCGACCAGTCGTCATCCGCCCCAAGGAGCCGCGGAACGCGCGCGAGGGCGGCGCCGGAACCGGGACCCCAGGCCTGGGTATCGATGTAAGACTCCAGGCCCGTGCCAGCAACGGTGAGCCGCAGCGTCACCGGACCATCCGTCGTCGTGAAGGCCATCCACAGCCCGTCCGGCCGCGAGGAGAAGGAGGGATCACCGTTGCCGCGCATCAGGATGCCCAGGGTGCGGTGTAAGTCATACGGGCCGCCCGGATGCCACCTGAGGGACGCATCCGCCGCGGCTGCCAGCCGGGCGGGAACGTCAGCAATGGTCATGCAAACATCGTCCCACGCCGGACCGACAAACTTGCCGGCGGGGCCGCCGTGCGGCCTTTCCGAGGGCCCTTAACCCGCGCCCGCTCCAGGACTACAATCCCCAGTGTGGCGCGGGTCCGCCGTGTCCCTTCCCTCGAGTTGCAGGAGATGGCAATGGGTGGCGTGGTGCATTTCGAAATCCCCGCGGACGACCAGGACCGGGCGAGAAACTTCTACAATCAGGCCCTCGGCTGGCGGATCGACCCCATGCCGGAGATGGACTACAACGTGGTGATCACCACGCCGATGGACGAAAAGACCGGCAGGCCCACCGAGCCGGGCGCCATCAACGGCGGCATGATGGCCCGCGAAGGGGAACTGACCACACCGGTGATCACGGTGGACGTTGAGGACATTGACGCGACGCTGCGCACGGTTGAGCAGCTGGGCGGTTCCGTGGTGAAGCCCAAGGAAACCATCCCGGGCATGGGCCATTACGCCTACTTCAAGGACACGGAGGGCAACATCCTGGGGCTCTGGGAGAACCTCCCGGCCGATGCCGGCGGTGCTTCCGGCTGACCTATTCCTCGCCGAAGCGGCCGCGGGCCTCCACCGGGATCAGCGGCTGCTGGGCGCGGATCCTGAGCTCCTGCACCGCCCAGGTGTTCCCGTCCGGGTCGCTGAACCCGAAGAACGTTCCGCCGTCGCGCTCATCGAAGACGGTGATTTCGCTCGCTTCCACGCCGCGGCTGAGCAGCTCGTCGCGCGCCGCCCGGGCATCCGCCACCACCAGCTGCAGGCCCCGCATGGAGCCCGGCGCCATCTCGTTCTGCGACGGCAGGTCGCCGATCACGATCGAGCACCCCGAACCGGGAGGCGTCAGCTGGACCACGTGCATGTGCTCATTCTGCGTGTCGTGGTCCAGGCTGAAGCCGACCTTGTCCCGGTAGAACTCCACGGCCCGGCCGATGTCGCTCACGGGCAGCACAACCACTTCGAGGGTCCAGTCCACGGCACGGTTCCTTTCAACGTCACTGATGAACGGCACCCGGCCGCGGGTACCGTAGCCAGCTTGCCCTGCCGGCACTGTCCTTGGCTAGGCATAGCGTGGCTAGGCATGGCGGCGGCTAGGCATGGCCACCAGGCCCCGCCGCCCGGGCCGGCGTGGGCCCGCGCGGGTCCCGTAGTCCAAGACGGTAAGTTGGTACCCATGAAGTACGCCCAGTCTGTCCTGGACCTCATCGGCAACACCCCGCTCATCAAGCTCAACCACGTCACCGAGGGCATCAAGGCCACCGTCCTCGTGAAGCTGGAATACGTGAACCCCGGCGGCTCCATCAAGGACCGCATCGCGGCGAAGATGGTCGAGGAAGCCGAGCGTGACGGCAAGCTCAAGCCAGGCGGCACCATCATCGAGCCCACCTCCGGGAACACCGGCGTCGGCCTGGCCCTGGTGGCGCAGCAAAAAGGCTACAAGTGCATCTTCGTGGTTCCGGACAAGGTGGGCGAGGACAAGCGCGCGGTCCTTCAGGCCTACGGCGCCGAAGTGGTGGTGACGCCCACCGCCGTCGAGCCTGACAGCCCGCAGAGCTACTACGGCGTGTCCGACCGCCTGGTCACCGAGATCCCCGGAGCGTACAAGCCGGACCAGTTCTCCAACCCCGCGGCACCGCTGAGCCACTACGAGACCACCGGCCCCGAGATCTGGCGGGACACCGACGGCAAGGTGACGCACTGCATCATCGGCGCCGGCACCGGAGGCACCATCACCGGCACCGGCCGCTACCTCAAGGAGGTGTCGGCGGACCGTCCGGAGTCCGACGGCGGCCGGGTCAGGATCATCGGGGCCGATCCCGAAGGCTCTGTCTACTCGGGCGGCACCGGTCGCCCGTACTTCGTCGAGGGCGTGGGCGAGGACATGTGGCCCGGCAACTACGACAAGTCGGTCCCGGACGAGGTCCTCGCGGTCAGCGACGCCGACTCCTTCGAGATGACCCGGCGGCTGGCGCGCGAGGAGGGCCTGCTGGTGGGCGGTTCCTCCGGCATGGCCGTGGTGGCCGCGCTGCGCACGGCCCGGGACCTCCCCGAGGACGCGGTGGTGGTGGTAATCCTGCCCGACTCCGGCCGCGGTTACCTCGCCAAGATTTTCAACGACCAGTGGATGCGCTCCTACGGCTTCCTCTCCGGCGGCGAGGAGGCCTCCGTTGGCGAGGTCATCAAATTCAAGACGGGCGAACTGCCGGACCTGGTGCACATCCACCCCAACGAAACCGTCCGCGACGTCATCAACATCATGAACGAGTTCGGCGTCAGCCACATCCCGGTCCTCTCCGCGGAGCCGCCCGTGGTGATGGGCGAAGTCCTCGGGGCCGTGGATGAACGGACCCTGACCGCCAAGCTGTTCCGCGGCGAGGCCAAGCTGACGGACAAGATCGCCGAGCACATGGGGGAGAAGCTGCCGGTGATCGGCTCGCTCGAAACCATCTCGGCCGCCCGCGAACTGCTCTCCGACGTCGACACCGTGATGGTGACATTCGTCGGCGCGCCCATAGGCATCCTGACCCGCCACGACCTCCTCGCCTACCTCAGCAACTGATCGAAGGAGCCCCATGTCTGTCTCTAAGAACCAAGGATTCAACACCCGCGCCGTGCACGCCGGCCAGGCCTTCGAGCCGCGCACCGGCGCCGTCGTTCCGCCCCTGCACTTCAGCTCGACATATGCCCAAGACGGCATCGGAAACCTTCGGGACGGCTACGAATACGGCCGCGGCGGCAACCCCACCCGCGACGCCCTGCAGGAGCAGCTCGCGGCGCTGGAGCGCGGCACGCATGCCTATTCCTTCAGCTCGGGTCTCGCGGCCGAGGATTCCCTCATCCGCGCCCTGATGCGGCCCGGCGACCACATCGTGCTCGGCAACGACGCCTACGGCGGCACATACCGGCTGATCAGCCGCGTACTGGGCGAATGGGGGATCGGTAACACCCCCGTGGACATGGCCGACCTCGATGCCGTTCAGGCGGCAGTTGCCGCCAACAAGACCCGCTTCGTCTGGGTGGAGACGCCGTCCAACCCGCTGATGAAGATCACCGACATCGAGGCGCTCGCCAAGGTGGCGCACGACGCCGGGGCCCTACTGATCGTCGACAACACCTTCGCGTCGCCCTACCTGCAGACCCCGCTCGACCTGGGTGCCGACGTCGTGGTTCACTCCACCACCAAGTACATCGGCGGCCACTCCGACGTGGTGGGCGGCGCGATCGTGGTCAAGGACGCTGAGCTGGCCGAGAAGATCGGCTTCGTGCAGTTCGCCGTGGGCGCCGTCTCCGGCCCGATGGACGCGTTCCTCACCACCCGCGGGCTGAAGACGCTGGGGGTCCGCATGGACCGGCACAGCGACAACGCCCAGGCCGTGGCCGAATGGCTCCTGGAACGGCCCGAGGTGGAAGCCGTCCTGTACCCGGGCCTGCCCTCGCACGTCGGCCACGAGCTGGCCAAGAAGCAGATGAGGAAGTTCGGCGGCATGATCTCCGTGCAGTTCAAGGGCGGTGAGGCCGCTGCCCGGAAGGTGGCCGAATCGACGTCGGTGTTCACCCTGGCGGAATCGCTGGGCGGAATTGAATCGCTGATGAACTACCCGTCGGAGATGACCCACGCCTCGGTCAAGGGGACCGAACTGGCCGTTCCCGTGAACCTGATCCGGCTCTCCTGCGGCATCGAGGACGTCGAGGACCTCATCGCGGACCTTGAGCAAGCCTTCACGCACATCCAGTGACGGCCTCCCCGCAGACGAAGGAAGGGGCCGGGACCCGGCAGGCGGCCGGCAGTCACGGTAAGGCGCGTCGGGTTGTCCTCGGCTGGCTGGCGACGGCGGCCGGTGCAGCCGCCGTCGTCCTCGCTCTGATGTGGCTGTACGCCGGGTATGCCCCGGCCATGAACGACTTCGAGGTCTACTATTACGGCGGCACTAAGGTGCTGCAGACCGGCGAGGCGGGCATCAGTGAGCTGTACGCGCCTCGGGACGGCCTGCCGTTCACCTATCCGCCGTTCGCCGCACTGCTGTTCGCCGGCCTGGCCACCATGAGCCCCGGACAAAGCGGGCAGCTCTTCATCTTGGCCGCGCTGGGCGGGGCCGCGCTGGTATCCGCCTGGCTCTCCCGGCACTACTTCGGGATGACCCGCTGGCGGGACGCCTTTGCGGACTGGCGGTTCCGGACCGTGGCCCTGGCCGGAACCGGAGCCATCGTGCTGCTGGGGCCATGGCGGGACACCTTCGTGTTCGGGCAGATCAACATCATCCTGATGGGCCTGATCCTTGCCGACTTCGCGCTGCACGGGAAGTCCCGGGCGGGTGCGATCCGCTGGCCTGCCGGTCTGCTGATCGGCGTCGCGGCGGGGATCAAGCTGACACCGCTCGCGTTCGGCCTGTATTTCCTGGTGCGCCGGGATTTCAAGGCCCTGGGCTGGATGGCGGCCGGCTTCATAGGCTCAATCGCCGTGGCCTGGGCAGTGCTGCCCCAGGCGTCCGTGACGTTCTGGACCGAGATCCTGCCCAACACCGGGCGCATCGGCGATCCGGGGTACGTGGACAACCTGTCGCTGAAGGGGCTGCTGCTCCACGTCGGGCTGCCGGACTCGGGGTTCACCAGCCTGCTCTGGCTGGTGCTCGCGCTGTCCCTGGCCGGACTCACTGCACTGGTGATCAGGTGGGCAGTGGCCGTGGAGGAGAATTTTGTTGCGGTGTCCGCGAGCGCAGTGCTCATGCTCCTGGTCAGCCCCGTCTCATGGTCCCACCACTGGGTGTGGATCGCTGTGGCACTGCCGTCCATGGCCTTCGCCATGCACCGCGTGCCCTCCCGGTCCGGCCTGATGCGGCTGGGCGGCTGGCTGCTGGTGGCGGCCACCGCCGTGGCCTTCTACCTGGCGCCCAAGGACCTCGCGATGGCGGCCGGCGCCGAACTGTGGGGCGTGAACCCGCAGGCGCAATGGCCGCTGATGGCCTCCAGCCTTGGCGTGTTGTGCGGCGTGGCGCTCCTGGTGTACTGGGCCGCCGCGTACCGGCCGTCGCGGACGGGGATCGGCCGGCAACCCTAGCCAGGTCCTCGCCGAGATGGCAGTTCGCGGCAGTGTTTGCGAGAACATTGCCGTGTTCTGCCACTTCGATGTAGGCCCCACCCGTCCTAGCTTTCTTCAAGAAAGTCAGCTAAGGTCGCAGCATGCCTCTCCGTTCCGACTGGTCGCAGCGTAACTGCAGCATGGCCCGCGGGCTGGACATTTTCGGCGACCCCTGGGGCATGCTGGTCCTCCGCGAGGTCTTCTTCGGCAACGGCCGCTTCGACGCGATGAAAACGCGCCTCCAGGTGGCTGACTCGGTCCTCACCCGGCGGCTTACCTCCCTCGTGGAGTCCGGCCTGCTGGCAAAACAGCCCTACGACGACGGCGGACGCACCCGCCAGGAATACGTCCTCACCACCAAAGGCGAGGATGCCCTGCCGGTGCTCAACGCCGTCGTTCTCTGGTCCGAAAAGCATCTGCAGGCGCCGTCGGAGCAGGCCCACATGTACGTGGTCCACGCAACCTGCGGGCAGCGGACGGGGTCAGCGGACACCTGCACCGGATGCGGGGAACGCCTCACCGCGGAGAACACCAGCTGGCACAGCCTGACCCGCAGCGTTGCACCGCTCCCGCTGGCGACGGCCCACCAGCCAACCGACACACCGACCAACCGCGTACAAGGCGGCGGAGAAGAAGGAACAGCCGCATGAGCAACTCTGAGGACCCCGGAGTTTTTGTACAGATATCGCGCCCTGAAGGCCCATTAGAGGACCATATCTGTACAAAAACTCCAGAGGAGGGGTTGAAGAATTCAGAGGAGGGGCCGAAGAAGCGGCGCCGCCTGCATCCGGCATGGGCCGTGGCGGCGGTGGCGTTCCTGGCGCTCGTCGGGGCCGCCGGCTTCCGGGCCGCGCCCGGTGTGCTCATGGTGCCGCTGCAGCAGGAGTTCGGCTGGTCCACCACGGTGTTATCGGCTGCGGTGAGCATCAACCTGGTGCTCTTCGGCCTCACGGCCCCCTTCGCCGCGGCCCTCATGGAACGGTTCGGCGTCCGGGCCGTCACCGCCGTCGCGCTCGGGATGATCGGCGCCGGAAGTGCCCTGACCGTGCTGGTGACCCAGTCCTGGCAGATCCTCCTCACCTGGGGCCTGCTGATCGGCCTGGGCACCGGTTCCATGGCGCTGGTGTTCGCGGCGACCATCGCCAACACCTGGTTCAGCAAAAGCCGGGGCCTGGTGATCGGCATCCTGACCGCCGGCAGCGCCGCCGGGCAGCTGGTCTTCCTGCCGTTCATCGCGATGCTCGCCCAGGACCCGGGCTGGCGCCAGGCCTCGCTGCTCATCGCCGCCGGGGCTCTGGCCGTGGTTCCGCTGGTGCTGAAGTTCCTGAAAAACTCACCGGCCGACGTCGGGGCGTTGCCTTACGGGGCAGAGGAACCGTCCGGCGCCCCTTCAGTTGCGGCCGCTGCCCCGGAGGCTGCGGAACCCCGCCGCAACGCAGCCGTCCGGGCACTGCTGGTGCTGCGGAGCGCCAGCAGGAACCGCACGTTCTGGGCGCTCGCTGCCGGGTTCGCCATCTGTGGGGCCACGACGAACGGGCTGATCGGCACGCACTTCATCCCGTCCGCCCATGACCATGGCATGCCGGAGACGACGGCGGCCGGCCTGCTCGCCGTCGTCGGGATCTTCGACATCCTGGGCACCATAGCCTCCGGCTGGCTGACTGACCGGTTCAACCCGCGGATCCTGCTGGCCGTGTACTACCAGTTCCGGGGAATCGGGCTCCTGGTGCTCCCGCTGCTGCTGGGCTCCTCGGTCCAGCCCAGCATGATCGTGTTCGTTGTGATCTACGGCCTGGACTGGGTGGCCACGGTTCCGCCGACTGCCGCGATCTGCCGCCAGGTGTTCGGCGCGGACGGGAGCGTGGTGTTCGGCTGGGTGTTCGCGGCGCACCAGCTGGGTGCCGCCGCGGCGGCCCTGGCCGCCGGAGCCATCCGGGACGCCACCGGCCAGTACACCTACGCGTGGTTCGGCGCCGCCGCGATGTGCACCATCGCCGCAGTCATTAGCGCCACCATCCGCAAAGACGCCGGGCGACGGAAGCCCGCAGCGGTGGCCACGGCTTCAGTAGACTAAGCGGGGCGCCAGTGGCGGCGCCGGCTCTTGCGGCCGAACGCGCTACGCGTCCCGGAGGCGCATACTGCCGGACTACAGCTGGGGGACACTGAATGGCACTGCTTACTGCCCGAACGAAGAACGACAGGCCCGCCGGACTCCCCGCACAGGGTTTCAATCAGACCACTGCACTGCAGCTGCGCCGGCGCTGGCCCGCACTGGCCGCCGTCGAACTGGTGGTCCTTCTTGCCGTGCTCGCCGCGGCCTTCTTTGTGACCTCCAGGCTGGACGTTTGGGGCGAGAAGGGCCTGGACTTCAGCGTCTACTGGTACAGCGGCAAGATCCTCAGCGAGGCCGGCCTGGCGCCCTCGGGCCTCTACCTGCCCACGGTCAATTGGGCCGGCGGCCCGGAACTGCCCTTCACCTATCCGCCGTTCGCGGCGCTGCTCTTCAGCCTGCTCGCAAAACTGCCGCAGGCCACGGCGCTGTTGCTGTTCAACGCCGCCGGCGTGGCGGTGGCGGTGTGGGTGGCGGCGCTCGGCGTCCGCTACTGGAACAGCAAGCCCAGCTGGCGCAGCACCTTTTCCTCGCCGACCGTCCGGTCCGCACTCAACCGGCTCGGCGCGGTGGTGCTGTTCCTGGCCGTCCTGAATCTGGGGCCGTGGCGCGAAACCCTCGCCTTTGGCCAGATCAACATCCTGCTGCTGGGGCTGATGACAGCGGACCTGTTGGCCCGCAGCCCGCGCTGGCGGAACGGTGTCCCCGGCAGCGGCTTCCTGGTGGGCGTGGCGGCCGGGATCAAGCTGACGCCCCTGGTCTTCGGCCTGTATTTCCTGGTGCGCAAGGACTGGCGCGGACTGCTGAACATGTGTGCCGGCTTCGCGTTCACCGTGCTGCTGGGCTGGCTCCTCCGCCCGGCCGAATCCATCAGCTTCTGGCTGGAAATTCTTCCCGACACGTCCCGGATCGGCGGCGCCGGCTACGTGGACAACCTCTCCATCAAGGGTGCGCTGCTCCACTTCGGGGTTCCGGCGGAAGCCGTCCACGTGCCCTGGATGCTCCTGAGCCTACTCGTTGTGGGTCTGGGCGCCGCCCTCATCAAGGTGGCCAGCAGCCAGGGCGCCAGGGTGGTGGCGATTTCGGCCACGGCGCTCACCATGCTCCTGATCAGCCCCGTCTCGTGGTCGCACCACTGGGTCTGGATGGCCGCGGTGCTTCCGGCGTTCGCCTGGACGCTGCGCCAAACTCCCCAGCGGTACCGGCTGCAGCGCGGGGTGATGGGCGCCGTCCTGGGCGTGTCCACAGTGGTGTTCCTGTTCTCGCCGAAGACCATCGGCACGGCCCTCGGCGCCGAGAACCTTGACCTCCAGACGCCGGTCCTGTGGATCATGGCATCCAGCGCCGGAGTTTTCTGCGCGCTGGCCATCATGGTGTGCTGGCTCGTGGTCCTTCGGCGAGACGCCGTGGCGGAGCTGCCGGAATGAGCACCGCACTGGTGACCGGCGTCGGACGGCTCGCCGGAATCGGCGCGGGAATCGCCCGCCAGCTTGCCGCCGACGGCTGGGACCTGGTGCTGACCTACTGGCAGGACTACGACGCCCGCATGCCCTGGGGAATCCAGCCGGACGACGTCGGCCGGCTCACCGTCGAGCTGGAGGCCATCGGATCCAAGGTGGTGGCCCTGCCCGCCAACTTTCAGGATCCGGGCGCCGTCGACCGGCTGATGGCGGAGGTGGCCGCGCAGGCAGGGACCCTCCACGGAATGGTCCTCAGCCACGCCGAGTCCGTCGACTCGGGCATCCTGGACACCACCCTCGAAAGCTTCGAGCGGCACTTCGCCGTGAACACCCGGGCCAGCTGGCAGCTGGTCCGCGCCTTCGCGCAGCAGGCACCGGACGACGGCGGCGCGATCGTCGCGCTGACCAGCGACCACACAGCGTTCAACCTGCCGTACGGTGCGTCAAAGGGGGCGCTGGACCGGATCGTGATCGCGGCGGCGCGTGAACTTGGACCGTTGGGCATCAGCGCCAATGTGCTCAACCCCGGGCCCGTGGACACCGGCTGGATGAACGGCCAGATCCGCGAAGAGCTGGCCCGGCGCCAGCCCGGCGGCAGGCTGGGCACCCCTGCCGACGTGGCGGGGACCGTGGCGTTCCTGCTGTCCCCGGCGGGCCGCTGGGTTTCCGGGCAGCTCATTAAGGCCGATGGCGGGTTCTCGGCCTGACGCTTTCGGGTCGCCTTACCGGCGGGCGCGACCGTGCGGTCCGCGTCAGTGGTCCGGCCGCCAAGGGGTCAGCCGCGGCAGCCAGCGCGGAACGTTCTTTCGGTACTCCAAGTACTCCGCCCCGAATTTGCGCACCAGCGTGGGCTCCTCGTAGAACACGACGAAAGCCGCCACGGGGACTGCCCCCAGCGCGGCGTAGCCGAACAGTATCGGCTGGCCCAGCAGCAGGCTCTGGCCAACCACGGCGGCCGCAATGGACACATACATGGGGTTCCGGACGTAGCGGTACAGCCCGCTGACCACGAGGTGCTTCGGCGGTGCGAAGGGTGCCGGCGTTCCCACGCCTTCCAGAGCAAACCGGACAAAGGAGTTTGCAATAACGGACCCGCCAGCCGCCACGAGGAGGCCGCCGGCCACCTGGGCCACGGCGCCGCCGGGTACCGGCTGCTGGATTTCCCAGCGCGTCAGCAGCCATGGAACCAGGCCCGCGACCGTCGCCGGGGCCAGGGCGAACACCGCGGTGCCAACGGCCGCCCGTTTCCGTTCACGACTCGTGTCTGCCGGGTGTGTCATGTTCCCTACTCTGGACCGCGGTTTGGGCGGCGGCAAGGGGGCGGCCGCCGCTGGTTGAGCTTGGGCACCCCCGCTGGTTGAGCTTGTCACAACCGGGTTTCGGCGCTCGACCAGCCGGGTTTCGACAAGCTCAACCAACGTCACAACAGTCTCAACCAGTCTCTCAGCGGAACGCCGGGAGCCCCGTGATGTGCTGGCCCAGAATGAGCGTGTGCACCTCGTCGGTGCCTTCATAGGTGCGCACCGACTCGAGGTTGGCGGCGTGCCGAAGGGGCGAATAGTCGAGCGTGATGCCGTTGCCGCCAAGGATGGTCCGGGCCTCCCGCGCCACCTTGATGGCCTCGCGGACGTTGTTCAGCTTGGCCAGCGAGATCTGTTCGGGGCGGAGGCGCCCGGAGTCCTTGAGCCGGCCCAGGTGCAGGGCGAGCATGGTGCCCTTCTGGACCTCGAGCAGCATGTTCACGAGCTTCTCCTGCGTCAGCTGGTACCCGGCCAGCGGCTTGCCGAACTGCAGGCGCTCCATCGAATACCGCAGCGCCGCCTCATAGGAGTCCCGGGCTGCGCCCATGGCACCCCATGCGATGCCGTACCGGGCCTCGTTGAGGCAGCTGAACGGGCCGCTCAGTCCCCGGGCACCCGGCAGCAGCGCCTCCGGACCCAACCGGACGCCGTCGAACGTCACGTCGCACTGGATCGAGGCGCGCATGGACAGTTTCCGCCCGATTGGCGTGGCGGTGACGCCCGCCGTGCCAGCGGGTACGAGGAAACCGCGGACGCCGTCGTCGGTCTTCGCCCAGACCACCAGTACGTCGGCCACGGAGGCGAGCCCGATCCACCGCTTGGCGCCGTCCAGGACCCAGCCGGCGTCCTCGCCAGTCCCGTCCCGCCGAGCCGTGGTGGTCATCGACGACGGGTCCGAGCCCGCCGTCGGCTCGGTCAGCGCGAAGCAGCCGATCACCTCGCCGGCGGCCATGCGGGGGAGCCACTCCTGTTTCTGGTCCTCGGATCCCCATTTGTGGATGGCGGTCATCGCCAGCGAACCCTGCACGGAGACGAACGTGCGGATTCCGGAATCGCCGGCCTCCAGCTCCATGGCGGCCAGGCCGTACTCGACGGCGGACCGGCCGGGGCAGCCGTAGCCCTCCAGATGCATGCCCAGGACGCCCAGCTCGCCCAGTTGCGCGGGCAGGTGCAGGGGGAAGACACCCTGGTCGTACCAGTCCGCGATCTCCGGGCGGATCTGCTGGTCGGTGAAGTCCCTGATCCGCTGCCGGTGGGCCAGCTCATCGGGGGTCAGCAGGGAATCCAGGGCCAGGACATCCGAAGGGTCCGGGAGTCCGTACTCGGCCGTGGCTTCCGCAGGATCAAGGGCGTCGTTGCTCATGGCAGCATCCTACGTGCCGCTGGATCCGGTGCCGCGGTCTACCGGTCCGCAGGAACCCGCTTCCCGCCCACGAAGTACTCGCGGGTTGACGGCAGGAACCGGCAGACCGCGGCCAGCACCACGCCCAGGGCCAGCAGCACCACGCCGCTGACAAAGGCCCCGCCCACGCCGAATATCTGCGTGTTCCCGTAGGCCGGATCCCACATCTGCGCCGCAGAGATAAAGAACGCCGCGGCCAGCAGCAGGGCCCCGAGCAGGGGAAGGATGCCGCGGAACCACAGGTTGCGGGCCGATGCCCGGAGAGTGTCCCGGAAGTACCAGGCGCAGGCAAAGCCGGTGAGGGCGTAGTAGAAAGCGATGAACAGGCTGATGGAGCTGATGGAATCGGACAGCAGGTTCTCGCTGAGGAAGCTCATGGCCACGTAGTACACAATCGCGGCCGCGCCCATGACCTGGGTGGAGAAGCCGGGGGTCTGGTTCCGCTTGTGGACCTCCCCGAACTTCGGCGGCAGGGCACGGTGCACACCCATGGACAGGGTGCCGCGGGCGGTGGGCAGGATGGTGGTCTGGGTGGAGGACAGCACGGATGCCAGCACTGCCACCACAATCAGCCAGCCCCACGGACCCAGCACCACGTCCTTCATCGCAAGGAACACGTCGTCCTGGTTTTCGGCGTTGGCCAGCCCGATTCCCTCTGTTCCCACGGACGCGTACATCATCACCAGCAACGCCACCGAGACGTAGATGGCCACCAGCACGAAAGCCGAGATCATCGCCCCGCGGCCCGGTGTGGTGGCAGGGTTTTCGGTTTCCTCGTTCACCGCCAGGCAGGTGTCCCAGCCCCAGTAGATGAAGAGGGCCAGCAGGATGCCGTGGACCACTGCGCCGGGATCGGCGAACGCCCCGGCCGGGTTGAACCATTCGACGTCGAACGGCTGGCCCGCCGGCGCCTCGCCGGTCAGGCCGGCGATGCGAAGGATTATGGCCACGGCAAAGATGCCCAGCGAGATGTACTGCACGTACGTCAGGGTGCGCTGGACGTGCTCACCCAGCCGGATCCCGCGGTAGTTGACCATGGTCATGAAGACTATGAATACGACGCCGGTGGCCGTCACCACTGCCTTGTTTCCCGCCAGGGACCCGTCGCCTATGAGCAGCCAAAGGTACTGGCCCGCCACCTGGGCCAGGTTGGCCAGGACCACGACGCCGGCCAGGGCCACGCCCCAGCCGCCCAGCCACCCGGCCCAGGGGCCGAAAGCGCGGCGGGCCCAGATGAACGTGGTGCCGCAGTCCGGCATGGCGCTGTTGAGCTCGCGGAAGGCGTAGGCGATGAACAGGACGGGAATGAAGCCCAGGACCAGGATCAGTGGCGTGTAGTTGCCGTTGACGGCCACGATCAGCCCCAGCGTCGCGGCCAGCGAGTACACCGGTGCGGTGGAGGCGAGCCCCAGCATCACCGAGTCGCCGAGGTCCAGGATCCCGGCGCGGAGCCCCTTGCCGGGGACGGCACCGCCGGGCTGGCCCCCGGCGCCGCCGGCCGCCGTCGTCGTTCGGGTTCTCATTCGGCACCTGTTCTCATAGCGTAATACCTGCCTTGTTCGCGTTGGCCTGTGCCGCCTGGACGCTCAGCGGCGCAGGCGCGTCAAGGGTGTTCGGGACGAAGCGGCAGAAATAATCGGTGACCGGCCCGTCGGACTCGCGGATGCCGCAACCCACCGATTCGCCGTCCACCACCCACAGGCCCAGGACCGGGTGGTTGCCGTCGAAGTCTGGGAGGGAGTGGTACTGCTGGTAGCACCAGCCTTCGCGGCCGTATCCGCCCGGCTTCTCTAAGCTGATGCCTTCCGCATGGATCCGGATGTTGTCGCCTTCGCGGCCGTGGAGCGGCTTGGCCACCCATTCCCGCAGCGGGCCCGGGTCATTGAGGTAGGCGGGCAGCAGATTCGGGTGGTCCGGGTAGAGGTGCCAGAGGGCGGCCAGGAGGGCCTTGTTGGACAGCAGCATTTTCCAGGCCGGTTCCACCCAGCGGGGATTGTGCGAGCGCTGCAGCAGGCGGTGGCCGAAGGGCTCCTTCATCATCAGCTCCCACGGGTAGAGCTTGAAGATGGTGCTGATCATGAAGTTGTCCATGTCCACGAAGCGCTTCAGGTTCGGGTCCCAGCCGATGTCCGACATGTTGATGCCGATGGTGGTCCACCCGGCCTGGCCGGCGACGTCCCGCATGTAGGCGGCCGTCATCCAGTCCTCGCCAGATTCCTCGGCCTCGGAGTGGGCCACGTGCAGCGTGCTCATCCCCGTGCGGTACTGCAGCTTCTTCCACTGCCGGATCAGTGCCTCGTGGATCCCGTTCCACTGGTCCTTCTCCGGGAAAACGTCCTGCAGCCAGAACCACTGGGCCACGGCCGCCTCGATGAGGCCGGTGGGAGTGTCCGCGTTGTACTCGAGCATCTTGGCGGCGCCGCCCTGGCCGTCGTAGATGAAATCGAAGCGGCCGTAGATGTCCACGTCCCCGGCCTGCAGCGACTCGGCGGCCAGTTCCAGTGCCTGCGGACCGATGCCGATCAGGCCCATGGCGCCCGTGGCCAGGAACTTCGCAGCTTCCAGGCACATCCTGTGCATGTCCTCGGCTGTGACCTCGAGCGCCTCCACCTCGTCCATGGTGAACTCGTAGTAGGCGGCCTCGTTCCAGTACTCGATCTTCTTGCCGCCGGGCAGGGTGGTGGTGGAAAACACCAGGCCCTGCTCTTCAATCTTTTGCTTCCAGTCCGGCCGGGGCTCCGAAAGTAACCGCTTCACGCCTAGCCTCCCGTGCTTCCGCCCTTGGAGCTGCTGCCGAAGCCGCCCCTGCTGACAGTGCCGCCCTTGCTGCTATAGCCCGTGGACGTCTTGGCCCCCTGCGGCACCGTCCTGCTGAAGTTGGGATAGGCCGTCCTGTTCTGGCCAATGCCCGGGACGCTGGCGCCGCGCGCATAGAAGTACCAGGCATAGAGGGCCCCGCCGCGTCCGGCCGAGCTGTTGCACTGGGTGTCCTCGACGCGCTCACCCGTTTCGTCGTTGAAGCAGACCTGGGCGTAGTCGGGGTCCTGCTCGTTGCTGGCCACGATCGCCGTGATGGTGCCGGCCAGGAGCGCCGTGACGCCGAGGCCTACCACCACCGTGCGGCGCTGGGACCGCTTCTTCCGCGCCGCGGCGTCGCGTTCGCGGTCACGGGCGAACGGGTCGAAGACGGGGCCGGGCTGGGGGAAGCCGGTTTGCTTCTGGTTTCCTTCGCCTTGCTTTTGTCCGCCCGCGGTTCCCTTGCGGGCCTTACCCGTGCCTGGCTTTCCAGGGCTTTCCTGTCCAGGGTCTTCCTGTCCCGGCGTGCCGGGGGTCAGCAGCTCGGGGTGGAGCTCAGGCTTTGGCACCTGCCATGGCGGTGGCTTTGCCGGGCCGCCCGACGGGCTGTCCCCGCCGGACACGTCGTCGCTCCGGCCCCCGTGAGCGTCCTTGCTCGGGTCCTTCTCCGGGTCCATGGTTCCCCCCTGCTGCTCCACGCTGCTGAACGCGGGTGCTGTTGGCGGCCGGAACGCTTGGCTACGGCCGGCGGAACCGGCTGTCCGTCCAGCCGGTAAACACTGCAGCAAGCCTAGTGGCTGGAAGGTGCTGCGGTGAATACATTTCCGCGCACAGCGGTCCCTCGGAACCACCAAAAGCGCTGGTCAGGCCGAGAACCTAGACTAATGGCATGCACACAGCCACTCTTCTTGCCGTTTGCCGGGTTCACCAGCTCCTTCCGGACGAGGGAAGCGTGGGCGTCACCGCCATCGACAAGCGGCCCGTGGACGGGCCGGTGAAGGTGCACAAGCTTGGTTTGCACGGTGACATCCAGGCCAGCCGCATCCACCATGGGGGAGAGGACCAGGCGCTCTACGCCTATTCCCAGGCTGACGCGGACTACTGGATCCGAGAGCTGCAGCGCGAACTGCCGCCGGGGATCTTCGGTGAGAACCTCCGCGTCGCTGGAATCGAAACCACGGGCGCCGTCATCGGTGAACGTTGGCGGATCGGGCTGGATGTTGAAGTGGAGGTCACCTCGCCGCGTGTTCCATGTGCGGCCTTCCAGCGGCGCATGGACGAGGCCCAGTGGGTCAAGCGCTTCACGCAGGCTGGCCGGGTGGGCGCCTACCTGCGCGTCATCAAGACCGGGTCGGTGCAGGCAGGCGACCACGTCCACCGTCTCTTCGTTCCGAAGCATGGCGTAACCGTCGGCCGCTGGTTCAGCGAGCCCGACGTCGATGCCGTCGAGGCCCTGCGCGACGCCGAGGCCGACGGCGAAATCCGGCTGCAGCCCGAGTACCACGACCTGTTCGAGAAGATGCTCCGCAGCGTGGGCCGCTAGCACGCAGGGCTGGCCCGGCGCCCCTGCCGCACTTCTGCACCACTATGGCCGGGTATGGCCCGAAGTGCCCCTGGACTGGCGTGGGCGCGGGGTAAGGTTGCCGCCGAAAGCGGTGCAGAAACGCCGCGTGTGCGCAAGCTCACCGCCCCTGCCGGCCCCTCGGTTCGTCCGTATGCGGGGTCATGCCTTACACTTGAAATATCCCCCACTCCGGAAATCCCTTATTCCTGCCCAATTTTTGAGGCAGGACTGGCAAGTGTTGGGGCCCGCAAATGTGATGCGGGCAGTTTCATAGGGAGAGCCGGCTGAAGAAAACGCTGTACAGACTGCTGGGATAGCAGCCAAGAGATGCAGTGTGAAGTCCTGCCACGGGATTGCGAAAGCGCCGGACTTCTACGTGACCGGCCGGTCAATGTATGCCCGGCGCCCACGGCACATGTACTGCGGCTCCGCTCACCTCGGGTTGTGCCGCCTGGCCCCCTATGGATGAGGAATATTTCCCTATGCCCGAAAATCACGACGACGCCCAGATCACCGAAGCCACAGAGGCGACCGCCGAAACCGCCAACGTTGAATTCACCGAGGCTGCTGTCCCCGCAGCCGAGCCCGCCGAGGCCGCAGCCCCTGCCGCTGAGGCCCCCGCTGCCAAGGCCGATGAAGACGATGAAGAAGGCGTGAAGTTCGCAGATCTCGGCATCGACGGCCGCGTGCTGGCCGCCCTGCGGGACGTCGGCTACGAAAAGCCTTCCCCGATCCAGGCAGCAACCATCCCGCTGCTGCTTGAAGGCCGCGACGTCGTGGGCCTCGCCCAGACCGGCACCGGTAAGACTGCAGCATTCGCAGTACCGGCACTGTCCCGCCTGGCCGAGCTCCACGACCTCAACGGCCCGTCCCGCAAGACGCAGGCCCTGGTACTCGCCCCGACCCGCGAGCTCGCGCTCCAGGTTGCCGAGGCCTTCACCTCGTACGCCAAACACATCGATGACTTCACGGTCCTCCCCGTCTACGGCGGCTCCGCCTACGGCCCCCAGCTCGCCGGCCTGCGCCGCGGTGCACAGGTTGTCGTCGGTACTCCCGGCCGAGTGATCGACCACATTGCCAAGGGGTCCCTGGACCTGTCCGAACTCCAGTACCTGGTGCTGGACGAGGCCGACGAAATGCTCCGCATGGGCTTCGCCGAAGACGTGGAGCAGATCTTCCAGCAGACCCCGTCGGACCGCCAGGTGGCACTGTTCTCCGCCACCATGCCCAGCCAGATCCGCCGGATGTCCAAGCAGTACCTGAACAACCCGGCCGAGATCTCGGTGAAGTCCAAGACCACCACCGGCGCGAACACCCGTCAGCGTTACCTGCAGGTCATGGGCCCGCACAAGCTCGACGCCATGACCCGCATCCTCGAGGTCGAAGAGTTCGACGGCGTCATCGCGTTCGTCCGCACCAAGATGGCCACCGAGGACCTCGCCGACAAGCTGCGCGCCCGCGGCTTCCAGGCTGCCGCCATCAACGGCGACATCCCGCAGCAGCAGCGCGAACGCACCGTGGAAGCGCTCAAGGAAGGCCGCATCGACATCCTGGTTGCCACCGATGTCGCCGCCCGCGGCCTGGACGTCGAGCGCATCAGCCACGTGGTCAACTACGACATCCCGCACGACACCGAGTCTTACGTGCACCGCATCGGCCGCACCGGCCGTGCCGGCCGATCCGGCGACGCGATCCTGTTCATGACTCCGCGCGAGAAGTACCTGCTGCGTTCCATTGAGAAGGCCACGCGCCAGCCTGTGGAGCAGATGCACCTGCCCACCGCTGAGACCGTCAACACGCTGCGTCTGGGCAAGTTCGCCGAGCGCATTACCGAGACGCTCGAGTCCGAAGACGTGGCGGCATTCCGTGACCTGATCGCGTCCTACGAGGAAGAGCACAACGTGCCGGCAGCAGAAATCGCTGCGGCACTGGCCGTGATGGCCCAAGGCGGCCAGCCGCTGCTGGTCAAGGAACTGCCTGCTGCTCCGGAGTACCAGAAGCGCGAACGGTCCAAGGACGGCTTCGGCTCACGCGGCCCGACCCGCACGCTGACCGAGGGCAACGCCACGTACCGGATCGCCGTCGGACGCCGCCAGCGCGTCATGCCGGGTTCCATCGTGGGCGCCATCGCCAACGAAGGCGGCATTTCGTCGTCGCAGATCGGCGGCATTGACATCCGCTCGGACCACTCGCTCGTGGAGCTCCCGGCCGACCTGAGCCCCGATCAGCTGAAGGCCCTGTCCCGCACGCGGATCGGCGGCGAGCTGATCCACCTCGAGCTGGACAACGGCCGCAAGCCGTCCGGTGACCGCGGCGGCTACCAGGGCAACCGTGGCGGCGACCGCGGCGGTTACTCCGGCGGCGGAGACCGTGGCGGCAACTTCAAGGGCAACGGCGGGTTCAAGAGGGAATTCCGCAAGAACGACGGCGAGCGTTCCTCCGCGGACCGTGGTGGACGCTCCTACAGCGACCGTTCGGAGCGCAGTGTAAGCGGTGACTCCGGTGCCAACCGCGGCCAGTCCAGCGATTCCCGCTTCGGTGGCCACGGTGATGGTGCACGCAAGCCCCGCCACGGCAACGAGGGTGGTCACCGCGACTTCAACCGCAAGGGCAAGTGGTAACCACGCCATCGGCGTGAACAACGCATCCGAATAGAAACGGGCCGGCTGAACAGCCGGCCCGTTTCTATTTAAGTCCGCCGCTGTGTTCGCTTCGTCACATCCGCGTCCTGAACGGTCCTGGAGGAGTGCCCGGAGGTCGCCCGCAGCCCCTTCCAGGCCTGTATTTACGTGGATTTTCGGCCCTGCGGACCCTGTTCTGCCGCCGATTTGTTGAGTGTGAAATCTTCCGGTAGAGTATTTACTCGTTGCCCCCCTAGCTCAGTGGTAGAGCGCGTTCTTGGTAAGAACGAGGTCACCGGATCGATTCCGGTGGGGGGCTCTGAATGAGGGCCTGTGTCAAGGCGGTCTTGACCGGCTTGGCACGGGTTTTTCTCATTCATGGCGGTGTAGCTCAGTTGGTTAGAGCGCACGACTCATAATCGTGAGGTCGGGAGATCGAGCCTCCCCACCGCTACAGAGACTGCAGGTCAGAGGCATTCAGCCCCTGGCCTGCTTTTGTTTTTGGGCATGTTCTGGTTTTGGGCCCGGGCGCCCGCCCCGGGCCGTCGTGGGGCACTTTGGGGGAACCGGCGTCGTAAATAACGACGGCGGCCGGCGTGTCCCGAGTCGAAGTGCCCCGTCTTGGATTGGCCCACGCCCTAACGCACGAAAAAGCCCGCACCGCCGGTTGGCGGTGCGGGGCTCCCGCGCAGGCCTAAGCCTTGGTGACGCTGATGCGTACGTTCGGACAGGAGTCGGCGTAGCGGATCAGGGCTGCCTTCTCGGCGCTGTCCACACGCAGGCCCCACCGGATCTTCACCGCTATCCAGTTGCCGACGTACTCGCAGCGGTTGGCTGGCGGCATCCAGGCTTCAGGCCCCTTCGCCTGCTTGGCGGAGTTCAGCGCAGCCGTCTGCGCGTTCAGCGACCGTCCGTCGCCGAGGTCGTTGTAGAACGCCACCCGGCGCGCCTGCGACCAGTAGCGGGCACCTGAGCCCCACGCCTCGTGAACGGGAACGGTGTGGTCGATCTCCACGGCCGACGCCAGGGTGTGCGTGCGGTTGTCCCACCTGGTGACCCAGCGGGCCGTGCGCACGGTGCAGTGGCGCGTGGTGGTGTACGTCGCGGCGACTTTTGCCTCCTGCAGCAGGACCTCCGCGCGGGTGTTCTGGCAGTCACGGTTGGTGTCCAGCCAGGTGCCGAAGTAGCGGGTCCGGTCGTAGCCGGCGTTGTTCTCCGCGGCCACCGCGAGGGCGCGGGCGGCGGTGCGCAGCGGCGCGGAATAGTACGTGGCCGCCTCGGCGGGGACGGCCAGCCCGGTGAGCAGCAGGCCGGCGGCCACGGCGGTAGCGGACAGCGACCGGACCCAAAGGCCGGACGTGATGGACGCCGTGATGGCAACCGCCCGGCGTCGGGCTTGTTTGAACGGGCCTGTGTAATTGAACGTGCCGAGCGGCATGATTCCCCCATGATGATTCTTGGAACGGTATGAATTGCTTGATGCATCAACCAGCATGTCAGCCTGAATACGGGAGAACCGGATCCTTGATCAGGTCTTGAGGCAATCCTGTGGGAACGCTGCGACTGCCGCCGGAAACAGCGCAACCGTTGTCTTTCGGGCGACATGAACCTAAGGTCGGACTGCTGCAGGAGGCAAACACGCAGGCAGGCGGACGACAGGAACCGGCATGGCCAGACTGATCTACTCCGGACTCATGTCTCTCGACGGGTACATCGCGGACCGGGACGGCAACTTCGACTGGGCCGAGCCGGACGCCGAGGTGCATTCCTTCGTCAACGAGCTGATGCGGCCGGCGGGAACTCACCTGCTCGGCCGCCGGATGTACGAGGTGATGGCCGCCTGGGAGCGTCCGGAGGACTTCGGCGAGATTGCCGACCTGCCCGCCTACATCCGCGACTTCGCCGACCTCTGGAAGGCAGCGGACAAGGTGGTATTCTCCCGCACCCTGCAGGACGTGACCACCGCCCGGACCAGGATCGAGCGGGAGTTCAGCGCCGGCGCCGTCGGCCAGCTCAAGGCAGGCGCCAGCCGGGACCTGGCGGTGGGCGGCGCGGAGCTCGCCGGGGCGGCCATCCGGGCCGGGCTGGTGGACGAGTTCCAGATGTTCCTCTCGCCCGTGGCAGTGGGCGGCGGCAAGAGCTTCCTTCCGGATGACGTCCGGCTGCGGCTTGAGCTCCTCGAGGGGCGGCGGTTCGGCAACGGCACGGTGTTCCTCCGCTACGCCAACCGGACGGAATGACCCGCGGGCGGGCTGATGGCCCGCGGCGGGTGCAGCGCCTGTGGCACTGGGTTGGGACACAATGGGGACATGACCCGCATCGCAATCATCGGCGGCCACGGCAAGGTGGCCCTGCAACTGTCCGCCCTCCTCACGAAACAGGGGCATAGCGTCACGTCCTTCATCCGCAACCCGGGCCACGCCGCGGACGTCGCCGCCACCGGTGCGTCGCCGTCGGTCCTTGACGTTGAAAACTCGACGACGGCCGACATCGCCGCCGCGCTCCAGAACCACGACGCCGTGGTCTGGTCAGCCGGCGCCGGGGGAGGGAACCCGGCCCGCACCTACGCGGTGGACCGGGACGCCGCCATCCGGTCCATGGACGCGGCCGAGGAGGCCGGCGTCGGGCGGTACGTGATGGTGTCCTACTTTGGTGCTGGCCCGGACCATGGGGTTCCCGAGGGGCATAGCTTCCACGCGTACGCCGACGCTAAGGCCGCCGCCGACGAGTACCTCCGTGGCACCAAGCTCGAATGGACCATCCTGGGCCCGGGCTCCTTGACCGAGGGGCCGGGTAACGGGCTGATCGACGTGAACCCCGAAGACGCCAGTTCCGGCACGCAGACCTCGCGCGCCAACGTGGCCATCGTTGCCACCGCGGTGCTGGACATGCCGGGAACCGCCGGCCGGACCATCGAATTCCGCGACGGCACGGAGCCGGTGGCGGCCGCGCTCGGCGCGCTGGAGTAGCCCGGCAGGGAGCAGCGCAACTGACGCGGGCCAGCGCCAGGGCGCAGCGCGAACGTACAGTTGTGGCCCCAAAAGAGGGTCCGTTTAGGGCCGCAAGTGTACGTTCGCGCCTGTCCGGGCGGCAGCGGCGTTGGCCAGACGTTGGGCCGGAGTGTTCCCGGTAGGGTTGAAAGGCGCGGCCGCCCTCCGTCCGAGGCGCGGCGCACTCCGGGGAAAGTGGGCACATGGACCAGCTGGCACTCATCATCGGGCTCCTGCTCGCCACGGTGGTGGCCGTGGGCCTCGGGGACCGGCTGCGGCTGCCCTATCCGGTCCTGATGCTGCTCCTGGCCGTGGCGCTGACGTTCATCCCGGGCTTCCCGGACATCGAGATCCCGCCGGAGCTGATCCTGCCGATCTTCCTCCCGCCGCTGCTGTTCGCGACGGCGCAGCGGAGCTCCTGGGCCGTCTTCCGGGTCCGGTGGCGCACGCTCATCATGCTCGCCGTGGCCCTGGTGGTCATCTCCACCGCGGTGGTCGCCGGCGCCGCCTGGCTCATGATCCCGGGGATCGGCATCCCGGCCGCCATCGCGCTCGGAGCCATGGTGGCCCCACCGGACCCCGTCGCGGTGGAGTCCGTCGCCGGCCGCGTGCACATGCCCCGGCGCCTGATCACGGTGCTGCAGAGTGAAGGGCTCTTCAACGACGCCGCCGCCATCGTCATCTTCCAGGCAGCTGTCGCCGCCGCCGTCGGCGGTACACGGATAGGGCCCGACGTCGTCCTCAAGTTCGTCGTGGGAGCGGCACTCGCCGTCGTGGTCGGCATCGCCATGGGCTGGCTGACGTCGCTGATCACCCGGCTGGTGGCCTCCATGGTGGCCCGCAGCGCCGTGACCCTGGTGGTGCCGTTCGCCGCCTACATTCTCGCGGAGGAATTCCACGCCTCCGGCGTGATCGCGGTCGTGGTCACCGCCCTGGAGATGCAGCGGCACGCCCGCCCGCAGGACGCCGCGGAGAGGGTGACCCGGACGGCCTTCTGGGACGTGGTGGAGCTGCTCGTGACGGGGCTTGCCTTCGGGCTCGTGGGGCTCGAGATCCAGGACGTGGTCCGGGCAGAAGGTTCCGGTGTCTTCGGGATGGCGGGGACCGCCGTCGTGGTCTGCGTCCTGGTGTTCGCGGTACGGTTCGGCTGGCTGGGATTGCTGGCCGTATCCGCCCGCAAAAGGAAGAACCTGCTGCAGCCCACCTCCGCGAAGGAAGTCCTGATCCTGACCTGGTGCGGCATGCGTGGGCTGGCCACCCTGGCCCTGGCGCTGGCCCTCCCAATCACGCTCGCTGACGGCACGCCGTTCCCGGCGCGTGACCAAATCCTCGTCACGGCGTGTGCGGTGCTGCTGGCCACGCTGGTGCTGCCGGGGCTGACCCTGCCGTGGCTGATGAAGGTCCTGAACGCGTCCCAGGACGGCACGGAGGAGCGCGACGCCGCCCGGCTCCTGGCCCGCCGTGCCCAGGTGGCCGCCGTGGCCGCACTGAAGGACAACGAGCTCATGAAGGAGCTGCCGCCGGAGAAGGTGGCGCTGGTGAAGGAGAAAATGACCCGGCTCCATGCCGAACTGCTGGACGGCAGCCTCCGCAACGAGAGCCTTGCCGAGAAGCGTGAGCGGGGCAGGGAGCTGGCCATCACGGTCCAGACCATCGCACTGGACGCCGCCCGGCAGGAAGTGGTCGCGGCCCGCAGCGAACCGGACATGGACCCCGAGGTGGCTGACAGGGTGCTGCGCCAGCTCGACCTGCGCACCATGATCATGCCGGAGTAGGGATCATGCCGGAGTAGAACAGCGCGAACGTACACTTGGGGCCCCAAGTGTACGTTCGCGCTTGTCTTGGACCGCTACAGGAGGGCTGCGCGGCTAGGCCGGGAGGTTGAGCTCCAGGTCGAGGGTGTTCGTCTCCACGTAGTCCAGGGCCCGCCGGACCGCGCCCACTGTCACGATTGAATCGCCCAGCGGCGAGACCGCCACCCGCGGCGGGGTGGCCGTGAACTCCGGCAGCCGGGCGGCAATGGGCTCGAGCAGGACCCCCGCAGAGTTGGCCACGGCCCCGCCGATCACCACGAGTTCGGGGTTGATCATCGTGGCCACCGAGCCGATTACCCGGGCCATCCTGTCGGCCAGCCGGTCAAGGATTTTCAGAGCCTCCGAGTCGCCGTCAGCCGCAGCGGCAAAGACGTGCTCCGCCTCGGCCCCCGTGGCCGCATGGTCGCGGAGGGACGTCTCTGCGGTGCCCTCCAGCGCCTCCGCGGCCCAGGTGCGCGCCAGCGTCGCTATGCCGAACGTGTCGCCCACGCCGTCCACCAGGTCGAGGTACGCGAGTTCACCCGCACCGCCGCCGCTGCCATGGAGCAGGCGGCCGCCTTCGATGACGCCGGAACCGAAGCGCTCACTCGCCAGGATCACGACGACGTCGTCCACACCCGCCGCCGCGCCCCGCCACCGGTCGCCCAGGGCGGCCAGGTTGGCGTCGTTCTCCAGCAGCACCGTCCATCCCCGGAGTTTGTGCAGCGCGGACCCAAGGCCGACGTCGAACAACCCCCAGAAGTGCTGGGACGCGAGGACGTTGCCTTTCCGGTCCACCGGGGCGGCGATGCCGGCGCTGACGGCCAGCACGGCGTCGGGGGAGGCCCCGACGCCGTTCAGCGCCATCATGGCCGCCCGGTCAATGACCGCCACCCGTTCCTCGGCGGAAATGTCCTCAATCTCAAACGGCTGGCTGGCCCGTCCCAGCGCCTTGCCGCGAAGATCGGACACCACCACCGTCGCCTTCGAGAAGCCCACGTCCATTCCCAGGACGTAGCCTGCCCGCTCGTTGAGTTCGAACCGCCGGGCAGGCCGCCCCTTCTGGTAGCCGCCAAAGGCGCGCTGGTTCTCCAGCTCGGTGATCCACCCCCGCTGCATGAGGTCCTCGCACACGGAGATGGCAGTGGCCCGGGTCAGGCCGGTGGCCTGGATGACCTCGGTGACTGTCACCGCCCCCGAGGCGCGCATGAAGTCCAGAACCGCCCCGGCGCTCACGCGCCGCAGCAGCTGGGGCGTGGCCGCCGTCATTTCGGACATGGTGTTGACCTCCTTGTGCTCTGCCCCACATAATACTTGAGGAACTAAATTTAGATTCCATATAAATAGACCACGTGGGCCGGACGGCCGCCGGCCCTGTGGATTTCCTTCCAGCTTTTGCCTCAGCCTTTTGCAAAGGAGCAATTGTGAACAGCCCTTTGAAGTACTCCCCATTCCGGAATCCGCAACCGTGCGCCACCTGCCAGCACGCTGCACCGGCCTCCGCACTGTGAGCGCAACCCCGCTCAGCCGCCGGGCCCTGTTCAAGGCCGCCGGCCTTGCAGGTGCAGCGGCTGTTTTTCCGCTGGCAGGCTGCGGTTCTGTGCCCAGCAGCCAGAACGGCGTCACCACCCTGCGCTTCATGCAGAACAAGCCCGAGGTGGTGGCCTACTTCAACCAGGTGATCAAGGACTTCGAGGCGCTCAACCCGGACATCCGCGTCATCCAGGACTTCAACGAGGGCAACTTCGTTCCGGGCCTGGTCCGCAACGACCCGCCCGACGTCGTGACCCGCGGCTTCGCCCAGGCCACCGCCGACTTCGTCCGCAAGGGCGTGTTCGCCGACCTGTCGGACCTGCCCGCCGCGGCCACGATCGACCCCAAGATCCAGGACCTGGTCAGCTCGTGGGGACGGTACAACGGGCACGAAACCAGCGCCCTCCCGTTCTCCCTGGCCGCCGCCGGGGTCATCTACAACCGGGACATCTTCGAAGCCCAGGGCGTGTCCGTCCCCACGACGTGGGACGAGTTCGTCGCGGCCTGCGACAAGTTCAAGGCCGCCGGCATCACCCCCATCTACGGCACCTTCAAGGACAACTGGACCCTCGGGCAGGGCATGTTCGACTACGTCGCCGGTGGCGCCCTGGACATCGCCGACTTCTTCGCCAGGCTCACGGGCAAGGGCGCCGCCATCAGCGCGGACGCCGCGGAGTCGTTCACCAGCAACTTCGGCCCGGTCCTGCCCAAAATGCTGGAGCTGGCTTCCTTCTCGCAGAAGGGCGCCACCAGCAAGAACTACGCGGATGGCAATGCTGCGTTCGCCAAGGGCCAAGCGGCGATGTACCTGCAGGGCCCGTGGGCGCTTTCCCAGCTTGTGGCCGCCAACAAGAACGTCAGGCTCGGCAGCTTCCCGCTGCCCGTCACGAACAACCCCGCGGACACCAAGGTTCGGGTGAACGTGGACATGGCCCTGTCCATCACGCGCAACACCCCGAACATGGCGGCGGCGCGGCGGTTCGTCAGCTACCTGCTGGACCCCTCGGTGGTGAACACGTACAACGAGAAGAACGCGGCGTTCTCGCCGCTCAAGAACGCACCCGCCGTCGAGAATCCCCAGATCACCGGCCTCGCCGCCTCGGTGCGGGAGGGGCGGTACTACCAGGGAGCCACCACCTACTTCCCGCCGTCGGTACCGCTGTACAACTACGTCCAGTCCTTCGTGTACGGCAAGAACAGCGAACAGTTCCTTTCCGCCCTCGACGACGAATGGCGCCGGGTCGCCGAGCGCACCGCGGTCTGACCCCACCCCGACTTCAGGAGCCCCAATGACTATTACCTCCCGGGTGGCCCAGACAGCCCGTCCCGCAGGCCGCAAGAACCCAACTTCCGCCTCGGCAAAGACCGGAGCGTTCAGGTCCAAGAACAAGATCGATCCCACGTACTACTGGATGGTGGTGCCGGTCCTGGCACTGTTCGCCTTCTTCATCACCCTGCCGGCACTCGTGGGCGTCTTCTTCAGCCTCACGAACTACGCCGGTTACGGCGACTGGAAGTTCATCGGACTATCCAACTACGTCAACATCTTCAAAGACCCGGCAGTACTGCAGTCCTATATCTTCACGTTCGTCTTCGCCCTGGCCACCACGGTGGTGGTGAACGTCGTGGCGCTGGCCATCGCACTGGGCCTGAACGCCAAGATCAAATGGCGCACCGGGATCCGCACCGTGTTCTTCATTCCCATGGTGCTGTCCGCCCTGATCGTGTCCTTCGTCTTCAACTACCTTTTCTCCAACACCCTGCCGGTGCTGATGGAGCGGCTCGGTTACACACCACTGGCCACGAGCATCCTGGCCAATGAGAACCTCGCCTGGATCGCCATTGTGCTGGTCACGGTGTGGCAGGCGGCCCCCGGTGCCACCATCATTTACCTGGCGGGCCTGCAGAGCGTGCCCTCCGAGGTGTATGAAGCCGCAGACCTGGACGGCGCCGGCAGCTTCCGGCAGTTCCTGAGCCTCACACTGCCGCTCATCCTCGGCTACCTCGTCATCAACGTGATCCTCGGTTTCAAGGGCTTCCTGGGAACCTACGAAATCATCGTGGGCCTCACCGGCGGCGGTCCCGGCATGGCGACGCAGTCGGTGGCAATGCGCATCTTCTCCGGTTTTACGGGCGGGGACTACTCCTACCAGATGGCCAACGCCGTCATCTACTTCCTGATCACCTTGCTGATCTCCGTCATCCAGCTGCGCCTCATCCAGCGCCGGGGGGTTTCTCTCTAATGACCGCATCCACATTCTCCGAGCCGGTGAACCGCACGGCCCCGGCAGCCGGCAGGACCCGCAGGTCCAGCCGTGAAGGCTACAAGATCAACTGGTGGCTTACCGCACTGATGCTGGTGGCGTCCCTGACCGTCCTGCTGCCGCTGTACTTCACTGTGGCGATGGCGCTGAAGTCCCCGGAGCAGATCGGAACGGGCACAGGCCTGGCCTGGCCGAACCCGATGAACTGGGAGAACTTCGCCGCCGCCTATGTGGCAACGAATTTCCCGCGGGCGTTTCTGTCCACCGCCTTTGTCACGGTCTTCAGCGTCCTGGGATCCCTGGTCTGCAGCTCCCTCGTGGCCTACGCCATTGCTCGGAACTGGAACCGGAAATTCTTCCGGGGCTCCTTCGTGTACCTGCTCTCGGCCATGTTCATTCCGTTTCCGGTGATCATCCTGCCGCTGATCAAGCAGACGGCACTCCTCGGCCTGGACAACCCGGGCGGCGTGGTGTTCCTGCACGTGCTCGGCGGCATCTCCTTCAACACGCTGCTGTACATCGCCTTCGTCCGCTCCATCCCGGTGGAGCTGGAGGAATCGGCCCGCATGGACGGTGCCACCACCTGGCAGGTGTTCCGCAAGATCATCTTCCCGCTGCTCGCCCCCATGAACGCCACCGTGGGCATCTTCGCGTTCCTCGGCTCATGGAACGACTTCCTGCTGCCGCAGATGATGATCGCCGACCCCGCCCTGCAGACCCTCCCCGTGGTGCAGATGCTCTTCCAGGGAGAGTTCAACACCAACTACAGCCTCCCTCGCGTTCGCGTCCTACCTGATGGCCATGGCCCCCACATTAGTGGTTTACATCCTTGCCCAGCGTTGGGTACTGTCCGGAGTCATGCGCGGCGCCGTCAAGTAGACCCATCAAACCAGTCCAGCAACAACCCCAACCACAAGAAAAGGATCACCCCTTGTCCACCACCGCCACGCTGGCAACCCTGTCCGATTCCGACCACCTGGCCGATCCGAACTGGTGGCGCCAGGCGTCCGTCTACCAGATCTACCCGCGCAGCTTTTCCGACTCCAACGGTGACGGCCTGGGCGACATCAAGGGCATAACGGCCAAGGTCCCGTACCTGAAGACGCTGGGAATCGACGCCGTCTGGCTCAGCCCCTTCTACCCCTCGGCGCTCGCTGACGGCGGCTACGACGTGGATGACTACCGCAACGTGGACCCGAAGCTCGGCACCCTCGAGGACTTCGACGAGATGGCCAACGCCCTCCACGCCGCCGGCATCAAGCTGATCGCCGACATTGTTCCGAACCACTCGTCCGACCGGCACGAATGGTTCAGGGAAGCCCTCGCCTCCCCGAAGGGTTCCCCGGCGCGGGACCGCTACATCTTCCGGGACGGCAAGGGCCCCAACGGCGAGTTCCCGCCGTCGGACTGGGATTCCGTCTTCGGCGGCCCTGCCTGGGAGCGCATCACCGAACCTGACGGCACCCCCGGCCAGTGGTACATGCACATCTTCGCCAAGGAGCAGCCGGACCTGAACTGGGCCAACCGGGAAATCCGCGATGACTTCCTCAAGACCCTGCGCTTTTGGTCGGACCGGGGCGTGGACGGCTTCCGGGTTGACGTGGCGCACGCCCTGACCAAGGACCTCACCGAACCGCTGCTGTCCAAGCTTGAGCTGAGCGCCGCGAATTCCGGTACGGACGGGTTCGACGACGGGTCGCACCCGTTCTGGGACCGCGACGAGGTGCACGAGGTCTACGCCGAGTGGCGCGAGGTCTTCAACGAGTACAACCCGCCGCGCACCGCCGTCGCCGAGGCCTGGGTGCACGCCACCCGCCGTGCCCGCTACGCCAGCCCCGAGGGCCTGGGCCAGGCGTTCAACTTCGACCTCCTCCAGGCGGACTTCGACGCCGAGGAGTTCCGCGAGATCATCACCCGCAACCTGGCAGAGGCGGCCGCCACCGGCGCCTCCTCCACCTGGGTGTTCTCCAACCACGACGTCGTCCGGCACGCCACCCGCTACGGCCTGCCCAAGGGCTCCAAGGGCAAGCACGCCAAGGGCCAGGACGGCAAGGCCTGGCTGCTGGCCGGCGGACCCGAGGAAGAACTCGACGTCGAACTCGGCCAGCGGCGCGCCCGCGCCGCCACGCTGCTCATGCTCGCGCTACCCGGGTCCGCCTACCTCTACCAGGGCGAGGAACTGGGCCTGCAGGAAGTGGCGGACATCCCCGAGGCCGAACGCCAGGACCCGTCGTTCTTCCGCAACAGGGGAGTGGAAGTGGGCCGCGACGGCTGCCGGGTGCCGCTCCCGTGGTCCGTGGAGGGCACGTCCTTCGGGTTCGGCGACGGCGGCGCACACCTTCCGCAGCCCGACTCGTTCAGCAGCTACGCCGTTGAGGCGCAGGACGGCACCCAGGGCTCCACGCTTGAGCTCTACCGCACGGCGCTGAAGCTCCGCCGCGAGCTGCAGTCCGCCGAAGAGCTGGAATGGATCGAAACCGGAAACCCGGACGTCCTGCACTTCAGCCGTCCCGGCGGCTGGCAGTCCGTGACCAACTTCGGGGACACCGCCGTCAACCTTCCCGCGGGCACGGTGCTGGTGAGCAGCGCCAAGCTGGAAGACGGCAAGCTGCCGGCCAACACCACGGCCTGGCTGCGCTGATCCTATCCGGCTACGCTGGCCGCTGACTGAATAGCACGCCGCTGGCGGATCCCGGTCACAGACCGGGATCCGCCAGCGGCCCCGTTTAACCGCCCTGGGGGGTACCGGGCCAGCCTCTGTGCGTGGCCGGGAACAAGTGAAAGAGTGATGCCATGACTGAACAGACTGCAGTCCCGAACGGCCGGCTGCTTTACGGCTGCATGGGCCTGGGCGGGGACTGGTCGACTGACCCCCACGAAATCACCGACGTCGAAGCCGCGGCTGAGGCCATCGAGGCAGCACTTGACATCGGCGTCACGCTCTTCGACCACGCCGACATCTACCGGCACGGAAAGTCAGAGGCCGTCTTCGGCGAGGTGCTGGCCGGCAGCAGCGGGCTGCGGGAGCGCATCCAGCTGCAGACCAAGTGCGGAATCCGGTTGAACGAGCGGGGGCTGGAGACCCACTACGACCTGAGCCCGGACGCCATCATCGAGCGCGTGAATGGCAGCCTCGAGCGCCTGCGCACCGACTACGTGGATATTCTCCTGCTGCACCGCCCGGATCCCCTGATGGACCCGGCGGAGGTGGCGGCCGCCGTCGGGAAGCTGATGGCGGAAGGGAAGGTGCGGGCGTTGGGGGTGTCCAACATGTCCGCGGCCCAGATCGAGTTCCTGCAGGACAGCCTCGAGACCCCGGTGGTGGCCAACCAGCTGGAACTCAGCCTGCTCAAGCGCGACTGGCTGGAAAGCACGGTGCTGGTGAACCATCCCGATGCCCACGGCTACAGCTTTCCGCACGGGACGCTGGAGTACTGCGCCCGGCAGGGGATCACCCTGCAGGCGTACGGTGCACTGGCCCGCGGCCACTACACCGGCAACCCGCCCGAACGGCCCACACCGGCCGAGAGCGCCACGGCCTCGCTGCTGGCCGAGATGGCCCGGGAGAACGCCACGACGGTCGAGGCTGTGCTCCTGGGATGGCTGATGAAGCACCCGGCCGGGATAGCACCGGTCATCGGCACAGCCAACCCGGACCGCATCCGTGCCTGCGCGGGGGCCTCGCGCGTGGCCCAGAGCATGACCCGCGCCGAGTGGTACCGGCTGTGGGTCACGGCCCGGGGCAGCAACATCCCATAAACCCCAAGTAGGTCGCAGCTGACGGCGTTCTGAGGGCTCAGAACGCCGTCAGCTGCGACCTACTTGGGTTTACAGCCCTAGAGCGGGGCGATCTCCGAGTACGTGGAGGCATCACCCTTCAGGGCCTGGCTCGGCTTGCCGTCCACGCCCACCGGGATGTCCCCGGCGATGGTGACGCGGTTGAGCTTGCGCGGCTGGCCGTCGTAGTTGTCCGGGGCGTAGTGCTGCGTGATCCGGTTGTCGAAGAGCACCAGCTGGTTCGGCTCCCAGTTCACGCGGACCACGTTTTCGGGACGGGTCACGTAAACCTGGAGCAGCCGGATGATGTCCTTGGATTCGGTGTTGGACAGGCCCACGATCCGCAGGCGCTGCGCGAAGCCCCCGATGAACAATCCGCGCTCGCCGGTGAGCGGGTGCACGCGGACCACGGGATGGGCCGTCTCGAACTTGAGCCGGGTGAACTCCTTGCGTCGATCCTCGGCGTTGGCGTGCTCCAGGTTCTTGGGCACGGAGTAGTCGTAGTCGTTGGTGTGGATGGCCCACAGTGTGTCGGCAAAGTTCCGCAGCTCGTCCGGAAGATCGGCGTAGGCGCCGGCGGAGGAAGCGATCAGCGTCTCGCCGCCGTAGGCCGGCAGGTCAATGCTGCGCAGGGTGGACGCCTGCGGCGGGTTGACCACGAACGTGACATCGGTGTGCCAGTTGTTGGCCGACCCGTTCTCGCTGTCCACGGGGAGGACGTTCTCCTCGCCCTCAACCGACGCAACGGTGGGGTGCGCCTTCGTGAGCGGGCCGAAGAGGCTGGCGAACTTCACCTGTGCCTCGTCGGAGAGGATGTTGGCTTCACGGAACACGAGGGCCTTGTGCTCGTTGAGGGCTGCGCGGATCTGTGAAACGGTCTCTGCCGGCAGGTCGCCGCTGAGATCCAGGCCGCGGAGCTCGGCGCCGATGCGGGAGCCCAGCTTGGAGAATTCGAGCTTCGTTTCGGTAATGACAGTCATCGTTCTTTCCTCACTTTTTGCTGCGGATACTTCTGAATCGGGCGTTACTCTGAAGCGGTCAGGAGACCGTT
This sequence comes from Arthrobacter sp. ISL-65, assembly GCF_018613795.1. GTDB lineage: Bacteria > Actinomycetota > Actinomycetes > Actinomycetales > Micrococcaceae > Arthrobacter. The sequence goes on from NZ_JAGGPN010000007.1 coordinate 189,962, forward strand.
GAACTCGTTGGTGTACAGCTTCTTGGCGTCCAAACCGGACTTGATGATGCCGGCGGACTTCAGGTACTCCTCCCAGCGGGTGAAGTCCTGGTCCTTAATCTCGCCCTTGGCGGGGACGCCGACGCTCTTCCAGTACTGCAGGGCGGCGGGGTTCTCGTTGCGGCCGCGTTCTTTCAGGATCTTGGTGAGCCGGGCAATGACGTCCTTGCGGGGCGTGGCCCGTTCCCACTCGATGGCCTTTGCCACGCCCGTGGTGAAGGTCCGGACCGTGTTGGGGTTCTGGGCGAGGAAGTCTTCCCGGAAGACGTAGGGTCCGCCGGCAAACGTGCCGAACAGGTCGAAGTCGCTGAAGACGGACCGCAGCCCGCCGTTGGCGACGGCCTTGTCCTGCAGGATGCTGCCGAGGGAGCCGGCGTCCACTTGGCCGCGGCGGATGGCTTCCTCCGTGTCGTTCGGCGGAACCACAACGAGCTGGACCTGCTTGATCTCGTCGGCGCTCAGGCCGTTCTTGCGGAGGTAGGTGTTGATGACCGCCTCGGAGTGGGCGCCCAGGGTGTTCACGGCGATCTTCTTGCCGATGAAGTCCCGGGCCGTCTTGATCGGGCTGTCTTCCTTCACGTAAAAGCCGTTGTAGGTTTCGCTGTCCTCGCCGTAGTAGTTGATGACGGCCTTCACCGGAGCCCCGGCCTCCACGAGCTTCACCACGGCGCCGGCAAATGCGCCGCCGAAGTCGGTCTGGCCCGTCGCTGCGGACTGAATGTCCTGGGGGCCGCTGATGGTGTTGCCCACCCAGTTCAGCTTGACGTCGCCCAGGTAGCCGAGGTCCTCCGCCAGCTCGGGAAGGGTCACGCTGTTGGCCCAGCCCTGGTAGCGGAGCTCCTTGACTTCATTGGCGCCGGGCGTTCCAGTGCCGCCTGTGTCATCGCCGGCGGCGCTCCCGCCGCAGCCGGACACCGTCATGGCGATGACGACGGCGGCCGCAGCACTCAGGATGGTCAGGTGTCGTTTCATGGGGGTTCCTTCAGGGGTCTGGTTGGCTGGTACGCCACGTTCGCTCCGGCCGCTGTAACGGCCGATGGATTGATGTAAGCGCACTCGGACGAAGCAGAAAAGTGCCAGGGTCACGGCGGGAAACCGTCGGAAATCCGCGGAAACACGGCGCAACAGCGGGACATGAGGCGCTCCGTTGCGGCGGGTGAATACCCGTGGCACGCGGCAGCAAGAATCCCTGCGATGGGCGGTAGACTGTGGCTTTTGTTCGTATTGGTCTGCCCTGCGGGCCCGATCTGCGTCGCGTATACGGGCGCGCGCCCGATACGGTAGAACCATGACGTCTTCCTCCACAGCCGAGATCACCCGGCAAGAACGCAATATCCCCGCCGAGATCGCCCGCTCGTGGCTGCTTGTCAACGCAATGAAAACCGAGCTTTTCGACCAGTCCGCCGTGTCCCGCGCGGACTCGGTCATCCTGGACATCGAAGACGCCGTGGACCCCTCGCAGAAGGACGCCGCCCGCGAGAACGTCGTGAACTGGCTCTCCGGCGGCGGCCAGGCCTGGGTGCGGATCAACGACGCCACCAGCAAGTTCTGGGCCGACGACCTCGCGGGCCTGCGCGGCACGCCGGGGCTGCTCGGCGTCATGCTGGCCAAGACGGAGTCGGCAGACCAGGTCACCGAAAGCTTCCACCGCATGGACGGCAAGACGCCGGTCATCCCCCTCGTGGAATCCGCGCTCGGCATCGAAGAGGCCAACCACATCGCCAAGGCCCAGGGTGCATTCCGCCTGGCCTTCGGATCCGGCGACTTCCGCCGCGACACCGGCATGGCGAACACCCAGGAGGCCATGGCCTACCCGCGCGCCAAGCTCGTCGTGGCCAGCCGGGTGGGCAACCTGCCGGGCCCCATCGACGGACCCACGGTGGGCACCAACCACCCGATCCTGCGCGAGCAGACCGGCGTCACGGTGATGATGGGCATGACCGGAAAGCTCTGCCTGGCCATTGACCAGACCAGCGTCATCAACGAGGTCATCAGCCCCACGCCGTCGGACGTCGCCTGGGCCACCGACTTCATGGCCGACTTCGAGGCCAACGGCCGCGTCATCCGCGACGGCTCCGACCTGCCCCGCCTCGGCCGCGCAGAGAAGATCATGAAGCTCGCCGTAGCGTTTGGTGTGCAGCCCGCGCTGTAAGCGCCATCAGCAGTACCAGGAGGCCCCGTGACCGATACCCGTTATCTGGTGCACGGGGTCTTTTGGGATGGGCCGCCGGCCGTCTCCGCAGCGTGCGACGGCGGCGGGCCTGTTTTGCGCCTCCAGCACCATTCCGGCGGGTTCAGTGAGATGACGCTCGACGGCGGCACCCGTCTGGGGTTCCGCGTTGCGGACGGCGTCAAGCACTGCCTCGGCCACACCAGGGTCTTCTCCGCGGCCGAGCGCCGGGACGTCACCTGCCCGGACAGTGCCCAGGCGGTCCGGGGCAGCCAGTGTGAGCCCTGCCAGCTGGCCGACGACACCCGGCTGATCCACGACTTCCACCGTGGCGGACGGGTCCCGGCCGGCCTCCGGGACTATCTCATGCAGCCGCACTGGCTCTACGTGGCCACGTTCGCCAACGGTGCCAGCAAGATCGGCACCGCCTCACAGCCGCGCAAATGGAACCGGCTCGCCGAGCAGGGTGCGGTGGTTGCCCGCTACGTCGCACTGGCGGAGGACGGGCGGCTGGTACGCGTCCTGGAGGACCTGGCCACGAGCGAAGCGGGCCTTGCCCAACAGGTGCGCGGCGCGGCGAAGACTGCCGCCCTGACGGACCCGCTCCCCTCCGATGAGCTTGACCTCATCAACCGGCGCCGGGCGGAGGACGTGCGGACCCTGTTGGCGGGCACCGCCGTCGGGGGTTTTGCCGTTCTGGATGAGGAGTGGGTCCGTCCGGCGCAGGCAGCGGCATTGTGCGCGGCCGCTTCCCGGCACGCCTACCCGCACGGGATGCACGGCGGAAGCCACGGCTTCACCCTCAGGGCCCTGTGCGGCAGCCACGGCCTGGCCGGGCTGGACGGCTCGGAGCTGGATTTCGTGGTGAACCTCGGGCTGCTGAAGGGGCGCCTGGTGGAACTAGGGGAGTACAGCTCGGAGGTGCCGGCGGTGCAGGAAGCCCTTTTCTGAAGGCGCACCGTCATGACTGGGTAAACTGGCACGGTGCTGCATCAATTCTGGGCCGCCGCGCCCAAGTCCTACAAAATCCTGGTCTTCGCCGCGATGGGCCTCATCGCCGTCGGCCTGATCCTCAACATCACGGGCAATGTCACCGCCAACCAGGGGCTCATGATCGCGTCCCTGCCGGTGATCGGCCTGGGCCTCGTGCTGCACATGGTCGGTCTGGTGGTCCGCGGCCAAAGGGTCCGGAAGAACATCCCGAAATAGGGGCCCTGCACGCCCGCCCCGATAGGCTTGAACCCATGACTATCAATCCGGACCTGCAGGGACGAAGCTACCCTGCCGCTGAGGTGTACGACGTTGGCCGTGAGAAAATCCGCGAGTTCGCCCGCGCCGTCAAGGCCACCCACCCCGCCCACTTCGATGTTGACGCCGCGCAGGGCCTGGGCCACCCCGACCTCGTGGCCCCGCCCACGTTCGCGATCATTGTCGCGCAGCGCGCCGACGCCCAGCTGATCGAGGATCCGGAGGCCGGCATCGACTTCTCCCGCGTCGTCCACGCGGACCAGCGCTTCACCCACCACCGGCCCATCTTTGCCGGGGACCGGCTCGTGGCGGAACTGCACGTCGACGGCGTACGCGCGATGGGCGGCGGCGCCATGATCACCACGCGCAGCGAGATTTTCGCCCTTGGGGATGGGAACGGACGCGAGCCGGTATCCACCACCAAGTCATCCATCCTGGTCCGCGGAGAGGGACAGTAGCCATGAGCCCCACATTCGAAGAACTTAGCGTCGGCCAGGACATCGGCGGCCGCAGCATCGAGGTGACCCGGCAGGACCTGGTCAAGTACGCCGGCGCCTCGGGCGACTTCAACCCCATCCACTGGAACGAAGCCTTCGCCACGGGCGTCGAGCTTCCCGGCGTCATCGCCCACGGCATGTTCACCATGGGCGCCGCCGTGCAGCTGGTCAGCGACTGGGCCGGTGACCCGGCCGCCGTCGTCGACTACCAGACCCGCTTTACCAAGCCGGTGCTGGTCTCCGACACCACGGGAACCGGCGACGCCGGTGCCGTGATCGACGTCAGCGGCGCGGTGGGTGCGCTGGATGCCGATGCGCGCACCGCGCGCGTGGACCTTACTGTTGTGTTCGACGGTCAGAAGGTCCTCATGAAAGCCCAGGCTCTCGTCCGGTTGGCGTGACGTGATGGTGACCCCTCCAAGGCTTTCTGATCTGACCACGGCCGCCGTCGGCGGTCCCGCCGGCAAATACGTCGAGGCCCGCACCGAGGCAGAGATCATCGGGGCGGTGCGTGCCGCGGACGACGCCGCGGAACAGCTGCTGATCATCGGCGGCGGTTCCAACCTCCTGATTTCCGACGACGGGTTCCCCGGAACCGTCCTGAAGATCGCCTCGGAGGGGTTCACCGTGAACGCCGAGGACTCCTGCGGCGGTGTATCCGTGGTGGTCCAGGCTGGCCATAACTGGGATGCGCTGGTGGAGCACGCCGTGCTCCACGCCTGGTCCGGCATTGAAGCGCTGTCCGGGATCCCCGGCGCCACCGGCGCCACACCGGTGCAGAACGTCGGTGCCTACGGCTCGGACGTTTCGCAGACCATCGCCGCGGTCCGCACCTGGGACCGTGAGCGCAACGCCGTGAAGACCTTCACCAACTCGGAGCTAAAATTCGGGTACCGGGATTCGATCCTCAAGCAGACCACCGTCAACGGCTCTCCGCGCTACGTCGTGCTGACCGTCGAATTCCAGCTGCCGCTGGGCCGCATGAGCGCAGCCCTCCGCTATGCCGAGCTAGCGCGGGTCCTGGGCGTAGAACAGGGCAAGCGCGCCTACTCGAACGACGTGCGCCGGGAGGTCCTGCGGCTGCGCGCGTCCAAGGGCATGGTGCTAGACCCGGCGGACCGCGATACCTACTCCACGGGCTCCTTCTTCACCAACCCGATCGTGCCGTCTTCCGTGGCGGACGGACTGCCCGAAAACGCTCCCCGGTACCCGGGCGGCTCCGATGGCGCGGTCAAACTGTCCGCGGCGTGGCTGATCGACAACGCCGGATTCGGCAAGGGTTTCGGGCTGGAGGACGGGAGCGTCTCCGGCGGCCGGGCCTCGCTGTCCACGAAGCACACCCTGGCCATCACTAACCGCGGCTCGGCCAGCGCCACCGACATGGTGGCGATCGCACGCGAGGTGCGTGCCGGCGTCGTCGGGCGTTTTGGCATCGAACTGCACCCCGAACCGCTCCTGATCGGCCTCTCGCTCTAGGTCTGGCGGCGCCTGCTCCGGTAACCGGCTGCTCCGTTGCGGGTAGCCCTAGGATGGGTCCATGGCAGCAGCGGGGAGGATCCGGGTCACGCCCAAGGTGATGGGCCGGCTGAGGCTGGCGTCGCAGGGCCTGCTGGGGACCGGATTCGCCGGGGTGCCGGAGGCAGTCCGCTCGATGACCGCGATGCAGGCCCAGGATCTCCAGTCGGCGCTGTGGGCCGTGGGTGTCCGAGTTCCCGGCGCAGGCCTGAGCGACGTCCGCCGCGCCTTGGATGACGGGTCCGTGGTCCGGTCGTGGCCCATGCGGGGCACGCTGCACCTGCTGGCTCCCGAGGATCTGCGCTGGATCCTGAACATCACCACGGCCCGGATGATCCAGGGCACGGCCGGCCGGCACCGGCAACTGGAAATCACCGGCAGCGACGTCGAAGCGTGCCGGGACGAAGCCCGCGGTCTTGTCGGAGGCGGGCGGGCCGCCAGCCGGGAGGAACTGTTCGCGGCCTTCGAGGCGGCCGGGCAGCCCACCAAGGCGCAGCGCGGGATTCACCTGCTGTGGATGCTGTGCCAGAGCGCCTCACTGGTGCCCGGGCCGCTGGACGCCAACCAGCAGAAGTTCGTTGCGTTCGACCACTGGATCACAACGTCCCGTGACCTGGGCCGTGAGGAGGGGATCGCCGAGCTGCTGCTGAGGTACCTGCGCAGCCACGGACCGGCCACGCTGCGCGACTTCGCGTGGTGGTCCAGCATTCCGCTGACCGAGGTACGGCGGGCCCTGCCCGAGGTGAGCGGCGAGCTGGTGGAGCTTGAGTACGACGGGACCCAGTTCTGGATGTCACCGGAGGCCGCAGCACTGCTGGACGAGGGCGTGCCGGGACAACGCTCGGTTCTTGCTCTTCCGGGGTTCGATGAGTTTGTCCTCGGCTACACGGACCGGAGCATTGTGCTGCCGCCCGAGCATGCGCAGAAGATCGTTCCTGGCGGCAACGGCGTGTTCAAGAAGGCCGTCGTGGCCGGCGGCGAGGTGACCGGCACCTGGGCGAGGCAGGGGAGCGGGCGGACGGCCGCCGTCGTACCCGTTCCCTTCGATGACTCGAAGCCCCTGGGACTGGCCACCCTGGCGGGCTTGCGCCGGGCAGCCGAAAGGTACGAGAGCTTCCTCGCGTCCTGACGCCCTAGGCCCCACCTGGCCCGGGCGCGGACACAAAACCGGCCCCGCACCGCATGAGCGGCCCGCAGGGGAGCGGGGCCGGTCGTGCGGGGCAGGGCCGGTTGAGTGGCGCGAAGCCCAGTTACAGCGTGCCGGTGGCGATGGTGAGCATGCGGCGCAGCGGTTCGGCAGCACCCCAGAGGAGCTGGTCGCCGACGGTGAAGGCGCTGATGTACTGCGGGCCCATCTCGAGCTTGCGGATGCGCCCCACCGGGATGGTCAGGGTGCCCGAGGCCGCCACGGGGGTCAGGTCGGCCATGGAGGCTTCCTTGGAGTTGGGCACCACCTTGGCCCATTCGTTGTCCTCGTCGAGCAACTTCTCGATCTCGGCAACGGAGAGGTCCTCACGCAGCTTCAGGGTCAGTGCCTGTGAGTGGGAGCGCATGGCTCCGATCCGCACGCAAAGGCCGTCCATGATCACGTGGTTCTCGTCCGATGTGCCCAGGATTTTGTTGGTCTCAACGCCGGCCTTCCACTCCTCCTTGGACTGGCCGTTGCCGAGATCCGCGTCGATCCAGGGGATAAGGGAACCGGCCAGCGGCACACCGAACTGGGTGGCGTCGATTTCGGTGCGCTGGTGGGCCAGCACCTTGCGGTCAATGTCCAAAATGGCCGACGCCGGGTCGTCCAGTTCCGTGCTGACCTCGGCGTTGAGCGTGCCGAACTGGCTGAGCAGTTCGCGCATGTGCCGCGCTCCGCCGCCGGAAGCCGCCTGGTAGGTCATGGACGTGCCCCACTCGACGAGGCCGTTCTTGAAGAGGCCGCCGAGGCCCATCAGCATGCAGGACACGGTGCAGTTGCCGCCGACGAAGTCCTTGGTGCCGTTGGCGAGCCCCTTGTCAATGACGTCCCGGTTGATCGGGTCCAGGACGATGATGGAGTCGTCGTTCATGCGCAGGGTGGAGGCGGCGTCGATCCAGAGGCCGTCCCAGCCGCGGCTGCGCAGTTCGCCGTGGACCTGCTTGGTGTAATCCCCGCCCTGGGCGGTGACAATAATGGGAAGCTTCGCCAGCGTGTCGACGTCGAACGCGTCCTCGAGCTTGCCTGCGCCCTCAGCAAAGGCAGGGGCGGCACCTCCTGCGTTCGAGGTGGAAAAAAATACGGGGTTGATGTTGGCGAAGTCGCCCTCTTCCTGCATGCGCTGCATCAGGACGGAGCCGACCATGCCACGCCAACCGACCAGTCCAACGGACGGAGTAGCTGCTGTAGTCATTGAGCCAGTTTATCTTTGGATTTGGCCGGCCGCAGTCGGTTACGTCACTGCGGATCGGTTACACAAAGTACGACGGCGGCCCGCACCTGCCAGCCGCCACGCCGAGACTCAGTTGAGCTGACGGGGGCTCGGCTCGGGGAGGCCCCGTTCGCGCCGGATCCGCTTGGCTCGGAACTCAGCGACTGCCAGCCGGCTTGCGTAGATGACCCCCGCGAGGCCACCGAATGTCAGGAACAGCGCGCCCCACAGGGGGTCCTGGCCCTGGGAGGTCGGTGCGGCGATGAGCAAAACGGACAGAACCGTGAAGGCGGCGAACACGACAGCCAGCACCACCATTCCGACGGCGGACGTGGCGATCGGTCCGGAGCCTGCCCGGGCGAAGCCGATCTCGTCCCGCGCGTAGCTGTACAAGCGCCCTTCCATGGTGCGGGAAAGCACCCGCTTCTCGCCGGCCGCAAGTGCTTCGTCGTGCCGGGCCCTCATCTCGTCGTCGCGGCGGCGGCCTTCCGCGTCATATCGCATGGATTCAGTCCTGTCGGATGGCACGGATGCGGTCCAGGACTTCGGCGTCGCTCAACCCTGAAACTTCGTCAATGGGCCCGCCGGCAGCGGACGGTTCGTTGTATCCGACCGCCCAGGCGTCGCCGCTGCGCTTGATCAGCAGCTGGCGGCCACCGGTGTCCTCCAGCCGCCGGAGCGTGGCTCCGCCGGCGGGATTGTCTTCGATGTGCTTGCGCACAATGAAGAAGTTGGCTTCGGCCGGGCTGATGTCCGGCCTCTGGGCCATTGCAAACCAGCTGAGGTAGGCGCGGGGCTGCAGCAAGATTCGGTAATCCTCGGATTCGATGGACAGGACGCTGTCGGCGGAATCGGCCGTGAGCAGGGTCAACTGCATCCGGCGCGTTGCGGACGTCAGGGCCCTGGTGACTGCGGCGACCGGGCCTGCCACGGACAGCTCACCGCCGGGCTCCACCGTGGCCGCGCCGCGGGCCACCAGGGAGGAGGCCCCGGCTGACAGGAGCTGGGGCTCCTCGAGTTCGTCCTGCACCCGCAGTGCATGGGCGCTGGCGGTGGCCGCGGGACCCCGCTGAAGGTTGAGCAGGACGACGAGTTCGGCAAAGCCGAAGCCGATCGCGTCAGGGTAAATTTCCCCAGGCGCCGGCGGTGTCGCGGTGATTGTTTCACTCACGGTTGATTCTCCTCAATCTCAAAATCCAAAGAAATCGCCAACTGCCTCGGCGCCGTCGCTGATGGTGTCGCTGACGGCTTCTGCGCCGTCACTGATGACATCTCCTGCGGCCTTGGCACCGTCCCCGATTTTGCCGCCCACCCAGTTCAAAGAGTCCCGGACCATGGGCACGTTGTCATAGAGGGCGGAACCGGCACTGGCCACCATGAACACGGTTCCTACTGGCGGCGGCAGAAATGATGCCACACCCGCAAACGCCTTCGCAGCCGAATAGGCAGTGGCACCGAAGTCGCCCTCCCTGGCGGAGTTTATAGCGTCCAGGGTGTCCAGCCCCACGCCGAGAACCCCGAGGCCCCTGCCAAGTCCTTCAAAGGCCCGGAAGGCCTTGGTGCCTTCAGTGAGGTCGAAGGCCTCGTGCCAGTTCCCCTCAAACAACTGATTCGAGACGTTGAAGAACCCACTGAACTGGTTGGTGGTCTGGAAGGCCTTCCACGCGCCAGCGTCAAAGTAGTCGCCAATACGCGATTTATGCAGCATTGCGGCCATGTCGAACAGTCCCGATCGAAGGCTGGGGAAAGCCTTGATCATGTTGTATGTTTCCCAGCCACCACGGAAGGGGGAGTTTTCACTGTCAGCAAGCCAGTCCGGGCCCCAAAATTCGTCGCCGGGGCGGCCGGAAGCGGACCGGGAGCCAGGCTGGCCGGAGCTGGTGCCTCCAGGAATCGGCCCCCCACCGGAGCCCGGGGCGGCGTCGCTGGCCTTCTCCTGCTCGTTGGCGTTGTCCAGCAGCTTGCGGGATTCGTCCTTGAGAACGCGCACCGTCCGCTGGATAAGAGCCCTGTGGTTGCCGTTCCAGTCCGAACGGAACTTGGTGGCGTCGTTGCCCTTCCAAGAAGGGTTGCTGTTGATCTGGTTGGTCAGATGCAACGACGTCTGCATCAGGTCGTCGGAAACCTTTCCGAACTGCTGCGCGAGTGTGCGAAGCTGCGCGACATCGGCGCCCCACAAATTACCTGACACATCGTCCCCCAAAATCTGACCGTTCCGCACGGCACGGTTTGCTGCTAAGTCCAGCCATCACTCTAGTTCGCGCCCCGGGCCGCCGCGATGGGCAGCACTCCCCATCCGGACGCTACTGGCGGTCGGGCTCCTCCAGCAGCGCGGTCCTGCGGGCGCGCAGGGCAAAGAAGGCGCCGAAGGCGAACACCTGCGTCACCACCACCAGGACGATGACACCGGCGATTTTGTTGCCGCCCAGGATCATCGTGAGCCCGACAATCGCGGACAGCAGGGCAAGCAGCGGCAGCAGCATGTAGCCGAGCACAAAGAGGGTTTCGGGTTTACGCAGCATGTTCTAACCTTCCGAGCGGTTCCACTTGGTGAACCGGTAGCGGGTGCCGTTGGCGCCAGTCAGCCAGCCGTCGGCGGGCACGGATGTCCCTGCCACCCAGCCGTCGCCGAGCTCCGGGGCGAACGTGTCGCCCTCGGCGTCCACATCGATGGTGGTGACCACCGCGACGTTGGCCAGGCCCGTGGACTCCTTGAAAATCTCGCCGCCACCGAGGATCCAGACTGCTTCGCAGCCTGGGGCGAACTGAGATTCCAGCAGGGCGTCATCGAGGGATTTGACGACGACGGCGCCCTCCGCCTCTGGCGAGCTACCCCAGTTCTCCTGCCGGGTGATGACGATGTTGGTCCGGTTGGGCAGCGGACGGTACTTCGCCGGGAAGGACAGCCAGGTCTTGCGGCCCATGATGACGGGATGGCCGGTGGTGACCCTGGTGAAGTGCAACAGGTCCTCGGGCAGGTTCCACGGCATGTCGCCGTCCTTGCCGATGACGCCGGCAGGCGTCTGTGCCCACACGAGTCCGATCCCGGACATTCCCGCGGCGATGTCCTCGCTGAAAGCTCGCGCATCCATAGTGCCCTCCGTGCTCATACGGCGATCGGCGCCTTGATCGTGGGGTGGTGCCGGTAGCCCACCACTTCGAAGTCGTCCAGGGTGTAGTCGAAGATCGATTCCGGCTTGCGGGTGATCTTCAGCTGCGGGTACTCGTACGGTTCCCGCTCCAGCTGCTTCAGGACCTGGTCCATATGGTTGTCGTAGATGTGCACGTCGCCGCCGGTCCAGACGAATTCGCCGGGCTCGAGGCCGGTCTGCTGCGCCAGCATGCAGGTCAGCAGCGAGTAGGAAGCGATGTTGAACGGCACGCCCAGGAACATGTCCGCGGACCGCTGGTACAGCTGGCAGGAGAGCTTGCCGTCCGCGACGTAAAACTGGAAAAACGCATGGCAGGGCGGCAGTGCCATGTCCTTGAGTTCGCTCACGTTCCAGGCCGAGACGATGTGCCGGCGCGAGTCCGGGTTCGACTTCAGGCTCTCCACGAGCTCAGCGATCTGGTCGATGTGACCGCCGTCCGGCGTGGGCCAGCTCCGCCACTGCACGCCGTAGACCGGCCCGAGTTCACCCTCGGCATCGGCCCACTCGTTCCAGATGGTCACGCCCTGGTCCTGCATCCACTTCACATTGGAGTCGCCGCGGAGGAACCACAGCAGCTCGACGGCAACGGATTTGAAGTGCACCCGCTTGGTGGTGATCAGCGGGAAGCTTTCGCCCAGATCAAAGCGGATCTGGCGGCCGAAAACGCTGCTGGTTCCGGTGCCGGTGCGGTCTGATTTGTGCGTGCCGGTGGCCATGACGTCGCGCAGAAGGTCTTCATAGGGCGTTGGGGTGCTCACTCGTCCAGTCTATTCGACTGACCTATTCCAACGAGCCAGGGCCGCGGCGCCGCTGCAGACCAACACGGACCAGCGCAAGAAGCTCCTCATCGGGCAGTCCCGCCTTGGCTCCGGCCTGGATGAGACGTTCGACGGCGGCACCCAGTTCCGCTCCGACCGCGCCGGAACCGGACGCACCGGAGCCGGGCGCGGCGGAGCCGGGCGCCCCGGCGTCCGGGGAACCGTAAGCCGGAAGCCCGACGACGACGGTTCCGTTCCTGCGCCGGGTCTCGATCAGCCCGGACTGTTCGAGTTCCCTGTACGCCCGGGCGACGGTCCCGGCGGCAAGCCCCAGGTCTGCTGCGAGGCTGCGGACTGCCGGTAGCCGCGTCCCGGCTGTGAGCCCGCCCGCGGCGACCAGCGCGCTGACCTGCAGCCGGATTTGCTCGTACGGGGGAGTGGGGGAGCCCAGGTCCACCGAAATGCCGGCTGTCATCGCGCAGGTTCCACCGGGGCGCGCCGGGCGGCCGGCGCGCCCCTCGGGCCGAAAGTGGTCACACGGATCAGGGAGAGCAGCACGGCGGCTGCCACCAGCACGTACCCGGCGGCGGCTGCCGTCGCTTCCCACCATTCCGCCGGGACCGTCTGAGTTTCCAGCAGCGCCCCCCATGCCCGGCTTGCCGAAATCAGCAGGCCGCCCGCCTGTGCCAGCAGGAACGCGGCCAGAATCCGCACGATCCTGTTGAGCGTGACAGCGCGCAGCGCTGCGTCCAGTCCGTCATCCGACGTGACGATGCCGCGGCGCCGGCGAACGGCTTGGGTGGCGGGCACCGCCGTGACGGCGACGGCGGCAGTGGCCGCCGCCGTCGGAATCCAGCCCGGGGCCACCGGTGTTCCGGACGGAAGCGTTGCTTCTCCGACGGCGGTCATCACAATCACGACTGCCAGCAGCAGCAGGCCAACGATCGCAGCGGTGAGGAGGGCGGGCGCCACCGGCTGGACGGGCCAGCCGCGGACTGCCGCGGCGGCGCCGTAATTCCGTTCGAGGAGCAGCTCGCCGGCCAGGATGGCCAGCAGGACGCACGCGGCCATAACAGCTGAGATCACGGTGGCACGGGCCGGATTGGTGGAGCCCAGAAAGAGCAGGACTGCCATCGCCGGCGCCACCGCGGCCAGTCCGAGGAGGGCGCCGAGGGACACGGTGAGCACTGCGGCGGGATGCTTCTCGCTGCGGAGGTTCCGGACGTTTTTCCGGCCGGAAGACGAAGGCCGGCGGACCGGGACCTCGGGGGCCCGGAAACTGGCCAGCTTTGGCGGCTGCCACAGCCACATCACGAACAGCACCACGGGGGCCACCAGCCCGACAGGGTTGGTCCATGAGGTGGCAGTTGCCGGCTCCGGACGGGAGGCAAAGTTGCTGGCGATGGCAGCAAGCCCGGCGGCAACAGTGGAGACAGTCCGTAGCAGGCGGTTCATCGCAATCGTGCGGAGAAGCGCGTTGTCTCCGGCGTCCAGTGCTTCCAGCTGTCGGCGGCGGGAAATCAGCCACAACACCAGAACGGTACCTGCCGCGAGCAGAAGCAGCCCGGTAGCCAGGCAGGCCGCCAGTTCTGTGCCGGGAATCCGTCCGTCATGGAAGAAGGTGGGGCCGGTAGTGCCGTTCGGCGGGGTAACGGGCGGCACCGGACGGAACGCCGGTTGCATGGCTGCCCATGCGATGGTTCCGGCGGACGCGGCGAAAATGCCGAGCGTGGTCCATGCGAGCTTCCACGGAAGAAAGTCCCTGACACGCCGGACGGACAGGGTTGCCAGCCGGCGCGAACCCCGGGGACCCGGATAGCTGAGCTGGCCCAGCGCATGGACACCGAGGCAACCGACTACCGGCCAGGCCAGCGCCTCGAGGATGTCGGAGGGCTGCTGCAGCGACGGCGTATGGGGGTTGAGGAAAATGATGCCGGCGTTTGCTGCTCCCTGCAGGGTGCTGGCCAGCCAGCCGATGACGCCGACCCAGAGCGCATGGTCTGAAATGGACTTGGGCGAGGTACCGCCGCCCGGCGCCCAGACAACCCAGCGCAATAACCCGTAAATGCCCACTGCGGCTAGCAGCGGTCCGAGCAGCGCCATGGGCGGCAACTCAAACTGTATTGGCATCAGATCCCCCAATGATCCCCAAAAGCGCCTGATCCCGAAGCGCCATCTTTGTACCAAGTATTTGATACAAAGACGGCGGGGTCAAGGTGGATGCCTGGACGGTGGTGGAGACTCAGTCGTCGAAGGGCTTGAACTGCTCCACCGAGACGATCCTGCTCTTGCTGCCTTGCGCCACGTGGCAGATGATCATTTCCCCGGGGGCGAGATATGGATCCGCCACCGGTAGCAGGCCCTTGAGCCGCGGGGTCATGTAACCGGCGAGCTGGCCCAGCACGGTGGGGAGGGCCGGCCGGTGCGTGCACAGCACCACTGCACGCTGCTTGTCGAACAATGCGTCAACGACGGCAGCAGTCTTTTTGGGGTTGCGGGCATGCCGGTGCTCCGTGAGCGCATCTACCAGTTTCACCTTGGCGTCCGAAGACTTGACGTAGGGGGCGATGGTCGCCACGCAGCGCAGCCACGGGCTGCTGACCACGCGCAGCGGCTTCCACGCCTTCAGCAGCCGGTGCACGGCCTGGGCCTGGCGTATACCGGTGGCGGCCAGGGGCCGTTCGCCTTCCGCCTTGGTCCACGATGATCGCGGTTTGGCCTTGGCATGGCGCACGATGACGAGCGGCCAGGTCTGCAGTTCCTTGCGGGCGTGGGCCGCCGCCAGGTATTCCAGCGGCGCCCGGTCTGACGGGTTGGACAGCAGCGCAGCCGCACGCTCCGGCGCGCACCACATGACGCTGTCCACTTCCTTGCCGTCGGGGCGCAGGGAATTGCCGGTGACCTCAACGGCCCAGTAGTGCACAACCTTCAGCCCGGCGGAGACATGGTAATGGATGGGCGGGAGCGGGATGCCCAGCGGTGCCACGAGGCCGATCTCCTCCTCCACCTCGCGGACGGCGCATTCGGGCACAGTTTCGCCGCGGTCAAGCTTGCCCTTGGGCCAGGACCAGTCGTCGTACCGTGGCCGGTGGATCAGGAGGACCTCCAGCTGGTCCTTCTTGACGCGCCAAGGCAGGGCGCCGGCGGCCGTGACGGCGACCGCCTCGCCCGGGTGATCGGTCTGATCCGCTATGGGTGAGTCGCTGCTCTTCAAAGGCCGGGTTCCTACCGCCGGACGACGGCGCGCTGCCGGGAGCGTGATGCCAGGAGCCAGGACTGGACATCGTCCAGCTTGCTGCCATCGTCGCCGATGTGGTGGCGGGTCCACTCGCCGTCGTTGTCAAGGTGCCAGCTGGACGTCTCTGGGTCCATGTACCGGCGCATCAGGTCCAGGACGTAGGCGGTGTCCTCGCCGCCGGACAGCTGCACCAGCGCCTCCACCCGGCGGTCCAGGTTGCGGTGCATCATGTCTGCGGAGCCGATGTACACCACGGGGTCGCCCCCGTTGCTGAAGGCGAACACGCGCGAGTGTTCAAGGAAGCGGCCAAGAATGGAGCGGACCGTGATGTTCTCGCTCAGCCCGGGGATGCCGGGGCGCAGGGAGCAGATGCCGCGGACAATGACGTCCACCTTCACGCCTGCCTGGGAAGCGCGGTACAGGGAATCGATGATGGACTCATCCACCATGGAGTTGACCTTGATCTGCACTCGCGCTGGGATGCCTGCGCGGGCATTGCGGATTTCGGCTTCGATCCTGTCGATCAGTCCCGAACGCACGGACCGGGGGGCCACCAGGAGCCGCTTGAAGGTCGACTTGGGGGCGTACCCGGACAGCTGGTTGAACAGTTTGGACAGGTCCTCGCCCACCTGCTCGTTCGCGGTCAGGAGCCCGAGGTCCTCGTAGTAGCGCGCGGTGCGCGGGTGGTAGTTGCCGGTTCCGATGTGGCAGTAGCGGCGCAGCCCGTCCACCTCCTGGCGGACCACGAGGGAGAGCTTGCAGTGGGTCTTCAGGCCCACGATGCCGTAGACCACGTGGACGCCGGCCTGCTCCAGCTTGCGGGCCCAGGAGATGTTCGCCTGCTCGTCGAAGCGGGCCTTGATCTCCACGAGGGCCAGCACCTGCTTGCCCGCCTCGGCAGCGTCGATCAGGGCGTCGACAATGGGGGAGTCGCCCGAGGTGCGGTACAGGGTCTGCTTGATGGCCTGCACCTTGGGGTCCGCCGCCGCCTGTTCCAGGAACGCCTGGACGGACGTGGAGAACGAATCATACGGGTGGTGCAGCAGGATGTCCCGGCGGCGCATCGCGGCGAAGACGTTCGCGGCCTTGGACGTCTCGGACTCGTTCAGGTACCGCGAGGTGTGGGCCACGTGCTTGGGATAGCGCAGGTCCGCGCGGTCGATGTTGCCGATCACGGACAAACCGCGCAGGTCCAAGGGCGCCGGAACGGAGTAGACCTCCGACTCGTCCACACCAAGCTCACGGATCAGCAGGGCGCGAATGTTCGGGTTGATGTCGTTGGTGACCTCGAGCCTGACGGGCGGGCCAAACCGGCGGCGCAGCAGTTCCTTTTCAAGCGCCTGCAGGAGGTTCTCGGCGTCGTCCTCTTCCACCTCGACGTCCTCGTTGCGGGTCACACGGAAGGTGTGGTGCTCCAGGACCTCCATGCCGGCGAAGAGCTGGTCCAGGTGGACGGCGATGACTTCCTCGAGGGCGATGAACCGTGCCACGCGGCCGGGCACCGTGCCGGCCCGGGGACCGTCGATGGAGATCAGGCGGGGCAGCTGGTCCGGCACCTTGACGCGGGCGAACAGCTCCTTGTCACTGACCGGGTTCCGGACCACCACGGCCAGGTTCAGGGAAAGGCCCGAGATGTAGGGGAAGGGGTGGGCGGGGTCCACGGCCAGCGGAGTGAGGATGGGGAAGACCTTCTCCGCGAACATGGCGCTGAGCCGGTGCCGGGCTTCGTCGTCGAGCTCGTCCCAGTGCATGAGGTGGATGTGCTCATAGGCCAGGGCCGGCCGGATCTGTTCCGCGTAGACCTGGGCGTGACGCTGCTGCAGGCGGTGGGCGGCCTCGCCGATCTGTTCCAGGACCTGGACGGGGCTCAGGCCGGCCGGGGACGGGACGGCGAGTCCCGTGGCGATGCGGCGCTTCAGGCCGGCCACACGGACCATGAAGAATTCATCGAGGTTGGACGCGAAGATCGAGAGGAAGTTGACGCGCTCCAGCAGGTACAGGTTGGGGTCTTCTGCCAGTTCGAGAACCCGGGAGTTGAACGCGAGCCAGCTCAGCTCGCGGTCCAGGAACCGGTCCGGGCTGATCTCGCCGTCCGGCTCCAGGATGGCTGCGAACTCAGGGATGTCGATGCGGTCCTGCGTGGCGCGGGAGGCCGGCACTTCTGAGGAGCCGAACCGGGCGCGCACAGGGGCAACCTTGATTTCGGTGGTGGCTGTTCCGGCGGATTCCGGTTGCATGCGCTCTCCTTGAGTACTGGCGGGTTTAGTTTCAACCTTACAAGCATTCACGGGTCCGAGACCCGAAGATTTCGGGACGGCTGGATCAGGCGTCAAAGAGCCGATTAACGCCCCTCAACCGGCCCGTACATCACATCCATATCCCAGCGCGTGAAGCCCAGCCGCCGGTACAGCGAGACGGCCGGAGTGTTGTCCGCATCCGTGTACAGCATGACGGCGTGCAGGCCCTGCTGCTGGAGGTGCCGGATCCCGGCGATGGTCAGCGCCTTGCCCAGGCCCATGCCCTGGGCGGCGGGCGTGACGCCCACCACGTACACCTCACCGATGGCAGGGTGTGTCCCGTGCCGCGGATGCACTTTGGTCCAGTGGTAGCCCAGCAGCCGCCCGTCCCGGCCCTCCGCCAGCAGGAAGCCGGCGGGGTCGAACCAGGGTTCTTCCATCCGGGCCTGCAGGTCGGCCCTGGTCAGGGATCCTTGCTCCGGGTGGTGCGCGAAAGCCTCACGGTTGGCTACGAGCCAGGCCTCTTCGTCTTTGCCCGGCACGAAGGCGCGGATCGAGACGCCGTCCGGAAGGCCGAAGTCGGGCAGGTCAGCGGCGGCGGTGGTGAGCCGCATCTTCCACAGTTCCCGAACCGGGCCATAGCCATACCGGGCCGCCAGGTCCGCGGCGGCCTCATGGTTGCCGTGCGACCAGGCCTTGAGCCCGTCCAGGCCGCGCGAGGACTTGAGCGTGCTGACGAGCCGGTCTGCCACGCCCTGGTTCCGATAGCTGGGGTGCACTGCGATTTCCACCACGCCTGTCCCGTCCGGCTCCTCGACGACCACGGCGAAACCGGCCAGGTCCTGTGCCGTGGCGGGGTCCGACTCCTCGTCCTGGGCGTAGAGGGCAAGGGTCAGCAGCGTGTGCGGGCCCGTGTCCGCCGCGCGCATGGTCACGAGGGTCTGTTCGGAAATGGGCGGATTGCCGTCCGATTCCTCAGCGGCGGCCAGCAGGGCGCGGACATCCCGCAGCGGCTCTTCATCCACGCCGCCCTTGATGACAAGGACGGGCCATTTCTCCGGGTGCGCAGGACTCATGCTGTAAGGCTATACGGACGCCACCCGGGCACGCCCGATTTGGAACAGGCCGTGGCGCCCCGTATAGTCGTTACCTCAGCCGGCATTCATGGCAGGTTGCGAGGGGGATCCACCACTGGGGTGGCCTCGATACGTTCGACCCGTATGTCCTCCACTCATAACTGGAAATACAGAACGGCCCGGCT
>NZ_JAGGPN010000008.1 GCF_018613795.1 Arthrobacter sp. ISL-65
AGTCAGCTCAACGACCTCGTCCAGGATCCTTCCCTTCCGGACCCTGTCCCCGGCCCGATAGGACCTCGCCAGCTGCTTCGTCACGGCCTTGCGCTCAGCCATCGTCAATCCCATCCACCCGGCGTAACCCGCATCCGCCCACCCCGGCAACCGCCGACCCAGCCGGAGGATTATTAATGAGGCAACGTATCCCCCTTCGCGGAGGTTATTTACGACTCAACGCGCACTCTGGCCTAAAAGCACAAGCGAGAGTAGCGTCCATTTCGGAGCAATGTTCACTTGCGACCGTGTGGCGCCTCGGTGGCTAAACGGCGCTGGCCTTTATTCGGAGGGCTGGAATGTCCGGTTGGAATGCTGATAACGCTGCGGGGCCTCTAGGTGCCGGGACGGTTACCCTGGTTGAGGGTTCGTCTTTCTGTATCTCCTTGGGGAATGGAGATATCCATCCCGGGAATCCACATGGGCTTTTCGTCCGAGACACTCGTATCCTGTCGCACTGGGGCTTATCAGTTAACGGCCAGGTGGTAGAAGAGCTGGGGGCCGAAACGAAGGAACCGTACCGCGCGCTATTTGCGGGACGTGTCCCCGGCCTAAACGGGCATGCCGACAGCCCCCCTTATTGTGGAGCGGCTGCGCGAAGTGGGGTCCGGAATCCACGAACAGATCACCGTTCGGAACTACTCGCTGGTGCCAGCCGACTGCGTGGTTTCGCTAAGAGTTGCGGCCGATTTCGCTGATCTTTTCGAAGTGAAGGAGGCGCGAATCAAAAGGCGTTGGGACGAAATGCAGCAGAACCGGGGCAATGAGCTGGTTATTCAGGCCAGCTGGCAAGATGTCCGAAAGGGCGTTAGCATTCATGCGCCTGGCGCAGAGGTTACGCCGGAAACGTTGACATACAGGGTGACCATTGCACCGCACGGCCAGTGGAGCACAACCCTGACGGTGATGCCCGAAACCGAGAGCGGCAGTCGTCCGCCGTCTTTCGTCCACGCGGACGGCGAACTCTCCCCCAGTGACTTGCGCCGACAACAGTGGGTGGCCAAGATTCCGGTCCTGCAGATGGGGAACCGGTCGATTGAACGGACTATGCGGCGTAGCTATGACGATCTGGGTGCACTCAGGATCGAGGACCCTAACCACCCGGACCGGGTTGTCGTGGCCGCCGGTGCACCGTGGTTCATGACCCTTTTGGCCGGGACTCGTTATGGGCCTCGGAAATGTCCCTTCCAATTGATCCCTCCTTAGCGCTGGGCACGCTGCAAACGCTCGCCGACCGCCAGGGCCGCGCAGTTGATCCAATAAGCGAAGAAGAACCCGGCAAAATTCTGCATGAGGTCAGGCTTGATGTCTCCAGCGCACTGGCGCTGGGAGGCAAAGCCACCTATTACGGCAGCGTTGATGCCACCCCTCTGTTCGTCATGGTTCTCGGGTCGGTCAGCCGTTGGGGATTCGCCGCGGACACCATCGCTGCTCTGCTGCCTCACGCAGACCGCGCAATGGAGTGGATTCAGAAATACGGGGACAAAGACGGCGACGGTTTTGTCGAATATGAGCGCCTGAACAATCGGGGCTTGATCAACCAAGGATGGAAGGACTCCTGGGACGGCATTAATTTCGCAGATGGAAGCATGCCTGAGCCACCGATAGCTCCGTGTGAGGTCCAAGCGTATGTCTACGGAGCCTACGCGGCCCGCGCCTGGATGGCTTACGATGCCGGAGACGAGGCCCTGGGCAACGAGTATGCCGATCTTATGGTGAAGTTAAAGAAGCGCTTCAACGAGCAATTCTGGATGCCGGAACGCGGATATTACGCCGTTGCTTTGGACGGAAAGAAGCGCCAGGTCGACGCTTGCGCGTCCAACATGGGTCACTGCCTATGGCTCGGACTTGTGGATGAGGACAAGGCACCGTCGGTGGTGGAACACCTCATGTCCCCAGAGATGTTCAGCGGATGGGGCGTCCGAACCTTGGCCACGGACATGGGCGCCTATAACCCGGCCAGCTATCACAACGGTTCGGTATGGCCTCACGACAACGCAATTATTGCAGCTGGACTCCTGAGATATGGGTTCGTGGACGAGGCGCAACGGATCTCGACTGCCCTGCTGGCGGCGGCCGAGTTTTCCGGCGGCCGCCTCCCTGAATTGTTCTGCGGTTTCAGCCGGGAACAATTCGCCGTGCCTCTGCCCTATCCGACGGCCTGTTCACCTCAGGCCCGGGCGTCAACGACGCCCATACTGCTGGTGACAGGCCTGATGCGGTACGACGCACACGTTTCGCAAGGCGGAGTGTGGATGGACCCAGTCCTCCCTGAGTCTTTTGGCGACGTCCACATCACCGTTGCACCCATGGCCGGCGGCAGGATCAGCATCGACATCGCCGACTCCGTCCCGGTAGTCAAGGGCCTACCAGAGCAGGTGACTTTTCATCGCGGGCACAGGCCATGGATTACGGAGCTAGTAGAGCAAGCTGATCGACGCCGAAAGGGCTAACAGCATACCCGGAACGGTGGTTACGGCCGCTCGATACCTGAGAATGTTTGCAGGACTTCGATCGCATGCCTGGTGGGGTCGTGTGGAGTATCGCCGATGCCCTTTGTCACAGGAACGGTCGTCACCGGTTCCCACAATTGGTCGGTGGTGCCCGATGCGAGGGCGAGAAGAGCGTCCCGAACGAAGGTGTCGCGGAGTACCTGCTCGTCGCTGGCGCCGGGGCGTTTCTGTCCAACGATGCCGTACATCTCCGTGCCGTGCACGGAGGGTGCTCCCTGAACGGGGCCGACGGAGAGCAGGTGCGCGCTCCCTCCGGCCGCGGCGTGCGCGATCGCGCCACGTGCCTGGGGCAGGGTGAAGGAGTAGTCGGTGAGCAGGGCGCCGCGAACCTGGACAGGGGTGCGCCCGCCGGTGTCGTATGCGGCGATGATCTTCCGGGCGCGGCTGCGTGGGAGGCGGTTCCGGGTGGCGAATTCCTCGACCAGGTCGTCGATGCTGCCGGGATCGAAATCCTCGGTCCTGTGAAGGACCCACCAGTCAGTCTCGTGGGTGGTGCTGCTGAACAGAATGTCGACGTCCCGACGCCGTCCGGACTCGAGGACTCGCATGGGATGATCGGCGAGGATCCCGTTCGGCTGGGTGCGGTCATCGACGATGGCGATGACCTCATTGTCGACACCGTGCGCTGCGCCAGGGTCTGAGGATTGCGTCTTACTCATCGTCGCGGCGAGGAGCTCCGCGTCCACGTTCAGCAGCTGTTCGGGATCGTCCCGAATTCCCAGCTCGGTGAGGACTTCCAGCGCGCGCTCTTCTGCCCCCCAGGCCGGCACCAGGCGCGAGGGCATGCCGGAGAAGGCGGCGATGTGGTGGAAGAGCCCGTCGGCCGACGGTACGGCGAGCAGGGCTAAGGCGGAGAAGGCGCCGGCGCTGTGGCCGGTGAGAGTGACGTTGTCCGGGTCGCCGCCGAAGCGGGCGATGTTTTCTCGCACCCACTGCAGGGCGGTGATGATGTCCTGCAGGCCAAGGTTTGTGGCTTCCTCGAGCGCACCGCCGTATTGGGAGAGGGAGAGCGCCCCGAACGGACCGAGCCGGTAGTTCAGCGACACCCCGATGGCGCGTCCGGTCGCGGCGAGTCCGGACGCGTTCGAGGTGGTCTGGGTGTTCGCGCCGAGCATCCACCCCCCGCCGAAGATGTAGACGACGACAGGGAGGGGCGCGTCCCCGGCGGCTTCGGGCGCCCAGATGTTGAGGTTCAGGCAATCCTCACTGAAACCGCTGTCGGCTTCCAGCCATGAGGTGTCCCCAGCTTGCAGTGGCGCGGGTCCCTTCTGGTCGTAGGGCAGGTCCGGGTTGAAAGGCAGCAGAACGGGCCGGCGGAACCGTTCGGCGGTAGCGAACGGAATGCCCAGCCAAGCACGCACTGCGTGTTCATTGGTGAGGGTGCTGCTCGTGTCAATCATTAGCATGTCCTTTCGAAGAGTTCAGTCGGTTTCGGGAGTCGTGGAGTCGTCGCCTGCGACGGCCTTGGGGCTTGTGGAGCGCAGGTTCGCCCAGTATTGGAGTCGTTCGCTGATGGCGCGTTCGTATCCGTTGGTTGTGGGTTCGTAAAAGGTCTGCCGGGGCATGCCGTCCGGGAAGTAGTCGGCGCCGGAGAACCCGGTGTCGGTGTCGGGGTCGTATTGGTAGCCCTTGCCGTAGCCGAGGTCCTTCATCAGCCGGGTCGGGGCGTTGAGGATGTGCGAAGGCGGCATCAGCGACCCGGTGCTTTGTGCTGCGGCGCGGGCCTTGTTGAAGCCGCGGTACACGCCGATCGACTTCGGTGCGGTTGCCAGATACAGCACCGCCTGGGCGATGGCGAGTTCCCCTTCCGGGGAGCCCAGGCGTTCGTAAACGTCCCAGGCGGCAAGGGCTTGCTGTACCGCATTGGGGTCGGCCATGCCGATGTCTTCGGTGGCGAACCGTGTGATGCGGCGGGCGATGAACAACGGGTCTTCGCCGCCGTCGAGCATTCGGGCCAACCAGTACAGGGCAGCGTCCGGGTCCGAGCCGCGCATCGACTTGTGGAGCGCCGAGATCAGGTTGTAGTGGCCCTCCTGTGCCTTGTCGTATAACGGCGCGCGCTTCTGCACCGCGGCGGCGAGGGCGGCCGGGTCTACGGGCGCGGGGAGGGCGTGCACCTGTTCGATCATGTTCAGCAGGTACCGGCCGTCCCCGTCCGCCATCGCGATGAGGGCCTGCCGTGCGTCCTCGTCCAGCGGCAGAGGTGCCCCGAGGATGTCTTCGGCGCGGTTGATGAGGGCGCCGAGAGCAGTATCGTCGAGGCGTTTGAGGACGAATACCTGGCAGCGGGACAGCAGTGCGCCGTTGAGTTCGAAGCTGGGGTTTTCGGTGGTTGCGCCGACGAGGACGATCGTGCCGTCTTCAACGTAGGGCAGGAACGAGTCCTGTTGGGCGCGGTTGAAGCGGTGGATCTCGTCGACGAACAGGAGTGTTCCCTGTCCGATCTCCCGGCGGCGCTGGGCTGCCTGGAACACCTTCCGGAGGTCCGCGACACCGGAGAAGGTGGCGGAGAGCGGTTCGAATGCGAGGTTGGTTTGCGTTGCGAGGAGGCGCGCGATGGTCGTTTTCCCGCAGCCGGGCGGGCCCCACAGGATCATCGAGACGAGTCGTTGCGCGCCGACCATGCGCCCGATCGGGGCGTCTGGGGCGAGGAGGTGGTCCTGGCCGAGGACGCCGGCCAGGGTGCGCGGGCGCAGCCGGTCGGCTAGGGGCCGGGAGGAATCGTCCATCTCGAACAGCGACGGCGGTTGCTCGCTCACGATCGCTGCTCCCGGTGGTGGCCGGAGGCGAGGTCGTAGGAGTCCTGAACCAGGTTCTCTATGAGCCGCTTCGTGACGCCGGGGCCGGGTCCGACGGAGATCCAGTGCAGTTTGTTCAGGTAATGCCCGGGGGTGATCGAGTCGTGGTCGCGGCGGAGCGCGTCGCCGTGGTGCGGTTCGGACTTGACGGTGATGATCTGCTGATCCGGGTCGTCCTCGGTGACGATGAGGAACACCTTGTCACGCACCTTCCACACCTCCAGGTGCGGTGTGAACGGCCGGCCATTGCTGACGTCCCCCAGCGCGGCCGCGGTGTCGCGGGCGGTCTGTTGCAACCGTTCACCGGAGAGGGTCATCGGCCTGTCCTGCCAAACACGGCGGGGTCCACGGGACGCTTCGCCCGGGGCAGGTTCTCGACGACGAGCAGATAGGACTCGGTGACCAGGTCCTCAACGAGGCTCTTCTGCAGGGTTCCGCCGGGGTGCAGCGTGAGCCAGTGCTCCTTGTTCATGTGGTAGCCGGGGGTGATGTCATCGTACTCCTCGCGGAGTGCTTCCCCGTCTTCCGGGTCGGCCTTGACGATCACGATGGGTTGCCCGGTGACCTCAGTCATCAGCATGAAGACCTTGCCCCGCACCTTGAACACATCCCAGTCGGGCCCGAACGGGTGCTCCAGATCCGCGCCGGGGAGCTCTTGTACTCGCGCCCGAGCATGTTCCTGCAGTTCTTCGCCATTCATGCGATCCCACTCATCCTGGACTATATTGAAACCTGGTACGTACGAGTGTACGCACTGGGTCAGACATTGGAGAAACTGTGCGCCGAGGGAAACCGAACGACCCGGGACGTCGCTCCCGGATTCTGCAAGCGACGCTCGACGTAATCAGGTCCGACGGCATAGGTGCGGCGTCTTACCGGGGCATCGCCGCGCACGCCGGCGTTCCGCTGGGGTCGATGACCTACTACTTCCCCAACCTTGAGGGCCTCATCCTGAGTGCACTGGACTCGACCCGCAGTGATCTCGAACCCCGCTATGCGGCCCCGCTCCTTGAGGCGCGCACCCGGGCCGACGTCGTCGACGTTCTCGTCGACGCGACGATCGGTGCGACGAGCCCCAGCCTCGCCGACATCCGCCTCTATGAGGAGATACGCCACCACGGCGCGCGGAACCCGAAGGTGGCAGCCGTGCTCCAAGCGGTCGAGGACGATTCCCTCGTGATGCTCAATCGCGTGCTCCCGAACAGGTCCGCGCTTGCTGTCAACGCCTTGCTGTGGGGCTGGTGGAGCCACCGCCTGGCCCACCCCGATACTGTGCTCGACGAGCTGGCGGTGCGCCAAGCCTACGAAGCCCTGGTCGCACTCCCCGCCTCCGGCCACCCATTCCACAATAAGGAGCAGAATCATGTCTGAACCAATGTGCGCCATCCGACTCACCGGCCCCGTTGACATCAACGGCCTTACCGTCAGCGAGGCCCCAATCCCCGAGTTGCGTCCCGGGTGGGTGCGTATTCGGGTGACGGCGTTCGGGGTCAATGAGTCCGAAATCACGAGCCGTAAGGGTGAATCCGGTCCCGACTTCTGCTTCCCCCGGATCTTGGGCATCGAAGCCGTCGGCGTCGTCGATGCCGTCGGGGACGGCGTCGCGCTTCGCCCAGGGCAGAAAGTCGCCACCATGATGGGTGGTCTCGGCCGCGCTATCGACGGCAGCTACGCCGAGTACACCGTCGTCGACGCGGCCAATGCGGTCCCGTTCGATACGAACCTAGGCTGGGATGTCGTTGGCGCGCTCCCGGAGATGCTGCAAACCGCACACGGTTCTATCACCTCTGGACTAGGCTTAGAAGCCGGACAATCAATCCTCATTCACGGCGGTACCTCCACCGTGGGACTCACCGCAATCGCAATCGCTCACCAGCTCGGCGCCACAGTCATCGCAACAACCCGAAACCCAGCCAGCCTGGAGCTCCTCACCCAAGTGGGCGCCGACCATGCCCTGCTCGATGACGACACCCTGCCGGACGCGATCCGCACGATCGCACCAGGCGGCCTCGACGCCGCACTCGAATTCGTGAGCGCAACAGCCCTCCCAGACACACTTTCTCTCACTCGGCAAGGTGGCACAGTCTGCTTCGTGGGAGCCCTCAGCGGAGTCTGGAGCATCCCTGACTTCTCACCGTTCACCATCCCCACCGTGTCCGGCTAACGAGCTACGCCGGCGAAGCCGAAGATCTGCCCGCAGTCGTGTTGGCACAGTACCTTCGCGCGATCGAAGCCGGCTCACTCGGCATCGTTGTTGCCGGCACCTATGCGGGCCTCGACAAGGTGGCAGAAGCACAGCACGACCTCGAGTCCGGTCATCGCCCCGGAAAGCGCGTCGTCGTCCTCGCCACAGCCTGACAATGAACGACGGGCCAGCCGTTCATCCCCGCCATACTTTACCTTCCGGATGGTAAAGTTTGAGGGTGCGAGAAAGTCAACGCCCCCAAATCCTTGACGCAGGCCTGCGCGTAGCGGGCTCCGGCCAAGGTGCCACGATCACCCTTGAGCGGGTTGCCAGCGAAGCTGGGGTAACCAAGCCGGGCCTGATGTACCACTTTCCGAACCGGGATGCACTCATGGTGGCCCTGGTGGAACATGCCGCCATCCAGCTGCGGCGAAGAATGATTGACCTCCTAAGTACGAGCCTGGAGATGGCAACAGTAGCTGACCGGTACCGGGCCTACGTTCAGGCTGCGGCCGAGGGGGAGAACATGCGCGCGGAATGGGCGCTTTGGTTTCAGTCCGCATTTTGCCCTGAACTGCAGGCGGCATGGACACGCCAACTTGAACCCTGGCTGTCACTGCCCGACGGAACGCCACCCTGGCAGCGCAGCCGGCTCATGACCGCGCGCTTGGCTGCGGATGGATTATGGGCCGCGCAAGCCAGCGGGGTACACAAGCCAAGCGCGGCAGATCGATCCGTAATACTGGCGCAACTGATCGACCTGACCCGGGACGGAGAAGCAGAGTGAAGAAATGGCTATCACTCGGCGGAGCCGTACTAACAGAGGTGAGCGCTACCCTCGCCCTCAAAGCGGCCATAGAAGCGCCGGGCTGGTATGTGCTTGTCGTCGTCGGATACATCGCCGCCTTCGGTCTGCTCACAGTCTGCCTGCGCACGGGGATGACTATTAGCGTGGCCTATGGCGCCTGGGGCGCAGGTGGCGTCACCACCACCGCTCTTTTATCCGCCCTCATCTTTGACGAGACTCTTACGTGGCTGATGGGCCTAGGCATGATGTTCATCCTCGCAGGCGTTGTAACGGTCGAACTCGGCTCGCAAAACGCCAAGCGCCCCCAACAAGAGAGAGACGCGAAATGAGCTGGGTTTTCCTGAGCTTGGCCATCGTCACAGAAGTTGGTGCAACCATGTCCTTGCGGGCTTCGGACGGACTGAAAAAGAAGCTGTGGCTCATTCCCATCGTCGCTGGCTATATCTTTGCGTTCTGCTTCCTAGGTCTGGCCTTGAATGAAGGGCTTGCACTTGGGGTGGGGTACGGAATCTGGGTTGCCTGCGGTGTGGCACTCACAGCAGTATCGGCCCGCATCTTCTTCAACGAACATCTGACACCACTCATGGCATTCGGAATACTGCTCATAGGCGCCGGAGTTTTGGTGGTTGAAATCGGCGCGGGCCTCGCTCACTGAACGCCGAAGCTTCCTGGCCACTAATGACGTGCCCATGACAGCAGCGACTAACGGGACTCCAGGCAAAAACATCCAGGTCGTTGGCAGGCTTCGTCATACGGTCCTATCAGCGTTCGCGTGCTGTCGGCTGTTTCCCATCCTCCTGACCGCCACGCACCTGATTCATTGGGAGTCGAGTTTCGAGACTTCACTGTTCAGCCCCACCCTCTACGGTTCCACTCGAACTTCTGCGACCCTGTCCGGCTTTAACTCAAACGTACGAGCCAAAGATTTCCACCGTTAACGTTCCGCATTTCCGGAACGTTAAAACCCCTGTACCGTCGATTCGGAAGAAGCTGCTTAGGACTCCCAGCCGAAGTTCAAGCTAGCGAAATCCAGAGCACTGGCCGTTTTATCCCAAGCGAACCGTTGGTTGGCGACCTCCGCGCCGAACTCGACCAGGAGTTCTCCGTGCCGCCAAGCAGGATTCCGGCCGACATGCACCTCTCTCGAAGCCGCCGCAGGGTCCATCCTCGGCGTGCGAGACAAGGGATGAGTTTCACACGGCACCATGCAGAGGATCGGGGACTATACAACCTTGCGAGTGTTCCGTTGGCGAATGTCTTATGGTTCACACTGAAGATAGCTGCTTAGGTATCCCTACCGAAGCAAGAACGCGGCCTTTCGGCCTGCGATCCACTGCGACCTCACCTAGCATCAGTGAATCGACGAAGGATACCAATGTCCACTGGAGACCAAAGATTTGGGAGTGCCAACAGCGCCCATGATGGCAAGCGGCGTTTGAAAGTAAGCCACATCCGCATAGTCAACAAGGCCGCCTTGAGGCGCGCTGTTGCCGGAACGGTCGTCGGAAACATTATCGAATGGTATGAGTTCGGTGTATTTGCCTACCTCATAACCGTAATGGGCCCTGTCTTCCTGCCGCAGGCCGACCCGACGGTCCAGGCTTTATACCTATATGGGACATTCGCAGTAACGTTCGTTGCCCGACCGCTGGGCGGCGTATTCTTCGGATGGCTGGGAGACAGGATCGGGCGAAGGAAGGTCCTGACCTTCACACTGCTCCTGATGTCTGTCGCCACGTTTGCTACCGGCCTGCTCCCGGGCTACGCCGTCATCGGCCTCTGGGCTCCGGCGCTTCTCGTGTTCCTGAAACTGCTGCAAGGGTTCTCAGCCAGCGGAGAATACACCGGTGGTGCGACCTTCTTGAGCGAATACGCCCCGGATAAGCGACGGGGTTTCTATGTTGGATTCATGGGCTCCAGTTACCTCGGATTCGCCTTTGGGGCTGGTTTGGTAGCTGTTCTACAGCTAGGTCTTGGTCAGGACGCGATGCAGTCCTTCGGCTGGCGTATTCCATTTCTCATCGCTGGGCCGCTTGCCGTCATAGCCCTGTATTTCCGCTATCGGATCGAAGAGTCACCTACCTTCAGTGCCGTTTTGAAGGAGCGGGCTGAGGAATCCCGGAAAACCGGTGAGTTGGCAAAGGACCCGGGTCTAGTGCAGGTCATTCGGGCCCACGGGCGCTTTATTCTGCCGGTCATGGGCGTCGCGGCCGCCGGCAATGTCATTGCCTACACCATGACGTCGTTCACTCCCACATATCTGAACCAGACGCTGGGGTTCCAAGGATCCCTCGGCACCCTTGTGATCTTTCCCTTGTTCGTCCTTGCGGCCTTCGCAACCCAGTTCTTTGCCTCGCTCTCGGACAAGATAGGCAGGAAGCGGATCCTGTTCAGCGGCGCAATCCTGGGCGTCGTGCTTCCGGTTCCAGCGTTCATGATGATGGCGTCCGGCCAGCTTTGGGGCGCACAGCTCGGGACTCTTTTCATCATGATCTGCGCCACTCTTTTTTCGTCGAGCTACGCTTCTTCGCTGCCCGAGCAGTTCCCGACGCCGTCGCGTTCCAGCGCTCTTGGGCTTGCATACAATGTGGGAAATGCTGCCTTTGGCGGTACAGCTCCACTGGTTATTGCGGCGCTTATCGGAGTTACCGGGAACAAGATGGTGCCCGCCTACTACCTGATGGGTGCTGCCCTTCTGGGACTAATTTCCGTCTTTTTCCTCAAAGAAACCAGTAGGAAACCACTAAATGGGTCCATGCCCAACGTGGAAACAAGGGAAGAGGCTCAGTACCTCGTTGACACCCAGGACACCAACAACCTCCTCGATTCAGCGGAACTGCCTCGCACCCTAGTTGCTCATTCAGACACCGAGCGGGGAAAGCACATTTAATCGTTCCGAGGGCTTCATGACTAGCGAACCGGCGGACCTCACTGGGACGTATCCGCGGCCGCAATAACCCTGATATCGACATGAACTAAGAAGGGGGCGCCTGGACGTCATTCCAGGAGCATCAAAGCCTCCAAGGAATTTGGACCTCAAAGCAGCAGATAAGTGGCCCGGGAGTATCGAACAGCAGTAGTCGACTGGAGACCTTCGCGCAGGGCGACCAGCAGTTAGGGCATGGCAGTTCTGAGAGCACTACCGGGACTTGTTATACAACCCTCCTGCGGAACGGACTGGGTGTAGGCCAAGCCGTTCCCGCCGTTCCTTTGTTGCACAGAGTGCCAGCGGTCGAAGCTCTTGACGAGAACAGTCTCGCTCTCGGCATCACCGACTCCGAGTCGATCCGGATCTTGACCACCTTGAGAAGAAGAAGGGTATTCCACTATGAACCATTCGCAGACAGCCACGACCGAACTCGAACTTGTAGAGCTTGACCATTGGGGGATGTCGTCCGAAGCAAACCTCTTGGATGAGAGTCAGGTCCCGAGCAAGGACCTTGCCGCTGTCGAGTTATCAGAAAACGACTCGGTGTCCGAGTACCGCCTGACATCCGAGTCGGTGCCGCAGGAGGGCGTTCCTGCCGGAAAGTATTACCACTTCAGGTGGACCAGCCACACCGCTTACCCGGACGTGACGAGCAGTGTCTACCTCTACCTGCCACATGGTGCCGAGGATGCCGAATCGGTCAACCTGATGATCTGCCTGGACGGCCTGGAGTACACCGGAGAGAAGTGTCGCGCCACCACAGTGCTGGACAACCTCGTGCACACCGGCGAGATCCCCATGACCGTCGGCCTGTTCCACAACCCAGGCGAGACCGGACCGGGCTACCCGCTCATGGGCGGGAGCACCAACCGTGCTGTTGAGTACGACACGGTCAGTGAGGACTTCGCCCGCTACCTGGTGGAGGAGCTGTTCCCTTTCATCCGGACCAAGGTCAGGCTCACGGACGACCCGAAGGGCCGCGTCATCTGCGGCTTCAGTTCCGGTGGCGCCGGGGCCTTCACCGCTGCCTTCCATCGCCCAGACGAGTTCGGGAACGTGATCTCGCACTGCGGCAGCTTCATCAATATTCTGGGTGCGAACAACCTGCCCAGCATGGTCCGGCGCACCCCGCGCAAGCCGATCCGGGTCTGGCACCAGTCAGGCAAGCGCGATCTCGACATCGTATACGGCAACATCCCCATCGCCAACCACGACCTCGACGCGGCCCTGAAGTATCGCCGCTACGATTCGATGTTCGTATTCGGCACGGGCGGACACAGCCTCAGGCACGCCGGCGCGGTGTTCCCCGAGACACTCCGCTGGATCTTCCGCGACCAGGTCGAAGACAAATGATCCCGGCTACCAGAGCGCAAGGAATGAGTAGCAACGAAACGATGCTGCATGAAATGGAGCCTCCAAACAATGAGGCGCGGAGGAAGGTACTTACTTCATGAATTGCTTCGAAGAACGCCCCCTTACAAGCTCAGGGTTGCGCAGCACACTGTTGGGTTTTGGCGCCATGGAGTTACGGGGGGCCTCGCACCGCGTGCCTCGTCTACTCGATGCGGGAGTTGCAGAATTACTCCTCAATACGGTGCTGGACGAAGGTATCCGATTCATCGATACTTCGATCGACTATGGAGAGAGTGAGAGGCTCATCGGGCGCCATATAGGTCATCGTCGGTCGGAGTATCTGCTTGCGTCCAAAGTGGGCTGTCCGCTGGACCATCAGCCTAATGGCCCGACCAACGGCCCTCTCGTCCATGACTATTCGCCTGCGAATATCCGGGCAGGAATCGAGCAAAGCCTCTCGCGTCTACGCACTGATTACTTGGACCTGGCACAGGTCCACATTGGACCCTCTGTGGAGGTACTTCAACGTTATGACGTGCTGGGCACACTGGAACGTGCACGAAAGGAGGGCAAAGTGCGGGCGATTGGCATATCTTCCACACTTCCGGACCTCCCTGACCACATCGACCTCGACGTGTTCGAGACGTTCCAAGTCCCCTATTCCGCACTCGACCGTTCTCTCGAAAATTGTCTTCCGCTTATCAACGCCACCGGAGCGGGCGTCATAGTGCGGGGAGGAACAGCACGCGCGGCACAGGCCAAACGGACAGTAGACAGCCGGGATGTGACTCCGGCGGATCTTGCCCTGGACGATCTGCTGGACGGCGACAACTTGCAGGGATTCCTCCTTCGCTTCGTGATGTCCCGCACCGAAGTTTCCACCGTGATCGTAGGAACAGCCTCTCCGGAGCATGTCCGGGAGAATGCCAAGGCTGCAGCTCGAGGAGTTCTGCCGGAGGACGTATATGCAGAAGCACGGCGTCGATTGGATATTGCTGGATTCCGCAGTTCGGATCCACGCAACCAAACCTTTTGATTACGCCCTACCCATGGAGCCGGCTTGAGACGTGCACACGTATGGAGCATGGACTTCCTCAAGCGAATCAATAGATGGAACGTTGACATCCCGTCGATCACATCAACGTCTCCGTCTCATTAGGGAAGCTTGGGTTCAGCCGGTCCCGCCGCGAGGGCAATGAACGCCTCTTCTCGCGGAGCTGGACCGCGGCCACGCGCGATCCTCCGACGCACCAGCTTCTTTGATCTACACCATGACCTGGCACACAGGCCCCGACGAAGACACCATGCAAGCATCCACGAAGAACTACGGCGGCCAGCCTGGAGCAGAGACGCGGGTCGTGCAGCAGCGTCGGCCAGTCCCAACATCACCTTTGGCAGGAAGCGGGTTCGGGGTCCCTTCGCCGAGGACGGGCCTATGCAATCTCCCCTCAGTCGCGCTGAACCAGTACCTCCGCGGCATCGAGGCCGGCACTGTTACGCCAGCCGAAAATAGGGCCAGTTTTGCCAAGTGAAAACAGGGCCACGGGTTGCTGTTCTATTGTGCTGAAGCTGGGTTCTTGTCTTGTTCCGGAGTCGGTAGCTGCTGCCCGTGAGGTTCAGGACTTCTGCGTGGTGAACGATCCGGTCGATCATTGCTGAGGCTACTGTCGCGTCGCTGAAGACTTCGCCCCACCTGCTGAAGGCGAGGTTGCTGGTATGCACCAGGGAGGCGTGTTCGTAGCGGGATGAGACCAACTGGAAGAAGAGGTTGGCGGAGTCCTGGTCGAAGGGGATGTAGCCGACTTCGTCCACTATGAGCAGCTTGTAACGGCGCAGCTTGGCCAGTTCCTGGGGCAGGCGTCCGCGGTCGTGGGCTTCGGCCAGTCTCGATACCCACCCGGTCGCTGTGTCGAACAGGACGCGGTGCCCGGCGCGGGCGGCCCGGATCCCGATTCCGACGGCCAGATGGGTTTTCCCGGTGCCGGGCGGGCCGAGCAGGACCACGTTCTTGGCTACTTCCAGAAAGACCCCGGTGCCCAGCTGCGCGACGAGGTTCCGGTCCGCGGCAGGCTGGTGGTCGAAGTTGAACTCTTCCAGGAGCTTGTGTCCGGGGAACCTCGCGGCCCTGATGCGCAGGGCGGCGCCGGAGGCTTCGCGTTCGGCGACCTCGCGGGAGAGGACAGCTGCGAGGTATTCCTCGTGTGACCAGCCGGCCTCCCGTGCGCGGTCTCCGAGAGACCGGTAGCCGTCGGCGATCCGCGGTGCACGAAGCGCGCGCGTAGTAGTCGATATCCTTCACCGCCCCGTTCACCGACCGGCCCCGGAGAGCTCGCGGGCATCGTCGAGGATGGCGACGCCGAACAGTTCGTCGTACATCGACAGGTCCCGTTCCTCCACCACCGTGGACCGTCCGGCCTTGACGCTCCGATGGAGCCGTCGGAGGGAGGCGGCCTTGTCCACATGCACGGGGTCAGTGAAGATTTGGTGCCTGGCCCATCGCCGTTCGTGGCTGGCCAGCAGCCGCCCGTCGGCGCTCACGGTCACTTTTTCCAGGTCCGCTTCGACGTCCACGATCCGCCCCATTGCACCCGGATCCACCGAAT
The DNA here is from genome assembly GCF_018613795.1 of Arthrobacter sp. ISL-65. Lineage (GTDB taxonomy): Bacteria > Actinomycetota > Actinomycetes > Actinomycetales > Micrococcaceae > Arthrobacter. The sequence goes on from NZ_JAGGPN010000008.1 coordinate 15,229, forward strand.
AGTCGTTGGAGAAGACCCGCACATAGTAGTCCCGAGGCAGACGGACGCTGCTACGGAAGGCGAACTCGGGGCCACCGGAGTTAACGGACGCATCGCTTCCCTGTCCCGGACGAAGAGCTCGGCCGGGCGGCCGTGCCTGGTTCGGGAATAGCGGCCGTTGGCCCGCGGTAGCCAGTCGGCGAGCTGGTCATTGAAATCCAATGGAGAAGCGAAGGTCCGGCCCGGCATGAAGCCCTGGCGGAAGTATCGGTTCATCCGCTCCACCATGCCCTTGGACTCCGGATCCCGCGGCAGCAACTGCCGGATCTCGCAGCCCAATACGCCGGCGAAAGCAGCCGCCGGCTCGGTCAGCCGGCCCTGTCCGATCCCCGATTCGTTGTCCCAAACCAGCTGCCTGTGCACCGCCCCGGCTTCCCGCAGCAGCAACCACATCCCGCCCAGCAGATCAAAACTCGTGCGCATCGGCAGCATCCTGGCCTGAGTGTATCCGGAGAACGCGCTCGTCATCACCAACACCGGAGGCTTACCCTCCTGCCCGTGACCCAAGGGCAGCGGATCGTGCGGGAACCACAAATCGCACTGCATCGCCTGGCCCGGTTGATGGACCAGCCGATCCACCGGATCCGCCGGCACGTACTCCCACGCGTTCGGCCAGTACCGAAGCCGGCATAGTCGGCGTCACCGCCAACAAAGCCCGCACCTGCGGCGCGTAAGCATCAAAGCTCGAACCAGCCACTTTCCACTGATACTTCGGCGGACGCTCCGCCTTTAACGCCCGGTCCACCGTCCCCCGGGAAACCCCGAGCTGCTTGGCCAGCTCCCTCTTGGAGATCTTCTCCGTCGCGTATCGGTGGCGTGTTTGCGCCCAAACATCCAAAGTGATCACCTTCCATAATGGTCAGTGGACTCATTTTCAGTCGGCGTTCTTGGCCCTATTTCCGGTTGGCGTCAACAGGCACATTAAGGATCGTCATTGCGGGCGTCTACGAAGGGCTCGAAAAGGTGGCCCAAGCCCAACACGACTCAAATCCGGACACCGACCCGGAAAACGCGTCGTCGTCTTAGGCACAACCTGAACCCAACCGGCCAGCGTTCTGGATCAACGGTTCCGTTCTTCCGGACAGTCAGCGACGACGCGTCCTATTGCTGCAACCCACCGAGATCCGTTTTGTCCGGTCAATTACCGGTGAACTCGATTGCATCGAGGTCGCCTTTGTTCCGAAACGTGCTTACGGCAAGTTTGTGGTCTTCAGTGGCGGCCAGGACTCCCTGCGCAAGGCCCTCGCGGTCCAAGGCATCTCCGAGGGTGCCGTCCACTGAGCGGCTGGTAAGGAACTTTGTCAGTCCCAGTGCCAGAGGGGCTCGTCGGGAAAGCGACGCACAGTACGCCACGGCTTGGTCGTCAAAAGACTCACCCTCCAAAACTTCGGCGACGAAACCCAACTGTTTTCCTTCATGCGCGGAGAACCTGCGCATGTTTAGCACTGCGTCCTTGGCACGGTGCAGCCCGATGGATTGCGCGAGAAGGTAAGTTCCGCCCATATCCGGCATTAGTCCCATTTTCACGAAGGACTGCTGGAACCAAGCCTGGGGGGCGGCCAAGATAAGGTCGCAGGCAAGTGCAAGGTTGAACCCAGCTCCCGAAGCAATGCCGTTCACGGCGGCCACGACCGGCTTCTGCAGGTTATACAAGCCTTCTGTGATCTGGCGGCCGTACGTAAGCACCTGGTTCATCTCGGCTGGAGTGCGTTGTCCCATACCGCGAATATCACCACCGGAACAGAACGCGCGGCCTGCACCTGTCAGCAACAGCACCCGCACCTCGGAATCAGATGCCGACCGGGCAATTTGCTCCACCAATGCACGCTTGACTGGATCATCAAGTGCGTTCAAGGTGTCCGGTCCGTCCAGGCGGCAGCGGAGCACGCCCGGTGCTGGGCGGTCAATCCTGAGCTCTGTCATACTGGAGTTCCCCCAGGGAAACGGCGCCCCAACCTTTGGTTCGGGTCGTGGTGCAATTCGGCGTGCTGGACGGGCCGTCGACCACTGCCCCCAAGCAGGCTGTCCGCACCTCGGACTGCTGTCGCGATTGGAGCAATCCACGCCGTCGAATGGATAGTTGGCGCCACGCCGGCATGGTTCACCGCGTGGGTCTTTCGCTCCGTCAGGGCCTCCACATTGCTAGGCGTCAACAGCATCGCCAACATCACTATTCTCATGGATCGGGCGAAATTCGGGAATCTGGCAGGCAGCGCGGTACTCAATACGTAGGCGTTGAACCAAGTCAGACACTGAAGGAGCATCGTCGATGAGGTCGATGCCTTGGCCAGCACTCCAGATGTCACGCCATGGTCGAGTCTTGGGCGGCAGATGGTCATAATTACCGCGGCCGGATGAGACCGGAAGATCCTCAGGATCCAAACCGATTGAGGCGAGTGAGGGCTTCAACCAATTGGCGGGAACAGCAGTTACACTGCTCGTGTAGATCAGATCAGTGGACCTCGACTTTACAAGCATCCGCCGATAGGCCTGGGGTACGTTGGCCTCTTTAGTCGCAATGAAGCGAGTCCCTAGGTACGCCAGGTCGGCGCCGAGGATCTCAGCGGACCTTATCGCGGCACCGGTTGAGATTGTCCCGGCTAAAAGGATAGTTCCATCGAACATACTTCGCACCTGCGGAATGAAGACGAAAGGGCTGAGTAGCCCCGAGTGGCCACCTCCTCCGCCCACAATGCAAGTCAGGCCGTCGACGCCGGCAGAGATCGCCTTCTCCGCGAAACGCATGCTCGTGACATCATGAAAGACCTTGCCACCCCACCCGTGCACAGTCCGGGTGAGTTCGGTGGGATCGCCCATGGCACTGACGATGACTTGCACACCGTACCGGGCGCAGAGATCAAGGTTTGCTCTCATTTCATCATCGGTCCAGCGTCGAGAGAAATTTACTGCCAGAGGACCGATGATCGCGGCAGGATATCGTTCTTGATGCTCATCAAGATCTCTGCGGATCTGGCGGAGCCAGTCCCCGAATTGGGCCAGGTCTGCGGCGTTGTGTCGGGGCAAAACGCCCATGATTCCCGACTTGCATGCCTCGCGGACCAAGTCGGGCCCGGACACCCCTGCCATGGGGGCGCACACAACAGGAAGAACGAGCGATCTACTTAGTGTTGGATCCAATGACAATTCTGGCCCTCTACTCTCTGTGTCGATGTGACCTCGATCGGCGTCCTCGAAGCTCGCTTCCGAGGCCTAAGTCGAGACTAACATAGTTGCGAGTCACAAAGTAAGTATCTGTGGAGTGATCCACTTCGGAAATGATGATCGCCAACTAATCGACGCAGCGCAGTGAAGCCGTTCTGCGAGGTTCTTCAGCATCGCGAGCATGTCAGGGGCTTTGAAAGACCCGTCCGACTGCAGCCTCGGCCGGCGCTGAAGAAGCGGTTAGGCCGGCCGCACTGCTAACAAAGGCGCAAATGGGTCCACGAGCCCCGCATCGGTCAGCGTTCGCCGCCCACGTGCGACTGGAACGCGTTAGGGAGCTCGTTCTCCAAAATAGACGAGCGAGTTCAGCGGCGCTTTTTCTCGATTTCACTCGTAGGGGCGCTCGACCATTGACAGGCCATGTTTGTGACGGTCATCATGGGTGTGCCGTCTAACGGAACATTGTGCCAATCTGGCAAGCGGGTGGGGCCTACCGACCACCCGGGCTAATCGGAGGTTATCCAGTGAGTTATCCAACGCCGCCTAGTGCGGCTCATACGCAAGCAACTAAGGCCGCCCATCGTCGTGTCGGACCCGCAGTTGTCGTGGGCACCGCTCTCGAATATTTCGATTTCTTTCTGTACTCGGCGATGGCCGGACTAGTCATTGGCCCCACGTTCTTCCCATCATCGGACTCGACTGCAAGCGCAATGGCCGCCCTTGCGACGTTCGGCGTCGGGTTCCTAGCCCGGCCACTTGCGGGGCTGGTGTTCGGAATTATGGGAGATAAGTTCGGACGCAAAATGGTGTTGTCCTGGAGTCTTATCCTGATGGGCGGATCCACGGGACTGATGGGATTGATTCCTTCGTACGACTCGATCGGCGTGGCAGCGCCAATCCTGCTAGTCCTGCTTCGCATCTTGCAAGGTGTGGGCGCAGGCGCAGAGTTCAGCGCTGCGATAACGGTCTCCTACGAACATGCCGCGGAAGGCAAGCGCGGGCGGTTCGGCTCGCTCCCGACGCTGGGAGTCAACTTGGGTGTCTTCTTCGCCTCGCTCGCGGTGGCAGGGTTGGCCCTTATCGGTGACGACTTTTTCTACTCATGGGGTTGGCGCATCCCCTTCGTATTAAGCTTTCTCGTTGCCATTGTGGGATTTGTTATTCGCCGGAAAATGCCGGAAACTCCCGATTTCGAGGCCATGCCAGTGGCCGAAACCCGGAGAAGCTGGTTCCGCGTTCTGGCCGACCTATTCAGGTCCGACTGGAGAGGCCTGGTCATCGTGTTTGCCACTTACGCCGGCTACGCACTCATCGCGACTCTGTGGAAGACGTTCTCTATTTCTTACCTTGCTGAGTTCAAAGACGTAGGTGGTGCCGTCAGTAGCTTCGGCATAACTTTGGCCAGCGCGACCGCAATTTTGTGGACACCTATTTGCGGCCGACTCTGCGACAAGGTCCCTGTTCAGAGAGTCCTGGCGTTCGGCGGCCTTATGGTCATCCTGTACGCGTTCCCTTTCTTCTGGCTACTCAACACAGGAGTCTCGCTGTACATCTGGATCGCCTTGATTCTCGGGACGGGCCTTCTTGCGCCACTTCTCTCCGTAGCGGCGAGCCCCTTCATGGCGCGCCAATTTGCGACCAAAACCCGTGTGACTGGAGTAGGCGTGGCCAAGGAATCCAGCGGCGCAATTACCGCCGGGTTCGGTCCGGTGCTGGCCCTGGCACTTATAGTGTCTTCCGGGACCGACAGCACGGCCGCTGTTTCTGGCATGTTCATCCTCGGCGGCATTCTGTTCGTGTTCGCTGCCTGGCAAGGCCGTACAACACCACCCTCCATCGCTAAAACCGGACCAATTGCTGATAAAGCAGGTTTGATCCTGTAAACCCGTTACAGAAGGCTGCGTCACATCAGCACGCGAGTGATACGAGCACCGCGTTCAGTCGCTAGCCGATGGCGATGCCGCAATTGAGCAGGCACCTTCGCCTTCCAGCTATTTCAGGCGCATGCAGCCCGTCCTGGCGCCGAAGATGTCCGGGGGCGCCTCTATCGTCAACGCCATTAAGACCATCGGCGATGTTGCCTGTGGACAATTGGTCAGCGCTATCCTTCAGGCCGACGCTTTCCTTCGTCACCTGCCCGATATGGTGTTCAGTTGGGCAGCCGTGGACGCTTAGATCTGTGCATGCTGGCCGCTTCCAATCGGGCCCAGTGGTTATTGACGCGACTGACTGAGGCGGCTTTGAGCGAGCTGTGGCCTGTGGTGATTGTCGTGCTCGATGAAGTGTGGGCAACAGGCCCGGTGTTCGGCTCCTGAGGTCTAGGCCCCGGTCAGTACTCGGGCCAAGCCGCGGGAACGGTAGTTGGATCCGTCAACGGTCATAAGCCGGCGGATTCCACACCCGGCTTCAGTGGCCCACCTACAAGGGTGATGGCGGCTCCGCCCTCATTCCCGCCTCCGAAATCTGCGGTCGCTTGCTCTCACTGAATCGGATTTCGAAAGAACGCGAAGCCGTTCAACGAGACCACGACCCCAAGGTCCTGGTGCATGCCCATCGTGAACACTCCCCAATTTGTGTTCTCAAAACGTATCTATGTCGGTACTCCTAAACCGATGGGAAACTTTGCTGTGTCATCTCGGAAGCCCAAGGGCTGATTCACGGCCCCGGCCCTCACTAGGGCCGGGGCACATCACCCAGGACATAGGCACAAGCACGCGATCGCCTGGCTGCGAGAGCTGCTTGCATTGCTTTTGACGTGACGGAGAGATCATGCTGGCAATGGTCACTCGCCAGTTAGTAATGGGAATTCCCCTGATGAGGGCTATCTCGTTGGTTGTTTTCATGCTGAGCTCGCTTACCCCGGGCACCGTCGGGCAGGCAAATCCTCAGCCCGACCGCTTCCCCCACTGGGCGGTCCTGAACATCCTGAGCCCTCGCTCACGGCGGGGCAGTGTTCCCAGAGAGATTCCGTTGACCCCCGCGGCCGGGTCGAATACGAGTAACCCGACTCGGCAAAGCGTCGTGGCTGATAAATCCCATAGTGGAATCACAGCTCGATTCAGCGGCGTCCGTGCAGGTGGAGTTCGACGTCCCGGCTGGTACTACGGGACGCAGTAAGCTGGCGAGATAACCTAGGGTGTCGGCAAATTGGGAGGAATCGGGTGGCCAGTGACGGCGTGAGAAGCGTGTTGACGGCAATGCGGGTGCTGGAGCGGCTTACCGAGCCCGGTCTGGTGGGCGTATCGCAGCTGGCCAGGGACTTGGAGCTCCCGAAGTCGTCCGTACAGCGGATGCTCCGCACGCTTCAGGAGGGAGGTTGGGCCGCCGAGGTCCACGGCCAAGTGACACGCTGGACGCTGACGCCGAAGATGTTCCAGTTGGGACAGCGATACCAAGCTGGCAATGATCTCCGCACGATAGCGCTGCCGGTGATGGAGCAACTTCGGCAGGAGACCCGAGAGACCATACATCTCGCGACGGTTAAGGGGGACTCTGTCTTTGTCCTTGAGACACTCGACAGCCCTCAAGCGGTGCGCGCGCACGTCTCTCCGGGTATGTCGATTCCACTGTTGGCCTCCGCCCACGGGCAAGCCCTTCTCTCGACGCGGTCTGACAACGAGGTCCAAGGAGTCCTGCTCCGGGGATTGACCGCCTACACACCATTTACCATCACGGATGTTGATACTCTTGCCGCTGCCATTCATCAAGCACGGGTGCGCGGATACGCAGTGAACGACCAGCAGTGGCAAGAAGGCGTCCACGGTATTGCAGCGCCCATCGTTGTCGCCGGGGTAGGGGTCGCTGGGATAGGCATCTCAACCCCGATTCATCGAATGTCTGCTGAGTTGCAAGACAAGTTCGGGGGAATGTTGGTGAAGGCCGCCATGGCCATCGCCCATGGCCTGGGAGAAGCGCTCTGAGCCTGGGGCTGCCTGAGTCTGTTGCCGCCCTACAGACTTCGTCGAACCCCGCCCGTCCCCGGGCGGGGTTCCACCTCTCGACCTTCTCGCGATCTGCGCAATAGACGGGCACATGCGCTGACAGCACATGTTTCTGAACTCTCGTCCGGCGGTGACGATGCCGCGTCGGCATTCGATGTCTCGAATCCGGTCCCAGGCTGCAAATCGAACATCTGCTTGACCTGGGCCATCCGCGGATCGGCTTTGCCTGCCCGCCTGATCCACGGCTGGCTTCCCTCGTTCAAGCCAGGCTTGATGTCGTCACAAAGGTCTGCGCAGAAGCACGAATCCCCTTGCTAGTTGTTCGGAAGGTCGACTACCGGGACCGCTCCAACGCTTCAGCTGCAGCGCAATGGATCGCCGACGAGGTTACGCCGTTGTCGCATACAACGATGACGTCGCTGCCGACGTCATCGCGGGAGCAGTTCGGTCAGGCTTCAACGTCCCTGGAGACCTCTCCGTAATCGGGCATGACAACTCAGCGCTGTCCGCGCGCTTCGTGCCCCCTATTTCCAGCGTCGAGATAGACATGGAAAACCCAGGCAAGCAATCAGCGCATTTGGCCCTCAACCTGGCCGAGGAATACACAATGCCCCCACTACCTGTAGCCACCGCGTACCTGCTTCACAGGGAATCCACAGGCCCGCGCCAGTAACGCCGTTGGAGCGGACGACGCGCCGCGGCTCGCTGCACCAAGCGTTATTCGCACATCAGCAGCTTCGCTTAGGCATGCACCGCAAAGAGCTGTGGGACTCACCCCGCAGTTTGCGTCGGGCACGAGCGCCTGGTGCGTCAGGCCCACCGTTTTCATGACGGTTTCCGGTTCCTCGCTGAGGCCGCCTGCGTGGCCTGTGACCATGCCGCAGGCATCGGGGAAGGCAGGCGGAGGCACACGCAAACCGCTTCGCCTACATGGCAGCGGGCGCCTCCTGCCATTCCTACGCCCTTCCAGGCGTCCTGCGGCCCCAGGCTAAAAACCGGAACCCCGCCCGGGGGCCTCGGCCAGAGTGACGAGTGGTTCTAATCGGCTCGCAGATGCTCCGGCATCCTCTCACCAATCCGTATTGCACTCTTAATAAGGATTTTGAGCTCCACCCGACCGGAGTGTGACGGTCCTTTTGAGCGTTGGGAATTCCTCTCGACCACGCGGCGCTGTGATATCCACTGTAACGACGCTCCGCGTTTCAACCGGAATCTGACGCGCGACGTCGGCCGAGCTGTGATGTGAGGAGCAAGTCGAGGTCTGGGCTCACAAAATGTCATAGCGCTGCAGCCTCCTTCAGACATCTCATTGATGAGGACATGACCCGAACCTTGCCGAACAGACGGCATCAGACAGTCACAAGGCCCAGCGCGTTCCCGCCATAACGGAATCACGGGGATCGGCGCTTGCCCATGACCGGCATGGGGTCTGACTGCGTCCTCCGTTGTGGCTGCCCGCGTTGTTGGCGAACTGCCAAAGTGCCGTGCGACAGAGGATCCCAAGTGGCCAGCCACCTGCGGCCGGCCACTTGGGATCTAATCAACTCCCCCGGGCGCACTCATAGCGGCGAAGGGCTACGTCATCCGTGGTTCCGTCACTGCCGGCCGATGCTACTGTACGTTTCCGGCTTGGCCTTGCGGTAAACGGCGGCCATCACGATACCTGCAACAAACAGACCCACGATCAGTGTCATCAGAGCGGCGGCGAGCACTGACGATCCTCCAACGAGTGCCGTGAAGTCCATGGCGGCCAGAATCAGCCCTGCTCCCAGCCCAGCGATTCCCAGAATCGGGAATAGGATCCTACTCCATACCGTGTGACCCATGCCGTGCCGCCGCAGGTAGAGCGGGACAGCGATGCTAGCCACAAAAATAACGGCCAGGATAACGAAGCTCGTGATGCCGAGCATTGCCGCGTACACCTCGATGGCACCCAACCCGACGACAGCGACGATGAGGTTGAGGACCAGGCCCGCACCGCTCGTTGCCACTGATGCCAAATAAGGCGATCCGTGCCGGCGGTGTACGGTGCTAAGCCTTCGTGGAAAGATTTTGTCTGCACTGAGATTGAACAAGTAGCGGGCAGTGATGTTGTGCCCGGCCAAAATAACAGCAAAAGTACTGGTGTTGACCAAGATCGTGGCCACGTCGGAGAGCACCGTGCCTCCGAAGTTCACCAGCGTGCCGGTCATGGATCCGGTGGGGTCGGCAGCGGCGAGTTCTACCGCTTTATCGATGCCGAGAGCGTTGATAAACCCGAGCGACGACACGGCATAGATGGTCATCGCAACCGCGATGACCGCAAACGTTACACGCGGAATGACCCGATTCGGATTCCGGACCTCTTCGCGGAACAGCACAGTAACCTCAAAGCCACCGTACATGCCCAGGGCCAGGAGCAGCCCGGAGCTGAAGGAACCGTCAAACCAGTGAGTCGGGAGAATGGGGGCCAGCGAGATCCCGGAATGGTTGGCTCCGCCATTGACGAAGACAACGAAGTCGTAGGCGACGATGACGATGATCTCTAGAAAGAGGAAAATTGTCAGGAACTTGGCGGAAAGTTCGATGTTGAAATAGCCCAAGACTGCGGCTCCGGCCCAGAATAGGGATCCCCAGACCCACCACGGGAGATCGGGGCCACCCATGGTGTTGTGTACCAGTTCACCCAGAACAATACCGCCGAACGGGAGGGTGCCCGCATAGACACAGAAGTATCCGAGCAACGCTATAAGCCCAGACCCTAGACCGACTTCTGGTCCGAGTCCTGCCGTGATCATGGAGTAGAAGCCGCCTGGTTTCGGCATGATCTTGGACATACGGGTGAAGCCCACGGCGAAGCACCCGAGGATGAGGCCCGCCACGACGAACGAGATGGGGGTCCCCAGACCGCTGCCGGTCGCAACCATGATAGGGATGATTCCAATCACGACCACCATAGGGGCGTTGTAGGCCATCACGCTGAAGAAGAGTTCAAGCGATCCCATTTTGCCGGTCAGATGTGGCTCTGCCTGTGGCGCCCTTTGGGTCGTCATTTGATTTGAAATGTCCATACCAGTGCCTTCTTGATGAGTACGTCAATTGTCTCGGGCCGGGGTGATATCCTGGACTGTTGCCTCGACCGCCCCCGACATATGGGGTTTGCCTAAGAGCTCGTGGCCCCGGCGGATTCCATCCGTGTGGCGTTCGCCACTGCCTGCTTAGACAGATAGTGCCGTCTTATCGCTGCCATCGGATACTAGAGAACTGCCAAAGGCATGCCGTCCATGTTGGCAGCAGTCCAACGGCAGTTGCTCCCGAACGTGACAGCTACCACTTCAATCAACGCTGAATTCGTCAACCGCGGCAGCACCATCGAACCAGCGGACCCCTTCACCCCAGGCCGCCGACGCTGTCGACAATCACCTACAGGCCATCCACGGGAACGAACCCGGCGGATGCGCTCGAACGAAGCGAGGGAGCGGTGGGAGAGGCCACCACTCGTCATACCCACCACGTTAGAAAGTTGCCCGCGGGAAGACGGTGCCCCTTCCAAAGGCCGACCCAGAAGTGAGCGGTAAGTTAGGGTCGGGAAAACCGAAGTCTTGACATCCATGCTGGCCTGGGGTTGGTGCCGCAGCCGGTCTTCAGCTCTCGGGCATGACCGAATCGTACTTCGCGTCGCAGGAGCCCACAGTGCCTGAACCCGACGCCCACGCCCCTGCTTTAAAGGGCCAATTGTTCTGCTGGCTGCTCAGGCGCTCATCCGGTCTACTCACGCAGTTTCCCGGGTTCTGCAAGCTTACTGTCCTTGGGCCGTGCCCGGGCGGCGGTCGCGGCCTAATGGGCGCTGTAGGGCCGCACCGGGTGGCTGTTGCGTTTGATCTCCCTGCTGATCGACCCCTGGTTCCTGCCCAGGTCCCGCGCAATGGCCCGGATTGACGCGCCTTAGCGAGCTGATCCGCGATTCTCTCGCGCTCGGGCAGGGACAGATAACGGCTGCCGATGGGCTGTTCCAGACCGCCCAACGCCACCGGCACGGGTGAAGGCTCCGCTGCCGCGACCGCCGTCAGTTCCGGCGCCGCTGCGGGGGCGGGAGGTTGCGTAAATGTCGTTGTCACCTCCTGTTTATACGGCAGAACTGGAGCACCGATGCTTGCAGCGGTCGTGCCGCTGTCGGCGATGGCTAGTTGCCTGTCCCAAAGGTAGGAGCTTTGTTTGCTGGCCCCGACCGCCACGGCTGCGTCTCTGCGGCTCACGACCTCTTGGCGCAGGCGCAGGTAGCGAAGCTGTTTCCCAGATGGACGTCGCGGTTTAGTGGAGACAAGACCGGCATCAGCGGCCCAGTTAGAGCAGGTGGAACGGTTCAGGCCGAGCTGCCTGGCGGCCACGGTGACGCTGCCAACATCCCGCAGCACGCCTAGAAACTCCTCGATCACCGCCGGCGAGTAGCGCTGAACGGGCCCGGCGTTCGCGGTTCGATTCGTCCGTACTTTGCTGGGCACCGGATTGATTCGGCCTGCCCATGTGTTCGCCGTGCTGGTATTCAGTCCAAGTTCTCTGGCCGCGTCCACGATGTTCCCGGTCCGATCCAGAACAGCGCAGAACTGGTCCTTGTCAGCCTGCGAATACTGGCGCTTGCGCCGGATCCCGGCAGCATTGGCCCACTTCTGGCACGTGCTTCTATTGAGTCCAAGCTCCTTCGCCGCCTCGGCAACGGTTCCCAGCCGTGCCACGGCAGAAAGATAATCCTGTCTTTGCGCCGCGGTATGGGATTCCTGCCGGCGCTTCCGAGGTGCCTCGGCAGGGCGAACCCACTTCGCGGCGCAAGGAGATTTCTCCGCCGTGAAAGAGCCATTTCCTGATGGTGATTCCAGGGTCTTGCAACTCCCGATTTATCGGGGGCGTTGCAACGATCATTAGAGCTCGCCCGGTGGGCAGAAACTACTGGCCATTGACAATCGGCTCGGTTAACGAAACCGGTGGTGTCCGCCAGAGGGCCGAGGGTGAACGGATACCGTCGACCGAAGTCACGATCCGGCTCGGGCACGCCTACCACCTGGCGGAGCCTGCTGGCCGAGGGTGAACGGATACCGTCGACCGAAGTCACGATCCGGCTCGGGCACGCCTACCACCTGGCGGAGCCTGCTGGCCGAGCGTGATTCCCGTCGGTGGTCGAAGCGTGGTTCCAAGGCATGGTCCCGCAACAGGATGACGTTGCGCCGGCGCGGCTGCTGCGGGAAAGCCACGTTGGTGAGGCTGCACAGCAGGTCCTCGCCGCGGCGCTGGCTTTCGCGGCCGCCGGCTAGGGCATGGAATCGAAAGAACTCACCATCCTTCCTGCCTCCGGGACGGTCTGGCGGATAGGCTTCCGCCCGGACCCGTGGGCCTGGAGCGGCCGGCGTGGTCCACCAATGGGCGCTTTCCCGGACGCTCGGACGACCGGTGGAATCCGGTGTCATCGCCTCAACCGCGCCCCAGCGGGCCGGCCTGCTCACCGATGCGCTCCAATAGTTCGTGCCTGTAATGAAGCAGTGACTCATACCGGTAGTGAAGCCCAATCCAGGGGGATGCATCGAATGCGTCAATATCGAAGGCCGGATCCGGAACCCGATCCCTTCTGCTTCCGGCCAGCTCTAGTAAGGGTGCTTTTACATCATTCTGATGACTGTCACCACTAGGAGACTGATCTTTGGACATGATGACCTCTCATCCTTGTAGCTAAGGTCTGAGGTGGATGGCGTTAGAAGGCTTTGAGGATGTCTTCGACGCGTTGTTTGGCGTCGCCGAAGAGCATTTGGGAGTTGTCGCGGAAAAACAAGGGGTTTTGAACGCCGGCGTAGCCGGCGGCCATTGAGCGTTTGAACACCACGACGTTATCTGCTTCCCAGACGCGGAGTACGGGCATACCGGCGATGGGGCTCCCCGGGTCTTCGGCCGCCGCCGGATTGACGGTGTCGTTGGCCCCGATGACGAGGACCACGGACGTTCCGTCCAGGTCGTCGTTGATTTCGTCCATTTCCAGGACGATGTCATACGGGACTTTGGCCTCGGCGAGGAGGACGTTCATGTGCCCCGGCAAGCGTCCGGCGACGGGGTGGATGCCGAACCGGACGTCCACGCCGCGCTCGCGCAGCTGGTGGGCCAGTTCGGCCACAGGGTACTGGGCCTGGGCGACGGCCATGCCGTAGCCGGGGGTGATGACGACGGTGGAGGCGTTGGTCAGCATCTCCGCTGTTGCCTCGGCCGTGATTTCCCGGTGCTCGCCGTGGTCGGCGTCAGCTGTGGTGGGTGCGGCGATGCCGAACCCACCGGCGATCACGGAGACGAAGGACCGGTTCATGGCTTTGCACATGATGTAGGAAAGGTAGGCGCCGGAGGAGCCGACCAAGGCGCCGGTGATGATGAGAAGGTCGTTGTTGAGCAGGAAGCCCGCGGCGGCCGCTGCCCAGCCGGAGTAGCTGTTGAGCATGGACACGACGACGGGCATGTCGCCGCCGCCAATGGAGGCCACGAGGTGCCAGCCCAGCCCGAGGGCGAGGACGGTGACGACGACGAGGAGCCAGAGCTGCGAATCGTTGACATACCAAACGGTCAGGGCGACGAAGGCGGCGAGGGCACAGAGGTTGATGGCGTTCTTACCGGGCAGCATCAGCGGCGAGGACTTCATCCTGGCGGAGAGTTTCAGGAACGCCACGATGGAGCCCGTGAAAGTCACGGCGCCGATGAACACGCCGATGAAGACCTCGGCGTGGTGGATGTCGTTCAAGGCCCCGGTCAGGGCGGGGGCTTCGAGGTGGCCGTTCCAGCCCACGAGCACAGCGGCGAGGCCCACGAAGCTGTGCAGCAGCGCGATCAGCTCGGGCATGCCGGTCATTTCCACTACGCGGGCGCGCCAGAGCCCTATCGCACCGCCGACCAGAACCGCTGCAACGAGCAGGCCCAGGCCGGTGAGGGCGTGGGTTGTGCCCCAGGCGTCCTGGAGAGTCAGCCAGATGGTTGCGGCCAGCGCGATGATCATGCCGGCGATGCCGTAGATGACCCCGGCCTTGGCTTTCTCGTGCTTGCTCAGGCCGGCGAGGCTGAGGATGAAAAGCAGGGCCGCGACGATGTACGCTGCGCCGGCGATGGATTCTGCGGTCAAAGGACCGGCGACGGTGTCGGACACGGTGAAGCTCCTCGATAGGACTGCTGCTGCTGTTTCGGCGGCGGCGCTCATGCACGTGCCTTATTTCCGCGGGAGAACATCGCGAGCATGCGCCGGGTGACGGCGAAGCCACCAAAGATATTGATGCTGGCCAGCAGGACCGCGACGGCGGCGAGGACCTGCATGACCGGGTTCTCGGAGGTTACCTGCAGCAACGCACCGACGACGATGATCCCTGAGATCGCGTTCGTCACCGACATCAGCGGGGTGTGCAGGGCGTGGTGGACTTTCCCGATGACGTAGAAACCGACCACGACCGAGAGCATCAGCACGGTGAAATGCTGGGGCAACGGGGCCGGAGCGACCGTGTTGATACCAAAGAGGACTGCGATCCCCGCAGCTATGAGTGCCGCCTTGCCGGCAGCACTGATGCCCGCCTTCTTTTCGACTTTCCCGCCTTGTGAAGTGGCCGCGACTGTTTGTGCGGCCGGTGCGGCTGAGACCTGAACCCGGGGCGGGGGCCAGGTCTTTTCCCCGTCCCGGACAACAGTAACCGAGCGCTGGACCACGTCGTCGAAGTCAATGCTCAGCATCCCGTCCTTCTCTGGGGTGAGGAGTTTGAGCAGGTTCAGCAAATTCGTTCCGTATAGCTGCGATGCCTGGGCGGGCAGACGGGCCGGCAGATCTGTGTACCCAAGGATCACCACGCCGTTATCGGTCACCACGCGTTCTCCGGCGACTGAACCTTCGACGTTTCCGCCTTGGCCGGCAGCCATGTCCACAATCACACTGCCGGATTTCATCAGGGCGACATCCTCGGCCGTGAGCAGCTTCGGCGCGGGCCTGCCAGGGATGAGTGCGGTGGTGATGATGATGTCCACTTCGCGGGCCTGTTCGGTGTAGATCTCCGCGGCACGGCGGTTATAGGCCTCGGATGTGGCTTTGGCATACCCGTCGGAGGACTTCATCTCCTCCTCCACTTCGACCTTCAGGTAGGTCCCCCCGATGGACTTGACCTGGTCAGCGACCTCCGGCCGGGGATCCGTCGCCCGGACGATCGCGCCGAGGCTGCTCGCCGCGCCGATTGCCGCCAGACCGGCGACACCGGCCCCGGCGACCAGGACCTTCGCTGGCGGCACCTTGCCCGCCGCTGTCACCTGACCGGTGAAAAACCTGCCGAATTCGTGGGCGGCCTCAATGACGGCACGGTACCCGGCGATGTTCGCCATCGAACTGAGCACGTCCATCGACTGCGCCCGCGAGATCCGCGGCACCGCATCCAACGCCAACGCGGTAATCGGCCGCGCTGCCAAAGCCTCCACCAGCTCCGGCCGCAGACCCGGGCTCAGCGTCCCGATCAGGGTTGCCCCCTCGGCCAGCCGGCCGATCTCATCTTCGGTGGGCGGATTGATCCGGAGCACCACGTCACTGCCCCACGCCTCATCGGCGCCCACAATCAGGGCGCCGGCCGATGCATAGTCGTCGTCACGGAAGGACGAAGATTCCCCCGCACCCTTCTCGACCACAACCTCGTAGCCCAAACCCAACAACTGCCTGACAGTGGTGGGCGTTGCCGCCACCCTCGTCTCGTGACCCAACTCGGCCACGATGCCAATACGTGTCACTTGTTACTCTCTTTCATCCACCATCCGGCTTGGGCAGCAATCCACTGCCCGGCGCGCCAGGAATCGATTCATTTTTCTTCAAAGAACTAGCCAGCCTGGAAACACCATAGGGCCAATGCCAGGACGTGCGTCTCCCTCGGTCCCGACATCCGCACAGTCCTGCCCACTGTTCTGACTCTGCTCGATTGACAGCCTCCAGGCTTACCCATTGGCCGGGTTCTCCTGGCCTTTGTCCTCCTCGGTTCGGCCTCTAAGAGCCGCAGCGGAGACCCATGACCAGCAGTGTATACACAAGACGCTCGAATGCTCTATAACTCTCGACAATATCGCGGGGGGTGTATACAACGTGGAACTGCGGTGATATTGACGGCAGGCGACTGGCCCGTCCGTCCAAGATCCAGCCACACGCTCTGTATCGGGCTATCCGTCCCGAGGCCACCGCCTAGCCCCTCTTGCGGCTTGGTGGGAGTACGCTGTATACAGAGCTGAGACTAATCCGCCATTCCCACGTGTTTTCGTTTGGCTTTTTTCCTTTCTTGTATACACTGAGTGTTGATGATCATAGTCCGGAGCGGAAGGAACAACCTTGCGTGCGAGTGAACGCGCTTACTTAACCTTGCTTGAGGATATTCTCGAGTGGCGCCTGCCACCTGGGACGGTCCTTGCTGAGGTCGAGCAGTCCGAGAGGCTGGGCGTGTCGAGGACCCCTCTCCGGGAGGCGCTGGGACGCCTTGCCGCGGAAGGACTGACAGCACCCCACAGCGGGCGCGGCGTGGTCGTAACAGAATTGTCGCTCGACCACGCCGATGAGCTGTTCGAGCTCCGTGAGGCACTTGAATGCAAGGCTGCCTCCCTCGCAGCCCGCCGAGGTAATCCTCTGGTCTTTTCCCAGTTGCAGAAGGAGTTTTCCTCGGCTGCTGTACTCGTCAACGGTGACGAGGCAGCCAAAGGCAACTACTACTCCCTGGTGCAGCGACTGGATGACGCGATCGACCAGTCGATGGACAATTCCTACCTGCTCCAGTCGTTGAAAAGCCTGCGAGTACATTTGGTGCGCATACGCCGCCTCGCCAAGGACAATCCTGAACGCCTCCTTGCCTCAGCGATGGAGCACGCCAACATAGCCGGGGCAATTGCGGCCGGTGATGCCCAGCTGGCAGCGGCATGTACAACCGTCCACTTGAATCAAAGCCTTAACCACCTGAAATCAACCCAGCACCAGACCGAGAGGACAGCCTCATGACTGTCAACCATTCAGTACGTGTGTATAAGAGCGAGGAAAACCTGCCCCGCGAGGACCAGTTGGCGCACAAGATTGCAGTGGTCGCCGCTGACCCGGTTGAGGTTACACCGGAGGTGACCGAGATGGTGATCAACCGGATCATCGACAACGCATCGGTGGCAGTCGCCTCGCTCAATCGTGCCCCGATCGTCGCGGCCCGTGCCCAGGCATTGACGCACGCACCGACTACCAACGGCAAGGGCGCCGGCGTCTTCGGCATTACGGACCGTGTCTCCCCCGAGTGGGCTGCGTGGGCCAACGGCGTGGCCGTCCGCGAACTGGACTACCACGACACGTTCCTCGCGGCGGACTACTCCCACCCCGGTGACAATGTCCCGCCGATCCTCGCCGTGGCCCAGCACGTGGGTTCCAGCGGCAAGGATCTGATCCGCGGCATCGCCACCGGTTACGAGATCCAGGTGAACCTCGTGAAGGCGATCTGCCTGCACAAGCACAAGATCGACCACGTCGCCCACCTCGGCCCCTCCGCCGCGGCTGGCATCGGCACGCTGCTGGGCCTGGACGTCGAAACCATCTTCCAGTCCGTGGGCCAGGCCCTGCACACCACCACCGCCACCCGGCAGTCCCGCAAGGGCGAGATCTCCACCTGGAAGGCCCACGCCCCGGCCTTCGCCGGCAAGATGGCGGTGGAGGCGGTCGACAGGTCCATGCGCGGACAGACCTCCCCCGTGCCGATCTACGAGGGCGAGGACGGCGTCATCGCCTGGATGCTGGACGGCCCGGACGCCTCCTACGAGGTTCCGCTGCCCACACCAGGCGAGGCCAAGCGCGCCATCCTGGACACCTACACCAAGGAACACTCGGCCGAATACCAGGCCCAGGCCTGGATCGACCTCGCCCGCAAGCTCCACGGCGAATACCCGGAACTGAAGAACCCGGACAACGTGGCCTCAGTGTTGATCCGGACCAGCCACCACACCCATTACGTGATCGGCTCCGGCGCCAACGATCCCCAGAAGTACTCCCCCACCGCCTCCCGGGAGACCCTGGACCACTCCATCCCGTACATCTTCACGGTCGCGCTGCAGGACGGGGCCTGGCACCATGTGGACTCCTACGCCCCCGAACGCGCCGCCCGCCCCGATACGGTGGAGCTGTGGCAGAAGGTCTCCACGGTGGAGGACCCGGAGTGGACCCGTCGCTACCACTCCCTGGACATCAGTGAGAAGGCCTTCGGCGGCTCAGTGGAAATCACCCTCACCGACGGGACACGCATCCTCGACGAGATCGCCGTTGCCGACGCCCACCCCCTCGGCGCCCGGCCCTTCGCCCGCCAGCAGTACATCAACAAGTTCCGCACCCTCGCCAAAGACCTGGTGACGGAGGACGAAATCGAAAGGTTCCTCGCCGCCGTCGAACGCCTCCCCGAACTGGCCGCAGGAGAACTGGACCAGCTCAACATCGCAGCCGCCCCCGGCGTGATCGACCTCTCGGCAGCCCCGAAGGGACTGTTCTAAATGCTGTATTCGACCACCACGCCGGAACAGAAGCGCGTGAAGCTACGGGAGATCCTCGCTTCCGGGACCATTCAACAGTTCCCCGGCGCGTTCAACCCGCTCTCCGCCCGGCTGATAGAGGAGAAAGGCTTCGCCGGGGTGTACATCTCCGGCGCCGTCCTGGCCAACGACCTCGGCCTGCCCGACATCGGCCTCACCACCCTCACCGAAGTCGCCACAAGGGCCGGGCAGATCGCCCGCATGACCGACCTGCCCTGCCTGGTGGATGCCGACACAGGCTTCGGCGAACCCATGAACGTCGCCCGCACCGTGCAGGAACTCGAAAACGCAGGCCTCGCCGGCTGCCACATCGAAGACCAGTTCAACCCCAAACGCTGCGGCCACCTCGACGGCAAAAACGTCGTAGACCTCGACACCGCCACCAAACGCATCAGGGCCGCGGCCGACGCACGCCGGGACCCGAACTTCCTCATCATGGCCCGCACCGACATCCGCGCCACCGACGGACTCAACGCCGCCAAAGACCGGGCCAAAGCCCTGGTGGACGCCGGAGCAGACGCGATCTTCCCCGAGGCCATGCGGGACCTGCACGAGTTCCGGGCCATCCGGGACGCCGTCGACGTGCCGATCCTGGCCAACATGACCGAATTCGGCAAAAGCGACCTCTTCACCACCGCCCAGCTCCAAAATGTCGGCGTGAACATGGTCATCTACCCCGTCACCCTGCTCCGAAGTGCCATGGGCGCCGCCGAACGGGTCCTGGACACACTCAGGAGCCTGGGAACCCAACAGGTGCGCGTGCCCGAGATGCTCACCCGCGCCCGCCTCTATGACCTCGTGGACTACGAGGCCTACAACAAATTCGATTCCGGCGTCTTCAACTTCCAGATCTCCGACATCCACTAAGACAAGAACTGCAACGAAGGAGTTCAGCATGACTGACACAGACATCAAAAAGGGCCTCGCCGGCGTCGTGGTGGACTACACCGCCGTCTCCAAGGTCAACGCCGAAACCAACTCGCTGCTCTACCGCGGATACCCGGTACAGGAACTCGCTGCGAAATGCAGCTTCGAAGAGGTCGCCTACCTGCTGTGGAACGGCGAACTGCCCACCCAGGAGCAGCTGGCCGGCTTCACCGCCCGCGAAAAGGCAGGCCGCGCCCTCGACCCGGCACTCAAGGCCATCATCGACGCCCTGCCCACAGACGCCCACCCCATGGACATCTGCCGCACCGCCGCCTCGGTACTGGGAGCACGGCACCCGTTGGCGGAGCACTCCTCGCCCGAAGCCAACATGAAAAAGGCCATCGACCTCTGGGCGGCCATGCCCGCCGTGGTGGCCTACGACCAGCGCCGCCGCCACGGCCAGGACATCGTGGAACCCCGGACCGACCTCGGCTACTCCGCGAACTTCCTCTGGATGACCTTCGGCGAAGAACCCGTAGACGAGGTCATCGAGGCCTTCAATGTCTCGATGATCCTGTACGCAGAGCACTCCTTCAACGCCTCGACATTCACCGCCCGGGTCGTCACCTCCACCCTCTCGGACCTGCACTCGGCCGTCACCGCAGCCATCGGAGCCCTCAAGGGCCCGCTGCACGGCGGCGCCAACGAAGCCGTCATGCACACCTTCGACGAAATCGGCATCCGCTCCGAAGAATCCCTGGAGGAAGCCGCGACCCGCGCCAAAGCGTGGATGGACGATGCCCTGGCCCAAAAGAAGAAGATCATGGGCTTCGGGCACCGCGTCTACAAGAACGGTGACTCCCGGGTCCCCACGATGAAGGCCGCCCTGGACAAGATGATCGCCCACTACGGCCGGCCCGAACTCCTCGGCCTGTACAACGGGCTCGAATCGGCCATGGACGAGGCCAAAGCCATCAAGCCCAACCTTGACTACCCGGCCGGGCCCACCTACCACCTCATGGGCTTCGACACCCCCACGTTCACACCCATCTTCGTCGCAAGCCGCATCACGGGCTGGACCGCACACATCATGGAACAGGCAGCAGCCAACTCCCTGATCCGCCCACTGAGCGCCTACAACGGCCCCGAACAGCGATCCCTCTAAACCGGCAGTTCAACTGCCCCAATTCCTGCGGTGAGGTGTCCGATGATCACCCGGATCATCAACTATTCGCAACGTTTGTGACACCTCACCGCCGGCTCGCGCAACGCGCTCAGCTGTTCCAGATCCGACTCCCGTGCATTTAGGTTCGCCGCCCCGCTCAGCCGCACAGAGGCAAGAAGCGGCTCGCAAGAGGACGTTCTCAACGCAACCACCGGCCGCCCTCAACGACATGGCGTCCGTCGGCTACACAGAGCAAATGGCACCTCCGATTCAGCGCATCCGCTATCGGTTAGTTAGTGGTTGAGTGGTGACAGAGCTTCGATCCAGCCAATATTGTGCAAGGCTGTTCTCATGGATCTCGAGGTGTCGCCCACGCTCAGGATTCCAATGTCGGAACTCGGCTGGCGGTTCTCGCGTTCCTCGGGGCCAGGCGGTCAGCATGTCAACACCTCGGACAGCCGCGTCGAACTCTCCTGGAACGTCACCGGCTCCGCGGCCATCTCCGACGGCCAGCGCGCGATGCTACTCACGCGTCTCGGCCGGCGAATCACCGCCGGGGTGATCACTGTGACCGCCTCCGAGAGCCGCTCCCAGCTACGCAACCGCGAGATCGCCCTCGCCAAGCTCGCCAAGCTCCTGGCAGAGGGCCTTGCTCCCGAAGCTGCCGGCCGCCGCGCGACCAAGCCCACCCGCGGTCCAACCGCCGGCGCCTGGCCGCGAAGCAACAACGGGCGGCCACCAAAAGGCAACGGCAACGACCCTCCGCCGAGTAGCATCATCCACACCATGTTCCGCCCCGAGCAGCCGGAGGATGCACTCGCCACTTGTCACCACCAATTGGCCAACCCGACGACACCGAGAAACTGTTCCGGGTCCGGGCCCGGGCCACGCAATGACGCACTGAAGAACGCGACCGACGTGGGGTGGAAGCCGTTCTGCCGCCCCGATCAGATCTTGTCGCCCGGAATCGGTACGACCATTGAGTCACGTGGCAGGGTCGTACGCCGGCGGCCGAGCCATTCCAGTCCCGCGACGTCCGGGCAGCTAGCTGGACGGATTCCTGCCGCACCCAAATCAAAGACCTTGCCGGCTTGCGGTCTACACGTCGTACAGCTTCTGGCCGCAGCACTCCGCCCGGAGCGGCCTCGCAAATAATCGCATCTCAGGGCGTGCGTCACCACAAAAGGCCACGGCACGTCAAGACCTGCCTTCTTGAACAAGCCCCTGAGTCCCAAGCCAGCCAGCAGTAGAACCTGCCAGGGAGGGACTCGCATTACCGGTTGTTCGAAACCGCTGGAGTACACCCCAACCTGACGTCAGGCTGCCACTCAAAAGCCCTCAGATTAGTGTCCCTGTTCCTTATTGCCGACTCACCCTTCCGAAGGCCCTGAATTTCAACCTGACACTTCCGGCTTGTTCCCGGCACCCGGCGACGGCGGGAGCCACGTGTGGGTTTGGGTCACCGAGGCGGTGTCAGTGAATCACCGTTCCGTCATGCAGTCATCCAGCAGGTTGGCCATGAAGGAAGATGAAAGACCAGCCAGGCGGAAACCTCAATTCCGGACGCCGCGCCAAAAACCTCCACCGCATCATGCAGTAGACGCCGAAGGTAACCATGAACAGGCAACGACGCGAAAACCAGAGACGCACGGAAGGATGGGTATGTCAACCTGATTCAGGACCACTAAGACGGTCTGATCCAAGGCCAGCCGACCCAGGCTGATTTGTGCCGAATGTAATTCCAGGTCCCGTCCTAACCGGAGCGCTGGCCCATGCCACCGCCCCTACCCGACCTGTGCATTCACGAGCACGCCTGCGTAAAGTCTTGCTACTTGCAGGCACCCGGCGTCCGCCTACTTCCAGGACCGGCAGGCACTCGTCCGCAACGACGGCCTGCAGAACCACGTGCTGGAGAATTTTGCTAGCTGCGAGGGCGTAGCTGTGCGACCATCGGGCAGACGAACGGGTCCGTGTTGGAGGACAGGCCGACCTTGTTCAGGTAGCTGATTACCAGACCATATGACTGGAACAGCCCCTTTTCGGTGTAGGGAATGTTCTTTTCCTTGCAGAACTCAATGACGATCTCCCGCGCACGGGCAAGAGAGGGCCGTGGCATCGAGGGAAACAGGTGGTGCTCGACTTGATAGTTCAACCCGCCCATCAGGTTGTCTTTTAGCCATGAGGGGCGGATGTTGCGGGAGGTCAGTACCTGACGCTCAAAGAAGCTGATCTTAGAGTCCTCTGGAATGAGGGGCATACCTTTGTGATTGGGAGCGAAGGCACCTCCCATGAAGAGGCCGAAGGTCAACATGAAGGCCATCCATAGGATGCCTCCAAAGATCGGCCCGAACAAAAGCATTAGGGCTGCAATCGGAACTCCCTGCCGAAACACCATCATGGTGAACTCTCCAAACCGGCCCTTCAGGGGCTTCCCGTTCTTGCCCTTGCTGAAGATAGCGGCGAATGAATCGAGCAGCAGGTCGAAGCTTGTGAGTGTGAGAAGAATCGGGAATAGCCAACCTTGGTTCTTGGTGATGATCCGCTCCGGCGCTGGCTTGGCCTCCATGTCCTCAGTCCGGAAGGCGAGCACTCGAATGTGAATGTCAGGGTCTTTGTGAATTTGGTTAGGGGTCCGGTGGTGCTGATTGTGCTTCTTCATCCAGAATCCGTACGACAGGCCGGCAAACAGATTGGCTGTAATCTTCCCGTAGAAGTCGTTGCGCTTGTTGGAGAGGAACACTTGACGATGTGAAGTCTCGTGGGCAATGAATCCGTACTGGGCTGCGGCGACTCCAAGCAGAACCGTTGCAGGAATCGCTATGGCCCACGAGAGTCCGGTCGCTGCAATCGTTACGACCAGCGCCCACATAGCCGCAGCACCCAGTGAGATGATGACAAACCGCTTGATGTAGAAGGCGGGATTCTTTGCCAGTAGGCCTTCATCCTTGACCTTGCCGAGGATTTCGGAGTACAGGGTTGCACCAGTGGTTCGTGAGGGAGACCGGCGGGGCAGGGTGATGCTCATTTTTGATCCTAGGGTCGGTTCGTCAATCTTCAGGCCGCACGGGGTTCCGGCGGTCTTCTCAGGGTCCAGCCCTCACCCGGGAGCGTGCTCGCTTCAGGACAGGCCATTCCACCGGCATTTCGCTTCGCTTGGGGCCTTCACTGAAGCTTAAGTGCTGGCTTTCCTGGGTGGCAGAGCCAATTTGAAGACCTTGGCCCAGGCGGAACCGACCTGTTTCAGCAGCGGACCGGTGGTGTATTTCAGACCGTAGCGCCGGCAAATTTCCCGGACCTGCGGAGCGGCTTCCGCGTACCGGTTGGAGGGCAGATCCGGGAAGAGGTGGTGCTCGATCTGGAGTGAGAGGTTCCCTGTCATCAGATGCATGAACCGTGACCCTGAAATGTTGGCAGATCCAATCATTTGGCGGATGTACCAGTCCCCGCGCGTTTCGCCTTCTGCCATTTCCTCGGTAAAGGTGTCCGTGCCTTCGGGAAAGTGCCCGCAAAAAATCACGGCGTGGGCCCACAGGTTGCGGACCACGTTCGCGGTCAGGGTTCCGAACAACGCCTGTTTCCCCGACCCTGTGAGCATGGCCACCGCCGGGGTAGCAGCGTAGTCCTTGGCGAACTGTTTGATGGCCTTGCGCCCCAGCGCCTTAAGGTCCCTCTTCATGGCTTCCTGTGATTTGAGGCCTTCCTGATATTCAGGGAGCTCCAAGTCGTAGATCGCGATACCCCATTCGAAAACCGGCGCCAGTAAAGCGTTATAGAGCGGGTTTCCCAAGTTGAAGGGCTTCCACTCCTGGTCCGGGTCCATGCGCAGCAGGTTGTATCCGACGTCGCGGTCCTTACCCACAACGTTGGTCCACCGGTGGTGCAGATCGTTGTGGGTGTGCTGCCAGGACCGTGCCGGGGTAACGAAGTCCCATTCCCAAGTAGTGGAATGGATATCAGGATCCCGCATCCAGTCCCACTGGCCGTGCAGGATATTGTGGCCCAGCTCCATGTTCGCCAGTATCTTGGCTGCACTGAGCATGGCGGTGCCGGTGACCCAAGCAGCCTTGTTCTTGCTGACCAGGAGAGTTGCACGGCCGGTTATTTCCAAGCCGCGCTGGATCTTGATCATCCGGCGGATATACGCGGCGTCGCTGGCACCGCGTTGTGCCAGGATCCCGTCACGTACCGCGTCGAGTTCGCGGCCCAGCTCTGCCACCTGCTCGTCAGTCAGGTGCGCGGCAGCTGGCGGGCGCACCGTCGGGCTGCCGGACTCGGCGAGGGCGCCCGGACGCGTCATGCCGGCGGCCGCCTTCTCCGAGGGAACATCCGCGGCTACTTCCGCGGTGTTGTTGGCGACGGTCATGCGCGGCAGTCCGTTGGGGTCTCGGCGTCTGCTGTAACCGTGATGACGGTCATGGCTCTCCTTCGTTATAACGTTCGTCATATGACGACCGTTATAACCCTAGGGTAAGGTTGGTACTCCGATCAATCCGATGGGCACACGGGAGGCCGGAATGAGCGAGGATCCGCGGACCAGGATGCTGGCAGGAGCGGTGGACTTGATGAGTAGGGGCGGTTTGCCTGCTGCGAGCATGCGGGATCTGGCCCGCCACTCGGGCACTCCGCTGGGTTCGACGTACCACTACTTTCCTGGCGGAAAGCGCCAGCTTGCCCTTGAGGCAGTGCGCTTCGCCGACGATCAGTTGAGGTCCTGGTTGGGTCGGTCACTTGAGCAGGGCCCGGTGGCAGGTCTGCGCGAATTCCTGGCCGTGTGGCGTCAGATCCTGATTGACAGCGACTTCGAAGCCGGATGTCCGGTTCTGTCCGTTGCCGTGACCGAGCCCCGGGCGGAGGAAGCCGTGTCTGCGACCAGGGATGCTTTTGTGCACTGGTGTGAGCTGCTGAGTGGGAGTTTGCGCGAGCACGGGACGCCTGCCGACACTGCAGAGGCACTCGCGCTGCTGATCGTGACATCGGTGGAGGGCAGCATAGCCATGTGCCGGGTTGAAGGTTCGCCCCGTGCGCTTGATGTTATAGCCCGCACCCTGGAAGAGCTCACTGAAAACGCCCTCGCTCAGTGCACGTTGACACGTACGCTTGACTCGTGAACTAGCCCCAGGTTGGTATGGCGGGTCCGTCGGGATGGGAAGTCCCCGGAAATAAAAGCCCTGGGCACGATTACGGCGGCCCTTCGCACCGGAGTCATCCCCGCTGACCTGCGCGGCGCCTTATATAAGGCCGCCGCGCTCATCCCAGGCGTCACCGTCGCAGACAAGCAGGACAATTGACGGCAGGACCGGCGTAGCCATCGGCATCGCGTCCCCGGATGGAGGATCCCGGCAGGGGACCATTATCGATCCGGCCACCGGGCTGCTGATCGGGGAACGGAACGTCCTGCTGAAGGACTATCCCGGTTCCCCCGCCGGCACCATAATTACCTGGACTTCCGTACGCACATCAGTGGCGAACGCAGCGCCCTAAGCTCCTGACGACAACAGACGCTGAGACGGCCGGTCACTATCGGGGCCACAGGCCCTCTCAGTCGACTGTCCCGCCAGCCTTGCAAATGTTGAGAAACGCACCCATCTCTGCTGAAGCCCAAATCCCTGTGCCATGGTTGACCAACGGCTGCGAGGCCGCCGTGAACGCGGGCCAAGTAGCCGTCCCGGATGGCGAACCAAGACCGCCCGGCTAACCTGCGGTTTGTTGGGCGAGGGTGTGGGCGAGGCGGTAGGAGTCGGTGCCGGTTTCGATGATGGCACCATTGAAGGTCAGCCGATCGACTATGGCGGCGCAGAGGCGCGCGTCGGTGAAGGTCTTGGTCCAGCCGGAGAACGATTCGTTGGAAGCGATGGCGATGGAGTTTTTCTCTTCCCTTTCGGTGAGGACCTGGAAGAGGAGTTCGGCGCCGTGCCGGTCCAGCTCCATATAGCCGAGCTCATCGATGCAGAGCAGGTCGACGCGGCCGTAGCGGGCGATAGTCTTGGCTAGGACTTTCTCATCCGCAGCCTCCACAAGCTCGTTTACGAGCCTGGTGGCCAGGGTGTATTTGACCCGGTAACCCTTCTCTGCCGCGGCGGTGCCGAGGCCGATTAGCAGGTGGGATTTACCGGTTCCGGAGTCCCCGATCAGACACAGGGGTGCCTTTGCGGATCCAGTCCCCACGGATTCACCGCAAAACAACGCACAACTGTCACCGATGTCCTGACACACGAACCGTCACCGATGTCCTGATGCAGAATTGTCACCCATGTCCCGAGACATCACACAACCGAATCCGAAGTGTGATGTCTCAGGACATCGTTCACAGTTCTGCGTCAGGACACCGGTGGCACTATCAGGGTTCTTGGTGGTGACACTTCTGCCGTTTTGATCGGTGGATGAGTGGAGTTGAACCTGTTGATCCTCGTGTCCGGTTAGCCATCTCGGGGTGGCCGGATGACGCGCCCCGTGGTGCTGTGACCTCGTTCTGTGCCGAGCATGGCATCTCTCGTAAGACGTTTTATGTGTTACTGGGCAGGGCCCGGACTGAGGGCCCGGCTGCGGCGTTGGAACCGCGGTCCCGCCGGCCGCGCACGAGCCCGTCCAGGATCAGTGATGAGGTCAAGGGGCAGGCCTGCCAGGTGCGGGCGGCGTTGGAGCGCTCGGGCCTGGACCATGGACCGATCAGCGTGTTCGAGAAGATGAAGGCCATGGGCCTGGAACCAGTGCCGTCGGTTCCGTCGCTGGCCAGGATCTTCCGTCAGACCGGTGTCGCGAGGTTGGAGCCCCGGAAGAGGCCCCGGGCCGCGTATCGCCGGTTCGTTTACCCTGCCCCAAACTGTCTGTGGCAGCTGGACGCGACCGAGTACGTCCTTACCGGTGGCCGTAAATGCGTGATCTTCCAGCTCATCGATGACCATTCCCGTGTCGCTGTCGCCTCCCATGTCGCCACCGGGGAAACGTCTGAGGCCGCGATCGCGGTCGTGCAGAAGGGCATTACCGCCCGTGGGGTGCCGCAGAAACTGCTCACGGATAACGGGGCCGCGTTGAACCCTTCGCGGCAAGGCCGGCAAGGCCGGCTCGTCACGTACGCGACCTCTCTGGGGATCGAGGCGATCACCGGGAAACCGTACAAACCGACCACGCAGGGCAAGAACGAACGCTTCCATCAGACCCTGTTCCGGTTCCTGGACAAACAACCTCTCGCCGGGACACTTGAGCAGCTCCAGGACCAGGTCGACGCGTTCGACGAGCTCTATAACACCCACCGCCCGCACCAGAGCCTGCCCGGGCGGATCACCCCGCAGCAAGCATGGGACGCCACACCGGTCGCTGCACCACCACACCCGAAACCTGCTCTAGTCCTCCCGCAGGGAATCGACCAGGGCAGCGGCCAGGCCACCCGCATCGCGTACCCCAACGGCAGAGTCACAATCAATAGCGTGGTCTACATGATCGGCAAACCCTACGCCCGGCAGAGCATCCACGCGTGCTGGGACGCCGAAACGATCCAATTCTTCGATGTCCAGGGCACCCACATCACTTCCTACCCCCGACCAGCGGCCGGGACCAAAGCAGTCGGAAACGGCAAGCCACCCGGATTCACCGCAAAACAACGCACAACTGTCACCGATGTCCTGACACACGAACCGTCACCGATGTCCTGATGCAGAATTGTCACCCATGTCCCGAGACATCACACGGCCCAGTCCGAAGCCCGGGGTGTGCACATTGTGCACACCCCGGTTTTTGCGACGGCGGTAGGACATGGGTGGTTGGGAGCGGACGGCGGAGCCAATACGTGGATCATGGACTCACGGCTCGACGTTCAGCGCATGACTGATTAGTTCCGGAAGCGGGTTGCCGCCGCCACTGGTGTTCGGCCCTCCCGTGCCGCCCCAATTCTCTGCGCTTTGCGACGCGACGACACGAGGCCACGGGTCGCCGGCCCACCACCCGAAGTAGGGCCCGCCGGACTGCCCTGGGACGGCGTCAATCCGGTGACGGAGCCCGAGAGAATCGCGTCCACCGATGGTGCGGGTAGAGTCGCTGTCGAAGGCGCCATTACCGATGAAAGCAGGCCGCACACCTCCGGCCAGGTCTGACGGATACCCAACATGAGCCCAATGCGCGCCTCCATTCCACGACGTCGCGTATGCTCTCGATCCCATCCAACCAACGGTGTCTCCCAGACGGCGGTCCAGAACACATATCACGTAGTCGAATGCGCACTCGTCAGCAGAGATACCGTCTCCCGCATTCGCTTGGTTCCACCAATAGACGCGTGTAACACCGGCACGTCCGAAAGGCTCACTCTCATCGAACCGGAGGGGGGTGAACCTCATCCAGCCGGCAGTATTGTTCGGCCCCCAATTGACGACGTGGCTGGCTGTCATCATGTGACGCGGGCCCACCATCACCCCGGAACCCCATCCTGCAGCGGTGTTCACGATGCCGCAGGCAGACCACGGAAACGAGGTATCGGAGAACGTGAACCTCGAATCCGGCGCGAAGACGGCAGTAGGGTCGCCGCGTTCTTCACCGTCAGCGACGACGCCCAGCCCAGATGGAAATCTAGGGGGCGACTGAAGCTCGTGGGAGAGCTCATCGGGGAACACATGGAGGGGGCGGTACGGGCTAGCAAACCCGTCGGTGGCATACAGGCCAGTCTGCACGTTCGCCCTGCTGAGATCGACAGTCTCCAGTGGACGGGGAAAGCGGTGCTCGCCGGGGCGGCGACCCCGGGCTACGACAACAATCGCATCATCGGACCGGCGGACCTCACGTCGACGTCTTCGTCCGGGCGGACCGTTATGCGAGCGACTTCCTCCTCCCCGCCCTCCTCCGCTGGCGCCTCCGCTTCCCGGTTGCCGATCGCGTCGGCCCATTGCCCTACCTCGAGCGGCGGCACATCTGCATCAATGGCTTGCGTCACGTCATCCCCATGGGTACATGAGACGGGCAGGGTTCCCTCTCTCGTGATCAGCCTGCCAAGTGGGACGTTACTGCCGCGTTACCGGGCGGCACGACATTCGAGCGCCTGCCTGGATTTCGGTCAGCGGTTCTCGGGCCGTGCCTCCGTGGCTTCGACCCGGCCGGCATCTCACTGGACCCGGGTGCCGCCCAGGATGCAAGTTGCCCGGCAGCGGGAGAACGCTGACGGTCAAGCTCATACCTGTGGCCATCATGCAGGCAGTACCTACCGGCGTCGCTGGGGAGAGTCGTCTCAAAGACAATCCACCGTTTTGCTGGGAGAACGCTACTGACCGGATCCTCGTCGTCGCTGAATGCCTGCATTTCATGGAGTCGAGGCGCCGCGCCCTTTGACCGGCAGGAAGCTCAGCAAGGGGCTCAAGTAGCGTGTTCAAGCTCGACCCTCGAAGAGCGCCATCATTGAAACCACGCAGCGCACCAGTAATGCGGAAGTCACCTAAAGACGCTAATAAAGGCCTCACGGCTGCAGGTCCTAATGGAATACAAAGGTAATCCATTGGAATGTCGAATAGATTTGCACATTCGATGGTCATATGACTAAATTTGTCACATGACCATATTTGGGGGATCATACTGATGTCTGAAGCGGTCTCAAGAGCCGAAGCGACAAACAACGAAGCGTCCTATGAGACAACGCGCATTCGGGTCCTCGCACGATCGTCTCAGCCAGCAATCTTGAGCAAACCTTTTGCGAACGTTGGTGAAGTCCTGATTCATGTGCAGCAGGATCAAGATTGCCGGCGCATGCCGGTCCTCGGGTCTTCCTTGGCAGAACTCGCCGGGCCACTGTCGGCGGACAGACGAGGCGGCCCCGGGCATGGAGACTCCGCGATTGTCCCGCAGGTGGGTGATCGCAGACTGAGAGTAAGGTGAATTGCCGTGATAAGCGATGATCGTTCGTCAGGAATATCCGGGCAAGACGGGGCAGGCGCGGCGATGCCCCCTATGGGCACGCTAGTCATTCGTACCTGGTACGAGCCGGACCAGGTTTCCGGATTCCGCGCCAGGGTAATGTATGGTCAGGGTCCCGACGGTGAAGCCAACACGGCTGCCACCGCCGACCCAGACGAGGTCCTAAGTATCGTGCGTGAGTGGCTCTCGGCCCAGCCTGGCTCTTCAGGCGGCTAAAGGGCACAGATCCGAAGATTATGAGCAAGATCGGCGAAACCGTACCGCGGGACTCTCCAAGCGCCGTCGTTGTCGGCCGCGGAGGATCAGCATGGCCCAACTAGAGCCGCCTGCGTGTCGGTGGCCCGGGCCATGGAAAGGTGTCTCTCATTCCGTTCCGTTGCCCCTCACCGAACATCGGCAACAAGCCTTCGAATCGCTTCTGATGGAGCAATCCGCATGTCCGTCTTCAGCTGCGCTTCGTACTTCTCGAAGGCCCGAAGTGCTGAGGCGTTGTTACCCTGCAGCCGCTCAGCCTGAATTAGGAGTCCAACCGCTCTTTCGTAGAGTGGTTCAAGCTCCAGCGCTGCCTCGGAGGCTTCCAGTGCCACCTCGTATTCGCACCGTGCCAGCGACTCTCGGGCTATCACGAGAAGGGCGTGCAGACGGTCATGTCTAAGTCGGGTTTGCTCAAAAATAACCCAGTCTTCATACCAGCCTGGGAGAAGTTCCGCATATCGTAACTCGTGAAGGCAAGAAGCAGCATCACCGTTGAGCCCGACTTGGCTCAGATGCCGGATTTGCGACCGGACGCGGTGAAGGTCGACGTCCACCAGTTCGCTGAGTGATAGCACACCCCCGCCATTGATCAACAGGCCAGGCACCTGCCTTGAAATGAGATGCAGGCTCACACGCAGGCTTTCCATGGCTCGCGACTCAGAATGCTCCGGCCATAGTAGCCCCACCAGATAGCTCCGGGGGCGCGGTCCATTTAAGGCCAGCGCCGTAACCAGCCGCTGTTGGCGGGCTGCGACGTGCACGATATTGGCGCCGCAGAGAAGTTGCCATGACTGAAACAGGCTTAACTGAAAATCACCATAGTCACCGTTGCCCATGGTTACCCCCAAATCCAGTGGCTCTAGAGATCTGGGACAGATCTACGAACGAGGATCCGCAGTTTCACGAGTCATGTCAATGATCCGACGAGACTTACGAATAGTGCTCGCGAAGTGGGGCACGTGCCTCACTTGGCCAACCTCACGAAACGAGGGCCGGAGTCAAGGCGCTGCTGGGACCATCATGGACGGTCAGGCTTGTCGATGTCAGCAGGGGGAGGCAGCCTGAACCGCGCAGCGGCGAACCTTGGCAGCCTCGGTCCTGGAACTGGATCCAGGACACATGCACGTGGTGGTCGTGGAAGGGCATAGACCGGATCCCTGTTCGCCAGCAAACAGTAGAAACTCCTTCCCGAATGTGGCAATCTCGAGTCGCCCGCAACGGCTTGGTATGGAAACATCCCAATCGAAAGAATTCGACATCACATGCATGATTCGTGCCCAATTTCCATGAGCCATGGTTCCTAAGGAAACCTTTCCCCGGGGTGAGTTCCCCAGTTTCTAGCACGAGTCCTCAATATTCCTCATCGTCTTGAACGAGCGACACCAAGGATGGCGTTTCGAGAAATGTAGGTAAGTGCCACCGCGGGCGGTGACTTGAAGAAAACCCCTTCCGCTGGACAACTAGGTGTATTGAGCCGACGCACTGCGGCCACATCTAAGTGAGAAGCTCGGCCAATGTTCTACGAGGGCTTGAAGCCGGCGCAGGCCGAGTACAGAGTGAGCAAACCTGGTCAAGCTCGCTTCTGCGTCGAAGTAGCTAACTGGAACGAGCAGGCAGTCAAGTCCGCCAAGAATTACCTCGAATAACCGTCCTTCTCGCGTTCCGGGCTGATCGACCAACTGAAGACGGGTCTCTAGTGGCCCGTTTCAGTTCCAATTGTGGTGGTGTCGAGGCCGACGCGGCCGCTGGAACTGAGCCATACGGCAACCCGGAACCTAAGCCCGCAGATGCTCGACACAGGACTTGCACTGCAGCCATCCCGGCCGCCGGCGGGGGTGCCCGCGCCACATAGTGCGTCGACCTGCCGGCCGAGATCCTGTTCCTGGTACACACACAGCTTCATCGGACAGTAAAAGTTGCACTCTTCATGGCCATTCCGCCGCTAATGTCTGTCACCTTGAGCACGGCCGTATAACGCCCGGGGAGGTATTGGTGAGTTGTGACGAGGGCAAGGTTGGGGCCTCCGAGTTGCTCGGACTTGCCGTCCCCAAAGTCGAATTCGACAGCTTCCAGTCGTCCTCCCGGAGCCCACGAATCCATGGCGTACAGGCGCACCCGTCCGGCGTCAATGGACTGGGCATGTACCCGCGCCTGGGGGGCACGGCTGCTTGGGCTGTTCACCGTCCCCGACACGACGACTCCGTGGCGCTGGACGTTGATGCTGGATAATCGGACCCCCAGCTGCACTCGGGCATCAGTCCCCAGCGCAGCGATGCTGCGAGCTGCGGGGCTCCGAAGGAGTGTGCCGATGCCGCTAACTGCTGGATCGAAGCTCTGCCGAACGGTATGCGCGATCAATTTGCGGATCGTACCTCCGGCGAAGAAGTCTGCGACATGTGCGTACCACTCGTTCACGGTGACCGCAACCGACTCAATCTTGGCCGTTACCCGGGCGGAGCCGGCGTCTAGGAGGGAGACGTCGACGATGAACGTGGCGGAGACCGGTGGCACGCTTTGGCTGCGGCTGCTCCCGGAGAACACGATTCCTCCATTACGGAGGTCCGCGTCGAAGCTGGTGAGGGTCAACTCGGCATTGATCGGCACCTCGCCAGGGCCGTATGGAGGGGGGATTCCGCCGAGCTGATCTCCGAGCGCTGTGACGATGCGACGTTCCACGTTGTCCGATTGTAGACCGAGCGACCAGTCGCCTACTGCTAGGGCAGGAGGAGGACCCGACACGAATCGACTGTCTAAATTGCCAGTGATTCGTGCGCGCATTTGACCGCCGGAGGAGACGAATGAGAGCACGGGACTGGAAAGATCGCTCAATCCTACATCCCGATCTTTGACTACGAATCGTCCACCGGCAGCTGACTTCGCCCACTCCGTCAATGCCTCTGCGGCCAGTCGCTCAGTCTCGGCGTTGTCACCGCTGATCGCGGAAGCGTCCAATGGGGCCTGTGACCAGTCGGTAACTATTGAAAGCTCGTGGTCATCTTCGACGAGGAAGTAGCATTGAACTACAGCTGTGACCGTCCCTCGCGCCGAGTTGCCGGGGTCTCCTGAATTGTCGGCTCGGCGAAGCCATGCCACAACAGGGACTCTTATCGTCGCTGTGGCGATCTCGCCGTCCATCGCCATCGCAGAAAGCTCGTGGCTACCCAGGTTCAGTTCGACTATTTGGCCCTCAATAGCGATGACTACCTTGTGCCCTATCGACTCAGCTGCGTGCATTGCAGCGAGGGCGCGCTCGAGGGCATCCTGGGCGACTTCGATGAAGACGTCCCCCGCCGCCGCGTCGAGTTCGTTCGGAAGACTGTCAAGGTTGTTTTCAGTCTTCGTGTCGTGACTCGACCTCAGATAGCGACCTCGCGGTCCGCTTACGACCACGACGGTGTGACGGTCCGCAGGATCTCCGGTGTAATACGAGTGCAGGCCGGTGAGGATATGACTAATGGCTCGGTCGGAACTGACGGGGGACCAATCCTCGGCGCCGTTAGCTAGCCCCTGAACTCGCCCTCTGATGTCCCGAATAGCTGCGATCACCCTACGATCCGTCATCACATCTCCCGACTTCCACTACACGAGCTTGAACATTCTCAGAACGTGAACTGAAAACTGTCTTCACATGGAAAAGTGTCCGTGGGATTCACAACGCTGGCCCGTGCCGGCGTCATAGGCCCCTGCCCCGGCCACTCGAATGTCCCGCTGGCTCCGCCTTCCTCGACGAACTCACCCTCCAATGTGTAGGACAGGAGGTCGGAGCAGACAGATAAGGGAAAGACCACCACATCACCCGGATTGATGACGCCGACTTCCGTGACGCCCATGTTGTCAGGGTTGCCTGGCTTGACCAGATAGAAACAACGGACTTTCTGGAACGTGTCGGTGGTGCTGTTCCTCAGGGTGACGGTGTAGATCCATCTGCTCCTGTCGGCCGGGGCACTGGTCGCAACGTGCACCTTACCGAAACCAGTGAGCGCCGGGGGTGCCGGATCTGCAACACCGAGGGTGTCGCCTTCTGCGGCAGCTCCAACTCGATGCCGGGGTACCAGGCCGTGGATCTCGCCCTTCGGAATTCCCGCTCGGCGGAGGACGCGACGGGCCTCAGCCAAGTCCGTGTCGTTGCCGGACAGGGGGATCTGACCGCGCTGGCGCAGGTCACGGAGCCACGTCTGGCGGCTGTCCTCGTCACGGAGTATAAACCGCAGCGCAATGGCTATGTCAGATGCCGCCTCGGCGGGCGGGACACCTCCCAAGTCGTACGGGAGGGGTAGGGGCTCCGCGAACTCCGAGAGCATCGTTCGCAGCTCAATGAGGAATGTACGCCAAGGCTCGTCTGCGCTCGAGGGGTCCGCGTCTGGAAACATGCGCGCGATGCGCAAGTAGTGCACCAGCGGCGTCACGATGGCCCAACGCGTGAGCTCGCGGACCCGCGGGTCATCCTCCATTGCTTGGACAATCGGCTGGCTTACGTTTGCATATACAGGAAAGAACTCATCCCAGAAGGCGCGGCCGTAGCGGCTGGATCTCAACGCCTCCTCCCGGAACTTTCGCAGTTCCACGACGGAAAGCTGCAAACCGGTGCCAAGGGCCGCCATCGCCAGAAAACAACCACTGGACCGCGGTGGCGTAGCAGGCTTCGGCGGCGGCGCGGCGCACCCTCCGTCGACCAATGCCGGGAACGATGACACGTCGCGCAGGGGCAGGCCGAACAACTTCCGGACTTTGTTCTCTTCAGTCACGGCGAAGCGCTCAGCGGCCTCTACAGTTGTGAACTGGCCGCTGGTGATCTGCGCTGCGTGGGCGAGCTCGTGTGCCAGCAGGACATGCCCTGGAAATGGGATGAGTGAACCATCAGATCCGCGCACTTGATAGCCGTTGCCGTAACACTGGGTAACGTCGTACCCCACCAAAATCACTGTCGCAGGGTTGGCATCTGCTTGAGTGATCCCGCCAACGCCGCGTAACTCGACCACTTGTCCATTAAGTACGAATTTTGACCCACCCTCGTCGCCCACGAGTAAGACCCGGACCGAACTCTGGGTCAGCGCGTGGAGTAACTGACCCATTACCGTCGTTGGGTTCGTGACCGCGACGGTGCCGAACAGGTCGACCGACAGCTGGGTCGAAGGGACGATCTTGGCAAGATCTATTAGAAGTCTGGGCCTATACATATTCGGCTGAATCGTCACGGTCATCGGTAGTCCTTCCGAAGGCGTGCCGTCTTATCGACGGGTGGCCCCTCTCGCAACCGGAGGAAGCGCTCCAGCAATGCTCTGTCGTCGCCCTGAAAGTCGTCGGGGTTAAGGGCTTCGAAAGAGGCCGTGCCAGCGAAGAGTGCGCGGATCCGCTCGTCCTCAGGATAAGGTGAAGTGGTCAACGCGGACCTCTCTCTCGCTCCCGGTCGGCCCATTTGACCTTCATTGCCAGCGGGTCGTCTCCCACACTGCTCTCCTTATGCTTTAGCGATCTGCTTGTCACCGGCGTTACTGACCTGCTGGAGGCGGCGATTCGATCTCCGCCGGCGTGAGGGGCCACGTCGGGGGAATCCTCTACCGCTAGTAGGGCTGAGATCTGATAGGCCGCTACAGTCTGAGCGGCGCGTCCTCCGAGGGTTCGCGTATGGGGCAGCTTTGCTTGCCATGTGCAACCCCAGATCCTCGGCAGGAACGAGCGCTGCCATGCCGGTCGTCGGGCGACGTCGGGGCAGCCGAGGGCAAGGAAACTCTTTGCCACCTGGTCAGATGAATGGCTGCAGATGCCAACGCGCCAGCTCTTCTGGTTCCAGCTGAAGCCCCTCCTCCGAAGTAATGGCTGGGCTGATTCTGATGTGAAAATACTCTTCCCACGCGTTTCGTACGGCGTCCACAGAGCCAGTGTCATCGGCCTCGAACGCTACAATCACTGCAGGTGATCCGCTCGCAGGCCACAGCTCGAGGATCGGTCGCACGCCTTCTGGATAAGTCCATTTCGACCGGAGTGCTCGCGCGTTCTTTTCCTGATCATTGTCGGTGCTCGGCCGCCAGTCCGCCAATAGTACGTATTGCATGTAATTGCAGATCCTCTCCGGTTGGTAGTATCAGCCCGTCGCATCCATGCTGATATCGCCGCTCGAGTCGATGTATATTGCCCGACTCCCACGAACTTCGGAGCGTCCAGCAATCGGTGCGCCAGGGTCAGCCCATAGCGCAATTTCCTCGTTGCGAGAAGCACGCACCCGATCGTCGTGGTCGACGTTTCGTTGCCAGATCGCCCAAACGATGTCTGGCTTGGGGTCGGGGACCCTGAGTCTGACTGCCATGTGTCTGGCGTAGAACTCAGTCTCGGTCGCTGCCCAAGGAACACGGTCGTCGTAGGGGATACTACCGCCGTTCGCCGGAACCACATCAAACTTCCCGGCCTCGTTCTGCTCGACCTGGGCCTCGTACGGAGAGTTGTTTCGAATGAGCTTGATCTGTGTCAGCGCTCCCACTGTCGTCCTCTCTCGGAATTCAATCGGTGAACGATTCGGATCTTGCCACTGCGGCGTTACTGCTGCGTTATCACGATGTCCGAGCAAGGCTTGAACCACCTCGGGGTCGACTTGAATATTGTCCCGTAGCTCCGTCCTGGGACCTGTTAATCGGAGTATCTTCGCCATCAGCGGAGCTAGCCAAGGACGCACCGATGATTGCGTTGTCAATCTCGATCCTGGGATACGTCCTCGTGCCAACTCTTCTTGGGCTGCTCGTAGGGGACAACAGAAATCCTCGTGCAGAGTCGCCTTGCTCCACTCGAACAGTTGCTCGAAGAGGCGCGCCACTTGCTGGGAGAGCAATCGCAAAACTCCCATTCGTCCGGATCGAGCGCCGAGGCTGTGCCATGACGGATTGGAACGGGCTGGACCCGCACGAGTGTCCGATGTCATAGCTACAGTCGAATTAGCTGGACAGAAAGAGGCGTGGAACCAAGACTGCTATGGCACCAGGTACGGCTTTTCAACTTCGGAGGCCAACAACCCGTCAACTGGCACGGCGACGTCCTTGGCCACTTTCCCGAAGTAACGCTCGACGCCTACCCCTGGCGGTGGCACGACTACAATCCGGAACTTGGTCACTGGCTCCTTTCAATCAGGGAGCCCCTGTCCCGAGGCAACCCGACCGACCTGACCGGTTCGCCTGTTAAATGGCTAAGGATGCCCAGCGATCAGCGGTTCAAAGTAAAGGAACAAGCCAGCGCCTGCTTCCGGTCACCGCAAACCGGTACTACGGTCGCCCTGGGTCGGTTCCGGCACGACATCCTGAGTCCCGCCCTGCGATGAAAACGATAGACGCGCGTCCAACTACGGACAGGTCTTACGGATGAACCAAACCAGGACCGCCCCCGGAAGAAGAGTCCGGATCCCACACACCTTCGCACTGTCGACGGCTCGCACGCCGGCCACAGATAGAGGTTCCCGCTGACAGAAACGTCCAACGACGCCGACGATCCAGGCGCAAAGTCATGTCGCCTGAAACAGAGAACTGCATGAAGTAGTGAAGGCAGAACCAGGAGGAAGGGATCAAAATGCAGGCCGAAAAGCCGCCGTGCACAAACGTGTGCACAAAGTGCACACGCCCTTTGGCCGGACAAACACGCGATGAGCGCACGCTACCTGGCTCGCAGAAAGCAGCTATCCGAGGAAAATCCTCGAGAAATTCAGCTTCGTCATGTCGTCACCACAAGCCTTGGCCATGAATGAGTGACGGCCAGCGACTGGCCACCGGAACAGCCAGATAGGACGGCACATACCCCAGATTCCAGCAAGCGAAGGGCCCACCAGCCAAGACCCTGAACCCGCTCCCCCACAACCGAACAGGCGACCGCGGCGCCAGCTACAGACCGCGGCCAGTGCCAGAGGGACCCGCCGAGGGACAATGTCCACACATTAAAGCAAAAACCCCTCTGACGAGGGGTCATGCGTGCCCGAGGTGGGACTCGAACCCACACACCTTTCGATACCGCATTTTGAGTGCGGCGCGTCTGCCAATTCCGCCACTCGGGCGCGGAGTACACGGAGTAACAATCGTGGGCTCACAGCTAAGTGTGATCAACGCAGCCACTACCAGTGCGCGGATTTACTCTACATGGAGATAGGCTAAAACCCAGAATCGCGCCACCGCCGTCGCAACAAGCCATGCCGATCCAAGTACAAGCGCGGGGCCCAACTAAGATAGTCATAGTCCCGCCGTACCTTTTCAAGGAGATCCCGTGTCAGAACCGACGGAGTCAAACAAAACGTCCCAGCCGGCGCGCCGCGTAATTGTGGCCGAAGACGAAACCCTCATCCGCCTGGACATCATCGAAATCCTGCGCGGCGAAGGCTACGACGTCATCGGCGAGGCTGACAACGGTGAGAAGGCCGTGCAGCTGGCCGAGGAGCTCAAGCCGGACCTGGTCCTCATGGACGTCAAGATGCCCGTTATGGACGGCATCTCGGCAGCCGAGAAGATCGTCAAGGCGCGCATCGCCCCCGTGGTGCTGCTGACCGCCTTCAGCCAGAAGGAACTGGTGGAGCGCGCCCGCGACGCCGGCGCCATGGCCTACGTGGTGAAGCCGTTCACCCCGGCCGACCTGATCCCCGCCCTGGAGATCGCCCTGTCCCGGCACGAGGAGATCAAGGCCCTCGAAAGCGAGGTCACCGACCTGCAGGAGCAGTTCGCCACCCGCAAGCTCGTGGAACGCGCCAAGAGCCTGCTGACCACCAAGATGGGCCTGACGGAGCCGGAAGCTTTCCGCTGGATCCAGAAGACCTCGATGGACCGCCGCCTCAGCATGCGCGAAGTGGCCGAGACCATCATCAACCAGGTCAACTAGCCAACAAGCTACACAAAGCGGAAGGACCCCGGCAACCTGCCGGGGTCCTTCCGTTTTCCGTGCCAAAAACACAAAACAAAAAAGGAGGACCCCCGCCACCAATGAACCGATGGCGGGAATCCTCCCCTTCAGGACCTAGCTACTCAGCCGGAGCGGCTGCAGCCCTGTTCTTCTTCTTCTTTTCAGGCCACGGGCCGAGCTTTTCCTTCTTCTCGGCGGCTTCGCCGAGGCGCGGAGTGTCGGCGAGGTCGCCCACCTTGTGGACCTTCAGCGAGTTGGTGGAACCGGCCTTTCCGGGAGGGGAACCGGCAGCGATGACCACGAGGTCGCCGTCTTCCACCAGTCCCATGTCCAGCAGGCTGCGGTCCACCTGTGCGGTCATCTCATCCGTGTGGCCCACCATGGCAACCAGCTGCGGCTGGATGCCCCAGGTCAGCGCCAGCTGGTTCCACACCTGCTCCACCGGAGTGAACGCGAAAACCGGCTTGATCGGGCGCAGGCGGGACAGGCGGCGTGCCGAGTCACCGGACTGCGTGAACGTACAGATGTACTTGGCGTCCAGCTGGTCGGCGATTTCGACGGCGGCACGGGTGATCGCGCCACCACGGGTCTTGGGCTTGGTGCCCAGCGGGGGGACGCGCTCCAGGCCGTGCTCCTCGGTGGACTCGATGATCCGGGCCATGACCTTGACCGTCTCGATCGGGTACTTGCCCACGCTGGTCTCGCCGGACAGCATCACTGCGTCGGCGCCGTCGAGCACGGCGTTGGCGCAGTCGGAGGCCTCCGCACGGGTCGGGCGCGGGTTGTCGATCATGGACTCCAGCACCTGGGTAGCCACGATGACCGGCTTGGCCCAGCGGCGTGCCAGTTCGATGGCACGCTTCTGCACGATCGGCACTTCCTCGAGCGGAAGCTCCACGCCCAGGTCACCTCGGGCCACCATGATCGCGTCAAACGCGTCGATGATCTCGTGGAGCTGTTCCACGGCCTGCGGCTTTTCGATCTTGGCAATCACCGGAACGCGGCGGCCTTCTTCGTCCATGATCTCGTGGACGCGCTTGATGTCTGAGGCGTCACGGACGAAGGACAGGGCTACGAGGTCTACGCCGCGGCGCATGGCCCAGCGGAGATCGTCCTCGTCCTTTTCGCTCAGTGCGGGGACGTTGACGGCAACACCGGGGAGGTTGATGCCCTTGTTGTTCGACACGAAGCCGCCCACGGTCACCTTGGCCACAACCTTGACGTCGTCGACCTCGATGGCGCGCAGCGCAACCTTGCCGTCGTCAATCAGCAGGGCGTCGCCCTCGTTGACGTCCTCGGTGAGGCTCTTGAGCGTTGTGGAGCAGATCTCCTTGGTGCCGGGTACGTCCTCGGTGGTGATCGTGAAGATGTCACCCACCGCCAGCTCGTGGGGACCGTCCACGAAGCGGCCCAGGCGGATCTTGGGTCCCTGCAGGTCGGCCATGATGGCCACAGCCTTGCCCAGATCGGACGCGGCCTTGCGGACATTCTCATAGGTGTTGTCATGCACGGAGTAGTCGCCGTGGCTCATGTTCATGCGGGCTACATCAACGCCGGCTTCCAGCACCGCGAGGGTGTTTTCATAGCTGGCAATGGCCGGTCCGAAGGTGGCCACAATCTTTGCGCGTCTCATATACCTACCCTATTTGTCACTTGCATTGTTTAAGTTGTCGCGGAGATGAATTCCATCTCCGGGTCGGCGCTACAGGACGGCTATGGCGCGGTCCGTCGGAGCCACAGGCGCAGGAAGGATGGTGCTTCCCATCAGATATTTGTCCACCGCCGCCGCGGCGGCACGGCCTTCGGCGATGGCCCACACGATCAGGGACTGTCCGCGGCCGGCATCGCCTGCCACGAAGACACCCTCGGTGTTGGTCATGTAGTAGCCGTCGCGGGCCACGTTGCCGCGTCCGTCGAACTCGGCGCTGACCTGCTCGGTGATGCCTGCCGGTTCAGGTCCGGTGAAGCCCAGCGACAGGAAGACCAGGTCGGCGGGGATGATCCGCTCGGTGCCTGCCTTGGGGAGGCGCTTGCCGTCCACGAATTCAGTCTCTGCCACCTTGACGCCGGTCAGCTTGCCGTCCTCGCCCACAAACTCAACGGTGGAGGCGAGGTACGTGCGCTCACCGCCTTCCTCGTGGGCACTGGCGACCTCGAAGAGGGTGGGGAACGTCGGCCACGGCTGGTGGCCGGCGCGCTCCACCGGGGGCTGCTTGCCGATGGCCAGGGTGGTCACCGAGGCTGCCTGGTGGCGGTGGGCCGTCCCGATGCAGTCCGCACCGGTGTCGCCGCCGCCAAGGATGACGACGTGCTTGCCGCGGGCGTCGATGTGGTTCTCCGGCGTCTCCCCTGCCACCACGCGGTTGGAGGGTACGAGGTAATCCATGGCGAAGTGCACGCCGTCGAGGTCGCGGCCCGGGATGGGAAGGTCCCGCGGCACGGTGGCGCCCGTGGCAATGACCACGGCGTCGTAGCGCCGGCGCAGCTGCTCCCAGGTGACGTCCGTACCGACGGCGACGCCGGTGCGGAAGCGGGTGCCTTCCGCCTTCATCTGCTCGAGCCGGCGGTCCACCTGCTCTTTTTCCATCTTGAAGTCGGGGATGCCGTAGCGCAGCAGGCCGCCGATCTTGTCGTCCCGTTCGTAGACGGCCACGGTGTGGCCCACGCGGGTCAGCTGCTGTGCAGCCGCCAGGCCGGCAGGGCCGGAACCGACGACGGCGACCGTCTTGCCGGTGAGACGGTGCGGCGGCAGCGGGTTGACCCAGCCGTTGTCGAAGGCCTCATCGATGATGGACACCTCCACCTGCTTGATGGTCACCGCGGGCTGGTTGATGCCCAGCACACAGGACGCCTCGCACGGGGCGGGGCAGAGCCGGCCGGTGAACTCGGGGAAGTTGTTGGTGGCGTGCAGCCGCTCAATCGCTTCCTCGCCCTTGTCCCGCCACATGAGGTCGTTCCACTCGGGAATCAGGTTCCCCAGGGGGCAGCCCTGGTGGCAGAACGGCACGCCGCAGTCCATGCAGCGGCCGGCCTGGCTCTTCAGGACACCCTTTTCCTGGGCCTCGTAAACTTCCTTCCAGTCCATGATGCGGACGGGAACGGGACGGCGCGGCTGGGTTTCACGCTGACGTACTTTCAGAAATCCGCGTGGATCAGCCACCGGTCACCTCCAGGATTCTAGACCATACTTCTTCGCCGTCGGGGTCAAGGCCCTCTTCGATGGCGTCAAGACGGGTTTGCAGCACTGCAGCGTAGTCACGCGGCAGCACCTTGGTAATGCGGGCAGCGGTGTCGTCGAAGTTGTCGAGCAGACGCGCAGCCAGCTGGGATTCGGTTTCCTCCACGTGCTTGACCAGCAGGCCGTGGACGATGTCGCGGTCCTCGGCGTCCAGCTCAAGGAGCTGGAGTTCGCCGGACTCGAGGGCCTGCTTGTTGACGCGTTCAGTCCGCAGGTCCAGCACGTAGGCCGTACCGCCGGACATGCCGGCGCCAAAGTTGCGGCCCGTGCGGCCGATGATCAGCGTCTGGCCGCCGGTCATGTACTCGCAGCCGTGGTCGCCGATGCCTTCAACAACCGCGGTGGCACCCGAGTTGCGGACCAGGAAGCGTTCGCCCACCTGGCCGCGCAGGAACAGCTCGCCGCTCGTGGCGCCGTAGCCGATCACGTTGCCGGCAACGACGTTGCGTTCGGCCTGGAACACGTTGGTGCGGTCCGGGCGGACGATGATCCGGCCGCCGGAGAGTCCCTTGCCGACGTAGTCGTTGGAGTCGCCGTACATGCGCAGCGTGATGCCGGCAGGCAGGAAGGCGCCCAGCGACTGCCCGGCGGTGCCGTTCAGCGTGATGTCAATCGTGTCCGTGGCCAGCACGTCCGTGCCGAACGTCTTGGTCACGACGTGGCCCAGCATGGTGCCCACCGACCGGTCGGTGTTGATGACGTCCACCGTGATCTTCACCGGGGCACGGTCGGTCAGCGCCTCGGCGGCCATGGTGATGAGCCGCTGGTCGAAGTGCTTGTCCAGCTCGTGGTTCTGGCCGGTCAGGTTCCGCAGCGGGGCGTCGTCGTCAAATTCGAGGCCGTGCAGGATCGGATCCAGGTCCAGGCCCTCGGCCTTCCAGTGGCTGATGGCGTCCTGGGTGTCCAGCATTTCGGCGTGGCCGATCGCTTCCTCAATGCTCCGGAAACCGAGCTCCGCGAGGATCTCGCGGACTTCCTCGGCCAGGAACTCGAAGAAGTTGACCACGA
Source organism: Arthrobacter sp. ISL-65 (assembly GCF_018613795.1). Lineage (GTDB taxonomy): Bacteria > Actinomycetota > Actinomycetes > Actinomycetales > Micrococcaceae > Arthrobacter. Next base: position 59,198 of record NZ_JAGGPN010000008.1, read on the forward strand.
ACTCCGGCTTGCCGCTGAAGCGGGCGCGCAGCTCGGGGTTCTGCGTGGCAACGCCCACCGGGCAGGTGTCAAGGTGGCAGACGCGCATCATGATGCAGCCCTCAACCACCAGCGGTGCCGTGGCGAAGCCGAATTCCTCGCCGCCTAGCAGCGCCGCGATGACGACGTCGCGGCCGGTTTTGAGCTGGCCGTCCACCTGCACCACTACGCGGTCGCGCAGGCCGTTGAGCATGAGGGTCTGCTGGGTCTCTGCGAGACCCAGTTCCCACGGAACACCGGCGTGCTTGAGCGAGTTCAGCGGCGAGGCGCCGGTACCGCCGTCGTGCCCGGAAACAAGCACGACGTCGGCCTTGGCCTTGGTGACGCCGGCGGCAACTGTGCCAATGCCCACCTCGGAGACGAGCTTGACGTGCACCCGGGCCGAGGGATTCGCGCGCTTCGCATCGTAGATGAGCTGCGCGAGGTCCTCGATCGAGTAGATGTCGTGGTGCGGGGGCGGGGAGATGAGTCCGACGCCGGGCGTCGAGTGGCGCGTCCGGGCAACCCAGGGGTAGACCTTCTGGGCCATCAGCTGGCCGCCTTCGCCGGGCTTCGCACCCTGAGCCATCTTGATCTGGATGTCGTCCGCGTTGGTCAGGTAGAGGCTCGTGACGCCGAAGCGGCCCGAGGCAATCTGCTTGACGGCGGAACGGCGCTCGGGGTCGAGCAGGCGGTCCACGTCCTCACCGCCTTCACCGGTGTTGGACTTGCCGCCCAGCCGGTTCATGGCGATGGCGAGGGTCTCGTGGGCTTCCTTGGAGATGGAGCCGTAGCTCATGGCACCCGTGGAGAAGCGCTTGACGATGCTGGAGACCGGCTCGACTTCCTCGAGCGGCACGGCGGGACGCGCGCCGTCCTTGAACTTGAGCAGACCGCGCAGGGTCATCAGGTTCTCGGACTGGTCATCCACGCCCTTGGTGTAGGCCTTGAAGATGTCGTAGCGGCGCTCACGCGTAGCGTGCTGCAGCCGGAAGACGGTCTCCGGGTTGAAGAGGTGCGGCTCGCCGTCGCGTCGCCACTGGTACTCGCCACCGCCCAGCAGGGGACGGTGCGGCTGCTCGATGCCGCCCTCGGGGTAGGCCATCTGGTGCCGCGCGGAAACTTCTGCCGCGATGACGTCCAGGCCCACGCCGCCCAACTGGGAATGCGTGCCGGCGAAGAACTCGTCCACCAGTTCCTGGCCCAGGCCAAGCGCTTCGAACGTCTGGGCGCCGGTGTAGGACGCAACAGTGGAGATGCCCATCTTGGACATGATCTTCAGGACGCCCTTGCCGAGGCCCTTGATCAGGTTGTAGACGCCGTCCTGCGGGGTCACGCCCACGACGTCGCCGGCGGTAATCAGCTGCTCCACGGATTCCATGGCGAGGTACGGGTTGACGGCGGAGGCACCGTAGCCGATGAGCACGGCCACGTGGTGCGTCTCGCGGACGTCGCCGGCTTCGACCACCAGGGCGGTCTTGGTGCGGTTGGCGCTGCGCAGCAGGTGGTGGTGCACGGCGCTGACCAGCAGCAGCGACGGGATCGGGGCCCACTGCGCGTTGGAGTCGCGGTCCGACAGGACCACATACTGCACGCCGCGGTTGATGGCGCCGGACACCTGCTCGCAGATTTCGGTGAGCCGGGCACGCAGCGCGTTCTCGCCGCCCTCGGGGCGGTAGAGGCCGCGGACCTTCATGGCCACCTTGTCGCCGTCGGCGTTCTCGATGTTGGCGATCTTCGCGAGCTGGTCGTTGTTGATCACCGGGAACGGCAGGGAGACCTGCGGCTGGCGCACCTGCTTGGTATCCAGGAGGTTGCCGTTGGGGCCGATGGCGCAGGTCAGGGAGGTGACCAGCTCTTCACGGATGGCGTCCAGCGGCGGGTTGGTCACCTGCGCGAAGGACTGCACGAAGTAGTCGAAGAGCAGGCGGGGGCGCTTTGACAGCACAGCCACCGGGGTGTCGGAGCCCATGGCGCCCAGCGGTTCGGCGCCGGTGCGGGCCATCGGGCCTAGCAGGATCTTGAGCTCTTCGGTGGTGTAGCCGAAGGTCCGCTGACGGATGTTCACGGACGCGGCGGTGTGCACCACGTGCTCGCGTTCCGGCAGCTCGTTGAGGTCAATCAGGTTGTCCTTGACCCACTCGGCCCAGGGGTTCGCCGCGGCGACCTCGGCCTTGACCTCGTCATCGCCGATGATTCGGCCGGCCTCGGTGTCCACCAGGAACATCTTGCCGGGCGAGACGCGGCCCTTCTTGACCACCTTGGAGGGTTCGACGTCGATGACGCCCACCTCGGAGGCGAAGACGACCAGGCCGTCCTCGGTGATCCAGTAGCGGCCGGGGCGCAGGCCGTTGCGGTCCAGGGTTGCGCCCACGAGGGCGCCGTCGGTGAACGACACGGCGGCGGGGCCGTCCCAGGGTTCCATCAGGAGGGAGTGGTACTCGTAGAACGCCTTGCGTGCCGGATCCATCGTGGCGTGGTTTTCCCAGGCCTCGGGGATCATCATCATGATCGAGTGCGTGATGGGGCGGCCGGACAGCCACAGCAGTTCGGCCACTTCATCGAAGGACGCGGAGTCGGACGCGCCCGGGGTGCAGATCGGGAACAGCTCTTCCGGCGAGTCGCCCAGCAGCGGGTTCGCGAGCTGGGACTGGCGGGCGCGCATCCAGTTCCGGTTGCCCTTGACGGTGTTGATTTCGCCGTTGTGGGCGATGGTGCGGAACGGCTGGGCCAGCGGCCAGGACGGGAAGGTGTTGGTGGAGAAGCGCGAGTGGACGATCGCCAGCTTGGTCTTGAAGCGCTTGTCCGAAAGGTCCGGGTAGAACGGCTCCAGCTGGGCCGTGGTCAGCATGCCCTTGTAGACGATGGTCCGCGAGGACAGCGACGGGAAGTAGACGCCGAACTTGTTCTGGGCGCGCTTGCGGATGCGCCAGGCGCGGCCGTCCAGGTCGTTGCGGTCAAGCTGCTCGCCGGTTGCCGAGGCGAAGAACGGCTGGGAGAAGTACGGCATGCAGGCGCGCGCCATGGCACCGACAAGATCGGCGACGACGGGAACCTCGCGCCAGCCAAGGACCGTCAGTCCCTCGTCGGCGGCCAGGCCCTCGATGCCGGCCTTTGCGGCGTTGGCCTCGCGCTGCTCAGCAGGCAGGAAGGCGGTGCCCACCACGTACTGGCCGGGGGCCGGAAGTTCGAATTCGGTGACGGCACGGAAGAACTCGTCCGGCACCTGCATCAGGAGGCCGGCCCCATCACCCGTTCCCTCATCTGCGCCGACAGCACCGCGGTGCTCGAGGTTGCGCAGGGCGGTAAGGGCGGCGTCAACAATGTCGTAGCCGGGCTCGCCGCGCAGGGTGGCGATAATCGCAAGACCGCAGGCGTCCTTCTCCTGCTCCGGGTTGTAGAGCCCGGCTGCCTCGGGGAGCGCCGCGAACCGCTTGAACGGCGACATGGCGGCGTCCGGCTGGTTCGCTTCGGACCAGCTGGGGCTTGAAAGAGTTTGGGTCATGGGAGACGTCCTTCCTCCTGATCGTGCGTATGGAAGGGACAACGTTGGCCCCACTAAGAGCGCTACTGTGATGGGCGCTACAAAGTGTTATTGCTTACTGGAAATTGTAGGGCAGGCATACCTGCTGAACTAACAGTTACGCAGGCTTCCGCCCCGGGGCTTGACCGGTCAGCAGCTCTATGCTGACCGAAGTGGGCCTCTGCCACGACGCTGTGGGTGTCGGGCGCTCCGAGCGGTAACTCTCTGCTGCCCTGGTACCGGTGCCTTCTAGCGTGAGCTGTCGGCCTCCGGTGCGGTCCCGGTGTCTGTGCCACCGGACTTTCCGGTGTTCCGCGACTCCGCGGCGGTTGGGGTTCCGCCGGTGGATGCCGGGACTGCTTCCGTTTGGGCAGAAGCTAGCCCGGAACCGTTTTGGTTATCAGGGAGATTATCACGCGATTCACTATCTGAGACAACAGGGTCCGTATCACGGACCGGATTGCCGGTCACATTTGGAGCGGACCCGGGGTCCTTTGACCCTCCCCCGACCACCGACGAACCGGCGGCTTCAGCACTGGCCGGCGTCCCGCCGTCGGCTTTTGCGGCAACCGCGGGGGCCGGCTCCCGGCCCGGCAGGTAGACACTGTCCGCGTTGCCGTCCTTGCGCCGGCCGAGCCAGATGAACACGGCCAACGCGGCGAGGAACACGAAGATGCTGGTCCAGACGTTCAGCCGGGTGGTGATGCCGAACAGGCTGATCTGCTCGGCGTCGTCGATCCGCATGGCCTCGATCCAGACCCGTCCCAGCGTGTAGTACATGGCATACAGCCAGAAGAGCCGGCCGCGGCGGAAGTGGAACCGGCGGTCGAGGGCCAGGAGGATCAGCACACCCGCGATGTTCCACAGCGATTCATAGAGGAACGTGGGGTGGAAGAGGGTATCCGCCGGGTAGCCGGCCGGGAAGTTCGCGTTGTCCGCGTCCACCTGGAGTCCCCACGGCAGCGTGGTGGGGCCGCCGAACAGCTCCTGGTTGAAGTAGTTTCCCCACCGGCCGAGGGCCTGCGCCAGCAGAAGCCCGGGAGCGGCTGCATCCAAGAATGCCGTGAGCTTGACCCCCGCGCGGCGGCCGCCGATCCAGGCGCCGAAGGCCCCCAGCACCACGGCGCCCCAGATTCCGAGGCCGCCGCGCTGGATCTGCGGGATCAGGGACAGGTCCCCGGTGCCGTCGAAGCCCGGACCGAAGTACGCGTCCGGGGACGAGAACACGTGGTAGAGCCGGCCGCCGATGATGCCGAAGGGGATGGCCCAGATGGCGATGTCCCAGACGCTGCCTTCAGGCGCTCCGCGCTTGGCCCAGCGGACCGACGTCAGCCACAGGCCGACGACGATGCCCGCCAGGATGCACAGGGCGTAGGCGTGGATGCGGAGCGATCCCCACGGCAGCGGAATATCGAACCCGGACCAGTCCGGGCTCGGGATGCTTGCGGGCACCATGCCGGCTGGAACCAGCGCGGCTGCGGTGAGGAGCGTCTGCATGGTTGCGTTACTTCCTGGTCAGACCGGTACTGAGGTCTTTGGTGAGTTTGGCGACGGCGTCCACGCCGCCGTCGCGCACGGCCGCAACGAGCGCTGAGCCGACGATCACGCCGTCCGCGTAGGCCGCAATTTCCGCGACCTGCTCGGCGGTGGAGACACCGAGGCCCACGCACACTCGTTCAGCGCCGGCGGCCTTGGCCGCGGCCACGACGTCCTGGGCCGCCGAGCTCACCGACGAGCGGGCGCCGGTGACGCCCATGATGGAGACGGCGTAGACGAAGCCGCGGCTCGCGTCCACGGTCCGGCGCATGCGCTCGGGGGTGGAGGAGGGCGCTACCAGGAAGACACGGTCCAGGCCGTACTTCTCCGACGCGTCCATCCACTCGACTGCCTCGTCCGGGATCAGGTCCGGGGTGATGAGCCCCGCTCCCCCGGCCTCTGCCAGGCGGCGCGAGAACTCGTCCACACCCATGCGGACCACGGGGTTCCAGTACGTCATGACCAGGACCGCGGCGTCCGTCTGGCTGGTGATGCCGGCGACGACGTCAAAGACCTGGCGGACGGAGAACCCCTTCGCCAGGGCCTCGGTGGTGGCCGCCTGGATGACCGGGCCGTCCATGACCGGATCGGAGTACGGAATGCCGATTTCGATCAGGTCGGCGCCGTTGCGGGCCAGTGCGATGCCGGCGGCGATGGTCTCCTCGGCGCTGGGGTACCCGGCGGGCAGGTAGCCGATCAGGGCCGCGCGGCCTTCCGCGCGGGCCTTGTCGATGGCGATGGCCGACTTGCTGGTGGCCGACTTGCCGGTGGTCTGCGCCGTGGTCACAGCTGCTCCCCTTCCTTGCCGATGGCTGCTTCGGCCGAGTTCTTGTCCAGGAGGTCGAACCACTCCGCGGCTGTGGCCACGTCCTTGTCTCCCCTGCCGGACAGGTTCACCACCACGATCTTGTCCGACGCACCGGCGGCGCCGCCCTCTGCTGCCAGCCGCTGGCCCACCTTGATGGCGCCCGCGAGGGCGTGCGAGGACTCGATGGCCGGAATGATGCCCTCGGTGCGGCACAGGAGCTTGAAGGCTTCCATGGCTTCGCTGTCCGTGATGGGCTCGTAGCTGACGCGTCCGATGTCGGCGAGGTAGGAGTGCTCCGGTCCGACGCCGGGGTAGTCCAGGCCGGCCGAAATGGAGTGCGACTCGATGGTCTGGCCGTCGTCGTCCTGCATGAGGTAGGACCGTGCGCCGTGCAGCACGCCGGGCCGGCCGAGCGTGATGGTAGCCGCGTGGCGGCCGGTTTCGACGCCGTCACCGCCTGCTTCAAAACCGTAGATCTTCACGGAGGGGTCATCGAGGAAACCGTGGAAGATGCCGATCGCGTTGGAGCCACCACCGATGCAGGCGCAGACGGCGTCCGGCAGCCGGCCAGCCTGCTCAAGGATTTGGGCGCGTGCCTCTTCGCCGATGACTTCGTGGAAGTAGCGGACCAGGGCCGGGAACGGGTGGGCGCCCGCTGCCGTGCCCAGCAGGTAGTGGGTGTTGCCAACGTTGGCTACCCAGTCCCTGAGGGCTTCGTTGATGGCGTCCTTGAGGGTCTGCGAACCGTTGGTGACGGGGATGACCTTGGCGCCCAGGAGTTCCATCCGGGCCACATTCAGAGCCTGCCGGCGGCAGTCTTCGGCGCCCATGTAAACGACGCATTCCAAGCCCAGCAGGGCGGCAGCAGTGGCGCTGGCTACGCCGTGCTGGCCGGCGCCGGTTTCGGCGATGACACGGGTCTTGCCCATCCGCTTGGCGAGCAGTGCCTGGCCCAGCACGTTGTTGATCTTGTGGGAACCGGTGTGGTTCAGGTCCTCGCGCTTGAGGAAGATCCGGACGCCGCCGGCATGCTCGGCAAAGCGCTTGGCCTCGGTCAGCAGTGAGGGCCGGCCGGAGTAGTTCTTGTTCAGGTCCGCGATCTGCGCGATGAACCCGGGATCGGCCTTGGCCTTCTCGAACGTGTCCTCAAGCTCGTCCAGGGCGGCGATCAGTGACTCAGGCATCCAGCGGCCGCCGTAGGCGCCGAAGTAGGGTCCCGGGGCGTGGCGCAGCGAGGTGCCTCCCTGCAGGAATGCATCCACCGTGCCCTCGTCAGAGCCGGCTGTTGGCGCGTCGGCCATCAGTCTCACCATCCTGTTCACTTTTTCTAATTGATGTCAGGCACCATCTGCCCGCACAGCGTGTGGACAGACGGTGCCGCGGTTGGGTGGGAGCTCAGGCCCGGGCGGCGATGGCCGCGGCCCCGGCCGCCGTGAACTCCGCAATGCGTTCACGCGGGGTGGCGTCGCTGACGAGCGCCTCCCCCACGAGGATGGCGTTGGCGCCGTGCGCCGCGTAGTGCGCGACGTCGTCGGCGTTCCGAACGCCCGACTCCGCCACCACTACGGCGCCGGACGGAATACTGCCGGCGAGTGAGGCGAAAACCGAACGGTCGACGTCGAGCGTCTTGAGGTTGCGGACGTTGACGCCGATGATCCGGGCATCGGCGGCCACGGCGCGCTCGACTTCCTCCGGCGTGTGCGTTTCCACCAGCACGTTCATGCCAAGCTCACGGCTCAGGCCGCTGAATTCGCCCAGCTGCTGGTCGGACAGGGCTGCCACGATCAGGAGGATGAGGTCCGCGCCGTGGGCGCGGGCTTCCCAGATCTGGTACTCGTCCAGCGTGAAGTCCTTGCGCAGCAGCGGGACGTCCACCCGGGCGCGGACTGCGTCCAGGTCGGCCAGCGAACCGTTGAAACGGCGCTGCTCGGTGAGCACGCTGATCACCGCGGCTCCGCCGTCGGCGTACTGCACGGCCAGGGACGCGGGGTCCGCGATGCTGGCGAGGTCGCCCCTGGAGGGGCTGCGGCGCTTGATCTCGGCGATGACTTTGAGCTCGCCGCGGTCCGCGGACGTGCCGCCGAGGGCGGCCCAGGCGTCCCGGGCAGGAGCCGCCGCCAGGGCGCGGTCCTTCAGTTCCGCGAGGGACACGAGGCGCTTCCGGCCCTCCATGTCCTCCCTGACACCGGCGTTGATGTCGTCGAGAACCGTCACGGTTAGTGGCCGGTGTTCTTGATCTTGCTGCCGCCCACGCCGTAGCCGGCCTTGCGCATGATGAAACCGGCCAGCAGGCCGACGAACATGACGGCAATGCCGGCCCAGAAGATCGGGGAGTTGGCAATGACGAACGCGATGGAGGCTACGAGGGCGCCGATGAGCATGACGATCACGCAGGTCCAGGCGGCCGGGCTGTTGCCGTGGCCCAGGTCAATGCTGTGGTCGATGCCGTGGTGCTCCTTGGGGGCGGCAGGCTTTGTACCGGAAACAGTGGCTTTGCTCATGTGAATCTCCTCAGGATCAATACTGGTTACATTCTGCCATTTTTTGCCGCGGCCTTCGGCATCGCAGCCGGGGGGCGTGGCTGCGTGACCCGCCGGCTCAGGTGGGGTCGTCGCCCCGGGAGAGCCTGTCCCAGCTGTCGATCTCGTCCACCGGGCCGCTCTGGTCGGCTGCGGGACCCGCCGCGGCGGCATCGTACCTGGTGCGGGACTTCCAGTACCGCCCCGCCGGAACCACCAGCAGGCCGCCGATGGCCAGCAAGGAACCTGTGACGACGGCGAGCACCGGGAACGCGCTGACGCTCACGTCCGCGCTCCCGCCCGAGACCCCGGTGGCCGCGGCGATGGATCCCTGCGCCGCGGCGAGGGGATCAGCGAGGACCGTGGCGGCCGCGGCGATGATGCCGGCCGCCGCCAGCACGATGATGGCCGTGATGACCCAGCGTGCGATCTTCCCGGCGATGGAGGCCGCGAGGCCGCCCGCAAGCGCCACGAGGGCCAGGGCCGTGACCGTGGTGGCGGCTTTGCTGCCCTGGACCTGGAGGCCGCCTTCGTTTCCGGCGGCCTGGCCCAGCTGCTGGGGGTCGAGGTGGACCGTCAGCCAGGTCTGCGTCGTGGTGCCGAAGACCGCCAGCGCCAGGGCCGCGATCAGCAGCACCACCGTGGACTTGCGTGCCCAGCCCGGCACCGTGCTGCGCGTTCGGGCCGGGGTGGCGGATCCTGCGGGTACCGCCATCAGGAGTTTGCCTCCGTGACGGAATCAGGACTGCTGGCGGAGTCGGGGGCGCTTACGGAATCCGGGATGATGTTGTGCAGCGAGCCGGCCGTGTGCACAGCCCGCAGCGGGGCCGCCGCCTTGTTGACTGTCTCCTGCGCCTCGGCCGGGTTACTCGAGTCCGCCACGATGCCGCCGCCCGCCTGGACGTAGGCACGTCCCTCGCGCAGCAATGCCGAACGGATGGCGATGGCCATGTCCATGTCGCCGGCGAAATCCAGATAACCCACAACTCCCCCGTAGATGCCGCGCCGGTGGGGCTCGAGTTCATCCAGGAGGCGCAGGGCGCGGGGCTTCGGGGCGCCGGAAAGGGTTCCGGCCGGGAAGGTGGCCTTCAGGACGTCATAGGCCTTGGCTGTGGGAGCCAGGCGTCCGACGACGGTGGAGACCAGGTGCATGATGTGGCTGAAACGCTCCACCTCCATGAACTGGGTGACGTCCACGGAACCCGCCACGCAGACCTTCGACAGGTCGTTCCGGGACAGGTCCACCAGCATGAGGTGCTCCGCCCGTTCCTTCTGGTCCGCGAGGAGCTCCTCTGCCATCGCCTTGTCCCCGTCCACGGTCTTGCCGCGCGGCCGGGACCCGGCAATCGGGTGGGTGATGACGTCCTCCCCGGTGACGGTCACCAGCGCCTCCGGCGACGAGCCGACGATCGAATACTGGCGGCCAGCGGCGTCCTCGAGGCTGAAGATGTACATGTACGGGCTCGGGTTGGTGTTACGCAGCACCCGGTAGACGTCCAGCGGCGACGCCCCGCATTCCATCTCGAAGCGGCGGGAGATGACCACCTGGAAGACTTCGCCGTCCACGATCGCCTCCTTGCCGCGGTCGAGGGCGGCGAGGTACTCGGGCTCGTGCCAGCGTTCCTGGACGCTGGCGGCAAAATCGAGGGCCGCAGGCTCCAGCACGGACACCGGCTGGAGCACCGGAGTGCTGATGCGTGCCAGCAGTTTCTTCACCCGGGCGACGGCGTCATGCCAGGCCTCGTCGACCCGCTCGGAGCTGTTGTCGAAGTTGATGGCGTTGGCGATCAGCAGCACAGTGCCGTCCATGTTGTCGTGGACGGCCATGTCCGTGACGAGGTTCAGGGCCAGCTCCGGAAGCTGCAGGTCATCCTCGGGCGGGCTGGTCAGCTTTTCCCAGTGGCGGACCGTCTCCCAGCCAAGGAAGCCCACCAGCCCGGAGGTGAATGGCGGGAGCCCGTCGAACCGGTCAGTGCGCAGCGCCTCGATGGTGTCGCGGATGGCATCAACAGGGTTTCCGTCCACCGGCACCCCGGCGGGCGGCTCACCCAGCCAGTGCGCCTGCCCGTCCTTGGTGGTCAGCGTGGCCCGGGACCGGGAACCAATAAAGGAGTAGCGGGACCAGGCGCCTCCGACAGCCGCCGACTCCATGAGGAACGTGCCCGGCTGGCCCTGCGCCAGTTTCCGGTACAGCCCGATCGGCGTTTCGGCATCCGCCAGCACCTTCAGCCGGACAGGGATGACGCGGCTGTGGGCGGCGAGTTCCCGGAATTCTTCGAGGCCAGGGCTGATGATTCCGAGGTCCTGCATCGCTATTGGTTCTCCGTCTGTTCTTGGATAGTGCCTAGTGGGTGGAGGTGCCTGTTGGGTGGAAGAGGCCTGTCGGGGTGGAAGAGGCCTGTCGGGGGATAGCTTAGGCCGCTAGCTGGCCGGACCCGCCACAACGTCGAAGGCCCGGCCGTCAAAGCAGGTCCGTGTACCGGTGTGGCATGCTGCGCCCACCTGGTCCACCCGCACGAGGAGGGCATCGCCGTCACAGTCCAGGGCCACCGACTTGACCCACTGCACGTGGCCGGAAGTGTCACCCTTGCGCCAATACTCCTGCCGGGAGCGCGAGTAGAACGTCACGCGGCCGGTGGTCATGGTCCGGTTCAGGGCTTCGTCGTCCATCCAGCCCAGCATGAGGACCTCATTGGTGTCGAACTGCTGCACGATGGCAGCTACAAGCCCGGCGCCGTCGCGCTTCAGCGCCGAGGCAATCCCGGCCGGAAGGGGGCTTCCGGGCAGGAGGCTTTCGCCGGCGTCGGACGAAGGGGCACCGGCCGTTGGGGCGGGGGCGGGGCTGGGGGCGGGCTGCTCAGACATCACGTCAAGTCTAGTGCCCCCGCCGGGACGCTGGCACGAGGGCTGTTTGTCACACTGCCGCCCCTGTGAACAAGGGCACAAATTCAGCTATATCAACAGACTGCGCAACTCTCCCGGGGACGTGCTAGTTTTCCAAGTGATGCATTTCGTCGATCCGTCCCGAGAAGTTCTGGCCGAGACCCTGCTGGCGGCCGGTCCTGACTCCCCCACGCTCTGCAAGGGGTGGCAAACCAGGGACCTCGCAGCTCACCTGTACCTGCGGGAGCGGAAAGCCGCCGTCGGGCTCGGCCTGATTATCAAGCGCCTGTCCAAGGCCTCGGACAAGGCAACCGCCCGCCTGGCCGGAAAGCTCCGGACCGCCGACGAGTATGCCAAGCTCGTGAACTCCTTCCGCGCCGGACCGCCCGCGCTCTCGCCCATGAAGATCAAGGCGCTGGATGAGAGCTCCAACCTGATCGAATACTTCGTCCACACGGAGGACATCCGGCGCGCCGTTGACCGCTGGGCCCCCCGCGCCCTCGACGAGGAATACTCGGACGCCCTGTGGGATGAACTCGTCAAGCGGGCAGCCATCCTCTACCGCGGCGTGGACCTCGGCATCGTCCTGGTCAGCCCCTCGGGCCCCAGGCACGTCGCCAAGCGCGCACCTGTGTCCGTGGCCATCGTGGGGGAACCCGGCGAGCTGCTGATGCACGCCCACGGCCGCACCCGCCATGCGCTGGTCACCTTCGAAGGCCAGCCGGACGCCGTCGCGCTCCTCCAGTCAGCCGAAGTCGGGCTTTAACCCAACTGACTCGCAGTTGTGGTCGTTTTGAGCGCTCATAACGACAACAACTGCGAGTCAGTTGGGTGGGGATTAGCGGACCTCGAAGCCGGCGTCGCGGATTGCGGTCTTGACCTGGGACATCATGTCGTCAGGGCCCCAGTGGAAGATTGAGGCGGCCAGGACGGCGTCCGCTCCGGCCTGGACGGCGGGCGGGAAGTGCGCGGGTTCGCCGGCCCCGCCGGAGGCGATGATCGGAACCTTCACTGCGGACCGGACCAGCCGGATGAGCTCGAGGTCGAAGCCGTCCTTGGTGCCGTCGGCGTCGATCGAGTTCAGCAGGATCTCACCGACCCCCCGGTCAGCCGCTTCCTTGGCCCAGGCAATGGCGTCGATTCCGGTGCCCTGCCGGCCACCGTGGGTGGTCACTTCAAAGCCCGACGGCGCGGGCTGGGATCCGGGGCGGACACGCCGGGCGTCCACGGACAGCACCAGCACCTGGGAACCAAAGTGCCGGGTGATTTCGTCGATGACGTCGGGCCGGGCCACGGCGGCGGTGTTGATGGAGGCCTTGTCGGCGCCGAAGCGCAGCAGCTTGTCCACCTCGGCCACGCCGCGGACGCCGCCGCCGACGGTGAGCGGGATGAACACTTCCTCGGCGGTGCGGCGCACGACGTCGAACGTCGTCTCCCGGTTGCCGGAGGACGCTGTCACGTCCAGGAAGGTGAGTTCGTCAGCGCCGGCGTTGTCGTAGCGGTGCGCCAGTTCGACAGGGTCCCCGGCGTCGCGAAGGCCTTCGAAATTGATGCCCTTGACCACGCGGCCGGCATCAACATCCAGGCAGGGGATAACGCGGACGGCTACAGCCATGACTTCTCCTGTTGTACTGCTGAGGTGTGCTGTCTGGGGAAACCGGGTCAGATCCGGCAGGCGTGGATGCTGCTGACCAGGATGGCGCGGGCGCCGAGGTCGTACAGCTCGTCCATGATCCGGTTGGTTTCCTTCTTGGGCACCATGGAGCGGACGGCCACCCACTCGGAATCGCGCAGCGGCGAGACGGTGGGTGATTCCAGGCCGGGCGTGAGGCCGGCGGCCTGCTCCACGAGCTCCTTGCGGATGTCGTAGTCCATGAGCACGTACTGCCGCGCCACCAGCACACCCTGCAGGCGGCGGATCAGGACCTCGATCTCCTTGGCCGTGCCGTTGGCGGCCCCGCCGTCGCCGGTGCGGCGGATGAGGACGGCCTCGGATTTCAGGATCGGATCCCCGAAAATTTCCATGCCGGCGGCCTTGAGGGTGTTGCCCGTTTCCACGACGTCGGCGATGGCATCCGCGACGCCGAGACGCACGGAGGATTCCACCGCGCCGTCCAGCCGGACCACCTTCGCCTTGATGCCGCGCTCCGCCAGGTAATCGCGCAGGAGCCCGTCGTAGCTGGTGGCAAGGCGCTTGCCTTCGAGTTCATCTACCGTGCGGAAGTCACCGATCGGACCGGCGAAGCGGAACGTCGAGGCGGCGAAGCCGAGCGGAAGCAGTTCCTCAGCCTCCACTTGCGCGTCCAGCAGGAGGTCACGGCCGGTGATGCCGACGTCGAGCGTTCCCTGCCCGACGTAAACGGCGATGTCCCGGGGGCGGAGGAAGAAGAACTCGATGTCGTTGTCGGGGTCCACCATGACCAGCTCGCGGGTGTCCCGGCGCTGGCGGTAGCCCGCCTCGGACAGCATCGCGGACGCGGCTTCGGACAGGGATCCCTTATTGGGTACGGCTACACGCAGCATGAGGAGGTCTTTCTGGTTTGGAAGTTTGTGTCAGGCAAGCGGGGCCACGCAGAGGCGGCTAGAGATGCTTGTAGACGTCTTCCAGGCTGAGTCCTTTGGCGAGCATCAGGACCTGCAGGTGGTACAGGAGCTGCGAGATCTCCTCGGCGGCGGCTTCGTCGGATTCGTACTCGGCTGCCATCCAGACTTCGGCCGCTTCCTCCACGACTTTCTTGCCGATGCCGTGGATTCCCGACTCCAGTTCAGCGACGGTGCGGGAGCCCTCGGGGCGGGTCGCTGCCTTCTCGCTCAGTTCTGCGAACAGCGTCTCGAAATTCTTCACGCCCTCCAGCCTACTTGCTCGGGGCCGGGGCCCGCCTGTCGGGCAGTTCCATGACGGCGGGGATGTGAGCGATTACACACGCCGTGTGCTTGCGCCCGCATCCCCGCACCTGCCCCGGAAGTGGGAAAATACTTTCTAGTAGTTCTTGAGCAACAGTGCCGTGGACAGTGCGGCCGTGACGGCCTCATGCCCCTTGTCCTCGGAGGATCCGGGCAGTCCTGCCCGGTCCAGCCCCTGTTCTTCGGTGTCGCAGGTGAGCACCCCGAACCCCACCGGCACGCCGGTGCTGACGCTCACGTCGGTGAGTCCCGACGTCGCGGCCTGGCAGACGTAGTCAAAGTGCGGCGTACCGCCGCGGATGACGACGCCGAGGGCGACGACGGCGTCAAAGTGCGGTGCCAGCCGCGCGGCAGCGACCGGAAGCTCAAAACTGCCCGGTACGCGCAGCACCGTCGGCTCGTTGATGCCGGCGTCCTTGGCCGCCCGCAGGGCGCCGTCCAGGAGGCCGTCCATGATCTGCGTGTGCCAGCTTGCCGCCACGATCGCCAGCTTCAACTGCGAGGTCTCAGCGGGGTCGAGGGTGGTGAGGTCAATCTGGGGTGCGCCGTGTCCGCTCATAAAGTCTTCGTGATCCGTTCAGTCTTGTTCGAGGTCAAAAGTGTCAGTGCCGGTGCGGTGCAGGCCCGCGGTCTGGGTGTCGAGGGTCAGCAGGTGGTCCATGCGGTCCTTTTTGGTCTGCAGGTACCGGAGGTTCTGTTCGCGGGACGGCACCTCCGTGGGCACCATCTCGACGATCTTGACACCGGCCGTGGCCAGGCGGTTCTGCTTGTCCGGGTTGTTGCTCAGCAGGCGGATCTCGTGCAGGCCCATCTCGGCCAGGATCTGCGCCGCAGCCTTGTAGCAGCGGGCATCCACGGGCAGTCCCAGCTGTTCGTTGGCCTCGACGGTGTCGAAGCCGGCCTCCTGCAGGGCGTAGGCCTTGATCTTGTTGGCCAATCCGATGCCTCGGCCTTCCTGGCCGCGCAGGTACAGCAGCGTGCCGCCGTTCTCGGCGATCAGCTCCAAAGCGTAGGCGAGCTGCTCGCCACAGTCGCAGCGGTAGGAGCCAAAAACATCGCCCGTGAGGCATTCCGAATGCAGGCGCACGAGGGGCGCCTTCCCGTCCTTGGTCGGATTCGGGGAACTGACGGCGAGGTGTTCGGCGCCGGTCACCAGGTCGGTCCAGGCCTGCGACACGAAACTACCGAACGCCGTAGGCAGCTGCACCACGGGTCCTTTGCTCACCGGATGCGGGGACCGGCCGTTGCTGCTCGGTTCCGCTGCTTGAGATGCCGTCATCGTGTTTCCCCTTCTCCGGCCGGACTGACTTCCAAAATGCTCTCCTGTGAAGATACACGGTGGCCAGCTCCCAGATAGGCAACCAGATCCTCGATCGAGATCAAGGGGCAGCCGTGCTCAGCAGCGAACACCCGGAGGCCGTCCAGCCGCATCATCTCACCGTCGTCGTACACCACCTCGGCGATCACGCCCACCGGCTCCAGGCCGGCGAGCCGGCAGAGGTCGACGGCCGCTTCGGTGTGGCCGGGGCGTTCACGCACTCCCCCATTAACGGCCCGCAGCGGGAAAATATGCCCGGGACGGGTCAGCATGTCCGGGCCGCTCTGCGGATCGGCGATGACGCGGGCGGTGAGTGCCCGGTCGGTGGCCGAGATGCCCGTGCTTACGCCGGTGGCGGCGTCGCAGGACACGCTGTAGGCCGTACCCTTGGAATCCTGGTTGACCTCCACCATGGGCGGCAGTTCCAGCGCGTCGGCCCGGGCACCGTCCAGCGGCACGCAGATGACTCCAGAGCTGTACCGGATAGTCCAGCCCATGAGCGCCGGGGTGGCGTGCTGGGCGGCGAAGATGATGTCGCCTTCGTTTTCCCGGTCCTCGTTGTCCACCACCAGGACCGGCCGGCCAGCCGCCATGGCGCGGACGGCGTCCTCGATCGGGTCCAGGGTGAGTGCGCCGGAAACCGCCGCGTCGAGCTTTGCCGTGCCGTTCACCGCTGGACCTCGCCTTCCATAGCTGCTGTGCCTTCCGTAGCTGCTGTGCCTTCCGTAACTGCTGTGCCTTCCGCGCCGAACTCCGTGCCTTCCGTGCGGAATGCGAGCAGCCGCTCGGTGTACTTGGCCAGCACGTCCACCTCAAGGTTCACCCTGCTGCCGGCAGGCTTGGCTCCAAGACCGGTGTCGGCCAGGGTGGTGGGGATGAGCCCCACCTCGAACCACGGCGCTGTCTCTGCTGCGGGGCTGACCTCGGTGACGGTGAGGGAGACGCCGTCGATGGCGATGGAACCCTTTTCCGCGATGTAGCGGGCAAGCCGCTGGGGCACTCCGAACCGGAGCCGTTCCCAGTTTCCCTGCGGCTCGCGTTCGAGCAGTTCGCCGACGCCGTCCACGTGCCCCTGGACCACGTGGCCGTCAAGGCGCCCGCCGGCCGGGACGCAGCGTTCCAGGTTGACGGGGTCGCCCGCCGCGAGCTCGCCGATGGTGCTGCGGATGAGTGTCTCGCCCATGACGTCGACGCTGAAGTCCTTCCCGTCGATGGCCGTGGCGGTGAGGCAGACGCCGTTGACCGCGATGGAGCCGCCCAGCGGCAGCCCGTCAGCGGTTCCGGGGGCGTGCAGGCGCAGCGTTGCGCTCGAGTCCCCGTTCCGGTCCACGGACAGGACCTTTCCCTGTTCGGCGATAATTCCGGTGAACATCAGTAGCCTCCCATGGCTGTGCCCGCTGCTGTGCGGACAGGTAGTGAATCGATTGACGTTGATGGTGTTGATGTTGACTGTGTTGATACTGGCTGTGCCGTTGCGGGCGGGTCTTGGGTCTGCTGGGGCACGGTGGCTTCTTCCGGGCGCAGGTGCAGGCGAATGTCCCTGCCGAGGAACTGGACCGCGCCGCAGGACGCTGCATCCCATTCCCAGCGCTGCGCCTCCGCCAGCGTTCCGATGCCGAGGCCGTTAAGTGCCGGCGTTCCGGAGCCCAGCAGCGTAGGGGCCAGGTAGACGATGAGTTCATCCACGAGTCCTTCGGCCAGGAAGGCGCTGAGGATCCTCGATCCGCCCTCCACCATGACGTGCCTGGTGCCCGCGGCGAACAGCATGGCCAGGGCCTCGTGCGGGTCCCGTGTGGGCAAGTGCAGGACCCTGCCGTCGTCACCGCGCACGGCCGCGTCTTCCGGCACGTCGCGAAGTCCCATGACCGCGCGCAGCGGCTGCTTTCCGGTGACGTCGCCGTTGGCGTCGCGGGCTGTCAGGCGGGGGTTGTCCACCAGCACGGTCTGCGTTCCAACCAGGATGGCGTCGATCCTGCTCCGGATGCCGTGGTTGTCCGCCAGCGACTCCGGGCTGGAAATCCACTGGCTGGTTCCATCCTCGGCCGCGATCCGGCTGTCCATGGTTTGGGCGATATGCAGGGTGACGAAGGGGCGCTTGGCGTCGACGGCCTGGAACCAGCGGCGGTTCAGGTCTAGCGCACGCTCGGCGGCCAGGCCGCTGCGAACGCTGACTCCCGCCGCCCGCAGGGTGGTGGCCCCGCCCGCGGCGGGGTCATGGGGGTCGTCGACGGCGTACACGACGTTCGTTATCCCGGCGTCGATAATGGCCTGGGCACACGGCCCCGTACGGCCCACGTGGTTGCACGGCTCCAGGGTGACCACCATGGTGGACCCGTGAAGGTCGACGCCGGTGCTGATCGCCGTCGCTATCGCGTCGGCTTCGGCGTGCGCGGTGCCGGCACCGCGGTGGTATCCCGTGGCCAGCTGGCTTCCGTCAGGTCCGACGACGACGGCGCCCACCAGCGGATTGGCGCCCCGGGGCCCCTGCAGGGCAGCCTCAAGTGCTGTGTCCATGGCGGCTGTCTCAGCGGCTGTGAAGGCCGATACGGGCTGGCCGTTCATTTGGACGCCGCTCATTTGGACACCGCCGGGCCAGGGAAGGCCGTCTCAACCTTGACGGCCGGGGCGTCCGTCATCGTCTGGGTCCGGGAGGCCCGCCACCAGACGATGAAGCCGGCCAGGGTAAAGAAGCCGTAGAAAAGGTACATAAAGGCGCTGGCGAAGTATCCGGCGCTGAAGAGCAGCGGAACGCCCACCACGTCCACGGCAACCCAGATCAGCCAGAACTCGGTCCAGCCGCGGGCCATGCCGTAGGTGGCCAGGAGCGAGCCCATAAAGGTCCAGGCGTCAGCCCACACCGGCGGGTAGGAGCCCAGGGAGTCGAAGACCGGGGTGAGGGCAGCGGTGCCGGCCACCAGCGCGAGTACCAGCGCCACCCGGGTCCTGGCGCTGGCCCAGGCGGGCGCAATCGCCGTCGAGGATCCTGCCGCCCGGCGGCTCTGCTGCCAGCGCTGCCAGCCGTAGACGGCCACGATGATGAACATGGCCTGCCGCCCTGCCTGGCCCCAGAGTGTGGCCGGCGTGGCGGAGCCGAAGACGTTGCCCAGAAAGACCGTCAGCAGAAGAAGGTTGCCGGCGATGCCCACCGGCCAGGCCCAGATCTTGCGCCGCATGCCGCCGAGGGCACTGGCCAGACCAAAGATGTTTCCCAGCACTTCGCGGAGAATGAGCACTGATCCGCCCACGGGGATCTGTGCCTCGAAGAGCCAACGCAGGATGTCCATGCGTGCGTATCGTTCCTTCCCTCAAGAGCCGAGACTGCTCCGGGGGTATACGACAGCGAAACGCAGCGGCGTTGTGGAACGCCACAAGTACAGCTGTACGTGCTTCTCTCATCCAGACTTTAACTGTCGGTACCGGAATTTCACCGGTTCAACCGTCTGCCGGGCTTCCGTGAGGAAACACCGGCTCGCGGGTCGCGGACTGTCACCGCCGGTTCGGACTTACACCGACCCCGGAGCACGTATTGTGTGTTGCTATTCTGACACAACTTGGCGGGTGCCCAGGCTATTCCCGCTACAAACCGTCACGCGGCGGTCATGGAGGCCGGTTGCGGCCTCCATGACCGGGCCCTTGGGGACCGAAGGCTAGAGGCTGCCCGCCTTGCGCAGCCGGTCGATGGCTCCCGACGGGTCAGCGGCACCATACACAGCGGACCCGGCGACGAAGACGTTCGCTCCGGCTTCCGCGGCCCGGACAATGGTTTCCTCGGTGATTCCGCCGTCAACCTGGATGGCAACGTTCACGCCGGATCCTTCGATCGCGGCGCGGGCACGGCGGATCTTGGGCAGCGTGAGGTCAAGGAACGCCTGGCCGCCAAAGCCGGGCTCCACCGTCATGATCAGCAGCATGTCCAGCTCCGGAAGCATGTCCAGGTAGGGCTCCAGCGCGGTGGCGGGACGCAGCGCCATCCCTGCCTTCGCACCCCGCGCCCGCAGCTCCCGGGCCAGCTTCACCGGCGCGATGGACGCTTCGGCGTGGAACGTGACGGAAGCAAGGCCGGCGTCTGCGTAACCTGGCGCCCAGCGGTCGGCGTCGGAAATCATGAGGTGGGCATCCAGCGGAACCGGGCTGACCGCCTGGATCCGCTGGACCACGGGAAGTCCCATAGTGAGGTTGGGGACAAAGTGGTTGTCCATCACATCCACATGCACGGAATCAGCGTTGCTGATTTTCTGCAGCTCGGCTTCGAGGTTCACGAAGTCGGCGGAGAGGATGCTGGGGTTGATGCAGCACTGCGTCATGCGGGGTCCTTTCGCGGGACGATGGTCCGGGGTTTGGGATCAGTCGGTGGGAAGTCAGCGCCTGCGTGGGAACTCAGCGCTTGCGGCGGATGAGAGCGAGGAACATCGCATCCGTGCTGTGGACGTGCGGCCACAGTTGGGCGGTCTTCTCGTGCCCCGCGCCCAGGCCGCCGCCCAGGCTGACCGCATCCAGCACGCTGCCGGCGTCCAAGAGTTCCAGGTCCTCGCGTTTCCGCAGGGCGTCGCTGACCACCGCGGTGGTTTCGGCCGGGTGCGGCGAGCAGGTCACGTAGGCCACCACGCCGCCGGGCCGTACAGCCGCCAGGGCTGAGTTCAGCAGTTCGCGCTGCAGCGGCCCCAGATCGGCAAGGTCCTTCGGCGTGCGGCGCCAGCGGGATTCGGGCCGGCGGCGCAGGGCTCCAAGTCCGCTGCAGGGCACGTCCACCAGCACACGGTCAAAGGCGGCAGGCTGTTCCGACCCGACCTCGCGGCCGTCGCCGGTCCTGACCGTCCAGACGTCTGACGGAACAGCGGACAGCGCCTGGCTGACCAGTTTGGCCCGGTGCGGGGCGGGCTCGTTCGCCACAAGCGTAGCTCCGCGTTCGTTCGCCAGTGCGCCCAGCAGGGCTGCCTTGCCGCCCGGTCCGGCGCAAAGATCGAGCCAGGCCTCCCCTGCGGCGCTTTCCCCTTCTACCGCGTTTTCGCCGTGCGCTGCACCTTCGCCAGCCCCTGTCTCGAGGCTGGCAGCCGCCAGGGCCCTGGCCACCAGCTGGGAGCCGACGTCCTGCACACGTGTGGTGCCTGACCGGACGGATTCCAGCCGGCCGAGGTCACCGCCGCTGGAAAGGGCGGATCCTTCCACCAGTTCGCCGGGGACGGCACCGTTCTCCAGGGCCTCGTCCAGGCTTCCCAGCCCGGGAAGCGCCACCAGGTTGACCACGGGGGCCGCGTTGTCGGCTTCCAGGAGGTCATTGATTTCGCCGACCGGGCGGCCGTGGGCCACCAGCGACTGCCGCAGGGCGCGGACAATCCACTCGGGGTGGGCGTACCGGACGGAGGCAACCTTGGTCTCGTCCTGCTCGCCGGCAACCAGCTCGTCCAGCCACTCGTCCAGGCTGCGGGCCGCTACCTTCCGGAGCACGGCATTGATCAGGGCGGACGGGCCGGCGCCGATGACCGCACGGGCCAGGCCGACGGTCTGGTCCAGGGCCGCGTGGGCGGGTACGCGCATTGCCACCAGTTGGTGGGCCCCGATGCGCAAGGCATCCAGGACAGCCGGATCCAGCTTGTCCAGGTCCCTGTCCACGCAGCGGGCGAGGATGGCGTCGTACGTGCCCTGGTTACGGAGCGCACCGTAGCTCAGTTCCGTGGCGAATCCGGCGTCGCGGCGGTCGAGGCCGTGCTGCCGGATGCGCCCCGGCAGCACGAGGTTGGCATAGGCGTCCTCGGCCGCAACCGCACGCAGCACTTCAAAGGCCACCAGCCTGGCGGGGTCCGCCCTGCGGGTGCGCTGCGACGGGGCGCTCTCGGTGAAGCTGCGCTGCGGGCCTCGGTTTCGCTCCCTGCCCTGCGCATCGCGCCGGCTGGCTCCTCCGCCGCCCCGGCGCTGGTCAGAACCGCCAGACCCTGAGCCGCCGGTACCTGAACCACCGGCGCCCGAACCGCGCTGGCCGCCGCGGCTGGAACGTCCCTGCCCGGATCCGCTTCTGCCGGAGTCACTCATTGAAATACCACGCTTTCGAGGGAGGCCTGGCCGCGCGCCCAGTCGGCTGCGGCCATCATTTTCTTGCCGGCAGGCTGCACCTTGGTGAGTTCGACAGCATGCGAACCCGTGCCCACCAACACGCTCTTGCCGGCCAAAGACAGTTGTCCCGGCTGAACATCCGTGACGTCGGGACGCAGCCGTACCGGCTCAAGCTTCAGCCGCTGGCCATCAAGGGTGGTCCAGGCTCCCGGTTCGGGCGTCACGCCGCGCGCGCGGCGGCCCACGGACAGGGCCGGCTCCGACCACTCAATGCGGCCGTCGTCGAGAGTGAGCTTGGGCGCGAGGGTCACTTCGCCCTGCTGGGGACGGGGCGACGCCGCACCGGACCCGACGGCGGACAGCGTCTGGGCGAGCAGCACGGCGCCACTGTGGGACAGCCGTTCAAGCAACGCCCCGGAGGTGTCCTCCGGGCCGACCGCTTCGGTCAGCGTGCCAATGACAGGGCCCGTGTCGAGCCCCTCCTCGAGCTGGAAAGTCACGGCGCCCGTGATGTCATCGCCCGCGATGACGGCCCGCTGCACGGGAGCCGCACCGCGCCAGGCCGGCAGCAGTGAGAAGTGCAGGTTGATCCAGCCATGCTGCGGAATGTCCAGGGCCGCCCGGGGCACAAGCCCGCCGTAGGCGACGATCGCCGCTACGTCGGGACGGGCTTCGGCGATCCGTTCGGTGACGGCAGCGTCCACCCGGGATGCGTGAATGACGTCGATGCCGAGCTCGGCGGCCCGGGCAGCAACGGGCGACGGCGTGAGTACACGCTTGCGCCCCACCGGCGCGTCCGGCCGGGTCAGCACCGCGACGATCTCGAAGCCGGCGGCCACCAGCGCATCCAGCGAGGGGACAGCGACGGACGGTGTTCCGGCGAAGAGGACCCTCATCCGGCAGCGCCGAAGCTGCCGGTTCCGGACGTTGCCGCGCCGAAGCTGCCGCCGCCGAAACTGGAGCCGACGGTCTTGGCGCGCTTGGCAGTGGTCTGTTCGGTGATGGAGTCGTAGTTGGCGTTGCGGATGGAGCGCAGTGCGGCCTTGCGGTCCTCACCTTCGAGCCGGTCAGTGAAAAGGATGCCGTCCAGGTGGTCGGTTTCGTGCTGGAAGCATCGGGCAAGCATTCCCTCCGCCTCCACCGAGACGGGGTTGCCGTTGATGTCGACGCCGGTCACGCGGGTGCTGCGGTAGCGGCGGACCGGGAAGCCCAGGCCGGGGATGGAGAGGCACCCCTCTACCTCGTCCGCCTGATAATCCTCGCTGTTTTCCAGCACCGGGTTGATGACGTGGCCCTCAACGCCGCCGATCCGGTAGGTGAAGACCCTGAGGCTGACTCCGATCTGTGGCGCGGCAAGGCCTGCACCCTCCACGTCCTCCATCGTTTCGGTCATGTCGGCAACGAGCCTGGCCAGCTCCGGCCCGAAATCCGTGACAGGGTCGGCAACCGTGCGAAGCACGGGATCGCCGATGATACGGATATTCAGAATTGCCATGTGCAGTCATTTCCTCACGGTGAACGGGTAAACGGATCCAGTCCAGTTTAGTGGCTCTCAGGAGAACACCGGCGGTGCCAGCGGCAGCAGTGCCGGTCCGGCGCTGACGGTGTCCGCGGACATTTCCCACACCCGCCGCAGCGCACAAAACTTCCACCAGTGGTGCTTCAGGACTTCCGGATTTGCGCGGACGGGCCGCACCTCGGTTTCACCGATGGCGACGGCGAGCAGGACCGGGGTATCGCCGTGCTGCCACGGTTCCCACTCCCCTGCCACGGGATCCACCAGGCTTTCCTCCGCCTTCATGCCGGCAACAAGCTGCATGACCACCTTGTCGTCCAAAGGCTTGACCTGCCCGTCACGCGTTGTGCCCTTGGTCTTGTAGTCGATGAGGCAGGTCCGTCCGTTGATCCTCGCGACGAGGTCCAGTGTTCCTGCATATCCCACCGACTTGTTCCACACGGTGATCTCCGGGGCGATTGGCTCCACCCGGAACAACTCCCACCACTCATCGAAGCGGGCGGCAAAGGCCTCCTCGCCGTTGGAGGCCAGCGCTTCACGGGCTTCCTTCATCTGGTGCGGCCTGCCGAGGGCGCGCAGCGCCACCTGCTCGCAGTAGTAGTGCACCCGGTCACCGCGCTGCGCGGCCTCGTCCCGGTAGGTCTCGGCCGCCTTGGCCGCACGGCTAACCGCCTGCCGCACCCTTGCGGGGCTGCCCAGGATCTCCGGCAGCGAGGGATCCTTGGCGAGGCTGCTGGCGCCCATGTAGCCGAACCAGCCGTCCAGTCCGTGGGGCTGCTGCCCAATGACGGTGGTAATGGAGGGAACCGTGAACTGCTCCGTGGTGGAGCGGGCGTACATGCGGCCATATTCCGTGGCGTGGGCGAGGAGTGGAGCGGTCATGGTGAGACTCTTTCACGGGGGTCAGACAGAAATGCGAATACCGAAACGTTGACGCAGAAACAGAAAAGCCCGCCCCTCCCAGTTCTATCTCCTGGGCTGAACGGACTTTCCATCGGTGGGCGATACTGGGTTCGAACCAGTGACCTCTTCGGTGTGAACGAAGCGCGCTACCACTGCGCCAATCGCCCCGATGCATTTGAATGCTAGCGGACGATCGCGGGTTAAAGGAAATCGGCGTGCTGACCCACGGAAAAGGTCAGTGGAGCAAGGTGTCCAGGGAGCGCCCCAGGCCAGGGACGATGACGAAGCCACCGCCCCAGGCATCAGAACTACACAAGTAATTTAAGAATTTCCCTAGAATTCAAGGAAGTAGGGCTTCCGCGGCCATGCCGCCAGTCCTCGATTTGGAGTTTCCCGGAACCTCCTATAGAGTTCTTACTCGTTGGAACGCGACGAACTGCCGAATACGGCAAGCAATCACGGCTCCGAAATGCGGACGTAGCTCAGCTGGTAGAGCACCACCTTGCCAAGGTGGATGTCGCGAGTTCGAATCTCGTCGTCCGCTCGCAGGACACTGTCACGGCACTGATTCTCCGGAATCGACGCCTACACGGTGGGTTGGCCGAGAGGCGAGGCAGCGGCCTGCAAAGCCGTATACACGGGTTCGAATCCCGTACCCACCTCGGTGAAAACCATGGTTTCCGGTTGTACCGGATGCAATGGGCGATTGGCGCAGCGGTAGCGCGCTTCCCTGACACGGAAGAGGTCACTGGTTCGATCCCAGTATCGCCCACCAGAGCAAGGAAACTTGCTTGTAGTTGAACGCTCGGCCACACGGCTGGACTTCAAAATGCGGACGTAGCTCAGCTGGTAGAGCACCACCTTGCCAAGGTGGATGTCGCGAGTTCGAATCTCGTCGTCCGCTCTCTTTTGATTCTTAGGATCTGAACCCTGGAATACCACCGGTTTTCCGGATGCAATGGGCGATTGGCGCAGCGGTAGCGCGCTTCCCTGACACGGAAGAGGTCACTGGTTCGATCCCAGTATCGCCCACAAAACAGAGCAGCTCTCCGGAGCTGCTTTTTTCTTGTCCTCACAGTGTTTGACAAATTTTGTCAAGAACTCCTTGGCACGCACGGCCTTCGCGGCTAGGATCGAATGCGGAGGAGCGAACTGGCTCCGCGATTGAAGGGAGGTGCTCGTGGGTTTACTTGACGATCTAAAGGGCAAAGCTCAGGGTCTGATCCGCGGCAACGAGCAGGCCATCAAGGACGGCATCACCAAAGCAGGTGATTTTGTCGACACCAAGACGGGTGGCAAATACACCAGCAAGGTGGATAAGGTCCAGACTGGCGCTTCCACTCTCGTTGACAAAGCCAATGAGAGGCCAACCCAGGGACCGGCGGACAACGTGCCGCCGGCTGAGAAGGCTCCGTAGCCAGGACTTACCGGGCTTCGCCCCTAAACGTCAAAAAGGGTGCCGGTCCCGCCGAGAGGCGGCGCCGGCACCTTTCGCGTTCCCGAAAGAAGACTTGCCTGTTTACAGAAGCCCTTTTCTAGGAGGGCTCGTGGTTCTGGCCTTCTCGGGCCAGCGCTGTAAGCCGGGAGACCGCCCTGAAGTACTTCTTCATGTAGCCACCGTTCATCATTTCCTCGGTGAACAGTTTGTCGAACGGCACGCCGCTGGCAAGGATGGGAACGTCCTTGTCGTACAGGCGGTCGGCCAGCACCACAAACCTCAGCGCCACCGCCTGCTCGGTGATGGTTTCCACGTCCCGCCAGACAACGCCGTCCACACCGTCAAGCAGCTTGCGGTAGCGGCTCGGATGGACACCCGCGAGGTGGGAGATGAGGGTGCCGAAGTCATCCTCGGCAACAGTCTTGCCGTCGAACTCCGCCTTCATGTGGGCGTGGAGTTCGCTGTTTCGCAGCGGTGCCGGCGCAGCCGGGAGGCCGCGGTGGCGGAAGTCCTCGCCGTCAACCCTGATGACGTCAAACTGGTCCGCCAGGACCTGGATCTCACGCTGGAAATCCACGGCGGCAAAGCGGCCGTCGCCCAGCGAGCCGGGCAGGGTATTGGAGGTGGCCGCGAGCTTCACGCCGGCGTCGGCCAGTTCCCGCATGAGGCGGGACATCAGGACCGTGTCGCCCGGATCGTCAAGTTCAAACTCGTCAATGCAGACAAGCTTGTAGGAGCTCAGTGCGTCGACGGTCTTCCGGAAGGACAGGGCACCCACCAGGTTGGTGTATTCCACAAAGGTGCCAAAGGCCTTGGGGCCGGGGGCAGCGTGCCAGAGCGATGCCAGCAGGTGGGTTTTCCCCACGCCGAATCCGCCGTCGAGGTAAATGCCGGCGCGGGTGGTGGCGTCCTTCTTGCCAAAGAGCTTTTTGAACAATCCCCCGCCGTCTCCCGCGCCGATTCCGCCGGCGAAAGCCTGCAGTGCGTGCACCGCCGCCGCCTGGCTTGGCTGCTTCGGGTCGGGCCGGTAGCTTGCAAAGGACACCTGCCCGAACCTGGGCGACGGGTAGAAACCTTTGAGGAGCTCATCCACCGACACCGCCGGCGTCCGGGTGGCGAGCTTTTCGATCTGTACCAAGGTGGTCCATTCTGCTGGTGATTTGTCCCCAGCAAGAATACCGGCATTGGCCGCCCGCCCCGCGGGCAACGCCTTACTCCCGGCGAGGCCGTGAGCAAGCACACATTTCGTCCTGTTAACACACAGGAGCATTCGTACCGGCCCGTGGCTAGTGTTGGAGCAGTGACCCGCCGTCCCCCGGCGGTCTGACCTGACCGTTTCAGTGAAAGGCCATACGCATGTCCTACCCCGTTGAACAGAACGAGAAGTTCGCCGCCTACGCGCACCCTGAGCGGCTTGTTTCCACCGAATGGCTGGCTGCGGCCATCGATGCCGGCGCCCTTAACGACGGCAAACTCGTCGTGGTGGAGTCCGATGAAGACGTCCTCCTCTACGAAACCGGCCACATTCCCGGCGCGGTCAAGATCGACTGGCACACCGACCTAAACGACGAAGTGACCCGCGACTACGTTCAGGGCCAGGAGTTTGCCGCTCTGGCCGCCGCGAAGGGCATTACCCGCGACACAACGGTGGTCATCTACGGCGACAAGTCCAACTGGTGGGCCGCCTACGCTCTCTGGGTCTTCAGCCTGTTCGGCCACGAGGACGTCCGCCTGCTCGACGGCGGCCGCGACAAGTGGATCGCGGAAGGCCGTGCCCTGACCACCGATATCCCGTCGCCGGAGGTGGCCGACTACCCCGTGGTGGAGCGCAACGACACCCCGATCCGCGCCTTCAAGGAAGACGTCCTGGCCCACCTGGGCAAGCCGCTGATCGACGTCCGCTCCCCCGAGGAGTACACCGGCCAGCGCACCCACATGCCGGCCTACCCCGAGGAAGGTGCGCTGCGCGGCGGCCACATTCCCACCGCGGCCTCAATCCCGTGGGCGCGGGCAGCAGCAGAGGACGGCACCTACCGCAGCCGCGCCGAGCTTGAGGCGTTGTACCTCGGCGAAGCCGGTCTGGCCGAGGGCGACGACGTCGTGGCCTACTGCCGCATCGGCGAACGTTCCAGCCACACCTGGTTCGCGCTGAAGTTCCTCCTGGGCTTCGAAACCGTCCGCAACTACGACGGCTCCTGGACGGAATGGGGCAACGCCGTGCGCGTGCCGATTGCCAAGGGCGCGGAACGCGGCTCGGTACCGGCAGTTGCCGCTAGGTAAATCATCCGTAAAAAAGCGGCGGACGGGGACAACCTGCGTAAGCTGGAAGTGATGAGTACTCAAGCACTTCCCACCGCCCTGGCGGAGATTGTCGACGACTTCCAAGCACTGAGCGAGCCCGAACGGCTGCAGCTCCTGCTGGAGTTCTCCCGCGGCCTGCCGGAGCTTCCGGCGCGCCTGAACGACCACCCTGAGCTGCTCGAGCAGGTGGTGGAATGCCAGTCGCCTCTTTTCCTTACCATTGAGACGGAAAAGAACGACGGCGGGTCCCCCGCCTTCCGGCTGTTCTTCAAGGCGCCGCCGGAGGCCCCCACCACCCGTGGTTTCGCCGGAGTGCTCCACGAAGGACTGGACGGCCTCACCGCCGAGGAGATCCTGGCTGTTCCCGACGACATGCCGGAACTGCTCGGCCTGACCCGCGCCATCACGCCGCTGCGCATGCGCGGCATGACCGCGATGCTCGGGCGCATCAAGCGCAAGGTAGCCGCCGCGGCCCGGCTCCACGCCTAGGAACCGGACCCCGGGTGGCGCGCAAGAACACGTCGCAGGGAACGCCTGCCACAGCCGTACTGGCTGCGGCAGGCGTTTCCTTTAACCTGCACCCATACAGCCACGATCCGGCCGCGGCCAGTTACGGCATGGAGGCAGCCGAGGTCCTGGGGATCGATCCGGCAAGGGTCTTCAAGACGCTCATGGTGGAGGTCGACGGCAAACTGGCGGTCGGCGTCGTGCCTGTCAGCGGAAGCCTGGACCTCAAAGCGATAGCTGCGGCGCTGGGCAGCAAGAAGGCCGCCATGGCGGACCCGGCCGCGGCTGAACGGCGCACCGGCTACGTCCTGGGCGGAATTTCGCCCCTGGGACAGCGGCAGCCCTCCCCCACGGTCATCGACGAAACCGCCCTCACCCTGGACACCATCCTGGTGTCCGGCGGCCGACGCGGCCTGGACATCGAACTGGATCCCCGCGACCTAGTGCGCCTCACCAAGGCCGTCACGGCCGCGATCGGAACAGGCTCTCAGGCAGGCTGAACCGGTTCCGGCTGGCCGGGATTGCGGCGCGGTGCCAACTGCTGCTGCAGCCACGCCCGGACCAGCCCTTCCCAGCGGACCGGATCGGCATTCCACTCCTTGGCATGCCGCGCCCCCTCGAACGGCTCGAACGTGACCATTTCCGGGTTCTTTTCGGCGAGCAGGGCCGAGGGCTGGTAGGGAACGTATTCGTCGTCCACGCTGTGGATGATGAGCGTCGGCGTCCTGAGTTCAACGGCACGCGACACCCAATCCATGGATTTCAGGTCCACGGGTGCAGCGAGCCCGGTGAGCCTGCGGCCCACCTTGTGCCCCATCATCAGCTGGCCGTACCGGCCAACGGCCGACGGGATCCGGTTAAGCTCCGCGTGGTGGGCCAGCACGTTGACCCAGTCGATGACCGGCGCGTCCAAGACCATGGCCCGGATGACATGCCGGTGCTCCGAGAGGTCCGCCGTCTGCAGGCAGATGGCCCCTCCCATGGACCAGCCGAAAAGCACGACTTCCCGGGCACCGCGGGCGAGGGCAAAGGCGATGGCAGCGTCGATGTCCCGCCACTCCGTGGAACCCAGCCCGTACCTGCCGTCGAATGCTGCCGGTGCCAGGCCGTCGTTCCGATAGGAAACCAGGAGATTGGGCAGTCCGAGTCCGTGGGCCACCCGCGCTCCACGGAGGCACTCCTGCCGGGTTGCCCCGCGCCCGTGGACCATGATGGCCCAGGTTTCGGCGCCGGCATCACCAGGGATCAGCCAGCCAGGGGCATTTCCGCCCTCAACGTCAATGCCGACGTCTTCGGCCGCCAGGCCCACGTCCGAGGGGTGCTGGTACGTGGCGCCTCCCCACCAGGCGCGCCCTGCGGTTGCCAGGTTGCCGCTGTAGACAGCCTCCACCTCACGCAGCACGGTGCGCTCGGCCGGGGAATAGGACAGGATCCTGCCAATCCGGGCATGCCCGGCACCGGCGTCGAAGAAGAGGCTGTACGTTCCATCGTGTGTTGTCTCCGGCGTGGCCGCGAGGATGACCTGCAGTTCCCTGCCCTCCCGGATGACCGCCAGGACTTCCTGGTCCGCCGCCCGCACGCGGGCTGGGGTGAGGACGCGGCGGGCAAAGTAGAGCGCGAGGGCTGATGATCCGGCACCGAGCAGGGCAGCGGCCGTACCGCCGGCAATGATTCCCCCGAGGGTCCACTTCGCCTTCAGGGGCATCGCATTGCCCTGGGTAGTGGACGGGGGTGTCAAAGCAGCCTGCGCGGAATCCATGCCACCCATCTTGACGGATCCGGCCCCTTCCGGCACATTTACGGCCGAATGCAAGGGGGGCCAAATGCATGCGTGCCAAATACATGCGGGCACTGGCGGGCGGGACTAGGCTGATGCCATGAGCGATCCAATCGTCATTCTGACTGAAGAGCCGCTGGGTGCGGACGACCGCGTGAACATCGAACGCCTGGTGGACGGAGGTGACGCGCCCCTGGTTGTGCTGGTGCCGGCCAATACGGAACGGCATCTGCTGGTGGACTTCCTCGAGAACCTTTCGATGCTGGACATTGCCAAGGCTTTCCGCGAGCTGACGGCCCATTCCCCGGACCCCACGGAGGAACGGGCAGCGGCAGACGCCACGCTGGCCACCTCGGTCAGCGCACTGGAAGGCATCGGCGGCGGTGTTGCAGGCGAGGTGGTGGCCGGCGGCGCCGTCAACGGTCTCGTGGCCAAAGTCAAGGAGCTTGGCGCCGCCCAGGCCGTCGTGATCACCAGGCCGCATGCCGTTTCGGACACCTTTCATACCGACTGGGCCAACCGGGCGCAGGACAAGCTGGGCCTCCCGGTGCTGCATCTATATGCGGGCTCGGGATTTATCGGGGACTCCTGAGCGTTGGTCCGGTTATGAGCACTCCTGAGAAATCCGACCTGACCAACACCGCCGGCGAAGCATCTCCTGCCGCCGGCCGGTCCGACGACGACTGGCGCCACGAACTGACGCCGGAGGAATACCACGTGCTGCGCCAGGCCGGCACGGAACGCCCTTACACCGGCGAATACTGGGACACCCACACCGCCGGCGCCTACAACTGCCGCGCGTGCGGGACCGAGCTCTTCACCAGCAAGGAGAAGTTCGATTCGCACTGCGGCTGGCCGTCATTCTGGGCGCCCCTGGCCGAAGAACGGGTGCGGTACATCCACGACCGGACCCTGGGCATGGAACGCGTCGAGGTGCGGTGCGCCAACTGCGACTCGCACCTCGGGCACGTCTTCGAGGGTGAGGGCTACGGGACTCCAACGGACCAGCGTTACTGCATCAACTCCATCTCACTGAAGCTGGTTCCGGCCGCCGACGACACCCAGGCCTAAGATTGCCCGGCGCTGCGCCTAGCGGTTCTTCCGACGGCCCCGAGCCCTACAGTTTCTTATGCTCACGCCTTTGATCGATTAGGAATCCTGTCTGCTTGCTACGCTCGCCGTAGAAGCTCAGGTAACCAGAAAGGCGAGGCCAGCGATGACCGTAACCGTACACACAGCACCAGCCCGAATCTCCGCGGAACACCCTGAATGGCAGCGCCTCAAGGCCGCGGCCATTGCCCTGCGGGACCTGCAGGTGCAGGACGGCTCCATCCCCGACCAGGCTGCCCATACGGCAGCGCACGGCCACGTCGAAGCCCTTGTCAGCGCCGTCGAGGCGCTGGCAACGGCGTTCCCCCACGACGCCCTGTACCTGGACCTGGTGTGCCGCGACTTTGGCCGCTGGGCCGAGGGCGGGTTCGGCGTGCCGGATTTCCTGGACTCCCTGCTGGCGTTCCAGCCGCAGGCGGACCGCGAGAACGGCCTGCAGCACCTGGTGGTCTTCCCCATGTACACGCAGAACGGAAGCAGCGGCAGGCTCGTGGAGGCCGTCCTCATCGACGTCGTGTGGCCGGACTTCATTGCAGGCCTGGAAGAGGGCGACTACTCGAACCGCCTGTTCGTGCCCATCCGGTTCATTGACTTCACCCCAGGGTACGACACCAACTCCGCTGTGCTGTTCCCCGAAACGGTGGGGGTGCGCGCGACGCCCCGGTTCACCTGGGGCGCCATTTTCGCGGACCGGGAAGCGGCACGCTTCCGCCGCGTCCTCCGGGCCGCGGCCGACATCACTTCGCTGGAGCTGCCGGCGGGAGCCGCTGAACTCCTCGAGGACCAGGAACTCACCGAAAAGACCTTTGTCATGTGGGACCTGATCCATGACCGCACGCACATGCGCGGGGACCTGCCGTTCGATCCCTTCATGATCAAGCAGCGGATGCCGTTCTTCCTGTACTCCCTCGAGGAGCTGCGCTGCGACCTGACGGCCTTCCGGGAATCCGTGACGATCGAAAAGGACGAAGCAGCGGACCCGGAAGCCCGCCGGCATGCCAAACTCGTGCAGTACGCCGTCATTTTCGACCGCATCTTCCGGTTCGCCATCACCGGCAGCCGCGTGCGCAACTATGACGGGCTCGGCGGCCAGCTGCTCTTCGCGTGGCTGCACCAGCACCGCGTCCTTCACTGGACCGACAGCCGCCTGACCATCGACTGGGAACATGTCGCCGGCGTCGTCATGGAGCTGGGTGCCCGGATCGAAGAGCTCTACTGGCGCTCCATCGACCGGCCCAAGACCGCCCACTGGCTGGCGGCCTATGAGCTGATCTCGGGCACCGTCACGCCGAACCCGGCATCAGTGTGGGCGAAGGGACCAGGCGCCCTCCCTCTCGACGGGCCGCCCCGGGGCCTTACCGATCAGGTCCTGGACGACGAGTTCCCGCTGTCCATGTTCTACGAGGCCCTGGAAAAGAAGATGCGCCCCGTTATCGAATCCACCGCAGGCATTACCGGCTCCTCCGACCCTGCCCTGGCGGCGGGCAGCCCGGCCGCGATGGCAGCATGACAGACGGCAGGCCACTGCGCGTGCTGGTCACGGGCGGCAGCTCACCTTCAGGGATCGCGGCGGCCCGTGCACTGCTGCAGGCCGGCTTTGCCGTCTTCACGGTGGGTTCGGACAAGGCGCGCATCGAGGAGGCCGCGGAAACCGGGGGCGGCGCCACGCCGCTCGTGTGCGACCTCGCCGACCTCGCCGCAGTGCGGGAGCTGCAGCAAGAGCTCGCCCGCACCGCCGGAAGGATCGACGGCGTCATCCACCTCGTGGGTGGCTGGCGCGGCGCGCAGGGCATCACCAGCCAGACCGATGAGGACTGGGATTTCCTGGAACGCAGCGCCGTCACGACGCTCCGGAACGTCTCCCGGGTCTTCTACGACGACCTCGCCGCCTCGCCCTGCGGGCGTTTTGCCATGGTGTCCTCGACGGCGGTGGGCAGTCCCGCCGCCGGCGTCGCCAGCTACGTGGCGGCCAAGGCCGCCGCTGAAGCGTGGACCATGGCAGTGGCCGAGGGCTTCCGCCAGGACGCCCAAGGGCCCGAAGACCCGGCCCGCGACGGCCAGCACAGTGCCGCCGTCGTTTTCGTGGTGAAGGCGCTGGTGGACGCGAGCATGCGCAGCAGTCAGCCCGAACGGAAGTTTCCCGGCTACACGGACGTCGAGCAGCTGGCCGCGGCCGCCGTCGGACTCTTTAGCCAGCCCGCCGCGGAGCTGAACGGGCAGCGGCTGCTGCTGGCCCCGGTGCCCGCCGGCGCTGCAAGTACGCAGAGCGCCGCAACTACCTAGACTGAAAGCGTGACCAAAGAGATGACAACAACTGTTGAAACTGCCGGCAGCGGCACCATGTCCAGGCTGCACGACGCGTCGGTCCGCGGCTTTGCCTCGGACAACTACTCAGGGGTGCACCCCGAGGTGCTGGCCGCGCTGGCCGCCGCCAACGAGGGGCACCAGGTCTCCTATGGCGAAGACGCCTACACGGCCCGCCTGCAGGAGCTGATGGAGGAGCACTTCGGGCCGGGTATCGAATGCTTCCCGGTCTTCAACGGCACGGGCGCCAACGTCCTGTCCCTGCAGTCCCTCCTCCCGCGCTGGGGCGCGGTGGTGTGCGCGTCCACGGCACACATCAACATGGATGAGAACGGCGCCCCGGAGCGTGTGGGCGGCATAAAGCTGCTGCAGGTGCACACCCCGGACGGCAAGCTGACGCCGGAGCTCATCGACCGCGAAGCGTGGGGCTGGGGCGACGAGCACCGCGCGCAGCCGCTGGCCGTCTCCATCACCCAGACCACTGAACTGGGCACCTGCTACACGGTGGATGAAGTCCGGGCGATCGCCGAGCACGTTCACGCCAAAGGCATGAAGCTGCACATGGACGGCGCGCGGCTGGCCAACGCCGCGGCGCACCTTGGCGTTCCGCTGCGGGCCTTCACCCGCGACGCCGGCGTGGACATCCTGTCGTTCGGCGGAACCAAGAACGGGCTGCTGTTCGGCGAGCTGGTGGTGGCACTGAACCCCGACGCCGCCCACGGGCTGCTGTTCCTGCGCAAAATGAACATGCAGCTGGCCTCCAAGATGCGGTTCATGTCCGCGCAGTTCATCGCCCTGCTCGAAGGTGACCTGTGGCTCCGTTCAGCCGGCCACGCGAACGCCATGGCCGCGAAGCTGCGCGCAGCGGTGGATGACATTGACGGCGTGGAACCCACGCAGAAAACGGAGTCCAACGGCGTCTTTGCGGTTTTGCCGGCAGGCGTGGCGGACAGGCTCCGGGAGTCCTTCCGCTTCTATGACTGGAATGAAGCCACCCGCGAGGTCCGCTGGATGTGTTCCTTCGACACCAGCGAGGAGGACGTCGATGCCTTCGTGGCAGCCATCAGGGACGAACTCGCCCGGCACGGGACCTCGCCCGCGGCAGCGCACTAACATGCGCGGGATTGCGTAAGCAGGCGGCGAGCCTGCCGGAATTGGCGGTTTCCATTGCGTACCCTGCGATTGTGAACGCACTTGCCCAGGTTCCCGCGGATTTTCTGTATGCGCTGGGAACGCTCCGCAAAGCACGCTGCCGCAGCGAACTGCGCCTCGACGAGATCCCGGCGCCCGCCCGGCTGGCGCCATTCGCCGTGGCCCTCGGCGCCGAGGTCATCGTTCCCAGCGGCGTTAAGGACCGCTCGCCGGTTCACGGGCCGGCGGCCATGGCGCTGGCCCGGTCCGCCGCCGCCGGGGGTGATGCCGACGACGACGGCGAGGAGCTCGCCACCGGGCGCTTCATCCTGCTGCACGACCCCGACGGCTCCGCGGTGTGGGATGGCGAATTCCGGATCGTGACCTATATCCGGGCCCAGCTCGACGCCGAGATGGGCAACGATGAAATGCTGGGGTCGGTGGCGTGGACATGGCTCGTGGAAGCCCTCGAAACCCACCATGCCCCCTACCGTGCGGCCGGCGGCACCGCCACGCGTGTGCTGTCCGAAAGCTTCGGAACGCTGGCGGACCGGCCCGCCTCGATCGACATTGAACTTCGTGCCTCGTGGACCCCGGCAGGCGCCGACGTCCAGGCGCACCTCGAGGCGTGGTCTGACATGGTGTGCACCTTCGCCGGCCTCCCGCCGCTGCCCGAGGGCGTCTCCGCGCTCCCACGCAGGCGCCGCAACTAAACTGCCTCCACCAAACCGGCACCGCCCAAACGGCGCCCAAACCGGTGGAGTAATTTCCACAGCAATTACGGCACGATTCTTTTGCCTAATCGCCTTCGCCGTGTAAAGTCCCGTGCTTAGGTGAGCCTAAGACGGGCTCCCCCTGGCAGAAGGTGCTTTACATGACAGCCAACTTCCTCATCGGCCTCCGGGAGGGCCTCGAGGCGACGCTCATCGTCGTCCTGCTGATGGCCTACCTCACCAAGAGTGGCCGGCGCGCGCTGCTCCCGCGGCTGTGGGCGGGCGTTGGAATCGCTGTCGCCGTGTCCGTCGGCTTCGGCGCCCTGCTGACCTTCGGCCCGCGCGGCCTGACCTTCGAAGCGCAGGAAGCCATCGGCGGAGGCCTTTCCATCATCGCCGTCGGGCTGGTCACCTGGATGGTCTTCTGGATGGCGCGCACCGCCCGCACGCTCGGCAGCGAACTGCGCTCCCGCGTCGACGGCGTGGCCGACGGCGCCGCCTGGGGCCTGGTGCTTGTTGCGGCTTTGGCCGTCGGGCGGGAAGGCCTGGAGACGGCACTGTTTCTGTGGGCCGCAGCCCAGGCCAGCGGAGAATCCGGAACCCCTCTGTTCGGCGCCCTCCTGGGCCTCGCCGTGGCTGCCGGGCTCGGTTACCTCCTGCACCGTGGCGCCCTGAAGGTCAACCTGTCCCGCTTCTTCACCTGGACCGGCGTCGCCCTGGTGGTCATCGCCGGCGGCGTCCTCGCCTACGGCGTCCACGACCTGCAGGAGGCCGGCATCCTGCCGGGGCTGCACAGCCTCGCCTTCGACGTCTCAGGCGCCGTCCCGGCGTCGTCCTGGTACGGCACCCTGCTGAAGGGGACCCTGAACTTCTCCCCCGCCACGACATGGCTGGAAGCAGCCGCCTGGGTCCTGTACGCCGTCCCCGTCATGTTCTTCTACCTTCGCGCCAGCTTCCGCCCGCCGCTCCGGCCGGCGGAGGCCCCTGCCGCAGCTGTCGCCGTGGCCTCATAACCGGCAGCCCCGCCCCCAAACCAAACGCCGCACCCCAACATCCCCGCTGCACCCCCACATCCCCGCTGCACCCCCAACACCCCCAAGGAATTCACATGTCCGCCTTCACCTCGCCCAAAACCCGCCGGACTGCCGGTGCCCGCCTCGCCGTCGTGGCAGCCACCGCAGTCCTCCCGCTGGCCCTCGCATCCTGCACCGACAACGCCAGCGCCAACGCATCGGGCACCACCGACGGGCCCATCCAGGTCACCAGTACCGATGCCGAGTGCAAGGTCTCCACAGTTAATGCCCCCAGCGGGAACCTCACCTTCGCCGTTAAGAACGACGGCGCCGAGGTCACCGAGTTCTACGTGCTCGCCGAAGACGGCCTGCGGATCGTGGCCGAAGTGGAGAACATCGGCCCCGGGATCACCCGCAACCTGGTGCTCACCGCGCCGGCGGGCAAATACATCACCGCCTGCAAGCCGGGGATGAAGGGTGACGGCATCCGCGCGGACTTCAACGTCAAGGACTCCGGCAAGCAGGCCACCGTGGACGCCGACCTCCAGAAGCTCGTGGACACCGGAGTCAGCCAGTACACGGCCTACGTCAAGGACCAGACCGAGCAGTTGGTGGCCGGAACCAAGGAATTCGCCGCCGCATACGCTGCAGGCGACGCAGCTAAGGCCAAGAACCTCTACGCTGCCACCCGCATGCACTGGGAACGGATCGAACCCGTGGCTGAATCCTTCGGGGATCTCGATCCCAGGCTCGATGCCCGTGAGGCGGACCTCGAACCGGGGCAGAAGTGGACCGGCTGGCACCGTGCCGAAAAGGACCTGTTCCCGCCGGCCGGATACAAGGCACTGACCGCGGCCGAGCGTGGCGCAATCGCCAAGCAGCTGGTGGCCGACACGGCGGAACTCAGTACCCGCACCCGAAGCGTGGAGCTCAGCGCGGACAAGCTCGGCAACGGCGCGAAGGAACTGCTGGACGAGGTGGCCCGCGGCAAGGTCACCGGCGAGGAAGAGATCTGGTCGCACACCGATCTCTGGGACTTCCAGGCCAACGTGGACGGCGCCCGGATCGCGTTCGAAAACCTCAAGCCCGCCCTACAGCAGAAGGACTCCGCCCTGGCCAAGGACCTCGACGCCAAGTTCAGCGCCCTCCAGGCTGAGCTGGAGAAGCACGCCAAGGGCGACGGCTTTGCCTACTACAACGAGCTGAGCAAGGACGAGGTCCAGCAGCTCAGCGCCCTGGTGGACGCCCTCGGCGAGCCGCTGTCCAAGCTCACCGCGGCAGTGGTGCTGTGAGCGGCTGCCCCTTCGGCGGCGACCAGCAGCCGCCTGCCAACGCGCAACCCAACGGCTCCGGAGCGTCGCCGGAGACGTCCGACGGCGTCAGCCGCCGGTTGTCCCGACGCGGACTTCTGGGACTCGCCGGCGTGGGCGGCGCGGGAGCGGTGGCGGGAATCGCCGCCGGCCTGCTCGGTCATGACGCCATCGCGGCTGCAGCAGCGCCGCCGGCTGCCAACGATTCCGTCGTCCCCTTCTTCGGCGACCGGCAGGCGGGGATCACCACGGCTGCGCAGGACCGCCTGCACATGGCGGCCTTCGACGTCACCACCGACGACCGTGCGGCACTCATCGAACTCCTCAAGGACTGGACCGCCGCCGCGGACGCCATGACCGCCGGCCGGACCACCGGAGCCACCGGCGCCGTCGATGGCCCGTATGACGCCCCGCCGGAGGACACCGGGGAAGCCCTGGACCTCGACGCCGGCCGGCTCACCCTCACATTTGGCTTCGGCGCTTCCCTGTTCGAGAAGGACGGCAAAACCCGCTTCGGCCTCGACGGGAAGCGGCCCGATGCCCTGACCGATCTGCCGCACTTCCCCGGCGACGCCTTGGAGCCCGCCCGCACGGGCGGCGACATCGTGGTGCAGGCATGCGCCGACGACCCCCAGGTGGCCGTGCACGCCATCCGCAACCTGGCCCGGCTTGGCTTCGGCAAGGCCCGTGTCCGCTGGTCCCAGCTGGGATTCGGCCGCACCTCGTCGACGTCGCGGGCGCAGCAGACGCCCCGCAACCTCTTCGGTTTCAAGGACGGGACCAACAACCTCAAGGCCGAGGACACCGCCCTGCTCGACGAGCATGTGTGGGCCGGCGCCGGATCCCGTACAGGCGAAGCGTGGATGGAGGGCGGCAGCTACCTGGTGGCGCGGCGCATCCGGATGCACATCGAAATCTGGGACCGCACCTCGCTCCGCGAACAGGAAGGCCTGATCGGCCGGACCAAGGGAGAAGGCGCACCCCTGTCGGGCGGCAAGGAGTTCACAGCCCCCGACTTCGCCATCAAGGGCAACGACGGCGAGCCCCTCATCGCCATGGACTCCCACGTCCGGCTGGCCCACGCAGACCAGAACGACGGTGTGCGAATGCTCCGCCGCGGATACAACTACACCGACGGTTCTGACGGCCTGGGCCACCTCGATGCCGGGCTGTTCTTCATTGCCTTCGTCAAGGACCCGCGTACGCACTACGTGCCCATGCAGATGAGCATGGCCAAGGAGGACGTCCTGGCCCTGGAATACCTCAAGCACACGGGTTCCGGTCTCTTCGCCGTGCCGCCGGGCGTCAAGCAGGGCGGCTTCATCGGGGAAGGCCT
This sequence comes from Arthrobacter sp. ISL-65, assembly GCF_018613795.1. Classification (GTDB taxonomy): domain Bacteria; phylum Actinomycetota; class Actinomycetes; order Actinomycetales; family Micrococcaceae; genus Arthrobacter. The sequence goes on from NZ_JAGGPN010000008.1 coordinate 98,114, forward strand.
CTTCGCCTGAGACTTCTTAACCTGGGCACTCTTCAGCTGGGCTCCGGAATATGGCGCTGTGGCATTAACACCGCGCCGCCGTCGCTTCCGACGGCGGCGCGTGCCGGCCCGGAACGGCCCTTGGCCCTGCTGCCGGTAAACTAGGGACATCATGACCGCTCAAAATTCGGATAACACCACAGCCGGCGCTCCGGCTGCTGAAACCACAGCCCATATAACGGTGGAAGGCTTTGACAGCCTGGTCCCCGTTGTCATCGATCTCGAATCCCCCCGCGACGGCGTCCCTCTGGTCATTGAAACCCAGGCGGGGCTGGAACGCTGCGCCGCCGCGATCGCCGCGGGCACGGGCCCGGCCGGTGTTGATGCAGAACGCGCCTCAGGCTTCCGCTACGGGCAGCGCGCGTTCCTCGTCCAGATTCGCCGGGAAGGTTCCGGAACATGGCTGATCGATCCCGAGCCATTCGGGGACCTGCGCATCATTAACGATGCCCTGCGGGGCGTCGAATGGATCCTGCACGCCGCCAGCCAGGACCTGCCCTGCCTGTCCGAGCTGGGTATGTGGCCGGACAAGCTTTTCGACACTGAACTCGCAGCACGTCTGGCAGGCCTTCCCCGCGTCGGCCTCGCTGCCGTGATCGAGCAGCTGCTCGGTTTCGGACTCGCCAAGGAACACTCGGCAGCCGACTGGTCCACCCGGCCCCTGCCGGAGCCCTGGCTACGGTACGCCGCGCTCGACGTCGAAGTCCTGACCGAACTGCGCGAGGAACTCATCGAACTCCTCGAAGCGGACGGAAAACTCGAGTACGCCGAGCAGGAGTTCGCCGCGATCCTGTCCGCCGGGCTCGCAGCACCCAGGGTTGACCCCTGGCGCAAGACATCCGGACTCCACCAGATCAGGGACCGCCGCCAGCTCGCCGCGGTGCGGGAGCTGTGGCTGGAACGCGACGCCCTGGCCCAAAAGCGCGATGTCGCCCCGGGACGGCTCATCCCCGATTCTGCCCTCGTCGCCGCAGCCAAGGCGATGCCGACGACGGTACCGCAACTGCTCGGCACCAAGGGATTCCACGGCAGGGCCGCCCAGCGGGAGGCCCCCCGCTGGCTTCGGTGCATCGCTGCGGCCCGGGCCCTCGAAGACCTTCCCCCGCTCCACCTGCCCACCAACGCCCCGCCACCGCCGCGGGTCTGGGCCGACCGCGACCTTCCCGCGGCCGAGAGGCTGCAGACCGCCAGGCCACTGCTGCAGGAGAAGGCGGACGAACTCAAGCTCCCGCTCGAAAACCTGCTGACCCCGGACTACCTTCGCCGCGTCGCGTGGCGGCCGCCGGAGGACATCACCGAGGCCGCCGTCGCCGACGACCTGCGCGGGCTGGGTGCCCGACCGTGGCAGGTGGGACTGGTGGCGCCGCTGATCACCGCGGCATTCCTCAACCCCCAGCCGCTTCCGCCCAAGGAAGCCAGGGAGCCAAAGGAAGCCTCCGCTTAGGACGGCTTAGCCGCATCAGGGCGGGGACGGTGGCGCGCCGCGTGCGACGGCGGTGCTGGCCGCGGTTTGGGCTTTTCGCTCCACCTAAGTGCCCAACTAGGTGGCAGCTCAGGGCGTTCTCAGAGCTGGGAACGCCCTGAGCTGCTACCTAGTTTTCGTTCTCGAGTGGATCAAAAGGATTTTTGATCCGGCCCGCATGTACCGAGCCAATACCGGCGCCGAACCAGGTACCGGGCCGAATCAAGTACCGGCGCCGGTTGCAGCCAATGTTACTCACGAGTAACGTTGGGTTTACTGATGCCCGGTCCCGGCCGTCCGGCCTAGGCATCCCGTCTCAATGAGGAGCCACAGAATGAGCGCCGCAGATTTCCGCAAGCTTGCCGATCTCTTTCCGGATGAGGCGGTCACTCATGCCTCCGTGCAGGATATTGAACTTCCCGCCACCGACGGCAAGGCCAGCCCGGGCGTCCTCGCCCTGATCACGCTGGACAACGGGCTGGACCACTCCAGGCCCACGACGCTTGGCCCCAACACCCTCGTTGAATTGGGCGGCGTCCTCGAAGGGCTGCGCGAGCGGGCGGCCACGGGCGAGATCGCGGCGGTAGCCGTGACGGGTAAGCCGAACTTCTTCGTTGCCGGGGCCGATCTGTCCGCGGTCACGAAGCTGCAGCAGCGGGAGCATGGCCTGTGGATGGCCCAGCTGGGACATGATGTCTACTCCACGCTGGCCAACCTGGGCGTTCCCAGCTTCGCCTTCATCAACGGCGTGGCCCTTGGCGGCGGCCTGGAGATCGCCCTGCAGTCCACCTACCGCACGGTGTCCACCCGCGCTGGAGCGCTGGCTCTTCCGGAGGCCTTCCTGGGGCTCGTGCCCGGGTGGGGCGGCGTTTACCTGCTGCCGCGGCTCATCGGCCCGGAGAATGCGGTGAAGGTGATGATCGAGAACGCACTGAACAATAACCGCACGCTGTCCGGCCCCGAAGCCTTCCAGCTCGGCATCGCCGATGCGCTGTTCGAGCCGGAGGACTTCCTGGCGCAGTCGGTCGCCTGGGCTGCGCGCGTCGTCGCCGGCGCAACACCCGAACGGCCCGCGGCCGTCGATCCCGCCGACCCCGCTGTTGCCGCCCGCTGGGCGGACGCCGTGGCCGCCGGCCGCGCCTACGTCGAAACCAAAACATCCAACGCCTCCCCGGCACCGGCCGAGGTGCTGAACATCATGGCGGTTAACCGCACCATGGCCCAGGCGGAGTCCGCCGCGCTCGAATGCGAAACGCTGGCCGGCCTCATGCAGACCGACGAGTTCCGTGCAACCGTCTACGCTTTCCTGGACCTCGTGCAGAAACGGGCCAAGCGGCCCGCAGGCGCCCCCGGCCGCGAGCTCGCCCGGCCCGTTACGAAGATCGGTGTGGTGGGCGCTGGCCTCATGGCCAGCCAACTCGCCCTGCTGTTCGCGCGCCAGCTTGGGATCCCTGTGGTTCTAACCGACATCGACCAGGACCGCGTGGACAAGGGCATTGGCTATGTCCACAACGAAGTGGACAAGCTGGTGGCGAAAGGCCGGCTGGGCACGGACGCTGCCACCAAGGCCAAGTCGCTCGTGACGGGGTCCGTATCCAAGGAAACGTTTGCGGACGCCGACTTTGTCATTGAGGCGGTGTTCGAGGAACTGAACGTCAAGAAGCAGGTGTTTGCCGAGCTCGAGGCCATCGTGTCACCGGAGTGCATCCTCGCGACGAACACGTCCTCGCTGTCCGTGACCGCCATGGCCGCGGACCTGCAGTACCCCGAGCGGCTCGTGGGCTTCCATTTCTTCAATCCCGTGGCCGTCATGCCGCTGCTGGAAATCGTCCGGGCGCCGAAGACCGACGACGCCGTGCTCGCCACCGCCTTCGAACTCGCCAAGGGCTTGAAAAAGACCGCCGTCCTGGTCAAGGACGCCCCCGCATTCGTGGTCAACCGCATCCTGCTGCGGCTCATGGGCGAAGTCACAGCCGCCTTCGACGAGGGCACGCCGGCCGACGTTGCGGATGCCGCGCTGCGCCCCATGGGTCTCCCCATGACGCCGTTCACCCTCCTCGCCATGGTGGGTTTGCCGGTTGCCCAGCACGTACAGGAATCCCTGCATGCGGCCTTCGGCGACCGCTTCCCGGTCTCGCAGAACCTGCAGAAACTCGTCGACAACAAGATCGGATCCCTGTGGTCCACGGCAGCGGACGGCGGGCAGGAGATTCCGGCCGCCAGCTCTGCGCTGATGTCCTTTGGCAGCACTCCGTCTACCGCAGAGGAAGTGCTGCGCCGGACCCAGGACGCCCTTGCCGAAGAAATTGGACTGATGCTCGAAGAGGGCGTGGTGGCCGGGCCCCAGGACATCGACCTGTGCATGATCCTGGGCGCCGGCTGGCCGATGTTCCTGGGCGGAATCACCCCCTACCTCGACAGGGTGGGAGCCTCGGAGCGCGTCAACGGCAGGCGGTTTCTGCCGCCGGGCGTGGCATCCCGTTCCTGAAACAGCGCGACGGACACTTGAGGCCCTGGTGGAGGGGCCTCAAGTGTCTGTG